>CBDCFR010000001.1:0-8012 GCA_965216355.1 Acidimicrobiales bacterium
GCCACCGGCCCCAAGATGCTGGAACTGTCGGGCGAGATCTGCGATGGTCCGGTGCTCAATTACGTGGTCTCCACTGATTACATCCGCGACGCCGTCGAACGCACCAGAGTGGGCGCCGAACGGGCGGGCAAGACGCTTGACGAGGTCGACCGTCCGGAGCTGCTCGCCTGCTCGCTGTCCGACGATGACCCCGACGAGGCGGTGCTCACCGGCAAGTCGCTCGTGGCCTACTACCTCGGCACCGAACCCCACATCATGGAGGCCTCGGGTGCCGACCCCGAGCTGGTGGAACGAGTGCAACAGGTCGTCGGTTGGCCCGCCACCGAGGAGGATTACCGCAAGGCCGCTCCCCTGATCCCGGATGACCTGGTACGAAAGCTGATGGCCGTCGGCACCGCCGCCGAATGCCGGGAAAAGGTGGCTGAATACATCGACGCCGGTGTCACCTGCCCGATCCTTTACCCCCTGATGCCCGACATCAAGCCGGTGGTCGACGCCTTCGCCGACTGGGACGGCAAAGGGTGACAGTGGAGCGGCCTCGCTCGCTACTCATCCACGGCGGAGCGGTTGTCACCGTCGACGACGCCTTTACCCTCCACGATCCGGGCTGGATCCACGTGGTCGACAATCTGATCACCGACGTCGGGGACGGCCCCGCTCCATCGACGCTGACCGACACATGCGACCGGACCATCGACGCCAGCGGCTGCGCCGTCATGCCCGGAATGACCAACGGCCACACACACCTGTTCCAGACCTTCTTCCGGGGCCTGGCCGACGACAAACCGTTGCTCGCTTGGCTGAAAGACTGCATTTGGCCCGGGGCCGTCCACCTCGACGGCGAGGCCGCCTATCTCGCCGCCGCCGTTGGCCTGGTGGAGAACCTTCGTAGCGGCGCCACGTCGGTCATCGATCACCAATACATCCACCCGGATGGGGAAGATCCCGAAGCCACGGTCGACGACGCAGTCTGTCGAGCGGCCGACCGGTCAGGTGCTCGGCTGCTACTGGCCCGTGGATGGGCCGACCGCAACTACGAACCGAACTTGACGGAGTCAGCCGACACGGTGATCGAGCGTTCACGCCGAATACACCAACATTGGGATGGCTACGACAACAACCGAATTCGGGTTGAGCTAGCACCCTTGATCCCGTGGGGATGTAGCGACGAAGCCATGAAGGCCACGGTGGCCGAGAGCCGCCGGTGGGGCGCCGGAACCCACATTCACTGCGCCGAGACTCGGGAAGAAGTTGCGATGAGTCTCGATGAGCGCGGCATGCGCCATGTGGCATGGCTCGACGCGCTCGGTGTGCTCGGACCCGACTTCCAGCTGGCCCACAGCGTCTGGCTCGATGATGAGGAGCTCGACCTGGTGGCGGCTCGAGGGGCCACTGTCGTCCACTGCCCGGTCTCCAACATGTACCTGGCGTCCGGCATCCCCCGGATCGTCGAAATGCGGGAGCGGGGAATCCCAGTGGCGTTGGCCAGCGACGGCCCCGGCAGCAACAACCGTCAAGACATGTTTGAAGCCATGAAGGTCACCGCGTTGCTGCAGAAGGTGAGCCGGCTCGACGCGGTGGCGCTACAACCCGAGGACGTGCTGCGCATGGCCTGTCGAGGTGGAGCCCAGGCGTTTGGTCAGCCCGACCAGATCGGAGCGATTGAAGCGGGCCGTCGGGCTGACCTGGTGGTGGTCGACCTCGAATCGGTGTTTGTAGCTCCGGTTCATCGAGTACCGAGCGCCCTCGTCTACAACGCCACTCCGGCGAATGTGCGCCACGTGATCGTCGACGGCCGACTGGTGATCGACAACGGAACCGTTACAACGTTCGATGAGGCCACTCTTCGAGCCGAAGCGGAGAAAGCTGCTCGGTCGTTGTTCAAAAAAGCGGGCATCAGCAGTCGTCTCACCCGTTAGACGCCACGGCTACCTCGACCACTCGACGTTGACCATGTAGGGATCGGCTTCGTTCGGCTCGGCCACCTTGGTCATCAGATTGATCGAGATATGAGGCCATTGGATTCGCCCCGGACGACCGTCCCGGCGACCAGCAAACTCCAACATCACCGTTTGGCTGTAGGCCAGCCACACGTCGCCGTAGGCGAGCTCCATTACCCAGAAGGTAGAGGTCATCGACGTCGGCTCGGCCTGCTTCACAATGAACGGGATGTTGACGATCCCCGCCTGCTCGACCGTTGTGTCGAAGTGAATCTCGGTGGTCCTGACCACGTTCGACGGGATCGACAACTGCAAGAGCCGGTTGGCGTTGTCCGGGCTGAACCCCGGAAAGTACGGAACGTCGATGTCGCCAAGAAACGGGTTGTCAACAAAATGCCGGAATGGATAGAGGTAGTCATCGACCTCGGCACCACCCACCGCGCCGGGAGGATCTGCGACAACGCCAACGGGAAACGCGACCGCGTCAGGAATCTCTGGGCCACCCTTGTAACTCCGCCAGCGACCTAGAGCGGTGAGCGAATTTCCGTGAGGGACGGTAGCGAGCCTGGCCACGGTCAGCTCATCGGTCGTTTGATTGATCATCCTCAGAAACAGCCCCGGTTCGTGGTGAATCGCTTCCATCCCGCCGGCGACGCCGCTTGCCGGAAAGTCGACAGCCTTCAGCTGCCTTACGGTCTGCTGATAGTCCAGCGCAATGACGAACTGATCCAATTGAGAAGCATCTGAGTCACGACGACTCAGGCCCCGGTTCGGCACATCGTCGTCAACGAACGAGAATCGAAGCTCCTCCTCGTAGTGGTTGATGAGAAGCCGATAGTCGTGGCTCGAATCCGGGTCGGCAAAGGGTAGAGCCATGATGTTCCACCCGCGCTTTGCCGTCGACCACACATTCGTCCAGAGGCCCGGGAGGTGCCGGAAGGCCTCCAACCGTGACAGATCAAGACCGGAGACTCGGCGGGTCCGCGGATGATCGGCGGCCGTCACACTCGCGCTCACGGTCCCTCCTTCGTGTCGGCTCGCTGCACCGAGAACACCAACTCAGTCTAGGGCCCTGTCGTGCCCCGGTCCCGGCGACTACTCTTGCCTCGACGCCACCGGATGCGATTCGCTATCGTCATCCTGTACAAATTGTTAAACTGTACAAATTGTTAAGCTGCGGCCTGGGTTGGACGAAGAGGGCTTGGACCAAGAGGCTTACACGCAAATCGGAGACTGAATCGGAGGCAACGTGCCACTGGCATCTGCGTACCATCGACCGCAATCGATAGAAGAAGCGGTCGCACTACTTACGGCTGAGAATCGGGTGGCCTTGGCCGGAGGCACCATCGTCAATGCCGATCGGGAGCACGTCGGCATCGAGGTTGTCGATCTGCAATCACTCGAGTTGAGCGGTATCAACCCGGCTGACGAGCGCATCACCATCGGAGCGATGACCACCTTGTCGACGATGGCGTCAAGCGAGCAGATCGAAGACGGTCTCCGTCAGAATCGCCGCCTCAGAACTCCCCTCGACGCTACGGACCCGAGCCACGGTCGGCGGGACGGTAGCCGCCGCCGGCACAGGCTCGGGCGCTGAAAGTGTCCTCGCTGCGACCCTTCTAGCCTCGAGTGGAAAGGCCACGGTTATCGACGGCACCGGCTCCGCCGAGCATTCCCTGGTCGATCTCTACGCCAATGGGCTCGCCGATGGATCGCTGGTTACCTCGGTCTCAATCGCCTCCGGCGGAACCTACGCCGTTGCCGGCACGGGGCGCACGCCGGCCGACGTTCCCATCGTCGCCGCGGTTGCTCATCGTTTAGGCGAGACGACCACGGTGGCGGTCACCGGCGTGGCCGCCGCGCCCGTGATCGTCGACCCCGACAACCCGGGTCAGGGCCTCGAACCACCAGGTGATTTCCGGGGCGGCTCCGACTATCGCCGCCAACTCGCCGTGACACTGACGAAACGAGCTGTGGAGGCGCTGCGATGACCTTGGCTGTCAATTCAACCCAACAAATAGACATCACGTTTACGCTCAACGGCGACACGGTCAGCGCCACCGTCGCCCCCTACGAAGTATTGCGAGACCTACTCCGCCACTTGGGAATGATGAGCGTCAAATTCGGCTCATCCGACGGTGTCACCGGTGCTGGGGCGGTGCTGATCGACGGCGAGTTGGCCAGCTCCGACGTGGTGCTGGCGGCCCAAATCGACGGCCACGACGTCACCACGGTCGAAGCTCTCAACACCGAGCGGGACCTGCATCCGATCCAGGCCGCCTTCACGGCTGTCGGGGCCTTCCAGTCGGGTTACTCCGCCGGCGCCATGATCCTCGGCACCATGGCCCTGCTTCGGGAGGACCCCAACCCTTCGGAGGCTGCGATCCGCGACATGCTGTCGGGCATCCTCGACCGCGAGACCGCTTACGTCAAGCCTGTGGAAGCGGTGAGGCGAGCGGCCGCTGTTATGCGGGGCGACACCGTGGAGCCGTTCGCGCCGATCATTCTCACCCCGATGACCGACGGCACCAATGCGGTGCCATACGACCCCGAAAGCCCCGTTCCCGATGGCCCCGTCGCCGCTCCCCGGTTGATCCCGAGCCTCGACGTGCCCGACATGGCCGTGGTCGGCAAACCGGAGGTCAAGGTCGACGCGGTAAAGCTGGCCAAAGGCAACCCGGCGTTCACCGACGACATCGAGATGCGTGGGCTGCTCTACGCCCGACTGCTCACCAGCCCCCATGCCCACGCCAATATCGTCGACATCGACGATTCAGCCGCGCTGGCTCTCCCCGGCGTGCACGCCGTAATGCACTACAAGAACACCCCACGCATCAAGTACGCCTCAGGAGGACAGAGCTGGCCGAACCCTCATCCCTACGATCAGGTCAGCTTCGACAATAAAGTCCGCCATGTGGGAGACCGAGTAGCCGTGGTGGCGGCCGAGTCACCTGAGATTGCCGAGGCGGCATGCGCCTTGATCGACGTCACATACGAGACGCTGCCGGCCATCCTCGACGAACGCGAAGCCATGGTCGATGGTGCTCCGGTCATCCACGACGAAGAGGACACCACCCACATCTTCGACCGTGAACGCAACGTCGTGCATCAAATCACCGCCGAGCGGGGCAAGATCGACGCCACGTTCGCCAAGTCGGAAGCCGGCGAGGACGGGCTAACCACCTACGAGCAGACGTTCCGGGTGCACCAGGTGCAGCAGTGTCCGATTGAGCCCCACATCTCCATCGCCTGGCTCGACGAAGACGAGCGGCTCGTGATCCGTACCGCAACCCAGGTGCCGTTCCACACTCGGCGCATGGTCGCCCCACTGCTCGGCATGGACGTGAAAGACATCCGCGTCATCAAGCCCCGCATCGGCGGTGGCTTTGGAGCGAAACAGGAAATGTTGATCGAAGACATCGTCGGCCATCTGGCCATCAAGACCAGGCGACCTGTCCGCCTTGAACTCACCCGGTCGGAGGAATTCCGCTCCAGTCGAACCAGGCATCCTCAGACGATCACCTACCGCACGGTTGTCGATTCCGACAACCGGCTGGCCGCCCAAGATCTTCATATCATCGGCAACACCGGACCTTACGGCACCCACGGGTACACCGTGCAGACCGTCTCAGGGCTCCGGGGTCTCACCAGCTATGAGGCGAAGTCGAAGCGGTTCCACTGCGATGTGGTTTACACCAACATTCCCGTTCCTGGCGCCTACCGAGGCTACGGAGCACCCCAGGCTGAGTTTGCGCTCGAAGCCCACATGGAAGACATCGCCGTGGCCCGAGGGCTCGACCCGATCGAGTTCAAACGCAACAACTGGGTGAAGGTCGGATCCGAGCTCGACATCGCCCCGCACCTGGGCGAGCGAGCGGTGGAGGAAGAAGAGCTCGACGAGTACCCGAAGGTGATGAGCGCCGGCATCGAGGAGTGCGTGGCTCAGGCCCAACGTGAGATCGGCTGGCATCGCCGCAACGATCCCGAGTGGGTGTCGCCCCCCGATCGGCCGCATATCCGTCGAGGCATCGGCTTCGCCTTCTGTATGCACGGCACGGCCATCCCGTTCCTCGACATGGGCGGCTGCTCAATCAAGCTCAACGACGACGGGTCGTTCAACATGCTGGTCGGCGCCACCGACCTCGGCACCGGGGCCGATACCGTGCTCGGCCAGATTGCCGCCGAGGTCTTGGGCGTATCGCTCGAGGACATCAAGGTCTACTCCAGCGACACCGACATGACTCCGTTCGACACCGGAGCCTACGCCAGCTCCACCACCTACATCTCCGGCACTGCCGCTCTCCAGGCGGCGAAGGTGGTACGGGATCGGCTGAAAGAGCGGGCGGCGATGCTGCTCGACGTCGATATCCCCTGCACCATCGAGCTGCGGGACGGGCGGGCCTACGCCCCCGACGGGTCGTCATGCAGCCTTGAAGACATCGCCCTCGACTCGCTGCACTGGCAGGAGCAGGAGCAGATCATGGGTACGTCGTCGTACGTGTCCCCCGACTGCCCTCCCCCGTTTGCGGCTCAGTTCGCCGAGATTGAGGTCGACATCGAAACCGGGCAGGTCACGGTGACCAAACTCGTGATGGCCGTCGACTGCGGCGTGGCCATCAACCCAATCACCGCCTCCGGTCAGGTGGAGGGTGGCATGCTACAGGCACTGGGCTACGCCCACTGCGAGGAGTTCGCCTTCGACGACAACGGCAAGCTCATCAACGACGAGTTCGGACCCTACAAGATCTACCGGGCCGACGAGATGCCGGAGATGGTCGTGTACCTCGTGCAGACGATGGAGGACTCCGGCCCGTTCGGAGCCAAGGCCGTGGCCGAGATTCCGAAGGACGGCGTTGCCCCGGCTGTCCGCAACGCCATCCTGCAGGCCACCGGCGTCGCCATCAACGATCTACCGTTCACCCCCGAGCGCGTCTATGCCGCTCTCAACGCCGCCTCCTAGAACTTTGTGTAGTTTGCGACCCCCCACCGACGAACTGTGTGCAGCTTGCGTCCCAGGTAGGGGGACGCAGCCGTCACAAAGTTCGGAGGGGGTGGGGTCGTGACGACGTTGATTCTGGCCGACTGGGTGGTGCCGTCGAGCGCCGTCGGGCCGCAACGCAACTGGGGTGTTGCGGTCGACGGGCGAGACATCGTGGCGGTTGGGCCTCATGGGGAGTTGCGGGCAGCCCATCCGAATGCCGACGTTGTCGACGGCTCGGGGCAGATTCTGCTGCCTGGATTCGTCAACGGTCACGTCCACCTCTACGGCACGTTGGCCCACGGCATTCCCCTCGACGAGGCCCCCGATAACTTCTGGGGATTCCTGGAGGACTACTGGTGGCCGAAGGTGGAAGACGCCCTCGATGTCGACATGATCGTCGCCGCCACCGACTACGTGTGCGCCGAGATGCTGCGCTCAGGCATCACCACGTTCTACGACATCCTGGAAGCACCCAACGCGCTGCCAGAAGCGTTGCTGGCCCAGAAGGAAGTGGTGGAACGGCGAGGTCAGCGAGGGCTGCTCAGCTTTGAGGCCACCGAACGGGCGGGGGAACGGATCGCCCGTTTGGGGTTGGAGGAAAACCTGCGCCTCATCGATGCCTGCGCCGCCGAACCCGATGGGTTGGTCGGCGGATTGATGTGCTGGCACACCACGTTCACCTGTTCGGATGACTACATCCGGGAAGCCTTCGCCCTGGCCGCCGATCGTGGAGTGCTGTCTCACGCCCATATGAACGAGGGTGTTCATGAGGGTGACTGGTGCCTCGAACGAACCGGACGTCGCACCGCCCTTCACTACGACACGCTTGGCGTGGCCGGTCCCGGCTTCCTGGCCAGCCAATGTGTGCAAATCGACGAAGCCGAGTTGGCCCTGATCGCCGATCGGGGAATCCGGGTCACCCACATGCCGCTGGCCAACTGCGAGGTGGGCGGCGGTATCGCTCCCATCCCGGAGCTTCTTGAGGCCGGGGCCACCGTCGGACTGGGCTCCGACGGCTACATCAACGACTTCTTCGCCGTTATGCGGGGAGCGTTCCTGATTCACAAAGCCCGCCGAAAAGACCCTGGGGT
>CBDCFR010000002.1:0-7842 GCA_965216355.1 Acidimicrobiales bacterium
CGACAAAGGGAGTGTTCCCGTCGCCGTCAAGTCGAACTTTCAGTTCGTCCTTGGCGATGAGGCCAACTATCGACGTTTCAAGGATGCAGTCTGGACTCTTTCGCAGCTGATCTGGATCACGATCGTTATAGTTGTCGCTCTTAGCATCGGTACTGCTGCTCTAGGCTTCCAGCCCCACCCGTTACTCGCCCAGTTGGTTGTGACCGCGGCCGTCGTTGTCGCTGGTGTCGGACTTCGCCGGTCCTGGCGTCGTTGGCGCTGCAAGAAGCACGAGCATTCAACGCCTCACAGTCAGAGCGACGACGATTGCGCTGCCTGCAGGAAGGGCAAGGATTAGACCAAACAATGCGCTGTCCTAAAGGGCTTGCTCGAGGTCATCGATAAAATGTAGTAGCGAACTGCTACTATGCAAAATGCTGATGGGCCTACTGACCATTGGCTGGTGGATGTGACACGGATTCCAACTCCAGGAGGTAAAGGTGGCTGCCAAAACTCAGGACAGGGGCAAAGGCTCTGATGCCACGAGTGAGTTGCGTCCTACGGCGGAACTTATCAGGCGACAACTTCGTACGGCCTTATACAAAGCCCGCAGGGCCGCAGGAATGACGCAGAAGGCCACGGCAGGAGAACTCGACTGGAGTCTAAGCAAAGTTGTCCGAATCGAGCAGGGCGTCGGCTCGATATCTCCCAGTGACGTTCGTCTTCTGCTATCGGTCTTCGGGGTGGCGGACAAGAAGCGGATCGACCACCTTGTCGAGTTAGCGCGTCAGGCTAGAGACGCTCCAAGTTGGGAGAACTTTGGTTCAGTCATGTCGGACTCGTTCCGAGACCTTGTAGCGCAAGAGGGATCCGCTAGGCAGATATGGAAACACGAGCCCACATTTGTTCCTGGGCTTCTGCAGACTGAGGGCTACACGAGAGCAGCGCTCGCAGCACTAGGAAGGCATGGTAAGGACCTCGAAGATCGTGCCAACCTTCGCGCCAAGCGTCAACTTCTTCTTGAGCAAGAAGTGCAACCTGAGCTCCATTTTGTACTAGGTGAAGCGGTACTTCGACGGCCCGTTGGCGGTACCGCAACTATGCGCGAGCTGATCCGTCATTTGGTTGCGTTGAACGCTCGACCGAACGTCAACCTGCATTTGCTACCCCTTGCCGCCGGAGCACACCCCGTAATGGGCACCCCTTTCACGATTCTTCAATTTGATATCCCTGATCTGGATGATGTGCTTTATCTGGAGGACGGTCAGAGCCGAACCAGCGAAAGTGATGATCCTGAGAAGATCAAAGCTTTCATCAGTCATTACAACGTCGTCCAGGAGATGGCCGACAAGTACGGGAGTTTTGATGAGCAGGCACTCCAGCTGTTAGCCGATTTGTTTGCCGACTAGTCCGGTCACATCTATCTATTTGGTTTCTTTGACGTAGTCCAATAGGGGGTCGCTCAGGGCGACAGCCACCGCTGCAGTTGCGGTCAGTGTGATCCACGGCTGGAACGGCAAGTTGATTCCAGATGCATCGATGACGGCGGTGGCGGCGGCGGCGATAAGGCCGAACAGGATCGCGTAGGCCCAAATTGCTAGCAGCGCTACGACTGCCTGGAGCGATTTGCCTCGTGATCGCTCCAGGAATCGCAACCGTTGATAGCGACTACGCAAGCGGCTTCCCTCCACAATTGTGTACCTTGCCATTCGTCGTTCCCTCACTCAAAGAAAGCATAGTACGAACAGTCCTGTCGGATCTAGATCAGTTCGTATCTGGGCCCACCTCAAGGCCGAATGGAGCTTCTTTTTGGCCCGATGGAGGAGAAGGCGAATAGAATGTACCTATTGGACAACTTCGCCAATGCCTACGTAGTAGGTCAGGAGGGAACAATTGAAGGCAACTGGCTCCCGTGGTCGATGGATAAAGAGCTCCTATTCGGCCGACAATGATTGCGTTGAGTGGTTCGTCGACTCAAAGACCGGCTGTCTATTACTACGCGACTCAAACAATCCTGACTGTGAGATTGGGCCGTTCTCGCCCTCGCAAACGCGAGCCTTTATCAAGGCTGTGAAGGCCGGTGAGTTGGATATCTAGGCCGGGACATCTGCTCTTGAGCAATACGATTCAACTCATACCTCATTGGCCCGGATTATTATCGATCGGGGGCAAGTGATCGGCTGAGTCCGAGTACCAAGGCCGAGCTTGCGCCCCAACCCAAGAGGACGGTGAAGTCCAGTCCCCACTCGAGAGCACTGCCGAACCGAAGATTGTGGGCCGGGTACCAGGTTGACCTTTGCTGAAGGTCGACAAGGGGGATCACGGTGTCGACGGCGTAGAACACGGGGCTGAAGCAGCGCACCGTGCCGGATTCACACGGTTCGGCGGCGACGTAGACGGTGTTGTCCTCATCAATCGTGACCAGCCGATCGCGGGCGAAGTTGCTGTGAAGAAGGATGCTCGTTACGGCCGTGAGGGCGACGATCATCAACGCCGCCCGGCTCGACCGGTAGCCGTAGCCGACGCCCACATCCCAGAGGATGTCGGTGATGTTCCTCAGCCGATTACGCCAGCCCCCCTGGGTTTGGCGTTCAGCCCGGAGGAATCGGTTGCGGGCGATCAACACTTCCTCGGCGTCGATCGTACGGCCGTGACGACGGTAGTAGTCGGCCAGTAACGAGTACGTGCCGGCGTCGGGTTCACCCTGGTCGGCGAGCCAGCGCAGGCGGCGATCCCGCTCGTTGGAGTCCGAGGTTGGGTTGCTGTTGACGGGAGTCATGCGCTGGTAGGTGAGTCCGGCGATGACGTGGCCGGTTCCCCAGCGGGACGGATCGTCGACGAGAAGGTCAGTGGACGTGCCTTGAAAGTCGATCTTGCCGTCGACGTCCCAATCTAGGAAGAGGCCGCTCGCCACCGACGTCGATCGGCAAGCGACAACCAGGGGAGTGGGGGCATGCGGAGCTTGTCTGATTGTCGCCCTGTCGAATGTGAGCCGACCACCGATCCGGCAGCGGTTCAGCCGGAGCAGTCCGAAAGACGAGAAGCCATCGTGAAGAAACACCGAGCCATCGACTTCGGTGGACGTCAAGGTCAGGGCCGTGTCTTCTTCGGCCCCGGTCGAGTTCAGATGAGCCCCGGGGGCTCGCCAGTCGCCGGCCACGTGCGAGAGTCGGAAGTCGGTGTCGCCACCTGTGATCCGAGCGTTGTCGAGCCACACGTCGCCCTCGACGCGGACGTTGCGGGCTTCAATCGCTTCCGGCTGGTTGGCCTCGATGACCACGTCTTCGAAGTGCAGTGATCCGGCCACCTTGGCGTTCTCCAGCCGGACCGACCCTGAGTGGCCGTGGAATCGGAAGTCGGATCCCAGCGTGGCGTTGCTCAGGTTGATGGCGTAGGTCTCGGCCAGCCACCCGGATTCGGGTTCGCGCACCGTGGTGTCGTCGAGGTCAAGCTGGCTTTCAACGGTGGCGGTGGCAAGATCGACCTTGCCGGTGATCTCGGTGCCGCCATACATGCGCAGGTCTCCGTCGAAGCGAGCCCGGGTGGCATCGATGGCAACGCCTGAGCGGGCACCCCTGTACCAGTAGCGGGGATTGTTGGCCTGAGCCGGGGCGCGGACCTGGGCTTTATATAGGAGGCACTGCCCGTTGAAGATGGCGCCCGAGGCCACAATGCCGCCAGTGATGATGCTGGGGTTGCCGGTCTGGTCGTCCATCACAAAAAGGTTGCCGCCGATTCGCGCCTCGGAGAGGTAGAGAGCGACGTAGGGATCCTCGATCGAGGCGCCGTAGATGTTTACTGAACCGCCGATGGATGCGCCCGTGAGTTTGATCTCTCCGTGGGCGTCGACACCGTCGACCAGACTGATGCCGGCGCCAACCTCAATACGATCGGCATGGATGGAGCGGGACCAATCGTCGTCGGCGTGGCCGAAGGTGGTGTTGATGATCTCAAGGCGGCCCGAGACTTTGGCGTCGGTCAGCCAGACCGATGCCGGACGACGGGATCCAGTGCCGTTGGACGACCCCGGAACGTCGCACCCGGTCATCTTGACGTTGCCGTCGACACGGGCCGCGGTGGCGTCGAGCCCTCCCAGTAGTCGACATCCTGTGAAGTCGAGCGAGCGGCACGACGTTGACGTAAAAGTAACCGTCTGATCGAAGGTTGTGTTCGTGAAGCGGAGGTGACGACCCATCACTAGATCAGCCAGGTTGAGATCGCCGGTAATCCTGCCGCCGCTCACGGTGAGCGCGCCCCCGTCCTCAAGGCACAGAGAGCGCAGATCCTCGCCCCGAAGCTCGTCATCACCGAGAACGACCGTCCCTTGTCGATCATTGTCCTGCGTCATGGCCGACCATGTTAGTCGGGTGCCTAGGGGAGACCTGGTCGTAGACTCGCGCCATGGAGGGTTTCCCGCTTGAGCCGACTTCCGATGAACGACAGATGCTCGGGCGGGCTGTTGTCGACTTCGTCGACGAGTGGATTGAGCGACGTGAGGGTGGCGCCGCTTCGTGGCCCGACGACGATGGATTGATCAAGCGGCTGTTGGCTGGTCCAGGTGAGAAGGGCGCCGATCTCCAAGCGCTGCTTGAGCTGGTGGACGAAGCCACCGATACGGGCTTCGACACCGCCTCGCCTGGATTCTTCTCCTACATCCCCAGTGGTGGTCTCTACACTGCGGCGCTGGGGGCGCTGATCGGTGGGGTGACCAACCAGTACACCGGAGGCTCTCACGCAGCGCCGGGAATGACCGCGATCGAGGAATCAGTGTTGCGGTGGATCCTCGACCTGTTCGGACTGCCGTCGTCGGCCGGTGGGTTGCTTGTGTCGGGCGGCTCGATCGCGAACCTGATTGCCGTGGTTACCGCCCGCTCCCGGTTCGGGGATGACTTCGACGGCGACTTCGCTGATGGTGTGGTGTACACCTCGGCCCGCTCCCACCACTCGATCCATAAGGCGGCCCGCATCGCTGGGATCGCCACCGATCGAGTGCGAGAGGTCGAGACCGATGGGCACCGCCGACTCGATCCGGACGCTTTGCGGCAAGCCATTGCCGACGACGCTGACCGAGGCTTGCGGCCGATGATCATCTGCGCCACCGCCGGTACGACAGACACCGGGGCCGTCGATCCACTCGGCGCCTGTGCCGACATTGCTGCCGACGTCGGGGCGTGGTTCCACATCGACGCCGCCTACGGCGGGTTCTTTCAGCTGACCGAGCGGGGGCGTGAGCGACTGGCGGGCATCGAGCGGGCCGACTCGATCACGATCGACGCGCACAAGTCGCTTTTCCTGCCTTTTGGAGTTGGTGGCCTGTTGATGCGCGACCCTCGTGCGGTGGCCGCGGCTCATGAGGGAGCCGGCGCCTATATGCAAGATGTGGTCAGCGGGGAGCTGCCCCACTACATGGAGCTTGGGCCGGAGCTGACTCGACCAAACCGAGGGATTCAGGTGTGGCTTGCGCTGCAGCTGCACGGTGTTCAACGTTTCCGGCAGGAGCTCGATCGTATGCTCGACCTCACCGAACACGCCGCTGCTCGGCTTCGGGCTTTAGCCGGGATCGAGCTGATCGATGAGCCGGAGTTGTCGATCGTGGCCTTCCGTTCGGTTGAGGGAGATGACGCCACCCGCTCTCTCCTCGAGGCTCTGGTGAATTCCCGGGAGGTGCACGTGTCGAGCACCACGATCGACGAGAAGGTGTATTTGCGTTGCGCCTTCCTTAGCCAACGCACTACGCGTGAGATTGTCGACCGGGCGATAGACATCGTCGTTCAGGCCGTGGCCTTGGGCTGACTGCGGTCGCCGAATCGCGACCGACGGCGGCATACCTCGTATGGCAGTATGAGGTCATGCCGTTGTCGCAGATTGTCCGACGTGGCATCGCGGGCATCCTGTTCTGCCTCTTTGTGGCGTGCAGCCCGGAGGCTGCTGAGAGTACTGATAGCTCGACGTCATCCACCCAATCAACGTTGGACGGGGGTGTCACGACTGAGCCGGCTGATACAGAGGCGACTGAGCCGGTGGAGTTGGCAATCGAATTCGAGAGCGAGCCGTTTGACCCCGGACCGCTCAAACCCCGGGGCGGACACACCGTGGTTTGGACCGGATCCGAGATGCTCGTATGGGGCGGCGAAGCCGACGAGACAGGCCGCAATCCTCTAGGCGATGGTGCCGCCTACGACCCTGCGGCCGACACGTGGCGCATGCTGACCGATGCGCCATTGTCGCCCCGGGTGTACCACGAAGCGGTGTGGACGGGATCTGAGATGCTGGTGGCCGGTGGCCTCGGCCCGCTGGAAGCGGCGGCGTATGATCCGGTCACCGACACGTGGAGGATGATCGCACCGCCACCCGCTGCGGTGTCTCCGCCCTTCGGGGCCGACAGCACAGGTAGTGTCAGTTCGGTCTGGACTGGAACACGGTTCATCATCTGGCATCTGGCCAGCGGAGCGTTGGTCGCCTTCGACCCTGCGGCGGACGGGTGGGCGTCGATGGAGGCACCCCCTATGCCGGTGGCCAGTGGCGTGCTGCGATGGGACGGTTCAAACCTCTACGCCCTTGGTGCTCGAAGGGGTGGCGGCTTTGGCAGTATTGGCTTGGAGGTGGCGATCCTCGACGACGATGGCCGATGGCAGGTGGCGCCAATCGCCGATCTGTCGTCCAACAATGTGAACGTTATTGCCTCGCCACATCTGTCGGCGGTGCTGGATGGTCGGATTGTGGCGTGGTCGGACTCTGGTGCCGACGGGAGAACCGTAGCGCTCGATCTGGCGACGATGGCCTGGGTGGACGACGTCGAAGCGGTACCGGTGGCCGCCTGTGAGGGGATGCCAGAGCCTCTGGTGGCTGATGACTTCATCCTGGCATTCTCATGGTGTGGACCGGCGGCAATCTATCACCAGGGGAGCGCCGAGTGGACCGAGGTCGTGATTGACGGCACCGGTAGTCGCCGGTATTCGGTCTGGACCGGGGAGCAGGTGCTCACTTGGGGTGACACCTGCTGCTACGGAACCGGAGGACGGCCGTTCACGATCAAGGCGTGGAGGTTCCGGCCGGACGGGACATAGCGCGCTAGTCGCTGATGAAAGGCACTTTGTCCCTACAACCCGCTCCGTAGATGGATCAGCGTTGAGGGTAGAAGTGGACCGACGAGAAGTCGTCGTGTCCAAAGATCGTCATGAAAAGAAAGGCGATGCCATGAAACGTCTACTGGTCTTCTTGGCCATCGTGGTACTCGGTCTCGGCGGGTGTAGTTCGGGCGATGATGCTGCGGACACCACCAGCACAACCGGTGACACCACCGAAACATCGTCGTCGGACGAGACAACAGCGACGTCGGATACGACACCGACGCCGCCGACTTCCGGGGATGCCACCCAATTCGTCGACATCTATTTTGTGCAGGGGAACGGCTATGCCACGGCAGTGGTAACCGCGATCCCGGCGACGCCGCAGGTGGCCACCGGCGCCATCGAGGCGCTGATCAGTGGCCCGACTCAGGCCCAGGTGGAAGCGGGCCTGTCGTCGAGTGTTCCCACCGACACTAAGTTGCTCGGGCTCACCATCGAAGACGGTCTTGCCCGGATCGACTTCTCGGAGGAGTTTGAGGCCGGAGGTGGGACGTTCTCGATGACCGCCCGGCTGGCGCAAGTGGTCTACACCTTGACCGCGTTCTCCACCGTCGATGAAGTCGAGTTCCTGCTGGAGGGAACCCCGGTGACGGTCTTCTCGTCCGAAGGGCTCGTGCTTGACGGCCCGGTCACTCGGGACGACTACTTTGCAGCGCTCCCAATGAGCGCTGTGGTGTCGGGTGCCGCCGAGTTGTGGGAGCAAGCTGATCTACCCGACGTCAGTGGGCTCGGA
>CBDCFR010000003.1:0-9203 GCA_965216355.1 Acidimicrobiales bacterium
TGATCGACCAGTACCGCCCGGCCGATCCCAGCTCGTTGAGGTGCACCGGGTCCTCTTGACGAAGCCGCTCGAAGTTGCGGTGCCACCGATGATCCCGAAAGAGGTGAGGGTTGAGCGGATTGATGTCGTCGATTGCGAGCTCGTCGGCGTCGGCCACGTCGGCGGCGAACAGCGCCTGCTCCATCTCCGGGCTGCGCGACGGCCTCCGAGCCAACCACTCTTCCCGGGTTGGTTTCGGCTTCTCTGTTACGTCAGCCATCTGCCCTTAGCCTCTCTGGCGCCGTGTGTACGATCCTGTTTCCACGCTAACCCGAAGGCTCTCGATGGGGCCACTCATGGTGCGAGCGTTTGGACGCCCGAGACCGTGCCGACATAGACTCGGCTCGGCGCTGGCAGTCTCTCGGAGGGAACCGGATGAGCAGCCCAGGCGACAAAGCTCGACTCTCGAAAGACGAGGTCGCGCCCTATATCAACGACAACGCGCCCTTCGGTCCGGTCGCCACCGAGCAGATCGCCGATCAGGAGTTGTGGCAGAGTCTGTTCGATCGGGAGAACCGAATCTACTCCAGCTTGATTCAGCGAGATCCTGCGTTTGTGGTGGGGCGCCGGGGAGCGGGAAAGACTGCCTTCCTCGACGCCCTCAACACCGAGCAGACCACGTTGACGGTGCAGATCAACACGTCAACGGCGGTGGCCGAGATCGAGGATCTTCTACGAGCGTTGGCCGACCTGGGCATCACGCTGTTCGTCGATCATGTATGCGAAATCTGGGGTGCAGCGCTTTGGCACGCTCTCTTGGTGGCGCTTGTGCAGGACCCACCCGAGGTCGTTGACACCGACGACGTGCGGTACGAAGACGTCAAGATCTATCTCGACGATCTCACCAACGACGGATCCCGACGGGTTTCCTGTGAAGCAGCCATGAGCTTGTTTTGTGTTGAGTTCCTTGAGCAGGCCGAAGAGCGTAAAACCGTGGCCCGCCATGCGACCATGTTCGAGCTCAGCGGCGTGAGTCTCGGATCGGTGATTGACGGGGTTGGAACGCTGCTCAACGAGGCGAGCGTCGGCCCGATCCTCCTCCTCGACTCGATCGAAGACTTCCAGGACGTTCTCGACTACCACACGAGAACAATCGAGGGGTTGTTCATGCAAGTTGGACGCTCGACCCAACCAGCGGCTCCCTTCAGAATCCGATTCTCGTTCCCGGCGGAACTGTGGCATGTTCTGCGATCGATGTCTCGTAATCCGCTGAAGGACTTTGGGCGATTTATCGTCCTGCAATGGAGTGCGAGAGAGATTGTGAAGATTGCCGCCCATCGTTTCATGCTCTATCTCAACCATTTTCATCAACCGTTCTTGGACCGCAATCGTGATGTCGCACGGCTGAATGTCGACTCCGAACGTGAAGCGCTTGATCTGCTTCGCACGGTTCTGCCACCGACGGTGAAGGGTGAAGAGTCCGTCGCCTACGTTCTCCGTCACACCCAGCTACTCCCCCGCCACCTGCTTCGCCTGCTAAACGCCATTTGGGCTCGCAGCCACTACGAGTCGGATGAGGTTCGGGTTTCGGAGGAGGCGGTGATCATCGGTGTCCAGGATGTGGAGGAACAGATCGTCACCGAAATCTGCAAGGCCTACGAGCTTGTCCACCCCACCGCCGACGAGGTTTGTCGAGCCGTGATCAAGAACCTGCCGCGACGGTTCACCGACTCGGAGTTGCACAAGACGTTCAACCGTGTTGGCAAAGGGGCGGTGAAGCGGGCCAACCGCAACTTGGCCGAACGGCAGTTGGCCGAACGCTCACATCGAGTGGGAGCGATGGACGTGCCGCCGACGATGGACTTCTTCGACTTCAAAGCGATGCTGCTCGAAATCGGCTGCATCGGGCGAATGATCGATCAAACCGAGCGCTACGACATCGCCGAGTTCGAGTACACCATTCCTCACCGGCTTGCGGTGGGTGATGACGACATCATGTGTGTGCACCCGCTGTTTTCGGGCGTGTACCAGTCGATGCGGTCGGAGGGCGACGGCACAAGATCGGTGTATCCGTACGGCACAAACCCGATGGTCGATCACCGGTTGCGCGACGCCAACTAGCTGGTAGCTCTTTGTCAGGTGGCGGTCGCCGGCTCGGTTTCGGTTTCGCTCACCAGCTCGACAACGGGTGTGTCGGCGCCGTTGGTGAAGACCAGCCTGAGCACTTGGGTACGTTGCCCTTCACCCTCGGATTGTTGGTTGAACACCCGAATCCTGGCGGCCACGGTCGGCGTTTTGGGGCCGGTGTCGCCGTTGAGGGCGGCTACACGCTGATAGCCCGTCTTGTTCACCGAGGTCGGCTGGAGGAAGTCGACGGCTCTGCGGCCTCGGACACGCACCACGGTTAGCAGCTCGGAGTCACCTCGGTTTATTCGCCTCGTGGCCTCGGTGTCGTTGCTCCGCCAGCGGACCGAAATCGGAACCGGGCTGTTTTCAACGCCGGTCAGGTCGACGACCTTGGCATGGAAGTTTCCAGTGGCACCGTGATTGGTGACTCGGAGCGCGATCTCGTTGGCCCCGAGATTCGCCAGCTCACAGCTGAAGTTCTGAGCAGCGGCGTCACCGACAACGGGGTTGAGGTGGCTGCCGAGGGCGTCGCGGACTTCGTACAACATCACCAGCAGCGTGCGCATCACCATGATCGCCACCAACACGATCGGGGCGATGATGAGACTCACCGCGGCTAACAGTACGTCGCCCATTTGCAGCACGCCGGCAAAAATAGCGGCTTGCAACGCAACGGCGGGAGCGCCAAAGATGAGGCGATTTTTGATCGGATTTTCTCTTACCCAGCTACTTGCCCTCCTGAATGAGGCCCGCAACAGCCGTTCATTCCACTGAGTTTCCACCAAATAAACGATAGTTCAGGGCGTTTCCGGGCACCATCTGAAAAGCGGCCGGCCGGTGGGCGGCACCGCTCGCTGGATGAAACCGGAGGTTGCCGGCGGGCAAGGAAGACTAGGCCGATTGGGTGCAGCGATCCGGGTCTGGTTGGGCAATACCCCCCAACAATTTCGGCTGATCTAATCGCCGCCGATCATTGGATCGAACCCATCGGCGCAACCAACGCTGCGACCCGGAGACAACCCATGAGCCTTCCCTTTAGTTTCACCGTCATCTTCCTCGGCTGGCTGATCTTGAGCGCCGTGATGATCTTCATGTGGATGGTTCTCCGGCAGCGGATGGACCGCGAGGCCCAGTCGGCAAGCTACGCGACCTGGGGCGGAAGTATCAGCAAGGCCAACGAGGCGCTCAAACACCCCGCGCTGCGAATCGACACTTCGGCTCGTACCGATCATCGGCCTGTCGACGAAGAGGCGGCCGACGAGACCGATACCAACGCCGAGACGGAGCCGGAGAGCCTTGCCGCTCCTCACCCCGCGACGTTGGTCCGCTCCTTGGACGACATGCTCGACGGCATCGAGTTGCCCTACGACCTGACGCCGATCCACTGCCTCGTCGAGAATCCGGAACGCCACCTGGTTTTTCTGTCCACGCACCAAGATGCACGAGACATCGGCACCAGGTTTGCCGACGAAGTGATTCGACTCGGCTATGAGTTTCAGCCGGTTGGGCTCGATCAGGCCATCGCCATTCGTGGCGAAGACGTCATCTCGATGACCGTGACCGGCGAGGCAAACGAAGTCGAAGACGGCGACCGCCTGCGCTACTGGCCCGCCGGTGACGGCGACGTCGCCCTTGAGCTTTGGGTCGGACGCTCGACCTCTCCCCCGGCCACCGTCGGCAGCAACTAGCCGCAGAAACCGAACCTTGTTCGTTCGACGTGTTGAGGGCCCACGTCAAGCCTGCTATCCGGACAATCGATGGATTTGGTCAACACAAACCAGTTCGTAAGCCAACCTCAGGTAGTTGGCTGCCGGCAGCGAGGGTCAAATCGGCTTGCCGGGGGCAGGGCCCTCCGCAATGATTGGGGAGTCGGGAACGACAAGTAGGAAGGGTGAGAGACAATGGGGCGTTCATTCTCGATTTCCTTCTTCCCGACTGTGGGCAGCGACATTGACTTCGTCGAACTGCTGTTTCGCGATGTTGTTCGGATCGAGAGACCGCAGGTGTTTGACGGCCTAAAAGATCCGTTTAGAGGGATGAAGGCCCGCCATCGCAAGAAGCTTCGAAAGTATGAGGTCGCCTCCTTTGCCGACATCAACAAGCATTTCCTCAGCCGAGGACTCTTGTCCGGTTCCGAGGACCTTCGGCTTGCCGTGTCTATCAGGGGCCCTGCGGGATTTGGGAGTCGGCTCCCGATCGACGTGGAACTGATCGGCAAGCATCGCCGGGGCGCATCAATGAGCGGTCAAATCTTAATGTCCTTTGACAAGAGGTGGATATACAACGGCATGATTCCCTCCCAGCGGTCGGTCGCCTCGGAACCCATCGGCTCCCATCACACTGAGAACTGGGAACTCTTTGTTCTGGATCTCCTTGAGATGCTCGAACCTGCACCGCTGGAGCATGCCGCGTGCGATATCGAATCGGGATGGGGAGCGCCATGGGAGAACTCCGTCCTGTATCACCGGGATCTGAAGGAATTCCTTTACGACGTCGGCCGGATCGTGTTGCGTTCAAATACCTACTCCATCGTGGACAGCTATGTCGATGCCCGGCCCTATCTGGAGAGACTCGCTGCAAGGGATCCGGCTCCAGATGTCAGGGATCCATCGCGCTGGTACAGAAACCTGGATCCCAGCGGCGGCCTGGCAACCTTCTTGGACAACCTCGACGAAGATGTTGTACGAAAGGTTGTTTCGTTGGCGGACTCCGTGTCCGACGACGAAGTGGCCGAGGTCTTGGCGGAAGGTGCCAAACAACGAGGTTCGTACGCCTACTATCAAATCGGAAATGGCGGCGTAATCGTGACCCAACCTCACGGTTCGGTTTTTCGTGCCTTCGAATTCGTTGTCGACTACTTCAGCTCGAGCGGTTGATCCCAACTGACCCGGCCGTAGGCGTGACAGAAGCCATCCTTCGCCGACCGGGTCCGCCTACTGTCTGGCGCCCCTGGCAGGAATCGAACCTGCGACGCACGGTTTAGGAAACCGACGCTCTATCCACTGAGCTACAGGGGCTTGTGTGGGGCAACGGAGCTACCCGAGCTACGAAATATATCGGCCGACGGCAGCCGGAAGTCGCTATTTCATTGAAGCCTTGGTGCACACAGGCCGCCTCCGGGCCTCCTACCCCAACGAGCGCGACACCAACGCCCAGAATCCATTGCCCGAGTGGGCCCAAGTAACCGACCACTGCCCCGGCAGCGCCGAAGCCACATCCTCGGGAGGCAGATGAATCGGGGTGCGGTCGCCGAACGTGTTGACCCAGAGCACGGATCCACCCGGTGCGAGCACCCGGGCCACCTCCTCGGGAAACAACAGCATGTTGACCATGGCCAACCCGTCGAACGCCCCATCACCAAACGGCAGCCGAGAGGCGTCGGCCTGCGTCAACGGAGCCACCCGCTCAGGCGAGTTGCGCAACATGCCCAACGCCAGGTCCATGGCCACTAGCGAACCACCACCGCCAGCCACGGCAGGCGCCAGGATTCGAGTGCCGGCACCGGTCCCAGCGCCAAGCTCAAGCCAGCGGCCGCCCAGATTCAGACCACCGCGCCGCAGGGCGTCACGGATCGGAGCGGTGCGCACCGCATCGGAGTGCGACGCATCCCATTCCTCGGCCATCGAGTCGAACAGACCGGCAACCTTGGCCGCCCGGCCGGGCGACCACCCACCTTCGAACGCCACCTGGCGGGTGACGTTGCGCATCGGGTGATCAGCGCCTACGCCTCCCTCCGGCGGCACGTAGCGGCCGTCGGGAGAGTCATCGTCGGGCAGTTGATTGAAGTTGGCTGCCAAGCGGGCTACGCAACCTCGTGTGAGTTCCCAACAGCAGCCGTGGAACGAGGCCAGGCGATCGGGAAGCTCGGGTGATCAAACGGCTGACCGTCTTCAAGCTCGTCGGCCAGGCCCGGGAAATCGGGCGACGTCTTCCATGGCCTCACCGCATGGCGAGCATCGGAGCTCAAGTAGCGAAACGACATCACTCGACGCTGCTGCTCAAACGGGAACCCAGGCGCACTGTGCACGGTGAGGAAGTTGAAGAACAGGGCGTCGCCGGGGCTGAGCTGCCACTGCCGGATGTCGTAGGCGCCGCGGTCGGCGTCGATGTCGGGCATCTCGACCAGCGAACCTTCGGGGAACCACTTGGCCTCCTCATCCAAAAAGGTACGCGGCATCCGCCACGGACCCCGGTGGGAACCGGCCCAGAACTCCATCGAGCCTTGGCGTGGAATCTCGTCAAGCGGCACCCAGGCACTCACGCCGGTGCCATCGACGTTGTAGTACGGCTGGTCCTGATGCCACGGAGTGCGTTGGGCGGTGCCAGCCTCCTTGATCAACATGTGATCGTGGTAGAACCGGGCACTGTTTGAATCCATGAGAGCTGCCGCGATCTCGGGCAGCTTCGAACGCAGAGCGATCTCCTCGATCTCCGACACCTCGGACCAACGAAGGAAGTCCTCCACAAACCGGCCGGGATCATCGTCGCCACTGGCCACGACCATGCGATCGCTCGGATGGTCGACAACGTAGTTGACGCCTCGTTCCAAGGCGGAAATTTCGTCTCGGCTCAGGGCCCCACGGACAACGACAACACCGTCCCGGGCAAAGGCTTCGATTGTCGAGTCGTCGATCATGTCTCTAGTTCTACTGGTCCTCTTCTTAGGAGGCCATGGTTTCGATTGATCGTCAACAACATTGTCAACTGGACGACAGCTGATGGCAATTCGACACCAATCATTTGGGTCCGAACTGGCAATATCCTTTAAAGAAGCGCCGCAATTCCCCGAATACTGCCACGGAGAGTGGTGACCGGTTACCGTCGGCTACCAACGTTCACCACTCCGGAACCGCATGATCCAACTCAGCTTCCAAGAACTGCTCGACCAGTGGGCCGACGTTGAATCGGCGGTGGATGCCACCGACGGCATCGACCAGTGGTGTTCCGCCCTCGACTGGGTGGTGCCGGTTGCCACCGGATTCGCCCCGCGGGGCAAACGTCTATTCCTCAAATCGTCGAACGGCGACGGGTATGCCCTCCTGGGCTATTACCGCCGAGACGATCTGATTTTCCTTTCCAGCATCGAACCGCTCTGGGGCTTCGCCAGCCCGATATTCGGATCGGACTTGGAACGTCTCAGCGCCGAGCTCTGCAAAGCCCTCAGCGAACTCGAAGGATGGTCGATCCTCATACTGCCCGGCCTTCCCCCTCACCCTCATCCTCTGACCAAGGCAATCACCAAAGCTCTGCTGCCCCTCGGCGTGTCAATCTACACTGAGGGCATCACCCGTCGAGTGGCCGATCTCACAGAAGGCTACGACCAGTGGCTCGCCGCCCGAACAACTCGCTTTCGCCGCAATCTCCGTCAAGCTGAATCCAGGGGCCGCGGGGCGGGCCTGTCGATTGTCAACGTGGCCGACGACGACAACCTGTTCGACCGATTGCTGGACATCGAGCACCAGTCGTGGAAGGGAGAAGACGGTAGCGGCATCACCACCCCCGAGATGTCGGCCATGTATCGCACCATGATCGAACGGCTCAGCGAACGAGATCGTCTGCAGGCCTTTGTCGCCCAACTCCCGGTGGACCAGAAACAAACACCGGGAGCGGTGATCCAACGAGACGTTGGCTACATCCTTGGTGGCATTCGTCAGCGTCGCTACCGAGGGCTCCAAATCAGCTTCGTCGACCAACACCACGGGCTGTCGATCGGCAACCTCCTACAACACCACCAGATCCAGCACCTCATCCGTAACGACCTGGCCGATTACTACGACATGGGCATGGACTTCGACTACAAGCAGCGCTGGGCCGACCACGGCGAGACGTCGATAACCTTGGTGCTGCACCGATCTTCCGGGGACCAAGCGGTATCCTGAAACCAATGGTTGGGTTCTACGGATTCATCAACACCAGCTCGGTGTCATCCCTGATCATCGGCGCGGTGATCCTTGCGGTGATCGCCGTGCTGCTCGACCGGCTGAACTTCCCGCAGAAGCCCTTCCGGCCAAAGCGGATCGAAACCAATCGCCGCAGCGGCGCCACTCGCGATCGCACCGGTGCGCACATTGTTGATGTCGCTGTTGATGTGACTGTTGATACGACCGACGAGTCGTAGCGGCTCACAAGACCCAGAGGTACCTACTCGTCGGCGTCTTCGTCGCCGGTTTCCCTGGTCAGCTCCTCGTCGCCGTTGGGCGTTTCCCGAACGAACTCGTCGGTGGTGATGGGGGCCTCGGTCTCGTCGGCCTGCACCTCGATCATCACCTCTTCCACGGTCTCCGAGCACGCCAACACGATCACGCATATGGCCCGCACATCGGGGGCCTGTCGCACGTCACCGGGATCGATACCGAAGGGCCAGTAGTTGTCGGAGGCCACACCCAGCACCTTGCCGTCGCCGTTCAACAACGGCCCGCCCCGGAACAACGTTCCGATCAGAGACGTGTGCTGAAGCCCGACCTGGGAATGATCCAGGAGAACCCCAGGAGAGGCGGTGGCGCCATTGCCGCCAACACCGCTGAGCGCAAAGATACGGCTACCAAGCGAATCGAGTTGACCTTGTTCACTGGCGAATTCGAGGGTCGGAATTTCACGGTCAACCACAACGAGGGCGATGTCTCGTTCCGGATCCCAAGACCAGAGTTGCGCCGGGATCCGTTCGTTGCCCTTCATCAGATCGATCCCTGGGCTCGGAGCAGTGGCGGCGGCTTGCACCAACGCATAGCTGGTGACCAGCGCGGTGCCGTCTTGATAGGGCACCACAGCAAAGGCCGATCCGGTGGTGATCTGACCGGCGTCGTCACGGGTCTCCAGGAGCCAAACCGACGGTCCGGCCGTGCGCGGTAGGTTGATCACTCCGTCGGCGTCGGCCACGTAGTCGCCCAGAGGCTTGAGCTCGTCCCGAATCTCGGTGATGGTGCCAACCCGAAGATCGTCGATGGCGCTGGTGGCGTCGGTGAACTGCTGATCGAAACCTTCGACGAAACGCGCCACTTCCTGCTCGTTCTCGGCCAGACGGTTGTCGTAGTAGGCGTAGAAAGCCGCACCGCTGAAGGCCGCACCGATGCCGAGCATCATCAACATGGTCGAGATCC
>CBDCFR010000004.1:0-10829 GCA_965216355.1 Acidimicrobiales bacterium
TTATACGGTTGACTCGTCAACAACAGCCGTCTGGGGGCCGCCGGCAACAGTAACCGGCCTACGGCCGATCGGGTTGTGCATTGAAGGCTCGAGCGCATTGGCCAACGTGGTTTACAACCCGCCGACAACCAACACCCTCATTCGGATCGTGTACGACAAGGAACAGCCGACCGACTGCGGTGGTTCCAGCGTTCCTGGCAACTGGGGCACAATCGACTTCGACGGTGGTTCAAACTCCAACGCCGAAACCGACGATTGGATCCGCAACGGCTACGACGGCGAAGTATCGTTTAGCGACCACACGGTCACCACCTGTACTGGCGACGCCCATTGTTATCCCGGCGACACCGGCGCACTGTCCGGAGTAGCCTCCAGTCCCAACAGTGCCCTGAACGATCTAAGAAACAGCGGCATCTTCTTTACCCTGCCGGTGTTCAACTTCGTCGAGAACCCGGGAGCCAACGCTCAATTCCATCTGATGGGCGTGGTAAGAGTACGCCTCATCGATTTCAGCTTCAACGGCGCACAGGCAGATTGGTTTATCGATCTCGAAGTGATGCCGGGGCTCATAACCGGGACGTGTTGTGGTAATGGTGGCGGCGCCTCAAATACCAAGGTGATCGCCATCTGTGCAGTGGATCCCAACGCCACGTCGGCTTGCGATCCGTAAACGCCTGCATCTGAGGAACATAGAAAAGGTAAGAGTGGGAAACATATGAGCAGACGGGCAATTGGGCTTCTTGTGGCAGTGGTGCTCGCGTTGATCGGGACCGTTGCGTTGGTGGCCTTCGTGGCCGGAGCCGAGGAGCGGGCACTTGAAGGCGAACAACTCGTCGAGGTCTACGTCGTAACCGAGCCGATTCTCGGCGGCACCGCCGCCGACGAAATCGAAGAACTCGTCGTGGTTGAGGAAGTGCCGGTCAAGGTGCGACCCACAGATGCAGTTGACAGTCTCGCGGCGCTTCGAGGCAAGGTCGCCGCCGTTGACCTACAGCCGGGTGAACAGCTCATTGAGAGCCGGTTTGTCGAGGTTTCCGAGTTCACGTCACGCGAGATCGGCGTACAGGTACCCGAGGACATGATCGAGGTAACGGTTGCACTAGAGCCGGAACGAGCCATCGGCGGCCTGGTCGAGCCAGGTCAGACCGTTTCAGTGTTCGCCTCGTTCGATCCGTTCGAACTCACCACCTTCTTGGTCGAGATCGATGGTGAAGAAATCGTCGTGCCTCCGGCGGCCGGTCAGGAAATCGACGCTGAAACCCCCAACAGCACCGACTTGATCCTGCACAAGATCTTGGTCACCGCAGTGCAGGAACAACAAGGAACCAGGGCAATCGGCGCTGACGACGAAGAAGCCGATCGCCTCACCACAGCCCCTAGCGAGCGAATTCTCGTAACCCTGGCTGTTCCTCCATCCGAAGCTGAGCGAGTGGTGTTCACCGCTGAATTCGGGCACATCTGGCTTGGCATCGAGCGAGAGACCGTCTCAGACGAGGTCGACTCGATCAAGACCAGAGCCAACATCTACGAACTCGGACCGGAAGGCCAACAAGTCGAATTCCAGGAAGAGGACGACGCGGCCGACGAGACCACCGAAGAAGAAGGCGACACCTCCGAAGAAGGCAACTAGTCATGAGTGGCATAACAGTCCTGTCGGGCGACGCAAACCTGGAGACAACTCTTGTAGGCACCTACGGCAAGCAGATGGCCGTGCGCCGTGTGTGGTCACAACAGTGGCGCGATTCGGCCGAGGTCTCCATGGACTCGTGTGCCGCCAACCCGGAACTGCTGCTGGTCGGGCCTGATCTGCCCCTCGAGGTCGTGCGATACGTGGTGGCTGACGTCGACCGTCGATTCCGATCGACGACCGTGGCCGTAATTTTCAACAATCCAGACGTCAACGTGTCGATGGATCTGTTGAGGCTCGGTGCCCGTGAAGTGCTCCGTTCGGATCTGACCACCGACCAGCTCACCGAGAAACTCGACCCAATCATTGAGCTGGCTCGTGAGCGCCATGGTGCGGACAGCACCGAACACATGGGCCCACGCCGGCGGGTTATCGCCGTGGTCAGCCCGAAGGGTGGAACCGGAAAGACCACCCTGTCAAGCAATCTCGCCGTCGGGTTGGCCCGGCAGGCTCCCAAGCAGGTGCTCCTGCTTGATCTGGACCTGCAGTTCGGTGATTGTGCGAGCGCACTAGGGCTCAAGCCGGAGCACTCAATCGCCGAGGCGATTCAGGCCACCACCCACGAGCGGTCCGCGCTGAAGGTATTTCTAACTCCGCATCCGTCGGGATTGAATCTCCTCACGCCCCCTGAAGATCTGGCCGTGGCCGACAACATCGACTCCGACGATCTGAAACGAACGGTCACGGCGATGGCCGAGGAATTCCCGTTTGTGGTGATAGACACCGCGGCCGGCATCGATGCCGCCTCCCTGGTGGCCATGCAGCTGGCGACCGATCTGCTGTTTGTCACTACCACTGATGTGCCCTCGATCCTTGCCGTGCGGCGAATGATCGAGGCCCTCGACAAGATCGGCTTCACGTCACAACGACGAAGCCTCGTGCTCAACCGAGCCAACGCCAAGGTCGGGCTCTCGACCTCTGACGTTGAAGGGTCGGTCGGTATGGAGGCGAGATTCCAGATTCCCAGTAGCAGGTTGATTCCGGTGTCCACCAACGAGGGAACACCGGCCATCGAAAAGGATTCCGGAAACATCGCCCGCAAGTTCGAAGAAATCGCGCTCTACTTCGCGCCAAGCCAGGACGATCGGTCACGGTCGCTACTCCGAGGTCTACGGAGGGATCGGTAGATGAATATCTCTGACCTACTCAACGGAACGAAACCCCAAAAGGTCGAGGACAAGATCACCGTAATCCCGCCCTCGGACGACACCTCACCGAGGCTGGTTGATCCGCTGTCGAGCCTTCGAGCCAGAGCCCAGTCGTCGCTCTTCGAGCGGCTCGGCAACCGTCTCTACGATCCCAGCCTGGGTGAAGACCAGCTGAGGGCTTACGTCGTACGAGAGCTTGATCAGATCCTCGCCGGTCAAGCAGCACAACTCGAACCTCATGAACGCCATGGCCTCGTCGAGTCGATCAGGGCCGACATAATGGGTCTTGGGCCGGTCGAGACCCTTCTGGCCGACCACTCCGTGACCGAAATCATGGTCAACTCGACCGACTCGATCTTCGTGGAGCGCGGCGGCAAGCTGTACATGACCGACCATCGGTTCATGACCGTCGCCCATCTTCGTCAGGTGATCGAACGCATCGTCACCGCCGTCGGTCGACGTATCGACGAGTCGTCGCCACTGGTCGACGCCCGGCTCCCCGACGGCAGCCGCGTCAACGCCGTCATCCCCCCGCTGGCCGTTGACGGACCGATGCTGACGATCCGAAAGTTCGCCGCCGATCCCTACACGGCAGCCGACCTTGTCAACTTCGGCACGATGAATCAACAGGCCTCGGATTTTCTTGACATCTGTGTTCGAGGCAAGCGAAACATCCTGATCAGCGGTGGTACCGGCACTGGTAAGACCACGTTGCTTAACGTTGTCTCCTCGTTCATCCCCACCGATGAGCGAATTATCACGATCGAAGATGCCGTCGAACTGCAGCTCCACCAACGGCACGTGATTCGCCTCGAATCACGGCCGGCCAACGTGGAGGGCAAGGGTCAGATTCCCATCCGGGAGCTGGTGCGCAACTCGCTGCGTATGCGCCCCGATCGCATTGTTGTCGGCGAGGTTCGTGGCGGTGAAGCCATCGACATGCTCCAGGCCATGAATACCGGCCACGAGGGCTCCCTTTCCACCCTTCACGCCAATACCCCACGCGACGCCTTGGCTCGTCTGGAAACGATGGTCATGATGTCGGGCTTGGAACTTCCGGCGAAGGCGATCCGCGAGCAAGTGGCGTCGGCGCTCGACCTGATGGTCCACTTGTCCCGACTGCGCGACGGCACTCGCCGCATTACGGAAATCGTCGAAGTAAACGGCATGGAGGGAGACACGATCACGATGTCGACCCTGTACAAGTTCGATTACGATGCCGGCCTCGACGCGAACGGCCGTTTCCTGGGCCAACTAAGGCCAACGGGCCTGCGCCCCATGTTCTCCGATGAACTAAAGCACATGGGGCTGAACCTCCCGGAAGAGATGATCCGAACCAGCTTCCAGCACATCACGGAGCAGAGATTCTCGTGAGCAGAACTCGGCGGGCCATAGGCTATCCGGCGCTCATCTTCAGCGCGCTGGCAGTGGTGACCTTGTTGTTAGGTCTTCCGGCCGGGGCGCAAACCGACGAGGATGCAGCCGACGAGAACGCGACGGTCATACAGATCTTAAATGTTGTTGAAGAGAGCGACGGCCGGGTTGTTGTCGACGTTGCGATCCCGGGCTCGATCGGCGAGTTGGCACCGGTCGAGACCAACTTTGGAATCGCGTACAACGGTGAGCTGGTTGACTTCGACGTTGCCCCACTGACCACCAGCCTGGATGTCGTCATCGCCATCGACACCTCGGGTAGTATGCGAGGCTCGGCTCTTCGTGACGCCAAACTCGCCGCCAGTTCCTTCGTCGAATCGCTCCCGGAGAACACCCAGATTGGCGTCATAGGGTTCGGCGAGACCGTGGAGACGTTGGCCCCACTCACGACCGATCGCGACGCCGTGTTCGCCAGCATCGACGATCTGGTCGCCGTCGGCGAGACCCGTCTCTGGGACGGCCTTGTCGCCGCCGCGGATATGGCCGCGTCGGGGCAAAGTTCGCTCCCCTACATCGTGGTGCTGTCGGACGGCGACGACAGCATCAGCGACGCCTCTCAGTCCGATGCTGTGGAACGTTTGGACGCAGACCAAGTCGGCCTTTATGCCGTTGCCATTACCAGCGGAGACGCCACAGGCGATGCGCTCAACGAGGCGGTGGAGTCGGTAAACGGCATCTTCGCCTCCATCAACGAAAGCAGCGGGCTTGGATCGCTCTACGAAGGCATCGCCGAACGGCTGTCCAGTCGATATCAGCTGACATTTCGACGAGCGCCGTCGTCCAGTGGCACGGCAGTGATCTCGGTTGCGGTCGAAAGTGCTATTGCCACGGCTCGAACCGCCGTCCAGCCCGTCGAGGAGCTGGCAAGCGCCTCAGCCGACTCCGAACCAGATCCCGAGGGCCCGGCAACAGTCCTCAACATCCCTCCGGAGTCCCGCCTCGGTTCAGTCCCAATACTTGAGCCGGGCATCTTCGGGCAATCTCTGATGCTCCCGGTCGGAGCCGCCGCGTTCTTCCTCGCTATTCTCATCGTCGGCGCGTTAGCCATCAATCCATCGGTTGACGTTCGGCTGGAAGCCGTGGCTGGCGCCGACAAGGTCGCCGGCTTCAACGAGCGGATGTCGGGAGTGGCCGACAAATTGGTGGCCCGTCGCGACGCTGAGGGTGAACTCGACAAAGCCCTGGATGCCGCCGGGCTCAACCTTAGGCCGGGCGAGTTTGTGATGATGTCGGTGGTTACCACCATTATCGCCGTCATGATGGGATGGCTACTTGGCGGGCTCCTCCTCGGAGTTGCTCTCGCAGCCCTGACGATTTTCGCGTTCATGATCTACCTGAGCCGACGGGCCTCAAAACAGCGGGCCAAGTTCGCCGATCAGCTTACCGATACCCTCGGTATCCTCAGCAGCAGCATTCGCGCTGGGCGAGGCCTGCCGCAAGCCATTGAATTGGTTGCCAACGAAGCTCCCGCCCCGACGGCCGGGCAGTTCCGCCGCATCGTCTTCGAGACACAGGTCGGGCGCGACATGACAGCTTCGATGGTCGACGTGGCGGAGCGTATGAAAAGCCAGGAGTTCTTCTGGATTGCGCGAGCCTTCGACATCAACCGCGAGTTGGGAGGCGATCTCACCGAGATCCTCGAGAATATCTCGGAGACGCTTCGCGATCGCCGCCGAGTCGACCGAATGATTCAGGCGCTATCCGCCGAGGGACGAGCGTCAGGAGTTCTGATGGTCGCCCTCCCGGTGGTCATGTTCCTCTTCATGCTCTGGCGGATCCCTGATTCAGCAAGCCTGCTTTACACCACCAACCTCGGGCGAGTCATGCTCGGTGTCGGCGTGCTCGGCATTGTCGTTGGGTGGTTCTGGATGCGTAAGCTCGTGGACCTGAAGTACTAACCAATCACATCGAGAGGAGACGACATGCCGATATACGTATGGATCGCTGCTATGACGCTGTCGGCGTCGATTCCAGTTGCATGGTGGGCGCTGTCTCAACCGACCGTCAGACCTGAGCAATCGCAGGGTGAGTGAGAACCTCGCCGACTACCAACCCACGATGCGTCAGAAGCGGTGCTTCAACGCGCTCGGCCACTGATCGTTTCCTGCTGCCGGTGGCCCGGACCGTCGGCTCACAAGCTGGTTCGCTTCACTCCAATCGGCTGGATTGACGGTAAGGCCAACGGCCCTGGCTCAAAGCCGGGCTGACCGGCCGGATCACACCGGAGCAGGTCCTCGGGGTCAAACTGCTTCTTGCCCATACTGGCCACCGGCAGCGATCCTGGCCTACCGGACTGCTTCGGCGACTTCAGCATTCCCACGGCAGCTGCTGGTATCTGGCCGTTGCATCTGTGATCGCCGCATTCTGTTGTGCCTGATCTTGGCCATCAAGGCCAAAGCCGATCGCAGGGCCGAGGAGATCACCATCCTGTCTCCCGGACATGTGCTGGATCAGCTCACGATTTCGGTGGAGGCCGGTCTCGGTTTCGAAGCCGCACTGGGGCGTATCGCCGCAAGCTGAAGAGCAATGCCTCTAGCGGTCGAGTTCGGTCGTATGTTGCAGGACATTCGCCTCGGCACTGCCGCGAGTCGTGGCACTGGAGGCACTGGCCGACACGATCACAAGTTGACGACCTTCGAAGACGGTGGTGCTGAACCTCCGCCAAGCCGAAGCTGCTCGGTGTGCCCCTGGCCCAGATCGCTCCGGGTGCTGTCTCACCGACATGCGCGAGAAGCGGCGCTATCCGAGCCGAAGAGAAGGCGAACCAGCTGCCGATCAAAATGATCTTCCCTCTCGGGCTGTGTATTCTTCCCGGTGCTGTTCATCGTGATCCTGGGCCCCGCAATCATCCAATTTCGTGGAGTCTGTTCTAATGGATCCCTGGTCCGAGTTCGACGAGAACGGCACTAGCGGCGGCGGAGTGGCCGCGTCCACTGAACCCACTACGTCACCAAGGGCAAACGGGTTTCAACTCTGATCGGTCAACTCCGAGAAGGCACATTCGAGTCCGTAGGCATGGCCGCAACAAGCACCGGGTTTCGAACCACTCGACTCGGTACTTGACGGTGGCTTCCTGTCCGGGAGAGGTCAGTCCTCCTCGGGTGGCCAACCCGGCGCCGGCAAGACGATCTGTGCTCTGCAGTGGGCTCGGAACATCTGCAATGTGCGCGGACGGCGGGTCACCTTCGCCTGCTTCGAGCACGACGAGCCGACGTTGATGTATCGGTTGCTGGTGCAGGAGATGGCCTCGGAAACGGCCATGTCGGATGCAACCACTTCGTATCCAGGCCCGTTCCGTGCATCCGAGATCTGATGTTGGGGGTCATCGACCTACCAACGAGCGGCCTCGAGTTGTCGCCGCTGGTCGCAAGTGGCGCTGGAGAAGATGCCGAGACCTACGCCCCAAAGCTGCAGCTGGTACGGGCATCGACCCAGCACGACAACGCCGGACGAGCTGGAGTTGACCAGCCGTCGCTCACCTCGAGCCCGGTGGTGTTCTCGTCGTCGACTATCTACAGAAGCTGCCGGTGCCGGGCCGTTCCCAACCTTGAGGAACGGGTATACCGTGCCGTCGAAATTCATCAAGGAACTGGCCATCCGTCACCAGATCTCAGTGGTCGCCATCTCCGTCCGCGGCAGCTCGGGACCGGTATCGGCGTCGAACCGATCTGCGGCTGTAGCCATCTCCGCGGCTCCGATGCCCTCGCCCATGAGTGCGACGTGGCCGTGGTTCTCAACCACAAGTCGACGGCGACATCGGATCGCCACCTCAAGTTCGACTGCAACGCAACTGGAGCCAGGCTCAAGACGCCGGACGATCTTCTCCATCGAGAAGAACCGTCGAGGCGAGGTCTGACGTGCATCTCGACTTCGAACGCGATTTCGCCAACTTCCGCTTCAATCCACACGGCACATTTATGAGTGAAGCGCTTGACGGAGAGTAGCGACGTGAACTCTCGGATGAACCAGCGACACCGACATCTGCTGTCCACCGCCGCACTGTCAACTTTGTACGTGTTGTTCGTGTTCGCCCACCTCAGCGACCTAGTGGAAAACGGCTTTCGCCTTAGCCTGGCCCTGATCGTTGCATTCGAGACGGTGATGGTCTTGCTCGTCTTCTTCCGCCGCCCGAGCGAAGAAGCCGATCTCTCGTCGATGGCTGTGGTCGCCGGTTTCGTCGGAAGCTTCGCCGTCTTGGCGTTGCGACCAGTTGAAGGTGGCCAAGACCTCCTGGTGGGTCAGGTGCTGCAGATCATCGGGGCTCTGTTCCAGCTGGGTTCGTCGGCATCAATCGGACGGTCGTTCGGAATCGTCCCTGCCAATCGGGGTATTCAGACCAACGGGCTCTACCGCATGGTGCGGCATCCGTTCTACATGTCCTACATCATTTCCCAGCTCGGCTATCTGATCAGCAACTTCACCGTCTGGAACGTGGGTGTGCTTGTTACAGCCACCGTGTTTCAAGTGCTTCGAATCATCTACGAAGAGCGACTACTGTCGAACGATCAGGAGTATGTGGCCTACACCGACACCGTTCGGTGGCACCTTGTACCCTGGGTCTGGTAAAGCCGCCTAAAGCAACTCTTCCAGATCGGCCACCCGCTGTTCCAGCTCAGCGAGGCGCACCTTAAGCTGTTCGAGTTCACCCGCGCTCATCGATTGAGCGGCCGACGGAGACGCCGCCGACGGTGCGGTTGGCTGCGCCGGAGGTGAATTCATCGGCGCCCCCTCCGAGTCAACGTCAACGTCGGTGGCTCCCGATTCGTTCGCGCCGATCAGCTGAATCCATCGATCCTGAGACTGGCCCGAGGCCCGACCCACGTTGCGGACCAGCGGGTTCTCCCCGGCGGCCAGTCCGGCCAACGTGTGTTCGACCTCGTCAAACGCCTCATCACCGTCGGCGCTGAATACACCGTGGCGCTCGGTACGAGTCCGAAGTTCGCCCGGAGACTGCGGCCCCCGCAACGCCAGCACCGACAGCACCGCCAACTGACGATCCGTAACCCCGAGCTTCTCATCCACGACGTGTTTATGTTTGAACGCCCGATTGCCAGACCCTCGTACACTGCGGGCCCAGCCGGCCTGCCGCAGTTCGAGCATCGTTTCATCAACAAGCTGGGCCGAGTAGTCGACCACCGGATCACGACTGGTTTTCTGATTACACGCGTTGGTGAGTGAGTTCGTGGTGAGCGGATACTGGTCGGGCGTGGTGAACGACTTCTCCACCAAACAAGCCAGGACCCGGAGTTCTTCGGCAGTCAGTTTCGTTTCCATCACCGCCAAGACTACCCGCGCCGACGCGGCCGCTCGGGACTTACGCCCCGTGAGGTCAGCGAGGCCATCAGATCGATAACCGAACGGGCGTGTTGAGGACGGGAGAACTGCGCGGCGGCATGACGCCCTCCCACGATAAGCCGATCAGTCTCGGCCCGCCGCTGCTCATCGAGCAAGGCACCGATGGCGTCGACGTACCCCTGGGTCGAGCCGTCGACGATCAAGATGCTCTCACCATCAGTGGCGTGGTCTCGCACGCCGAAAAACTTCGGAGATGACCACCGGTTTGCCCATCATCATGGCGTTGAGGTAGGTCTGCTGGCTGTTGGAACGGGTCAAATCCCGTCGAACCGGGATCACCACCATCTTCGACTCGGCCATCAACTCCACAAACCGCTCGTGGCTTACGGGGCCGACGGTTACGTTGGCCGGCACGTCGATGTCGAGGTCATCATCCAGCCGGTCGGTGGCCAGCACGAAGTGCTCATCGGGGAACGACCTCGCCGCCTCGATCAACGGCCGATAGTCCCGGTGGGCGTTGCCACCGGCGAATATGTGCGTCCCCTCCGCCGCCGGGATCGCTTTGGCCAGTTCCTCGTCACTGAAGCTGTAGAAGTACAACGCATAGCGACACTTGGCCGAGTCGAGCCCCCACGTCTCGGGGAACACTGTCAGGGCTTCGCTGGAGTACACGATGTAGCAGTCGATCGCTCGGTCGGCCAGCTTGATCATCTGCCGGTCGACAAAACCGCGCAGCCCCGAGTTGGGTTGCCACATGTCGCCCATAATGGCGATAACGGGCCGTCTGGAACGAGGGAGGAAACCGAGGACAGCCGCCGCCACCACGTCGGGCTGTATAGTCCCAGCCTCGGCGTTAAGTAGCAGCTTTCGATGGTTGCGTCCGTGCCGCACAACTCGAAATACCCGTCGCAACTCTTGAAAGAGACTGCTAGGCCCCGGGGTCCGGATATCCGGGGTCGATGAAGGTGACCTCCGGCGCCCCTCCAGCCCCTAGAAACTGGTGGAAGCGAGCAAATGTTGTGGCAAACGCACGATCCACGTCACCGAAGATAACGGCTTCGTGTTGTCGTTTGTTGTCGCTAGGGAGATTCCTCCCAGTGCCCCTACTCTCTGAGCTTGGAGAGAGAATCCATGAGGTTCAGCTCTCCGGCTCGAGTCTGGCCGCCGACCTCGAGAAACCGACGCATCCGAGCCTGCGCCCGCGGATCACGCAACGTCTGCTGGAACAAGTAGGCCTCCTCAACTCTCGCCTCGTCAAACGGCAT
>CBDCFR010000005.1:0-12407 GCA_965216355.1 Acidimicrobiales bacterium
TGTCGGCGTCGGCGACCATGTCGTCCAGGATTCGTTTAAGGTCATCAGCGTCGGCCTTGAGCTGCCCCGTTGACTCGCCGAACCCTGAAGCCCACGCCTCACCAGCGCCCTCACCAGCGGGCCCGCAGATCGGCCTCATCCAAACCAGAAACGATGGTCCGCATCACATCGTTACGGCGCTTGTTGAACCCAGACTCGAACCCGCCGGCCAGGTCATCACCGAACGCAACACCAACAGCCGCCGCGACCGCACCCCACGGGCCAAGAGCGCCGAGCGATCCACTTAGCTGGTCGAACCCTGCCCGGCCAATGTTGTCGAAGTCGATCCCGCCAAGGGCGTCAGTGATGCCATCGGCGCCGGCCTCACCAGCGGCGGTTAGTTGGTTGTCGATGTTCTTGATGTCAGCGTCGTCGACGTCGACCCGGACCTTGCGGGTTTGGTCGAGATCCTCAGCCAACTCGGCGGCCCGCTTCAAATCCTGCTGGCCCTGAACCTGCACCTTGACGGTGCGAAGCTGGTCCATCTTGTCGGCCAGGTCGAGAGCGTCTTTCAGTTCCTCCCTGCCCTCAACCGACAGGTCGACTCGGCCCTGAAACGCCCGCAGTGACCGGGCGATCTTCTCGGCCTGTTTGATCTCATCGAGATCAGTGTCGATGTCGAAGTCGACAACCATGCGGTCGAGCTGCTCGGCCAAGTCGAGGGCCTGGCGGATCTCGGCCGTGTCCAACTCCGGTGACAACTCAACCCGGTCGAACGCCTTCTCGATATCGTCGGCCGCCGACTTGGCGTCCTTCTCGATCCGATCCAGATCCTTGGCGGCGTCTTTGCGGGCCTTGCGGAAATCAGCGACACCAGTGACACCGACCTCTATGTCGTTACGACGTGCCACGGATTTGGTCCCTTCGTCGTTGTCGCGCTACGGCGGCCATATCACCGACCGGTATCTTCCTCGTTCTCGTCACGCGCCCCGACCGAAGTCCGCCGCCCCCCACGACGGCGACTTCGATCGTGCCTGCACTACATGCCATAACAGCGGCCTACTAGGCCGTGGTGGCGACGTTGAGCATCCGGAACGCGTTGTCGTCGATCGAGTCAGCACCGGCCCGCAGCCACGCATACAGGCCACGCTGACCAGTCGGGCGGCGGTTCGCACCGAACAGATGAGGCACCAGCTCGATGTTCATGCCGACCCGGTCAACGATCACGTACCGTGACCAGTTCCCAACAATCAACACCCGATTGTCGGCGGTGGCCGCGGCGTCGATGTCGGGGGCTGTCATCCATCAGGGAATGTTCTTCCCAGGCCCAGCCAAGCATCCGCTCGGGGGTGCCGGCGCCGAGGCTGGTCCAGAAGTTACCGCCACCGGCGGTGTCGAACTGGCGGATGTCGCCGGCGGTACCGATGTTGCCGATCCACGTCGGACCGGCCAGCCGATGCCGAGATGGCAGCGAACGCTGCACGTTGTACACATCAGCAGCGGCGAACGTCTCACCGGTGACTGGGGAGAGTTCCGAAGCGCCACCAGCTAGAGCGGTGACGATGCCAGTCGGCTGACCAGAACCGGTACCGGTGAGATGAGCGGCGGCTAGGGCCTCGTCGCGGGCCTCCATCATCACCATCCGCAGGTCGGACTCGATGGCAGCCCAATCGCCGCCAACCTCAACCGAGAACGGAATGAAACCCTGCAGCTTGTGAACCGGAATCGACGGCTGAGCCAACGTCACCGAATCATCAGAAACCTCGGCGCCTTCGGCATCCCACGAGAACGTCGTACCGGCGCTGGTGACACCATTCCAGGAGTCGGTCGTGGTTTGCACGACACGGGCCAGGTTGCGGATCGGGTCAATCGACTTCGTACCTGTCAACACCATCGTCGGGTCGAGCATGAACGGCCACGGCGAACCCGCCGGCGGCGTCGGTCAACGACTGGGCACGGGTCACAGCCTCGCGCTCGGGGTCGGACCACATGCCAGGCTGGCCGGCCATCAACTTCACGAACGCCGACCGGTATTCCTGCGAACCGGTGGCCAGACAGCGGATCGCTACCGACCGTGAATCACCGTCGACGGTGGCCAGCGTGCGCAGCACAGCCTCTTTGTGACTGGCCGGGGTCGCATCATCCATATCGAGCGCGGCGCCGACCTGGGAACGCAACTCCGACGACGTGGCACCCAGATGCAGCGCATCCGGGGCGTAAGGGTCGCCGGTTGTGGTTCACGTTGAACGTCCGGCGGTCATCACCTGGCTCGGTCATGCCTCGGGCTGCTGCGTCCTTGATGGCGAGATGCTGGCGGGCCTTCGCCGTTGCGGCATCACGGACCTCGATCTGTTCGGCCAACAGCTGGTCGAACTCGTCCGACCCTGGCTGCACGCGCTGCATCTGGCGTTCAATCTCGGCTTCACGGGCGCGTAGATCCTCAACCGACCGAAGGTCGACGTGTCGAATAGTCATGGTGTTACTCTCCAAAGCAAAACAGGGGGGTCAGGTGGTTTGTTGTCCGGCGGCACCCGAGTAGAGGATCCCTGGTCGGGCGCTTTCACTGACCTGGCCGCCGTTACCGGGTGGCGGGTGGCCGAGCTTGGAGAGTGGCCGAACCCATGTCCGACCGATACCTGCTCCCACATCGGGCGCTACCCGACATGGCACAGTTTCGACACCAATCACACTAATCGAGAAACATTTGTTTCGTCAACTGACGTTTTTGTAGAACAAACGTCGACTAATCAATCGGCATCTGCCAACAACACGTCAACCGGAATCGGCCGCCGACGAACAGAAACGTCAGGGGCCGGAGCGGGCGGCTGCCGCAACGCCATCCGAGCCCGAGACATCGGCGTCATCCCCAACGAATCCTCAACCTGCCGCAACTCCCTAGAGATCTTGGAAACAGCATCCGCGGAGTCGCACTCACTCAGCCGGCCAAACAGAAAACAGCAGTGAGCAATTGCCGGCAAGTCAGCCTCGGTCCACCACGGAAGCGGATCGGCACTGAACTGCAGCCACTGCAGCTGACCAGCAGCGTTCAACTCCACCGGCAGATCAAAGCCGACAAAATCAAGCGGCTCACCCTCAAACTCAGAGAACCGACCAGCCCTCGACTCACCAACCCCCTTACGCAGCCTCGGCCTCGGAACACGCTTAGGCATCAATTCATTCCTTCCCGTACTAGCCATATTGATTTAAACGTAACATTCGCCTCCGAAACACCGGTGCGGGCCGTGTGCGTGAGACTAGGCCTGGTTCAGGGGGCCCTCAGAAAATTTTCTCGTCGACCCCCCGTCCCCCACCTCCACCCGATCGATCAGGGTTGAGCTGACCGTTGTCATCTCTCATGGACGCCTGAACAATCGCCGTTGCGATCCGATGGTCTGCCGCGGTGTCTCCCACCAGACGGCCTGTCAGCGCCCACCACTAGCCGCCAGGGGAGCCGGGCTAGTGCCTCGGCCGTCGGACGGTACCGCCGTCACTGCGACGCTGACAGATGGGCTCGAGGTGCGGGATAGTCGACCGTTACCAACGGCCAAGGCCGCCGATCATCTGTCTCGGCGGTATCGAACCGTTGGCCGCCACAACCCACCAGGCACGGCGAGGCTGCCCTGATGCAGCCGTTCGGGTAGACGCTGGCCGCCCAGTCGTTGATCCCCCGCTGTGGATGAGCCCTGATTGAACGGCCCCACGATTTGAGCTGCCCCTGTGATTGATCCGCCCCAGGGGCGCCCGTCGATTCAGTCGTCGCCCTCGTTCTCACCGGCACAGTTCCGGCACTGCCGGACGATCAGCAGGATCGCCGGTGTCACGATGTCGGTGCTCCGCTGGTGGCATGCTGCCTCCTGGATCAAGGCGGTGACGACATCGTCGTTGTCGGTCGGCCTCAGACAGTGAGCACAGCAGACCGGCGGCAGCACCTCGGGCTTGAGGTAGCACTCTGGGCACAGCAGTTGGCCAGGGATGTTTGGCAGCCAGAACGCACCAACGCTTGCGTCGGCGGTGATGTGGACGCAGGCGATAGTACGACCGGCTTTGTATGCCTCGTCGAGGTGGTTTCGTAGCCGCCGGCGGGTTGCCTCAAGATTCGGCGGAAGCTGGTCACCGGCTAGGTAGCACTGAAACTCCGGGCGGCCGTGATGCTCAACGATGAAGTCGACGAGGGCGTTGTCGGCGGCGGCGACTCGGTCGAGCAGTGCCGTGATGTGCGGTGGTGTTGTCATTGGCTGTCTCTCTTTCTGGTTAGGTGTCGTTATTGGTGAGGGTGCAGTCGAGGCACAAGGTGACGACGACAAGCGTCGGTGGTCCCTGGCCGATTGACCTGAAGGTGTGGGTCGGCTGGTGGGTCACGTGGGCGACTCGCTCACCGTCGGCCATCGGTCCGTCGCAGTGGTCGCAGTGATCGGGCATCGGGACGGTGCTCATGCAATACACGCAGCCCCACAATCCGTTGGCGTTTCCGTAGCGAACACCGGTCTGGTCTGGCGCTTCGTCCAGATGAGCGCACACGAACGGTTGGCCGCTGTCGTGCCGGTCAGCAAGCTCGATGTTCATCCTGTTGATGACAGAGCGAACCACGGGGCCGAGGTTGTCGATGTCGCAGATGACGAGGCTGTCGTCAGCGATGGTGGCGAGATACTTGAGCTTCACGGCCAGCTCGGTGTCGGCGGCGTGAACGCGGTCGAGGAGGGCCTGAAATGCGGGGTCAGTCATGCGGCTGCCGTTTCGTTGAGGTCGACAATTGGGTGGGAGCGACTACAGCCGCCCCCGCATGCGAATCGATCAAGCCACTCGGCGCAGGCGGCGGCGGCATCGACGCCGGGCCAAAGTGAGATGGTGCCTCGGCAGCCGAGGACAGCGAATCGGCCATCGCCGGTGATTCCGCCGGGCGATGATGGCCAGCGGATGGACGCCAGGTAGCGCCACGGCTTCGAATAGAGATTGTCGGGATTCAACACCCGCGACACCCGCGACACCCGCGCCGCCTCTGTTTGAGCGGGTTTCGGCGCGGGTGTCGCTGTCGGGTCGCGGGTTATCGCGCTGGTGTCGCGGGTGTCGTGTGCTCGGCCGCGGGTGTTGAATCTGCCCCAACCCGCCGGCTGTGACACTACTGTTTGAGCGGGTTTCGATAGGAGTGCGGGTGTCGCGGGTGTTGATTTCGGCATTTCTCTAGTCATGGCTCCAACACCCAGCGTTTGACCTTGGCCCGCGTCTGGTCCTGGTCGACGGTCCAGCCAAGCTGCCGCATGATCGGCGCCCACCTGATGATGCGACTCGTCACAGGCCCGGGCCGATCCGGGCCACCCTTTCGCTTCCGAGGTGCCGACCTTGGCCAACAACTCCGCCGAGGTGCCAGACCATGGCCCGTCGATGGTGGCCATCAGCTTCGACATGAACCCGTCGGCCTCGATCGAGTCGGCGGCCAGTGAATCTCGTTTGCCGAGGTAACGTTCGAGACCGTCGGTGCTCATCACCTGGTCGACCGCAGCCACGATTGTGGCAAAGTCGGCCATCCGTGGCCGTCGCTCGAGCTGCACTGTTGGTAGTACCGCCAACACCTCGGCCGCTAGGGTCAGCAGCGCGCCCAACACGTAGGGATGGGCCTTCTCCCAGCCGGGCCACATCTCGGATTCCTCAACGCGCTCGGTGTCATCGATCCGAGCTAGGTCAACCTGGAGCATCCGGTCGACCAGGTCGCCCCGAAGGCCAGCTAGGTCGATGCCGTTGAATACGACGCAGCGGCGGAACGCGAACACCTGCAAATCACCGTCGGTGTAGAGCCGCCGGCGTACGTCGCCATCACCGGTCACAGCCCGACACAGCGAGTCGCTGAACCATGGCGAGATGGTCGACAGGTTGTCGAGGCCAACCACCCAAGAGCCTGCCGCGGCGGTCACCCATGCGTCAACGTCTCGCGGTGGTTTGCGGCACGGAACCGGTGACGGATCCAACACCGAGACAATCAGGCGGGTGGCGCTGCTCTTTCCTGTGCCTTGTTCCCCCAGCAGCGCGAGGACCGGATGGGGGATGTTGGCAAACAGTGCGGCCACTTGCCATGACAGAATCAACGGCCTGTCTTCCTCGGCGACGTTGAGAAGATCCCACAGGGCCTCGAAACTGCCGCCATGAATTGGCTCAGGCAGTGGCTGAGGTCAAATTGGTGCGGCGGAACAGCATCGGCGCCGACGGCTCAACCGACCAGCCGGTCGAGGTGATCCGGACCGCGCGTCCAGACACGTCGCCAAGGTCAAGCCAGATCTCGTTTTCGCTGGATTGGCCGATTCGCAGGTCAAGCTGTCGTTCTTCTGCGTCAAGCGCCTGTCCCTCCAGCACCGCTAGCGCGTCGGCGAGAGCGGACTGACTGGCGGCGCGGCCGTAGGCCTCGTAGAACATGCGAGCCAATTGGGCTCGTAGCGACCGTGTTGAGCCTCGAAGCTGGAAGACGACAGGCGGCCCGTCGATCGGCATGCCAAACACATCGCCGTCGGTCGACACCCCAAACTCGAACCGCGAGAGTGCGAGGTCGACAAGGATCGTTGCCGCCGACCGTTTGGCGTCAGGCGCCTCAGGCTCAACGTTCGACTCGGCGGCCGAGTCCGTGGGCTCGATCGGGACGAGGTCCTCAGGTTTGAGGCCGGCGGCCAGGTGGTCGGCCAGGTCTTTGTGCGGATCGGCCGGGCGGTACATCTGCACGTCACAGCCCGCGGCGGTGAGCTCCGCCGCCACGCTGTGGGCATGTGCGAGCCCGGGGGCATCGTTATCGGCGATTATGTCGACGACGGCACCGGCTAGCGTTTCGGTGTACTCGGCCCGCCACTTGCCGACACCTCCCGGCGACGTGGTTGTTTCCATGTTGGCGGCGAGGCCGGCGAGTGCATCCTTTTCGCCTTCGACGACCGCGACGGCCCGCTCCTCTTTGATGGCGGCCACGATCTCGGGCAATCGGTACAGCACGCGGCGTGTACCGGAGACTTTCCATTCCCAGCCGCCGCGGCCGTCTGGCCTTCGCTGACGGAACGACTTCGGGCTCAGCCGAACGACCTGAAAGAGTAGGTTTCCACCTTCGTCGGTGTAGTCGTAGGTGGCAACGATCTCGGGGCGCATGTCTTTTCGGGGGGTTTCGTCGAATAGGTCTTGAGGAGTGAGGTTGAGCGCGGCGAGGACGGACGTGGTGTCGCATCCGGCATGGCAGAAGAGCAGTGCTCGACCGTCGCCACCTTCGCTGATCGACAGGCTTGGGCTGCTGTCGTCATGTGCTGGGCATCGTGCCGAGCCGTTGCGGACTGGGTGGCCGGTGCGTTGCTCGATGCGTTCGCGGACGACATCGAGCGCTGTCATGGTGCGCTCGTTCGGTGTCGTTGGTGGCTGCTATGATGGCCGTTGTAGCGGTCTGCCATCGCTGCGAACTCCAGTAAACGTCGGTCGCCAGCCCCGCCCACCGTGGTGGGGTTGCGGCGTTTTGGTGGGCTCACCCTGACAACCTCGCGTCGGAAGCGTTCGTTTCGAGCCAGTCCATCACGTCGGTGAGGTTGTATCGCAGTTGTCTCCCGACTTTGTAGGAACGTGGCCCGACGCCCTGGTACCTCCATGCGTGCAGGGTCTCCGGCTTGATTTGCAGCAGCTCGGCCAGCTCGTCGGTGCGGAGCAATGTGGGTGCATCTGTCTGCGTCATGATTTCATATCCTGTTCTGTCACAACTGGATAATGTATATCAAGGTCAGAGCTGGATATCCACCATTGACACAAGAAAGATTCGCCTGTAGCGTGGTAAACCGTGACGAATCAAGGTTCAGGCATGTGGAGGGTGTTCGATATCGACCACTATCGCGAGAACTGCGGACCGCTACTAGCGGCCAACGGAACTCCTGCTGTGTCGCGTCGAGTCGCTGATCCGTCTGATCACCTCGTAGATGTTGGCGGCGGTTGGGCGATGCCGACAGGATTCCGTCGAGCGACACGACATCCCATCACCCTTGACGCGGGCGACACGGTTGACATGGTCGTAGAAACCGATGTCCAGTTGCTCAACACGGGCAGACTAGAGGTTGTTCGATTGTGCCTGTCAACTGCTGATTCAGTCGCTGACAACGTCGGGATCTCTTCATCTTTGCTACGTCAAATTCCGGTCGGAACGATCGTTGCGGAACTAGCGTTCGAATACCTATCGTTTGTGGCCGTACTCGATGGGCAGACGATTGCCTCGCGGTGGAGGCCAGGACCTGACCACCTCGAAGATGGGCCAACCGATGCCAATCTCGCCCTTGTGGCCGGGGTTTATCAATCTGCCTCAGTGGCTGGTCTGGCACCTATCAAGGCGGTGGTTGATGTGCTGGGATTGAAGCGCCCCACCGCGGCTGATTGGGTAAAGCGAGCGAAGTACGCCGGGCTGATCGGAGTGCATGCTTTCACGGCATCATCGGCGGGTACCGCCCACAACGCGATGGTCAAGACCGAAGACGACGTCACCACATGACGGGTGGTCATGTTAGGAGGCGCAACAATCGGTGGCAGGCGCGTTTCCGTGGCCCCGACCGCCGGGAGCGGTCGAAGACGTTCGACCGAAAGATCGACGCTGAGCAGTGGCTGATCAAGCAGGCGTCGGAGATCCAGCGCGGGCTATGGTTCGACCCGACGGCAGGGCAGATCACCTTCGGCGAGTGGTGGCCGATCTACATGTCGAGAGCCAACAAGCGGCCGTCAACAGTAGCTCGCGATGAGGGTGCAGCGCGCAAGTGGTTGCTTCCCCACCTGGAGCATGTCCCACTTGCGGCGATTACGACGACGATGGTCGATCGGATCATCTCCGACATGCAGGCCGCTGGTCTGGCGCCATCGTCAGTCAGGACGTTCTACGGGGTTCTGCAAGGCGCTATGACGGCGGCGGTGGATGATGATCGGATTGCGCGCAGCCCGTGCCGGCGAAGAGACCTAAAGGTCGAGCGCCGAAAGGATCCTCGTTTCATCAGCATCGACGAGATTCACCATCTGGCGTCAATCATCGATCCCCGCTACCGCGCGCTGGTCTACTTGGCTGGAGTGGTTGGTCTCCGGTTTGGCGAGTGCGCCGCGCTCCGTGTCGGCCGGATCAACTTTTTCAAGCGGGACGGTCACCGTGGCGGAGACAGCCAACGAGGTGCGCGGCCAAGTGATCTTTGGCGAGCCGAAGACGAAGGCGTCGCGGCGAACAGTATCGATCCCTCAACTGGTCGCGTCCGAGTTGGCTCACCACCTGGAGGGCCGCGCGCCGGTAGAGCCTGACACATTGGTGTTTGTTGGCCCCGGTGGGGCAGTGCTTCGCCGAAAGCACTTCCGGTCGCGGGTCTGGGTGCCGACCGTCAAGGCCGCAGGATTTGAGGACCTGACGTTCCATGGTCTCAGGCACAGTGCCGCAGGACTTATGATCGAGCTGGGCACGCACCCTCGAACCATGCAAAAGCGCCTCGGCCACTCATCGTTTCGAACGACGATGGATGTCTATGGCAGCGTGCTCGAATCGGTCGACAATGAGGTGATCGACGGCCTCGATGGCCTCCTCGCCGGATCCGATGATGAGCCCGAATCGGCCACGGCCGAAATGTCCCGCGGTCTCCCCGCGGTCTCGGCCGATGACGAGCTGAGTCGTCGCCGGACCAAGAACGTCGTGACCAGGGAAAACTCTGGTGGAGCTGAGGGGAGTCGAACCCCTGGCCTCCTCGATGCGACCGAGGCGCTCTAGCCAGCTGAGCTACAGCCCCGAAGGGAACTCACAGGATAGCGTGCCGCCAATCCAGTTTCGCCGGATTTGCCAACAGGAAAGCACAAGCTCCCAGGGCGGTCGGATTCCTCAGGGCTCAATGCCGACTGCACGGCTGTCGGCACGTTGCCTACACTTGGATGCGGGAAGCAGCCTGCTCCTCGCCGTCTTCAGGCCCTGCTGTGAACAATTCCAAACGTGATCGCCAACTGAACCCCGAAGCCATGCCGTTTGAGCGGCGGTTCAACCGTGACGAGGTGTCGGCGATCATCCGGCGAGCAGCCGAAGTCACCCACTGGGAACAGGTCGTCGACGATCAACTCGGTGCGGATGATCTGTTGGCGGTCGCCGATGAGGCTGGACTCTCTCGATCGGCTGTCCTCACCGCGTTGGCCGAGCGTCGGGCCGGGATGGGCGAGAAGGAGACCATGCTCGGACGAGTTGTCGGTCCGCGCCACGTATGGTCGACCAGCCAGGTGACCGGCACTGAGGACGATATTGCCGAAGCGCTGCGTCGATGGTTGGAGATCGACCGGGGCATGCAAACCCATGTGCAGCCCGACGGAGTGGTGGTCGCCGAACCTAAGTCAGGGCTAGCGGGGGCTGTTTCCGGCAGTATTCGCAAGCTTGAAGGCAAGCCTGGCCTGGAAGGGGCCAGACGGGTCAGAGCGGCCGCCGCTTCGAGCGACGGCGTCGCCACCCTTTGTGTCGCGGCCGACGTCGGCAACAAGCGGATGGAAGCCGTTGCCGGCGGCACCGCGGTGGCGGGCGGGGTAACGGTCATTGTGGCCACCGCAGCGGTGCTGACGAGCCCTTTCGCCCTGCTGGTAGTACCCGTGGGGTTGGCTGGCGGGGCAGCCGTCGCCCGTCTCATTCATCGTCGCAACCTCGCCACGATGGCCCGGCGAATCGAGATGACCACCGAGTCCGTCGCCCGGGGTGAACAGCCTCGCCATCCGGTTAATCGCATGCTGCGATCCCGCCTATCCCGGCACCTGGCTCAATAGCCTCATCCGTCACCCGGAACGATCGCTTGTTGATGGGTGGTTCAGGTTTGGCAAGGAAGGGGATCACCCAATGGAGCGAACGGCGTAAGCTCGTATAATTAATGGTCGGATAACCCGACGGTTTGGTGGCAGGCAGGGCGGCCAATGGCTACGACCCCGGTCGCGCTTCCCGTGATAGGCCCCGTGGCAGCGATATGTGCTCACAAACGCCTAACCCGACTTCTCACGGTCCGTCTCGACAAAGGATGAGTCCAACAGTATGAGCATCGCCATTGTGACCGGCTCGGCCGGCTTGATCGGCTCCGAAGCCAGTCGGCATTTCGCCGGCAGGGAATGACCGTCGTCGGTGTCGACAACGACATGCGGCAGCAGTTTTTTGGTGCCGAGGCTTCCACCCGCTGGCAGCAGAGCCAGCTCGAGAGCGAGCTGGGCGACAACTACGTACACGTCGACGGCGATATCCGAGACACCGATCTCATCGACAATCTGTTCTCCAAATACGGTTCCGACATCTCGCTCATTGTCCACACCGCAGCGCAGCCATCACACGACTGGGCGCCTCGGATCCTCACACCGATTTCACCGTCAACGCCAATGGCACTCTCAATGTTCTGCAGGCCACCCGCGATCATTGCCCCGATGCAGTGTTCATCTTCACCAGCACCAACAAGGTCTACGGCGACACCCCGAACCGCCTTCCGTTGATCGAAACCGAAACCCGTTGGGAGATCGCCGAGGATCACACCTACTGGGACGGCATCCGCGAAGACATGTCGATCGACTCCACGCTGCACAGCCTCTTTGGCGCTTCCAAGGTGGCGGCCGACGTGTTGGTGCAGGAGTATGGGCGCTATTTCGACATGAAGACGGCCAGCTTTCGTGGCGGATGCCTCACGGGGCCGAACCACAGCGGCACCCAGCTCCACGGCTTCTTGGCCTACCTGATGAAGTGCACGGCCACCGCAATCCGTACACCGTGTTCGGCTACAACGGCAAGCAGGTACGCGACAACATCCACAGCGCCGACCTCATCCAGGCGTTTGATCACTTCTTCCAGGCTCCCCGTTCCGGCGAGGTGTACAACATCGGCGGCGCCCGCTTCAGTCACTGCTCGATGCGGGAAGCGGTCGACATGTGCCAGGAGATCACCGGTAGGGAGCTGGATCACACCTACACCGACGACAATCGCATCGGCGACCACATCTGGTACGTCAGCGACGTCGGCAAGTTCCAGGAGCACTATCCCGGCTGGAAGCTAACCCGCAACGTCAACGATATTCTCACCGAGATTTACGAGGCCAACAAGGAACGGTGGGATGCCGAGGCTTCGGCCTAGCCATCCCAAACCGGCCATCACCACCCAACCTCGAGGTTCAGCCATGATCGACGCAGGAAAACGAAACCTTCTAGGCGTACATATCAACGCTATTGACTACGACGGAGCATTGGCTCGTATCCTCGATGCGGCCAAGAACCGCGAGCCGCTGGCAGTCACCGCCACGGCCGTTCACGGGTTGATGGAGGGTGCCACCGATCCCGAGCATCGATATCGGCTCAACCAGCTTGAGCTGGTCGTGCCGACGGCCACCGGTCAGGTGGGCTCTCAACCTGATGCACGGTGCCGGCCTCAGCGACCGGGTCTACGGACCCAACCTCATGCTGAAGACGCTGGAAATGGC
>CBDCFR010000006.1:0-14566 GCA_965216355.1 Acidimicrobiales bacterium
GAAAGTCATCTCTCGTCCGAACTGAATGGCATACTCCGAACGAAGATCCCGACGCCCGACCGCTACGAACTTACTATCTAGCACCTGATGGCGTCTCAATTGCGAAAGCACTGAGAAACGGGGAAATCACCGATGCGGCGTCCTGGCGGCGGCTACTCAGCTCGCCACGAGGCCTTGGTGCGGTCTGATGGCATCCCTAATGTCGAGCGTCGCAATAGGAATAGGCGTAGCATTTCTGACGGCGTTTCTTTCCGCTTACTACGAGCCCTTCGCTGAGAACGTGATCCGCCTCGCCTCCAGATTCCTCCCCGAAGACGAGGTCGAGGAGCAGGTCAATGAGTGGCTTGCGATCATCGAACACACCGAGTCGAGACGGAACCGGGCTGTTGCGCTTTCAAGGTTGCCAGGAATTGTGCTTGGAGGCGTACTTTTAGGCGGCAAACGCGGTCCGATCCGGCTAGCACGCAGTGCCCGACCAGCTCCCGACCTAGCGACCGCTGGTTTGGACCAGGTGGTAGAACTCGGGATAGCGACCGACACCAGCTCCAAATGGACGCACCCCAAAGGTTGCCGTTGCAGTACCTGCCTCCCAAATGGCTCCAAGGGACCCAAGCTTGATCATCCACTTCATTGCCGATGCATGGAGTGCCTCGGCCGAATCGACCGCTAGCTCCGTCGAGACCAAGACCGACGAGAGGAAGGCGAGAGAACGTTCTAAGCTCCTAGATCCCGCCCAACAATAGCCGTCCTAAGATTCCGCCCTGAAATGCCGACGCGATCCCGATGAGAGTGCTCGACGCCGGACAAGAAGGAATCCGCCGTCCCAACTACTACCCGGCCCGATCGCAGCCCGTAAAGATTGGAAGTCATGAGCCGATCCCTACCGGAATCAACAGTTGATGCATGGACGGCCATTTCGTTGGCCAGTCAAGGTGCGAAGTGCATCTGGTTACCGACAACGCGCAATGGGGCCACCTATGGAGGAGGCCACCCAGGCGACGTCAGCACGTCATTGTCGAGCAGACTCGTTGTTGTCGAAAGCAAGGCAGTCGAGGGCGAAAAGAAGTATGACTTCGGCGGCAAACACAAGGACCAAAACAAGCTGCTGATCCGCCTACAAGAAGTTGGCCAGCAGATTATCAAACAACAGAAGGACACATCGCTGGGCTGGATCGCTTACGGCCTGCCGAAACTGAAGCGCTGGAGGTCGACTGATTTTCGCCAGTTTCCCGTCGAACACTATCTGCTATGCCCCCATGATCTGAAGGGCAGCCCTACGGAGATTGCTGACCTACCCGCGGCATCGGAGACCTGTGGCTATTGCCGCCTAAGGGTCCAACCTATCGGTCTATTGCAAGCTGCGGTTGTACCGCCACCAACACTGGACAATCTCCTGCAAATGACGACTGCTGGAATCTTTGGCCTCCGGCTAGATCACGTTGCCAGATACACTTCGGTGCTCCAGCGGGCCATAGAGGGGGCGGAACTTGACGACCTCAACGTATCCGAGTCGGAACCCTCGAGCGAACCACTCGGCTGGATACCGGGATTCGCCGAGTTCGGCGATAGCACTCTGGCGGACTTGGGGCTAAGTCCGACATTTTCGCTCATGGCGTAGTTCCGCCGTCTTCTGGAATCGCGATTTCTTTGACGCTGGCCAGTAGCTATCCCGCCAAGAAAGACCTGACCCTACTCCCGCCTCCACTCACTCACCGGTCGATGAGAAGTCAGGTTCCTACGTCAGTAGAGCGATTCGCCGCTCTAGGAAGTCAGCCGCCCTCACGTCTTGATCGACATGCGCAGCCAGCTCGATAGCCAACTGGTCCGTAGCTCTTAACAATGAAGGATTCGAGCGACGAGAAACATCGAGCGCCCGATTTGCATGGGCAAGCGCCTCGTTCAGGTTGCCCTCCCGGAGCGCAATCAGCGCCCGACTTCCTTCGATCTCGCTAATCCTCATCGGATTGGTTGGGGTTCCGTCCGGGTCAGTGAATTCCCGTTCCAGACGGTCGGCGAGGCGTGAGGCCCGCTTGTTCTCTCCTGCGAGGAGGAGACAGCGCATCGACATCCAGTCGAACTTGGAGTGGTCCAGGACGAAGTGGTGCTCCGGGTTTGGCGGTTCTGGGTGACGTTCCAGGGCAAGCTGGGCGGCACCAAGTGATCGGTTCATTTCCTTGAGATCCCCAAGTCTGGCCCACGCCTCTGCTTCCTGGGTGGCGAGCTGAACGAACACTCCCGTTGGTTCATGGTCGCTCAAGTGTTGTTGCCCGGCCTGGGATGTGGCGATGGCATGGTGCCACTCTTCGCGGGTCAGCGAGATCCAGACACGGATCTCGTGCGCCCATCCGATGATGCTTTCATTCTCGACATCGTGACCAAGCTTGAGAGCGGTGCGTCGGATCTGTTCGGCTACGTCGCTGTCGCCTAGGTCATGGCTGAGCGTTGAGAGCAGCAGGGCGCCCCAGCCGGCTAGCTCCAGGATTCGTCGATGTGACTCCAAGGAGGTGCGTCGGTCGAGCATCGATTCGAGTTCTCGATACCACGACGCTGCCTTGAGTCGTAGCTTGGTCGGATCGGCGGATCGGTAGTCGACTGAGAGTTGATCGATCCGGTCTTGCATGACGTCGAGGTCGTCGGCGGACACAACGGAGCCTCGGATCTGAGCAGCCAGTTCCACCAGGTCTTCGTCCTCGTCGACGGGGAACGCCTCACCGAATAGCTCGTCGAGGAGGGTGGCGTAGCGGTTGCCGGGTTCGTTCTCTCCGGCTTCCCATCGCCGCCACATTCGCAGCATTGACGCCGTGTCGGGAAGCTCCTCGTCGGCGAGTTCTCGGAGTGCTGTGATGGCGTCTCGTTGGGTCCAGCCGTTGCGGTCCCGCCCCTCGGTTAGCCGTTGGGGCCAGTTGAGGGTGGTTGGGTTGTCCGGGGTTTTGTCCGTGGCTGTCACTGGTTTGTCCGGGGTGTCGGCGTTGATGATGCAGCTATGACCGATGATGAACTACTCGATATCGAGCTTCGTCTTGAAGTACTTCGCCACCGTCTGGAGGACATGATCGAACGGCTCAGGGTGCTTGCTGATGTTGCTGGGCCGCTTCCAGTGCTGCGATGCGACGATCCATCTCGGTCATTGCCTCGGTCATCGAGTCGAGTTGGGCGACAACGGCCTCGTAGGCACTCGACCCATTCGCAGAGGGGGTGTCGAGATGATCGGCGTTGACGTCGGTGCGTACGAAGGTGCCTCTCCCCTGCTGGGAGTAAATCAGGTTCTGTTCTCGCAGGACCCGCAGTGCGCTTTGCACGGTCATGTTGGCCACTTCGTATTTGGCCATCAGCTCGGCGGTGGTTGGGAGTTGTTCTCCGGGTCCCAGGTGGCCGTCTCGGATCGCTCGACGGAGGTCGTCGGCGATCTGTTGGTAGGCGGCTCGGGAGTCGTCGGTAAGACCCATGGGTGAAGTGTAACTCGCCTGGCGGAGCAGGTCTTCTAGTCAACCTGGACAAACTAGTAGACTTTTACCAGCTAACCTGATAAACCTGGATGTATCGTGACATGCAGTCACCACAGACAAAGGAAGAAGAAGCGATGAGAAACGTACCGATTGATGAGCAGCGATTCGCTGCTAAGACCATCAGCCTGTTGGAGATCGTCCCCGAGAACGACTTCGACTCAGGCATTCAGAAAAAGACCCCTGACGGGGTGCCGATTTGGAAAGTCCGGATCTTGACCCGTGACGGTGATGACCCAACCCGTCGTCCCGAGATCACCGAGGTCAAGGTCCCGCACTTGACCGAACCCAAGCTCGACCCGGCGATGAAGCCGTTGTTCGGCGGGCTGGTTGGGTTGGTGTGGTCCTCCAATACGGGTGGTGGGTTGTCGTTCCGTGCCGAGTCAATCGCCACGTCTGAGCGTCCGTCGGTCAAGCGAGCTGCTGAGAAGGCCGCTGCCTAGCCGGGCGGGTGAGACACGGTGACCGGGCAGGACCTCTTTCCCTCTTTCGGGTACAGCCCGGTCACCCCTCATCCGCTCCCTGTTTGGAGGAGTGATCTCATGAATCCGATCTATCGAATCTGGTGGCGGCTCCTGATGGACCTCCGCCCACTCGCCCGCTACGGCGCCGAACGGCTCCCCCGTTTCGCACCCGCCGCCGTACGACTCCGCACCCTGGCTCATTTCGCTGTTGGGAACGTCCTCCAGGTCTTGGTGAGCGTCTATGGCCTGGTCGTTTGGTCTGGGACTGACTCGTTCGGTTGGGGATTCACTGCCTGGGTGACCGCTGCGGTTTCGGTCGAGCTGGTGTTCCAGTTCGTTCGTGCTCGCTCAACACACCCGGTGTTGATCCGCTTGGTGGGTTGGCGTGAAGCGTGGCGCATTCGACGCCGCTGGCCTGCTGATTGGGCCATCGTTGCCGCCAAGACCACACGGGTCCAGGCCGAAGTCGGCACTTCGAAAGAACCGATCGCCTCGGCCACACTGCGTCCGATTGCTGACCACCCGAAAATGTCGTGGTGGCCTCGCATCGAATGGCCCGTCGTCAGCTGGTGGGTCGGCCCACCACCAGGCCGATCCTTCATCGCCCTCGAAGAAGTGGCGGGGCAGTTGGCGGCGAACATGTCGCACTGCATCGACGTCGCTGTCGACTTCGACCGAGAATCCGGTTCCTACGGCCGCCTCGTTGTCACCTTCGCCGATCCGCTGAACCTCACGATCGACCCGACCATCCCAGCCGCTGACGCTGCTACCGAGTGGCCGGCTGCTCCCCCGCTAGCTCTGGTGCCTGATGTTGATGAGTGGGAGCGGTACTGATCATGGGAATTGTGATCGGGCGCCGGTTCGACAACCAACCCCTCGTGTTGCCGTGGGGGCCATGCCCACACTTGCTGATCGGTGGCGGCACCGGGTCCGGCAAGTCCGGTGTCACCAACGCTGTGATCGCTGGAGTGGCCGGTCGGGCCGACACTGTGATCTGCGGTGTCGACCTCAAACTCGTCGAGCAATGGCCCTGGCGCTCCCGCATGACCGTGTGCGCCACCACACCCACCGAAGCCGACCAACTCCTCGCCGACGTTCGTTCACTCATGCAACGCCGAGCTGAACTACTCCAATCGCTCGGCTTGCGGATGTGGTCTTCGGAGCTTGGGCCGTGGGTGCTCCTGGTGGTGGACGAGCTGGCCGAACTCGCCGGGTTCGACCCTGACGCTCTCATCGAAGCCGTCCAGTCAGGCGAGACCAAAGACGTGATCCGCAATGGTCGCAACGCATCGCAAATCCGGACCGCTCTGCTCGGCTCACTCGCCCGACTCGCTCGGTTCTGTGGCATCACCATCGTCGCCGCCACCCAATACCCATCACACGAAGTGGTCGATCAACAGATTCGTACCCAGCTGACAATGCGCATCATGCTGCGTGTCACCTCTGGTGAACAGGTCGACGTGTGCCTTGGCCGGGGTTACGGCAAACGCATCGGCGTGCGATCCATCCCGGCCAACCAACCCGGCGGCCTTTGGATCGTTGGGCTGCCGGATGACCCCGAGCCTGTCAGAGGCCGGGCGCACTATCTCACAGATGACCACATCGCCGCCCAGGCCGCAGCCACCGCTCACCTGCAATGGCCCTACGAGGTCGTGTTCGGCGCTGCCCGTGAACTACCCGAAGCCTCCTAGCAGGAGAACCCGCCATGACCACAGATCTGATCAACGAACTCCGCACCAACGCACCCGCCACCGACGACCTGCTGTGCGTCGACCTGCTCGCCGCTGAGGGCTACTGGTTCACCCGAACCGACTTCATCACAGCCTGCACCAAACCAACCGACAACGGGCTGTGGTTGGATCCGATCGAAGCCATCACCTTCGCTCAACAAGACCGCCTCTCCAACCGGTCACAGCGAGCATTCCTTCACCTCGTCCTGGGCCTCGCCGTGCTCTACGAGATCGACCTCTACACCACGTTCCCAGCCCTCGATCCGCACCAGCTGAACCTGTTCCTGAACGGGACAATGCGCCACATCAACCGCGCCACACCCATCGCCATCGACGGATCGCTCGCCGGTCGGCTCGCACTCGACCTGGAGGCAACACAATGACCACCGTCGACGAGACAAAGCCTGATGTGGTGGCAGTCGGTCTGCTGGAGGATCCGTTTATCACTCGTGGCCCTTGGGTCGTCCACCCCTACTGGGATTCACTGCCGCCAGGCAGTGGGGTGCCTTTCTACGACACACCATGCAAACCCGCCCCAGTCCAAAAGTCATGTGATCGGCCAGCGAGCAGCCCACTACGTTCTCCCTTCACCGCCGGAAGAGCCGCAATCACCCCGAGGTTCGGTCGAGAGCAGAACCGTGTCGCAGATCCGATCCTTCGTTGCCTACGAGTCGTGCCGTGGTCGCTGACCATCGCCATCGCCGGAGCGTTACTGGTTGAAGTAGCGAGGCGAGTGACGTCGCCACCGTCGGTCGTTGGAGTGTTGGCCGTCGCTGTTGCCGTCGTCTGCGGCTTGCTCCTGGTCGTCGCCGCACACATGGGAAGGAGGGGCTCTCGATGACCGGGTCTGCAATCGTCAATCATTCGAGCGCCCGTCAGCGCAGGCAGTCCGTTGCACTCAGGCGATGCCTTCAACTGCTCCCGTGTTGCCTAGGCCGTAGCCGGAGCCGGGAGCGCCAAGCGGGAGGCGCAGGCGGAGGCCGTAGGCCGACGCCAAGGGCTTGTTCTTATGCCATATCACGCCGTTTGTGCGTAGGAGTGCACCGGGTATGACCAGCACCGAATCGTTGACCCTGCCACCCCGGCAACCGATGTGGCCCGACCTAACAGATGACGTCGGCGGATTCCATGGACAACAAGCCGTCGACACCGCAGCAGCGATGTGGCCCAACGTCCCGAAACGCCTCGACGTGATCGACGCCGACATTAACTACGCCGACGACCTGATCATCGACCAACGTTCTGCGCCAGATGACGACGATGACCCAGCGATCTTCGTCAACGGACTAACGGCCAAACGACGAGCGGCTCTGGTCATCGCTCCCGGGCTGTTGCGAGTCAAGTGGGCCAACACCGGCCCGGCAGGCGATGACCTGTGCGGCCTGGGCTGCGCTTGTTGCGCTCACGAACCGGAATGCGGATGCGACCGATGCATCGACGACGAAACCGAGAACACCATGAACGACCTCTTCAACGAAACCGACAACAGCGAAGGCGTCATCCGAGAATTCTCCGCCCGATCCAAAGGCCGGATGATGTGCTACATCGCCTCGGTCGACTGGGCCGGACTCCGCTACGCCGACGAACGCCTTGTCATGCTGACTTGGACCTACCCCGGCGACTGGCGAGACGTCGCCCCGACCCCACAAGTCGCTGTGGAACATCTCAACTCGATGGCCAAGAAGTTCAAACGAGACACCGGCCGACCACTGCGATGCGTGTGGGTTCGAGAGTTTCAGAAGCGAGGCGCTCCACACTTCCACCTCCTCGCCTCGGTCCCCGACCAGATCAAAGGTCGTAGCTTCGCTCAATGGCAGTCCCAAGCCTGGTTCGAAACCGTCGGATCGGGCGACGAGCGCCATCTCGAAGCCGGAACCCGCATCGACTACGAAGAAGGGCTACGAGCCTCGATCGACCCGAAACGAGCCGCAGCCTACTTCGGTGGCTACACCTCCAAAGACAAGGGCTACCAAACCGACGGACCCGACGGCTGGACCAACGACAACGGCTCCATCGGAGCGTTCTGGGGAAGACGAGGACTTCGCACCGCCACCGCCGAAGTAGCTCTCACGCCAGATGACGTCATCCAGATCAAGCGCGTCATCCGCAACATGATCCGAGCCCAGAAACGAACCGCACCCCGCCGGGTCGCCCGCCAAGTCGAGACCAACTATCTCAACACCGACACAGGTGAACTCATCACGGCTGCCGCCTGGTGCTCGCTGACCGACGGCGGACAATCCCGACACATCCCCATCACGACCCCCGGTAGCTTCCGCACCGTTAACCGCCGATGGAGACTCCGATCGCTCACGCCACAAGGCCCCGCCGCAGACGGCCAACGAGGCTTCGCCGTCTTCGCCAACGACGCACCACTCCTCGCCGTCCAACTCGCCCGGCTCCTCCACTCCAATCAGCCGCCTTGGCCTAAAGGCCAGCGGCGACCACTCCCCTAGACCTGAAAGGATTCCATCATGAGCAAGCTCGCATACAGCGTCGAGGAAGCAGCCGACCTGATCGGCATCAGCCGACGCACTATCTATGAACTGATCCGAACCGGCGATCTCGGCTCGGTCAAGATCGGCACCCGTCGACTGATTCGCAAGACCGACCTGACGCAATTCCTCGACGACCTGGAAGCAGCGTGAGCCGACGGGCACGAGGCGAAGGCACGGTGCTACGTGACGGCGACGGCTGGATCGCCCGCATTGATTTGCCCGTCGGGCCCGACGGTAAACGTCGCCGACGGAAACGTCGTGCCCGCACCAAGACCGAAGCCTTCAGAGCACTGAAGGAACTCCAAGCTGAAGTCGCCGAACTCGACAACCCGTATGGCCTAAACCGAACGGTAGAACAGGCAGTCAAGACGTATCTTGAGTCGCAGCCCAAAGCGAACCGAGCGGCCAAAACGGTCGTAATGGAAGAGTGGCGAGGCAAAGTCGTGACGGCCGGACTAGGCCGCAAACAGATCGGTAAGCTCTCCGTCACCGACTGCGACCGCTTCCTCAAACTCGCAGCCGCCGGCGAATACGGATCACGAACCATGAGCGCCGAAACCGTCCGCCGTATGCGTCGCTTTCTCATCAACACGCTCCGCAACGAAATGCGCCTCGGCAACCTCAACCGCAACGTCGCTGATCTTTCCGTGATGCCTGACATCGAGAAGCGTCGAACGATCTCCGATGACGACGACGGCGACAGTAGCCTTAGTGTCCGTCGGACCTTGACCTACGACGAATACCGGCGTCTTTGGCAAACCGCCCGCTTCCCACTCCGAGTCGTCGTCGATCTCTGCGGCCGCAACGGCCTTCGCCCCTCGGAAGCCCGAGCACTCCGGTGGAGCTGTGTCGACTTCGATGGAATGACCGTCACCATCAACCGCCAGATGTCATCTGGCGACCAGCTCGCTCCCCCAAAGACAAGGCGCTCGTTACGCACAGTCCCTATCGACGAAACGACCACCGATTGCCTAGCAGCTTGGCAGGACTCGCAAGCCGAGACTCGGCATCGATTTGGTTCTCGCTGGGAGGACCAAGGGCTTGTTGTTACGACTCGATACGGTTCGCCCATCAACGCACCAAATCTGCGCCGGATGATGGAAGCCGCCTGCGAAGAAGCAGGCATTGACCGATATGTCCCTTACGAACTGCGCCACAGCGCTATCACGTTTCAGATTGAGGCTGGGCATCAGACTTGGGAAGTGTCCGACTGGGCCGGGACAAGCGCCAGGATGATAGAAGATATCTATCGGCACCGAGTTGCCTCTGTCAGCCGCCTCGGTCCGGCAACCATTCCGATCGATGGCGCAATTAGGGCGGCGACGCAAGAGTGCAACGTTGACCCGGCCTAACCAGTCGAATAGCCCGCCCACGCCTCCATATGCCCTAAACCCGTCCAACCCGGGCTGGATTCGGAACAGATTTCATCAACTTGTTCCAGTATCGATGGCAGCAGCTGAGACAAAGCCTTGATCTCCATAGCGAGCGCCTTGAAGGGGTCAAGGAGGCCTGCTCCGTTTATCGTTAGGTCATTGGTCGCCTCTGAAAGCTTCTGCTCATAGAGATCGTATGCTGGAGTCTGCCCAATCATCATTGTCGATGAGGAAAGAATATGTTCAACAGAATCGAAGGACCACAGTGCTTCAAGCGAACTTTGAAGGTTTTCGGCAAGCTCCGGCCATGAACTGATGTCTACACCTCGAATGACTGCTATCAGCTCGTCCAACAGCCGTTGCCGAACCTTCGCGTAGCGAACTATGCCAGGCTCATGGAGAGAGTACTTCATCATGAAAAGCGGCTTCCTAAAGTCGCGCAAATCCCGCAAATCAAAGTCTGAGGGAATCCGCTCCAAGTCATCTGGATGTCGTTGCGATATAGGACTGACTAGCCGGGTGGCTACTGCATTGTAGTCAGCGAATGCCTGAAACAAAGTGATTGCATGGTTGCGAAGAAAGCCAGCTGCTCGAATTTGATCGACTTGCTCGACGGCCAGCCGCTGCTCCTCTAGAGCGACTCTCATTGACGAAAGTTGGCTTTCACTAAGGATTTGAAAGAAGGAGATCTGCTCTTCCTTAGTCATCTGAATGTCCAAGTACTCGAGGCGAATGCCATATGCAGCCGGACTGTCGAGTATGCCAGCGATGCGTTCACAGTGATAGATCTCGATATCGTCGCAATCGACTTCAGCTTTCAGCTTCTCACGAAAACCAACGCTGAGTCTCTGGTTAGTGATGAACACGAATCCCTGGGCGCCGTTTTGTTTGACGCCTTCAAAATCCGAAAGGAACTTTGCTTTGATGACGGAGTTGTCCTGGCTCTCCATCCAGGACGCTGCGGCGACAACCCACGTGATGCCATCCCTTTCGATTAGGAGATCCTTCAGCCCATCGGCCCCTCCGAGAGGTTGACTGGGATCAACAGAGCTGAACCCGTCAAGGCGAAGAACGTGGCCCGCCAAACGCTCGAAGGTGGCGGAGCCCTGCCCCCACGTTGTCAACGCGTGCCACGTCTTGTTACCAGGTGCTGCCATTACAAGGAATCAAACTGGCGACATGCAGATCTAGGCTCAGTTGGCCGTGCGTGAGGCAGGATCATATCTAGCCGAGTCTATCGATCTTGCAACGTGGCACTCAAAGGGTCCCAAGTTCGGGTCCCGAACAGTTGGGCGGTCGCTAACACGAGGATATTGGAGACGACAAAGGCCCGCTGTTAAAGCGGGCCTTCATTTTGTGGGCGTTGAGGGACTTGAACCCCCGACTTTCTCCTTGTAAGGGAGACACTCTAGCCAACTGAGTTAAACGCCCGGGTGGGACTGGTCGCTGCTGCCGGAGCAGCCATGCAACCAAGGCAACAGCTTATCCGACCCAGTCCCACATCGACCATGGTTTTTGCCACGCCAACGCCGCTCAGGCCGCGACCGCCCCAGCGACATTGACGACGCCTGCATAGCGGGCCTGAATCGCTTCCGGACTGGCGGCCGGTTGTCCGGTCTCGAGGTAGTACTTGTAGCCGAGCACTCCACCCCGAGCGGCATCGCTGATCTGCTTGCCGGCGAAGTAGGTCATCGGGAACGGGCGCATCCGGTAGTAGAACACGTTGCGGATGTAGGTCTTGCCGTCGGATCCCCGCCGGGCCACCCACGTGTTGTAGACCTTGGCCGGGAAGCCCTTCGTCTCATACACGTCGTAGGTGTACTCCTTGTGATCGGGCTCGTCGACCCAGTCGATGATCCGCTCCTTGATGGCGACGTCCTTGCCGTTGAAGTCGATATCACAGTGGCGCACGGCTCCGGGCCCAATCTCGGGCTCGTTGGGCAGGCCATACGATGCGACGATAGCCGGCTGCACGTTCTGCACGCCCACGTAGTTGTCGGCCAGCTCGGCCCAGGCGGTGTCGAGATCGGTGTCGATCGATGTTTCAAAGGTGGCGACCCGGAAACGGGTGCCTTCATAGGTGACCCAATCCGGTGACTGGCCGGTGGGGGCGTTGGGGTTAATGAGGCTCATGATGAGCTCCTTTCCTGTTGGTTGGTTGGTGTTGGTTGAGAGATTTCGGAATTTGAATAGTTGACCGGTCGTCTAGCACGACCGAAAATGCGAAGAGGACACAAGTGAGTCTCCAGGACCTACAGCCCGACAACCGCCGGGGCCCGCTTACCAAGGCGCCGAACGTGATCGGCATCCTTGCGAGATCGGGCCACAAGAATGACGCCCTCCATGTAGGCCAGGAGCTGCTCGGCCCCGATTATGGGATCGACGTCGGCCCCTTCCGCCTTGGCGTCTCGCAGACACTGCTCGAAGTAGGATCGAATGTCGCTGAAGGCCTCGTCGACCGCCTCAGCGATCAAACCCTCGCCACCGATCTCGGCCGCCAGGTTGCCAAACGGGCAGCCAAGAACACAACCGAAGTCTTCAATGCTCTGACCGTTTATTTCGGCCAGCGTGTCGAAGTAGCGCAGAATGCGATCGACGGGCGGCACATCGGACTTGAAACTTGGCTCAAGCACTTGGAGTGCTGTCTTACGTCGGTTGCGATCGACGGCGGCCCGGGCCAAGGCTTCCTTGGAGTCGAAAAAGTGATAGAAGCTGCCCTTGCGCACGTCGGCCGCTTTGCACAGCTCGTTGACACCGACGGCGTTTGTAGCCGTCTCGATGAAACAGCAACGCGGCCGCTTCGATAAGACGTTCACGAGGTGACACTTCTTCAGCCATAGGTTTACCATAACAATCGCTAGACGACCGGTCAACTAGATTGGGAACCAAACTTGGGAATAGTGATTCGATGACAGAGGTTTCTGGGGAGCGCCCGCACAAGCACGGTCGCGGTGATCCGTCCGTCAGAATCCGGGAGAAGCCTCATCATCCCAATCACACCTAGCCACTCGGCTCAGGGCTCAGCACCCCACCGACGATTCGGTCGGCAGACGATATGGGCACTGGGGTTGGCGATCTCGCTGTTCACATCGGCCTGCGCAACTACTGCGGGTGAGACCGCCACAGACGGCGCCCCGACCTTGCCAATCGCCGTGGCCGAGGCGCGAGAAATCGACGGACTGGAGAGCTTGGCCGTGTGCGGCGGCAATGGTCTCGGAATCGAGGAGTACATCGTCGGCGACTCCGAGACTCTGCGAGACGTCCGGTCGGTCACCAAAAGCATCACCTCGCTTCTGGTCGGAGCGGCGATCGGAGAAGGATCGCTGGACTCCGTCGAACAGACCGTCGGGGAGATAATGCTCGACACGACCGGGCCCCTGGATGCCAACAACACAAACCTGCAACTCCGCCACCTGCTCACCATGTCGGCCGGGTTGGAGTGGAACGAGGAACAGCTCGACGAGTACCTGAACTGGCGTCAGGCCGCAGATCCCACCGAGCACTACATCAGCAGGCAGCCGGTGCACACTCCCGGTTCCCATTTCCAGTACTCATCTGGAGCGTCCCACTTGCTGGGCCGGTTGGTGGAAACCGCCACCACCACCCCACTGCCCACGTACGCCGATGACAACCTCTTCGAGCCACTTGGGATCACAGAGGCCCGATGGGAAGTGCTGGCCGACGGCTCAGCCAACGCCGCCTCCGGGCTGGAACTACGAACAACTGACCTGATAAGAATCGGCCGCCTTGTTCTCGACGGCGGTCGCACCAACGGCGACCAGTTGGTCCCGGCCGAGTGGATCGACTCGTCAACCCGCCCTCAAATCGAGACCACAGACGGGAGAAAGTACGGATTCCACTGGTGGGTTGAAGATCAACCGGTCCGATTCGTGGTGGCATCCGGCTACGGCGGTCAGACCCTCGCCGTGGCTCCCGACCATGACCTGGTCATTGGCACCACAGCGAACTGGAACGTTCCCGCCGACCGTCGCCAACCGCCAGTCCCGAGACATCGTGACCTTCCTACGGGAACGTCTTGTCCCCGCGGCGCTGGCCTCTGATTCAGCCAATACAGCCGAAACTAGTGCTGGCGATACTCCCGATTGGTGTTCAAACCAGGCCCAATCTGAATGACCAGGTCGTCGTCGGCCAGCTGATTCGGGTCGACGTTGAAGATCACCTGCTGCGACTGCACCTCGATCCCACAGACCGGCAGCCACCCCGGCAGCCCGGCCCACGCCGCGATAACCGTGCGCACACCAACACCCGACTCGGTCAGATAATGCACTCGCTCGGGCGTGTACTCCTGGGGCAACACCGTGACCGGGGCGATCACCTTCGATGCGACCTCGTGGCTTTCACGAGACGGATCGTAGAGCCCATACAGGTGCTCCGACCCGACGACCTCGGCGATCTGCCCGAGAACGTACATGTCGAGGTGGTCGATGCCCGAAAGCGCCACCGCCTGGCGAATACCGAGCTCGGTCATCGCCTCGTGGAATTCTTCACCGTCCAACCGCCCTTGAAACACCAGCTGGCCGGCCTGAGCAGCCATCCGCTCATCCTCATCGGTCAGCCCGACGTGGATCGTGGTGATCCCTGCGGTCAGAAGTTCTCGGGCCAGACCGATGGCAAACGGACCGCCACCAATCAGCGCCACGCCGTTGGCCCGAGGACGAGCCACCCGGAAACGATTGGCGGCCGACTTGGCCCCAAGCCCGGCCAGAAGCACGGTGCCGACCACCACCGTGAACACCACCGGAACCAGCGGCCCGGGATCGATGTCGTGATGCTCAAGCTCGACGGCAAACAGCGACGCCACCGCAGCCGCCACCACACCACGAGGAGCCAAAGTCATCAGGAACCGCCGGTGACGAGCGTCGACCGACGTGCCCGCCGTGGAGGCGTACACCGCCAGCGGGCGAGCGATTACAACGAGGATGGCGATGATGATGAGGCTTGGGATGAGGTTGTCGACCACCGCAGCCAAGTCGACGC
>CBDCFR010000007.1:0-19813 GCA_965216355.1 Acidimicrobiales bacterium
TCCAATTACCCAAAAGACCGCAATCCAATACTCAGGGCGATCTTCCTCAGCTTGCTTCCGGAGGATCGGGTACAGGGCAACGGTGTCAGGTGAAGAAGTCTTGGCTTGCGATGCCACCTGAGGTAGCAGGACATCGAGAATCGCCTTCCTGTCCGCTCGTCGTGCAGCGGCAAGAGTCATCTCTTGGCCGGTTAGATATGCGCCACCACCTCCGCCAATCAGAGCAGCGGCGAGCCCCACAACAGCTGTCAGCAGGTCGATGTCCACCTAAGAATGTTGACACATGCGGCAACATCTGCTGCGAATAGATCCAAATACAACTATGAGTCCCTTGGAGTTGGTGGGATTTTGGGGAGGGTCCACGACTGGTTGAGCCACCGGCGTGATGCTCGGTGTGTACCTGCAAGTGCACCCAAGGTGATCACACCGATGGCTCTGTCTGAGTCTGCCATAAACGAACTGTTGAACGCGGTTGATGCCGGTGACGGCACCGACCTGATCCGAGATCTGGTCCGCTGCCTGGTCCAGGAACTGATCGAAGCCGAAGCCGCTGTTGCGATCGGAGCGGAGCGCTATGAACGCGCTGGGGAGCGGTTGACACATCGCAACGGGCACCGCCCGAGGGTGTGGTCGACCAAGGCCGGTGATCTCGTATTGGGGAGCCCGAAGTTCCGGAAAGGATCGTTCTTCCCCGACATTCTCGAACCCTGACGGCGGATCGACCAGGCACTTACGCGGTGGTGATGGAAGCCTACGTGAACGGTGTGTCGACCCGATCGGTTGATGACTTCGTCGTAGCATTGGGTATCGACACTTGGCCACATTGAGTTCCCCTACGTCTACCTCGATGCCACCTACCATCACAGCGGAGGGGCACCGGGAGGTGCTCGGTGTCGACATTGGTGACAGTTCTGTCAACGGTGCGTGATGCCTGGTGACGTTCTAGGCTGTTGTCCCCCAATTCGACTCGATGTCAGAGGTGATAACCGAGATGGATCGTCGCATCGCAGCGCTGGAGGCTGTCCAGGGGTGTGACAACGCGAATGGGATCAATGCTTGCCGCCGAGCGAGCCATCGCTCAACGTGTCGTGTCGCGCCTGCAGGCGAGTGTCGTTGTGCACCTTCCGGTATCATCCACTCCGGCAACGGTTGACATAGCGTGTGCACAGTCCGTAGTAAAATCGATTGCAGTCTGACTCCGGCACCGGTGCCTCAGTTTTATCCAAGTGGGCCAGGGAGCGGCGGCCGCATCTATTGACACTTAGCTAGGAGTCATATCCATGCGTGAAACGCCTTTCGATTTTTCCCAGACCAATCGAGCAGCCTTTCTTTCAGAGTATGAATCTCGCGTGCCTACCTACAATATTGCACGTCAAAATCTGAATCATACCCTGGAAGAACTTCTCAAGATGCTTCCCGTCAGTCAACGGTCCCGCGCTAAGGTGGAATCTGGCCGAGTCAAGCAGGGGCCACGCCTTTGGTTGAAGGTTCGTAAAAAGGCTGATGCTGACGATCTTGAAACGCCAGTGGTCGACGTTGAAGGCGTCTTTGGTGCTGTCCATGATGTCGTTGGCACTCGGATAACGTGCAATACGACAACGGATGTGTACGCCGTAGCGTCCCATGTAGAGAGTAACTGTCAACCTGAAAAGACTGACGGGTTTCTGACTCTTGTCGAATCTCGTGACTATTTGGAAAAGCCCAAGGACAGCGGCTACCGCGGGTACCATCTGCTTGTCAAGGTCCCTGTGTCAAGGGCAGGCTCAGTCGAAACGGTCCCGTGCGAAATCCAGGTTCGAACCTTGCTGCAGAATGCGTGGGGAGAGCTAACTCACGAGGACACCTACAAACCGGGGATGGAGGTGCCCGAGCTAGCCAAGAATCTCAGCCTCCGACTAGCGACAGTTCTCAAGGTGATGGATGAACTCGCCGTGGACATTCGAGATGAGCTAAATAGGGTCATCGGCGATACGGGTCACGTTTACTCTGACGGAGACGAAGCGGGGGAGATGTCGGAGCAATTTCCTTCAGACGCTGATCGTGGACCCTCCACCGTGGGCCGTCGCGTGCCCCCGCCACCGCCACGGCAGCAGTTTCGGCCGTGGGACGACAGTCTGCGCGTAGGTGATGTCGTGGAAGGCGAGGTTGTGTTCGTCGAGCCGAGATACGGCATTGTGCAAACGAGAGGCGGTGTCAACGGAATACTTCACTACTCACGAATTGCTGACTTCCATCCCGGATTCGTGGACGTCGAAGAATATATTCAGCCCGGGGACACCATTCTGGTCGAAGTTGAAGAACTCGACGAGGGCCTGAGACGAGTCGTCTTTGGATACGACCCTAATCTGTGAACCCAATCCCAGGTCCTCGCTGTCGGTTCAAGTCTCTTGGCCTGCGCACTCACTTCTTCTCAGCCTCAAACTTGAGTGTCGAAGAGGTCGAACGGTAATTCGGGCTGTGGAACGGGGCTCTTACGGCGTAATGGCAGTGCGATGGCACTGCTGTAGGCTGCGACGCCGGTCCGCTGTCACCCCTCGACTTGAGTTTTCCCAGGTCACGGGCGCGAGCGCCATTTGGACCTCTGCTGGGATTCGAACCCAGGACCAATGGATTAAAGTCCAGCTCCGGTCGTCCAGGGAGTGTCAAAACCTGCTGAGTTCTGCGGTTCTGTCGGGTGTCTCGTGACGCCTGGTCCCAGCGGCTTGGGTAAGATATCGCCTGCGATGGCAGTGCTATTGGCAGCTTTCAGTAGCGACGGATCTTCGTTGAGGGTGGCGCCACTTCAAACGGCACATCAATCTACGGAACTGTATCGATTGGACCGAAGTTGCGGAATCGAGACGGCTGGCTCCTCCAAGCAAAGGTTTGCCAAGTCACGGCACCGTCTTCGACTTCAGCAGTCAGCGACCCTGTTGGCCAGCGTGGCTCGACGCCGCCGGTTTGACCGGAAACTCCTCGGACCGGCTGGCCATCAATAAGGACCGCTCGGTAGACGAACAGGTCTCTGCCCGCGAGTGCTGTAACGAGATCGTGAAGCTCAACGTCAACTTGTGCGGCCCATCTGTGCGGTGCTTCCCATCCGAGATCGCCTTGCACTGCATAGCCGCGAATCCACTCGACTCCGTTGGTGTCTGTGACAGTCTCGCCAGCGGCTGTGGCATCGTCCCAGTTGGGCTCGTCGGGCCTTGATGAGTCCGCTGTGCAGGTGAAGTAGGCATCGGGGAGCTCCGTTGAAGGCGAGACACGATCACCTGCCTTGAACACGTACTTGCCCCAAGACCGAGTTCCCTCACCGGCCCGAACGCACACCATTCCTAGCCACGGTTCATTCTCCTTGAAGGTGCTACGAAGCCACTGATCGCCAACAAAATGTGTGCCCTTTTGAGTAAATCTCCGATCACTCGAAACTGAGACCGGAGCCTGCCTTGACATTCCGAGCTGAATACCCGAAGGCAGGACTACCTTCCCTTGCTCAAAGCTGTCTCGGCCCGTGAACGTCAGTTGGTGTTCCTGAACGGGGTCACGACGGATAGTGAATCCGAATCTGGCGGTTGGCAGATTCCATCGATTCTGCCAGATTTCGAGGTGTCCGTCGTTGCTCTCGAACCCAAATCCAAAGGCCGGCATCTCCTGACGCGTCAATGGTGCGTTGCCATCAACAATTGGAGCGTGTTCCCCAAGACGAGTTTCGACTTGGCCTCCGCTTGCCAGACTACGGATCGTTTGTGGTCCGCTTCGCCCAGCCGGCCGAGACCCTATGATTGTCGCGGTATTGTCAGCCCGGAACTGTGCACCGTGCTGCCCGCCAAGAAATACCGTCCGTCCTCTACCTGATGATCCCTTAACGCTGTCTTCAGCGTGAGGACCTTCGGAGTAACAGCCAACGAAGACATTCGCAGCATTTATGTTCTCAGACAGATAAGGTCCTTGATCATTGTCTGCAGCATGGCATCCTACATATGTGTTCCCCAGGAAAGAGTTATCGTGGACTCCCCAAAGTCTGTTTAGGCTCGAACTAAGGCCAACAACCACTCCAGCGTTGGCGTCTCGGCCCTCGACGAACAACCCACTGCCATGATTGACTATCGTCTGAGTGGAATCAACCCGCCAACCACTTGTGTTGCCAGCTCGGGCCTCGCGCACGTTTCCATAAACCGAGATGCCGTGACCTGCAAAATTCTCGATCTTCAGATTATCTAGACGCGCCTTCGTCAGCATTATCACGCCTGCCGCGTGAACCGGTTTCCAACCTCCCCGTATCCGTCCTTTGGGTGTATCTACGACGGCTGCTTCGAAACGGCCCGGCCATCTTGGCTCTCTGGTACGTGGCCTGTCCGGGGCCCCGATCCGCTCATACACGTTACCGTTCGGTTTGGTCGGAGCTACAAGATCGCCAATTGAATACCTAGTTTGCGGTGTCCAGGTCTCTATATGACCTGAGTAGAGGGCGATGTTTTCCACAATAGTGCTGGCAGCCCCGGGCGCAATAACTATTCCAGGGGATCCCGGCGCGAATTCGAACCTGGTACTCGGGCTACCAGACGATCCGGTTTCGCCGACAAGTCGAATGTGACGATCGATGACCAATGGTCGACGCAATCTATATCGTCCAGCTGGAATCAAGAGAGTCTCACCAGTCGGCACGTTCGGTGCGTCGTGTAGCGATTTCATGTTCGAGATTGCTGCACGTATGACAGGCTCGGCGTCGCCTGCAAGATCGCCTACTCCTCCATCGCCAAGCACAACCGTGCCGTCAAGATCTCGCATCGTTTGTCCTTGAACCTTGCCCGGCCAGTCTTCTATAGGTCCCAATCGGCGACAACATCAGACCAATAGTGGCCTTGCGGTACTATCTCTGCATAGACACCCAGGCTCATGTAAGAGTTGTAACTTTCTACACCTCGTAGGTAAACGTAAACAGTGTCGGTCGATTCACCCGAAGATAGAACATTAGGAAACTGAAAGTGGACTCGCGCAACTTCGTCGGCGTAGTCCTCTGATGAGTACATAGTCAAACTCGATGGTGCGGACACGTTTCGGACAGCACGGACTTCGATGTTGCGCACGTATGTCTCGGTTCCGACATTCGACAACGTGATTGCCGCCCGGAGATCGGCGCCGGCCGCTGGGCCGCCACCGCCTAGATTGGCTTCGGACCATTCTCCATTTTCCGGATCCCTTTCCTCGAGTGTCACGACACGATTGACAACGTTGCGGACAAAGTCATCCATCAAACGTTCGAGTTGAGTTTCCGCCATTACTATTCCCTCCTTGCTCAAGCCCTACCTTATTACATAGCAGAAATTTTGATTACATAGCAGAAATTTTGCAGTGTTGCCCCGCTGGCACGACTACTCGCTGTTCCGGTGCTAGTCGAGAAGATCGTCGATCGCCTGCGCTAAGGCCCGATCGGCTTCTGGAACAGAGCCCGAGTAATGCCGTCCAGCGACCGCTGGATCGTGGCCGGCCCGTGCCGCAACCTGGGCCAACGAGAAGCCTAGGTCTTGGCCGTATGTGCCCATGAACCGTCTGAGGTGTCGGAATTGGAGATGGTCGAGGCCGGTACGTGAGCGGAGGCGCCCAAAGTAGAGCGTGATCGCTCCCGGGCGGAGCGGTTCGGAACTGTCAGGCGAGGCGGAGAACAGGAACGGGTCCTCGACCAGATCGCAGTCGCAGGCATCGGCCCGTTGCTGGATGAAGCCAAGCTGTGTACGCATGATCTCAATCGTCTTGGCGCCGACAGCGAGCTGGCGCCGTCGGCGATTCTTCGTCGAACCTTCGGACCACGGCTGCCCTGGAAGATCTGTGATACTGTGCGTGACTCGCAGGATGCCACCGTCCCAGTCGACGTTGCGATCACGGCGTAGGGCGCAGAGTTCGCCGCGGCGAATGCCGGTTGTTGCGGCCAGCAACATCGCTCTGGCGTACATGGGACGGCGTGAGCTCTTGGCCGCCTCGATGAGAGTCAGGACTTCGTTGGGGGTCGGGACGATTGGCAGCTCGTCGGCCCGACGAGGTGGTTCCGCCCATTGGGCTGGGTTGGAGTCTCGCCATCCCCAACGGCAAGCCTGTGTCATCATCGATGAGATGACGGCATGGATCTGGTAGACCGTAGCAGGCTTGACGCCCCTCGCTTGATGAGCCCCGTAGAGGTCGGTGAGCATCTTCGTCGTCACCTTTCGAACCTCGACCGAGCCAAGTGTCGGCCGCACGCTGTGGCGGTAGTGGGATGTGTAACCAGCGATCGTGCTCGGAGCTCGACCCTTGCGTTCGAGTTCCTTAGTCCACTCACCGAAGAGGTAGTCGACCGTGGCTCTGGTGCCGTCGTGTCGACCTTGGCCGACTTCGGTAATGAGCTTCGCCCGAGCCCGCTTGGCCTCCGTCAGGTTGCCGCGGAAGCGGCGGGTTACTCGTCGTCGCTTGCCGGTCAGCGGATCACGGCCAGCATCAACGACCAACTCCCAGACGCCTGGGCCCTTGCCTTCAATTCCTGGAGCTGGTCGTTTCGAGGCCATCAGGGGCTAGGCGGCTTCGCTCGGTTTAATGGCGGTCTCGGCATTGAGCAGAGCTTCGAGCCGGCGGCGTGGGACGAGGACTCGTCGGCCGAAGTTGACTGATGGAATCTCGCCAGTGCGTACGCATTCGTAGGCGGTGCCTCGGCTGATGCCGAGCAGTTCTGCTGCTTCGGTCACGGTCAGGGTGAGTCGCTCAGTGTCGTTGGTCGAGGGCATGTCGTCGTCCTTTCGTTGGGGATGATGGGTCTGTGGTTAGGGGAGTGGCCGTGGTTGGCCTGGTGGCCAGGTTGTGTCGGGGTGGAGGGCTCTTGCGAGTGCGACGGCGAGCGCTGGGCCGTCGCTGGTGAGGTAGGTGCAGCCGTTACGTGCTCCGCCGTTGAGTGAGGAGAGTCGGTATCGGCGGTTGGACTTGGCGGTAGGTGATCTTCGCCGGTTGTCGGTGTTGGTGCGTCGGGTGCGTGACTGGTGCGGGTGCGTTTTTGGGCGGCGATTGGGCTTTGCGGAGTAGGCGTTTGGTTTCGACGATGTTGGTCGTCGGTGATGCGGAGTTCGGCGGTGGTGGTTTCGAGGCCGAGGGTGCCCCACCAGCGGCCGATGGAGCCGTTGGTGTTGTGCCAGTCGTTGGGGGCTTGGTCTTGGTAGGCCTTGTCGGTGGCTTTGCCGGTGGAGTAGCCGGTGAAGTAGGCGGCGGCTCGGTTGGCGTCGGACATGCGCATGCCTTGGGACCAGTCGACTCCGGTGCCGGCGGCGAGGTGTTTGGGGTCCCCGGAGCCGACGACTTCGTACCAGGTGCGGGAGATCCATTCTTTGACGGGTTGGTCGTTGATTTGTTGGTAGGAGTGGGGCGAGGAGGTGGTAGTGGGGTGCGCCTCGGCGTTGGAACTCTCGTTTCCAGACGGTGGCGATAGGGGGTTGCCGGTGGCTCGTTTGTAGCGTTTGTCGAACTTCGGCGGAGGAGTCCGGTAGAAGTCGATCCGGTGTTGGGCACCAGTGTTCGCCAATCGCCGGGCAGGGTGAGCGTGATGAGGGCGAGGCGGTGGCCGGGGAGGATGACGGAGGGCCAGTCGATCGGAGGCGATGGTGCGGCCGAGGCGTCGTTTGGAGGCGGCGGAGAATTCGGTGACGATCCCGTCTGACTGCGTCGCCGTCGTCCTGTGTTGTCGTCGGTTTGGAGGTCGTCGAGGAAGTCGAGCAGCTGTCTCGATCTCGGCGACTCTTCGTCGTCTGTCGTGGTGGCTTGTGCTCCCATGGAGGCGGGGTCTTTCGTGCGGGGGTCGAAAACTCGGAGTTGGACCATGCCGGGGGCGATGATCATGGCACCGGTCGACTGGCGTCGGTGCGTCGGTGACCGGTGTTGATGTTGGTCGCTGTAGGGCTTCTGCGGCCGGGTTCGTGGCGCTTGGACGGTGGGCCAGTAGGCGGCGGCGAGGTTCTACGGCGTCTTGGCCTCGGAACCCGATGGTCGAGGTCTTGAGAGTTCTTCCCAGGCGTAAGGTCGGTTCGGGGAGTTGCGGCCCGTTGTGGCACAGAGACAAGCCCTGGTGGCTCAGGCCTTCGGCCTTCGCCTGCGCCTCCCGCTAGGCGCTCCCGGCTCCGGCTACGGCCTCCGGCAAATCCAGAACGCTCAGCGGTAACGGTCACAAACCCGTCACCGGTTTCGTTGGTCAGTGCTCGTCTGCTCGCCTTCGGTTGCGTCATCGCCTGTTCCTCTTGCCGGCACTGGTCCACCACGGCGGCCACGACCAGGAGCAGCCCACAGCTAGCCGCAGCGGCCACGGCAGTCACTGTCGACGACGCTTGACCGCGCTGGCGATGGTCGAGGACAGCCAGACCGCAGCGACACCAGCAACCGCCAACACCACCGCAGCCACGATCGAGGCGGTTCGAGTGATCGACGGTGGCACGGCGGATCCGAGTCGGCGAGCGGCACGGTTGTTCGCGGCGAAGGAGTGTGGGGCTGGGCCTGCGGCTGGCCGAGTTGCCACCTTCCGGACGGGTACCGGTTTGCATGGCGTGTCGTGAATAGGCACCCCGCTGCCTGGCGGCAGCGACTCCCAGGGTAGGGGTGGCCAACGACCCAAGGGCCACTAGTGATAGAGGGATCAGCCAGCAGACCGATGGCCACGAGCCTCGACCTCGGTGGTGGCGGTTGCGGTGTTTGTGGTCATTCGAGGTTCCCGCAGGTGAGGAGGAGTGCGGGTGGCGAGGGAACCGTCGATGGTGACGGGGCTGGTCGAGTTGGGCCCATCGGGCGGTGGCGTTGAGGAACAGGACGACTTGGTGGTGGTCGAGTTCGGTGACGCTGGTGTACAGGTCGACTTCGTACAGCAAAGCGAACGACAGCGACAGGCGTAGGAACGCTCGCGTGATTTGGCGGCTGTTCGGTCGTGGTGGGCGAAGGTGATTGCTTCGACCCAAGGGCCACGAGTGATGAACGGATCAGTTGGATCAGGTCCCAACCGCCACCAGTAGCCCTCGGCGGCGAGTAGTTCGCAGAGCAGGTCACCGGGGAATGGGGCGTTTGCTCGTAGTTGTTCGAAGTCAGTGGTCATGGCCGGTGTCTTCCTATGAGGCTTCGGGTAGCTCGAGCCGGACCGAGCACCGAACACGAGTTCGTGCGGCCAGGCGCAGAGTGGGCGGTAGTCGGCTGCGGTGCGGTGATGTGGTCGTCGGTGAGGTAGTGGGCTCGGCCTCTGACGCGGTTCGGGGTGGTCGGGGTGGCCGGCCATCCAGAGCCCGCCGGGTTGGTTGGCGGGTATGGAGCGAACGCCGATGCGTTTGCCGTAGCCCCGGCCGAGGCACACGTCGACTTGTTCACCGGAGGTGACCCGCAGCATGATGCGGACGCTCATTTGGGTTCGGATCTGTTGATCGACAACTTCGTGCGAGGGGTATTGGGTGGCGGCGACGATGGTGATGCCGCAGAACCGAGCCAACCGGGCCAATGACCCGAGCAGGGCGATGCGGATTTGGGCGGCGTTGCGGCCGTTGCGGATGACGTCTTTGGTCTCGCCAGAGGAGATGGCTTGGATGAGGGCGTCGGGGTCGAGGCCTGCTAGTTCGGCGAGTTCGTCAACCACCAGGAGCACCCACGGGCCAAGCTCAGGTTGACCACATCCGCAGACCCCGTGATTGCAGCAGTTCGGCACGTTGTTGCATGAGTGAGCGGATGTCAGCGAGGAGGTGGTCGGCTTCGCTGGGTGTGGTGGCGCACACGGTCATGCGGGACCGCCACGGCCACTGCTCCACGAGTTTCAAGTCGACACCGCAGATCACTGTGTCGGCTCGCCCGGCGACGGCGGCGATGATGGCGTTGGTGACACCGGATTTGCCTGATCCGGTGCGGCCACCGATGAGGATGTGTGGGCATGGCCCCCACGGCAACACCAGTGGACGGTTGTCGAACCGACGACCAATCGTCAAATGCCATGGCTAGTAGCCCTCCCACTCATCGACATCGGGCACTAAGGCCAGTGCCAACATGCGGCCGGCCATCTCGGTGGCAGCTTCAGCGGCGGGGATGGTCGGGTCGATTGTTGCCGTTGAGTGGGTCGGCGAAGGTGACGACGAGGCGACCGTAGGAGTCGGATTCTCGGTCGAAGTCGACGGCGTAACGTCGATGCAGTGCGACATGTTCGCCGCCAACTGCCCCGCCACTTCCTCCAATGCGATGAAGGACCGGCCGGGTGGTGGGCCAACCCACCACGACACGACCGGCCATTCGATGCGGGGCCACCATCCCATCTTCGGGTGATCGGCAATCGGGCGCAGCGTGGCTGATGCGATTGGTTCCTTTGACGTGCCGACCTCGGCCTGGACCCTAGTTGTCTTAGCGGCAACGAACAGCCCAGTCGGACGGCCACCGCCGGCGGATACGCCACGCTTCACGCCAACCCACCAACCACACCAACACCGCGTGTAGCCGATCGAGCACGAGCGAACTGGAACACCAGCTCGAACCGACACCGCCGCGGTCACCCACGCTACGAAGCCCCACCGGAACGATTCGAGCAACGCCCACACCGCCAACCCCGTAGACACTTACCAGCGACCTGGAGGACGTTGCCGACAGCGAAGTGGGCGAAGCGTGCGGAAACGGACAGCGGCCGGGGCGAGACGGTGGGAGACGTTCAGCGCTGTAGCGGGTGATGGGGCGGAGATCCATCAGGAGTCGCCACCAGATTCGATAGATCGGATTCATCATCGTCAACTCCTCAAACCACAGTGAGCGGAGAGGTGACCGGGCAGAACCCTGAAAGAGGAAAGGAGGCTCTGCCCGGTCACCGTGTCTCACCCACCCGGCGCTCAGGCCGCAGCCTTCTCAGCCGCACGCTTGGTCGACGGACGTTCGGTGGTGGCCATCGAGTCAGCACGGAACGACAACCCACCACCAGAGTTCGACGACCACACCAACCCAACCAAGCCACCGAACAACGGCTTGACCGCCGGGTCCAGTTGCGGTTCGGTCCGATGCGGGACCTTGACCTCGGTGATCTCGGGACGGCGGGTCGGGTCATCACCCTCACGGGTCAAGAATGCGGACCTTCCAAATCGGCACACCGTCAGGGGTCTGCTTCTGGATGCCAGTGTCGAAGTCGTTCTCCGGGAACGATCTCCAACAGGCCAATGGTTTTAGCAGCGAACCGCTGCTCATCAATCGGGACGTTTCTCATCGCTTCTTCTCTCTTCTTGTCTGGTGACTGCTTGTCACGATATTTCTAGGTTTATCAGGTTAGCTGGTAAAAGTCTACTAGTTTGTCCAGGTTGACTAGAAGACCAGCTCGTCAAGCGGGGTTAGACTTCATTCATGGGTCTTACCGACGACTCCCGAGCCGCCTACCAGCAGATCGCCGACGACCTTCGCTCGGCGATCCGAGACGGCCACTTGGACCCCGGTGATCAGCTCCCGACCACCGCTGAATTGATGGCCAAATACGAGGTGGCCAACATGACCGTGCAAAGCGCTCTGCGGGTCCTGCGGGAACAGAACTTGATTTACTCCCAGCAGGGGAGAGGCACCTTCGTTCGCACCGACGTCAACGCTGCTCATCTCGACGCCCCTTCGAATCAGAACGGGTCCGCCGCCTATGAGGCCGTTGTTGCCCAACTCGATTCGATGAGCGAGGCAATGAGCGAGATGGATCGTCGCATTGCGGCGCTGGAAGCGGCCCAGCAGCATCAGCAAGCGCCGTAACCCGGTCGGTCATGTCCTCCAGGCGGTGGCGCAGTAGCTCAAGACGAAGCTCGATATCGAGTAGTTCATCATCGGTCATGAACGCATCATCAACGCCGACACCCCGGACAAACCAGTGACAGCCACGGACAAAACCCCGGACAACCCAACTACACTCGACTGGTCTCAACGACTGGCCGACGGGCGAGACCGCATGGGCTGGACCCAACGAGACGCCATCTCAGCTCTCCGAGATCTGGCTGACGAGGAGCTTCCTGACACTGCATCGATGCTGCGGATGTGGCGGCGCTGGGAAGCCGGAGAGAACGAACCTGGCAAGCGCTACGCCACATTGCTGGACGAGCTGTTCGGTGAGGCGTTCCCCGTCGACGAGGACGAAGACCTGGTGGAGCTCGCCGCTCAAATCCGAGACTCCGTGGTTTCGGCCGACGACCTAGATGTAATGCAAGATCGGATCGACCAGCTCAACGTCGACTACCGATCGGCCGACCCGGCCATGCTGACGGCTCAAGGCAGCGTCGTGGTATCGAGAACTTGAGTCGATGCTCGACCGGCGAACATCGCTCGACTCCCACCGGCGGATTCTGGAGTTGGCCGGCTGGGGAGCGTTGCTGTTGTCGACGCTGAGCCACGACCTGGGCGACAGCGACGTGGCCGAGCAAATCCGACGCACTGCATTGAAACTCGGCCACGACGTCGACGACGAGAGCATCATTGGATGGGCCCATGAAATTCGAGTCTGGATCTCACTGACGCGTGAAGAGTGGCATCACGCCATCGCTGCATCCCAAGCCGGACAACAACACCTCAGTGATCACGAACCAACTGGCGTATTCGTTCAGCTCGCAACTCAAGAAGCCGAAGCCTGGGCGAGACTCGGCGATCTCAAAGAAATGAACCGCTCGCTCGGTGCAGCCCAGCTCGCTCTGGAACGTCACCCGGAACCGCCGAATCCCGAGCATCATCTTGTACTCGACCACGCCAAATTTGACTGGATGAGCATGCGATGCCTTCTCCTCGCCGGTGAGAACAAGCGAGCGGCCCGACTAGCCGACCGTCTTGAACGAGAATTCACTAACTCCGACGGAACTCCGACAAACCCGATGCGCATCAGTGAGATCGAGGGCAGCCGGGCACTAATCGCACTCCGGGCAAGTGATTTGGACAGAGCCGTCGACCATGCGAACAAGACGCTAGACATTCCCCGACGCTCTAATCCGTCCCTCATGCGAGCGACAGATCGACTGGCCCGCGAGATGGCGGACTACGCAGGTCATGACGAACGGGTGCGTGCCTTCCTTGAGCGGCGACGGAAAATGCTGAGTTGATTACCAGAGCTTGATCTAGAGTTTCTGGGAATGGGACGAGGTGCCTAATCATGCGTTCGAACTTTCAGGGTTTCTATTCCCCGACGGCAGATGCCTATCAGGCCCTCTGGAATGAGGGTCTTATCGTGCTTGACACGAATGTCCTGTTAGATCTTTACCGGCTACCGGAGGAAACGAGGCAGCAGTTCCTGGACATTCTTGAGGTGTTTAAAAACCGAGTTTGGATTCCGCATCATGTCGGACTTGAGTTTCAAGTTGGGCGCCTTGCCGTAATCGACCAGAGGCGAAAGAGGACAAAATCAGTACTAGACAAGGCACAAGGGACGGTCGACGAGTTGGAGCGGCAAGTTGCAGATCTTGACCTCGCCAAATCCGGCCTCAATATTCAGCCTGATGAGCTAATGTCGGCCTTGAAGAAGGCAAATGAACGAATCATCGCGGCAGTCGAACAAGTTCACTCGGGTTTGGCAACCCCCTCGCAGGCTGATCCCATACGTGAGGAGATCGATCGAATCGTAGGTAGCGATGTTGGCCCTCCGCCAGCAGATCAAGATCAGCTAGACCTCATGCTCGAAGATGCAGAGGAACGGTACGATCTTCAGATTCCGCCTGGCTATTTGGACAGCGGCAAGTCAGACGGACCGAACGGCGGTCGATTTACTTTCGATGGTCTCACGTACCAGTCGCAGTACGGGGATTTGGTGATATGGAAACAAATCTTGGAGCGCGCTCAGCAGGAGCCAAAACCAGCCGGGATTCTCCTCGTTACAGCGGAAAAGAAGAAGGACTGGTGGTGGACCAACAATGGCGGCGACCGACTTGGGCCTCGACCAGAGCTACGTCATGAGATGTCTCGCAGGGGAGGCATGGATCTTTTCTGGATGTACTCTACGGACCAGTTTGCGAAGCATGCTGCAGCCCACACCAATCAGCAACTATCTGAACAGTCCGTTGTGGATCTAGCAACAATATCCCCATCCGGCTCTGCAAGATACTCCCGAGTCGGTCGTGGATATCGATCACTTGAATCACTTCGGAAGTGGCTATTAGTCAACGAATTCGGGACCTCGGTGGATGATGGTACCTTTGGTTCGTTCCCTGACCTCCGCATCATCCACCACAGCTACGATGATGTCACTGGTCCTGAACATGGCGTTGAACTTCTTGCCACGTCACGACTTGACGACCCGAGAATCGGCAACAGAATGCTGGAGGCTGCTCGACGAGGCTATATCGAGATCTCCGAGGGGCGACTCTCAGGTTTGACTATTGTCGTTGTCTTTTGGCTGCATGACTCAGACCCGACCTCGGATGTCCGAGGAGTTGATGGCCTCAATCCATCTGTTCGACGGCGGATGATGCGATGGATTGAGAGGATCGAAGACGAGATCTCGACTGAGCTTGGGTTTGTCGTAGGCCGGGTCGAAAATGAAAATTTCCAGCCCCTGTTCGAATGGGGTAGACCATATGGACTCTAGAGGCCGTATGCCTTGCGAATAGTTGGACGGGCGGCAAGTAGGCGTTCAAGATCTGATTGACCAAGGAGCTCTACTGCTGGAAATTCGCCCGCCGCTGTCCGTCGCTCGACCCACTCAACCGCCTGCTGTGTAAAGTTTCCGGACGTCGCGATGATGATCACTCTGAATCTCGCATCGGGCCAGAGTTTCGCCTGCTCTAGTGATTTCGTGCAGTCGTCCAAGGTCAACGCTTCGAGACCGTGAGTGTTTGCATTGAATGACTACTGGTAGTCGCTTTGTTCCGCCGAGAGCGTCAGCAACAACTCTGTCGACGGACAGATCTCGGCCCTTATCGGGTGCATTAATGCCCATCAGCCGAGTCGCATTTCGTAGTTGTCGAGCGAAGCAACGATTTCCAGCACAACCCTTTCGAATCCGTCAGGGTCTAGGACGTCCCAGTTCAGCTGCGTCGAAACTGGGCCAGTCGGATCGGTAGTCGTCAGCTCGCTCAGATCGTTGACGTCGACGGGCAACGGATCATCCAGAAAGAGTTCGTCGAGAATTGACTGTCTTACGCTAGGCCAGTCTCTGCTAGCGATGTCGGCAAGATCGTGCGGTTCAGCAAAGTGAAGATGTCGAGCCATGTCGGACCAACGTCCGATTGATGGCATATCGGTCCCAACTAGCCCGTTGAGTTGTTGCCAGCTGTCACGTAGGCGCTGCCACCCGTCTTCTCCCGAAGGCAAGAATTCGTAGCCTCCATCTATCGTCCTCGTTGACGAAAGAAGATGGTCGACCTCGGCAATCGTTGTCTCAATGGCACCACGTACCAGCCGCCTTCGAGCGGCCCGAAGTTCGTGTCGGTAGTTGCTAAGTTGCCTGCCGGCCGCTCCGGCACGTCTAATGCGTAAAGCTGGCTCTCAAGGCTCAAATCTCCGTATTCCCGTGCTTCGTGTCGCAGCATCGAGATCTCGTCGTAGCTCATTAAGCCTGGTTCAGGCTTGAACCCATCAACGGCTGGCAAGGACTCGACAAACCTATCCCAATCACGCCTAAGACCGTCAGACTCGGACGTGTCGAGGCCAAATGCAATCTCCGTCGGCCAGCCAGCGACGTAGTCGCTCCAGATGTTCTCAAGGCGCTGGCTGTTTACCTCTGCCCGATCGAACTGTTCAAGCGCAGCTTCCAAGTCCAAGGTCTGTCTTCCCTAGGCCTCTCTTGGGTGGGTTCCGCCTCAACCTGGGGCTGGCCGGAATCCTCTGTTCTTACGGTGTAATGGCAGTCGGATGGCAGTTTTTGGGGCTCCGACGCCCTGTCGCCGCCACCCCTGAACCCGAGTTTCCCCAGGTCAGAGTGTTGTACCCCCGCTGGGATTCGAACCCAGGACCAATGGATTAAAAGTCCACTGCGCTAACCAGACTGCGCCACAGGGGCGTAGAAAATGCTAGCGGTACGCCACGGGATTCGGTTCCGATTTTCTGCCCCGTCACAACATCGACCCAAAATTCTCTGTCCCGGTGCCCGCGTGACGCAGAACACTGCCAACATAGGAGGTGGATGTATTCACGCTCCCGGCGCGGGAAGCGCTCCACGGCGACGTCGATCGCCACGCCGAAGGCCGCCGCCTCGAAGCTTGTGGTCGCCGCTATTGCCGCGCTCATCACCCTCACCACCGCCTGCGCTGAGCTGGAACGACCGCCGAGCTACTCCGGATCACCCGATTCCAGCCTCGTGCTGGGCGAAAGGTCAGGGGGTGGTCGAAAACGATGAGGAGCAGGCGGAGTCGGTAACGGTTGTCGACTTTGTGCCCGGAGAAGAGGGCTACGTGCCCGAAGTGTTGATTGCCGCCGGCACACAGGCCCTCGAGGCCAGCGCCAACACGCTGGTCGCCGAGGAGATTCCGGGCCCGATTCAGGATCTGGCGGTCGCTCGCATGGCTGACGACTACGTCGGCGGGGTAGTGGTAGGAGAGTTGAGTGGGCCGGTGGTCTACGTCGACGGGCAGGGTGACCCCGAAACCATCGACGACTCGGGGGCCGCGCTGCTCGACGTCGGCTACTGGGAAGGTTCGCCCCGGGCGTTCCTGCTCGTGGGCAACAACATGATCGACTGGGTGCAGCTGGCGTCGGAGCAAGAAGCCGCCACCCGCACCCGGCAACCCCATCTTTCGTTGGCCGACAACGAGTCGGTCGTAGACTTCTCCGCCAGTCGAGATCTCCAGGCGATCGCCATCGGCGACGAGGACTGTGGCAGCCTCCGATTTTATGGCCGTACTGGCGTCGACCTGTCGCTGCCCAGCCCCGAGGAGCCGGGGTGTACGTTCCCCGGGCGCCCAACCTACGGTGCTGTGGCCCTCAGCCGTGACGCCGGCGCGGTTGCCTATACGGTCGTGACGTATAGGGCTGATGGGTTGGAAGCCGCCACCGAATTGGTGGTGCGGGAGTTGGGAAGCACCGTGCCGCTCGTGCCCCGCCGCCGCATCGGCGAAGACCTCGACCGCATTAGCTCGTTGTCGTTCGACAGTGATCGGGTGGTCTACGTGAAAGAGTCGGGCGAAACCACCTCGGTGATCGTGCTCGACCTCGACGGCACGGAGAGCCAGGTTGTCGTCGATGCCGACGTCGTTCGCTCGGTGTCGTTCACGAGGAACCCGATTAACACGGTTCAGTAGGGCGTCCAACCGTCGCTTCTCTGCTGTTGATCATGGTTTCGTCGGCGATCTTCAAGAAATTCGAACAAATGTTCTGTTTTGCTGAAAGATTGTTAGTGTGATTGCAGTGGCTTGACCGGGCCACCATCTTCTCACCTTCGGGTGACAGCAACTTTCGAGTAGTTTCGGCGGTGGCGGTTATGGCCACAAAAGAGCATGTGTTCTCTGGTTCGGTTTCGGTAGCCGAGGCCATTGAGGCGTTCAGTGGATTGGGGTTGGTTGTGGCCGGCCTCAACGTGGCGGGCTGTCGTCCCGATCAGCTGCAAGACCTGACTGCCGGGATCCGCCGAGGTCAGCGCACGTTGGAGTTGCTGCTGGTGAAAGTGGAGTGGCCGCCGATATTCATGAATCCCAAGGTGAGGGTCGGGGTGCTCAAGCCACGATGTTGGGCGACGGGTCACATGTGCGAGGGTCCACGGCTCGGCAGGAAACCGCTCGGGCTCGCACGGCATCGTCGATGCGCAAGGTGGGGGAGGCGGTCGACGAGGGGCGTATCGGCACCGAGCAGATCGACGCAATCGCTCGTGCCGTGAAAGATCTGTCTCCCGAACAACAAGCGCAAATGGACACCGACGATCTGATCGACGCCGCAGCGTCGTTACCGGCCGATACGTTCGCTCGCAAGGTGCGTGATGAGGCCGACCGAGTGCGCGGCGACCACGGCTTGGCCGACACGAAGGCGAAACAGGCCCGATCGTCATGGAAACATTGGACCGACCGGCGAACCGGTATGGGTCGCATCTCCGCCGAGTTCGATCCGGAGCGACACGAAGCCATTGCCCAAGCCGTTGAGGCGCTTGTGTCGCGCCTCGCTAATGAGGGTGGAGTTTCGAAGGACTCCAACTTGGCTGCTGATGCCGCGTTCCAGTTGATCACCGGCAAGGCCGAACGTCGAGGTGGCCTGCCTCATATCAATGTTGTGGTCGACCTTGAGACGTTGCGCAGCGGGCCGCATCCGGATTCGGTACGAGAAACTGCCGCCGGAAGGCCCTTGCCGCCCGAGTCGATTTCTCGTCTGGCTTGCGATGCGGTTCTGCAGCGGGTGGTGATGGACGCGCATGGTGTTCCAGTGAACGTCGGGCGCAAACATCGCACCGCCACCGACGGGCAGTGGCATGCACTGCGAGCCATACACCGAACGTGTGCGTGGAAGGGCTGTGATCGCCCACTCTCGTGGTGCCAGGCGCACCATATCCATGAGTGGGAACATCAGGGTGCAACCGACCTCTGTAATCTCATCCCACTCTGCAACCGGCACCACCATGCCGTGCATGAAGGCGGTTGGTCGGTCAAGCTCGATCCGGTCACTCGGCGGCTCGACATTATCGACCCGGATCGTCGACACTTCGGTACTGCCTATCCCGACCGGTGCGGTGAACGCGGTGGGCGACGGTCGAGACGCAGCGAGCCGGTTGAGCGAGGTGCCCCGTGAGGCCTAGGGGCGCCTTGGGCGTTGACGTAGCTCCCGCCATTGCTCGACGATCTGGTCGACGTCGAGAGGATCCCGTCGATCCCAGGTGGTGGCCCGGTTGTACTCCGTGATCTTGTTGTTCAGCTCGTCGACTCGATCGCGGACCGCGCCCTCGGAATCGAGACGCCAGATGTCGGGCATGGCGCTGCGGATCTCAACGTTGAGGTCTTCGAATCGCATCATGCTGCGCTCCCGTCGAACCAGGCGGGTGGCCCACCAGCCGGGTGGGCGCTCGTGGTCGAGGTCGGGGATCGGCTTACCGGCACCGGGGAGGTTGTCGAAAAAGCCAGCCTCCCGGGCGGCCCTGATGCGACGTTCGGCGATCGTCTCGAAGATGTTCATTGCTTCGCCTCGCCGCCGCCGCAACGCCAAGGCTCGCCGGTGCCAGGTGGGGAAGTTGAGCCACACCTAGGGCGGCGTAGCGGGCGATGCGATCGATGTCGACCTCGCGTCCGGCCTGGGTGAACAACTCGAGCCCGAAGAACGATGCGGCCCCAAGTTCGGCCACGAGATCCACCGGAATCAGCTGAGCCCAGGGGCTATCGCCGAAGATTTTCTCCAGCTCCTTGGTGGCGAAACGGATCGAACGGTCGATGGCCTCGGTGACCGGCTTGCTTAGCTCCGGCGAGGTTCTGGCTCCGACCAACAGTTCGATCACCGCCACGCCCTCGCCATTGGAAGCTTCGGCTCGGATTGTGTCGCCCAATCGTTGGGGCCACTGGGTGGTCGCCTCGTCGCCACCCAACGCCTCTCGGACCCGGACGATCCGACGTTCGCTCAGCTCTTCGGCGGTGGCGGCCAAGAGCCCGTCCATCGAGCCGAAGTGATAGAAGATCAAGCCGTTGGTGCCACCGGCCTCAGCGGCCACTGCTCGGGCGCTGGTGCGGGCAAATCCGTCTCGGGCCAGCACCACGATCGCAGCCTCGATCAGGCTCGATCGGGCATCTTCAGGACTGCTTCGAGGTTTGCGAGGTCCGGACTTGGCCACATCTACTCCTACGACCAACTCAGCCTACCTCGGTGTCGTGCTGACAGTCGCATTATGCAACTGCCTTAACCAACTGCCTTGTGCAACTGCTTAATAAGGTGTACCTTGCGCATCATGACGCTCGTTTCACCACAGCCAACACCGGCCATG
>CBDCFR010000008.1:0-7192 GCA_965216355.1 Acidimicrobiales bacterium
CACAGGCCACGACATTCAACCGGAACGTGGCCACGGTCGGGTCGTTCTTCGCGTGGTGTGAGGACCAGGACCTCATCGTGGTTTCACCGGCCCGCAAGATCAAGCGACGTAAGGTTAGGTTGTCGATCGAGGCGGAACGCCAACAGCGGCCGATTCCTCTTGTTGAGTTGAAGGCGTTGTGGTCCGATACCTCGAACGCCATACGAGAACGAGCGCTTTGGGTCATGCTGTATGAGACAGCGGGCCGGGCCAACGAGATCCTCGGCCTCAACATCGAACATCTCGACACAGCGAACAAGGACGCAGTGGTGATCGGAAAGGGTGGCGATGCGCAGCGGGTGTACTGGGCATCAACCACAGCCAGACTCTTACCCAAGCTGATTGGTAGCCGTACCAAGGGACCACTGTTTTTGACCAACCGGCTGCCACGTTCACACGTCCTGCCGGCGGCCGCCGATTTGTGCCCGTCGACAGGGAGGGCCAGGTTGTCCTATCGTCGAGCCGAAGAATTGTTCGTTGCAGCAAGCGGAGGGAAGACCTTGCATCAGTTACGCCATTCAGCACTCACCCATTTGGCTGAGAAGGGTGAACCGATTGTGAAGCTGAAGGCGAAGAGCCGGCACCGGTCGATCCGGTCATTGGAGCGGTACGTAGCCCCGTCGCCTGAATCGATTCGGGCGATGACCAATGCTCATGATGTGAACAGACGTGGGCGGTAGCTGCGTTGAGCTCAGCTGATCGTGGTTGCTCGCCGTACTCGTTTGGGACGCTGGAGGGTGTTGGGTGAATGATCTGATTGTTGTTGTCCCCGGGATTATGGGGAGTCGTCTTGTCCGTAGGGATGGCCTGGTTGAGGAGGAGGTGTGGGGTACGGGGTTAGCGCGCTTGGCTGCGCATTTGCTGACGTTTGGTCGCGGGTTGAAGCAGTTGGAAATCGGACCAGACGCCGATCCTGATAGTCCTGGCGATGGGCTTGTACCTGGTGGTGTGGTTACGGATCTGTCGCTTATCCCAGGTTTGGGGGGTGTGACGGGTTATGACGGTCTGGTTCGCGATCTTCTCGGAGTCGATGGTGTCACCGCGGGTCAGGTCCGCTCCTTTAGTTATGACTGGCGGTTGTCGTGCAGGGTGAATGGCGGGTTGTTCGCCTCGTTCTTGGATGAACAGGTTGGGTTGTGGCGCTGCCGGTCTGGCTTCTCCGACGCTCAAGCAGTGGTGGTGGCTCATTCGATGGGTGGGTTGGTGGCCCGATGGGCGGTTGAGGTGGGTGGGGTAGGGGAGTTGGTCTCTCGGTTGGTGACGTTTGGGACTCCGTTTCGGGGGGCGGCCAAGGCACTTGATGTGTTGGCGAATGGTCTCCGGATGCCTACCCGTGTTGGACCGTCGTTTGATTCGGTTGTTCAATCGTTGCCCGCCGTTCGTGAGTTGTTGCCAACGAACAACTGTGTCCGGGTTGGTGCGGACATGGTCAGTGTGGCTGCTGCTGGTGTGTTGGATCCAGATTGGGTTGAAGGAGGCGCACGGTTTCACCGTGAGTTGGCATTAACGGTGGGCGAGCGTGCCGGTGGATTGGTGCCGGTCACCGCGGTGGTTGGGTCTCGTCAGGACACATTGAGTTCAGCAGTGAAACACCCGTGGGGGAAGGTGGAGGTATTCAAAACGATCGACGGAACCCAGGCGGGGACAAATGCCGGTGGGGACGGCACGGTTCCCGCTGGTTCGGCTACACCGCCGGAGTGGTCTGAGGATGTCATTGACACGGCGGTGCCGGTTGCTGATCGACATTCGTCAATTCACGCGAGCGAGGCGGCGATGGCGGTGTTGGGGTGGAAGGTGTTTCGTGAGCCACGCCCGAAGGGCGGTGTTGTGGAGTTGGGGTTGGACATTCCCGATCTGGTTCCAGCTGGTGTTGGGTTCGACGTAGCGGTGATTGCCGGCACTCAAGGCCTCAATCTGGGGGCTCGGGTGGCTCCGGTGTATGGGGCCGGTGATGAAGTTCGGGTGCAGTTGCGGTGGTTGAGGACCGAGCAGGTGTACCGGGCCAAAGTCGATGGGGTTGGGCCGGGGGTGTACACGATTTCTGTTGGCCCACATGACCAGACCCGGTCATCTCCGGTAGCGTCTGTGTCGGACGTTGTCGTGTCTTTTGAGGAGAATTAAACCACCAGGAGGGCGTTAGTGGCGACAACCCATATTGTGGTCGTCGGCATCGACCAAAAAGATCATTCGAACTGGGATCACTTGGAGCAGGTCTCAAGTGATGTCGTCGCGTTCACCAACTATGCGAAGCGTTTTGAGCGTGACGGGATACTTCGCATTGTTGATGCAACGGCGCAACTCGATACTGACTTATCAGCAGATTCGCTACGGAAGGCCTTCCCGGTTTGGTTAGCGGAGGCAGGTCCCGACGATCGTGTCGTGGTGTTCTGGAGCGGCCATGGGGCCACATCACCGAACGACAAGAAACACTATTTGATCACACCGGACTCGGGTGAGATATCTGGGCTGAGTACGGCGAACGCGGTGGCCACAACAGAGTTCACTGCTTGGGTCACGGGCTGCCATGCGAAATCGGTGTTGTTGATCTTTGATTGCTGCTACGCCGGCGAGGGCGGTTTTGAGTTAGCGGCCGAACTCGACCGGGCGCTGAAAGAATCAGGCCCTGTGGATGGCCAGCGCGCACCCTGGGATGTGCTGGTCTCATCAGTGAACACCCCCGCTAATGACGGGGCGTTCATGGCAGCGTTTCGAGCCGTCGTTGACGGCTACGGCCCTCACAAGATTCTGTGGTCGCGTGATCATATTAGGGTCGACGAGCTAGCCGAGAGCCTGGAGAAGTTGTCGCACAACGTCAACCACCGCAAGTCTGGCGGGGCGGGTTCGGCGTACCTTCCAGTTGTCGGTGAAACCGCCGCTGGTCTTGTACTGCCCCCGTCGGCGCAGCGGCGGATCCGGGCCCAGGTCGAGCGATACCTTGAACCGTTCGGTACCAGCTGGGCTGAGCTGGGTCGAGTCGATTGGGATGTTGATGGTTTGACCGATGCAGCCACGCGAGCCGCTGCGCTGGGACCATCCTATGCGATGGTGGCACACGTTTTGTGGAGTGCTGCGATTGGTCTAGAAGCGTACGGGTTGGTGAGTAGCTTGGTCTCGGGGCTGCATGGGTTGTGTGAGGATGCTTGGCATGACCAGTTCAAAGGTCGTAGCGATGAACCTCGTAGTGAGGACTACTTCGAGTATTTCAACTATGCAGCTCGACACGTACGTGAATCTCACGCGGATCTCGATGACGATGAGCCGGTGGGTTTCTCCTTAGCGGCTCGTGACAGTTCAACAGTCGTGGAGTATGTGGCCAGGGTGCTCAACCACGCCGGTGTTGACCTTCGTGGTCGGCGCTTTACTGATTGGGCTTCCGAGCGGGACGTAACAGGCCCCCAGCAGCATCAATTGTTCAACATGCTGGAACGCGAAGAACAAGAACTTCGACTCGTCATCGACTTTGTTGAAGAGCAGCAGAGCGATCCGTACCAGCCATCACCTCAAGCGGTCGGGCGTCTGTATCGGCGCGACGGTGAGCTCGTTGGCGACAGTATTGAACAACCCATAGACAGGTCTGACCCGGAAGGCCCGGCCAAGGCGCTCGCAGCGGTCTATGCGGTTGCCCAGTCCAGAACGAAGATCATACCGGTGGCTCGAATCGATGTTGTGCTCGGAATCGCCGAGCTCCTTACCGTTCGACCAGCCCATGTCCCTGTGGCAACTGAGCACGCGTTCATCACGAAACCCATTGGCGAACAACAACTCGTGGTTTCTCATGCCGGTGTACGCCTTTATGACCCGTATCACGACAACGCAGCGGACGAAGGACCCTCACCAATGGCATGGATCGACGTGAGCGATGACGCCGCCGAGCTCTACCGGCAGGCAGTTGACGCGGGTCCAACCATCGGTTTGCGGGCATGCCCCGGAGACCTGCAAGGCTGGGCGGCGGCGCTGGTTGGCGCCCCTCAAGTTGTTTGGAATCACCACAACGATCACAGCAACGAGCACGAAAAGGTAGTCGATCGCCATCGGGGATCGTTTCCCGGTTGTCTCAACCCGACCGGCACGGGACCCGGCGACCCGGTACTTGAAGAGCTACACGGCGTGTGGACCGACTACCAGTTCGAGTCGCAGTTCAAGAACTTCAGCCACAACTCCACCTTCGCCCGGCCTGCCTAACGTTTCGACAAGGAAGACCCAAATCAATGACCTGGACCATATTCCGCGGTGACGGCCACCAACGCAGCGAACCAATCCGAATCCCCGACCCGCCACCGTGGCGTCGCTTCGCCAATCAAAGCTCACCAGTGACGTTTCAAACGACCCCCGAATTGGTCCAAGCGATCAACGCTGCCATTCACCTACGCCGACCGTTACTGTTGACCGGAAACCCAGGGTCAGGAAAGTCAAGCGTCGCTGATGCGGTCGCCCACGAGCTAAACCTCGGTAATGTGCTGCGTTGGAATGTCACGTCACGCAGCACGTTGACCGACGCGATCTACAGCTACGACGCCCTAGGTCGGCTTCAACACCACCAACTCGCCGCCCTGCACCGCGACACAAACCCAACAGCCCCCGACACCGACAGTGGCGACAGAGACGACATCACCCGGTTCCTCCAACTCGGCCCGCTCGGCACCGCACTCGTTGCCAGCACACCAAACAACCCACGGGTGCTCCTGGTCGACGAACTCGACAAAGGCGAACTCGACCTCCCCAGCGATCTACTCAACGTCTTCGAACGAGGCGAATACACCATCACCGAACTCGCCCGCCACACCAACAACACCCACAACGTGACAGGAACGGGCAGCGACCAAACCTACACCGTCACAGGTGGGGAGCTTCGCTGCGTAGAGTTCCCAATCGTCATCATGACAAGCAACGGAGAACGAGAGTTCCCAGCCCCGTTCCTGCGCCGCTGTGTCCGATTCGACATCGGCACCCCAACCCCAACACAGCTCCACAACATCGTCGCCGCTCACTTCAATCCCGAAACTGCCGCCGAGCAAGGCGAACTAATCGAACAATTCACCCGCCTTTCCAACACCCTCACCAACCGACCGACTCTAGCGATCGATCAACTCCTCAACGCCGTCCACCTCCTCTCCGGTGCCCATCAGCCGACCGGCAGCGAGGAACGAACAAGGCTTGTCGAGCTACTCCTCCGTGAACTTGACCGAACCTGACGACAACCTGTCCCGCATCATCGGTGCCGGGATCGCCGCCGTCCTCGCCAGCAACGAACCCAACGACGCGCACCAAGTACCGCGCGCTACTGGCGACCCGACCGCTATCGCCGAGGTGATCTGGCTAGCCGCCCAACTCGCGAACAGCCAACCAACGTCCCCGCCCGACACCACACAGCGAGAGGACACGGCCGCCGAAACCACCACACCCCACAGCCCGACCGACGAGCATGAGCCTCCCAATCCTGCGGTCAACGACAACGGCCCTCCTGATCCTGACGACAACACGCATCACGACAACCAACACGTTGACCTCGTCGACCCGCTCCACCCCAGTGACAGCCCCCCCGAAACCCCCACCGGGACACAGCGGGCACGAACCACCAAAATTCCGGCCACAGCAACCCTGATCGACACGCTCCAAACGGCACGAGCGTTCCGCCCATTCCGTCACTACCGCCCATCACCTGACCGCCTGACCTTTGACATCGACCAAACAATCGCAGCCACCGTCGACCTTCGCCACATCACCCCCCAATTCCGACCCGGCCTGCGGCGGACCCACTCACTGCATCTCATCACCGACCCCACACCATCTATGGATGTATGGGCCGACACCAGCCGAGACCTCGCAGACGCCGCCCGATACTCAGGAGCCTTCCACTCCGTCACCCTCACCACCGGCCCCCAAAACGCTCCACGTCACACACCAGACCCCGACACCATCACCATCGTCATTACCGACGCCACCGACCCGACCTGGTATCAATCCCAAACCTGGGAACCGATTCGGCATCTAGCCAACCACGCCCCAACCGCGATCATCAACCCTCTCCCGACCAAACTCTGGCGACACAGCGCCCTTGGCCCCACCACCACCCGCATCCAACCCCGGGCCGACAACCCACCCACCAACCAACTCACCCACCAACCACTCCTCCCAAATCACCCAATCGCCGAAGCCAACGAACAGGCTCTGCCCGTCATCGAACTGAACCCCACCGCCCTTCGAGACTGGGCCAACGCGCTCACGACCGGCACCTCCTACCTCACCGGAATACTCACATTCCCTACGACCAGCGGCCCAGATCAAGCCAACGAACCAGACCCGACCAGCGCGGTAGCCAACTTCCATCGTCTCGCCTCGACCAACGCCTGGCACCTCGCCCGCCTCGTCGCGTCAACCCCAACCACCAGCATTAACGTCATCCGCACCCTCCAACAACAACTCCTCCCATCCGACACCACCACCCAAGACCTCGCCGAGCTCATCGTCTCCGGGCTCCTCCAACCAGCAACCACCGACCGCAGCGACAAACGCATCGAGTTCCGACCAGGACACCGTCAAGCCCTCCAAACAGCGACCAACCACACACTCCACGACACCCACCACGTCTACCACGCCCTCACCGTCGCACTCGCCCAACTCGGCTACACCCGCAAACAAGTCGACGCTCTCATCGCCGACCCCACCGGCAACATCGACATCCACCCCCACGCCGCACCCTTCGCCGAAATCGCCCGAACCGCCCTCCGACTGACCACCCCAACCCAACCGCAACCCACCAACACAACAGAAGCGCTCTCAGATGTTTTAGAGGACCGGGCGCCATCCGATGGAGAACTTTACAGGCGGGCCGTCCGGGGAGATCAAGGTGCAACTGAGTCCCTCTTCAATCGACACGAACAAAGTTTGCGCACGATGCTCCAAAGCCGCTTCACAGAGGACAGCGGCTTGGTTGACGAAGCGCTGGCGAACACTTGGGTCGGATTCGCTCTCCACTTGCGTTCTGCCGCCGAAGACCAAGACCGTGCCCTGCTGAAGCCTGATGCAGTTCTCAGATGGTTGCAGACGACCGCGATACGTGATCTCCAATCACAGATGCGTCGGACCTCTCGGCTAGCTGATATCAGACCGTATGAACTTGACCGAATAGGCGAACTCGGGTACACACCTGTCG
>CBDCFR010000009.1:0-13260 GCA_965216355.1 Acidimicrobiales bacterium
TCGGCCAGCACATCAAGGGCCTGGACGGCCGAACCGCCGGTTGCCAGCATCGGGTCAACCAGGAGCACCTGTCGCTGGTCGATGTTCTCTGGAAGCTTGCGATAGTACTCAACCGGGCGTTTGGTCTCCGGATCTCGATAGAGGCCAAGATGCCCTACCCGGCCATGCGGAATCAGGGTGAGGATCGCTTCAACCATCACCAGACCGGCCCGCAGAATGCCGACGATGGCCGGTGCCAGGCCCGACAACATCGGCGACTCGGTCTCGGCCACCGGCGTTTTAACCGGCACATTGTGGGTTGGTAGGTGACGCAGGGCCTCGTAGGCCGTGAGAAGGGTGACCTCCTGGCACAGGGCTCGGAACGACTTCGAATCGGTTGACTCATCACGCAGCATGGTGATTTTGTGGGCCACCAACGGATGATCGACCACGGTGACGTTGGCACGACCGCCACCGTTCGACTCGGCCTCGGAACCTCCGGCGTTCGCGATTCCTGCTGGCGCCTGTTCCGATTCGTGATTGCTCATGCCTGAACCGTAGCAGTTGCGGCTGGACGGGTGTCGGCCGAAGCCCTACACGTAGCGTCGACCCTGGAGGGCGGCTTCGGCTCGTCGAGCCAGCTCCCGAGCTTGAGCGATCTCGTCGCCAAAGGCGGTGACATGGCCAAGTTTGCGCCCCGGTCGTGGCTGCTTGCCGTAGAGATGAACGTGGGCGCCTTCAACCGCCAAAGCTTCGGCCAGATGTCCGGCTGGGTCGGCGCCGTCGTATCCACCGATCACGTTGACTGTCACCGCCGCCTTGTGAAGACCCCAGGTTGGGCCCAGCGGGGCGTCGAGAACCGCGCGGACGTGGTTCTCGAACTGTGATGTCGGGCTGCCCTCAATGGTGAAATGTCCGGCGTTGTGAGGGCGGGCGGCCAACTCATTGATGATCAGCCCATCGGTGGTGAGAAGAATCTCAACGGCAAGGATCCCCACCGCATCGAGTTCATTGGCCAGTCGCGTCGCAATGTCTCGGATCTCTGCGGCCAATCGGTGCCCGATGTCGGCCGGGGCTCTGACCTCGTCGATCTGACCGTCCTGATTGTCGAACTCGGCGATCGGATAGATTCGCACGTTTCCGCCGGGACGGCGGGCCAGGAGCACAACCAGCTCCTTGACGATGTCCTGATACTCCTCGGCCATGAGATCCAGGTGGCCAAACTCGGCCAGCACCTTCATGACCTCATGTCGATCCTCGACGATCCAGACTCCCCGTTGGCCTGGAGGGGCGGCTCGCACGGTTTTGATGGCGATGGGATAACCGTGTTTGGCGGCGAAGTCGAGGGCGTCATCGGGGCCGACAACCTCGGCGAATTCCGGAACGTTGAAGCCGCGATTCTTCAGGATCCGACGCTGATGCATCTTGTCGAACGCCGCCCTGATGGTCTTGGTGCCGGGGCGGAGCAGATTGCCGGTCTCCTCCAAGGCCTGGAGCAGGCCGATGTCGATACGTTCGTGCTCGAAGGTCAGCACCTGACAATCGGCGGCGAACCCGGCCAGCGCGTCGGGGTGGTTGAGAACCACGCCAGGAGCGGCAAGAGCTGCCGAGTCGTCAAAGCGCTCGGCAAACAACCGCGGTGTGATGCCGAGTTTCAGGGCAGCCTGGTAGGTCATCCGGGCAATCTGACCGGCGCCGACAATCCCGAGGCGGTAGAGAAATGGGAGTTCCATGGCCACGTCCAAACCCTAGTCGGTCGGTCACACCGTTCTCTTGACCCACATGCTGTTCCGGCCTGATGGGGGCTACCCGACTCCGCCGTCGTCATCGTTAGCGATATTCAGCGCGGCGTCGACGATGAGCCCTGCTTGTTGATCCAGGCGGCCGGTTCCAGTGGTTGGCGCGGTTGGCACCAAACGACGACCTCCGTCGGCTAGGTTCTGCCGGTACCACACGGGACGTCCCGACGCCGCCGCTCGGCCGAATCCGTGTGCCGCCGCATAATTTATCAAGAGCTCATCAAGAGCACATCAAGAGTGATGCACCAATCCCCGTCGCAATATTCCTATCTCTGGAATCGTCGTAAGTTCCTCTCGGCTCTCACCGTCGCCGCCGCCACGGGAGTGGCCGGCCGGGCCGCGTGGGTTACGTGGCGCGATGTTCAAGCAGCGGCGGACCGGGTGGAGCAGCCGGTTCCTGGTGGGCCGTCGACGTCATCGATCCTTGGACCGGAACCGGAGCTTGAGTTGGCCGAAGGGCCGGCGGGCTCGATGTTGACCCCGGTCATCGACGGTGAGTCCGAGGGGCCCGGCCTGGATCACGTGTACGACCTGGTGATTCGCAACGGAAGGGTCATCGACCCGGCATCGGGTTTCGACGGACTCGTCGACATCGGGATCGACGGGGCAACCATCACCGCTCTGATTCCGGCGACTCTGAACGGTCGGGAGACGATCGACGCCGAAGGGCTCGTCGTGGCGCCTGGTTTCATCGACATCTTGTCGTATGAACCAAACGAGTTTGGGGCGTGGCTCAAGATTGCCGATGGAGTGACAACGAATCTGGCCATGCACGGCGTTTCCGGCACGGCCGAACAGTTCTTCAAGCAGTACGAGGGTAACTCTCCGGTTCACTTCGGCGGGGCGTTTCACCATCACTTCATGCGCAGCTACGGAGTCGGACTCAGAATCGACGAGGCGGCCGAAGGTCGGACACTTGACCGGTTGGCCGAGATGGCCAGGACCGGTCTGGAAAACGGGTTCGCCGGCATTGCGTTCTCACCCGAATACTCACCGGGAACCACCAACGCTGAGATGGACCTCCTCGTTGGTCTGGCCTCGGAGTATCGCCACGTGAGCTTCTTCCACCTCCGCCACAGTGATCCCGACCCGCCTGGCACCAGCCTCGAAGCCCTCGCCGAAGTAATGAGCATCGCCGAACGTCATCAAGCGGCCGCTCACGTACAGCACCTTACGAGCACCGGCGGTACGTTTGTGATGCCGGAGGCTCTGGCCCTGATCAACCAGGCCCGGAACTTCGGCATCGACATCACCGCCTGTGTCTACCCCTACGACTTCTGGGGCACGTTCTTGGCCAGCAACCGGTTTGCCCGAGGTTGGCAGGAACGGTACCGAATCACCTATGAGGACCTTCAAATCGCCGGGACCGACGAGCGGTTGACCGAATCGACCTTTGCCCGCCACCGCGCCGATAACAAATTGGTGGCGGCTCTCGGCTCAATCCCCGAGGAGGACGTTCAACTGGCGATGGCCCAGCCATGGGTGATGATCGGCAGCGACGCCATCCCAACTCCGGCCCTCAACAATCATCCTCGAGGCGCGGGAACGTTCGCTCGGACGTTGGGGCGATATGTGCGTGATCTTGGTTTGTTCGATCTACGAACCGGCTTGGCCAAGATGACCATCCAGCCTGCGCTCCGGGTGCAGTCGATGATCCCGGAGATGGGTAAGAAGGGTCGGCTTCAGCGAGGAGCCGACGCCGACATCGTGGTATTCGACCCCAACACCATCGCCGACCGATCGACGGTCTCCGAACCTGGTCTTGCTTCGGTGGGGATCTCGTGGGTGGTGGTCGACGGACGCATAGCTCTTCGTGAGGGCCGTCCTCAGAGCAACGTTTTGGCCGGTCGAGCGCTTAGGGCCAACGCCGTGTTGTAGCTGTGCGACTGTGGGTCGATCAGGCGTCGAGTTCGGCCCCGAAGGACGTCAAGACCTGATCGACGTAGTGGCAGCAGCTGGTGCCCTCGGTGGTGAGACCTTCGACGAAGGCTCGGACAACGTGCATGGTGAAGCCCATGTGTGCCGCCAGCTCGGCCTCGGTGACCGATCGTTTGAAGAGGGGGGAGTGCAGGCACTGATCGAGCCCATGCAACAGGAATTCACCAACCTCGGGGTCCATCGACTCCGACCAACGGAACGCAAGTCCCTCGGCTCCGGCCGCCTTGGCTTGGGCCGCCCAGCGGTCAATATAGGTACCCCAAAGCTCAAGCAGGTCGGGCGAAATCTGAGCCATGACCTCCGTGCTGGAACGGAACTCGATGATGACTCGCCGGGCGAATTTGGTCCACCCTTCCGCCTCCTCGGCGGGGCACGGACCTAGCTCTAGTACCATCGTTTATCGATCGTACAACATTAGATCGATCGGCCAACCAACTGTTCGAATCATATTTCGATTTGGTTTCGGCGGCGGTCGCCGAGGGTGCTCAAGCTCGGCCTTGGCGGCCCGAAAATTCGGCCTCGATAAGGTCGACCAGACCCGCTTGGCCCTTGTGTAGCTTGAGCCTGGCGTCGGGCAAGCTGAACCATTCCGCCCTATCGACTTCGGGGATCATCTGGCGACGGCCCGAGCGGGGAGGCCATTCGATCTCGACCATGTTGCTTTCCACCTGTGAGCTGTCGAAGTCGCCCTCGATCATCCAAGCGTGAATGGTCTTTCGGCCGGCCCGGAATGACGGCAGGGCGGCGGCGATCTCCTCGGATTCCAAGGGTGCCGGCCGCCCAAGCTCTTCCTCGAACTCTCGCAGCGCAGCGTTCAAACCTCGTTCGGCATCAGGGTCGAACTCACCCTTGGGGATCGACCAGCCGTGAATGTCCTTATTGGCCCAGAACGGTCCGCCAGGGTGAACCAGCATGATTTCCACACCACTGCGGCCGCGGCGATACAACACCACTCCGGCGGAGTGAGAACCGGCCATTCAACCTCTTCCTCGGCCGCTTAGGAGGCGAGGTTGACCCGAAGCTCGGACCGACCAATGCGGTCGAGAACCGAGTTGAGGACTCGGGCGTCGTCGTCGAAGCCGAGGGCATCGTCCAGATCATCGGAGGCGTCGTCGTTGAGGATGAAATACTCAACCGCGCCGCGGACCATGGCCCGCTCGGAACCGTCGAATTGATCGGTGAACGAGAGCAGTTTCCGAATGGCCTCGGCGACAAGCTCGGCCGTTTCCACGTCGGTGGTTGCCGTGGCGGCCTCTCTAATTTGGACAAGATGAAGATCGACGACTTCGCCCATCTGCTCCAGCTCCGATTCCGATGTCTCGATACAGAGCCGGCGGAACCGGCGCTGCTCATCAGGATTCAGCAGATCCTCGAGATCGAGGGCAAGGCCGTCGTCGGTCGACGTCACGCCTGCTATCGGTTCATCGGTATGGCCGCCTGTGGTCATGGCCCCAAGTATGGACCATGGATGTGGTTTGTGCACGGGTCGTCATATGACCTACAGGTCTTATGGCCTAGAGGTCACCGATCCGTGGGCCTAGAGGTCGTCGATCAGTTTGAACAGCTCGGCCAGCTCAAAACCGACAGCCTGGCCGGCGGCCACCATCTTGGCTTCGACCCGCTGGCGAAATTGGACCAACTCTGGATCGTCGCCCGACTTCATAGTCGACTCGAATTGGCTCACGTGGGCGGTGAGGGCCTGGTATTTCGGTTCAAGAAAACCCGAAACGTCTTCGGCGTGATCGGGTTGGTCGGCTTCGAACAACAGCAACCGGTCGGGCCGGTGATGAGGTTCGGGGGTGTCGGGAAAGAACTTCGGATCACGGGCGGCGACAACGCCGTCGGTCACCAGCAAACCTGCGTGACGATGGTCGGGATGCAGCCGATAGCGCTTCCACGGATCGTGGCCAAGCAGCACATCGGGCTTCACCCGACGAATGATTTCAGCCACCTGTCGTCGTTCGACCATGCCCGACTGCAGCTCTCCGTCGGGCCACCCGAGGAACATCACCTCGCCGATCGCTCCCAGACGCCGCGCCGCCTCCCGCTGCTCGTCCTGCCTCGTGGCGATCAGGGCCGCCTCGTCGGCCGATGGGTCCCATGTGCCTTTCGATCCGTCGGTGCAGACCAGCACATGGACCTCACAACCATCGGCCGCCCACTTGGCCAGAGTGGCACCGGCTCCAAAGTCGACATCGTCGGGATGGGCCCCAACAGCCAGCGCACGAGCGGGCGTGGCCAGATTCGAGGTGTGAGGGCCGATCGCCACCGGTGCGGGGGTTAGCGGATTCTGGGCTTCGGTCATGCAGTTTCCCTGTTCAAATGAGTTCAAATGACTGTGTTCAAATGGTCGTGTTCAAATGGCTCTGTTCAAATGGTCGTGTTCAAATAGCTGAGATCGGTTTGGCCGGCGAGGCTCGCCGCCAGCTCCGGATGGAGTTGGCTGAACGCCTCCAAATCCTCGGGGGTGTCAAGGTCCCACCCGAGAGCGTCATCGTTGATGATCCGAACCGACCAGCCAACCCGCCGGGCCTCGGTCTGATGCAGATGACAAGAGTCGGCACCGTATTGCAGTTGAAACCGGCTGGATCGCCGAATCGGCATCGCCATAACGTTGGTGCCCTGCTTATGTCGGTCGGTCACAATGGCCACGTCGGCACCAGGATCGTCGGTGGTGAGGAAACCAAGGTCGCGGGCCAGGGGCAGGTCGCCGTGGCAAATGACCGCTCGGGTGAATCCGTCGGCCGCGGCCAGGTCGAGCGCTTGGGTCATTGACGGGTTAAGTCCGGGGGCGGTGATGGCCATGACGTTGACTCCGATCGACAGGGCCCAGCGAGCGACTTCATCGTTGTCGCATACGACAAAGGTCGGTGACGGGTTGGCCGCTGCCACCACATTGGCCGCCAACGACTGGGCCAGATGGCGTCGTTGGTTCGCCGTGAGGGAGTCGGCCAAACGTCCCTTGGCCAAATCAAAGGCCTTAACCGGCACCAGCACCACCGTTTCGGGTCTCACCCCATCAGGCTATGAGGCCGAAGGGGCTTAGGGGCCTCGCGGGCAGGCACTTCATGTGCCTACCCTTTGCCTGGAGTTCCCTTTGCCTTGAGTTCAGTGTCTTTGGAGCTTCGCACTCCGCCTTCCCGCTGAACTCCTTAAGCTATGACCATGGCTGAGGAGACGAATCAGATGGCTTCCGCGGTGGCACCACCGCTCCGAGTTCTTGTTGCGGGCGGCGGATCTTGGGGCACAACCGTGGCCCACCTCTGTGCCCACAACGCCGACACCACCGTGTGGGCCCGCGATCCGGCCACGGTTGAGGCCATAAACAACGACCACCGGAACCCCCGGTATCTTCCCGACTACGAACTTCACGGGAACCTTCGCGCCACCACCGACCTTGAGGCCGCTCTTCACGACACGGATCTATTGGTGATGGGAGTGCCGACATCGGCCTACCGCGCCACCTGCGAGGCCATTGCCCAACACCTGCGACCTTGGGTTCCGGTGGTGAGCTTGGCCAAGGGATTCGAACCTGAGACTTACTTGCGGATGTCGCAGATCGTCGAACAGGTCTTGCCCGATCGCCCCGTCGGCGTGTTAACGGGGCCCAACCTGGCCAAGGAGATCATGGCCGGGCACCCCACCGGCGCGGTGATCGCCATGACCGACCTCAACATCGCTCGTCGCCTTCAAGACGTGTTCACCACGCCGACGTTTCGGGTTTTCATCCATCACGATGTGGTCGGATGTGAGTTGGGAGGGGCCCTCAAGAACGTCTACGCCATCGCGGCCGGCATGGTCGAGGGGCGGGGCCAAGGCGATAACGCCCGGGCCGCCATTATCACCCGAGGGCTGGCTGAACTCATCGAGCTCGGTACGAAGATGGGTGGTGAAGCGCTGACCTTGGCCGGGTTGGCCGGAATGGGCGATCTCATCGCCACCTGCGTGAGCCCACAATCGCGCAACTCTCAGGTTGGTCGCCAGCTTGGAACCGGCAAGACGGTCGACGATATTCTGGCCGAAATGAACCAGGTGGCCGAAGGGGTGAAGGCCGCTCGGGTGGTCCACGAATTGGCCGAGCGTCACCAGGTTCTCATGCCGGTGGCGGCCCAGGTGTACGCGGTGTGCCACCAGGGAGCCGACGGCGACTTTGCCCAGGACGCGCTGCTTCGCGGCCGTCTGGGTCACGAGCAGGCATTGACCGGTCGGAGCTGGCCCACTTGAGCGACCAGCAGTCTCAATCAGGAGCAGCCAACGCGGCGTTGCCCGGGGTGGACGTGTCGATCAAGTCGATCAAGCCGTCGAAGTCGGCCGATGTGATCAAGGGCAGTGTTGGTCCTCGCTCGTTGGAGCGCCCGACCGACTCGGGGGCGGCCCCGGTTGCCGTTCTCGATCAGCCGGAAGGTTTTCTGGTCGACGGCGGGGGACTCGTTCAACCCCCGGATGCTTCGTGGGCCATCGACTGGTGGATTGGAGCCGACGACCGTTGGTACGCCCCCAGCCGTGAAGCCTCGGTTCGGCAGCGTCGCCGCGGCTCAGGCCCGGTGCTCGACACCTCCATTCGTGTTCCCTCCGGCGATGTGGTTCACACGACATTCGCCACCATGGCCGGTGGGCAGCAGGTTCAGGTGATCGAGGTTGCCAATCAATCCCCGATCCCGGTGGCGCTCGTGTTGGCGCTGAGGCCCTACGACTGGACCGGCGTCGGCGCACTCGACACCAGCCGATGGATTTCGGGTCACGAACTCGAGATCGGCGGGTGGCGGCTCACAATGCCCCGCGACCCGAACAAGAAGGCGTTCTCGGCCGACGTCGACTTGTGGGACTCGGTTGACGCCGGAGATGACCTTGTGTGGTCGGAGCCGGCTTCGGATGAACCGAGTGAATCGGCCAACGGGTTGGTGATGTTCCCATTGCCTCACGGCACGTCCATTCGGGTTTGTGTCGGGCCGGCCGGCCACGCCGTCAAGGTCGAGTCGATGCCGAGCCCCGACAACGTGGCTCAGGGCTGGAATCTGGTTGTCGACGGCGGCGGGCGGTTCGATTTCCCTGATCCCGGCGTCACCGAGCTCAGTGCGGCAGCAAGAAGCCGTCTGCTGCTGATCGAGCCTGATTTCGGCGAACGGATTGGCCACCTGCTGGCGGCGTCGAGCCCCTCGTTCCGCACTCGGGTGGCCGGATTCTTTGGCCGCTCTGACGACACCGAGGCCCGAAGCGATTCCGAGTTCGAGAACGTTGAGATCTTGGCCGCGTTGGCCGAAGCCGGCTATCACCAGCAGACCAAAGAGTTTCTCGGTGATCTCATCGAACCCATGAATCTCGCAACGCTGGCCAACATCGATCCGGCACGAGCGTCGACGGTGATCGATTCGGTGGCCAGAGCCGCAACTCTCTCCGCTGACGCCGTCGACGCTGAGGCGCTGTTGGCCCCGCTGGCACGGTTCACCAAACAACTCGAATCCAGCGTTTCCGTCGAGTCACCCCATTGGCAGCGAGCTGCCCGCGGTCTGCTCCTGCTCGCAGAGCGCCTGGATCAGTCGGAAGCGGGCCACGATCTCCGGCTCCGACTCACCGAGGTAGATCCATGTGGCGTTGACCACGACGACCTCACCGAGACCGCCCAGCGGGCTCATCCGTCTGGTCGCTGGCCGTTCGAGAGTGGCCAACCCGACAGCGTGGTGGAGGCCGCCCAATTCTGGCGAGGGGCGCGCCGCACCGTTGTCAACGAGGTGGTCGGAGCCGAACGGCCGACCATCGAATTGCTCCCCGGCTTCCCCGCGTCGTGGCGGGGTGGCTCGGTTGAGATCCATGACGCAGCCACGGCTTACGGTCCGGTGTCGTTCGCTATCCGCTGGCATGGGGCTCGACCGGCTCTGCTGTGGGACCAAGGTGAGGCCAACAACGTGCTCGTGTGTCCGGCTCTGGATCCCGACTGGAGCAGCGAGCTGGCCAAAGGGGAAACGTTGCTCGCCGGCTCATCCGACGGTCTCGCCGATGCTCCGGCTCCCGGCGACAGCTTCATCTAATCCATCTAGACTGGTCGAGCTGTGACGCAAACCGTTCCCAAACTTCGAAAGGCGCTGAAGGCCAAATCTCCTGGCCTTTCGGTGGAGCGGGAGTTGTGGGATTTGGGTTGCGACGTCGTGGTAGGCGTCGACGAAGTTGGTAGGGGTTCGTGGGCCGGGCCGCTGACCATCGGTGCCGTCGTTGTGCCCAAGGATCGACGCATCTACAAACTGCGGGACTCGAAGCAGTTGACCGAGCCGGAGCGGGAAGCGTTGTTCGACAGGATCGCCGAGTGGTGTGAGGCCTGGTCGGTCGGCCACGCCAGCGCCGCCGAGTGTGATCGGATGGGGATGTCGGCAGCCCAGAAGCTGGCCGCCCGGCGGGCCATCGACGGTCTCGGCATCTCGGCCGACGCGGTGATTCTCGACGGAAAGTGGGACTTCGTCGGACATCCGGTCACCCGCAAGCTGGTCAAGGGTGATGCGAAATGTCTTTCGATAGCCGCTGCCTCAATACTGGCCAAGGTGACCCGGGATCGGATCATGCGGGCCGAGGCACCCCACTATCCGGGGTACAACTTCGAAGCCAACAAGGGCTATCCGTGTCCTATGCATCAAGTTGCGCTGCAAGGCTACGGGCCGTCGTCGATTCACCGGCGCTCGTGGGTGTTCATGGATTCGCTGGTCTGGACCGGAAGTCGTCGCCTTCCTCCCGGCGGGCAGACCGCACTCTTCGGTTAGGCCGCGACTAGCCGGCCAGTTTGCTGCGGCCGATATCGGCTCGGCTGGCCGCCGTGGCCCCAAACTCGTATTGAACGGCGTCGACCATGGTGGACTGGGAGTCCGTCTTGAGTTTGTAGGCGGCAAGCATGGCGTCGTCGGCGGCGTTGTTTGTTGGAATCAACGCGCCGTATTCGGCCGCTGTCGCTCGTTGGGCGGCGATCAAGCGGCTGAGAACCTCGTGGGTCCAGCCGATGGCGTAGCTCATACGAGATTTCGGTCGGTCGATCAGCATGTGCGTGCGCAGCTGGGGGAGGAGATGACCTACCATCGTTTCGGTCAGATCGAGATCGACTTCGGTGCCGAACAAGATGACCTGGCTGTAGGAGGCGACCGAGCGGTGGGCGGCTGAGCTGCGGTTCAATTCGGCGATCCCGCCGTAGAGGTAGATGACCCCCCGGGTGGCGTCGCTCCAGGTCTTGATGTCGATCCGACGTTCGATGATCTCGGAGTCGGCCTGATCCAGCTCTCGGGCCTCGATCTGATAGCGGGTGATCAGCGCCTGCGCTTTGGCTTCGAACGCTTCCCGCTCCGGCTCGTGGGTGGTGCTTGACGCTTTGGCCAGCATCGCCCGAACCTTGTCGATGATGTTGGACCGTCGGGGAGGGTCGAGGGTGCTGACCCCGGGCCTGTTGTAGGCCTCGCGGTCGAATCCGGATCGATCGCTGGTGGACGTCTTGTTCCTGGTTTGGTGGTGGCTTTCGGAGTCGGAACCGGTGCTGTTTGTTGCTCTGAAATCGCTGTCTGTCGTCATCTGTTTCCGTTAGCTGAAGTGCACCCCCGTTTATCGACGAAAAAGCGCGCGCCGATAAGCCGGTTCTGCCCCGTAGCCTTGCCGCTATGGCCGATAGTACTCGTGATGGTTCAACAACTAGGGAATACCAACCACATTGTTCGCCGTACATCCCCAAGCTCAACAATCCTGAGCCTCCGCCTACCGGTTTGCTGAATGTCGGGCGCACCAATATGGCCATCCCCGGGCCGTCCGTGATCCCGGAACGGGTACTGGCGGCAATGGCCCGCCCCATGATCGACATCTACACCGGCGACCTGGTCGACCAGTCGAATGACGCCTTCGCCCGGTTGCCGGCAATCGCCCGCACGTCGGGGCCGGTCTTCGCCACCATGGGCAACGGCCACGCGGCCTGGCAGATGGCCATCAACAACACGATGAGTCGAGGCGACAAAGTTCTCGTACTGGAGTCGGGTCGTTTCGCCACGCTCTGGGGAGAGATGGCCGCCAAATCCGGAGTGAAGGTCGAGGTGCTTCCCGGCACCGACCGGGGCCCTGTCGACCCGGCCGCCTTGCAGGCTCGACTCGAAGCCGACGTGGATCACGACTTCAAGGCGATTCTCACGGTGCAGACCGACACGGCATCGAGTGTGATCAACGACCTTCCGGCACTGCGGGCCGCAATCGACGACGCCGGTCACCCGGCGATGTTCATGGTCGACTGCATCGCATCGCTCGGCTGTGAACCCTACGAGATGGATGCGTGGGGAATCGATCTGACCGTCGGCGCCACCCAGAAGGGTCTCATGGTTCCGCCGGGCTTGGGATTCGTGTGGGCCAACGAGCGCGCCGTCGCCGCACACGAGCATGCCGGGTTGCGGAGCGGCTACTTCGAATGGGACCGTCGGTTGACCGCCCAGGCTCACTACGAGCTGTACGCCGGCACCCCACCGGTGTCACACATCTATGCTCTCAATGAGGCCCTCGACATGATCGACGAGCAGGGTGGCTTGGAGAAGGTTTGGGAACGGCACCGGGCCCTCGCCTCGGCGGTTTGGGCCGCCGTCGAAGCCTGGTCGTCACCCGACGGGATCCAGTTCAACATCACCGATCCCGATCGTCGCTCGGCGGCCGTCACCACCGTTCGCACCGGCTCAATCGACGCCGAGGCCTTGCGGTCTCTGTGTCGGCATCAGGCGGGCCTGGTTCTAGGTATCGGCATCTCCGGCCAGACCGGGGAGTCGTTCCGGATCGGGCACATGGGCTACATCGACCCGCCGTCGATCCTTGGTGTGCTTGGAACCATCGAAGCGGCGCTCACCGCGATGGGTCGAGCCCCCAAGGATTCCGGAGTGGCTGCGGCCGCGGCGACGCTGGCCTCCTCGCTGGCGGCGTAGAACCGGATTCGAGAGCGGGGCTGGCGGTTCAGTCGGTGCGTTGAGTGCCGACTTTGAGATCTTTAAACGGGCTGGTGGTGTCGATACCTGGTTCTTTGGGGAGCCCCAAAACCCGTTCCCCGAGGATGTTTCGCAGCACCTGGTCGGAGCCACCGGCAATCGCCATTCCCGGCATCCCGAGCACATAACCCGACCATGAGAACGTGCCCCATTCGCCGCTGTCGGCGGTGAGCCGCGGCCCCAACACATTCGACACGAAGTCCGACGTGCGGCGCATATTCTCGGTGAGTAGAAGCTTGGCGCCGGACATCTCCGGCCCGGGGAGTTGGCCTCGTTTCATGGCGGCGATCGTCCGCTGGTTGTTGTAGCGCAGCACTGCGCCGTTGATGTAGATGTCCATCAGCTGTTGGCGCACCAGTGGATCGTCGGCCAGGTCGAAGTGGCGCGCCATCTCCCGTAGTCGGGTGAAACCACCGCCGCCACCAGAACCCCCGCCGATGGAGGCCCGCTCATTCATCAGGGTGGTGAGAGCCACCCGCCAGCCGTCGTTAACCTCGCCGAGGCGGTGGTTGTCGGGAACCCGAACCTCGTTGAAGAACACCTCGTTGAAGTTGGCTCCGCCGGTCATC
>CBDCFR010000010.1:0-9094 GCA_965216355.1 Acidimicrobiales bacterium
AGGATGCGTGGTTCGAGCTTCACTTTGCCGAGTACGACGACAAGGTGGCGGCGGCCGGTGGCATCCCCGTCCAGTTGTCTAGCGCGGCCGAGCCCCAAGCGATCGTTGAGCACCTCGACGGAATCGTACTGAGCGGCGGTTCCGACATCGATCCCCGCAGCTACGGCGCCACGCCGGGCCCTGGCAAACCCGTATACGACCGCGACCGAGACCGGTTCGAGCGGGGTCTCCTATCGGCCGCGATCGACCGTGGTGTGCCGGTTCTCGGAATCTGCCGGGGTGCTCAGCTCATGAACGTCCACTTCGGCGGCACGCTGATCGCCCACCTCCCCGATGATGAGGGCGAGGCCCATTCGTCGTACGCCTACCGCCGTTATGAACGAACTCACGCCATTGCCATCGAGCCAGGCACCCGGCTGCACGATTTGTACGGTGACAGCGTGAGGGTGAACAGCTTTCATCATCAGGCGGTGGATCAGGTGGGCCAAGGCCTTCGGGCAACGGCTCGGGCGGCCGATGGAGTCATCGAGGCCATTGAACATCTAAATCTCGATTTGGTCGGGGTGCAATGGCATCCCGAAACCATGCGTGACGTGGAGCCGTGCTTCGACTGGATCGTCCAACAAGCAAAGGAAAGACGTTGAGCTTCAACCACAGTGACAAGGTGGCGTTCATCACCGGTTCCGGTTCCGGGATCGGTCGGGCCACCGCCCGGCGGCTGGCATCGGAGGGGGCGTCGATCATCGTCGCCGATCTAAACCCCGATGGAGCGGCCGAGACGGTCAAGTTGATCACCGACGGCGGTGGTGAGGCGATGGCGGTGAGCTGTGACGTTACTGATCGAGCCACCATTCAAACGGCCCGCGACGCCGGCCTCGATCGGTACGGGGCCATCCACTATCTGGTCAACAACGCCGGTGTGGTCACGATGGACAGCCTCGACGACCTCACCGAGGAGAACTGGGACTTCGTCGTTGATGTCAACCTCAAGGGTCCCTACCTGGTCACCCAGGAAATCAACCCGGCCATCGAAGCCGCCGGCGGCGGTGCCATCGTCAACCTGTCGACCGTCGAGTCGATGGTGGTGGTGTCGAGTCAGGGTTTCTGTCAGGTGCACTACAACGCATCCAAGGGTGGCATCCCCAACCTGACCAAGGCCTTGGCCGTTGAGCTTGGCCGTAAAAACATCCGGGTCAACGCCGTGGCTCCTGGCCCGATCGCCACCGACTTCGTATCGATCGACGAGATCACCTCCGAAGAGGCCATGGAGTTCATGAGCCAGCGACTGGTGGTCAAGCGCGTCGGCCAACCGGAAGACATCGCGGCCGCCATCTCGTTCCTGCTGTCCGACGAGGCCTCATGGATCACGGGGGTTCAGCTACCGGTCGACGGCGGCTGGTTGACAAGGTAGCCGGTCGGGTTCATGTCACCCGTTGAACTTCCCGACGGTACCGAGACCGTCATCGTCGCCACTCCTGACGCTCAGGGGCGGTTGGTCGGCCGCCGGGTTCCGGCTTCCACCTTCGAATCCGTCCTGGTCGACGGGGTCGCCGTGGCGTCGTGTGTGTTCGCCTGGGACATCGCCCAGAACTCCGATCTGCTGGCAAGCGAGGCCCTCGCGTACACCGGAATGCACACCGGGATGGGTGATCTCATTCTCAGACCCGACGTGGCCACGCTGCGACCGGCCGGATGGCTCGACAACAGTGCGATCGTGCTGGCCGACGCGGTGGAAACCGACGGGACACCTACCCATGTCGCCCCCCGCACCATCCTGGCCCGCCAGCTCGACCGGCTCGCCGGCCTCGGTCTCACCGCGTCGGTCGGAACCGAACTCGAGTACTCGCTGTTTCACGGCAGCCCGGCCGAGCTGTTCGACGCTGACTACCGCGATCTCCGGCCGGTAACCCGCCGACCCGCCGATTTCGCCATTCTCGACGGTGACGAGCTGGAGCCGTTCCTCGCCGATCAGCGCCGCCGCCTCCTTTATTCCAACATCGCGGTGGAGGCGTCCCAGATCGAGTGGGGGCTTGGCCAGATCGAAACCACGCTGGTGCACACCGAGCCGATGGCGATGGCCGATCAACACGTGCTTTACAAGCTGGCGGTTCGCAGCCTCGCTGCCCGCAACCAGATGACGGCCTCGTTTATGGCCAAACCCCGGGATGGACAGCCGGGCAACTCCTGCCACATGCACCTGTCGTTGCGCGACATCGACGGCAACCCCGTGTTCTGGTCCGACGACACTGCGGATCATCTGTCGGATCGGCTGCGTCACGCAATCGGTGGTGCCCTCCAGCGGGTGCCGGCGTCTATGGCCTGGTATGCCCCAACAGTCAACTCGTACCGTCGGGTCAGGGGCAAGGATGCCGCCGGATGGGGTCAGACCTGGGGCATCGACCATCGGTTTGTCAGCGTACGAGTGATTGGCCACGCTCCGTCGAGTATCCGGATGGAGTTCCGCCTCTCCGGAGCCGATGCCAACCCATACCTGGCCCTGGCCGCTCTGATCGCCTCGGTCATCGACGGCATCGAGAACCAGACCGACCCCGGTCCACCAGTGGTCGGCAACCCGTTTGACCACGACCCCGGTAACGTACCCCGCCACCTCGGTGAGGCCGTCGACCGGTTCGCCGTCGACCCCTGGGCTCGGGAGGCGTTTGGTGAAGACGTTGTCGACCACTACGCCACCCTCGGCCGCTTCGAATGGGACCAGTTCCTCGATTCGGTGGCCGATTGGGACCGGCGCCGCTACTTCGACACGATCTAAGGTGCCTGGGCACTACAGGCACCAAGACATCGATGTACCGTCGGGCCGGTTACCGCCGGCCGTCCGGCTCGTCGGCCCATGGTGGGGTGATGGGTTCGGGGTCGGCGAACCAGCGGATCAGGTTCTCGGTCATGCGGGAGATCTCATTGTCATCGCCATGATGGCTGAGCGACCCGGACCACAAGATGGTTGAGGCCGAGAACACGGCACCTCCCGCTGCAGTCTCGAAAAACACCATGTCGGCCCGCAGCCTGGACTGGGCCGTCTCGCCCGACGGTCCGGGGAACATGCCGGGAGCGAACGCCCCGTAGCCCTCCGGCAGCTCGGCCGTGGCCAGAACCAGGGCATGTGATGGTGTGCCGAGGAAGTGGTTGGCCAGGTCGGTCTCGTAGCCGACCACGGCTCCCTTCGGGCCGAAGGCTCCGAGGACTTGAGCGTCGACCCCGTCGAAGATTCGGGCGACTCGAGGATCATCGCTGGCCGGAAGTCGCCGGTACGGCACCCCGTCGACGAAACCCATCGCCGTGGTCGCAACTCCGACCAGCGCAGCCTCGGCGCGACCGACGACCCGGCACAGCCCGGCCGGTCGGCCGGTGAGTTGGAAGTGGTCCTCGCCACCTTCACCGTCGAGCGGCACGTTCTCGACCTGACCCCGTCGCATTTCGGCCAGCCACGGCCGCTCCCGGTCGACGGCCACCGGCCACACAAAACCGTTGCCTCCGAGGTAGGCCAGCCTCCCGCCGCCGTCGAGGAAGTTCTCCAGTTTCGTCGCCATCGGGTCGGTCCAATATTCGGGGTGGCCACCGGTGATCACCAGTCGATAGCGGCTCAGGTCGAAGGAGGGCTGGTCGAGGAGATGATCCGTGATGATGTCGTGGTCGATGCCCCGTCGCTGCAGCCAGCCCAGAAGGGCCAGGTCGAAGGACAGGCCGTGGGTTGCTCCGAGATAGCGGAACTCGTGATCGGGCCGCACACCCATCAGCGGCCGACGGGTCGAGGCGAACACCACCCGGCTGCCGTCGCTGTGCCTGTCGTACCAGCTCAATAGCCGGTTGTGGCGCCCGAACGGAGCCGCGATCTCGATCGACAGCTCCGGGAGCGGAGGCTGGGCCTGTTCATTGGCGTAGGCCAGGTAGGTCATCGTCGGCAGCAGTACGGCTATCCGACCGTCTGAGTCGCCCGAGTAGGTGCGAGTCGCCGGGTTGACGAAAAACGGCACCAGATCCGCTCCGGACTCGGTTTCGATTCGCACGGCATAGGCACCCGAAGCCAGGTCGGCCGGTATCTCGACGGTGAACGTGGTCGGCCACCGGGCATCAATGAGATCGTCGGTGTGGAGGTGCATGGCGTCATAGTGTTCGGGGGCGTAACGCCAGTCGTTCTGTGTGCCGTTCCAGTCTGGACCGGGGACCGCTCGCGTCGGTCCTTGGTGCAGTGTGCCCGGGTAGCGACCCGGCACGCTCTGAGTGGGGATGCCGGAGGCAAGGTCCCATGTGGCCACGATGTCGGCCGATGTCTCGTCGGGGTGGGCTGCAAGCGATTCGAGCAGGACGGGGTCGAGCCTCCGGTGAACCGTTGGTCGGGCCACCCGTCCATCGAGGCCGCGGCCAAGGTGGACGTCGGCCGTCTCATCGCCTCGCGATCCATCCTCGTCGACTGTTCCGGTCACCAAGGTGCGAGGATCGGTCGTATGTCCCGGCCTGGCTTTGACCGCCACCCAGCCCTTCCCGCCTGCCACCAGGTACCAGCGGTTGAGGTCGAGCGGCGCCGACCGAGTATCGGTCGCTCCCTCTCCCGAGCCCAGGCGTCCTTCGGCGTCGATGGTCAGTCGGAGATCTCCCTGGGCGATCACGTCGGCCGAGTGGTCGGGGTATCGCCCGAGCCAGAGCCAGCAGCTCAGCGCCCCGCCTAGAGGCACGGCCGGCAACTCCACCCACGACCCCAGCGGCAACCGCTGATGGGGGATCGTCACCTCGATGGAGTCGCCGATCGGGCTCTCGGTCCAGGTCGTCCCGTCGTGGCCGAGTCTCACGACCGTTGCTGTGGCCGTTGCTGTGGCGGTGGCCGCGGCAGTGATCGAGCCGGGGCTGTCTGCGGTCGCGGTGCTGGCCTGAATCGCCAGTGACTCGCCTGGATCGACGATAAGTGGATCGGCGTAGCCGACGACGGGCGCCGCCCGATGATCGACCAGTGGCTCCCCAAACGTGAGATCGTTCTCGGTCACGTGACCGGGGTGAAACGGATCGGCAGCGTCGACGGGGTCCAGGTGTTCGAGAACCCGGTCGGCCAGTCGGCCGGTCCGTCGGCGGCAAGATTGGCCATCGTCTCACTCATCATCTCCAAGGCCACCGTCATCTCGTTGCGGGCCAGACCGGCTCCGAGGCAGTAGTGCATGCCTCCGCCAAAGGTGAAAAGTTGGCTGCCGCTGCGCGTGATATCGAAGGTGTTCGGATCGTCGAACGCCGCCGGGTCGCGGTTGGCGGCCATCACCGAGAGGAGCAGATGGGTTCCTGCCGGAATCACCACATCCTTGTGTTCGATGTCCTCCTTGGTGACCCGGAAGTTATCGGAGATCGAAGGTCGGTAGCGCAGCACCTCGTCGGCCGCCTGTGCCGCCAGCTCGGGCTCACTACGGAGCAACTCCCATTGGTCGGGGTACTCGCAGAACAAGGACAGGGCGTTCACAAGATGCATCCTGGTTGTATCGGTGCCGCCCAGGAGGATGGCGCCGGCCAGCATCACCAGCTCGTCATGGCTGAGTCGATCGCCCTCCTCCTCGACTTCGATCAACCTGCTGAGCAGATCGTCGCCTGGATCGGCCCGCTTTGACCTGAGCAGTTGGTCAAGATAGTCGTTGATCTCGATCAGGGCCCCTTCAACCTCGGGCAGGTTGGCGGCCAAATCGGGGTTGAACAGCTTGAGGATCGAAGGGGCGGTCCGAGAGAACAGCTCCCAGTCATCCGACGGAGCACCGAACAGCGCGCAGATGATAGGAATCGGATACTCGGCTACGAGCTCAACCGCGTCGGCCCGACCCTGGGTCAACACCGGGCGGAGCAGACTCCCGAACACCTGGCGCATAGTGGGATCGAGCCCGGCAATCGCCCGTGGGGTGAACGAGCGCGACACCAGTCGCCGGAGCCGATGGTGTTCCTCTCCGTCGAGGCTGACCAGTAGGCCACGAAAGAAGGTGTGGAGCGGTCCGCTCGTCACGCCCTGGGCCTCCAACATCTCGATGCCTGGAGTGCGGCACCTCCTATCGGCGATGAAGACCCGGTGATCGGCATGGGTCAGCACGGTCAACCCGCTCGGCGTTCGGGCCAGCCAATGACGGTCGCGAAGCTCGGCGAGCATTCCGTAGGCGTCGTCGCCCCAGCGGGGATCGGTGACGTCCAATACGTCAAGGTCAAGGTCGTCGACATGTGTGGCCATTGGCGGGCGCTCCTCACGTGGATGGCATCCTGGTCATGGAGCGGTTGATGCGCTCGTTTCCCTAGGACAAACCAAAAGGTTCTAACTTGCTACCATTATCGTCCATGAGAGCAACGTCGTGCACGGTTGAGTTGAGGCAATCGCCAAAGATGCGATCCGACGATGGCTGCTAAGCCGGACGAGTGGGGCTCTGTCACGGCTTGGGAACGGGCTTGTCTCGATCTGGCGGTTGGGGTCGATGGTCTCGAAATCGATCCCCGTCGAACCGCGTTGGTGGTGGTGGACGTTGCCAATGACGTGGCTCATCCCGACGGGGCATTGGTCTCCAACCCCGACCTCGACACCACAACCTACCGAGACGGCATCGAACCCCTGACGCAGCTGGTCGACGCCGTTCGCCGTCTGGGCATGCCGTGGATCGCTGTGGAGTCCGCCTACGACGCGGCTTATGTCGGTCCGCCGATGCGGGCCAAACTCGAGGCAATGGGCATACTCGGGCAGGCATCACCAAAGGGGGCCTGGGGCTCGACTGTGGTCGATCAGTTGATCGATCGGAATCCTGACTACCGGGTGCTCAAGAGCCATTTCTCACCGTTCTCAAATCGTGCGGTGTGTTGGAAGCCCGGCGCCTCGGCCGACCTCGACCGCTACCTGGCCGCTCCGCAGATCGACGACGACGATCGGCGGTCGGCCCGGACGTCGACCCTGCCGGAGTTGTTCGACGAAGCGGCGACCCTCGCCGCTGGTTCCCGTGATGCGGTGGAGGCTGTCGGCCATGGTCGGGTCTGCACCCTCGATCATCTCCTGCGCTCACTCGATGTCGACACCCTCATCGTGGCCGGTGGGGCCACCCACGTCTGCCAGGACGCCACCGTGGTAGCGGCCTCCGAACGTGGATTCCAGACCATCGAACCGATTGATGCGTGCGGCTCGGAGGATCCTCTCAAACACTGGATGTTCCTCCACAATCATGGCCTGTTCCGGAGCACCTTGTGCACGGTGGACACGCTCGTCGCCGCCATAACTGGCTGAGGCCCAGTTACTGCCGGGAGCTTGGGCGGCGAGCGCAGGTCGACCTTGAGGTGGCTATAGGATTGCGCTATCGACATTGGATGCTGAAACCTATGACCCGGCGCATGAAAGGGCGGCGTATGAGTAAATCGTCTGTGCTGATCCTTGCTGGTGGTTCACCTCATGCTCATGACTTCGTCGCTAACGGCGAAAGCCTGGCGACGACGGTTGCCGATGCGGGACATGAGGTGTCACTGGTCGTTGATCCGGATGAGGCTGCTCCACGGCTCGAAGCGTCGGCCAACGGATCTAACGATGTCGATGCTCTCATCATTCAACGGATTGTGGTGGCGTATGCAGGGCGAAGCCTACGACCGCTGGCGCCCCGACCACGGCTACCACACCAGCGAAGCGTGGATGTCGGCCGTTTCACAGTTCGTGTCATCCGGTGGCGGGCTGCTGGCCATGCACACCACGCCGATTTGTTTCGATGATTGGCCGGAGTGGCGGGAGGTGGTCGGTGGCTCTTGGCAGTGGGGTACGTCGTCGCACCCGTCCCTTGGACCGGTTGAGGTCGAGGTAGTCCCTGGTCATCAGGTGGTAGCCGGTCTGCCTGACCGGCTACGGGTCGTCGATGAGGTCTACGGCGGCCTCGACGTGTGTCCTGAGGTTGATGTGTTTCTCCAGGCCCGTCGCAGCCGCGACGATGAGCTGCAGCCGATTGGGTGGACCTACCACTACGGTTTGGGGAGGGTAGTGTTCGATGGGCTCGGGCACAATGCCGCGTCGCTCGAGAACGCCGACCATCAACGACTCATTGTCCAGGCTTTGAACTGGGTGCTCGCCGGTCGCTGAGTCCGGCCGACAGCAATTGCACTTCGGCGGCCTGCTCGGCCACGAGGGCTGTTTGGTGCTGGGGTGCCACCAACACGCCGACTGTCAAATCAAGCCGTTTGGTCCATTACGCCGAGCAGCGACGTTAACCTCACCACGAAAAGGAGCGACGGTGGCACGTGCGATGTGCAGACAGTGTGACGGCAAGAAGAAAGACTGAGCGACGACGTGGCGCGACGGTGGCTCGCTGAAGTACTATGCGTAGTTAGAACTCTGACGACGTTCACCGGCCGACGTCGATGAAAGGGACGATCATGGTCACGCCGACGCCCGCGTTGCACATTCAGAATGGTCTGCTCGTCGACGGCACCGGAGCCGACCCCGTGCCCGGAACCGACGTGGTTATCCAGGGCGACAACATCGTCGCGGTCGGCCCGACCGGCTCCTTGGGTGAAAAAATCCCCGACGGCGCCTCCGTGATCGATGTCTCGGGCTCCACCATCATGCCCGGCTTGATCGATGCCCACTGCCACATCACCTTCGACGATGTGCAGTCCAACGACGAGCTGTTCTTCCATCGGCCGCCGACCACTGCAGCCATGGTCACCCTGTTCAACCTGCCGAAGCTGTTGTTGTCGGGTGTCACCTCGTTCATGGATCCCGACACGGTTATGGGCATCGGCCCCGAGATCCGCGACGTTGTCAACTCCGGTGCCTTTCTCGGGCCCCGCATCAGCACCGGCGTTCAGGCTCTGCTCACTGCGGTGGGCGGAACAGCGGGCCGGTTGATCCCGGATCAGGGTGAGGTCGGTTACGCCGCCGTCGTTCACACCATCGACGAGATGGTCACCGAGACCCGCCGTCAGATCAAGATGGGCGCCGACTGGATCAAGATCCACGCCACCGGCTCGATCCCGACGCACAAGGGCGAACTCCAGGTGTGGACCTTCGACGAGTTGAAGGCGGTGTGTGACACCGCCCACGATCTGGGCGTCCCGGTCACCGCCCATTGTCGCAACGCGTCGTCCACCCGCGATGCCGCCCTCG
>CBDCFR010000011.1:0-8448 GCA_965216355.1 Acidimicrobiales bacterium
GGCCATCGGCACGATCTCGGCCGACATCAACCGTGGTGGCGACCCCACCGGAAGCGACCGTGGCGTTGAGTCACCGGCCGGCAACCTGGTTGCCGACGCTCAGAACTGGTCCGCTTCGGCCGCCGGTTCCGAGGTTGCCTTCATGAATCCGGGCGGTGTTCGCTCCGACCTGGTGTACGCCTCCTCGGCGGTCGGTGAGGGCGACGGCGTTGTGACGTTTGGTGAGGCTCAGACCTTCCAGCCGTTCAACAACACCATCCTCACCTTCCCGATGACCGGCGCTCAGATCATCTCGGTGCTCGAAGAGCAGTGCCAGCCAGCCGGCTCCAGCCGTCCGGTACTGCACCTCGGTGTGTCCGAAGGCTTCACCTACGACCTGGCCATCACCATCGACGGCACCAACACCTGCACCGGTATCACCGTCAGCAACGTGATGATCAACGGTGCCGCCCTCGACACCGGCGCCACCTACATGGTGACCGCCAACAGCTTCCTGGCCGACGGTGGCGACAACTTCACCACGTTCGCCGACATCGACCCCGGCAGCCGCATCGACGGTGGTAGCGACCTTCTGGCGCTGATCAACTACCTCGGTACCTTTGGTCCGGTCGACCCGCCCTCCACCGATCGGGTCAACGAGATTGGCTAATCCGGGTTACCGGTAACACCAATAACTGAACGAGGCGAAAGCCCGGCGCTCTCTCCGGAGGGTGCCGGGCTCGCTCGTTTTGCAGCGATCTTGTTGTGCAGGACTCCTAGTCGATCTGCGTCTTGGCTTCGTAGATCGACGCCACGCCGAGCCGGCTCAGGCCATCAAGACCGAGAACCGGAACCGAGCGGCGCTCGTACCCGTCGCCCTCAAACCTGTCGACCTGCCAGATGTGTTTGGAGAGCTCGTCGGAAACCAGCACGGAAACGGGCACCAAATGGCCGCTGTCGTCGAGCGACACGCCGGGGTATCCCTCGGCCGGGCCCCAGGTGATCTCGTAGAGGTAGCCCCGCACCGTAGCCTCAACCCAGCGGCCAGGGATCTGCTTCACGACGAAGTGATTGAGCTCGCCGGGGCGCAGCGTTCCGTACACCGCAAGCGCCGTTGCCGGGCTCAGCTCCTCGTCGGCAGCGTCCATGTTAAGAGCCTAGAGGGTGGCTCCCAGAGACGTGAGGGGTACCGGCACCCCGTAGAGGTAGCCCTGGACGTAACGGATCCCCAGATGCTTCACGAACTCCAAGGTTTCCAGGTCGGCGACCCATTCGGCCACGAGCTGTACCCCGATGATTTTGGCCATCTCGACGGCCGAGGTAACCACCGAGCAGGCCAATGTGTCCCTGCTCGCCTTGTGAATCCAGGATCCGTCGATCTTCACGATGTCGACCTTGAGATCCTGAATCAACGGCAGACTGCTCCAACCGCTGCCGAAATCGTCGATCGCCACCTCACATCCCCACCGACGAACGGTGGCCACAAACGATCGATGCCCGCTTCAGATCCCGTATGGCCGTCGTCTCGGTGATCTCGAGGCACAGTTGCCGCGGATCGACCCCTGACTGCTCCAGTACACGGTTGAGGTTGGGAATGGCGTGGGGTGAACAGGTGAAGTCGGTACTGAGGTTGATCGACAACCTCGTCGACTTCGGTTGTCCGCTAAGCCAATCGAGCGAGGTCGACAGGACCCAGAAGTCCAACCGTTCGATGAGCCCAAAACGTTCCGCGGCGCTAAGGATGGGTCCCGGCGCTGCTACACCACCATCGGGTGTCGGTCTGCGCAGCAGGACCTCGTGATAGGCGACGGGCTCATCAGGCAACGACACGTCGATGATCGGCTGACCGTACAGCAATAGCGAATCCGACGCGATGGCTTGCCGAACCTCGTCGGCCCATTGCATGTCGACTCGCCGGGCCTGTAGCTGCGGATCGCGTTCGTCGTACATGACCAGCTGATCCCGGCCGCCCGACTTGGCCAGGTACAGAGCTTCATCGGCCAATCCCCACACGTCGTCTCGCTGGCCGCGTGCGATTCCGATGCTCACCGTGACCGAAAGCTCGACGTCATTGTGGCGGAGCGCAGTGGTGCGCACCGTGTGCAAGATGGTGAGCATCACCCGCTCCAGGTCGTCCAGCCCGTCGCCGACCACGATGAATTCGTCACCGCCGAGCCGCGATGCCGTCAACCGGGTCGCTACGGTCGAGTTCCGTATGGTGTTCGCCACCTTGATGAGCACGTTGTCGCCACAGTTGTGGCCGTGGGTGTCGTTGAGCATTTTGAACTGGTCGATGTCGAGTACGGCGGCCGCCATCGGCTGAACACCGTCGAACTCATTCAGTACCTCTTCCAGGCCCCTGCGGTTGAGAAGGCCGGTGAGTCCGTCGGTCCGGGCTAGGCGGTCGAGTTCGGCCCGCGTCCGTTCCAACGCGTCGACGTTACGTTCAAGTTGCTCGATGGTGAGTGCCGTTCGGAGTCGGGCCGAGGCGAGGGCCGCGATGTCGACCACTGCCTGTTGGTCGGTGGACGTGTAGAAGCCAGGTCGGGAGTGTTCGGAGTCGATAACACCGATGACCTCCCCATCATCGAGGATGGGTACTGCCAATTCACTTCCCCTGGACACATCGTCGACCACATAGCGGGCGTCTCGCGATGTGTCGGCCACCAACACCGGCGTTGCGGTCTCGGCACAGTGGCCGACAATGCCGGCGCCCAATTCAAGTTCGATTGGATCGACGACCTCCGCGCCGTCGGGACTCTTCGGTCCGTGAGCCGCTCGTTGCACAAGCACGGGACCGGTTGTGCGCTCCTCGACCAGGTAGATCACACAGTCTTCGTATCCGAGCATCGTCATCGTCGAGCGGGCGATGATCCACAAGACGGATTGGGTGTCATCGGCCTGGGCCAACTCCAGTGACAGCTGTCGAAGCACGTCGAGCTGCTGTTCGGCTGACAGGCGAGATGATGGCTGAAATTCGGCTTTGTCAGAGGTTTTTGGATCGCCCACCATTCCCAGATCGGTGCCGCTGCAACGATGCTTGAGCGCCAATCACGGTGGACAGCGATGGTGACCCACGATCCGGCAACTTGAACATGGTGGGAGATGCAACTACTGTGACGGTACCCACCATGTCGCCGCTTGTTTAAACAGTGGCGCCATACCGTCCGTTTCCGAAGGGGGAGACACGATATGAACAAGAAGCTACTTGCTCTATTTTTGGGGCTCGTATTCATCGCGACATCATGTGGCGCGGCTGACGACGCTGTGGAGGCAGCCGAGGATGCCGCCGACGATGCAGCGGAAGCGGTGGAAGATGCCGCCGACGATGCGGCGGACGCCGCCGAGGACGCTGCGGAGGAGGTGGCCGATGCCGTATCAGGCGACGCCGATCGAGCAGTTGTAATTCCAACTCACAACTGGTCGAGCCAGTTGGTGAGCGCCGAAGTGGTCGGCCGGACCCTGCAAGAGGCCGGATACGAGGTTGAGTACGTGCCATCCGACTCACAGGCTGTCTACGCCGCTATGTGTGAGGGCGACGTCGACCTGGTCCACGAGGTCTGGGAAGGCGCCTTCGGTGTGGCCTACGAGGAGCAGGTCGATGCCGGCTGCGTTGTCGAGGCGCACACCCACAACGCCGTCACCCGTGAAGAGTGGTGGTACCCCACCTACGTTGAAGACGTTTGCCCTGGTCTCCCCGACTGGGAGGCGCTCAATGCCTGTGCCGATCTGTTCGCTACGGCCGAAACCGGCGATAGGGGCCGCTTCCTCGGTGGTCCCGTCGACTGGTTGAAGGGCGACGAGGAGCGAGTCGAGGGTCTGGGCATGGACTTTGAAGTGGTCAATGCCGGCTCGGCCGCCACGCTTTGGGCCGAACTCGACGCCGCCTCGGCCACCAACACACCAATTGTGCTCTTCAACTGGACACCGAACTTCGTTGAGGCGGTCTATGACGGCAAGTTCATCGAGTTCCCCGAGTTTGAGCCCGACTGCCGGACCGATCCGGCATGGGGCATCAACCCGGATCTCACCCACGACTGCGGCAATCCGGCCAACGGCTACCTGAAGACCGGCGTGAGCACCAAGTTCATCGACGAGATGCCCGGCGCCTACGCCATCGTCCAGAACATCGACCTCACCAATGAGATGCTGGCCGCCATGGCCGCCATGGTTGATGTCGACGGCATGGACGCTGTTGATGCCGCTGAGAAGTGGATGGCCGACAACGACGCCACCTGGCGAGCTTGGCTGGGGTAGTCCCGCCGAGTGACACAAATGCACAGTACGTAGAACCCACCTCGGAGTTGCCGGCCCTCGGGCCGGCGGCTCCCTGGTGGGCTGCGGCCGTTGCGCAAGAAAATCGAACGCAACATCGAACCGTATATCGAACCAAACATCGAACCATGGGGGATCGACTTTGACGACAGATCTGGTGGCTGACCAAGCCACAACCGACGAGATGACCATCACCTGTCGGAACGTCTGGAAGTTATACGGACCGAATCCGAAAGGTTTCCTCAGTTCGCACGGCGGGAACCCCGACGTCGACACGATCAAAGAAGCGGGATACATCCCAGCGGTTGTCGATGCTTCGTTCGCCGTTCACCCTGGCGAGATCCTGATCCTCATGGGTCTCAGCGGTTCCGGCAAGTCCACCCTCGTCCGATGTTTGTCCCGCCTTATCGAACCGACCGCCGGCGAGGTCCACTTCGAAGGAGTCGACCTGCTTAATGCGTCGGGCAAGGAACTGGTTGACTTGCGGCGCCACAAGATGGGCATGGTCTTTCAGCACTTTGCGCTCTTCCCTCATCGCACCGTTGCCGAAAACGTTGCCTTCCCTCTTGAGGTCCAGGGTGTCGACAAACACACTCGCCTGGCCAAGGCCGAGGAGATCCTCGATTTGGTCGGTCTTGAGGGTCGGGGTGGTTACTACCCCCGTGAGCTCTCTGGTGGTCAGCAGCAGCGGGTCGGGATCGGCCGCTCACTGTCAGCCGACCCCGACGTGTGGTTCCTCGACGAACCGTTCTCGGCTCTCGATCCGCTGATCCGCCGGGAGATGCAGGACGAGTTCATCCGCCTGCAGCAGATGCTCAAGAAGACCATCGTCTTCATCACCCACGACTTCGACGAGGCCATACGTCTGGCCGACCGCATCGCCATCCTCTATGAGGGTCAGATCGTGCAGCTCGGCCGCCCGGAGGAGCTGATCCTGAATCCGGCCAACGACTACGTCGAGAAGTTTGTCGAAGACATCCAGCGAGACAAGATCCTCACCGTGGCCTCCATCATGAGCGGCAACGGTGACACCGCCTCCGCCCTTGACGCCACCGCACCCTCAGTCTCGGCGTCGGCCACGGTGCATGAATCAGCCGAAGCCATCCTTAGCCACAGCGGTCCGGTTCGGGTGCTCGATGGCGAGGCCACAATCGGCACAGTTCAGGCGTCGGACGTCATCAACGCCGTCTACGGAGACCGATGAGCGCCACGACGGTCGAGGCGGCCACAGCCGACGCGGGCGCCTCAAGCGCACCACTCGAAGGTCGGTCAAACTGGCTCCCCACTCTGTTGCTCGTGCTCGGCCCGTTCGCCGTCATCTACGCCTTGGCCAAGGCAATGGGCGAGTCGTTCCCGCAGTGGGCCTCGTTCATTCACGACTTTCGGACCACACCTGGTTCCGACTCCGCCGGGCCGATTGCCGACGCCCTCGAAAGCGCGGTCACCTGGTTCCGCAACACCGAACTTCTTGGGTTGATCACCGGGCGCGATCTGATTCGAGCGTCCGTTGGCTGGCTCGACTACCCCCTTGATTTCACCGAGGGACTGCTTATCGACGGCAACAGTATCTTCGGCTTCGAAGTGCCTCCCATTCCCTGGTTGATGCTCGTAGGCATCGCCGCAGTGGTCGGTCATTGGGCCGGCGGGTGGAAGTTGGCCCTTCTCGGTGGTGGAACCATCGCCTACTTTGCCATTTTCGACTTGTGGGAAGTGTCGATGGTGACATTCTCGACGGTCATGGTTACCGCCCCACTTTCGGTACTGCTTGGTTCGGCCCTTGGACTGTGGGCGGCAAGAAGCCGCCGATTCGAGTCTCTTCTGACGCCGAACCTGAATGTGATGCAGTCGATGCCACACTTCGCCTACTTCATCCCGATTGCGGTGTTTGTCGGCATCTCCCACAAGGCCGGCGTTGTCGCCACGATTCTCTTTGCCATCCCCCCAATGGCCAAGCTGGCCACTCTTGGCATCCGAGGCGTCTCATCCGAGGTTCTCGACGCCGGCCACATGTCCGGAGCCAACAAGCGACAGATGCTCTGGAAGGTGGAGATCCCAGCGGCCAAGGAATCGCTGATGGTCGGTGTCAACCAGGTGATCATGCAATGCCTAGGGATGACGGTTCTGGCTTCGCTGGTGGGCACCCGTGGTCTGGGACAGATTCTGCTCAACAAGCTGCAGGCGCTACGCGTTGGCGAGGCATTGGAAATGGGCATGGCCATCGTGCTCATGGCCATCATGCTCGACCGCATCAGCCAAGCGGCATCTCGCCGCCGCCCCGAGCATCAGGAGGAGGGTGCAGGCTTCGTCGAGCGTCATCCCCACGCTGTGGCCTTCCTTGGAGTCTTCGTAGTCACGTCGATTCTTGCTCTCGTGTTCAGTTGGGCGTTGACCTATCCCGAGTCGGACACGCGGGATTGGACCATCAGCACAGCGCCGTTCTGGGAGGCCATCGTCGACTGGGTGCAGGTTGAATTGCGCGACGTCACTCAGGCCATCAAAGACTTCTTCCTGCTCAATATGTTGTTGCCGATGCGGGACTTCTTCGTCGCCATCCCGTGGACGGCCATGCTGGCGCTGGTGATGGCCGTCGGTTGGAAGATCGGCAGGGTCAGATTGGCGCTGATTGTGGGCGCGTTCATCGCTTTCATCGCCGTCGCCGGCTTCTGGGTTCCGGCCATGGAGAGTCTGTACCTGGCGATGGCCTCGGTGGTGATCGCCGTCGTCTTCGGTGTGCCCGTCGGCATTCTCGCCTCGCGCTACGACTGGAGCTACAACGCCATGCAGGTTGTACTCGACACGTTCCAGACGTTACCGGCGTTCATCTACCTGATTCCGGTGGTGATGCTGTTCAACGTCGGTGCGGTTGCAGCCCTGGCCGCCATCCTGATCTATTCGTTTGTGCCCGCCGTTCGCTACACCATGTTGGGATTGAGAGGCGTGCCCCACGAGGTGGTGGAGGCCGCGGACACGTCAGGTTGCACTCCGTTGCAGCGTCTTCTCAAGGTGAAGCTGCCGCTGGCGATGCCCGAGATCATGCTTGGTGTCAATCAAGTGCTGATGTTCTCGCTGCTGATGGTGATGATCGCCGCCCTGATCGGCGGAATCGATGGCTTGGGGGATGAGATCCTCCTGGCGCTCCGTGATCAAGAAGCGGGTAAGGGTGTGATCGTCGGTCTGTGCCTGGCCGCTCTCGGACTGGCCACTGATCAGCTCATCGTCAACTGGTCTCGCGAACGCAAAAAACAACTCGGCCTCGCCTAGAGCAGGCGCACGCCGGAGTGCCAACATCGATGTCGATCCAGAGCTTTTGACTTCTCTGGGGGCCAACGACTACCGTTATCAACATGCCGTCGGGAGAAAGAATTTTCACTGCAGGTGAAATGCCTTCTGAAGTAATTTCGAGTGTTGTGAAGCTGGGGGAGGCTTCCTAGACACAGAGATTTCTTGATTGGTCGGATTAATCCAGTCGATCGAGAACCAGCAACAACCATCTAACCGGCCAGTCCTAAGGGGGAACTTGTGACCGATCTAGACCAATTTGTGGAAGCACCGGGACGGGAGGAACAGATCCGGGAGGTCGAGCGGCAGATCGAAGCCAACGACGTCCGGTACCTGTACTGCCAGTTCATATCCGTAACCGGACGGATCATGGGCAAAGGCATCCCGGCCAAACACTTCGGTGTGATGGCCCGCAAGGGTTTCCAGTTGGTGTACGGCTCAACCGCCAACCTGTTCATCGATCGCCACGGCGAATACATCGGTTACGGGCCCGAGGCTCGTGAGCTTGTGGGTATCGCCGAGCCCGAAACCTTCTGCCAGCTTCCATGGGACCCGAAGACGGCCCGCGTCTGGTGCACCCTGTTCCGTGGTCGTGAGGAGGAGGTCGACGGAGGAGCGTTCCTCACCTCCGACTGCCGCGGCAACCTCAAGCGCATCCACGCCGAGTTCGAAGCCAAACACGGTCTACACCTGCGGGCCGGCACCGAGCCGGAGATGATGTGGCTCAAGGCCGACGAAAACGGCAAGCCCACCGTTGAGGGCATGACCAACCCCAACTGCTATCACATCGATCAGTTCGCCGAACTGCAGCCGCTGATCCACAAAGTGGTGGAGTACTGCGAGGCCATGGGGCTCGACATGATCCAGGGCGACCACGAAGACGCGCCAGGCCAGCTCGAACTCAACTTCAACTTC
>CBDCFR010000012.1:0-1086488 GCA_965216355.1 Acidimicrobiales bacterium
CTGGAACATGGCAAACGCATAGGCGGCCAGCACACTCAGCACCACCTGGGCCGCGGTGATGATCCCGGTCTGCACGAAACTGTTGATCATGAACCGCCCGAACGGAGTGGCCGTCCCAGGCGGTGCTGTAGTTGTCGAACGTCCAGTCTCCGGCCCAGATGGAGTTCGGATCGGACAGGATCTTAGGAAGCGGCGTGAAGCTAGTGAAGATCGCCACCACCACCGGCACGGCGATGATCGCACCGATCGTGAGCAGCGCGATCTGGACCGCCAGCTCACCGCCGAGGCGACGACCCCGAGGACGGTCCCTCGGGTGGCGGCTGCGCGAGTCTCGGCTGCGTCTACTCCGTCGACATACTCGATGGCGTCAATCGTCATCGGTAATGCACCCCGCTTTTCGGAAGCCACGGAACTGGAGGAACGAGAACCCGATGATGATCAGAGCCAGGAGGAACGCCTGGGCTGATGCCAGCCCCCTGAATCGGGTGCCGACAAAGCCGTCGACAAACACCGAGTACACGAGAGTTCTCGGTTGATTGCCCGGGGCCGCCCTGGGTGAGGATGTCGATCTCGCCGAAGGCCTGAAAGCTGATGATCACGTTGATCACCACGAGAAACAGCAGCGTCGGGGAAAGCAGCGGCAACGTGATATGGCGGATACGAGCCCAGGTCCCGGCGCCGTCAACCTTGGCCGCCTCGTAATACACGTTGTCGATTTGCTGAAGGCCGGCCAGGGCGATGATCACGTTGAACCCCAGTTGACGCCACACAACAGCCGCCGTCACCGCAAACAGTGCCCAATTGCCCGACGTCAACCACTCCGGACCGTCGATACCAAACGCCCCGAGCCAGGTGTTGATGTGGCCGACCACCGGGTTGTACAGCCACCGAAACAGCACGCCGGTCACGGCCGATGAGATAACCACCGGCATGAAGATCAGCGTACGATGCAGCCACGAGAGGCGGGTGGCCGGATACGAGAGCAGCAGCGATATGGCTACGGCGATGGCGATACCCACGGGGACGGTTCCCAACATGAAGAACACCGAAACCATCACGTTGTTCCAGAACTCTCCGCTGCCGAGGAGCCGGGTGTAGTTGTCGAGGCCGACAAAGATTTCAGCGTTACCGAACGGTGCAACCCGCTGCATCGACAGCCGGAATGACTCGATGATCGGGAAATAAACAAAGACCGCCAGCACGATCATTGTGGGCGCGAGATACCAATAGGCCTTATTGGTTCGAGTCATCGCCAAGCCCTAAACACAATCGCCAAAACACCCTCCCCAGCAGGTCTAACGTTGTACGGCGCGGTTGGTAGTTGCGGCCTCGCCATCTGCCTGCGAGGACACTTGAAACACGTACGCTAGCACAACAAGCATGTCGGTGCAGATTGCCGATATTCGTGTTTGGATGTCGACCGTGGCCTATGAAATTCGAAACGGCGATCAGGTTGGGAACGCTGTGATCTCAGCCGGAGCTGCCGAATCCTGCCGTACCCCGCTCGTCGGGCGACGGAGGGAGCTCGTCGACGAGTTCAAACGTCGACGCCGGCACCGGAAGCACGAGGAACTGGGCGATACGTTGACCACGTTCAACCGACACCGGCTCATCACCGCAGTTGTGGAGGATCACCTGCAACTCGCCCCGGTATCCGGAATCGATAAGGCCTGGAGCGTTCAGCACCGTTAGACCTTGTTTCAGAGCCAGGCCCGAGCGGGGCAGCACCAAACCACAGAACCCCTCGGGTACCGCCACCGCGAACCCGGTTGGGACCAGGGCTCGACAGCCGGGTTCGATCACCGTGTCTTGGCGAGCGGGAAGGTCGGCGGCGGCGTCTCCAGAGCGCATTCTTTTCGGCGCAGGTAGGCCAGGATCAAGAGCTTTAAGCGGAATCGAAACCACGTGTCGAGGGTAGCGTCGAAGCCGGGTAGGGTTAATGACTTGCTTGCATGGATGGACCTCGAAATGACCGGACTCGATCCGGCCAAACACGTCATCGTCGAAATCGCCACATTATTGACCGACGACGATCTCAACATCATTGCTGAAGGACCGGAACTGGTCATCACCGCCACCGACGATGAGTTGGCGTTGATGGACGACGTCGTGGTCGAGATGCACACCAAGTCGGGGCTGCTTGATCAGATCAAGGCTTCCACCGTCACCCTTGAAGAGGCAAAGGCGCAAACACTGGAGTTTCTCAAGGCCCACATTCCTGAGGCCCGTAGTGTGCCGTTGTGTGGCAACTCGATCGGCATGGACCGGCGCTTCCTGGCCATACACATGAACGAAGTGGAGGAATACCTTCACTACCGCTCGATCGACGTTTCCACACTCAAGGAGCTCGCCCGCCGCTGGCTTCCGTCGATAATCGACGCTGCGCCGAAGAAGGAAGTGGGCCACCGAGCGCTCGACGACATCACCGAAAGCATCAACGAGCTTCGGTACTACCGCAAGTCGCTGTTTGCCGAAGCCGCTGGAGGCGAAGCCTTGGCTGAAGCCGGCGCCGGCACGGAAACGCCGTCGTAGACCCGCCGCCGCTATCTAATACAGGTCGGCCGGTAGCGGCGAGACCGACGCTGTGGCGGAAGGCGCAGAGCCCTCGTCCTCAAGCCACCACACAAATAGTCCACCGTGCACTTCAAGGCGGGCGACACCAACCTGCGGTGTCGGGGACAGCCCCTTGCCGTATTCGGCCCGAGCCCGTCGTGGCCCCACGAAGGATGGCAACCACTGTTCGACAACGGCCCAATACGCCGCATTGTTGACATGACCGAGCGTGTCGTAATCAACCCGCCGAAGTTGCCACGCTTCTGCTTTGAGATCGCCGGCGAAAGGCCCCAGATCACCGAGCTTGGGGTTCTCAAGTCGGGCCGATGCCTTTCGATCTCCGGCCGCTTCGCTGTAGATGGAAAGAAACTCGTCGGTAAGCATCGCCGGCCGCCCAGCCTGAAGATCTATACAAACCCACAGCGTGGCCACCTCGTACCGGGCCCCTTGATCACCGGTGACGGTTAGCCGCCGTTCAGCCCATCGTTTGCCCAGTGACGAGCAGAACGTTTGAAACGTGAGCGTCTCTCCCAGAGAGCCGGGGCACAATTCGTCGACCACGGTGGAACGCACAACCCAACCAGGATCGTCCGACATGGCTGCGTCGGTGGTGTCGTCGTTGGATACGTCTTGGGTGTAGCGGGTCAGTCCGTCGAATCGAAGACGCCCATCCGGATCGACATCACCCAAACGAATTTTTCTTTTTCCTTCGAACACCCGGCCCTGCGACAGCATGGGCAACAGCGGAGCCGGCTCCGGAAGTAGCTCAAACAGCTTGTTTTCTGGGGTTTCGGGCCTGCTCACCGCCCCGACCGTAGCCCAACACTCTGCTGGGCAGACTCACCGGGTGACCACAATTTCCGGATTATCCGGGCCAATCTGTATTTATTCGGTTGACAAACCGTCCGATACGTAGTTCGTTGGTTTGAAGCCCACGCCGCGCTGTGTCAGCGCGACCGGGCAGCAACAAACGCCCGATACCAGAGCAGAAAGGAAGGGTCTCGATGTTGATTACGAAGATTCCATCAAAACTGACCCACGCTCTGGCTTCTGCGCGTCTGTCCGTTAACGCCATCCTTGAGCCGGCCAAGACGGCCGTCGAAGCGATGATCGACGAGATGTTGCGTGCCAGTGGCCGTATGGGCGCCGCGCAACCCGCCATGGCCCTCATTCCGGTCGATCGGCAGCGTCATTTCGTGAGCGGCCATCCCGTTATTGGTCATGGCTCCGTTATCGGAAACGTCAATGCGGCCCCCATCGGCGTCAACGCCCATGCTGCCGTGTGCATGTATGCCGACCCGGTCACCAAAGCTTGGCGAGTGCTCGACTTTGGCAAGACCACCACCGGTAAGACCGGCCACTCCCAGCCCTCGAGGTTTGCCCCCTAGCTGACTAGGAACAAGCAAACCGACACCGAGCCGCTGGGAGCACAAACCCAGCGGCTTCTTCGTGTTTTGACCCACACACCAACCACGAAAGGAGAACCGCTTCGAATGAAAACTTGACCGAACAAGAACAGAACAGGTGGCACCGACCAGACACGTCGCAGCCACCAGCCCCCGACGGAGGGAAGGGGCGAACGAAAGAAGAACCACATGACCATCTATGAAGTAGGGACTGGAATCGAACACCTCACGCCGATCGACGGCGGTGCGTTCGCCGATGGATTCACCGAAGTAACGGTGTCCGAAGTCGGCGTTCAGTTCGGCAACGACGTGACCACTCCGGAGTTTGGCAGCAATGCCATCTGGAGCGAGGACGCCGCTTGCCGGACCGTACCCGGTGCTTCCGACCTCTTCTTCTCCGAAGAGGTCCCCGAAATCATCGCCGCCAAGCGAATCTGTGCCGAGTGCCCGGTGATTGCACCGTGCCTCGAAGAGGCGCTTGAGCGTCGGGAGCCTTGCGGCGTCTGGGGTGGTCAGCTGTTCGAGAACGGTCAGATCATCCATCGGAAGCGTCGACGGGGCCGGCCGCCCAAGGTGGCCCGACCCGAGGATCAGCTGCTTGAGGTTCCGATCCCGGAGCACCTGCAGAAGCTGATCGCCTAGGTGAACGCCGAGAAATCGGCGCAATCCAAGGCCCTGATGAACCGGCCGGCCTGCAACCTCCTCCCCCTTTTAAGGGGTTGCAGGCCGGGCGGCAAGGTTCGAGGAATTTCAATTCAACACAGCCTGTTTCAATCGGCACTGTTTTAATCGGCACTGTTGAGTGTTGAATCGAAGCTTCTTGGATCTGCTGGTCCCACCCTTATGTCAGGGCCGGGTCAGCTTGATCGTGCAACCAAAACCACATCGTCGGCAACGGCTTGAAGCGAGCCGGCGAGGCTTGGACGGTTGAACACGATCACACCCACGGGAAACGCCCCGATCTCCGGCACTCTCACTCCGGCCGGAGATCGGGGCGTTGGTGGTTGAAGAGCGAATCTGAACAGCCGAATCTAAAGATTCTCTCAACACGCCCACTTGGGGAATCGAGGTCGGGCCGTCTCGGTTAAAGACTGCTATGGACCGGCACAGAGTCTTGCGACGCCGGCCCACATAGGCTGATCACAACGGCACAAGTAGCAGACAATGACCTCATTAGACCCCGAAATCACTGAGCAGACCGGCCCGCACCCGGCCCCCGATCGCGACCGTTCGTGGGTCCGCACTCTCGTGATATCGGTGATCGCCGTCGGTGTTCTGGTCACCGCAGCCCTGATCACCCAAGACGAGAGTTCGTCTATCTCTGCCGACGAGTCGGCGGAGGCGAGCACGGCCGACGAGGGCGCCACTGGCGAGGGCACAGCATCGGCCACCAACCCCATATTCGCCCTTCCCTTCACCACAGCGGATGGGAGCACTTCCACTCTCGACCAGTATCGAGGTGAACCGCTCGTCGTAAACTTCTTCGCCTCATGGTGTCCACCGTGTCGGGCCGAACTGCCCGACTTGGAAGCTGTTCACCAGAAGCTCGGCGACGAGGTGACCTTCGTCGGCGTCAATCAAGACTTCACCGAAGAAACCTGGAAGTCGTTCATCGAAGAGTCTCAGATCAGCTACGACACGGTCTTCCAGCCTCAAAGCGAGATCTGGAGCGAGGTGGGAACCCAAGCGATGCCTACCACCATCTTCGTTTCCGCCGACGGGGAGGTCGCCCAGGTATGGGCCGGGCTGATCACCGAGGAGAAGTTGGAAGAAGTGATAGTCGAAACCCTGTTGGAGCCATCCTCATGATCGATGCATTGTTCGACCCAAGCGCCTTCGCCCTCGGCATGGTGGCGCTGCTTAACCCGTGTGGGTTCGCCCTGCTCCCGGCTTATCTCGGATACTTCCTCGGGCTCGACGACGATCGGGCCGGCGCCGGCTCCACATTGGTGGCTCTCAATCGTGGACAGGTCGTTGGACTCTCGATGTCGGCCGGGTTCCTTGCCGTGTTCGGCATTCTCGGCCTGTTCCTGGCCGGTTCGCTCAGCGCCATCGGCCAGTCGGGATGGCTCCCCCGCCTCACCATTGTGATCGGCGTCGGGCTGGTGATCCTGGGCATCGCCATGCTCCGCGGGTTCCAGCCGACCCTGAGCATTCCCAAGCTCAACAAAGGTGGCAAAGATCAGTCGATTGCCTCGATGTTCGTGTTCGGCGTTTCCTACGCCATCGCCTCGCTCAGCTGCACGATCGGCTTGTTCATCACCATCGTGGCCAGCTCCACCAGCGCCGACAGCTTTGGTGAACGATTCGGCTCCTTCATCTCCTACGCCGTAGGCATGGGTCTGTTGGCCACGGTTGTCACCCTGGCCGTCGGTTTCGGCAAGAAGGGTTTGGTCAACAACTTCCGCCGCCTATTGCCAAAGATCAACCTGATCTCGGCTGTCGTACTGGTCATCGTCGGGCTATACGTGATGGCCTACGGATTCTGGTCACAGCAGGTGCTGGCCGACCCCTTCAACGTCACCCCCTGGCTCGACTCGATCGTGCTCACCGTCGAAGGCTGGCAGGCCTCGATCACAAACTGGATGTCAACCCGGGTCAATCCCTTCGGCTTCCTGACAGAACCTCGACCCCGCACCACGTTCCTCGGTTGGGGATTCCTGATCATCAACGTTGTGGTGGCCGCAGCCGGTTTCGTGGCTCGACGGTCGCACACCAACCCCCGGCAACCGCAGAAGGTACACGCCTAGGAGCCGATTGATCTGACCAGGATCCGGCACTGCCCTATTCTCGGTGGTTGTGCCTCCTGTTGTTCGAGATCGCCTCACGTTTCGCCAGCTGCTGGCAGCCGACGGCGTGGTCGAGGAACTCGAACTTCGTCGCCCGTTCGGCTTCTGCGCCTATCACGGTGGCAGCCTCGAACGACGCACCGACTTCGTGGCCAGGGAGGCGGCGGCAAGATCCGGGGCGAGCTACTACGGCGTGCTCCAGCCAGCAGGTTTGCGCCATCACATCCCGTCGGCCAAGGTCGATCCCACGGTCTCCGAGCACTTCCAAGCCTTTGTCGAGCACTGTTCGGTCTTGGTGACGGTTCACGGTTTCGGCCGTCGAGGCTACTTCACCAGCCTTCTGCTGGGCGGCCGCAATCGAGTGTTGGCCCAGCACGTCGGCTCACATCTTCGATCGCACCTCGGGCCCGGCTACGACATCGTCGACGAGCTGGAACGTATACCGGCCGGCCTTCGCGGAACCCATCAAGACAACCCGTGCAACCTGACCACCAACGGGGGCATGCAGTTGGAGCTGCCGCCACGGGTACGAGGTGTCACCCCTGCCGCCATTCATTGGTACCGCTCCGCCAACGGCCACCGACCGTTCCCCCCGCTCGATGACCTGATCGAGGGTTTGGCTGAGGCGGCCCGTCGTTGGCCTCTCGACCAGTAGGGCCCGGGCAGGTTCTCGTCTCCATCGACGATCGGCTACTGTTTGGCGGTGGAACTGCGAATCTTTACCGAACCGCAGCAGGGGGCCCGATATGAGGACCTGCTGGCGGTGGCCCAGGCAACCGAACAAGCCGGCTTCGCCGGTTTCTTCCGGTCCGATCACTATCTCAAGATGGGTAACGTCGACGGCTATCCCGGCCCTTCCCACGCCTGGGTAACGTTGGCCGGCTTGGCCCGCGAAACCAGTCGCATTCGGCTGGGAACCCTGGTCAGCCCGATCACGTTCTACCGACCCGGCCCACTGGCCATTGCGGTGGCTCAGGTCGATGCCATGAGCGGCGGCCGGATCGACTTCGGCATCGGCACCGGTTGGTTCGAGGCCGAACATTCGGCCTACGGCTTGGACTTCCCGCCGGTGGGACGTCGGTTCGACATGCTCGAAGAGGCCATGGAGCAGATCCACGGTCTGTGGTCAACGGCCGAGGGCTCGACGTTCTCCCACGAAGGCGAGTTTCACACCTTCATCGACTCGCCGGCACTGCCCAAGCCGGCACAAAGGCCCCATCCGCCCATCATCATCGGAGGACGAGGTCCCAAAAGGACTCCGGCCCTGGTGGCCCGGTACGCTTCGGATTTCAATCTTCCGTTCACCCCGCTCGACGAGGTGGCGGGAGCGATCCAGCGGGTCAACAAGGCGTGTGCCGATCGGGGTCGCAATCCCGACGAGATCGTGAAGTCGGCCACCATGATCATGTGTTTGGGAGCCAACGAAGCCGAAGTCAAACGTCGAGCCGCAGCCATCGGCCGCGAACCCGACGAACTTCGGGCCGCCGGTGCCGCCGGCACCACCAACGAGGTCATCGACAAGCTCACCTCCTACGCCGCCGCCGGCATCCAGCGCACCTATCTTCAGGTGCTCGATCTACGAGATCTTGATCACGTGGGGCAGGCCGGAGCCGACCTGATCCCGGCGCTACAGGGGTAGCCGCAAGGCCGTGTGGGGCGGCTAGCCAATAGCGATAACGCGGCCCGGCCCTCCCGAGCCGTCCTGCCATGGCACAGCACCCACAACAACGGTGGCACCTTTGGCCGGCACACTGTCGAGATTGGCCAGATTCTCCACGCCATAGCGATTGGTGGGTAGGAAGCCGAAGTGCACGGCGAAGTCGGGTGAGTTCCCGGGATCGAGACTGAGCGTGTCGACACCAATGCCGACCACATCTCGCTGCTCGGCCAGCCACGTCGCCGCTTCAATGCCAAAGCCGGGAAAGTTCAGGTCGGGAAAGCCGCTTCCGCCTCGATACATGTCGTTGCCGCCGGCCCGTTTGGCGGCCCAGCCGGAGTTCATGGCCACAAAGGCTCCGGTCGGAATGCGACCGTGGCTGCGCTCGTAGGCGATCAGATCGTCGACCTCGACGGTGGCGTTTGCGTTGGCCGCTGCCTTGGCTTTGATGTTGACCACGGCCAGCGGGGCGACCAGATGATCGACTGGAATCTCATCGACGGTCCAGGCGTCGGGGCCAAAGTGGCCAGGAGCGTCGACGTGGGTGCCCCACTGCTCCTGGAAGCTCCACTGCTGAATGTAGAAACCGTCGGTGGCAAACTCGTTTAACGGTGAGCGGGAGCCCCCGGCGTCATCGCCAAAAAACGTGGGGAAGTCTGTGGTCAGCCGGTAGGTGAGATCATGAATTCGCCGGTGTTTACTACGACCACCAGGAGATGCCGCCACTGCCGGTGCCGTCCCAAGGAGTGCAGCACCTCCCACGGCGGCTGCAGCCCCCGCCTTCAACACATGGCGCCGATTGACGGTGGGTGCTGTGACGCCGGCTCGCTCCAGCTCGGCTTTGATACGCGGTCCACACATGACTCGTCCCTCCTCAGGGTGAACGTCTAAAGGTCTGACGTCTACTGGAACCCGCTGCGATGAGGATAGCCGTCGAGCTGCATCCGCTCAACCGCTGGGATGTCAGGGCGAAAGGCGGGAGCGAGACCACTCCCCGTCGTCACCTCGGTGGTAGCGGAACCGGTCGTGCAGACGGTTCAACCTTCCCTGCCAGAATTCGATGGTGTGAGGCCGGACCCGCCAGCCACCCCAATGGGGCGGGCGGGGTACGTCGCCACCGGCAAACTGTTGCTCGACTTCGGCGTACCAGTCGTCGATCACCGAGCGATCGGCGATCGCCTGGCTTTGCCGGGAGGCCCAGCTCCCCAACTGTGATCCTCGTGGTCGAACCGCCCAGTAGGCGTCCGACTCGGCGTCAGTGACTCGCTCTACCGTGCCGGAAATATTCACCTGGCGACGCAGTTCGAGCCAGCCAAACGTGAGCGACGCGACGCCGTTGGCGGCCAAGTCGGACGACTTGTTGCTCTCGTAGTTGGTGTAGAAGCTGAAGCCCCGCTCGTCGACGTCTTTGAGCAGGAGGTAGCGACTCCACAACGCTCCGCCGCTGTCGATCGTCGAAACCACCATGGCGTTGGGTTCGGCGATGTCCGCCTCGACCGCAACGGCCAGCCAGGTCTTGAACTGAGCGATTGGATCGCTGTCGAGATCTTCGGGATTGAGTCCGTGGGATTCGTACTCGGCCCGCATCCTGGCCACATCGACCATGGCCTGGGCTATCCCGCTTCCACCGGCGGTTTGGTTCTGTCGAACCGCCCGGCTACGTCGTCGTAGGTGAGTGGGTTTTCCCGAGCCTGCTCCTGGGCTGCCATCTCGGCGTTGGCGTAGCGGAAGAAGATCACGAAAATCGTGCCCCATAGGAAGAATCCTGCGGCCAGCTTCATAACCAGCCCGGCGGCGGTTTGGTCGTCCATCACCCCGATGCCCCACAGACGCTCGGGCTGATCGTAGTGCCGGTAGACCACGTCTTCGGCGAAGATTAGCCAGCCGCTGGGCACGGTCGGGATAATCGACATGCAGAACAGGTAGATGCACTGTGGCAGCGGAGACAATCGCCACTCGGCCACCGGTGAGATGATCGGCATCCACATCAGAAGACCGGAGGCGAAGATCATGAGGTGGAAGATGAAATGGATCGCTCCGCTGTCGGCTGACAGCTGCACGGTCACCGACCAGTGCAGAAGTGCTGTCAACGCATTGAAAATCACGCTGGCCACCACCGGCTTGGATCCGGTGCGGAGCCAGTTCCAGGCTCGACTACCGGGCTGGGCGATCAACTCGACGATGAACCGTGGCGTGGCCAGGAGGAACATGGCGGGGATCAGCATCGAGAGGAAGAGATGCTGGATCATGTGCACGAAGTACAGCCGTTGTTCGGCGATCTCGTGAATCGGCCAATCGGACAACAGCCACATGCTGAGCACGGCGGCTACGTACCACATGCCCTGGCGACGGGTGATGGGGTCGTAACCGGCCGCTACGGCCTTCGGCTGAAGAACCTTCCAGCCGTACCATCCGAGCGCGACGGCACCCACAATCAAGGTCCAAACCTCGATGTGGGCCACATAAGGGACCGTGGCGGCCAGCAGGTTAGTCACTCGAACCACTACTCGATTCGGCCGGCGATGGGACCCCGCCGGCAGTCAGGTTGTTAGATCGGTAGAAGATCCCAGGCGGCGAACACCACGAAGTACACGGCTACCGCCACTAGGAGCGAGAACCCGAATACCCAGCTGAACATGCGGCCGTTGATGATCTTCATGTCGAAGTACAGGTGCATGAACACACCGGCCACCAGCAAGAACTTGACCACCATCATGGCGATCAACGGGAGAACAAGTGCCGCCCCCTCCAGACCCATGTACGACCAGGCCACCTCTACCGCGGTGAACACAGCCAGGATGACAAAGACGATCCAGTACTGGCGCTCGGTGGGATGATGGGCATGATCATCATGTCCATGGGCATCGTGTGAGGCTTCGGTTACTGCGGATTCTGCCATCACGAGCTCCTTAAGGGATCAGGTAGACGATGGTGAAGATGAGCACCCACACCACGTCGACGAAGTGCCAATACAAACCGACAAGCTCAACGGTCTCGGCTCGATCCGATTTGAGCTTGCCTCGGAAGGCCATGAACAGCAGCGACATCAACATCAAGATGCCGCCCGACACGTGCGCCCCGTGGAAACCGGTGAGCGTGTAGAAGGCTGAACCAAACAGGTTTCCGCTGTAGGTGAGACCTTCACGGTAGAACGCTGTGAACTCGTAGACCTGACCGGCGATGAAGGTGGAGCCCAGCAGGGCGGTGGCGGCCAGCCACACCTTGGTCTGGAGATCATCGTCTTCGCTGACGGCTTTGTGAGCCAGCACCATGGTGAGCGAGCTCATGAGCAGGATGAACGAGCTTCCCGAGGTGAAGGGAATGTCCCACATCGGCTCAACCGAGCCTGCTTCCTGGAACTCCTCAACCAGGAACTCCGGAAGAGTGCTGGTGACCACCGGGTTGCCGGCAAGAATCTCGGCCATGAACTCGGCCTTGGAAAGCAGGTACGACGAGATCAGCGCCCCGAACAGCAGACACTCTGAGCCCAGAAAGAGCCACATGGCCAGTTTCATGTTGGAGAGGCCGAGGCTTGTGCGGTGGCCGCCATGATCGTCATGATCAACGGCAGCGGATGCGTCAAGAACAGCAGCGTCAGACATTGGCCAGCTCCTTGGCGTCGTCGCCGGAACCTTCCGGTTCAGGGTCATGGCCGTGGTCGCCATGGTCGTCAATATCGAGATCGTCGGCCGGCTCAAGAGCCCAGCCGTACAGCGAGCCCATCAGGAGCACTGCACCAGGAATGGCCAGCCACAGGTTGAAGATGAGGCCGTAGCCGATGATGGGGATGGAGAAGGCCACGATGATGGGCCAGTACGACGGAGCGGGGAGGTGTACCCCTTCGCCGTTGCCCGGCTGGGCCAGCTCTGCTCCGGTATGAACCTGTCGCAACACGCCGTTCTCGTCCTTCTGATACTTGCGGTACCACCAGTCGTCGAGTTGGGTGACAACCGGGTCGTAGTCGAAGTTGTGGGTGGGAGCCGGCGACTGGATTGACCACTCGAGGGCTCGGGCGTCCCAAGGATCGGGGCCAGGATTGGGACGCTCAGCCGCAACCCATGCCCGGTAGGAAACCAAAGCGTTCCAGAGGATCATGATGGTGCCGACACCAAGGATGAAGGAGCCAACCGTGGCCACCATGTTCCAGGTGTTGAAGCCCTGCACGGTGTCGTAGGTCTGCATGCGACGAGGCATGCCCTGCAAGCCCAGGATGTGCATTGGGCCAAAGGTGAGGTTGAATCCGACCACCATGGTCCAGAACTGGATCTTGCCGATCTTCTCGTTGAGCAGGTATCCGAACGCCTTGGGCCACCAGAAGTACATGCCGCCGACGAAGCCAAAGAAGGCACCGCCGAAGAGGACGTAGTGGAAGTGGGCCACGATGTAGTAGGTGTCGGTCTGCTGCGTGTCGGAAGCGGCCAGCGCGTGCGACACACCCGACAGACCACCAACCGTGAACTGGGTGACCAACGCGATTGCGAACAGCATCGACGTGTTGAGGATGAGCTTGCCTCCCCACATGGTGGCCAGCCAGTTGAGAATCTTCACACCGGTCGGCACCGCGATGAACATGGTGGCGAAGGTGAAGCCGACGACCGACAGCGGGCCGATGCCGGAGACGAACATGTGGTGAGCCCACACACCCCAGCCCATGAACCCGATGGCGACACCGGAGAACACCATAAACGGATAGCCGAAAATGGGCTTGCGGGAGAACGTTGGGATGATCTCCGACACGATGCCGAAGGCGGGCAGGATCATCAGGTACACCTCGGGGTGACCGAAGATCCAGAACAGGTGCTGCCACAGAAGCGGGTCGGCGCCTTGATCGACGTTGAAGAAGTTGGCCCCGAAGATTCGATCGGAGGCCAGAAGAATCTGGGCCACGGTGAGAACCGGGATGGCCAGCAGCAGCAGGAACTGGGTGACCAGGGTCATCCAGGTGAAGATCGGGGTCTTCATTAGGGTCATGCCCGGGGCTCGCATGTTGAGCACTGTGGTGATCAGGTTGATCGAACCGGTCAATGAACCGATACCGGCGATCAGCAGACCCATGTTCCAGAAGTCGATGCCGTTCGAAGGCGAGAAGGCGATGCCGTTGTTGGGGGCGTAGTTGAACCAGCCGCCGTCGGCGCCGCCGCCGAGGAACCAGCTGGTGTTGAGCATCAGGCCACCGAAGAAGAACACCCAGAAGCTGAAGGCGTTGATTCGAGGGAAAGCTACGTCTCGAGCGCCGACCTGGAGTGGCATCAAGAAGTTGGCGAACGCCGCACCGATGGGCATCACGACGAGGAAGACCATCACCGTGCCGTGCATGGTATAGATCTGGTTGTAGGCGTCGGCCGACAGCAGCTCGTTGTTCGGCACCGCCAGCTGGAGGCGGATCAACAGGGCGGCCACACCACCGATCAGCAGGAAGAAGAGGGCGGCGGCCCCGTACATGATGCCGATCTTCTTATGGTCAACCGTGGTCAACCAGTCGACCAGCCCGGTGGCGTTACGGGGTCGGCTGAACGCTCCAAGAGGAGACGGAGCCTTGCCGTTGGATGATCCGGCCGGGAGGGCGAGATTCGGTTCAGTGCTTGCCATGAATCGGACTCCTGGGCTCAGTCGAGCGTCGCCAAGTAGGCGACGATCTGGTCGAGTTCTTCGTCGGACAACTGCGGGAAGGCCAACATGCCGCGACCTACGCCGGTTTCAGGATTGACGTCGGGCGCCATGGCCTTGCGTGCCGGTGCGTTCTGGACCCAGCGTTTCAGTTCCGCCGTGTTCCAACGGTAGTCGTCGGCGTCGGTGGGGTTGGCCGCCAGCTCGGCGATGTTGACGTAGAAGTCCACGTCGAACGCATCGTCGTTGGCGTCGGTGCCGGGCCCGGCGTAGCTGGCGTAGATGCCGCCGGCAAACGTGGTACGGGTGGCGAAGTGCGTGAGGTTTGGCGCCGCGTGCGATGCCAGCGGAACCGTCTCGGCAAAGTTGTCGGGATATTCAAAGCCACTGCCGTTGATCAGGTGGCAGCTCATGCACTGGTTCTGGAAGATCTCCATACCGGCTAGAGCCTCGGGATCGGTGGGAACCTCGGCCGGGCGCCGTTGGTTTTCCAGCCAGGCGTCGAAATCCGACTGGGTCAACGCAATGGTCGACATACGCATGCGTGCGTGCGACAGGCCACAGAACTCGGTGCACCAGCCGGTGAACTTGCCGGGATCGTCGGCTTGGAGCGACCAGGTGGTGAACCGACCTGGAACCGTGTCTCGCTTGCCGTTGAGGCGAGGGATCCAGTAGGAGTGGATCACGTCACGGGAGCTGAGCAACAGGTCGACCTGAACGTCTTCCGGGATCACCAGCTCATTGGCGGTGACCACATCATCGGGGTCGAGGCTCAACTCCAGCGGGAACTCGCGGTCGTGATCGTCGACCATACCGTCGCCGTTGGCATCGATGAAGAAGCCATCCCCGTCAACGTCGTAGCGGTATTCCCACCACCACTGCTGACCGAGGACCATGACATCGAGACCGTCACAACCAGGACCGACATCGCCGACCTCGCAATCGTCGTTGCGCTCCTCAAGTTCCCAGATGGCATTGAACACCGGGATGAAGACCACGGCGAGCACGACGGCGGGGAGGATGGTCCAACCCAACTCCAGCTTAGTGTTGCCGTGAACCTGCTCGGGCAGATCGTTGGGGTCGAGCTCGTCGGCATTGACCCGGTTCTTGAAACTCAGGGCGATGCCACCGCCCACCACGAGCACAAAGACAAGGCCCATGATCGCCCAGATGTAGGGCCACATCAGCTTGTCGATTGTCTCCGCCTTGGGCCCGCGTGGCTCGAAGGTGTTGAGCGGTTTGTCGTCAGCACAGCCGGCCAACGCCAGCGTGGCAAAGGTCATCAGCAAAGCGGCTTTGCTCCGGCTCAGGCGCCGGTTCTTTTGCCGTGTCACTACGGTCATCAGAGACTGATCCTTGGTGTTGTTCAAACTCGATTCAGGCACTAGCCCTCGCCCTCCTCAGCGTGATCGCCGCTTTCCCCGTGGTCATCACCGTGATGGAAATCGCGCTCACCAGCGGCGGCGCCGAGGATCCCTCCGGCCAGCACGGCAACCGCACCGAAGGCGATGACGCCCGAGATGATCGAGCGGGGCGGGCGAAGCTTGGCGATGGCAATGGCGCCAAGGAAGATCAAGCTGGCCACGATCACGACCACGACAACCGAACCGACCTCGGAAACCGCAAGCAGAACTCGTGATACGCCGAGCACCACGAAGGCACCGCCGAGCAGAGCCATCATCGGCACCTCAAAAGGTGACAGGAAACGGGAACGGACGACGGCGTTGACTTCAGGGTCGCCGGTAGCCCGGTCGGACCAGGCCAGGACGGCCCACTCAAACGCCACGACCGCCAAGGTGGCCAGACCGAGGTACAGAAACGCTTTGCTGGTGGCCACGCCGAGGGCGATGCAGGCCACACCGAAAGCCGAAAGCGGCCCCATGGTCGAGGCCTTCGCCGGAGGTCGCACGGCAAGCGAGTGCTCGACGCCGACCAACGCCGACATGTCTTCGGAGTTTCCATCGCGGGTGGCCACGGCAATGATCGCCAGCAGGAGGGCGACGAAGGCCGCTCCCATCAACATGGTGTAGCCAACGTGATCGCCGACTCCGTGCTTGTAGCCCATGCTGAGCACGCCAATAACGTGGCCGCCAGTGGTCAGCCCGTAGAACAGTGCGCCGACCCAGGCCAGCAGCGCCACTCCCAATAGGTTTCGTGATCCCCAAGTAAACATCTTCAGCTCTCCCTACTTGGTGATGTAAATGGCGTACCACATAACGCCATACATCGCGACCATCATTGTCCAAAAGATTGCGGAAGCCAGAACGCCTTCGTAGTCCCGGCTGGTGTAATCGCCACCCAGGGTGCGGATGGCCATAACGAAGGCAAATACGATCGCCGCCAGTGTCATCACGATGTGCGTGCCGATAATGCCGTAGAGCAGAACCGCGCGCTCATCGGCCAAGATCTCCATCTCCATAATGGTGAAGAGGTAGGCCGTCTGCCCGATGTAGGCGAAGGCGAACAGAAGCGAAATGGCGACGGCCAACATGTTGTTGGCCCGGTCGTCGTCTTTGGCGGCGGAGACCGACCACCAGATGGTGACCACCGAGAAGGCCAGGGTCAGACCCATGAAGTTGGGCTGGGTGAGAGGGATGTTGACACCATCGGGCAACCAACGGGACCCGGCGGCCAGCACGTCGGCCCGCTCGGAGATGTAGATCGCCAGCAAGCCGATGAAGCCCATCATCACCGCAGCGCTGGCCAGTGAGGTGGCCTGCACCAACAGACGGGGGCGAACCGGAGCCGCAGGAGCGAACTCGCTCGGAATCAGATCGTGGGATGTGGTGTGAACCGTCATCAGGAGTCCTCCCCTTCTGCAGTTTCGGAGTCGGCGTCTTCATCACCTGCGGGGACGGAGTCGCCGTCGGATTCAAGACCATCAAAGCTCAGATCACCGGCCGCAAGCGGAGTGGCTGACGTGACCACCGGAGGGGCCGGGAAGTTGCCGAGCGGGGGCGGTGAGGTAGTCGCCCACTCAAGCGTGGTGCCCGACCAGTCAGCCGAGCTGGTGCCGGCCGGCTTGCGGCTTGAGCTGGCCGACAGGGTGGCCAAGCCGACGATGGCCGCTGCAGCGGCGAGGCCGGCGATACCGATGAGCGAGATCCAACCAAAGGCCTGCAGCGAGCCCGACGTCTCCCCGGAGACGGGGTACATCGGCTGGTCGGCGATACCAGCACCAATTTCACCGACTGCCCACAAGGCCGAACCGCCGACGGCGGAGAGGACCGCAAGCATGCCCATTGATTCAGGCAGGGTGCGGCCCCAGATCTTGGGAGCCCAGTGGAACAGGCCGCCAATGATTGCGGCCAAGGCCGAACCAACCAGGAGAGCTCGGATTCCTTCGTGGAAGGTTGTTCCGTCGACCACGAGCGTTGCCGTCATGTCGACGGCGTCGGGAGCCACATTGTCGATGTAGCTCATGATCGGCTCGATCACACCGAGCAAGCCAGCGCCCGCTGCGGCTAGAGCAAGGAGCCCGGCGGCCAGGGACCCGGCTACGGCAGCTCGCAGTTTGAGTTGACCTCGGCGCAGACTGTCGCCGGCAAGGCCTAGCACGGCCAGGATCGGAAGCGGCAGAGCCACCAGACCGAGGGTAAGAAGACCGTTGTTGAAGTCGATCTCTCGCACACTGCCCATGCCAACGACGTCGGCGCCGAAGGTCAAGATCTCGTACAGCGTGAGGGCGGCGAGGACCATCCGATGCATGCGGACGGGGAACTCGGTGTGAGCGCCGATGACGTCGGCGGCGATACCAAGACCGGGCAGTGCCAGCCAGAAGACCGACGGCGCCAGGGTGACACCGTCCATCACTCCGGTGAGCGACTCGCTGTTCTCAATCGAGAGGTGCAGGTAACGAGTGTTGAGAAAGGCGAGCAGGAGTTCGCCCATCATGATCGGCAGGCTGAAGATGGCCTGCAGAGCGAAGAGGAAGTAGGCCCATGTGGTGAAGGGCACCCGGTCCATCGTCATGCCGACGGTGCGGGCGCCAAGAACTGTGGTGGCCAACACGATTGATGCCCAGACAACAGCGCCAACCATCATCGCCAAGGCGCAAGCCCAAAGGACGACAAAGTCCTTTCGACCACCACCAGGGCCGCCATTGAACACGTAGGCCACGATGAGGAGGCCCGAACCGAGCAGCCACGTCCAGAAGGCGCCGGATGCGCCACGAGCGAAGGCCAGGCTGGGAGCGCCGATCTGGAGGGGGACAATATATAGGCCGATGCCAAGCAGGATTGGAACCAAACCGCCGAAGATCGTGAGGTCTCGGCTCAGCGACCAGAGCTGGGTGAATTCGTCGGCATCCCTGGCGATCTGAAAGCCGGATCCGTCGGCCGATTCGAACGCCGACACCAGGCCAAGGACCAAACCGGCGAGGAGGAAGAGCACTCCCCCTCCTATGAACATCCGACCGACCGGCTTGTGGTCGACCGACCCCAAGAACCCGTCGAGGGTTGCCGACGGCATGGCCGCCGCGGCTGCGGAGCCTGCGCTGCTTACATCGGGGCGAGTGTCTGTTAGTGCCATGAGTCCATGTTGTGCCAAATGTGGGTGCTGACAGTGTTTTGGCCATCAGCACGGGTTGCGGTTTTGGATTCTGCTCGAACTGTCGACGCCATATTTGGCGTCAGACCGCGGTGAGCCACCACGGGGGTCAATCCGGCTTGCTTGCAGTTCCCAGCCAAGCGCGCCGTTTTCACACCCTTGCGGCCAAGTACTGTAACCGGGGCAAAGCCTAGTTTCCTTGACCTAGGGAGTGTGAAACTTGGCTGAAACTTGTTGCTGAGTCGGAATGTTTGACCCATGAGCGGCTCTGGGGCTGAAACCAGTGCTCCGCTCATACGCCCCACCCGACGAGCTGGTCGACGGCCAGTGCGGCAAAGAGAACCGTGAGGTGGGTGATGGAGAAGGCGAAATATCGTAATGACTGCGTCTGCTGGGCGGCACGGTCGGTTAGCGATACGAGGCGCACGGCACCGCCGGTGAAGGCAACTCCAAGCGCCATGGCCACTAACAGGTAGATCCATCCCATGTCGGCCACCCACCAGAACAAGATGGTGAGAAGCCATACGACGACTGAGTAGGCAACCATCTGCGTGGATGTGGATTTGTGCCCCTCGACCACTGGCATCATCGGCACATCGGCCGCAGCGTAGTCGTCCTCATATTTGATCGCCAGAGCCCAGAAGTGAGGTGGCGTCCAGAAAAAGATCACGCCGAACAGAATGATGGCGGCCCAGCCGACCGAGTTGGTGACCGACGACCAGCCGATTAGCACCGGAGCGGCTCCGGCGGCTCCGCCGATCACAATGTTTTGAGTGGATGTGCGCTTCAACCAAAGTGTGTAGATGAATACATAGAAGGCGCAGGCTCCCACTGCAAGCACGGCCGACAGCAGGTTGACGAAGACGGCTAGCCACACGAAGGCCAATGCTTCGATTGCGGCGGCAAAGACCAGTGCCTCTTTGGGCTCGACCTCGCCGGTGACCAGCGGGCGACCTTTGGTGCGGTTCATCACCGCATCGATGTCGCGGTCGATGTACATGTTGAAGGCATTGGCGCCGCCGGCAGCCAGCGTGCCACCGATCACGGTGTTGATCATCAGCCAAACCGATGGAAGGCCACGGTTGGCCACGATCATGGTTGGCACGGTGGTCACCAAAAGCAGCTCGATGATTCGAGGCTTCGTGAGGGCGATGAAGGCCCGCACCCGGGAACGCGCAGGAGCAGCTGTGAGCACCAGGGCCAAGCGTACTGTGAATACGACCCGACCGTGACCGGATGGTGACGGATTTGGCCTCGGACGACGAATCGTAACCTGCTGGTAGCGTAGGTCCGGTGAGCCTGGTGCACTATCGCCGATTCGTGGCTGTCACGGCCGGACTTTTAGCTCTAATTGTTCTGACCGGGGCGGGTGTTCGACTGACTGAGGCCGGCCTCGGTTGCACCGATTGGCCCAACTGCAAGGAAGGCGAGCTTCTCCCCGATGATGAGGATTTGCTCGGGTTGATCGAGTACGGCAACCGCATGATCTCCGGAATCGTCGGCCTGGTGACTGTCGCCGCCGCGGTGCTGGCCCACCGGGTCAAACCCCGAAGACGCGACCTGATCCGCTGGGCCTGGCCGCTGGCTTTTGGTTCGGCGGCCCAGATGATCCTCGGGATGGCCGTTGTGCGGTTGAACCTGGATCCCATCGCCGTGGCCGGCCACTTCATCCTGTCGATGATCATGCTGGGGAACGCAGTCGTGCTGTGGCTCAAGGCCGGCGCTACCGAGTCCAAGCCGCAACCACGTTTCGGGGGCCGCCTAACCAACCATGGCCGGCTCGTCGTGGCAGCGATCACCGTGGTCGGCCTCATCGGAACGCTCGTCACCGGCACCGGACCCAATAGCGGCGACAGTCGGGCCGAGCGCCTTGGGTTCGAGTTCACCACGATCGCCCGTACCCACAGTGTCGCCGCCTGGATCTTCCTCCTCACGGCGGTGGCGCTGGCGGTGCGGCTTGTCGGTCACTCGGGGGCCGAGACGCCCGACGAGAACGAGCCTTGGTACGCCGACCCGATTCGGGCCGGTCGATGGCTCGTGTACGCCGCATTGGCCCAAGGAGCCATCGGCTACTGGCAATATCTAACCGGGGTTCCACCGTGGCTGGTTGAGCTCCACATCCTGGGCTCAATCGTGCTTTGGGTGCTGGCTGTGCTCACCTACTTCGCCCTGTTCCAATGGGAGCGTGCCGATGACTCTCCGCCTCTCAGCCCGGTTGACGAACCCGACGCTGCCGTTGTCGCTTAGAAGATGTCGCGACTGGCGTCGTAGTAGGAGTAGAGACGGTGTAGCAGCTGCTGTACCGACAACCAGGTGACGGTCTCGACGATCTGGGCCGGCGAAAGCGACTCGGCGGCAGCAGCAATGGAGATCTCGTTAACCTGAGACGGACTGGGCGAACCGACCTTGGCCAGCATCACGGCTGCCTGTTCGACGCTGGAAAGCTGCGATGGCAACATGGCTGTTTCGGGCGGTGCCGTGGCAAAGCGGCCTACGGCCGTCAGGAGGGGATGACCCAGATCGGGCGCAAGGCTGAGCGCCAACTGAATGGCCTCGGAGGTCAGCACTTCGTTACCCACTACCCGGGCGTACACCAGACCGACCAGACACTTGGCCCGAATTCCGAGTTCGCTGCGCTCGGCATCGAGGTTGTCACGCAACACGGTGGCGATGGCCCGAACGGCCCTACCGTGCTGGAGGCTGGCGAGGATCGGGAACGAGTGGCCGACCTCGGCTTCCAGCGTGAGCAGAGCAGGAGCGATTCGGCCCGCCATGCCCTTGGTCCACTGCCGCTCTTTGCGGTAGGCGCCGGGAGCCTGGCGAATGACCTTCAGATAGGTGCCAAGTGAGTCCTTCGGCACCGACAAGTAGGCCGGCTGGCTGCCGTTGGCCGAAGCCTCGCCATTGGCTAGGGGGGATCCGTTGCGTGGTCGGAGCGGCCGCCCGCCACTGACGTCGAAGTCGTCGAATTCCTCGGAATTCCAGCCGTGTTTGCCAACCTGCCATCCGGTGGGCCCGATCAGCTCTTCCACGTCTTCGATGGCCGCTTCCTCAAGTTCGATGCCCATGGTGTCCATGAACTTGTTGAGAAAGCCCATCATCCCGACGCTGAGGATGATCCACTCGATGTCACTCGGTGACAGGAACGACTCAAGCTCGGCAACGTCGGCTTTAGTGATGTCGGTCGGGACTCGGGAGATCGCCTCAGCCACCCGGGCCACGGCGGCCTCTTCCGGCGAATAGTTGCCGATCAGCGCTTCCGGCGTGGTGCCACGCCGCAGCGCGAACGAGCAGGTGTGGGCCGAGCAGTACATACACTCGGCAGCCCGGCTGGAGGTGTACATGGCCAAGCCGACCAAGTCTTTCGGTGCGCCCTGCCCCACCAACGAAGCCGGCAGGTTGAGCATGTTTGGAACAAGAAGGTTGTAGCTACGAAAACCCGTGGGCCAGATCTCAAGCACCGGGTCGCAATTGGGGACGACGCCGATCAACTGCTCGACCAGTTTCAATAGTGGCCGATAGTCCTTTTCAAGCTCGTCGAAGCCAACCGATGCCGGTTCGATCATCTTCGCCAAGGTGGTCGCAGTCACGTGTTGCCTATCCTGTCCGGCACCTAGCTCGCCTTCGCCGTTCGTATTGTCGCCCCGAATCAGAGCGGTGAGACCCATACCTCTGCAGGGTCAAGCTTATCCAAAGTGACGCTATTTCCTGTAATCGAGAAGCGCGGGGATGGCTTCATACTCGGCCTGCATACTCGGGCTGCGGCACCTTAACGTCCGATCGAGACGAAATCCTGCCAGACTGGACGCATGGGCGCTCCGCTCGAGCTCGAAGAACCGGAAGTGGTGGGTGACGAACTCACCGACGCCGATCGTCCGTGGATTGTGATTGTCTGGAATGACCCGATCAATCTGATGAGCTACGTGACCTTCGTGTTCCAGAAGCTGTTCGGCTACAGCCTCACCAAAGCGGAACGGCTCATGCGTGATGTTCACGAAAAAGGACGGGCCGTCGTTTCCAGCGGCACCAGGACCGAGGCTGAGCGAGATGTAAACCGTCTACACAGTCATGGACTTTGGGCCACCCTTGAGCACGACGAATGAGCAAGAAGCGCTACCTGCCATTTCGTCCCAACTCCGACGGTTCGTTCACCGTTGATCTGCCCGATGATTACCGTCAGCTTCTAGCGTCGTTGGCCGAGCAGATAGACGAGGTTGTCACCGAGGACACCCCGTTCACCAAGCGGCTCTTCCCCACGGCGTATCCAGATGACGCCGAGCGTAACGCCGGCTACCAGATCTTCGCCCGGGATCAGCTGATCAACGAGCGCAAATCGGCGGCCGACACCGTGTTGGCAACGGCCCACAACGAAACGTTGACCGAAGACGAGCTGTCGCAATGGATGGCGGTGATCAACGACGCCCGCCTGATCATCGGCACCTACCTCGACGTGTCCGAGGATGATGAAGAGGAAGTCTCGATCGACGATCCCGACTTCGACCGTCGCCTCATCTACGAGGAACTGGGCCTTCTCCTCCACAACATCGTGGTGGTTCTGACCCAGGCCTTGCCGGAGCCGTCCGATCCTGAGGATTAGGGCCCGGGCCGGGACCAGGAGCCAGAATTACCCGGAAAAAATTCTGCCAATCTCCGATGCCAAGCGGCTACTCTAAGTAGCCGGAAACGCTCGTGACTTTCGGCCTCGAAAGTTGCTGCGGATTCCGAGTGCAGCTCAGTGGAACTTGCGCTACATTGATCCGGCCCCCGTCAGATCAATGGCAGGACTGCGGAGACGCATAAGCCCCCATCGTTCAGCGGCCTAGGACGCCTGCCTTTCACGCAGGTAACACGGGTTCAAATCCCGTTGGGGGTGCCAACAATTTCAAAGATCGAAGATCACAATCCGAAGCGGTCACCGAACGTGACAGCAGCGGAAACGGCTGCGATTACCCGTAGCCTTGTGGTCAGCGAATGGTCCCGTAGTGCAGTCTGGAGTGCACGCCGCCCTGTCAAGGCGGAGGTCGCGAGTTCAAATCTCGTCGGGACCGCAAGTTGCTCCGGTGGGAGGCACCAGCCTTCTTTCCAAAGCCGTGGCTAGAACTTGGTCGGGTAGCTCAGTTGGGAGAGCGACCGCCTGAAAAGCGGTAGGTCACCGGATCGACGCCGGTCCCGACCACACTCAAAAGAGGATCGCATTACTTGTTTATGCGGTCCTCTTTTACGTTTTGCGCAGGAACGTTGTGAGCCTCGGCCCAGTGGGAATCGAACATTGGGAAGCTTATGTCCATCGGGTGAGATTTCTACAAGCTGCAGTAGCTCGACCGGCTAACGCCGATTGCTGACCATACACTGCGGAGCCGCGCATAGAACAAGGTGGTCGCCGCGGTAATCCCGCTCCAGGAGCGGAATTACTGCTACCTCAGCCGCGTTTGTTGTTGGCGCAGACCCGAACCTTACACCGTGGTTACTGACCCATATTCGTCGATCAAGATCTGAATGATTTCTTGACCCAATTTGGAATCGTTCGTAATTTGTTATATGCCCGTGTCAAGGTTGCCGAGAATGAAGACTAAACTGCAAAACGGTGGTTGAACTGTTGCAGTCCGATGTGATTGCCCAGTTGCGTTAAGAAAAATTCAGCAGCTGACTGTCGACATACGGCAGAGATAAGGATAGGAATCTCAAGCTATGGCGGCCAAAAAGGCACAGATGACCGACGAACACAAGCAGGCTCTCGCCGTTGGCAGAGCTGAGGGCCGCATGGTCCGCGCTTACCTTGAGGCCCTTGAGTCCAGTCGCCCCAAACGGGGTCGGAAGCGGACCAAGGACTCGATTGCTCGCCGACTCGAGCGTATTGCATCCGAACTTGAGGGTGCAGATCCGCTCAAGCGCCTGCAACTGACCCAGGAGCAACTCGACTTGGGCCAGGAGCTGGAGGGCATGGATAGTGGCGTGAACCTCACCGACCTTGAAGGTGATTTCGTTCGCGTGGCCAAAGGCTACGCCGAGCGTAAAGGCATCACCTACGCAGCGTTTCGCCAAATTGGTGTTCCCGCTGCCGTCCTGAAACGGGCTGGAATCAGCCGAGCGGCCTAGATCTGCCGGCTGTGGGTGTGGGCGGGAAGGGGCAACCCGGATGACTCCTTCACCAACTCAAGCAGCCTAAAGAATCTCCGCACCTTGATATGGAGGGTCGGCGTATTCTGATGACAGTTGTTGAACGCTGTCACAGAATGCGCCGACTTGTTTTTCAACCGAGCCCAACAGCTGAGAAGGGTCACTAATCATCGACCGAATTTCCTCGGCTGTTCCAGGAAACCGGGGGTCGCCGGCCAGGAGATCGATCATCTGGCTCCCGTCGCCTCGCCCCTCACGCATGGATAGCGCCGTTGCTACGGCATGCTCCTTTATCAGTTGATGGGCATCCTCGCGGCCAACGCCGTTAGTTACAGCGTGAATCAAAAGCTTCGTGGACGCTAGAAACGGCAGATACTGATGAAGCTCGTTATCGATCACCTTGGGAAACGGCCCGAAATCCCGGAGAACCGAGAACGTGGTCTCCAACAATCCGTCAAAGGCAAAGAAGCTATCGGGAATCACGACTCGGCGTACCACCGAACAAGACACGTCGCCCTCGTTCCATTGATCGCCGGTGAGCCCGGCCGCCATGGCGAGGTGACCCCGCAGGATCGTGTGCAAGCCATTGATTCTCTCGCAAGACCGAGTATTCATCTTGTGAGGCATGGCCGATGAGCCCACCTGACCCGGACGAAATCCCTCAGTGACAAGGTTGTTCCCTGCCATTAGGCGAATTGCCAATGCGAGATTGGCGGGGCCCGAGGACAGGGCCACCAGCGATGCCACCACCGAGTAGTCGATCGAACGTGGATAGACCTGACCGACGGCATTCATCACGTTCGGTACTCCGAGAATACGGGCCACACCAGATTCCAGCTCCTCAACCCTTTCCGCCGAACCCAACAGATCCAGCTGGTCTTGTTGTGATCCGACCGGACCCTTTATTCCTCTCAACGCGAAGTTCGATCGCAGTGACCGGAGTTGGTGGCGGGCCGCCAAGACCTCCTCCCCGACTTGTGCGAAACGTTTTCCAAGGCTGGTCGGCTGCGCCGGTACGTTGTGAGTACGGCCGACCATCGCCAACGAACTGAACTCCGCTGCTCGTCCAGCGAGCGCCACCAACAACGAGTAGATCCGATGATCCACAAGCTCCAGTGCCCGCCACGTCATGAGCTGCTCGACGTTTTCGGTCAGGTCCCGGCTCGTCAGACCTTTATGGATCTCTTGATGACCGGCAAGGTCGTTGAACTCTTCGATCCTCGCCTTCACGTCGTGTTTTAGTACTCGCTCGCGGGCCTTGATCGAGTCGAGATCGACGTCGTCAACCACCGACTCGTAGGCGGCAACGGCGTCTTCGGCCACGGCAGCACCTAGAGAGGCCTGAGCCTTCAGAACCGCTATCCAGAACCGGCGCTCCAACCGAATCCGATTGGCTTGATCGAAGATGTGAACCATCTCCGCGCTGGCGTATCGATCGGCGAGGATATTGGGCACGGTCATTTCGTGAACCTCTGCTCTGCTTTTCTTAAGCATGGTGAACGGCCGGTCGATGGAACAGGGTACATCGCCCGGTGTCGGAAAGTAGTCATGAACGGTCACTGTGACTTCCATACATTTGAAAAGGCTGTCGATGTGTGCGGCCTGTGTTACGGCGACCTCTGTCGTCGGTGTGTCCTCCCCATGAAGGGGCGTAAGGACGTTGTCTGCAAAGACTGCGCGTTGACCGTTTCCGGAGTTCGTGGAGCCGCCAAGCCGCAAATACGAGGAGACCGCCGAACCGTTAAGGAGCGGCGTAAGGCGTACGCCGAGGCCGGACCGGCGGAGGACTACTTCCAGTTTTTCGACGAAGACCTGGATCCGGCCGATCTCACTGTTGTGGCCAGCGAGTCGGTGGTTGCAGGCTCTGAAGAGACATCCGCGGCCTCGGCCCGCAAGTCGGAGCCAACCGAGGACGACCTCTCGGGCGATGACGTCGGGTCGGGAATACGACGCTTCCTCAACCGTCACAAGGACCAGGAAGGCGACGACCAGAGCACTGACTCGGACTTTGTCAACCTCGGAGAAGTGCTGGCTGCCGGCGCATCGGCCGATGACAACACGCCGGCGCGCGAGAATGATGCCGTCACCCAGCTGACCGATCTCCGACAAGGGCGCACCTCGGTTAGCGATCTGCGACTATCAACCACGCCCAACGATGAAGATGACGATGCCGATATTGAGGCGACGCCGGTCCCCCAGGCCCTGATTCCGAAGACTTCCAGGGGCTCATCCCGCGCTCCTGAGGACGCAATGTCGGAGGGTGCCGAGGAGAGCGGTTCGAGCCCAGCTCTCGATGAGCTAATAGGCACATCGCCCGATCACGTTCACCAGCGGGCCGACGCCGAGCAGGAGTCCGACATTCCTGATCCGACTCGCAGGGTTGGATTTGAACCTGATGATGCCGACCGGTTGGATTCAGGTTTTGTGGGCCAGGAAACCGGGATGGACACGATGGCAATGGATTCTGCCGTCGAGGCGGCGTTCAATCCATTCGTGGTCGATCAGGCTGCCGCCGAGCCGGTACCAGAACCTCTCGGTGAGCATCTACCTCCGGCGAACGGGCTCTCCGACCCTGGAACAATTGCCGGTGGGACCGAGCCCTCCGAGCCGTGGGCGGCAGCGCTTCCCGATCCGCTCGCTCAGGCTCAGGCTGGCGAGACCCGTCGCACCGCTCCGCCAGATCCGACGGTCGTTCCCGGTGACCACACAGGCGAAATGCAGACCCATCCGGTGTCGAACATCGGCGATCCGGTCGGTCCCTCCTTCTCAGCAGGCAACTTCGCACCCGAGGCGAGTCCGTCTCCGGGACTTGGACCGGCCGACCTGACTGACGAGGACTCGCCGTTTCACTCGGTTGCGGCCCTGCAGGACGCCGACGAGGCTCCGGGACGCTCCGGCTTCGACTTCGAAATCTCGCCCCGGCTCCAAGGCTTGGCCGACGACTTGGCCGATCGAGATTCCGCAGTAGCACCAAGCGCCGACGTCTTCATGAAACGAAAGAGTCCGGTTGTTGAGTCGGAGCCCGCACCTGACTTCTCGACCGACCCGTTTGCCAACCAGGACCGCTACGTTCCCGACCAGAGCCCGGAGCTTGATGGTTCCGGGCCGTTGACCGATTTCAGATCCATGGTCGAGCCCGAGCCGCTGCAAGACGAGAGCGAACCGCCCGAGCCGGCGGTGGGTGGCTTTGTTCACGACGAGGAGCCCCAGCTTCCTCCTGATCCGACAATTCCGTACGAAGATGAACATGGCTGGGTCCACGACCCGCCGACGACCACCGCGGCAGACACCGGCTCACCGATCGAGACGGCCTCGACCCTCGAATCGGGACCTACGGACCTCGAGATCTCGAGCGAGCCGTCATTCGACGCGGCGGCAACCCAGGCAGCACCGATCGAGCCCGAATCCGACCATTTGCCTTTCGAAGTCGCAGTGTTTGACCGCCTTCCGGAAGTCTCGACCCCCACCCAATTTCCCGAGGATCCGACAGCACCTGATCCGGCGGTACCCAATCCAGCGCTAGCCGATTCCGCACTTGCTGATCCCGCGCCGACCGATCCCGCCACTCTGATGCCACCGGTCGAGCAGCCGGAAGAATCCGTCGCCGATGCCCTCGGGCTGCCGTCATTCGGAGCCGACCCCGAGCCAGATGATGGCGGCTACAACGTGGAGTCGTATCGACAGATGATGGAGGCCGACCCGCTGGCCGGCCCCGACCCGAGCTACTCGCCCGATTTTCATCCCAACCGTCGTTCGACCGACGCAGCCACAAACATCGATGCCCGTATTCATCAGGAGATTTGGGGCAATCCACAGGGCCCGGCCGATCCCGAGCATCCGCAGTCCGAGGCCGCAAGCGGGCTCACATCCTCTCCCGCCGACCCACCGCCACCGGTTGATCCGGATCCTGTTGCTTCGGCTCTGGAGCAGTCGTTTGAACCACTGGCTTCGCCTGAACCGCCCGCGCCGCCGGCACCTCTCCCGCCACTTGAACCGCTCACCCCGATCGATGCCATTGATCGCTTCGAGCCAACAGCCCCGCTCGCCGAGCCCCAGGCACCGCTGACACCGGACCCCATTCCGGCTCCGCTGGCCGCACCCGAACACAACTCGGCGAACCACACCCACACCGAACCGGCTGGTTCCCTTGATCCAATCAACCCGACCGGCGGTCCGACACCCATGCCGCATCTGGCCGACATGGTTGAGTCGTTCGCCGAGGAGCCACGCCACGACGACCTCGACTTTCTCAACGCCCTTGCCGTCGATGGGATGGTCGATCAGTGGGCAGGTGACCCGACCAGCCAGCCGTCAGCTCTACAGCCTTCATACGACACGCCTTCATTTGATACACCTTCGTACGACACGCCTTCATTTGATACGCCATTCGAGACGCCGTCGCACGATCACTCTTCATTCGAGACGACGGCGCCAACGCCTCCCCCACCGCCGAACAGCACACTGACAGATGACGAGGATCCGCTGTCGACGGTGCTCCCCACGGGCGGCAGCGGCACCGATGCGTGGACCGAGGTCGACAACGTGCAAGACATCGACGGGCGCACGCCAAAGGAGCGCGCCGACGTCGACTCCCGTGGTTCATGGATTCCGCCGGCCCTCCGAGGCATGGCCCCGGACGCGGCCGAAGCAGGGCAGAACCTACCGAAACGGCGTCGCGGCTAGTCGATCTCCCATGAGACCAACTGCGGCTAGCGGAGATGCAGGTATTGGTTGCGGCCCGGTCCGGTGGAAACCAGCGACACCGGGATACCCACCTGGTCCTCGATGAGCGTGAGGAAGTCTCGAGCCTCCGAGGGTAGATCCTCCGGATGGCGGACCTGGGTGAGGTCGGTCTTCCAGCCCGGCAGCTCCTCGTAAATCGGCTCGGCCCGATGCAGCTCCGACTGGTGGTAGGGAAGTTTGTCGACCCGCTGTCCGTCCAGCATGTAGCCGACACAAACCTTCACCACATCGAAGGTGTCGAGCACGTCGATCTTGGTGATCGCCAGATCGCTCAGGCTGTTGATGCGAACGGCATGGCGGAGCATCACCGCATCGAACCAGCCGGGCCGACGGCGACGACCGGTGTTGGTGCCGAACTCACGACCAATGTCGACGATGCGGCTCCCGTGGTCGTCGAACAGCTCGGTTGGCATCGGCCCGGCGCCAACCCGGGTGACGTAGGCCTTGGCCACGCCAAGGACGCGGTCGATGTGACGAGGTCCTACTCCAGCACCGGTGCACGCCCCACCGGCGGTGGGATTGGATGAGGTTACAAACGGGTAGGTGCCGTGATCCAGGTCGAGGAAGGTGGCCTGCGCCCCTTCAAATAGAAGATGCTGATCGGCCTCCAAGGCATCGTGGATCAGGGTCGACGTGTCGGCGATGTAAGGCCTCAGCGGCTCAAGACACTCGCTGAGCACCTTGTCGGCTAGAGCGTCGGGATCGACGGGCAACCGGTTGAACACCTTGGTCAACACCTTGTTGGTGTGGATGAGGGCGGCCCGCAGCTTTTCCCGGAAGATCTGTTCGTCGAGCAGATCCTGTACCCGCACCCCTAAACGCATTGCCTTGTCGGCGTAGGCCGGGCCGATGCCACGTTTGGTGGTGCCGAGCTTGGCTTTGCCCAGATGACGTTCGTGGAGAGCGTCGAGCTGCTGGTGATACGGAAGGATGAGGTGGGCGTTGCCCGACACTCGGAGCCGGGAACAGTCGACATTTCGGCGGGTCAACATGTCGACCTCACCGAGCAGCACGAACGGGTCGACCACCACGCCGTTGCCGATGACCGGCACGATGTGGTCGTACAACACCCCGCTCGGAACGAGCTGAAGCGCAAATGTCTCGTCGTTGACAACAAGGGTATGACCGGCGTTGTGGCCCCCTTGATAGCGGACCACCATCGACATCTCTTTCGAGAGCAGATCGGTGAATTTACCTTTTCCCTCGTCGCCCCACTGGGTTCCGACCACGATCGTTGCTGGCACCCCTTGATGCTACAGGGTCATGGGGTAGCCGAGCAGGGCCCGGTGAGCCCGATCGCGTGAAGATCTTGCTACTAAACACGGGATGATTAGCATCGGCATTTCACCTTGAGGGGCGGCCACCGCTGTTGTCATACTGGAGCGGTGTCGGACGCACCGGTCGTTTCCGTAGACGTCGCCTCTTTCTGGGCCGATCCTTACCCAACCTTGGCGCGGATGCGGCGGGAAACCCCGGTGTGTTACGTGCCTGAGCTTGGCGCCACTCTGCTCACCAGACGCGACGACATTCACACCTGCGAAAAGAACGTCGCTGTGTTCTCGTCGGAGCAACCGGGCGGGCTGATGAACGTGCTCATGGGTCGCAACATGATGCGCAAAGACGGAGACGAACATCGTCAGGAGCGTTTCATCTACTACCCGGCGATTTCCCCGAACAAGGTCAAGACCTACTGGGATGAACAGTTCGCGGTCATCACCGATCGGGTGCTCGATGACATGGCAACTACCGACGGTGGTGATTTGGTGGCGCACTACGCAACCGCCGTGAGCGGCGAGGCCCTCAAGATCATGACGGGGTTGATCGACGTCAGCCACGAGGAGATGGACGCCTGGAGCCAGGGCATGATCGACGGGATCGCCAACTACACCGGTGACCCTCAGGTCGAAGCTCGCTGCCATGAGGCGACCGCCGCCATCGATGGTGCGATTGACCGCCGTCTACCGGAGCTGAGGAACGAGCCCGATGCCAGCCTTCTGTCGGCGATGCTTGGATCCGGTATGCCCGAACCCGACGTGAGGGCCAACATCAAGCTCACCATTTCCGGCGGACAAAACGAACCCCGTGATGCCATTGCCGGAGCGGTGTGGGCGCTGCTCACTCACCCAGAGCAGCTCGATCGGGTGCGGGCCGGTGAGATCTCGTGGATGCAGGTATTCGACGAGTACTGCCGCTGGATCGCACCGATAGGCATGTCGCCTCGGAGGATCGCCACCGACTTCGCCTACCAAACGATCGACGGTCTCGTCGTGAACTTCGAGGCCGATGAGCGGGTGTTCCTGATGTTCAGCTCCGCCAATCGCGACGAAGCTTACTTCGACGATCCCGATCGATTCGACCTCGGCCGTGACGCCGGACCGGCTCTCACCTTTGGCGCAGGACCGCACTTCTGCGCCGGTGCCGCCGCCTCTCGCAGCTTGGTCGGGGCGAACGCTCTGCCCAAATTGTTTGAGCGTTTTCCGAACCTGTCACTCGACGGCGCCGAGTCAGAGGTTGCGTTTGGGGGCTGGGCCTTTCGCGGGCCGCTGGCGCTACCGGCTCGCTGGTGCTGACCAACCTCGGCGGTTAGCCGATGCTTGATGCCCCTGACGTCGAGACGTTGATTGTGGTGCTATCGGACACGTCGACCGAGGACGCTCCCTCAAGTGACCCTTCGACCGATGATGCCGAGGTCAGATCGATCGATGATGCACCCTCGACCTCGATGTCGGCGTGGCTGATCTCCACGTCACCAAGGTCGATTGATGAGGCGCCTTCGGCCTTCAGGTCAAGCTGACCGACGTTACCATCGGCGTCAACAGTGGTCGCCCCTTCCGCCTGCAGCCTGAGCGAGTCAGAATCGAGGTCGTCGACGTTGACCGAAACCGCACCGCGAAGATCAAGCTCGCTGAGACTCGGCGTGGTGAGGTCGACAAATATTGGTCCGTCCAGTCCGAACAGAAGCGTTCCCTGCACATCAATGTCGAGTTGATCGCCGGACTGCTCGACAACCACCTCTTCAAGATCATCAGCGGTAGCCCGCACCGCCATCGACGCTTCGGGTCCGATTTCGATATTGACCGTCATTGCGCCACCGATCCGCAACTCATCGAAATTGTCGATCTCGAATGTCTTGCTTTCGAGATCGGCTTCGTCCACTCCGCCGCTGGTGTCAATTCTGACCCGGCATCCGGAGGCCACCACCGTCACTGCAAGGAGAGCGCCGAGGAGTAGGGCAGATCGGTTTTTGCGCGATATGATCATGTCTCCATTGTGCTGCCCGGCAACGTTGCGCAGAATCGGGAAAACCCCCGATCCGACCCTGAGATCCAAAAGGGCCCGGCGACGCGCAATGTTGTGGCGTTCGAGCACCGAGTCGAGTTTCCTTCCCTCGGAACACCCTGACTTCCCCGACGATCGCTGCCCCACAATTGGGGACGACGCCGATATCATCTCAAGCTTCAGCGGGTATGGACATGCGACCCACCTGAGCCACTTCACCTGGTCGTCATCTCATTGCACAAGCCTCTCGACCGGCGTTTACGGCGACGGGTTCATGACCATCATCGCTGCCAACGGAGACGTCCTTGAGGCCACGTACGCCGACGGGCTTGTTCTCCAAGGCTTCCCGGTTGTCCCTATTGTCGATCAGCTCAGCTTTGTTGACGGCGGTACCGGTCGATTCACTCATGCCAGCGGCGGAGTGTCCGAGATCGGCACGTTCAACTTCGACACACTCCAGGTCAATCTGGAATGGTCAGGCTCGATCGCCTACAGGCGGTGAACGGGCGGCCGTGACACCGCATTTACTCCACAATCATCCGACCTCCATCGGACCAAGGAGGTGAGCCACGCGAAAATAGTCAGCGTAGCTCACCTCATGTGTGGTGAACTTAGGCCCATGGGATGTATCCGTGTGATGGTTCGTCGCCGTGGCCCGGTCACGGCAGTGGGGTTGGCATCAGCTTGACCGCCACTGGGCCGAACAAATCGTCGACCAAGCTGGAATCAAAGCCGGTGACCTTGTCCTAGACATTGGAGCCGGCCATGGCGCGCTGACAGCACCCCTGCTGGCCAGAGGAGCTCGGGTGATCGCGTTCGAGCTGCACCCCGGGCGAGTCGACCGGCTTCGTCGACACTTTGGTGGAGAAATCGCGAACGGCTATATCAAGGTTGTGCAGACAGACGCTTCCGATCTGCGACTGCCTCGGCGTCCGTTCAAGGTGGTGGCCAATCCACCATTCGACGTGACCTCCGCTCTCCTGTATCGGCTACTCCAGCCAGGGTCGCGGTTGGTTTCAGCCAGCTTGGTTGTGCAGCATCAGGCAGCACGTAAGTGGGCTGGTCCGACGGCACCCAAAAACGGCCGGTGGGGCCGACACTTCGATGTGTCGACCCCACATGGGATTCCTCGACGAGCGTTCCGCCCACCGCCTCGCGTCGATTCTCGACTGTTGCGGATCGATCGACGGCGACCCGGCGCTCGGTGAGCGTTAGACCTTGGTGAAGGTCAACGTCGGACCGCCATCTCCCGAATCGGCGGCGGCATCACCCTCGATATCACCGCTGATGTCACCACTGATATCTATATGGACCTTGTCGCCGTCGTCGAGTTCACCGTCGAGGATCATCACCGCCAGTCGGTCGGCGATCTCCTTCTGCACGGTGCGCTTGAGCGGACGGGCGCCAAATGCGGGATCGAAGCCTAGACGGGCCAACAGCGTGCGAGCGCCGTCGCTCACGTCGACGGCAATCCTTCGATCAGCCAAACGACGAGCCAGCAGCTCAAGCTGAATGTCGACGATCTTGACCAGATCATCTTCGCTCAGTTCGCTGAACCGCACGATGTCGTCGACCCGATTGATGAACTCCGGACGGAAGAAGTCCTTCGGATCGCCGGGCAGGTTCGACGTCATGATCAACACGACGTTGGTGAAGTCGACCGTTCGACCCTGACCATCGGTGAGGCGGCCGTCATCCAGGAGCTGCAGGAGCACGTTGAACACATCGGGGTGGGCCTTCTCCACCTCATCGAGCAGGACCACCGCATACGGCCGGCGACGCACCGCTTCGGTGAGCTGACCACCCTGGTCGTAACCGACGTAGCCCGGAGGGGCGCCAATGAGGCGGCTCACCGTGTGCTTTTCCATGTACTCCGACATGTCGAGCCGGATCATCGCTCGTTCGTCGTCGAAGAGGAAATCGGCCAGTGTGCGGGCTAGCTCAGTCTTCCCGACGCCGGTGGGACCGAGGAACAGGAAACTACCAATGGGGCGGTTGGCATCCGAGAGACCGGCACGGCTACGACGAATGGCCGAGGAAACAGCCTCGACGGCATCGTCTTGGCCGATCACCCGCTGGTGCAACTCGTCTTCAAGACGAAGCAGCTTGCGGGCCTCGCCCTCCATGAGCCGCGAGACCGGCACACCCGTCCAGCGGGCCACCACTTCGGCGATGTCTTCCTCGTCGACCTCTTCCTTGAGCATGGTCTGCGAGGCTTGAAGCTCGGCCAGGGCGGCTGACGCTTCGTCGATCTGCTTCTCAACCGTCGGTAGTTGGCCGTAGCGGATTTCGGCCGCCTTCTCAAGGTCGGCTTCTCGTTCCAGCTGACGCTGCAACAGATCGGCCTGCTCTTTCAGCGCCCGGATCTTCTCGATGGCGTCTTTCTCGTTTTGCCAGTGAGCCCTCATCCCGGCGGCCTGCTCGTTGAGATCGGCCAGCTCGGCCTCGATCTCGCCTGACCGCTCCTTCGACGCGGCGTCGGTTTCCTTCGACAGCGCCACCTGCTCCATCTCGAGCTGACGAATGCGTCGCTCGACGATATCGATCTCGGTGGGGAGGGAGTCGATCTCGATGCGGAGTTTGGAGGCGGCTTCGTCCATGAGGTCGATGGCCTTGTCGGGCAGGAAGCGCCCGGTTACGTAGCGATCCGACAGCGTGGCGGCGGCCACGATCGCGCTGTCTTGGATCCGCACGCCATGGTGCACTTCGTAGCGCTCCTTCAGGCCACGAAGGATGGCGATCGAATCCTCGACCGATGGCTCGCCGACAAACACCTGCTGAAAGCGACGCTCCAAGGCGGGGTCCTTCTCAACGTATTGCCGGTACTCGTCGAGAGTGGTGGCGCCGACCATCCGCAGCTCACCTCGGGCCAGCATCGGCTTGATCATGTTGGAGGCGTCCATAGCCGAATCGCCACCGGCGCCGGCGCCGACGATCGTGTGCATCTCGTCGATGAAGGTGATCACCTCACCCTCGGCGTCGGTGATTTCCTTGAGCACGGCCTTGAGCCGCTCCTCGAACTCACCACGAAACTTGGCGCCGGCCAGCATGGCCGAGATGTCGAGCGTGATCACACGACGATTTCGGAGCGACTCGGGCACATCGCCCTCAACCACCCGCTGAGCCAAACCCTCGACGATGGCAGTCTTGCCAACGCCCGGCTCCCCGATGAGAACCGGGTTGTTCTTGGTACGACGACTGAGCACCTGGATCACTCGGCGGATTTCCTCATCACGTCCGATCACCGGATCGAGCTTGCCCGACCGGGCGTCTTCGGTGAGATCACGGCCGTATTTTTCCAGCGCCTGGAATTGGTCCTCGGGGTTCTGGGAGGTAACCCGATGGGACCCTCGAACATCCTGCAGCGCAGCGAGCAGATCTTCACGGCGCATGTCGATGCGGGACGCGGTGGCGCCACCCATGTCCGGGTTGGCCAGGGCAAGCAGCAAGTGCTCGGTGGAGACGTACTCGTCGCCCAGATCGGCCCGAACGGCATCAGCCTCCTCCAGCACACGGTTGGTCTGGCGGGAGAATCGAGGCTCGGTGCCATAGGCCTTCGGGAGTTTCTCGATTGCCTTCTCGGTGTCGGCTCGGAGAGCGGCGACAGGGCGTTCAACTTTGGTGAGCAGGGGCAGGACAACACCCTCGGCCTGGCCGAGGAGGGCCGACAAGAGGTGATCGGGAGTTACTTCAGGGTTGGATTGGGCCCCAGCTCGCTCGATGGCGCTGGAGACCGCTTCGCTGGTCTTAATGGTCCATTTCTTGGGATCAACTGCCATAGTGCTCTCTATTTTAGCTGCTCAGCATAGAGTTGACAATGAGACTATCAAGTTTTCTGACCGTTTGAATTGATATAGCTGGGCGTCTCATAATCCGTGAACCAGACTGCGCGTATTCTCGACTGGAACACTATGAAGATGGAACCCGGCTCATCGAGTTGCGAGACCAGTGCTACATCCAACGCAGTATCGTCCGCGGCCTCGGCCGTCGATGTCGCTGACGACGTGCTCGTGTTGCAGAGCCAACTCGGTGATGTTGCGGCGCTAGAGCTTTTAGTGGAGCGGTGGCATCCACCGCTCTGGGAAATGCTCCACCACATCACTCTCGACGCCGGCGCCGCCGACGATCTTGCCCAGGAAACCTGGTTGTCGGCACTCCGCTCTTTGGCTGGGCTGCGAGAGCCCGGCCGGTTCCGATGGTGGCTGTTCACCATCGCCCGCCGTCGAGCGACCGACAGGCTTCGACACAAATATCGCTCCGGTGAGCAGACCTCCGACCCCTTGAGCCTGACCGACAATCTCAAGGCTGATCAGGTGGAACATCAGGGTGACAGCACCTTGTCGTCGATCACGGCGGCGGAGCTTCGAGCAGACGTGGTGGCCATGCTGCAGCCGCTCGACGTGGAGCTTCGAGAGGTTCTTGTCCTTCACTACCTCCACGATTGGCCGATCGACGAGATCGCCGGTGCGCTCGACATACCAGCTGGCACAGTCAAGTCTCGGCTTCACCGTGCTCGGCATCGCCTCAGCCCTAAACCGAACCATGAACCAGGCCATCCGGATCACATCGACTACACGGAGAACACATGATGATCGAATCAAGCGAAATCAATACGCTTCTGCAGCACAACCTACGTCCTCGACGAAGCCGACTCCTCGCTTTCGCCGGCGGAATCGGCCTGGTCATGGCAGTGCTGATCGTGATCATGGTCGCCACTGAGCCCCAACCGCTTCCCACAAGGACTGTGGTGGCCCTTTTGGGCATCGCACTTGGGGGCCTCAGCTGGGCCGCCCTGGCGACCTGGCGCCTCATCAGACGGGAGGTCCTGTTGCTCCACGATCGAGTAGCGGCGTATGGCCTAGGGACGTTCTGGTCGGTGATGGCGACCGGTGGCGGCGTTTCCATCGCCCTCTCGCGCGGTGAAGTGACCGCTGCTTTGGCGTTGCTTACTGTCGGGTCAACGATCTCACTGACAAGCGGTCTGCTACTCAGCCAGGCAATAGCAGCAGTCCGCCAAGCTCGACGGAGCCTCGCTCGGCTCGCATAGGCCCGGGAAGCCATATCATCCTCGGCTGTGAAGCGGAGAGTCGGCCCTCTAGGCTTGTGGGCGTGACTCTGCTCGACGGTGCGGCCACAAAAACGACTGAGTTGTCTTCACTGCTGGACCTTGGAACCGGCACATCCGGACCCGGCCCGGATCTGGCTGGAGCCCGCGAGTCCGAGCCCAGACCAGGACTGGTTGAGCGGGCAACCGTCGTCGTCACCGTCTTTGTGCTGATTCACGGCCTGCCGATTGATTGGTTCAGGGACCGCTCCACTCACCTGGCCGAGGAAGGCAACCTGAAGATGGTTGTGGCCCAGTTGGCGCTGATGTCGCTCGGCATCGCCCGGGTAGCCGGACGATTCAACTGGCTGATCCGAGTGTTTCAGCTCGACCTCACCGTACTCGGCCTCGCCGGACTGGCCATGGCTTCCACCCTCTGGTCGGATGCCCCGTTCGAGACCTTCAAACAGGCAACGGTGCTCCTCTTCGTCACGATCTTTGCCGGCTATCTGGTCTTGCGGTTCTCGCTTGAGGAAATCCTGGAGCTCATGGCCCGGGTGTTTGTCGTCAGCGCAATCGCCAACCTGTTTTTTGTGTTCGCATTACCGGCCTACGCCATGGACACCATCGCCGGCGAGGTCGCGTGGGACGGTGTGTTCTTCCACAAGAACAGCCTCGGCTTCGTCTCGCTGCTTTCGCTACCGATCCTCATCGTCGTCGGCCGCTCCGGACCACCATGGCGGCATCTCTACTATCTCTTCGTTCCGGCACAGATAGTGCTGCTCCTGGGCTCCCAATCCAAGACGATGTTGGTGGCCACCATCGGATCGCTTCTGGTGTTGTTCATCGGGCGGGCATTCCGAGGACGCCGAACCCTGAAGGGCGCTGTCATCGTCGCATTGGTGGTCTTTTCGGTCACGATGGTTGCCGTGGCAACCGCCAACCTGGCCGTGCTGGCCGATTGGCTCGACAAAGACGTGACCCTCACCGGACGTGTACCTCTGTGGCAAGGCTTGATCCCAATTGCGATGGAACAACCAATATTCGGGTACGGCTACAAGGCTGCCTTCCGCGGCTATTTCAGTCCCGTTCATGAGGTCTGGGTCTCCGAAGGTTGGGAGCCCAGCTCGGCCCACAACGCGCTGCTGCACATCTGGCTCGAGCTCGGGGTCGCAGGTGTCTACCTCTACGCCTTTGGCGTAACCCGCGCCGCCTACCGGGCTGTGAGCGCGGCCTCTTCAGCGGTGAATGCCATCGGGCTATGGCCTCTCGCGTTCGTCTCGGCCGTGTTGTTGCTGTCGATCACCGAGTCGGGCATCGTCAACTCGGTGGAAGCCTGGATGCTGTTCCCGATTGCATCGTTCAGCAGCGCTCTGTATGCCAAGCGCCGCTCCCCGGCGCCGACGAGCGCTCCGATGGCCTCACAGGTTCATTCGCTGAATCCCTGAGAGAAGCCATCTCGGCCGGGGTCAAACCTCGATGCTTGTCTAGCCGACGTCGACCAATACGTAGGCACCGACCGTCGGAGGCTCCGCGCTCCGATCATTGCCGTCGCGGTCGAGCTTCACCTCAGGCGTGATGTTTACGGCCGCTCCAATTGCCGCGCTGCCCTCGGTCAGCCTGAAGTCGGCAACATTCTCGTCGAGTGACGGATTCACAAGGCCAGGAGATACCGATCGTACGATGTCGGTGGGTCCGATCGCTCCGAGTTCTGAGGCCGTTGAAACGATGATGTTGCCGCCGGACTCCACACTGGTGGCCTCCCGGACTCGCAGGGCCAACGAATCCTCCAACGGCCAGACCAGATTGTTGAAGAAGCGGATGTTGCGAGACTCGCTGGCGCCCAACTCGGTGGCACCGCCGAGCAGATCCGGGGTACGAGCGTTGCGATAGGTGGTGTTGAAGAACGCATCGACGTTGGCCGACTGATACACCAGAATGGCTCGACCGCCGTTGTCGAAGATCTCGTTGTTGATAATCAGAATCCGATTGTTGTAACCGGTGTCGAGACCCTCGTCGATGATGATCCCGTTGCCGTCGCTGATCACCTCGTAGTTGTGCCAGATCGACATGACCTTGTTCTCGTTGCGGTACACCCGGTTACCGATAATTCGGTCGTGATAACCATCGGCATCGGGGGGCTGCCCCCAATCACGAGAATGCCAGAAAGAGATACCGCTGTTCTGAGCGGTATTCCAGAAGGCGTTGTCGTACACCTCGTTGTTAATGACACCGATGTTCGAGCTTTCGACCACGCTGATGCCGTTTGAGGGCATGTCGGAGATCTCGTTGCCGGCGAGGTTCACATGGTGGGAATTGCGGATAAGTATGCCGTTACCCCACGGATTGGCGGCCGGGTCGAAGTTCTCACCTCGGACTCGGAGTCCAACCACTTCCACGTAGTTGGCCCGCACCTCGAAGCCGTTGCCGTCGGTGGCCACGATTACCGGGTTATGCCCTGGGGCCGCCTCAACCCGAACCCAGGAATCCTCGGTGCCACTTTTGGTCAAAACGTAGTGAACGTTCCGGGGCTCGGCCAGTTCCCGATACTCACCATCGAGCAGATACAGAGTGTGACCCGGTTCCAGCCGATCGAGCGCAGTCTGCAACGATCTCAGTGGACTGCCCAGATCGGTACCACTGTTTCCGTCATCACCCTCAATGGCACTAACGAACAAAGCATTGGGATTAAGAGTGGTAGGTGGCGCTTCCATCGATTCCGCCGACATCATGGTCGGGGTTGACGTGTCGGGGGCTTTCACCACAAACAACGGATCGTCGAGAACCTGTTCCGCCATCGTGGCCGTCGGTCCGTCAGCCGGCCGATTGGTTATGGCCAACGACAGGGCGGCGAGCACCAGACCAATCGCCATCGCCGACGCAATCTTGGCCGACCGGGCCAGGCGATTGGCATCGGTGAGCGTCGAACCAATCTCAATACCAGGGACCGGGCGGTCGGCCTCGGGCATTACCTCGGATGTGGCCTCCGGGTTGCGTGAAGCCGGAGACCAACCTGTTGACGGGCTGGAAGACGATGACCGATCTTTGTCAGCGGGCGCGGGCTCAACCTTGAGCCCAATATTCCCGGGGTCTGGCGGCGCAGTCACTCCCTAAATCTATCGGGAGGGGTCATTCGGCTGTCATCACTTAGCCAGATCCTAAACCTGTCAACATCCTTGCTCAAAGATCAGCAACCGTTGCCTCCGTCAGCCAATTGACCACTGATTGCAGTGACTCCTCCTGCGACGCTCCTTCGGCAAGACGAGCCTCGTAGACGGCACGCTGATGGTCGGAGCTGGTACCCCGTTCCAGGATGGTTCGGGTGTGGAGCAGTTCGTCGACGCAGTCATAACGTTCGGCGTCGGGCATCACCATCTCGATGAGTTCTTCGAGGAGGTCCGAGTAGGCCACGTTGGCACCGATTCCAAAATCAATCAGCCCCTCGTCAGCCCCGTAGCGCTGAGCCCGCCAGCGATTCTCGTCGATCAGCATGTTGGCGTAGGTGCGCCATCGCTGATTCGATCGACGCAGGCGCTGCAACATGCCGAGAAGGCATACGTACAAGGCGGCCACAGCGATCCCGTCGTTGAGGTAGGTGCAGATATCGGCGATTCGCATCTCCAGCGTGGGGAACTTGCCGTGGGGTCGGATGTCCCACCAGATCTTTGAGCTGTCCTGCACGCAGTTGGCTTCAACCAGAACGTTCAGGTGGCGTTCGTATTCGCTCCACGAATCAAATCGTTCAGGTAGGCCCGTGCGTGGAAGTTCATCGAAGACCGAGAGGCGGTAACACTTCATGCCCGTGTCGTGCCCTTCCCAAAACGGCGAAGAGGTGCTCAACACAAGAAGGTGTGGCAGGAAGTAGGCCACCTGACCGAGGAGGTCAATCCGGTGTTCCTGATCCTCGACGCCGGCGTGAACATGCATGCCGCATATGACCATTCGTCGGGCCACTTCCTGCAGATCGTGGGCCAGCGCCGAATAGCGCTCGCCTTCGGTATGCGTGGTTTCCCGGGCAACGGCCATCGGGTGGGTTGACGCGGCAATGAACTTCAGGCCTTCAGCCTCGGCCGCTTCCCCCACCGCCGAGCGAAGCATGCGAAGACAGTCACGCAACTGGGTGAACGACGTGCAAATCCCCGTGCCAACTTCCACCTGGGCGCGAAGAAACTCGGGCGTGGCGAAGCCGATCTCGGAACCAACGACGGAGCTGACCGCCTCGATCACCTTCGCTTGTGCCGATGCGTCCGAGACCAGTTGTCCTGTGGATGGGTCGACGAGAAGGTACTCCTCCTCCACTCCGACGGTGAAACCCCCGTTTTCAAGCATGACCTCTACCTACCTTTCGCCCGACAGCGCAGAGCGCCTCCTCCGTTGGGTCGCAAGCCTAGGTTGCACTCCAAGTTAGCGACGAGTCAAGGCCGCTGCTGCGGTGCCGCCGCTTTCGTGACGACCGGCGTGGTCAGCCCCGACGACGGCGCTGGTAGAGAGTCACACTCTGGCTGACCGGCACGATGTCTCGCCGGTACTGCCGATGGGTTTCGGCCACGGCCTCTTCGGCGGCGATCTTAAGGCGGTCGATTTCGCTGTTGAGGGCGTTCACTTCAGTCTCAAGCTCAAGCACACGCTTTACGCCAGCAAGGTTCAGGCCCTGCTCGGTCAGCTCTTGAATCCGTTGAAGGTCGGCAATGTCCTGGTCGCTGTAGCGACGGCTGCCGCCACCGGTGCGGGCCGGTTCGAGCAAACCCTTGCGCTCGTAGATGCGCAACGTCTGAGGGTGACATCCAGCCAACTCCGCGGCCACGGAGATGACGTATACGGCTCGAGTTGAGTATTCGTCTGGGAAACTGCTGTCAGTCATGATGTCCCCCTCTCCTTTCTGTTCTAGTTCGAGTTTGAGCTATTGACCAGCGACTTCGGCTCCCAAACCACCGTTAGGAAGCCGAGGACTCACCCACCAGATGGGCTCGGGGAGATTCGGTGGTCGCTGCGGCCAGTGCTTCGACAGCCGATTTTTGCTCCTCGGTGAGGTCGGATGGCACGTCGACCTTGACGGTTACGAGGAGGTCTCCGGTTGACTTCTTGGTGCTGACGCCTCGGCCCTTGACCCGGAACGTCTTTCCCGAGGGCGTGGCCGCCGGAACCTTCAGGGTCACCTTGGCACCGTCGAGGGTGGGAACTGTGACCTTCGCTCCAAGAGCGGCCTCGGCAAACGTAATGGGGACGTCGATGGTGAGATTGTTCCCCTTACGACCGAACAACTTGTGGTTTCCAACCCGGACAATCACGAACAGGTCACCGGCGGGGCCGCCATTACGACCCGGGGTACCGCGACCCTTGAGCCGGATTCGTTGACCGTTTTTGACGCCGGCGGGTATCCGCACCTTGACCTGGCGGGGTTTACGTTCAACGCCGCTCCCCCGACAACTGCTGCAGGGATGAGTGACAACCCGACCCCGTCCGCTGCATCGAGGGCAAGGTTGGCTGAGCGAGAAGAAGCCCTGATCGTCGTCAAGCACGCCACGACCGTTGCACTGGCCGCAGATCTCCGGACTTGTGCCGGGGGCGGAACCGTTTCCACCGCAGGTATCGCAGGCCGCATCGGAGGTGAGGTGCACTGAGGTGGTCACACCGTTGACGGCATCGTCGAAACTAAGGTTCAGCTCGGCTTCAAGGTCGTCGCCCCGCCGAGGTCCTGTGCCTGGGGCTCGACCTCCTCGACCGCCACCAAAGAGGCCACCGAGAATGTCGGACAGGTTGCCGGGATCAAAGTCGAATCCACCACCGCCGCCGGCTCCTCCAAACGGATTGCCGCCACCGCCGCCACCGAACATGCCGGCGGTGGCCCCGTATTTGCGGAGCTGATCGTATTCCGACCTGCTCTCGGCGTTGGACAAAACGTCATAGGCCTCGGAAACCTCTTTGAACTTCTCCTCGGCCTTCTTGTCATCGGGGTTGGCGTCGGGGTGGTACTTCCGAGCCAGCTTTCGATAGGCCTTGGTCAGCTCTTTGTCAGACACGTCCTCGGAAACGCCCAGGACTTTATAGAAGTCTTTCTCAAGCCAATCGTGCTGCATTCAACAACCTTCGTTCAATCGGAGACCGGGCTAGATGTGCGACGCACATCTAGCCTCGGACTCGGACCATGGCCGGACGGATGACCCGGCCTTTCCACGAGTAACCGGCGCGCATCACTTCGGCCACAATCGGACCGTCGTCGCCACCGTCGCCGTCTTCGTGCATCACGGCCTCGTGCTGGTTGGGATCAAATGGCGCTTCGGTGGGGTCAATTCGCGCCAGCCCTTGTTTGCCAAGGGCATCGAGCAATGTGGTTCGCATCGGCGTTACTTCTTCGACGCCGCTGGTGAGGGCGCCGTCGAACGCGTCGAGAACCGGGAGCATCTCGCCGATCAAGCCCTCGTTGGCTCGTTCTCGAGCCTCAAGTTCTCTCTTCGACACCTGCTTGCGGTAGTTCTCAAACTCGGCCTGCAGACGGCGAGATGTTTCCAGGTATTGGTCCCGCTCGGCGGTCACCCGCTCGAGATCAGCGACCAAGTCCTCGACCGTCAGCTCGGAATTGGCAGATTCCGCGCCCGCCTCGGGAGCGGAATCCCTGCCAGTTCCGTTTTCCGCCGGGACGGGCTCGGTGACGTCAGCGGCCTCAGAAGCTCCGGCCGCTCCGTCACCGTCGGCGCCATCGGCACCGTCGGCAACCTGCTCAGCCGCAACCCCGTCGGTGTAGTCGGGTTCGGTTTGACTCACGCCTCGTCGCCCTCAGCGTCGTCCTCGTCGACGATTTCGGCATCGACGACCTCGTCGTCATCGGGCATCTCGTCGCCGCCGGCTCCACCTTCGGCATTGGCAGCGGCCGAAGCCTGCTCGTAGAGCTTGGTCGACACCGTCTGACTGGCCTTGACCAGCTCTTCGGTGGAGTCCTTAATGGCCTCCATGTCGTCACCTTCGAGCGCGGTCTTGGCGGCGGCAAGCGCCTCCTCGACAGCAGACTTCTCATCGTCGGGGATCTTGTCGCCCTGGTCGGCCAGAAGCTTCTCGGTTTGGTAGACAAGCGAGTCGGCATTGTTGCGGATCTCAGCCTCTTCCTTACGCTTACGGTCGTCCTCGGCGTGCGCCTCGGCGTCCTTGACCATCTGGCTGATCTCATCGTCGGACAGGTTGGACTGACCGGTGATGGTGATCGACTGTTCCTTCTGTGTGGCCCGGTCGAGAGCCGACACGTGCACGATGCCGTTGGCGTCGATGTCGAAGGTCACTTCGATCTGCGGCACACCGCGAGGAGCGGGAGGCAGGTCGACCAACTCGAACTTGCCGAGGGTCTTGTTGTACATGGCCATGTCGCGCTCACCCTGGAGCACGTGGATCTGCACCGACGGCTGATTGTCGTCGGCCGTGGAGAAGACCTCGCTCTTGCGGGTGGGGATGGTGGTGTTGCGCTCGATGAGCTTGTGCATCACGCCGCCCTTGGTCTCGATACCAAGTGAAAGCGGGGTCACGTCGAGTAGCAGCACGTCTTTCACGTCGCCCTTGAGTACACCAGCCTGGATGGCGGCGCCGATGGCCACTACTTCATCGGGGTTGACCGACTTGTTGGCTTCCTTGCCCGTCATCGACTGGACCAGCTCGGACACGGCGGGCATACGGGTGGAACCGCCGACCAGGATCACGTGATCGATGTCGGCCTGCTTCATGCCGGCGTCGGACAGAGCCTGCTCAACCGGAGCCTTCACCCGCTTCAGCAGGTCGGCCGTCATCTCTTCGAACTTGGCCCGGGTGAGGTCGAGTTCGAGGTGGAGCGGACCGTCGGCGGTGGCGGTGACGAAGGGGAGGTTGATGTTGGTTGACATCACCTGCGACAGTTCGATCTTGGCCTTCTCAGCCGCTTCCTTGAGCCGCTGGGCTGCCATCTTGTCGGCGCCGAGGTCGACACCGTTGGAGTTCTTGAACTCGCTCACCATCCAATCGATGATGGCCTGGTCCCAGTCGTCGCCACCAAGCTCGGTGTCACCGGCCGTGGACTTCACCTCGAACACACCGTCGCCGATTTCAAGGATGGACACGTCGAACGTGCCGCCACCGAGGTCGAAGACGAGGATGGTCTGATCGGCTTCGCCGCCCTTGTCGAGACCGTAGGCCAGAGCAGCGGCGGTGGGCTCGTTGATGATGCGCAACACGTTGAGGCCGGCGATGGTGCCGGCTTCCTTGGTGGCGGTGCGCTGAGCGTCGTCGAAGTAGGCCGGAACGGTGATGACGGCATCGGTCACCGTGTCGCCAAGGTAAGCCTCGGCGTCGCGCTTGAGCTTCATCAAAGTGCGGGCGCTGATCTCCTGCGAGGTGTACTTCTTGCCGTCGATGTCGGTGGACCACGACGTGCCCATGTGACGTTTCACCGAGCGGATCGTGCGATCGGGGTTGGTGATCGCCTGACGCTTAGCCACTTCGCCGACAAGGACTTCGCCACCGTCTTTTGAGAAGGCGACAACCGAAGGCGTGGTACGCGAGCCTTCGGCGTTGGGAATAACCACCGGATCGCCGGCTTCAAGCACCGAGACGACCGAGTTGGTGGTTCCGAGGTCAATACCAACGGCTTTTGCCATGTTGTTCAAACTCCTGTGTGAGGATTCAGGTTGGTTCAGAAGTCGACCGGGCTGGAGCTCACCAAGGGGGAGGTAGCGGGCTCCAGTACCCGGCCGACTGAGATCTTGCCCACCCAGTGAATCGGATGGTTGACAACAATCCTACAGACTTGAGTGCTTAACTATCAACTTTTGTGATCAATATTCTTCAGAAACCTGAAAACCTACTGCTTAGGGCAGATCCTGCGCTGATCTGAGCGGCGAATCCGACCTCACGCAAGCCAGTAGAATCCACTTCCGATGGTTCAGATTCACCCCGAGGTCGATCGGAAACGATGACCGGCGACGCCGCTCGCGACCAGCGCTTGATCACCTTCAATAGGTGCCGCCCGTCAGCATCTGCATACAGATGATCGCCATCTGATGAGGACATGGATTGTCAATGCCCCTAGTCTGGATCCCGGTTCCGTCCTCTATCCCCCAGGACCGCAATCTCATGGCCACTGCGGGCAGACCATCAGCTTTCAGGAGGTGACGTGGCCGATCAGACCGAAACACAACATGGTTGGCTCAGCGAGGAAGACATAGCCACGGTGCGCGGCCGCGTGCCGATTGTCTACGTCGAGGCTGTTCCCGTCCGAGTCGACGACCATGGAGACGTCACCAAGATCGGATTGTTGCTGCGGGCCATGCCCGACGGCACGATCAGCCGATCGGTGGTCAGTGGTCGAGTGCTCTTCGGCGAGAAGCTACGCGACGCCCTCATCCGCAATATCGAGAAAGACTTGGGATCGTTGGCGCTGCCTCGAATTCCGGTTGACCCGTCACCCTGCACCGTGGTCGAGTACTTTCCCGACGTCGACTTCTCCGGCTTCACCGACCCTCGCCAGCACGCCGTGAGTTTGGTCTATGTGGTGCCGGTGGAGGGCATCTGCGAACCGTCGCAGGTCACGCTCGATATCGCCTGGCTGACACCAACCGAGGCCGACAGCCCCGAGGTGCGAGCCGAGATGACCTCGGGCCAGGATCGTTTGTTGCGTCTCGCTTTGGCTCACGCCGGCTGTCTTCCCTAGACACGGTCCCTCAGCCTTCCGCCGTGCCGAATCCAATCGATACAGCTCGGTTGTGACCTAGGTCCGTACCCCATAGTCCGGACAATCTCTACCATCGAAATTGGACAAGAATTCTTCTGCCAATTCGATGTGAAGAGAGGCCGATCATGGGTCCAACGCCAAAAAAGCTGGCCATCCTGGGAGCCGGAACAGGCGGCACGCTGGCCGCCAATCGCCTGCGCAAACGGTTCGATGAATCAGAGCTGAAGATCGATGTCGTCGACCTCGACAACAACCACGTCTACCAGCCGGGCCTGCTGTTTGTCCCCTTCGGATTGGCCGAACCCGACGAGATCGTTCGCCCTCGAGACCGGCAACTGCATTCAGGAATCGACTTCCATCTGAGCGAGATCGAATCGGTTGACATCGAGGCCAACGTCGTTGCGCTTCGTAATGGCGAGACGCTCGACTACGACGTTCTACTCATCGCCACTGGATCGATCCTGCAGCCCGAGGAGACCGACGGCTTGACCGGTCCTGGCTGGATGGAAAACGTCTTCACCTTCTATGACCTGGAAGGAGCCTCCGCTCTGGCTCCGAAACTTGCCGATTTCACCGAAGGCGAACTGGTCATCAACATGATCGACATGCCGGTCAAGTGCCCGGTCGCTCCCCTGGAGTTCGCGTTCCTGGCCGACTGGTACTTCACCGAACGAGGGGTGAGAGACAACATCACGATCACCTACGTGACGCCGCTCGACGGCGCCTTCACCAAGCCGGTCGCTTCAGCCACGCTGTCTTCGCTCCTTGAGGAGAAGGGCATCAAGCTGGTGACCGAGTTCAACACCGGAGAAGTCGACGGCGCCGGAGGGCGGCTTATCGGCTACGACGGCCGGGAGGTTCCGTTCGACCTGGCCGTGGTTGTGCCACTTCACGGCGGCGGAGCATACGTGGAGCGGTCGGAAGGGCTTGGCGACGAGCTCCAATTCATCCCCACCGACAATGCCACCCTGCAATCCGACGTGGCCGACAACATCTTTGTGCTCGGAGACGCCGCCGACATACCGGCGTCGAAGGCCGGGTCGGTAACGCACTTCGAAGGCGAAGTACTGATCGAGAACATCGAGGCCTACCTCGAGGGCCGCGACCTCCCCGCTCGATTCGACGGGCATTCAAACTGCTTCATCGAGACCGGTTTCTCCAAGGCGCTGCTCATCGACTTCAACTATGAGACCGAGCCGCTACCCGGCCACTACCCGGGGCCAATCGGGCTCCCCCTACTGAAGGAATCGCGGCTGAACCACGTGGGCAAGCTGATGTTCCAATCGTTCTACTGGCACGGTCTTCTGCCCGGACGAGACATCCCCGGTATCGGAGCGCAAATGCCGATGGCCGGCAAACAGCCCGCCACCACCTAGCCAACGGAAGACCGCGTAGCCGACGGAAGACCAAATCACGAACCGAAAAGGCCTGAGAAAGGAACTGTCATGGCGATCAAAGTATTGGCCGGAACCGAGGTCGAGGTGAACGACGAGGGCTTCTTCGTCGACGCCAACCAATGGACCGAGGAGATGGCCGGCGAACTGGCCGAGGAGTGGGAGGTCCCCATGCCTCTCACCGAAGATCACTGGACGGTGCTCCATTACATGCGCAAGGAGTACTTCGACAAAGGAACCGGCCCGACGGTGCGCAAGTTGGGTAAGTCGTCAGGCGTATCGGTCAAAGAGCTCTACCAACTGTTCCCCAAGGGCCCGGCCAAGACCGCGGCTCGGTGCGCCGGTATCCCGAAGCCCAAGGGCTGCATCTAGTCGCGGGTCGCACCCACCGCAATCCAACTCATCCAGCAAGGCTCGAAACAGGAGAATCACATGACCAACGCAACCGCAACCGCCCCGCAGGCCGGGCCCAAGGACACGAAGCCCGAACCGATTCAGAAGGTGTCGATCATCGTCTCGAAAGGTTCGTTGGAAGAGATCTATCCCGGGCTGATCATGGCCAACGGCGCCCGAGCCGAAGGTATCGAGGCGAACCTCTTCTTCACCTTCTTCGGCCTCGATGCCATTCACAAGGACCGACACGACCACATCAAGGTGGCCACCGTCGGCAATCCCGGTCTGCACATCCCGACCTGGGCCGGTGGCCTGCCGGGCGTATCGGCCATGGTCACCAAATACATGGAGCACCAGATCGAGGAACTCGACTTCCCATCGATTCCGGAGTTTCTTGAGATGATCTCCGACACCGGAGCCGGCATCTTCGCCTGCCTGGCCTCGGTCGATCTGTTCAAGTTGAAGAGAGAGGATCTGATCGACGAGGTCGAAGACATCATCACGGTCGGCGACTTCTATGAGATGGCGGCCGGCGGGCAGATCATCTTCACCTGAATTTCGGCAATTATGAACTCGGGGCCAGGCATCGTTGCCGGCCCCGAGGAACGTTCTAAACTGATCCTGCGTTCGTCACCGACGATGCTGACACGCTCCCCCGGGTCGTCGTACGACCCAACCACCTGCGAAGCGAAGGAGCATGTCATGAAGGTGGCAATTCTGACCGGCGGCGGCGACGTCCCGGGCCTCAACCCGTGTATCAAAGCCGCCGTCAACCGGATAATCGACGCCGGCTCGGAGATCGTCGGTATCCGTCGAGGTTGGGGTGGCCTGGTGGCTATTGATCCAAACGACCCCGAGTCGGTAGCGGCCAATACGATGGCGCTCGACAAGGCCCGGGTCCGGACGGTCGACCGCAGCGGCGGCACGTTCCTGCACACGTCACGAACCAACCCGGCCCGCGTTCAACGAGCAGAGGTTCCCGACTTTCTGCGGGATGCTTATGATGCTTCGCCCGAGGGGGATCCCAACGACTTGTTCGACCTCACCCCCCACGTGGTCTCGGTGCTGGAGGCGCTCGGCATCGATGCGCTCCTACCGATCGGGGGTGACGACACGTTGTCGTATGGGCTGCGGATGCACAACGAAAACGTGCCGGTGATCGCCATTCCCAAGACGATGGACAACGACGTGCACGGCACCGACTACTGCATCGGTTTCTCCACCGCTGTCACCCGGGGAGTCGAGTTCATCCACAATCTGCGCACGTCCACCGGTTCTCACGAGCGCATAGCCGTGGTTGAGCTGTTCGGCCGCTATTCGGGGGAGACCTCGTTGATCACGGCCTATCTATCGGGTGTGGACCGGGCGCTGATCTCCGAGGTGCCGTTTGATGTCGACAAACTCGCGTCGATGGTAATGAGCGACAAGGCGGCCAATCCGTCCAACTACGCGATGATCACTGTTTCCGAAGGGGCGACGGTGGAGGGTGGGGAGGTACATCTGTCGGGGGAGGCCGACGCGTATGGCCACCGCAAGCTGGGGGGCATTGGCGCCACGGTCGGTGAGCTTCTGAAAGAACGAACCGGCGAGGGCATCATCCTGCAGGAGGTCGCCTACCTGATGCGATCCGGTCGTCCTGATTCGCTTGATCTGATGGTGGCCACCAACTACGCGGTGATGGCCGCCGACCTAGCGCTCGATGGGTCGTCGGGCCGCATGGTTGCGCTCCGCTCGGGCACCTACACCAACGTCCCGGTGAGCGTTACCGGCGAGGGTGTGAAGCGAGTCGACGTTGACGAGCTGTACGACGCCGCCAACTACCGCCCCAAGGTCCGCCACGTCGGCGGCAAACCTATGTTCCTCTACTAACGCCCCGACCGCTCCTCCTCCGCCCCCTCGCCCCTCCTGGAACTTTTGCGCGTCGGGCACCCCCTAGCGGGGTGCCAGGGCCACGAATGTTCGACCTGGAGGGTGCCCGAGCCGCAAATGTTCGAGAGGTTGGAGGTGCGGCTGACGCGAATTGGTAGCTTTCAAGTTTTGGAGGCCACCTCCCGTTTGATTCAACGATCAAGGGAGCTTTGTGGTGTCGAGCAGCGAATCGGCTCGTATCCGAGTTGAGCAAATCGCTCTGCAGCGTCAACATGGCGCGATCTTCCGACGTGACGCCTTGGCCGCCGGGATGACGAGTCCGCAAATCAAGCGACGAGTTCACAGACGTCAATGGTTGCCGCTCGGACCACGCGGCTGGTATGTCATTGCGGCGGAGACGGACAACCCGCTGGCCGCTCTTGTAGCTGGAACAAGAGCTTTGAGCGGTCCGGCTTGGGCCGATTCGGCCTTGGCCCTCTTCGAATTGGCCCAGCATCCGACTGAACCGATCATCGCGTCGAATAGGCGACACACAGGTCAAGGAGCTAAGGCGGTGCACGTCACTCGATTGGCGCAGCTGCCGCAGACGACGGTTGCTGGTATCCAGACGGTTACCGCGGCCGTCGCCGTCGTTGCCGCGGGCCGTTGGCTTCGATCGGATCTAGACCTGCATCTGCTCGTCGACACTGCGATCCGAGCTGGTGTGACCAGCTGGGATGAGGTTGAGAAGGTGTTGGAGTACTTTCCACATCGAGGCCGAGCGGGATCAACGAAGATGCGACAGGTCCGGGCGGATCACGAGTTGGATCCCGCATTACCCCTGTCGAACTGGGGCCGTGAATTCATGTACGGCATCCTCGACACCGACCTGCCCCGCCCAAAGATGGAATTCCGAGTCCTCGACGGAGCAGGCAACTTCGTCGCTCAAGTCGACGCGGCCTACCCCAGGCGACGATACGCAATCGAGCTCGATAGCCACGCTCACCACCTCAATCCCACTGCGTTTGAAGTTGACCGCCGACGCGACGGCGATCTGGCGCAGCTGGGGTGGCTGGTCCGTCGATTCACTTGGGACCAATGGCACCGCCGCCGCCCATGGGTTGTGGCCACCATCCGCGCCGACCTTCGTTCCCGAGATCAGACTGCGCAGAACACCTAGTTCATGGAGCCATCACGCATCTCGAACTTTTGCGGACTTGGCACCCCTCGGATGGGTACCTGAGGCACAAAAGTTTGGTTTGAGGGGTACCCGAGCCGCAAAAGTTCAGAACGGGACAGGTTTTTTTGGGGGGGGGATGGTGCGGCGGAAGACTTCGGGTTAGGTGAAGGTGATGAGGCTTGGGTTGTAGTCGGGCGGGGCCTTGAAGCCGAGGAGGTTGAACACCGTGGCCGCCACGTGGCTCAGGCCAGCGCCGTCCACCGGGTCGAGGTGGTATTCACCGTCGAAGCCGGGGTCATAGATCGCGAACGGCACCGGGCTCAATGTGTGAGAGGTCTTGGGCGACCGGACGCCATCTTTCTCGGTGTACATGATGTCGGCGTTGCCGTGGTCGGCGGTGTAGATGAGCACGCCGCCGAGTTCGTCGATTACCTTCATGAGCCGCTCAACACACTCCTCCAATACCTCCATGGCCTCGATCGTCGCCTCAAGGTCGCCGGTGTGTCCGACCATGTCTCCGTTGGGGAAGTTGATGCGACCCCACCGGTACTCACCCGACCGCAGCAGTCGGATGGTTTCGTCGGTGATCTCCCGCAGTTTCATGCTCGGCGTCTTGTTGAACTCGACGTTGTCGGACGGTATCTCGATGTAGGTCTCGAGCTCCTCATCGATGTAACCCGAGCGGTTGCCATTCCAGAAGTACGTGACGTGGCCGAACTTCTGCGTTTCGCTCACGGCAAAGCTCCGCAGCCCTTCGGCGCAGAGAAACTCACCCATCGTGCGGTCGATGTCGGGAGGCGGAACCAGGTAGTTGGTGGGGACGTGAGTGTCGCCGTCGTACTCCAACATGCCGGCGTAGAAAATCTCAGGATGTTGACGCCCACCGACCGAGCCACGGTCGAACTGCACAAAATCATCTTCTTCGTAGGCCCGGGAGATTTCAATCGCACGGTCGCCTCGGAAGTTGAAAAACAACAGCGCGTCGCCATCGTTCATCTGGCCGAACGGCCGCCCCTCATCATCGACGACGACAAACGAGTCGAGATACTGATCGCCCTTGTCGGTCTCGGCGTACATCGTCTCGACCGCCTTGGTGGCCGACGGGAAGGGTCGAGCATCGCCGTGGGTGTGGCAGTGGTAGCCCCGTTCGACCATGTCCCAGTCGGCTTCGTAACGATCCATGGTGATGTACATGCGCCCACCGCCGGATGCAATCCGATAGTCGGCTTGGAACCCTTCGTTGATCTCGGCCAGCACAGCCTCGGTGGCGGCGATGTACTCCAGGGCCGAGCGGGCCGGCACGTCACGTCCGTCGTGGAGAATGTGCACCCGGACCTGGCGCACACCTTCCGCCGCGGCCTGGCGGAGCATGGCGTAGAGGTGGTCGGTGTGCGAGTGAACGTTGCCATCGGAGTGCAGTCCGAGGAAGTGCAGTGTTCCCCCATCCAAGGCGGCCGAGACCGCCGACGCCCAGTGTGGAGACTCGTAAAGCGAACCATCGGCGATGGCATTGCCCACCAACTTTGCCCCCTGGTCGAAGATCCGACCGGCACCCAGAGCGTTGTGTCCGACCTCGCTATTGCCCATGTCATCGTCGGTGGGAAGACCTACCGCCTCGCCGTGCGCTGCCAGCTCCACGTACAGCGGCGACTCGGCCAGCATGTCGAGGGTTGGGGTATGAGCCCGGTGCACGGCGTTGGAATCGACGGGAGGAGCGACACCAACCCCGTCGGCCACGATGATCAGAAGTGGCCCGGATCGCCCCGAAAACCCGGGATGGGAGGACAACGACAGTGAGTCAAGGTCAGTGACGGAATCGACGGTGCTCATACCATCAAGGATAGTGATCAGCTCGCAGGAGCTGAACCCAACTCAAATCGGCGAAGTTAGCCATATGGCCCCATTAACTTAAGCCTGCGTTTCAATCTTCTTGGGAGAGTTGACCACCGTCACAGTATGTGGTCCGATAGTTGGCCACATGTCCGACGAACTTTTGGTTGTTAAGGATCTGCGTACCCACTTCGAGGTACCGGCGGGATTGGTAAAGGCGGTTGACGGCGTTTCTTTGACGTTGCCCCGTGGCCGGACGTTAGGTGTGGTTGGCGAGTCAGGCTCGGGGAAGACCGTGCTGTCCCGCTCGATCATGCGCCTCAACATGGCTGCCAACACCATCACCAGCGGATCAGTTGTGTACGAGGGTGAGGAACTGCTCGACAAGTCCTCAGCCGAGATGCAGGAGATCTGGGGCGCCGAGATGGCGATGGTGTTCCAGGATCCGATGACATCGCTCAATCCGGTGGTGAAGGTCGGCCGGCAGCTCACCGAGCACCTCCGCTACCACCTTGGCGTTGGCAAGACCGATGCTAAGAATCAGGCGCTGGCCCTGCTGAAGAGCGTGCGGATCCCCGAGGCCGAGGCCCGCTTCAACGCCTACCCCCACCAGCTGTCAGGCGGTATGAGGCAACGGGTTTGTATCGCCATCGCTCTGGCCTGCGGCCCCAAGATGCTCTTCGCCGACGAGCCGACCACGGCACTCGACGTAACGGTCCAACACCAGATCCTCAATCTGTTGGCCGCTCAGCAACAAGAGCGGCAGATGACGATGATTCTTGTGACCCACGACCTCGGCGTCGTGGCCGGTCGCACCGATGAGATTGCCGTGATGTACGCAGGCAACATCATCGAGAAGGCGCCCACACAGACCCTCTTCCAGTCGTTGCGCCACCCGTACACCGAGGCGCTTCTCCGGGCCATTCCCAAAGTCGACCAGCCGAAACACACCAAGCTGAGCGCCATCATCGGTCGGCCACCCGACTTGATCAATCCTCCGCACGGCTGCAACTTCGCACCTCGGTGCCCCTACGTGCAACCACGATGCCTCGAGGAGCAGCCGGTGTTGTCGCCGGCGCCCACTCCCGGCCATACCTACGCCTGCTGGTATCCGATCGGCACCGAGGAGAACCGCCACGCGTGGGAGATCAACATGGCCGCCGGCGTACCCCAAACACTGGCTGCCGCAGGCGAGATCGAGGCCACCGAAGACACCACGGCCGAGCTTGACAGTCATCACCTGGCCGAGGTTGTGGAATCAGTGGAAGCCGGAACGGCCCCGGCAACCGAGGGGGCCGACTAATGGCAGGATCAGGAAAGGCCCACCTCCGGGCCATCAACGATGTGCTGCTTCGGGTCGAAGACCTGGTAGTGGAGTTTCCCGGTGCTCGCGGTGGGGTGGTTCACGCCGTCAGCGGTATCAGCTTTGACATCGCCGAGGGCGAGACCCTCGGTCTGGTCGGTGAGTCGGGCTGCGGTAAGTCCAGCACGGGCCGAGCACTGCTACAGCTGCCTAAGCCGACCTCAGGCCAGGTGGTGCTCAACGGGGAAGACCTGGTGGGCCTGTTCGGCGAAGCATTGCGTCAGCGACGCACCGATATTCAGATGATCTTCCAGGATCCGATCTCGTCGCTCAATCCTCGTCGCAAGGTCGGTGAGGTTGTGGCCGAGCCATTGCGGGTATGGGGCCCTCATGACCCCAATGAGCAGTGGAAGCTCGTGAGTGAGATGCTCGAAGCCGTCGGCATCGACGCCGAGGTCGCCCGAGACAAACACTCCTACGAATTCTCCGGCGGCCAGTGCCAGCGCATCTCCATCGCCAGGGCCCTGGTCATGGAGCCGAAGCTGATCATCTGCGACGAGCCGGTCTCAGCCCTCGACGTGTCGGTGCAGGCCCAGATCCTCAACATGCTTGAGTCGCTCAAAGAGCGATACGGTCTCACACTTGTCTTCATCGCCCACGATCTGGCCGTGGTGAAGAACATCAGCGACCGAGTGGCCGTGATGTACCTCGGTAAGGTTTGCGAGGTTTCCGAGTCCGACGAGTTGTACGCGAACCCCGCACATCCGTACACCCAGCTCCTGATGGAGTCGGTTCCGGTACCCGACCCACTGGCTCGAATCGACACCGAGCTACAGCTCGAAGGCGAGCTGCCATCACCGCTCGATCCGCCAAGCGGATGCCGGTTCCGCACCCGCTGCCCTTACGCCACAGAAATCTGTGCCCGAGAGGAACCGCAAATGCGTCAGGTAACCAGCGGTTCCGGCGTCGATGACCATTTTGTGGCCTGCCACCATCCGCTGGTCGCAGTCGCGGGATAATTGGTCGAACCAAGAATCTCAATCACCCTGAGAATCCCTCCAAGACAACATCCGAAAGGGGAGAGAGAAGTGAAAGAAAAACCAAGATTGCATTTACAGCGACTGCTAGCGCTGCTGTTCGCTTTTGCCATGGTCGCCGCTGCTTGCGGAGGCGGTGATGAAGAAGGCGACACCGCAGCCGAAGATCCCGAGACGGCAGAGGACGCCGAGAGCAACGACGTCGAAGCCGGCGATACCGCCGAGGGTGACGTCGACACTGAAATCGTCGAAGACACCGAATCGGTCCGTGAATACGGCGGCACGGTAACCGTCGGCCTTGAGGCCGAAGCAGTCGGCCTGCGCCCGTGGGAAGACACCTGTTCCTCCCCCTGCTACAACATCATGGCTTCGATCTACGACAAGCTGGTTGAGCAGAACCCGGGCGAAGAGTGGGTTCCCTACCTGGCCGAGTCGTTTGAGGCCAACGAAGACTTCACTGTGTGGACCGTGAAGCTACGAGACGGCGTCACCTTCCACAACGGCGAGAAGTTGACGTCACAGACGCTCGTCGACATGTTTGCGCTCCAGCAAACCGGTGCAGCTGCGACAAGCCATCTGAGCACGTCGGGCCTCCAGTCTGTCGACGTGGTCGACGACCTCACCGCAACGTACACCCTTGGCAACCCCAACTCGGCGTTCCCGACGTATCTGACCCGCTCTCCGCTGGGCATGGTCTTTGAGCCGGGTGCCGCTGCGGCCGATCCCGAGGGCTTCTCGCTCGCACCGGTCGGCACCGGTCCGTTTATGGTCACCAAGCGTGATCTCGACAACGAAACCGTGCTGGATCGCAACCCCGACTATTGGTTGAGTGATCCCGACGGTAACCAGCTGCCGTATCTTGACACGCTGATCTTCCGTCCGATCCCTGATGAGGGCACCCGCCTCGACTCGCTGCTTTCAGGCACCGTCGACGCCATGCAATCGTTGCGCCAGAGCACCATTCGTGACGCCCGAGCCGCGGGCGACAGCATCGTGCTGTACGAGTTCCAGGGCAACAACGCCGGTGGTGGCATGTTCAATGTGCTGGTCCCGCCCTACGACGACATTCGGGTGCGTCGTGGTTTGATCACGATGAGCAATCAGGAAGCCACAATCGAAGCCCTGGGCGGTGCCGGCATCTCGCTGCCGGCCAGCCAGTTCTTCGCTCCCGACAGCCCGTGGTTCTCGCAGGCTGTGGCCGATGCCTACCCCGATCACGATTTTGAGGCCGGCAAGGCCATCCTGCAGGAGTACATCGACGACCCTGAGCGGTCCGACGGTAAAGCCGCCGGTGAGCCGATCGACGTCGAGCTTTCCTGCCCGCCCGACCCGAGCTTGATCGCCGCTATGGCCGTGTCGGAGCAGCTGTGGACCACCTCCGGCCTGGTCAACGTGGAACTGACCAACTTCGATCAGCAGACCCATATCAACACCGCACTTGGTGCCGGTAACGGATTTGTTGGCGAGCACGGCATCCACTGCTGGCGCTGGAGTTCACAGCAGGACCCGTCGCTTGAGATCGGCCCCGCCGTGGCTCCCCCAACCGCTGAGATCGCCGAAGCGGCAGGAGTTCCCGGGGTGGTATCACCATTGAACTTCTCCAACTGGTTTGACGGCGACGTCTTCGCCGCCTCCGTCGGAGCCGTGCGTACCGACAACTTCGAAGAGCGCAAAGCGCTGTATGAATCGATCATGTTGAAGGCAGCCGAAGAGCTGCCCATGTACTACTCGGGCCATACCGCAACCATGATTGCCACCGTTCCCGAGGTGCAGGGCCTTAACGGCTGGCACACCCCGGACGGCGGCCTGGGGGTTGGCTTCCCCAACGCTGAAGGCCGTTGGCAAGAGGTTTGGAGGACCGACCTGGGTTAACGGGTGTTGAGCTGAGGATGTGACGCGGTGACCGGAGGTCGCACCGACCTTCGGTCACCGCCCATCCAGGGACCATCACCGCTCACCTGGATCGTCGAAGAACGAGTGATAAGGAACGGATTATGGCGAGATTCATAGCACTCAAGTTGTTACGACTGGTGGCCACTCTTCTGGCTGTCTCGTTCTTGACGTTCATGCTCACCGCTCTACTTCCTGGCGATCCTGTCGATGCCATCCTCCCTCCAACCGCTCCTCGCGACGAAGCGTTTGTCGAGGCCCTGCGGGAGGAATTGAACTTGAACGAACCGCTGCCGATCCGATATGGGATCTGGCTCGGCGACGCGTTACAAGGCGACCTCGGTCGCTCCTTGGTGAACGATCAGAAAGTGACCGACATCATCAAGGATCGAATCCCGGTCACCGCCGAACTTGCTCTCCTGGGTGTGGGCCTCGCAGTGCTGATGGCCGTTCCAGTGGGCGTGCTGGGGGCCTATAAGGAAGGCCGCCGAGCCGACCAACTCTCCTCGGGGGCGATGCAGGTTGCGCTCTCGATTCCAAACTTCATCGCCGGCCTGTTTCTCATCTGGCTCCTTTCGGTGAAGTTCAACATCCTGCCCTCTACGGGCTGGAACAGAATTGGCGAGAAGGGCTTGTGGGCGAACCTTCAAACAGCCATCCTGCCCGCTTCGGCTCTCGCCCTCGGCCAGATGGCGTTCTTCTCCCGACTCATCCGGTCCGACATGATCCAGACACTGAAACAAGACTTCATTCTCTCGGCCCGAGCAAAAGGGCTGACCAATCGATACACCCTGTTCCGCCATGCACTTCGACCGAGCTCGCTGAGCCTGGTGACGATCGTCGGCATCAACATCGGTGCGTTGCTCGGAGGCACGGTGGTCATCGAGCAGCTGTTCGCTCTCCCCGGCCTTGGCTTCCGGATGATCTCGGCGATTTTCCAGCGGGACTTCATCGTCATCCAGGGACTGACCCTGTTCATCGCTACCGCTTACGTGGTGATCAACACCCTCGTCGACCTGCTGTATCTCATCATCGACCCCCGGATCCGAAAGGCTGAATGATGTCTGACTATGAAGCCTCAGTAGATCCCAGAGCCATGACGGTCGCCTTCGAACATGGCGTGGAAGGCGCGGGCGAACAGACTCCAATCGGGATGGACACTGAAGACACCAAATCGTGGTGGCAGCGTTTGCTGGCCGCTTTCAAAGCCATGCCCATCGTGGTCAAGGCCTCCACGTTGTGGCTAATCTTCGTGTTTGGCGGTGCGATCTACGCCAAGATCGACAATCTGTTCGGCCAGTCGCTCCCACTGCAGGATCCGTTCTACCAAGGGTCGCTTTTCAACGAGGCCAAGCGCCTCGAGACGCCGAGTGCTTCACACCTGCTTGGTACAGACAACCTCAGCCGCGACATCTTCGCCCGGGTTCTACACGGCGGGTGGGTTTCGTTGACCGTCGCCCTGGCCGCCGTCTTCACCGGAATCGTGATCGGTGGCCTCCTCGGCTCCTACGCCGGGTTCGTGAAGGGCAAACGAGGCACGGTGATCATGTCGTTGATCGACGTGATCCTTGCCTTCCCCGCCCTCGTGCTGCTGCTGGCCATCGTCTCCGTGTGGGAGAACCGCAGTCTGGCTGTGATCGCTCTCGTGATCGCCCTGCTGTCGATCCCGCCCTACACCCGAGTGGCCCGAGCCACCTCGCTGGCCGTCTCGAAACGAGAGTTTGTCACCGCGGCTCAGGCCATCGGCACCAAGCCGATGTCGATCCTCTTCCGTGAGGTGATCCCCAACGTTCTGCCGATTCTGATCGCCTACGCCCTGGTGGCCGCCGGCGCCATCATCGTGATCGAAGGCTCGCTTTCGTTCCTCGGGCTGAGCGTTCCGCCACCGCAGGCGTCATGGGGCAACATGATCAACGAAGCCCGAGCCGACATCCGGGTAACAATCATGCCGGCCGTGTGGCCGGCGCTGGCGCTCACGTTTACCGTGTTGGCGTTGAACCAGGTGGGTGACTGGATGCAGCGTCAAGCGGGCGGTCGGGCATCGTCGCTCTCGTAGCAGACTGAGCCGGGCAGCCCGCCTCAGTTTGTTGTGAGAGCGGTAAAGGCCGCCTGCAGATCGGCCACAAACAACTCGGGAACTTCCATGGCGGCGAAGTGCCCGCCCTTGGGCTGCTCGTTCCAGTACTGGAGATTGGTGAACGTGCCCTCGGCCCAGTGCCGTACCGGTGGATAGATCTCCTTTGGATACACCGTGATTCCCGATGGAATCTCCACCGTGTGGCGAGCGCCTCGGCCAAAACTCTCCCAATAGATTCGAGCCGACGACGCCCCCGCCGAGTTGATCCAGTAGATCATCACGTTGTCGAGCAGTTCGTCCCGGCTCAAGACGTTTTCCGGGTGGCCGTCGCAGTCGGTCCAGGCCCAGAACTTCTCCAAAATCCAAGCCGCCTGTCCCGATGGTGAATCCACCAGGCCGTAGCCAACCGTTTGCGGGCGGCTCTTCTGCTGTGTGGAGTATCCCGAGTCCCAGTCCATGTAGTACTTGAGCCGTTCCAGCGCCCGGGCCTCTTCGGGCGTCGGCTCACCTTCGACCTTGGGGCGGACCCCCATCGTCAAGGTCACGTGCACCGCAGCACAGTGCTCGGCGTCGAGCGCTCCGATGGAGCGAGTGATGGCCGAGCCCCAGTCGCCGCCTTGGGCCACGTAGCGGTCATAGCCGAGTCGGGCCATCAGGGCGGCAAAGGTGGTGGCGATGCGATCGACGCCCCAGCCGGTTTCCATCGGCTTGCCCGAGAACCCGAACCCGGGCAGCGACGGGGCGACCACATGAAAGGCCATTGGTGTGGCGCCGTCCGGCCCGGGGGCCGGGTTGGTCAACGGCTCGATTACCTTGGCAAACTCGACGACCGAACCGGGCCAGCCGTGACTGAGGAGTAGGGGCGTGGCATCGGCGTGAGGCGATCGAACGTGGATGAAGTGAACGTCAAGACCGTCGATCGTGGTGGTGAACTGGTCGAAACGGTTGAGCTGCTGTTCCCGCTCACGCCAGTTGTATTCGTCGGCCCAGTAACGGCAAACGTCCTGCATATAGGCCAGCGGTATGCCCTGGCTCCAGTCATCGACCAGCTCGGCCTCAGGCCAACGGGTTCGACGAAGGCGATCCTGCAGGTCATCGAGCAGGTCCTGATCGACGTCGATACTGAATGGGTTGATGGCCTGGTCGGCTGCCGCGCTATTCATGGCCCAAGGCTAGAACCCGAACCGAGGCTTCACCAGTTCCCGGTCACCGCTACCGCTCGCCGTGCCCCAGATGGTCGGCGATGTCCTGCCGCAACAGGCGCGCCAGCTCTTCAACGTGAGGTTCGGCCACCATCGTGAGGTGGTCGCCCTCCACCACCCGCACGGTCAAGCCGCCGTCGGCGACCGGCGTCCAGCCAAGCTGGATATCGAGGAAGTGGCCGGTGAAGGGATCCTCGGCGGCTTTGTAGACCACCATCGGAGCGTCGTAGGGCTCGAACTCATAGTTCAGCTGGCTCTGGATGTTGGCTTCGATGAATCGGCGAACATCCAGCCGGTGGCCTGGGGCCATTCCCAGCCGGGCTTTGGCCTTGGTTTCGGCCAGCTCCGACCACCGCCGCAGCTTCTTGAGATTGTAGGCGGCCCGTCCGACCACATAATCGACCGGATCTTCCCGTAGCGCGTTGAGGTGGGTCTCGATTCGGCCCGACACACCAAGGTCTTCCATCGAAGCCTGGGCTGCGGGGCCGGCGGCGTCAAACAACGCCAGCAGAGCCACGTCGCGACCGGAGGCTCGTAGCTGTTGAGCGGTTTCAAAGGCCACGGTGCCGCCCAGCGAAATGGCCGTAACGATAATCGGTCCGTCGGGGTGGGCGAGGTTGATCTCGCGGACATAGGCCGCAGCGACATCGGCCACCGCGGTCGGACCGTCGGTGCGCAAGTTGGCATCGGCTGTGGGCTGGCCGAGGCCGTAGAGCGGCTGATCGGGGCCCAGGCGGGCCGCCAGCGGCCGGAAGTAGATCGAGTCGATACCCAGCACGTGAATTGCGAAGATCGGAGGTTTCGTGCCCCTGGGTTGTATGGGCACCAGGAAGGCTTGGCCGACCCTCGACTCAGCGGTCGACGCGACCGACGGAGCAGAGTCCGTGGACTGGAGGCGATCGAGATGCTCGAGCAGCGCTCGCGGCGTTTGATCCCGATAGAGCACCGGAACCGGGATGGTGGATCCGAACTGCTTCTCCACCGCCAACAGCAACTCGATGGCCAGTAGCGAGTGACCGCCGGACTCGCTGAACGCCTGGTCGGGCCCGAAGCGAGGCTGGCCCAAGACCTCGGCGAAGATCGATGACATCTCGGCCAGACGGGGGTCGTCATCAAGCCGATCGGCGGCGCTGGTTGCTGACGCTCCGGCCCAATTGGAAACCGGCAGGTCACCGGCGGCATCACGATCGGTTTTGCCGTTGGCGGTGACCGGTAGCGTGTCGTGGACGCCGTACAGGGCAGGACGCCAAAGCGGAGGAAGCTGCGTCTCGGCTGTCGAAGCCATCGATGCGGCCAGCGTCGCCGCCGTGTGATCCAAGGGGGCGCCGGGGACCGGGGTGGCGTGGGCCACCAATTGACGGCGCTCGTTGACCACCACAACCACCGACTCCACCCCGGGGGTGGATGCGAGTACCCGCTCAATTTCCTCCGGTTCAACTCTGGTGCCGCCCACGTTCAGCTGATTGTCGAGCCGTCCGAGGAAGTACACGTTGTCGTCGATGATCACGGCCCGGTCGCCGGTGGCATAACGCCCGTCGAATTGGGCCGCCACCCCGGCTCCACGGATCACCAGTTCACCGGACACACCATGAGGGCGAACCTGACCGCCCGGCCCGACAATCTCGATCGTGGTGCCGGCAATCGGACGTCCGATCGGCACCGGCTGGTCGGCCGGACGCACGTGATGGCCGGTAGCCCACACCGTCGCCTCGGTGGGCCCGTATTCGTTGGTGAGGCGAGACGTCGGGAACAGCCGGTAGTGCTGATCAACAAGAGCTTGAGGGCAGGCTTCGCCGGCCACAATGATCTGGTCCGGCCAAGGCGAGCCGGAGATGCCGCCTCGATCACCCCGACGGACGGCCACACCCAGGAGCGCCTGGTACAGCGTGGGCACCATCAGTGTGTGGGTAATCCCGGCGTCCACCATCAGGTCGTACAGCGCATTTACGTCGTGGACCTGATCTTCGGTTGGCAGCACCAGCGTGCCGCCTTGAGCCAGCGTCCAAAACAGTCCGGCCACACTCGAATCGAACGATGTGCTTGAGACCATCAGGAAGCGGAACGGGTCGGAGTCGGATCCCCCCGCAACCTGGTCGTAGAAGTCGGGTCGAGCCATCGTGCTGGCCGACAGATTGTGATGGTTGATCGCCACCGGCTTCGGTTCGCCGGTGGAGCCCGAGGTGAAGATGATGTAGGCCAGTTGTTCCGGGTCGATCTTGACCAGATCAACATCGGCGGGGTCGCCCGAGTCGGCAGTCAGGTCGGACCATTCCGACGCTTGCCGCTGAGCTCCGGACTGCTCGGCCAGGAGTTGACGGCGAGCCTCCGGGTACGACGGATCGATGGCCACGTAGGCTCCGCCGGCCCGTAACGTCCCGACGATTTGGACGATGGAGTCGACCGAACGACGACCGTCGACCAGCACCGGCTCGCCGGGCTCCAGACCCTTGGCCAACAGCTCCGCCGCAACCCGTCGGCTGCGGTGCTCCAGCTCGCTCCAGGTGATTGAGTCGGCGCCGCAAACCACGGCGGCGTCATCACCGGCCGACCTCAGGTGTGCCGTGATCGGGTCCAACACCGAGGGAATCGCCGCCACCGAGTCGGGCAGCGAGGGCCCGACAAGCCGGCTTTCGGCCCGAGCGGCGTCGGGGGTGGTGACGATGCCGGCGACGGCAAGCAACGACCGATCGACGGCTGTCAGGATCTCCGCCGCCTGATCCCGCGACATCAACGTGCCCCGGTATTCGAGACCCAGGGTGATCCGACCCCCGTGCTGCTGAACGAAGATGGTGGCGTCGACAACCGATGAGCCGGTGTCGAGAACCCGTTGGTCGACCACGGCACCAAGGTCGTCGGTGCTGAAGTCGGTGTAAGACACGTAGATCGCGGGAGCGGACGATGCCAGCCCGGCTGCTCGACGATCGGCGAGGATTTGGACCAGTGGATGGGTGCGGGCGGCTAGGGCGGCGCCGACGCTACGGGATACCGCCACCGGATCGCGGTCGATCACAAAGGGAATCGTGTTCTGGAAGTAGCCGACCATCTGATCGGCGATCTCGGAGGTTCTCGTCGAGGTGACCAGCCCGACTTCCACCTTGTCGCCATCGCAGTACGGGGCCAGCGCTCGGCCGATGGCGGTGAGCACCAAGGCGAAGGCTGATGCTCCGCCGACACCCGAAAGTTCGGCCGACGACAGCGATGCCGTTCGGCTGATGTAGCCGTCGGTTTCGGGTGCAAACGATTCGAAGGCGAGCGATGTGCCGTGGCCCACGTCGGCCTGCAGCCAGTGCTCGGCCGATCGCTCACGGTCGCGCCCCTCCGACCACGAGGTGAAGCGGGCGAACTCGGACGACAGCGGTGGCAGCGAACGCCCGTCGACCAGGGCGGCCACCTCCTGCCAGATGAGGTCAAAGCTGTCGGCATCGGCGGCCACGTGATGCACGGTGATCTGAACCGATGTGGAACCGGGCTCGCCGTCAGCGCCGATCGAAGGTTGGATGAGCCACCGGAGCAGGGGCCCGTCTTCGAGAGCAAAGGGCTGTCGTTGTTCAGCCACCAGAGCCGCCTGCACATCAACCTCGGGTAGCGGCGGATTGACGGTGAAGTTGACGGCCTCGGCGCCGGTCAACCGGCGGCGATTGGGCCCGTAGGTCCAATGAAGCGGCTGATGGCGCTCGGCGACGGCCGACACGGCCCGCTCAAGAGCAGCCAGGTCGGTGAGCATCGGCACATCGGGCTCGACCCGGTAGACCCGACCGATGTTGTACATCACGTCGTGGGGACGATTGGCCTGGTCGAACAGGATGGCTCGTTGCCCGGTGGTGAGCTGCGGTGCCACCGACGGGTCGCCCGGGGGTGGGGGCGTCGAGGCCGATTTCGGTTCGACGGCGCTATCGGCCGGCTGCTCGCCGTGGAGCTGATCGAGAGCTTGGGCCAGGAGCCGAGGAGTGGTGTGGCGGAAAGCCATGTCCTCGGAAGCGTCGAGCTTGAGCTGTTCCGACAGCGCCACGATGGCTTCGAGTGCAGCGAGCGAGTCGCCGCCGATGGCGAAAAAGTCGTCGTCGATACTGATCGGCTCGATACCGAGCACTTTCTCCCACACGGCGACAACACGGCGCTCGGTCTCGGTCGTGGCCGCCACGTGTAGGCCGGCACTGGGCCGGTGTACCCGCTGAGGCTCCGGTAAGGCATCGGTGTCGAGCTTGCCGTTGACCGTCATCGGGAGCTGCTCGACCTCCACGAAGGCGGCAGGGATTGCGTAGTCGGGAAGTCGCTGGGCCAGGAAACTGCGAAGCTCGGCGGCATCGGGAGCCGACGAGTCTGGATCCTGATCGTTTTCGGAGCCAGCCGGTTCGATCCACGCCGTCAACACCTCTTGGCGCCGAGGCTGGTAGCCGACTTCGTCGAGCATCTCGGACACCTCGGTGAGGTCGAGCTGATCATCCAGCTCTTCGATCGCCTCTTCTCGCGTCTTGTGCCCGAGCCGCACGTCCCAGGCGTAGGGGATGGCGTAGTTGTGATAACCCTGCTCCGTCAGATGGGTGTGAATACCGGCGGCGTTGATGAGGCAGTTGGTGGAACGACCGGTGTCGGCCGGTCGAACCCAGGGCGCCCGGTTGGTGAGGAAGTCGTACATCTCCGACAGCTCGACGTCGATGTAGCGGTAGAAGTCGAGATAGCTGATCTGGTTGAACACGTCGTCGGTGGCGAACAGCTCGGTGTTGAGCAGACGGTTGGCTGCGTCGTCGGTTCGGTGATAGATCTTGCGGGCTTCGAGCACGGCCCGGTCGATGGCGTCGGGATCGAACCGGTCGAGGTCGAACTGCTGGGGAATCAACCTGGTTTCGAAGAGCTGGCCACGGGAAAGACCAGTGACGATCAGGGGGATTCCCAGTTCGGCCGCCCGATTGGTGGCCAAGGTGTAGATGGTCTTGTAGCAGCCGTTGCACACGTTGGAGTGCACGGCCAACGAATCGGCGAAGATGGCGTTCATGGCCTCGGTGGTCACAAACTCGTGGTCGATACCAAGATCGGCCACCGAGCGGCGCACGTTGTCTTTCGCCCCTTCGGAGATGAAGCCGTTGTCGAGGGTTACGGCGTAGGGCCTCGCCCCCATCTCCACCAGCTGATAGAGGGCGTAGGTGGAGTCTTTGCCGCCACTGAGCAGGTGCAGCACATCGTATTGTCCGGTGCGATTGGATCGAGCCTTGTCGAGCTCAACCTGAAGGTCGTCGAGGTTCTTGAACCAGCTTTGAGTCACCAAAGCGACGGCGTCGTAGGCGTAGCAGGTTTCGCAGATTCCAGCGTCGTCGAAGGCCACTCCGGGCACATTGTCGGGCAAGCCGCAGCGAACGCAGTGGGCCGCAGGATCTGCGGCAGGCGGTGACCACACCCGAACCGCCGCCCGTTCGATTGCCGGATGTTCGACCAGAGCTTGTTCGACCTCGATCGGCTCCAACCGGCGCCCACCGATCTTCACCTGGTCGTCGATACGACCGAGGTACACCAAGCGTTCGGAATCATCGAGCCGAACCAGGTCGCCTGACCGGTAAAACCGGACGCCGCCGATGGCTACGAATGGGTCGTCGGCCCCGCTAGGCGGATCGAGGTAGCCGGCCGTGACTCCTCGATGATGAATGAGGAGTTCGCCCGCGACCCCGGGCGGCACCGGCCGAAGCTCGGCGTCGACAACCTTAAGCGTGACCCCGGGGGCAGGCCGACCGATCGGTACTTCGTACTTGCTCTCGATGTATTGGCTTTCGATGCGGTCACGTTCGACCTCGTAGATCATGCAGCCGACAACAGCCTCGGTGGGGCCGTATTCGTTGAAGATTCGGACCGACGGCGAAGCCTGCAGTAGCCGTCGGGCCAACGCCGAGCCGAAGGCCTCACCGCCGACGATCAGCGTTCGCAGGTTGTTGCCGGGTTTCAGGAGCCGATGCAGAATCTCGAGGTGTGACGGCGTGGCTTTGAGCCACGTTATCTCAGGGTGATCGGCGATTCGGGCCAGACCGGCGGGACCATCTTCGTCGATCACGATGAGCCGTCCGCCCGCCAGGAGCGGCACGAACAGTGTGGTGATGGTGAGGTCGAAGGTCAGAGCGCTGAAGAGCGGAGCGATCACCGGGTGGCTGGGCTCGACGTAGCTGTCGATGGCGAATTCGAGGTAGTCGGCCAATCCGCCGAGGGTGATCGGCACGCCCTTTGGCTCACCCGTGGACCCTGAGGTGTACAGCAGGTAGGCCTCGTCGGACCGTTGACGAACCGCCGGGGCATAGTCGACGGCCGACTCATCACCGGGGGCTGCGGCCAATTCTCCGACCTGAGCCCGAGCCGAGATCACCAGCTCACAGCCGGCCCGCTCGATGAGGCGTTGCCGCCGAGCGTCAGGCAGAGCCGTATCGATGGGCACAAACGACCGGCCCGAGGTGAGGGTCGCCATGATGGCGACAACCGCCTCGATCGATCGAGACAACTCGATGGCCACTCTGCCGCCCGGAGGGGCGTTGGCATCGATCCAACGGGCTGTCGATTCGATCCACTGTTTGAGTTCGAGTCCGGTGAGATCACGACCGTCGCCGCCGGTAATGACGATTCCGTTGTTGTTGGCCAACTGGTCGAGTAGCCGGGCGGACACCTGATGGTCGCTGCCGCCGCTCGACAGCGGTGGGCTGTACCCCCAACTGTCCACCAGCGCCTGCTCACGGTCGCTCAGCAAGGCGACCGACGTGACCGTTTGGTCGGGATCGGTCATCATGGCAGCGAGCAGCCGGCCGAGATGATCGGGGGCTTCCTGCCTGGTCTCGGCGTCGGCGACTCGGTGGTTGATATCGAGGATCAACTCGTTGGCGGTGGCCTCTTCACCGGGATCGGCAGTGTCGTAGGCCGTGAGTTGGAGCCGCAGCAGGTTCGTGCGGTCGACGGCGCCGGGGTGAATCCACTTGGTGGCGGCCCGGTACGGGCCGAACGTGCTTTGATCGGCCCGACGGATCATGTTGACCACGGCGGCAAAGTCGGGCTTGGGGCTGGTGCCGGGGGCGGCGTGACGCAGCGTTGTGGTTAAGGCTTTGCCCACTCGGCGGTGCAACGCCCGGAACGTGTCACCCGATTCAACCTCGATGTCGACCGGGAAGACCTCCATGGTCGGGCCAATGAGAGTCCGGGTCTCGGGGCGGGTGCGATTGTGCACCGGCACGCCGATGGAGAAACGGGACGCTCCGGAGATGCGATGCAGGTAGGCGGCCATGGCGGTCGTCAGCACCGCTGTCCAAGACAGATCGGCGCTCAGAAGCCGATAGTCGGAATCAAGTCGATCAGCAGCCAGCGCTGCCACTTCACGGGTGAGGTCGACCGGCAACCTCGACGCCGTCGCCGGACCGTCGTCGGGATCAGCGGCCCTTCGGTCGGTGAGTCGGTAGAGCCGATCGATAGGCGGCGCGTCGGCACGTTCGGCCCAGTAGCCGGCCGCTCGTTCCGTGGCCCGATTCGGGGCGGAGTCCGGCCCGAAAAGCGACTCCGACCACTGGTAGTACGAAGCGCGCTCATCGGCATCACCGGCGGCGCCCGTCTCGGCGAAATAGGCCTCGGCCGTGGCGGCGAACACCAGCGCCGACGAAGTGGCGTCGGTGATCACATGATGAAGGTTGAGGTACCACGAGCAGGTGCCGTCGGCGTGTTTGATGATCACGCTGTCGAAGCCGCGGTCGGTCATGTCGAGCGGCGTTTGACAACGGCGTTCGGCCAGCGCCTGGGCCTCGTTCGGCGAGAGCTCAACCACCTCACTCAATTCGTCATCGGGACCAAAGTTGACCACCCGGACCAGATCGCCCTTAGGGCTCCGCTCAATTCTTGTGCGCAGCACATCGTGACGAGCCACGACAGTCGCAAAGGCGGCGGCCAACCGATCGGCGTCGATGGAACCATCTATGTGTGACAGTAACGCAGTGTTCTGCACCGGCTGGTCGGGGCTCAGCCGTTGCGAGGTCCACAACGCTCGTTGCATCGGCGACAGCGAAAATGAACGCGGCCGATCTGACGGCCCGCCCTCTCTCGTTGATCCGAGTGCTACCGGAACCTCGGAATCGCCGGTCACGTCAGGCGCTCCGCCATTGGTAGCCCTTGCCGTTGCCCCACCGATTGCACCAACTTTCCTTCGTTACCCTAAGCCTAGAGAACGCGAAAATTACGAGGCCGTTGCCCTCGAAATTGTCCTGAAAATGTTCCCCAATTGCTCAGCAAAATGGTGTGTATTGGTCTTATCGTGAGGCCGAGCCGGTTTGGATGCAGACACGGGTAAACAGATCCTCGGCCGGCGGAGAGGAAACCAAAATGAGGAAATTAGCGGCCTACGTTCTAGTGGCGGCGTTGGTGATCAGCGGACCAATGGGCCTGGGGGCATCGCCTGCGGCTGCTCACAGCGGCAACCAGACCTACGTCTACATGGACGTCACCGACACCTCTCTGAGCGGCCGGATCGAGGCTCCGATTCCAGATATGGCCGTGGCGCTTGGGCTCGATGAGGTCGGCGGCAATCAGGCCTTTGTCGACGCCAATCAGGAGGCGATCGTCGACTACCTCACGGAACACATCGTGGTGAGGATTGACGGCCAGGAGTGGCCAATCGATATCGGTGAGGTCTCCGTCTTCTTCTCCGACGCTCCCGAACTCGACGACAACTACCTGGTCGCCCCGTTTACCGTGACGGTGGCGTCGGACGAAGGCACCGTGCCCCGAGCCTTCGAGATGGAGTTCGACCCCTTTGTCGAGGAGATCCCAGGCCGAGACGCTCTGCTCCTCATCGCCAACGACTGGCGGGCCGGCGTGATCGACAACGGCTTCGACACGCTCACCACATTCGGAGCCGACAATCGAACTCAGACCGTGGATCTTGGCGAGAGCAGCTGGTGGAAGAACTTCGTCGCCAGCATCGAACTCGGCGTCAACCACATCCGTACCGGTCCGGACCATGTGCTGTTTGTGCTGGTTCTGCTCCTGCCCGCCGTGCTCGTCTTCAACCGCAAATGGTGGCCAACCGACGGGTTCGTCGCCTCTCTGTGGCGGATCCTGAAGATCGTCACGATGTTCACCATCGCCCACTCGATCACCTTCACCCTGGCCGGGCTCGGCTTGCTGCCGCTGCCTCCGTCCAAGCTGGTTGAGTTCATCATCGCCCTCTCCATCGCCGCCGCCGCACTGCACAACATCCGGCCGCTGTTCCCCAACAAGGAGTGGCTCCTGTCGTTTGTGTTCGGGCTCTTCCACGGCATGGGTTTTGCTTCCCTCGTAGAGGGTCTCGACGTTCCCCGATCGGTGCAGCTGGTGTCGCTCCTCGGCCGCAACGTCGGCATCGAGATCGGTCAGGCCGTGGTTGTCGTGCTGCTGTTTCCCCTTCTCTACCTGCTGCGTCGGACGCGGATCTACCAGCCGATCTTTGTGGTGCTCTCGGTGCTCATGGCCGTCATCAGTCTCGCCTGGATGTGGGAGCGTCTCTTCGAAACCGAGCTGGGCATCAACAACTTGATCGACCCGATCTTCGAATCGTTCGGCGTGCTGGTGGCCGTAGTTGCCGTGCTCACCGTCTTGGCCGCGGTGTTCCAGAAACGGGAGGGCGACGCCGGGCGCCTACTGCCGATGATGGCCGATGCCACCGATGGAGACGTTGTGCTCGATTTGAAGGCGGAGGCCGACGAGGTCGAGAAGGCCGGAGTCTGACGATGGGTAACACCAGCACCGTGGGCTTGGAAGAGCGTCTTCTGGCGTTCATCAACGCCGAGGTTTCGCTGTCCGACGAGCCAATCGAAGTCGACACCGATCTACTGCTTACCGGCGCCGTCGATTCGCTCGGGGTCATGAGCATCACCCACTGGATCGAAGAAGAACTAGGGTTCGAGGTGGAGGCCACCGACATCACCCTCGACAACTTCCAGACCGTCGGCCAGACGTTGTCGTACTGCAAGGCCCGACTCGGCTAAACGAGCGGGCACGCCGTCAATTGGCCTGATCGGCCTGACCAGCGATGGTCTGCCGGCTGGTTCGACGATCGATTTTGCCGCTTGGGGTCAGCGGGAATCCGCTAACCGGCTCGAACACCGCCGGAACGGCGTAGTTGGGCAAAACTCCAACCAACGCTCTACGCCACTGGTCGGGACCGGCGCCGTCGGCGCCGCCGTCTGGGGTGGGAACGTAGTGGGCGACCAGAATTGAGTCGCCGTCGACGACGGATCTGACCCCGACAACCACCTGCTCGACTCCCGGCAGCGAGCCAACGGCGGCTTCAACCACTTCAAGCTCAACCCGATAGCCCCGGATCTTCACCTGGTTGTCGCTGCGACCGAGGAAGGTCAGGTTGCCGTGTTCGTCGCGCCGAATGACATCACCGGTGCGATACCACCGCTGTCGCATCCCGCCTGGACCTCTACGGTCGAGGAATCCCTTGGCGTCGAGATCGGGCCGGTTCCAGTAGCCGGCCATCATGTTGGGCGAGCGGACGATAAGCAAACCGGTGCCCGGACCTTCAATGGGCTGATCGTCGTCATCGACAAGTTGCAGCTCCGCTCCCGGCGCCGGTAGACCCAACGGCATGACCTCGTCGAACGCCGACGGATCGCTTCCCGGGAAGTGGAAGTAGCTGCATTGGTTGACTTCCGCCGGACCGTAGAGGTTCGCAAATCGGGCGTGAGGGACCAACGCCATCAACCGGCGTAGAGGTTCGGCGGGGAACACTTCACCCGCCGGCATAACCCAGCGGACGGCGCTCCAATCACGCTCGGCGAACGCCCCGCGCGACATCATCTGCATGAACAGCGAGGGCACCGTGTACATGGTGGTGACCCGCTGGTCCGACAGATACTCCGTGAGACTGGCCGGCACTCGAAGGTACGGCTCGGGAATTATCACGCAGGTGGCTCCGGCCGATGGCGCCGACAGCAGTTCGAAGGTGGACATGTCGAAGTGCAGGGGCGAGAAGTTGGCGGTTCGATTGTCGGGCCCGAGTTCATAGAGCGCGGCCGACATGGTGGCATAGGCCAACCCGCTGCGGTGGGTGTGCATCATGCCCTTGGGTTTTCCCGTGGAACCCGAGGTGTACATCACGTAGGCCAGGTCTTCGTCGATGTTGGCGGTCGGAGCCGCCACGTCGGCCTCATCGACTTCCGGCCACGACACAAATCTGGTGGTAACCGACGGGGCGACATCGATCGACCCACCGTCGACCCCGATCACGGCGGCCAGGTCGACCTTCGGGAGTAGCTTCTTGAGCCCCACCAAGCGAGGTAGGTGGCTGACCAAAACGTTGATCTCACAGTCGCCGATGATCGACTCCACAAGGTCCAGGGGGGCCAGAGGGTCGATCGGCACGTAGGCGGCTCCTGACCGCAGGATCCCGTGCACGGCCACAAACGACTCAAGCGATTTGTGGAGATAGATGCCGACCCGATCGCCACGGCGAACACCACAGTCGGCCAAGGTTGAAGCAAGCCGGCCGACTCGACGTTCGACGGCTTCCCAGCTCAGCGACTCGTCGGCGCAAACGACGGCTGTGCCGTTGGGATCCGCCTCTGCCGCCTCAGCAACAAACGATGACAATAGGTAACGATGCATCCGTGTCGATCAACCTAGCGAAAGATCGACCGTAAACTGACTGGCAACCACCTTGACAGGCAATGACGTAATCGGCAGCACATGACCAACTCCGACTCATCACCAATCAGCGCATCGGATCCGGCAACCTCACCGTTCTGGCCTAAAGACCCCGACGTCGCTGCAGCGGCCGTGGCCGCCATGTGCGATCACAACCATCCGCTCAAGCGCCAAACCGCCGATTGGGCTGAGGCCACCTTGGTCGACCCCGACCTCGAAGCCCGGGATGTGGCCTGCCGATTCTGGCCTGAAGGTTGGCGGCTCGCCGCCGAGCACGGCATTCAGGGAGTGATGACCGATCCTCGATTTGGTGGTCGGGGCCTCGATGTCGTCTCAGCCCTGCTGGTGTTCGAGGGACTGGGCTACGGCTGTGCTGATGCCGGCCTGGCCTTCGCTCTGTCAACTCAGGTGTGGACCATGCAGCCTTTGTTGGAACGGTTCGGTTCCGAGGCTCAACAGGATCGTTGGCTCTCCGGCCTGGTCGACGGGTCCCTTAAAGGGGCGTTTTGCATCACCGAAACCGATTCCGGTTCCGACACCTTTGCCATGTCAACCACGTTCACCGAAGACAGAGACAGTGACGGCAACGGTGGCTTCGTGCTCAACGGCACGAAAGCCTACGTAACGATGGGGCCTGAGGCCGACGTGTTCATCGTCTTCGCCACCAAAGATTCCAAGCTGGGCCAATGGGGGGTTACGGCCTTTGTGGTCGATGCCCAATCGGAAGGGCTGACGGTCGGTCCGATCCGCCCAAAGATGGGTTTGCGAACCACGCCGTTCGCCGATGTGGAGTTCCACAATGTCAAGGTTCCGACCGAGGATGTGCTCGGCTCGGTCGGGTCGGGCGCCGCGCTCTTCTCAACGGCCATGGAGGCGGAGCGGGCGTTCGTTCTGGCCTTCCAGGTCGGGGCCATGGAACGTCAGCTCGACGAGGCTGTTAACTTCAGCCGACAGCGGGAACAGTTCGGCCAGGCCATCGGCGACTTTCAGGCCGTCGGTCACCGTCTGGCCAATATGAAGCTGCGCCACGACAACTCACGGCTGCAGCTATACCGGTCGGCCATGCTCTTTTCACTCGACCGCCCGTCGATGCAGGCGGCGGCTCTGGCCAAGATTCAAGCGAGCGAGGCCGCGGTGGCCTCATCGATGGACGCCATCCTTACCCATGGGGCTCGCGGCTACGTCACCGAGTTCGGCGTGGAGCAGGATCTGCGCAACACCGCCGGCGGGGTGGTGTACGGAGGTACCTCCGACATTCAACGCAACATCGTGGCCCGCACTCTTCACGAGCCAAAGCGCTAGCTCACGCTAAAGCCGGGCCGGCTACAGCCCAAGCCAGCGCAGAACCCAAAGGGTCACCATCCCAACCACGAGCATCACCGGCAGCTTCGGGACCTTCCACATGAGCACGCCCCCGACGATGGCAGCCAGCAGGCGAGCATCCGGGCTGGTGAGTTCACTCATCCCGCCCGTTCCGATCACTCGCGGAGCGACGATCGCGGCGAAAGCGGCCGGGGCCACATACTGCAGCGCCCGCTGAATCGGATCGGGTAGCGACCGGTCACCGGAGAACAGGATGAACGACGCCCGCTGAAGGAACGTAATGATGCCACCGAGGATGAACGCCAACCAAACGGTCAGATTGTCACTCATCAAACCACCTCCTCGGACGGTCCGGGGGCAATTTCAAGGTCATCCGACCGGCGCCGTTCCAGAATGACGTCGAGTAGTCCGGCAATCACCACGCCGAGGATGGCGCCTGCCAACAACCCCGAGCCACTGGGCCAATCTCGCCCGACAACAGCGACCCCTCCCCCAACCAGCGCCGCGGCCAGGCCGGGCACATTCGTGGTGGCCATAACCATCAGGCCCAAGAACATGAGAGGTATGGCGAAGTCGACCTCCCACTCGGGTGGCAGCAACTCGCCGACAACCAGTCCGATAGCGATGGTTACGAGCCATACCGTCAACATCGGCACTGCCGTACCCAGGAAGTGCCACATCTGATATCGCTGTGACCGCTCGTGCAGCCGACCGCCGGCGTGTTCCCCGTTGAGAGCAAAGGCCTGATCGATCAGGAAGTACGAGCCGACGATCCGGAACCACAGCGGCGCCGTGTTGAACCGGCGGCTCAAGGCGGCCGAATACATCAGGTGGCGAGCGTTGATCATGAAGATCGCGGCGGCGACGGCGATCACGCCCGCTCCTCGGTCGAGCATGTCGATAGCGGCGAATTGGGCGGCGCCGGCGATCATGATCCAGCCCGACGACCATCCGGCCAGGCTGGAGACAACCTCGGAGTCGCGCACCGCCACACCAAGCAACATCCCGATCGGGATCGCTGGGATCGCCAGTGGAATGGCGGCCCGAGCACCGGCCAGAAAAGCTTCGCTTGTCGGATCCTCGATATGCGGGGGCGGCTCAAGCACCCGGCGATGGTATCGGACTCCCAACCGCGTCGTACCCGGATTTTCGCCGACCATTGCGAGTGAACCGACCAAAACAAGCTGCTACGATCCGAGAACCGTTGCCGAAGGCAACCGAAATGGGAGGAAACATGGGACGAACGACAGCATTGTCCGAAGCGGTCTCGAAGCTTGTCAAAGCAGTGGCTCTGCTATTGGCTCTATCCGTTGTGGCCGCGGCGTGCGGCTCCGACGATGGCGAAGACTCCGCCGGCGGAGTCGATGACAGCAAGCCCACAATCAACTTTGTGGTAAACCCGTGGACGGCGTCGGCGCTGAACGTCGAGGTCGCCCGCCAGATCATCGAATCTGAACTCGGCTACCCCACTGAAATCGTGTCGATCGATGAAAACGAGGCGATGTTCAGCGGCCTCGCCGACGGCACCGTCGACGCCGTGTTGGAGATCTGGCCTTCGGGCATCACCGAAAGCGAGCAAGCGTTCTTCGACGACGGCTCGGTGGAGAACTTCGGCGAACTCGGCGCCGTCGGCCGCATCGGCTGGTTCGTGCCTTCCTACGTGCTCGACTCCAACCCCGAACTGGCCACCTGGGAGGGTTTCCTCGCACCGGAGGCGGGAGCACTGTTCGCCACCGCAGAGACGGGCGACAACGGTCGCTTCCTGGGCACCGACCCGTCGTACTCAACCTACGACGAGCAGATCATTGCAAATCTCAACATGCCGTTCGAGGTTGTGTACTCCGGCTCGGAACCGGCGACGGTGGCCGAGCTCGACGCTCGGGTGGCGGCTGAGGAACCCATCCTCATGTATTGGTGGACACCCACCGCCGCCGTGTCGAAGTACGACCTTGTCAAGATCGAACTTCCGCCCTACACCGACGAGTGTGGAGCCAGCGCCGCCGCCGGTGATGGTGGCGTCGACTGCGACTACCCCGAAGACGTGATCATCAAGGCCGTTTCGCCCGATCTGGCCGAGAAGGCCCCGGATGTCTACAGCTTCCTGCAGGCGCTCACCATCACCAACGACGATCAGTTGTCGATGCTGCCGGCCGTTGAGATCGACGGTGAGGATCCGGAAGACGTGGCTGCCAAGTGGGTGGCCGACAATGCTGACACATGGTCGGCGTGGCTGCCTTAACCGGCACCAGCACACCCTCCGATCCCGAGCTGTCCGACCCCAAACTCTCTGACGGCAAACTCACGGCGAGCGGGATCTGGAAGGTATTTGGAAGTGGATCTGGAGGGGCCCGGTCTCTGGCCAAGGCGATAAGCCTGGCCGAGGCCGGCGCCTCCCGGGCCGAGGTGTTGAGCGAGACCGGCGCCACCATCGGTGTTCGGGACGCCTCGTTCGCCGTTTCCGAAGGCGAGACGTTTGTCATCATGGGCCTGTCGGGCTCCGGCAAGTCGACATTGCTTCGATGTGTGGCCTGCCTCACCGACGTCACCAGGGGCACCGTCACCCTCGATGGCGACGAGCTCACGGCGCTCAAGGACGATCAACTACGCGAGGTGCGGCGCAAGAAGTTGTCGATGGTGTTCCAGCACTTCGGCCTTTTCCCTCACCGACGGGTGATCGACAACGTGGCTTACGGGCTCGAGGTTCAGGGCTGGGATCGAGACAAACGCCATGCCCGAGCGAATGATGTGCTCGACCTCGTGGGCCTCGAAGGCTGGGGCGAACATTACCCGCAGCAACTCTCTGGAGGGATGCAACAACGGGTCGGCTTGGCTCGGGCTCTGGCCGTCGAGCCGGAGGTCCTCTTCTTCGACGAGCCGTTCTCGGCCCTCGACCCGCTGATCCGCCGTGACATGCAGGAAGAGCTGCTTCGGCTTCAAGGTGAGATGAATCGCACCATCGTGTTTGTCACCCACGATTTCGATGAGGCCATCCGGCTCGGTGATCGCATCGCCATCATGAAAGACGGCGAGTTCGACCAGGTGGGCACTGCGTCGGAGCTGTTGGCCGACCCGGCCACCGACTACGTACGGGAATTCACAAAGAACGTGAACCGGGCCAAAGTGGTGACCGTCGACCGCGTGCTGGCCAGCACGGCTGCTGAAGCGGTCGTTGACGGCGACGATGCCGTAACCGTGCCGACAGGAACCGTGTTGGAGTCGGTTCTTGGCCTCCTGGTGTCCGACAATAAGGCCGTCCGGGTGGTCGATGATGGCGGAGGAGTGGTCGGAGTTATCGACCGCAACCGGGTACGCACGGTGCTCGATGGCGGCTGAGTTCAGCGCTCCGCTCAACTGGCCCCGCCGGATTCCGACCTGGGCGTGGTGGGCGGTACTCGCCCTTGGCGCCGCGGTGCTTCAACTCCTGTTTTCAGCCGACGAGACATTCCCGGCGGCCTGGACCGAGTCGTTCTCAAAGCCGTTCGACGACGTTGCGGCCTGGGCCCTGCGGAACGGTCGGGCCGATGTACCCCACCCGCTCTTCACCTATCTTTTCAATCCGTTGGCTGACACCATCCGCTGGGGCCTCGACTCGGTGGAAGCGGTTCTGCTGTGGTTCCCGTGGTTTGTGCTGCCGGTTATGGCCTTCCTGTTCATCGCCCGATCTCGCCGCTGGGTCGATGCCGTGGTTGCGGCCCTGGCCCTCATCTACCCCGGTTTGGTCGGGTTGTGGGAAGTGACGGTCGAAACGCTCGCCCTGATGCTGATGGCGGTTCTCATCTCCGTGCTGATCGGCATTCCACTTGGTGTGGCCGCGGCGTTCCGGCCCCGCCTGGAGTCGGCCATCAAACCAGTGCTGGACGCCATGCAAACCATCCCGGCCCCGGTCTATTTCGTGCCGATGGTGGTGTTTTTCGGCATCGGTTCGGTTCCGGCAACGCTGGCCACCGTCATCTACGCGCTGCCGCCTCTCGTCCGACTAACCATCGTTGGTATCCGCCAGGTGCCAAGCGCCTCGGTCGACGCGTCGGAAATGTTCGGTGCGTCACCCCGGCAGACGCTGCTGAAAGTTCAGCTGCCGATGGCGATGCCAACGATCCTCACCGGGCTGACGCAAACCATCATGATGGCCCTTGGCATCGTGGTGCTCGCCACACTGCTCGGCGCCGGTGGCCTTGGCCAGGAAATCATGGATACTCTGGCTCAGCGCCGTATGGGGCGAGGCATCGCCGCCGGTTTGGCCATCGTGGCGATCGCTCTTGTCCTCGACCGCTTGGGCCGGGCTGCGGCAACCGCCGACAAGTCAACCGCCCCCAGTCGTCAAACCACGATGTCCGCCCTGGCCGGCGTCGTCGCCCTGACCGTGATCGGCAAGATCGCCGGGGTGTCGGGGTTCCCCGAGGTGTGGGATACCAAGGTCTTCGACCCGATCGACGACGTGGTCACCTGGATCCGCGACAACATGAGCTGGCTGACCCGCTCGATCAACGACGCCATCGTCTCGTGGTTCTACGTGCCGGTGAAAGACTTCCTCACCGACACCCTCGCCTGGCCGGTGGTGATCTTCGCCGTGGCTTGGCTTTGCTGGCGGGTTGCGGGCTGGAAGCTGGCACTGTTCAGCGGTCTCGCTCTCAGCCTTATCGGTTTGATCGGCGTGTGGGAGGATTCCCTCGATACATTCACTCAGGTGGTCGCCGCGGTGGCGGTATCTTTAGCGGTGGCCATTCCGCTCGGCGTATGGGCCGGCCGCAACCCTCGAGTCGAGTCGGCCCTCTCCCCCGTCCTCGATGCCCTGCAGACGATCCCGTCGCTGGTCTACATCATTCCCGCCGTAACCATTTTCACTCTCGGTGTTGTGCCGGGCATCATCGCCTCAGTGCTCTACGCCATGGTTCCCGGCGTGCGTATCACCGCCCTCGGTATCAAGCAAGTGCCGGTGGAAAGCGTCGAGGCATCGCAGACGTTTGGGGCCACACCACGCCAGACCATGCTCGGAGTTCGGATTCCGCTGGCCGCCACCACGATCATGGCCGCCGTGAACCAGGTGATCATGATGGTTTTGGCCATGGTGATCATCGCCGGCCTGGTTGGTGGCGGTGGCCTTGGGTTCGAAACGATCAGCGCCGTGAAGAACTCCGAAGTGGGCCACGGTTTCGCCGTCGGGTTGGCCATTGTGATCATGGCCATCATTCTCGACCGAACCACCCAAGCGGTGGCCGACCGGCTACAGCCGCCTGCGGCGGCCCATTAACCGGAGCAACCAATCACCTCGACAGCAGTTGGATTGCCAGCGATTCCGCCGCGGGTTTATCGTCGACCCCTATGACTGGTTCGTTTGTCCCGGCCGCCGATGGAGTCAACCCCGAGTCGATCCGAGAATTTGTCGGCCAACAATGGCCTGAGAACCCCAATGCCACCACCTGCCTTGAGGTGTCAGGCCGCCATGCTTTGGTGGAGGTGCCGGTGAAGTCGGCTTCGATCCGGCCCGGAGGCTTCATTTCCGGTCCGACCCAATTCGCCGCTGCCGACGTCGGCCTTTGGTATGCCTGCTTCGGGGCCATCGGGTTGGAGGCGATGGCACTTACCAGTGAGCTGTCGATTCGTTTTGTGCGACCCGCCATCGGCGATCTTCTGACGGCCAGGGCCGAACTGCACAGCGTCGGTTCACGTCAGCTCGTTGGCTCGGTGACGATCTGGACCGACGACGAAACGCGCCCGGTTTCGATCGCCCAGGGCACCTACGTGGCTCCTCGGTGACCGGATTGGCGACGCGCCGGCGGACTAGCTACTTTCGCCCTCTTTGCGCTTGGTGGAAACCCCCATCGCCATATAGATCAGCCCAAGGGCAACCATTCCCAGCATGGCCGGACCGACACTAGCGGTCAGGGCCGTGCCCGCTCCGGTGAAAACAATGCCAAGAGTCAGCCACTGATCACCGGTCATGGTGTTCGACCATTCGGGATCGCTGCGACGACGGGTGGCTGCGTAGATCACCGCTCCCGCCACCACCACACCGAAGATGATTCCAACCAGCACCATCCACGTCATCAGTCAAACCTCCTCGGTGGCTGTGGGTGATCGGCTTGCGCCTTCCGAGAACTGCTTTCGCCTCCAGCATGCGACGAAACAATCGGTGCAAGCCAGAGGCCTAGGTCCCCGATCTCGTGGCTGTCAGCGGAGAGGCCGGGAACGTCCTATTCTCGATGACGTGACAACCGTGAACGCCAAGATCGGAGTCAGCGTCCCCAACTTCGGCGACTACGGCGACCCGGGCACTCTGGTGGAACTGGCCGCCACCGCTGAGGGCGTCGGGTTCGACGGCTTCTTTCTCTGGGATCACATCGTGGTTGCCGATGGGATGAGGATGGCCGATCCGTGGGTCACCCTCGGTGCCATGGCGCAGGCCACGGAACGCATCTTCTTAGGGCCCATGGTTACGCCGATTCCGCGGCGGCGGCCATGGGTGCTGGCTAGGCAGGCGACGTCGCTCGACCATCTCTCGGGTGGTCGATTGATTCTCGGCGTGGGAATCGGAGCGCCACCCGACGAAGAGTTCGGCACGTTCGACGAACCCGTGGAGGCGCGACGGCGAGCCGACATGTTGGATGAGGGGCTCGACGTGATGGTCGGTATGTGGTCGGGCTCACGTTTCGCCTACTCGGGTCAACACTTCCGGGTGGCGGAGACGGAGTTCGCTCCCAAACCGGTCCAGTCACCAAGGATCCCGATCTGGGTGGCGGGTATGTGGCCTAACCGCCGGCCGTTCCAGCGAGGGGCGCGATACGACGGAGTGTTCCCAATCGCCAGTGATTTCTCGGCGATAGAGCCTGCACAGCTGGCTGAGATTGTCGCCTACGTAAACGAGTTTCGCGATGATGGGGCGCCGTTTGAGGTGGCGGTCGGTTCGGGCCCCGACCCGGACCGCATCCGAGACCTAAGCGAGGCCGGAGCCACCTGGGTAATCCTGGGACCGGGCCCCGAGTCGACGATCGACGAGGTTCGGGAGATGATCAAGTCGGGTGTACCACTCCGATAAATTCGGCTGAGCGGTTGAGTGACGGGCCAGAGGGCCCGCCCACCAGAGGGGTGGCGAACGGGCCCTGGCCGACAGCGATCAACCAACAGCTACTCTGCCGTCGATTGACTCTCCGCGGATCTTTCCCGCGCTTCTAGTCGCCCTTACAGATTGAGGCACCGGCGTGTTGGCCGGGATAGTGGCCATTGTTCTTTCCGATCATGCCCTCCTTGGCTAGTTCGCTGTGGAACTTGCCCATGTCACAGCCGATCCCGGCCCCGTTGTCGATGCCGTTCTGATTGGCCGGCGGGTTCGGTATCTCGGGTGACGCCCAGGCCGGCGCGGCGGTAAACATCGCCACCGCACACGCGCTGGCGAATGCCCCAACAATCTTGCGTTTCATATGACTTCCCCTTCTATTGGTGTGCCATCACCATAACAAACCGGCTGGACGGTTTGCAATGACTCAACACTGTTGGCGCGGCAAACCCACGGTGTCGGTCAATTCGACTGACGTTCAATGCGACCGACGTTCAGTCGTGGCCAGGAGCCAACAACGGAAGTCCGCCGACCCCAATCGGTCGGGTCAGCAGATCCGTCGTCTGGTGTGGAGCATCGGGCCACGTAAATCGTCGCCACCAACGAAACCCGACCTTGTCGGCCACCCGCCGTGATGGATGGTTCTCAACATCGATAATGCACAGCATCTCGCCGTCGCTGTGGGCGTCGGCCATCGCCAGCAACGCCTTTGTGGCCTCGGTGGCATAACCACGGCCCCTCGCCTCGGGCACGAAACGCCAGCCCCACTCAAGCCGCTCGGCCGTCTCGAGAACAACCGTTCCCACTCCGGTGTATCCCACGATGACACCCGTAGCCTTCTCGATGACCGGTTGTTTGGCGTAGGGCACGACATCGGCCAATGCCAACATCTTGTCGAAACGAATATTGGCGGACCGTGCATCGTGCAGCCGGCTGAACACGGTAAATGCCTCATCGGTGAACAGCTCGACAAATCGACTTCGGTCGGTCTCCTCAGGCGGACGAATGACAAGCCGAGCTGTCTCAATGACGGTCATGCGGACACGTGTTACGAGCTACCGGCCCGCCGGCGGCCGCTCGACGATGTCGGCCACTCGGTCGACGAGCATGCCTACGTAGTCGAGATAGTCCGCCCCCAAGGCCAGGCAGAAGTTGACGAGCCCGAGCGCCCGGGCGGCAAACAACGGCCGGAGCTGTTCCAGATTCTCCACCGGCCAGGGCGCCACTTCCTCGTAACCGCTTCGCATCGCCGCCACTACATCGTCCACGTCCGAGCGGTTGTAGTACGGCCCGTAGAGGGCGACGGCCAGATCGTGTTCGGGATACCCCTCAAGCAAATCCTCGAAGTCGAACACGGCAAGGCGACGACGATAGGAGCGGGTGTTCTCGTCGTGCAGATCGCCATGTATCAATTGCGGCGGCCGATTCCGATCGAGATAGAGTCCGGCCAGATACGGATTGAGAATCTCGATGGCTCGGTCCAACGTCTCGCTCTGCCCAGAAGTCAGCAGGCCGTCGTTGGCACTCTGCCGCAGGTTGCCGTCCTCGTAGGGAAACACCGAATTCCATCGGCGAGGTTCGGCCCACTCGGGTAGCTTCAAGCCGGCGGAGTGTTGATGCAACTCCGCGGCGCGGCGGCCCAGCTCGGTCCAGAACCAGGGCTGATCCTCGTCGGGCTCGCTTCCTGGAAGCCACTCGAACAGCACGCAGCGCTGCGTCCCGGGAACGCCAGGCACCTCTTCAACGGTCGTGATCAGGTCGCCGTCGGCATTGGCAACCACGGCCGCAACCGGCAAGCCGTCGGCGGCAAGTTTCTGCACCCACCAGCATTCGAGTCGCGTATCGACCGGATCGTGAAAATCGATCCCGTCGTCTTGTTGACGCAGGATACGAAGCGCGTAGCTACGGCCGCCGCCGTCTTGCACCCGGAACATGTAGTTGTTGTGGATGGTCAGCTGGGTGAGGCGCTCGGGCGCAAGATCGTAGCTGGACAGTGCTTTTGAGGCGGTTTTTCGGAGGCGGCGAGCCCTGCCCTGCTCGGTCAGTTCGGCGAAAGATTTCACGTCGGTCAGTGTGGCACAGCCGGTCTATCAAAGGGCCTGACTTTCTTTCACCGATCAGGACCTTCGGCCCTGAAAACAACGCGCCATTCGTTCGAAACTCAATGATGGAAGGCAGGGAACGCTTTCCAGGATGGAGGACCCCCATGGGGAACAAACTTAAAGTCATTGGAGCTGTGCTGGCGGCCATGGGCCTGATCAGCCTGATCGCATCAGGAATCGCCCTCTACCGCACACAACAGGGCATGGATGCTCTGCAGAAGTTCAGTGAGGCGCAGAACGTCACACTCAGCTATGACGACGACGGCAACCTGACCGATCGCGGCACCACCGAGGGTGGAGACGCAATCCTTGCCATGCTGGAAGACGAATGGGGTTACCCGGTTCAGGGGGGCGAGCTTGATCCCGACGATCCGCTCGTGAACACCGCTTCCGAATACATGTACCAGATGGCGACGATCGTCTATCACGTGCGACACGGCAGCCAGACCATCGTGCTGACCGAGGATGTCGAATACAACGGCGAGACTTTCGCCGCCGGCACCTACGAGTTCGACGTTGACGGCCGGTACTGGACCGACTTCGACCGGATGCATCCGCTCGAGGGCCCGGCCCGCAGCCAGGCCTGGTCGGGCACCGTCCACGGCCTCGTCGGTGAACTGGGTGTTGGTGTGGTCACTCACACCTCGATCCAAGTTGGCTACGTGACCTCAGCCGTGCTGGGTGCCATCGGCCTGATGGGTCTTCTGCTCGGATATGCGCTCTTCGCTCTGGCCGGTAGGCCGCTGACCCTTGACGTTCGGGAGTTGAAACCCGAGAAGGAGTTGGTTAACGCCTAGTTCCGTCAAGAAAATCTAGTCATTGAGCGGTTCGGCCGTCACCTCACCAGTGGCGGCCGAACTCGCGTCTCGAGTGCGGTGTACAGTTCAGCCGTGTCTTCTTCAACGGGGTCTACCTCAACAAGGCCTTCGCGGCAGCCCCTCTTTCTCTACCGACTCCACCTGAACGAGCACTACCAAGACCAGTCGAATTGGACCGACGAAGCAAAGAAGGCGCTCGGTGAACATGCCGCGTTTCTCGATGACCTTGGGCGGGATGGGCTCTTGGCCTTCGCGGGACGAACCCAATACGGATTCGATCACCCGGAACTAATCGGGATCTCGGTGATCAGGGCCGAGTCGCTCGAGGCGGCACAAGATCTGATGGCCGCCGATCCTGCGGTTGCCTATGGAACCCACCGAGGCACGGTTCACCCGTTCTCGATGGCCATTCAACATCTTGAGCGCTTCGCTCGTGAAACGTTCGAGCCCGGTCCGGCCAATGTGGTCATCCGGTTCTTCGAACGGATGGAGGCTCGCGATTGGGACGGGGCGGGGGCGTGCCTCGCCGACGATGCCAAGATCAACTTCACGGCCACCGGCGAACGCTTCGACGGGACCGGGTTTCTGGCGATGAACCGTGCCTACCCGGAGGGATGGACCATCACGGTGGTCGAGGTGTTGACCACCGGCAACCGAGTTGCTGCTCAGATCATCGTCGATCACGGTGACAACCGTTTCTGGTGCGCCGGCTTCTACACGGTGGCCAACGGCCGCATCACCGAGGGCACCGAACACTGGGTTACCCAGGATGCCGACGAGCCTCCCGCGTGGCGCGAGCCCTACTGGGCCGGCTAGTCAACGCTCCACTCGGCCCAGGCGTCGAGACTCGCTTCGGCCATCAAACGGTGTTCTCGAGCCAACGCTCTGGTCTCGCTCCCTCGCTCGGCTCTGCCACCGATGGCAATCGCACCGAACTTGTTGCCCCTGAAGTACGCACCGAAGTCTCGGGGATGAAAGTATCGCTTCAGATCTTCGGGAACAGCCTCATCAGTGGCCCACGGACCGGGATCAATGGCAGCCAGATTCAATGCGTCGAGCGCTGCGTAGATGTCGTCGTCGGTAGTGCGGTCGGCGAAGTCCCGCCCCTGGTAGCGGTACACCTCGGAGCCGTCGGGCCCAAAGATCAGCATCGCCGGAAGAGCGATTCCGCCTCGCTCCTCAGGATCGTAGAGTCCGAGGGGTTGGAGGATCTCCTCACCGCCGGGATCGGCCACGAATTTGGTGTGGGTCAAGCCCCACCGCTGCCGCATACCGGCCTGACGCGCATCGTCATCGACGCTTACCGCCACCACCTCGGCACCGGCGGTGTGGATCCGGTCGTAGTTCGTTGCCAGCCGCACGAGCTGGGCGCAGCAATACGGTCACCAGTCTCCGCGGTAGGTCATCAGCAGCATTGCTCCGCTGCTCCGCCGTAGTTCAAGAGGATTGATCATCGGAGGAAACCCTAGGTCAACTCGGTGGTGATATGCGATTTGGCTTCAAGGCTGCGGTGAACCGGGCACTTGTCGGCGATCCGGAGGAGTGACGCACGATCTTCGTCCGACAAGTCGCCTTCGATCTTGATCGTCCGGGCGAAGTGATCGATCTGCCCTCCAGGCGTAGGTGTCGCATCCTCACAGGCGGCGCAGTCATCGGCGTGCACTCGGCCGTGGGTGACCTCCACGGACACCCGGTCGAGCGCCATCTTCTTGCGGTCGGCGTACATGCGCAGCGTCATCGAGGTGCACGCCCCGAGGCCGGCGGCGACGAGATCATAGGGAGTTGGGCCGGCGTCGAACCCGCCGACCGACTCCGGCTCGTCGGCCAAGAACTGATGCGGGCCGACCACGACGTGATTGAGGAACTTGCCCTGCCCGGTCTCCGCCACCACCACCGGTGCCGTTGGGGCAGGGGCGTGGGCGGCGGGATTCTCGTCGACCATATAACGGTCGGCGAAGTGCACGATCATCTCGGCGGCGAATCCGGCGTCGGCGTGATCGGTGAGCAGATGATCGGCTCCGTCGAGCGCCACAAGACTCTTGGGTTGAGCGGCCGCTTCGAAGATCCGCTCGGCGTTGTCGTAGCCCACCACACTGTCGTCGGGCGAGTGCAGCACCATGAGGGCCTGATGGTCGGCCAGCTCTCGACCCTCGGCCTGATTGGCTTCAAGATCGTCGAGGAACTCTTTGGCAATCGTGAACGGGCGGCCACCGATCGAGACCTCGGCCCGACCGTCGGCCTCGATGTCGGCCAGCTTGTTGGTGAACAGATGGCGGACGTGGGCCGGGTCGGCCGGAGCGCCAATCGTGGCCACGGCTCGCACCGACTCGAAATGAGGAGCCGCGGCCAGAACGGCGGCACCACCTAACGAATGTCCGATCAGAAGCTGGGGGGCCGAAGCGTTGGCCTCCAGCCAGTCGACCGCCAGGCTCAGATCATCAAGGTTGGATGAGAAATCGGTGTTGGCAAACTCGCCATCGCTATGACCCAGGCCGGTGAAGTCGAACCGAAAAACTGCGATGCCATGGCTGGTCAGCGCTGCGGCGATCCGGCTGGCGACAAAGAGGTCTTTGCTGCAGGTGAAGCAGTGGGCGAATAAGGCGTAGGCGCGAGGTGGTCCGGCCGGAAGGTCGAGTCGGGCCGCCAAATCGGCTCCGAGGCTTCCGCGAAACGTCACCCGTTGAACTCGTGATGTCATAGCTCCATTCAACCATTTGGGTCAGGCCGGAATTCCGATGGTCTACGAACGGTCCGGCGGGTCGTCGAGATGTCGAAACAGGCCCGGTCGAGCCGCAACGATCAAGCCGCCGATGAGTAGCAGCGATCCGGCGATGGAGACGATCAAGCGGGGACTGTACACGTCGGCCAAGCTGGTCTGGATCAGCGCTCCCAGTGGATAGGCACCGGTGAAGGTCATGATTCGGGTAGCCATCACCCGGCCGCGGATTCTGTCGGCGACGATGATCTGCACCGCTGTGTTCGACGTGGCCACGATTGTTAGAAATCCCATTCCGGCAAACACCAGTCCGATTGCGCCCTGGAGCACGGTTGTGGACGTGCCGAACACCAGAATCATCGCACCATAAAAGGGAAGAGCAAACCGCACCGTGGTGGTGCGAGACAGATCACCGAACACGCCGGCCACGATTGGGGCGGCCAGGATTGCACCGGCGCCGATGAGGCCGGAGAGCAGACCGAGGGCCCAGGCATCCACGTCGTAGACCTGCTTGGCAAATACGACAACAAAGCTCACCACCGGGTAACCGAGGAACGCCACCGCCGCAGCGAGAAGTATTCCGGCGATGATGCCGGGCTGGCGGCGGATGTAGCGGATCGACGACACGAATCCTTTGATGATCGGCTGCGGGTTGCGATCTTGTGTGGTGGCCCTCCGGTCGACCTTCACCAGAGCCACGAGGACCGCTCCGTAGCTCAGCGCGTTGAGGGCGAAGGCCCAGGCCGGCCCGAAGGCGGCGATCAGGGCACCACCGAACGCGGGGCCGAGGGCGCGGGCGATGTTGAACTGGAGACTGTTGAGCGAGATCGCCGACGGCAGATCTTCTGTTTCAACCAGAGTCGGTACAAACGACTGCCAGGTGGGCAGCATGAAACCGCTGACGACGCCACCGAGAGCGGCGAGGCCCACAATCGCACCCGGTGACCGAACCCCGGCAACCCAGGCGAAACATAGCGTTGCCGCGGCCAAGGCAGCCATAGTTTGACCAACCAGGAGCACCTGGCGGCGATCGAAACGGTCGGCAAGATTCCCTGCAATCGGACCAAGAACCATCACCGGGAACAAACCGGCAAAGGCAGCCAGGCCCACCCAAAACGCCGCGTCGGTGATCTCCAGCAGGACATATGGAATGGTGAGATTCTGAAGCCAAGTGCCGGAGTTGGAGATCAGGGCGCCGAACCAGAAGCGCCGGAAGTTGTTATGGCGGAGGGCGCGAAGACCGTGAGCCAATCCGGAAGGGGACGCCTCTTGTGACGGTGATCCCGGACTGTCGGGGTCTCCGGCCTCGTCGGCCTGTTCAGTGCCGCTGGGGGCGTCGCCGGTAGGCCTGGCTGATGCCCGGCCCGTCAACGGGGGAGGCCGATCTGATCAATCCTGGCGAACTCTCGGCGAACCGACGTCGGCAGTAAATCCAGCACATAGTCAGTAACGGTGGCCGGGAACCGATCCTTGATTTCGATGGTGTACCAGACGGCGTCGAAGAGCGACACAAACGTTTGAACGGCGTCGAAGTGGGCGACCGACTCGGCCTTCAGCGTGGCCACGTAGGCGGTCGACGATCGACGCGGCTGGTGCAGGAAGTGCACTTGGTCGGCGCGGTTGTCGGGGGATTCGGTGGCCAACCACCACGTGCGGCGGATGTCGTAGGGCTGGCTCATCTCCGGTCTGATGAGCCCGAGGTTGTAGCCGGTTCGGTCGCCCATCTCCAGGTTGACCCTGGCGATCTCAAGCTGCTGGGCCAGATAGAGGCCGTGCTCATGGCGCTGCTCCAGCGTGAGCCCTCCCCCACCGTGGGCGGGGTTGGCCGAGAACCACTGACGCTCATCGGTGAGGTATCGCTCGAGCTGGGAGGTGAGCACACAGTCGCGGTAGCGGTAGTTCATGGTGTTGGTTTCGAACCCGAAATGGCGAACCGCTCGCTTGTGTCGGAGTCGACGCAAGGAGCCGACAATCTCGTCGAATCCACGATCGTTGATGTAGTCGCGTGCCCGATCGATCAGCTTTGTGGACCATCCCCGAACCAATCCATCGGTGTCGGCCTCACCGGCAGCCACCAACTCGAGCTGGGTTCGCCAGGCATCGAATTGGGCCACGCTGAGATGGTCGGGCAAGGTCGACGTGGTCAAGCCTCCGACCAGTGCGTACCGTTCGCCCTCCAACAGCTCGCTGGCCGAGAGGTGGCGGTCGAACCACAACAGATTCTCCGTCGGCAACCGATAACCAAACGGCAATGATCGACGGTCGAGGTAGGCGTCCTCGGTTTCGGACTGATCGGCGAAAACCGATCGGGCCTCAGCCCGGAGCTCGGCAACGATCGGCGTGGCCGCCGGGCCATCGCCACTACCTCCTCGGCCGGTGATACAGCGAACGGCCATCGCCGGGCTGGGCGGGCCCGATGCCCTGTTTGCACTGCCGCTTCCGGTGCCGTAGCCGATACTGGGGAAGACTACGGCGCCCACCCCTTCGACCAGAGCCATGTCGGTGCACTCGGCCACCACGGCCGGTACCGGAACGTACACCCCCTTGTTCTGCATGTGGGCCAGGAGGTGGGTGGCAAAGTCGGCCTGAACCCTGGCCCGGGCCGACGTCGACTCATCACCTCCCCGGTTGAGCACATGCACCACTCGCCAACCGCGAGCCAGGCAGTCGACGATCTTCTGGTCGAGCTCGGCCCGGACCGCTCCTGTTGACTGATCGAAGATGGTGGTCGACAGATAGATGGTCTTAGGTCGGCCGTGGTGCACTGCCCGGTGCAGGAGATCAACCACAAAGGAACGGCAGACATCGTTGAACGCGGCTTGATCGTTGCCGAAGTGTCCCTTGCTGAATGTTGTGACGCCGACCGCTGTGTCGTCTCCCCAGCCGTCCGGCAGCCGCTCGTACGGCCGGTTGAGAATAGTGGCGGCATGCCGCGGTTTCTCCGCCGTGCTCGGGCTGCTCAACATGTTCAGCCGAGCAACGGTGAGTAGTACCACCTCGTCACGGGAAGCTTCGTCTTCGGAGCGTTGAAGCAGAAAGGCCTCGGCCCAATCCACCATCGTCCGGTAGTTGTCGAGCAGGTCGACCACCGACTCGGTCCGAGCCTCCTCGGAACCGTCGGGGTCGTCGACCCCGGCCGCCTCCTCCACCAGATCCAGCAATGGCGGAAGGTCATAGGGCGGCAGAAGCCACGATCCGCTGCTCAGCCAGTGTTCAAGATCTTCGAGGTGCTGAGCAATGCTTTGCTCAGTGAGATCATCGAGGTCAATACTCTCGTCGGACCGTGGGTCGGATTCAGCTGCGGATATCGTCGGGCCGACCTCGACCGACGATTGATCCAGCGCTATCACCGCGCGGTCTCCAACACGTTGATAGAGCACTTTTGCCGCGGCTAACGATGTTTTTGGCGGTTGGCCACGTTTTTTTTCCAAGTTTTCTGCCACGGCGCGCAGGTGACTGTGAAAAACACTGACCAGATGAGTGCCGAGAATAGGAGCGAGGACGTCGATCGGCTGAATATTCGCCGTTGTCTTCCTGCTCTCGGAGGCCATAACCCCCATCATTGCAGAGGTTTTGGCACCAGACGAAGCGGCGGAGAGACCCTCGCACACCGTGCGTGGTTACGGTAAGTGAATAAGTCTCCCCTTCGCCGACACGAAAGTATTCGAAGCCCCGGATTCGACGGGTGTTTAAGTCCGCTCAGATCACCGTCTGCAGTATGCATTTTCGGCCCTTTTTGGGCCGGAATTTACCCTTTACAACCGCCGGAAACGTCTTAATATGAGGCTTCCAAACACTCCGGAGAGTTGGCAAACACAAACAGACGAATAGGCCAGGCGAACCCCGCCAAGCAGATTCGTCGGAAGAGAACCGAACGCAACGTTGGCAGGTGAAGGAGGTGACCAACATGCTAGTTCAATATCTTCTCGCCCTATTGGTAGTCGCCACTCTCGCTCTGATTACCGTCGGAGCCATTTTGGCCCACCAACAGCGAATTGAAGTCGGTCAACGGAGACTGATTGACACAGACAGCAGCTTTGCAGCGGACAACTCGCTCGACTTTGACCACGAGGCAACCGTGCTCCTCGGAGCCATGGGCGCCGAAACGTCGCAGACCGATTGGGACCTACATGCGCTGAGCAAGCTGCGTCACGAAGCCGAAGCCCGGCGCCAGCTGGCCGATGTCTCCGGATAGCTCACCCGGGAAGGCTTCATCCATATCTGCACAACCAGTCTGAGGCGCCTGCCCCATCCAGTCGACCCAGACCTGAACCGACCGCTCCGCCGTCTCCCGGGTGGGGCGGTCGGCGCGTTTGGGCGCGGTAGATACGCGGTAGGGACACACGTCACGGCCCAATCCGCGTGCCGAAGGGCGGAGGTTGGGTCACAATCGGGCACCATGGATCTGTGGCACCGGACAAACGCTATGACATGATCGTGATCGGCGCCGGACCAGCCGGCGCCGCGGCCGCAACCGTTGCCGCTCGAAGTGGGCTATCGGTTGCGATGTTCGAGAAACGGGCCTATGGGCGGGACAAGGTTTGTGGTGACGGCCTCACCCCGCGGGCGGTTGGCGCTCTGGAACAACTCGGCATCCCGCTCGACGACGCCCACCGTATCGATGGTCTACGTATGATCGCCGGCAAGAAGGTTCGGGAGCTGGCGTGGCCCGATACCAGTCGGTTCCCGAGCTATGGCGCCGTCTGGCCTCGACGCCGGCTCGATGCAGCTCTCGTCGATGCCGCCTCGGAGTCGGGCGCCGAGATCATCTGGGAGGCTGAAGCCCTCCCCCGGCTTGAGGGCGACCGGGTCGTCGGCGTAACCACCGCCGACAACAGTTTCGATTCCGACATGGTGGTGGTCGCCACGGGAGCACCTGGACAAGTGGCTCGCATGCTCGGTGCTGAACGCGTGGACGGTGAGCCGTTCGGCTTGGCGATCCGCAGCTACGTCGAGTCGCCGCGACATGCCGACCGCCATCTCGAAGCCTGCTTGACCCTCACTGACGAAAACGGCGTCGCTGTTCCCGGCTATGGCTGGATGTTCCCGGCCGGCGACGGCACGGTCAACATCGGGGTGGGCGCGCTGTCGACCATGAAGAGCTTCAAGAAGCTCAACCTCAACAGCCTGCTCGACTCCTATCGGTCCTTGGTTGAGGAATCATGGAAGATCGGCCCGAACCTCGAACGGCCCCGGGCATGGCGGCTACCCATGAGCGCTCGTCGGCGACATGGCCCCGGATGGGTGGCGGTTGGCGATGCCGCCGGCCTCGTCAACCCCATGAACGGGGAAGGTATCGACTACGGGCTGGAATCGGGAATGCTGGCCGCCGAGTTGTTCATCGACGATCCAGCCACCGCCGCCGCCGCCTACGACAAGGCGGTGGGTGAACGATTCGACGGTTTCCTCCGCACCGGCCGTCGCTTCTCATTCCTGATCGGCCATCCGTGGATCCTACGTAACGGACTTCGCCTGGCCGTGGGAACCGACGCCATCGCCAACATTACGCTCGGCGTCATGGGCAACCTGATCGACTCCGAAACCCCAGGAGCGGCTGGAACGGTGATGAACGTGGCCGACAAGGTGCTCGCAGCGGCCGATCCTGTGTTACGACGTACGCGCGCCGCCGCATAGAATCCGCTCCCCACGCACGACATCAGGGCTTCGGTGCGGAGCACCTCGCTTCGAGTTTCGCCTCAGCGAAACTCCCCCGACTATGTCGGTGCCCGGAAGATCGATGTTCCACCCACCTTCATGAGCTAGATTGGCTCACCAAGTTGTGGTGACACAACTACGACACAACAGCAACGGACGTCGATCAAGGTGGTGAGCACGTTTGAGTCACAACATCTACGAACTCTTCACAACTAAGTTCGCTGATTACCGTGATGAGCCGTTTCTCACGCTTCCCGACGGTCACTCGCTCACCTACAGCGACCTCGACCGGCGAAGCGCGGCGATGGCAACCGTGATGATCGAAGGTGGAGCCGAACCCGGCGACCGGGTTGTCGTCCAAGTCGACAAGTCCCCTGATGCCGTAGCGCTGTACTTCGCCTGCCTCCGAGCCGGGCTCATCTACATTCCTCTCAACACCGCCTACACCGGCGAAGAGGTCGGCTTCTTCCTCGGCGACGCCGGAGCCAAGATCTTCGTGTGCCCGCCCGACCTTGCAGCCAAGCTTAAACCGGTGGCAGGAATCGCCGCCGTCGAACGCCTGCTCACGCTCAGCCACGATGGTGCCGGCACGTTGGCCGCCGCGGCCGATGAGATCAAGCCGAACCGTGAGGTGGTGGAGCGGGCGGCCGACGACATCGCCTGCATGCTCTACACCTCGGGAACCACCGGGCGACCCAAAGGGGCGATGTTGACCCACGAGGGCATCGCCACCAACGGCTTGGCCCTTCACAACATCTGGCGTTTCCGAGCGGGCGACATCCTGCTGCACGCCCTGCCGATCTTCCACGTTCACGGCCTGTTTGTGGCGCTCAACGTGGCCGTGCTCAACGGTTCGGAAGTCCTGTTCTGCCCCAACTTCAACGTTGAGCAGGTGCGAAGCAAGCTGCGGGACGCAACGGTCTACATGGGAGTGCCGACGCATTACGTCAGGCTGCTGAACGATCCCGAATTCGGTCCTCAGGACTGCCAGACGGTCCGGATGTTCACCAGTGGATCGGCACCGATGACCGAGATCGTGTTCGACCAGTTCCACGAGCGCACCGGTCACACCATCTGCGAGCGTTATGGGATGACCGAGTGTGGGATCATCACGTCAAACCCGCCGGAAGGGCAGCGGCTCGCCGGTACCGTCGGCTTCACTCTCCCCGAGATGGAGATGCGAGTGGCCGACGACGACGATCAACCGGTTGAGGCCGGGGATATGGGTCAGGTTCAGGTGCGGGGCCCTCACCTGTTCAAGGGTTACTGGCAACTTCCCGACAAGACCGCCGAAGCCCACACTGGCGACGGCTTCTTCCGCACCGGCGACATCGGCTGGATGGCCGGCGACGGGCGTCTGACCTTGGCCGGCCGGTCCAACGACATGATCATCTCCGGGGGCTACAACGTGTACCCGAAAGAGATCGAACAGCTTCTCGATCAGGTGCCCGGCGTGGTTGAGACCGCCATCGTCGGTCTACCCCACGGAGACTTCGGTGAGGCCGTGACGGCCTTTGTGGTGGCCGACACCAGCGTGACTGCCGAGACGTTGACGGCGGCGATCACCGAGAAGCTGGCGAAGTTCAAGCAGCCCAAACAATACGTGTTCCTGGCCGCCCTACCGCGCAACACGATGGGCAAAGTTCAAAAGAACGAGCTACGGCGTTCCTACGACACGCTGTACGAGAACTAGAGCTCAACCGGCCGACAGAACTCGTCGTACAGATCACCGCTGTAAGGATGCTCCTCCAGCGTTTCCGGATGAAACAGCGACCGTTCCACGTCGTAGATGTCGCCGAAGTACACATGGATGGCGCGGGCAGCCTGCCCCTCCGGTGAGCTGATGGCGTGCACCGCTCGTTCACCCAGCACGATCACATCCCCAGCCTCCAATGAGCGACCGGCGGCTGGGCGCAACCCGTCGTCGGCCCGGGAGAAGAAACGCTGGTCCTCTCGACCCTCAAACACACCGATAATGGCGTGCATCGAATGATCGTGTGGGGGCTGCAACACACCCGGCAGCGTGTCGAGGACGATAACGGTCAACTCATCGCTCTGATGACAGATGTGTTCGCCACCCAACGTCCAACCGCGGGACGACGGCTCCAGCTCAGGGAATTGCGGAACGGACGCCGCGAACGAAGTGTGGTCGGCGATCAAGTCTTCGAGCAGCGCCGACACGGCGTTGTGATCACGATCCGATGCCAAGGGAACACAGGCGGCGACAAACGAATCGAGAGCGTCGGGCATGATCATGAAGCGCAATGCTACACGTTCTCCTCAAACCTTCGACCGCCGTGCGAACGAAGACGAGCTGGTCATACGTTTGCTGTATGTTTGAACGACCATGAAGATTCTCATTGTTGTAGCTCATCCTGATGACTTGGACTTCGGCTGCGCCGGTTCAACGGCCCGATGGGTAGCTGAAGGCCATGAGGTGGTCTACTGCTTGGTCACCAGTGGCCAGGCCGGAGGTACCGACGCTTCGATCTCACGCGAGGAGATGGCCCGGATTCGCGAAGAGGAACAGACAGCAGCGGCGGCCGTGGTCGGCGTGACGGAGCTGCACTTTCTTGGTTTCCCCGATGGCCGGGTGGAAGCCAACCTCGAACTCCGCAAGGCAATCTCCAGAGTGATTCGCCAGGTCAAACCGGATCGGGTGATCACCCAGTCGCCGGAGCGAAACCTAAAGCGGATGTACTCAAGCCATCCGGATCACCTAGCCGCCGGGGAGGCCACACTGTGTGCGGTCTACCCCGACGCCCGCAACCAGTTCGCCTTTCCCGAGCTGCTGGCCGACGAGGGGCTGGAACCACACACAGTGCCCGAAACCTGGATCATGGGTGGGCCCGGTGCCGATACGTTTGTCGACATCACCGATACCGTAGATCTGAAGGTGAAGGCCCTGCTCTGCCACGTGAGCCAGATGTCGGACCCCGACGCCATGCCCGACCGGGTGCGGGGCTGGACCGGGGAGACCGCTGCAGTCGGCGGGTTGGATGAGGGCTCCTACGCCGAGGCCTTCCGAACGCTCGACACGGCCTGACGATGCTCTCGATCGGCACAACCGTGCTTGGAGTTGCCGACTTCGCGCGAGCACTTGAATTCTGGACCAAAGCGCTCGACTACGTGCCCCGCGATGAGGTCCGGCCCGGCGATGACTTTGCTGTTCTGATCCCCAAGTCCGGCGAGGGAGCACGGCTGGCGATCGACCTCAGTGAATCGCCGGTGCAGGAACATCCCCGAGTGCATCTCGACCTTTATGCCGGTGATGCCGTCGACCAGGCGGCCGAGGTGGCGCGGCTCATCACGCTCGGCGCCAGTCGGGTCGAGTGGGACCTCTACCCCGACGAATGCGACTTTATCGTCATGGCCGACACCGAAGGCAACCGTTTTTGTGTGATCAACATCCGGCCCGACGGGCTGAGGTCAGCCGGCGATTAGGTTGAATTCGATTCGACGGTTCTGAGCCCACGCCTCGGGCGTGTCTTCCTCGACAAGCGGGAACTGTTCACCCTCGCCGCGGGCGTTGAGCCGTTCGGCGTCGATGCCAAGCTCGATAAGACGGGTTTGCACCGCTTCAGCCCGTTGCTGGGACAGTACGAGATTCTCGTCTTCGGGACCCTGGTTGTCGGTGTGACCGACGATCTCAACCCTGATCTCCGGGATGTTCCTGAGCTGCTGGGCGATGAAGTTCAACACCGCTTCGCTGGCCGGATCAAGTTCGGAACTCTGGGGAGCGAACAGAATCGGGTTGGCGGTGACCGCCTCCTGGATCTCGGCCTCCAGCGTTGACAGCGTCTCGTCACTGAGATCGGTGCTGATGCCTGCGACATCAATGGTCACCTCTTGACCGAGGCGGCTCTGCGCCTCACTCACGAAGGTGGTGTGGTTCGACGTGCCTGGAGGAACCGTGCCGGTTATCCGAATCTGGCCTTCCGTCCATGTGCGCTCGTCGATCGTCAGGCCGGCGGCGTCTACGGCGTTTGCACCCCAGGCGGCCTCGGCCGCTGCCACCAGATTGTCGAGAGATTCCTGGTCGGGCAGTGCCCCGCTCAGACGAACACTGCCGGCTTCAGTGAAGCCGTCTACGCTCACCGGAAGGAGCGCGCCCTCCTCGTTTCGATCAACGGCGACGCCACCGTCTTCGATGTCGAATGCTTCGGTGACGGCATCACGGAGTTCGTTGGGACGCTCATCGTCTTCGGAGGCCACGCCGGTTACGGCGATCGAACCACCCTCAAGAGTGGTTTCAGGATCAACGGTGAGTTCATCGATCAGATTGGCCGAGTTGTAAACCGACTCGGCAATCGACACCAACTCAGCCCGAGCGGCCTCGTCGGGCACGCTGCCCCGCAACGTGACGAGGTCGCCATTGACCTCGGCGGTGAGACGTACAGGGCTGGTGATTGAAACACCTGTCTCGTCGGTCACAACCTCGGTGACCGGAGACTCTTCTTCCAACGCTTCGCAGGCCTGGGCCGAGACCACCAGACCGAGAAAGACTACGCAGAGCAGACCGAGGTAACCCCAACTGGTGCGTTCTTCGGACTCATCCGGCCGCAGGCGGCCAATCTCATCGTCGACCTCAGCCGGGTCGTAATAGGTTGGGTCGTAGTCGTAGTTCGGATACTGCTTCTCGAGCAGTGACGGTTCGACTTTTGAATCGGTCATAAGGACAACTCGGTCTGGAACGTGATTGGTCAATCGTAGTCGGGTGAGGCCGCACCCCGGCGCCGGTGCCGTCGACTCCGGCCCGACCACTGCAGCGTCGATCAGCCGACAATACCTTCGGTCAGCTGTGGCGCTTCGGCGAACTCGATGAATATGCACTCTCCGGGACATTCCGCCGCGGCATCGATCACATCCTGCTCAACCGATTGGGGCACCACGGCCAGCTCGGCGGATCCTCCGGGATCGTTGAACACCTTGTCGCCTTCTTTGCAGTAGGCGATCCCATCTTCGAGGATCGTGAACACAGAGGGAGCGTGATCGGTGCAGATCCCGTCTCCGGTGCACAAATCCTGGTCGATCCACACCCGCAGTTCGGCCACCAGAGCCGATCCGTATTGGGTTTCTGCGTTTCCGTCGAGGCCGGACCTGGGGGCGGATTCGGCGCCAGGAGAGCCGTGCTGTTCCGAAGCAGTCACCCCTTCACGGTACTGGAAGGCAGGACGGGAAAACGACACCGGCTGGCTTGACCGCAACGGGTACCCTTTAGCTCGTGACCAGCTCATTCGGCCAGCTCTTCCGAATATCGACGTTCGGGGAATCGCACGGCAAAGCCGTTGGGGTGATCGTCGACGGCTGTCCCCCTCGCCTACCGATCGACGAGACCGAGATCCAGCGTGATCTCGACCGTCGCCGGCCAGGCCAAAGCCGGCTGGTGACCCAGCGGGATGAAGCCGACAAGATCCGCATCCTGTCGGGTGTCTTCGACGGCCAAACGACCGGCACACCGATAGCGATGATGGTTGAGAACAGTGATCAACGGCCGGGGGCCTACGACCATCTGAAGGATCTCTACCGCCCGAGCCACGCCGACTTCACCTACGCCGCCAAATACGGAATTCGTGATCATCGTGGAGGTGGGCGATCTTCAGCCCGGGAGACCATCGGCCGGGTGGCAGCCGCCGCTGTAGCTCGCAAGCTGCTGGCCCAGGTCGCCGGGATCGAGGTACTGGCGTGGGTTAGCCAGGTGCATACGATCACCACCGATATCGATCCCGCGGCGGTAACGCTCGCAGATGTTGAAGCCGACCCGACCCGTTGTCCTGACCCGGCCGCCGCCGCGGCGATGACCGCAGCCATCGAGCAAGCTCGCCGAGACGGCGATTCGCTGGGTGGCGTGGTGAGTGTGGTGGCCCGCCAAGTGCCCGCCGGCCTCGGAGAGCCGGTTTTCGATCGTCTCGACGCCGATTTGGCGAAAGCCATGCTCTCGCTGCCGGCGTCAAAGGGATTCGAGATCGGATCCGGATTTGCCGGGACCACCATGACCGGCATCGAACACAACGACCCGTTTGTACCCGGACCCGATGGACCGACCACCACCAGCAACCACTCCGGCGGTGTTCAGGGTGGCATCAGCAACGGGGCCGACCTGATCTGCCGGGTGGCGTTCAAACCAACGGCCACCATCTCGTCGGAACAGAAAACCGTGACGACCACGGGAGAACCAACCATGCTGGCAGCTAAAGGCCGACACGACCCGTGTGTACTGCCTCGAGCCGTACCGCTGGTCGAGGCGATGATGCTCTTGGTTCTGGCCGATCACTGGCTCAGGCACCGGGCTATCGACGCCCTCTAGCGGTAGTCGCTACTCGGATTCGTCGACTTCGAGCCCGTCATCATCGGCATCGTCATCGCTGTTATCCGATTGCTCACGAAGGAAGGCTTCCAGCTCCCCGGCCAGGTCGTCACCTGACGGCAGCGAATCTTCATCGGTGTCGGCCTGCTGTTCCAGACGAGCCACATAGTCCCTGCTCTCCTCGTCAGCCTCAACCGCCTGATCCACCCGGCTGATCCAGTCGTTCACTTCACCGTCGAGTTGTTCGTAGCCGGTCTCGACCCCGGTGGTCTGCTGTAGCCGCCGTAGCAAGGCCCGGGTGGCCTTGGGATTCGGAGGACCGGGAACGTAGTGCGGCACCTCGACCCGGAGGGAGATCGCCGGGATGTTCGCCCGCTCCAGCCGTTCGATGATCACGCCGATCAGACCGGTGGGGCCTTGATACGTGGGAGGCGTGAGATTCAGTCGTCTCACGAGCTCGGGGTGGGCCGCACTCCCGGTAACGGCAAACGGCCGAGTGTGAGGCACCATGCCGACAAAGGCACCGACGGTTACCACCATTTCACAGCGGGTTCGACGAGCGACTTCAACAACATGCTGGGCGAACGACGACCAACGCAGGTGAGGTTCCGAGCCGGTGAGTACCACGAAGTCACGGCCGGCCTCGGTGCCGACTGAAAAGATCTCGTTGACGGGCCAATCGATAACCCGGTTGCCGCTGTTGTCAAACCGCACGTTGGGGCGGGATTCCTGAAAGTTGAAGAAACACTCAGGATCGATCATGGCGATTTCGGCGGCCTCGCCGCGATCCCGAATCCAGCGCAGAGCCGATGAGGCTGCCGAAGCAGCGTCGAACATGCCCTCGAAGGCGACCAGCAGGAGCGGTCGACGAAGATCGGGCAGGTCGTACCAGGTCAGTTCGGTCGGGTCGTTAGGTCCGGACATCGATTCCTTTGCTCGATCCGGCAGGCAGTGCCAACGCTCGGATACTCCGAACGAAGGCTACAGGCGTCGAAAGGTGGCCGCGACAGATCTCTAGACACTGCCCCAGACCACCTCTGCCATGCAAACCACAGCGCAACTAGATCGGCTTCCGCCACGCCCAAGTTCGAAGACGTCTTCCGCTATCCGACCGACTAGGTTGGCGATGTGAGATCAGCAGCAATCGTTTCATGGGATGAAGATCAGATCCGCCTAAGCGACTCGGTGAGTGTGCTGAGGGGCGAGAACAACGGGGCGTATCCGTCGGGCAACTCTATTCTGGTGGAAGGGTCGGCCGAGACGATCCTGATCGACCCTTCGGTCACTGTGGTGGCCAAAGGTGGGGCACCGGCACCGGTCGACGCCGTGGTCAACTCGCACGGACACGAAGACCACCTGCCCGGCAACGGCTTTTTCTCCGAGGCCCGGATACACATCCATCACGACGACCTGATGGCCGCCCATTCGATTGAGGGCCTGATGGACGTATACGGACTGGAGGGTCAGGTTCGCACCGACTTCACGAAACAGGTGCAGGAAGAGTTCCACTATCAGGCCCGGCCCGATGCTCAAGGCTTTGGCGACGGGCACGTGTTCGACCTGGGAGGCGGCGTGCAGGTCGAGGCGATGCATCTTCCCGGCCACACAAGAGGACACAGCGGTTTCATCATCGGCAACGTGTTCTTTCTCTCCGACATCGACCTCACCGGGTTCGGCCCGTACTACGGAGACGCCTGGTCGGATTTGGAACAGTTCGACGCCAGCATCGCCAAGGCCCGAGAGGTCGAAGCCGACTGGTATGTGACGTACCACCACAAAGGAATCATCGAGAGTCGGGAGACCTTCCTCGACATGATCGACACCTTCCACGCCGTGATCGAAACCAGACATCAGCGCATGCTTGAATACCTCGCCGAGCCTCACACCGTCGACGAGATGGTGGCTCATCGGTTTGTGTACCGACCTCACGTTGAGCATGTGTTCGCCAACTCGGTTGAGCGGCGGACGGCCGATCTTCACCTTGCTCGAATGCTGCAGCGAGGCGAGGCCACCGAGGTCGAGTCGGGCCGGTTCCAGCGCACATGATCAGCCCGGGTCGCGCACCGCAACCTGCCTGAACGGCGCCTGAGAATAACTGCAATCTTTAACTAGCGCATCAAGGCACAAGCTGTATCATGTCTGGTGACGCTTGGTCGACGTTGTCTGTCCGATTCGGAATGGGGGATCGGAGGAATCAGACATCTGCCGCCCAGTCGACTTTTTGGCGTCAGGGGAGACCTACATAAATCATGACGGAACCTGTCGACTACACCACCGGACACGGGGACCCGAACAACAATCAGCAAAATGGTGATCACGTTGTTCATTGGGCCGATTCTGAGGAGCTGCTCGGTCGAGTGACCGGTGAGCTTCCGAGTTGGGAAGGCTCGGTTGTCGAATCGAGGCCGAAGCCACCTCGACCAGCTTCGGAGCGCCCAAACTACGCCGGAGCAGGACCTGCCAGCCCGGCTCCGGCTGAGCCGGCGGCCGCTCCGCCGCCTCAGCGCCCCGACATCGGCCTGCCACCGGCGGCCCAGCCGGTGCTTCAGCAGCCGGAGTTCGACTCTCAGCAGATTGCCCCGGTCGAAACACCACAGCCACGGCCGACCCGGCAACAGGAACGGTCGTCGTCGCGCCTCGGTTGGATTACGGCCGGTATCTTGGCTTGTCTGTTGGCGTTGGCCGGCGGATACCTGTTCTTCGTGGCCGGAGACGGCGACGATTCCACCGCTCAGTCGTCAGACCAGCAAGGAGCGATCTCCGCCGAGTCGATCGACAGTCCGGTTGAGGAGATCACGCTGCTGCTTCAGGGCATCGGCTACGAAGGGGTCGATGTCGAGCTGCGGGACAGCACCCTGTTTCTGACTGGAGAGATCGAGTCGCAGGCGGATCGGGCCGCCGTGGTCACGGCGTCCACCTCACTGGCCGAGGGCCTTCCTATCAACACCGACGGGCTGATCGTGGCCCCGGCCGGCGCAACCACCGATCCCGACGACCAGAGCGCCAACGACCAGGCGGCTGCGCTGCCGATGGCCACCAACCCATTGCGCCTGCTACAAGTGTCGCTCGATCGCACCTCGGCAACGGCGCCGATCATCTTTGAGCCCACGATCACCGAGATCTCCGAATGGCACACCCCCACACTCGACAAGATCGCCGACACCCTGCTGGCCAACCCCGGCATTGCCGTGGCCATCGTGGGCTACACCGACGGAAGCGGCTTGGCCGAGATCAACGCATCGCTCAGCTTCCAGCGAGCAGAGTCGGTGCAGGAGTACCTGATCGGTCGAGGCGTTCCAGCAGGTCTCCTGTCCATCGACCCCCGCGGTGAATCCGAGGCCAGCGGACTTCGTGACATCAGCTATTTGGAACGGCGGGTTGAGTTCGACGTCATCGCCATCGAGCAGCTTCCACCTTTGGCGCTTGCCCCTCTTGAAGTTGGAGTGATCGTGCCCAGTCCCAGCGACGATCTGGCCTTCTCACAGGCCATGGTCCAAGCCTTGGAGCAGGTGAACGCCACCCGCGGCAGCCTCTCAATCACCGTCAACGACAACATGTTTGACGTCGAGGCGGCTACCGAGCTCGCCCGCCAACAGGCGGCCGGTGGATTCGACGTGGTGATTCTGCACGGCGCTCAGTTCCGCGATGTGGCCGAATCTTTGGCCGCCGAGTATCCCGACGTTGTCTTCGTAACGGGGCCGGTTGAGGATGACGCTCAGTTACCAGCCAATGTGTTCGCCTATTCGGTGGCCGCTGAACAGGGCGCTTTTGTGCTCGGTCATTTGGCGGCCCAGATCTCCGACTCCGCCACAATCGGAATCGTTGGCCCGGTGGAAGCGTCAGAGCCCAAGCGTTACATCGGTGGGTTCACAGCCGGAGCCGAGTCCCATGGCGCCACCGTGCTCTCGGAGTACATCGGATCATTCAATGACACCGAAGCAGCCACTGCGGTGTCGCTGGCCCAACTGCAAGCAGGGGCTGACGTTCTCACCGGAACGGCCCAGATGGTTACCGGTCCGGTGGCTTTGGCCGCAGAGCAGGGCGTGCCCTGGTTCGCCAACCAGGCCAATCAAACCGAATTGGCACCCGCCAACGTGGTGGCCTCCCAGGTGTATCACTTCGAGGTTGCTCTCGAACCGATCTTCGCCGAGATCGACGCTGGAGCCACAACCGGGGGGACGTTCCCACTCACCCTGGGCAACGGTGGCGTGCTGCTCGAGTTCAACGATGCTTATCCGTTAAGCCAGGAACTTCGGCTCGAGGCCGACCAGAACCTGTTGGCGGTGGCCGCCGGATCGATCACGATCAACTATTGATCCACAGCAGACTGCGGGCTCGGCCTAAACGTAGGTCGAGCCCTTCATGCCGTCGACGTCGCGGCGCATTTCCACGTTGACCAGCGCCGGTTTGCCTGAGTCGAACGCTCGCTGAAGTGCGGGGCCGATGTCTTCGGGTTTGGTGACGTGTTCGCCGTGCCCGCCCAAGGCCTCCACCACTTTGTCGTAGCGGGTGTACTCAAGCTGGGTGGCGACCAGACGATCGGAACCGTAGATCATGGCCTGCGGTCGCATCATCTGGCCCCAGGCCCCGTCGTTGCCGACAACGCCGACTATTGGCAAGCCGAAGCGAACGGCGGTGTCGAACTCAAATCCGTTGAGGCCAAAAGAGCCGTCGCCGTAGATGATCATCACCCGCTGATCGGGATGGCTGAGCTGGGCCGCCAAACCAAACGGCATACCGACACCGAGCGTGCCAAGCGGTCCCGGGTCCATCCAGGCGCCCTCCTCGGGCACCTTCAGAACCTTCGAGGCTTGGGCCACGATGTCGCCGCCGTCGCCGATCACGATCATCGAAGGGTCGGTGTCGATGAAGTCGGCGATCTCCCGACAGAGGCGCAACGGATCGATCGGCGTGTCGTCGGAGTTGAGCTGTGCGGCCTGGGCGGCTTCGGCCTCATCCTCGGCCGCACGGAGCTTGCCCGTCCATTCGGTGGAGGCGGTGGCGTCACGGTCCTCCAACAGGGCGGACAGGGCCTCCAGATTCGCCCCAAGGTTGCCGACAAGACCGACGTCGGCTGACCGGTTTTGGCCGATCAGTGTTTCGTCGAGGTCGAGCTGCACGATCTTGGCGTCGGCTCCGATCGAGCCGCCGAACCGCATACGAAAGTCGAGCGGGGTACCGGCCAGGATGACCACGTCGGCCTCGCCCAGCGCCTTCCGACGGCTGCGGCTGAAGAACTGCGGATGGCTCATCGGCAGCATGCCACGGCCCATGCCGTTGGTGTAACAGGGGATGCCCGTCGACTCGACAAACGCCTTCAGCTGAGGTCCGCCCTCGGACCACTTGAGTGCGGTGCCGGCCATCAGCATGGGGCGTTCCGCGGCGGCCACGATGTCGGCGGCCTCGCTGAGTTGAGCCGCAGGTGCCGTGGAGGCCACCCGGTAGTCCCGGAAGCGAGGAATCGGGGCCAGCGCGAGATCGACCGGAGCGTGGAGAATGTCCATCGGAATCTCCAGGAACGCCGGACCCGGCACGCCGCTGAGAGCGTGGCGGATGGCCAGCTCCACGTATTCACCGATCCGACCGGTCTCATAGCAGGCGTCGGCCCACTTGGTGATCGGCTTCATCACCGACACGTGGTCCATCTCCTGCAGCGAGCCTCGCCGCAGGTTGTTGAACGGCCCTTGGCCGCCAAACACCAGGATCGGGGAGTTGGCCCGCCAGGCGTTGGCCACGCCCGTCACACCATCGGTGACGCCAGGGCCGGCGGTGAGGATGGCCACACCAACCTTGCCCGGGTTCAGTCGAGCCCAGGCGTCGGCGGCGTGAACGGCGGCCTGTTCGTGGCGCACGTCGATGACCTTGATGCCCTCATCGAGGCAGCCGTCGTAGATACCCATGACGTGACCGCCGGAGAGCGTGAATACACACTCCACTCCGGCCGCCTTAAGCGCCCGGGCAGCCAAACGGCCGCCGTGGGACATTTCGGGGACGTGACCGTCCGCCGTCTCCTCTGACACTGATGAATCCTCTCTGGGCTGCGTAACGAGCGACGTTGCTGGCGAACAGTCCTCTACTTGGCGTAGAGGGCCTCAATCTCGTCGGCGTAGTGGGCGTGGATACCACGGCGCTTGAGTTTCGACGTGGGCGTCAACAGGTCGGTGTCGGGCAGCCACTCTTCGCCCAGGACCTTGACCTTCTTGACCCGTTCGGCGTTGTTGAAACCGGCCATCACTTCGGGGAGACCGCCTTCGATCTCGGCGATCACCCGCGGATGTTCGGCCAGGGCTTCCAGCGACTCGAACTCGATGCCGTTGGCGGCGGCCCACGGTGGAGCCACGTCGGGATCGAGCACGACGAGCGCCGACACAAACGGACGGTTGTCACCGATGGCGATGGCCTGGCCCACCAGCGGAATCATCTTCAGCTGAGCCTCAAGGTTCGAAGGCGACAGGTTTTTGCCGCCGGCCGTAATGATCAGTTCCTTCTTACGGTCGACGATCTTGAGGTAGCCGTCGTCGTCGATCTCACCGATATCACCAGAGTGGAACCAGCCGTCATCGTCGAGCACCTCGGCGGTCTTCTCGGGCTGGTTGAGGTAGCCCTTGAATACGTTGCCGCCTCGACACAGGACCTCACCATCCTCACCAAGCTTCACTTCAACTCCGGGGCAGGCCACGCCGACGGTGCCGGGCTTGACCTTGTAGGGCTCCCACGTCATCGGGCCGCACGTTTCCGATAAGCCGTAGATCTCGGACAGCGGCACGCCAATGGTGCGGAACCAGGCCAGCATCTCGGCCGGGATAGGGGCGGCGCCGGTGAGGGCGGCGTCGAGCTGATCGAGCCCGACGAGACCCCGGATCGTGGAGAACGCTACGGCATCGAGGAACTCGTAGGTTGCGATCTCCTCTTCGGTCGCGGTTCCCCAGGTCATCTTCTCCCGAATCGGGGCGGCGGCGGCTACACCGTCTTCCACCGCCTTTTGCTTCTCCGGATCGGCGGCGAGGGCGGCCTGGATGCCGCCGTAGATCTTCTCCCAAACACGGGGCACACCAAACATCACATTGGGGTGAACCTCACCGGCGTAGGCGGCGAACAGCGTGGGATCGGGGCAGCAGGTGACCTCGTAGCCAACAAACAGCGTCTGGTAGTGGCTGGTCATGCGTTCGGCGATGTGGGCCATCGGCAGGTAGCTGACGAGACGTTTGCCGGCATAGCTGTCGAGGGCAAACGAGCGCTTGAGGCACTCGACGGTCCAGCACACGTTGGCGTGATCGATCATCACACCCTTCGACGGACCGGTGGTACCCGAGGTGTAGATCAGGGTGGCCAGATCCTCGGGTTTCGCCACCTTCGCCGCCTCCGCCAAATCCACGGGTTCATGGGCGAGCAGGGAGGCGTAGGTGAAGTCGCCGTCGGTCATCGAACTGTCGATGATGCCGACCGAGTTCAGGCTGGCGATGGAGGGGCGGGCCTTTTCAAAGATTTGGTGGAATCCGTGGTCCTCGACGATGGCCATCTTGGCCTCGGCGTCGTTGCACAGGTACTCCACCTGGTCGGACGATGAGGAGTTGTAGATCGAAACGGGGGTGGCTCCGATGAACAGGGCCGCTGTGTCGAGCACGTGGAACTCGGGGCGGTTGCGGATCATCAGCATGAGGCGGTCGCCGGCGCCCAGGCCGTTGGCCGCTAACCCGGCGGCAGCGCGAGCGACGTTGTCGGCGAACTCCGTCACCGTCATCTCATGCCAGGCGTCGCTTTCCGGGTCTTTCCATCGAAGGATCACCAGATCGGGATGACTGTCGACCAGCTTCATGAATTCGCTGGTGATCGTCTGGCCCTCGACGAGTTCGGAAATAGGAGCGACGTCGGTCATGGATATACCCTTCTCAGATGTGACGTGTATGGCACACTTCTTCTGGTCCACTGTAGGCGAGGCTCGTTACCAGTGGGTAGGCCAGTAGGCTTGAAGAGTGAGCGACTTTGAGCCGGCAACGGATCTGCCGGACCGAATCGATCCCGACGACACGCCAGTGGCCTCCACCGCCCGGTCGCGCGACGAGGCGGTTCAGAAGCGTCGCCACCGGATCCTGATCGGCATCGTCGCCGCGATCGGCATTGGCTTGGTCGCCAGCGGCTTTACCCTTTGGCGGGTGGCGGTCAGCGTGGCGGCGATGTATTTGCTGCTTCGGGTCGGCTTCGCCATCCTCGGAGCGTTCGCTCGCCCGATCCCCGAGGCTCCGCCGGCCGGCGAGCTGCGGCGAGTCAGGCTGCAATATCGCTGCGATGTCTGCGGTACGGAGCTCCGCATGACCCTGGCCAACGACGAGGTCCCTGAGCCACCCCGGCATTGCACCGAGGAGATGGACCTCGTCGCCACCCAGGACGACGCTCTTTGAAAATCTGGACGGCCGACGTGCCGCTGCTGCCTGGAAAGGTCAGCGTGGTCTCAAGACCACTGGGGGACGAGTTCGTCCAGCCAGAGATGGAATATCTTCGCCAGTCGGGAATCGATGTCTTGGTTTCCATGCTTGAGCCGGATGAGCTTCCGATTCTCGGTCTGCGTGACGAGGCTCTGAACGCGGCGTTTGTAGGAATCCGATTCATCGAACATCCGACTCAGGATCAGCAGCCTCCGGCGTTCTCGGAGTCGACACTTGAGCTGCTGATCGAGCTCGCCCGCGAGGTTCACGCAGGCTGTCATATTGCTGCCCACTGCCGAGCGGGCCAGGGCCGATCTCCCGCTCTGGCCGCAGGTGTCCTGGTGGCCTGTGGGTTGACAGCAGATGGCGCCATCGCCGCGGTCACCAAGGCTCGCGGCAGATCTGTGCCACATCGATCCCGTCAACGAGATTGGGTTCGGTGGGTCGAGCAGCAGCAGGCTGGCCAGTAGTCCACCACGTCCTCATCGAAGTAGCCACCACTCGGCCTTCCAACTGGCACCGTGAGCTCCAGGCTATGGATGCTGACGGTGCCAGAACGGGAACAGGATGGCGGGCAGATGTTACGACTCGGCGCCCTCACCGGCCGCGGCCGAAGCCTCGTCGAGGCGGAGTGAGGCCGAATTCATGCAGTAACGCTCACCGGTGGGGCGAGGCCCGTCGGGGAACACGTGGCCAAGGTGGGCGTCACACGAGGCGCATCGGGCCTCCACCCGGACCATGCCGTGGCTTCGATCCTCCAGGCGGTTGACCCGACCGGGCTCCATCTCGCTGTGGAACGACGGCCAGCCGCTACCGGAGTCGTACTTGTCGTCGCTGTTGAACAACTCGGCATCACAGACAACACAGCGGTAGGTGCCGTCGGTCTTGGTGTTCCAGTACTCGCCGGTGAACGGTCGCTCGGTGGCGTCGTGCTGAGTCACCTCGTACTGCATCGGGGTGAGCCGCTCCCGCAGCTCGGCGTCGCTGGTCTGCTTACTGGACATGGGGTTCTCCTGTCGATCTGAGTTGTCGGGGTTGTTCTGAGGGCTGTTGGCGGAATCAAGCTCGTCGAGAAGCCCTGTCAGTGACTTGATTGCGGCATCGGGGTCGACCTCGAAACCTTCGGCCAGCACCGTGCGTGTCGGCGCCGGGCCGATGATGACGGCCCAAGGGGTGCCACCGGTGCGGTAGTCGACCATCACCGTCGGTGGTTCCACGGCCCAAGGATCGGCGTCATGGCCAAGCGCGATGTCGGTCAGGTCATGCCGTTGCAGCGATTCGACTGCCGCTTCTTCGGTGTTGGCTTCGTGGCCTTCGAACACGGTCTGTACGGCGATGAACTTGATCTGATCACCTCGACCGGCCGCTTCGAAGTGATCCTTGATCTTCTTCATGGCGGGAAAGCCGTGGCTGTGACATCCCGGGCACCATGATTGGAAGTTGTAGAGGTAGACGACCGGCTCAGTGATGTCGGCCAACCGCAGCGGCTGGTCTCCGGTGTTCTGGAGCCAGCGGTCAAACCGGACTCGGGAGCCGGGTAGCCGGCGATTCCGTATTCGTTTGTCAGGGAGGCGCTCATGGAAGCTCGTTTCGGGAGTCGAGTTAAGACGCCACCGGGTCGTAGCTGACCTGGCAGAATCCGTGATTGCAGTAGCCCGACGGATTCTTGGCCAGGTACTGCTGGTGGTAATCCTCGGCGTAATAGAACGTGTCGAGATCATCGATCTCGGTGGTGATCTCACCGAAACCGTTGAGGTTCAGCTTGGCCTGGTAGGCGTCGAGGCTCTGCTCGGCGGCGTCGTGTTGCTCGTCGGAGGTGGTGTAGATGGCCGACCGGTACTGGCTGCCCACGTCGTTGCCCTGCCCCATGTACTGAGTGGGGTCGTGGTTCTCCCAGAACACCCGGAAGAGTTGGTCGAGACTCACGACGGTGGGGTCGTACACCACAAGCACGGCCTCGGTGTGCCCGGTCATGCCAGTGCACGTCTCCTCGTATGTGGGGTTCGGCGTGGTGCCGCCGGCATAGCCGACAGCGGTGGAGTACACGCCAGGGAGCTGCCAGAACAGCCTCTCGGCACCCCAGAAACAGCCCATGCCGACGACCAGGGTCTCGTAGCCGTCGGGCCAGGGGCCTTGGAGCGGGTTGCCGTTGACCAGGTGGGTCGGGGCAACCGGCATGGCCTCGCTACGGCCGGGCAGGCACTCCGACGGGGCAGGAGGAGGTGATGGAATTCGACCGAACATTGCGTCTCCTTTGGCGGTGATCCGGCGCCCATCGGGCGTGTTGGCCACCGTTTGATTGGCTGTCTTGATTGACTGTCTTGATTGATTGTTGCTCCCCGCCGTCAGCATCGGCTGATAAGCGGCGTTGGGAGCGGCCCCACCAGGGGCACATAGAATGGACAAGTTATTAGACAAACGAAACCCATGACCGTTACAGAAATTCCCCCGGAAAATCCGGATTCCGCTTCTTCCGCCGATGCCGAACTGGTGGCCGCCCTGCGAGCCGGCGATGGTGACGCGTTTCGGAGGCTGGTCACCGAGCTGAATCCGGGCCTCACCCGGCTGGCCAGAACATATGTGACCGAGGCCTTGGCCGACGAGGTTGTGCAGGAAACGTGGGCCGCGGTCGTTCGGTCCATCGATTCCTTCCAGGGTCGATCCTCTCTGAAAACGTGGATCTACCGGATCATGATGAACAAGGTCCGCACCCTGGCCGGGCGGGAGGCGAAAATCGTGCCGTTCGCCTCGTTGGGCCGAGCGGGCGACGACGGCGACATGATCGATCTCGACCGTATGACCGATGCGTCACTTGGCCCCGGTTTCTGGAACCACTCCCCCGCCCCGTGGCACCAACTGCCGGCCGAGCGTCTTGAAAGCGACGAGGTCCTCATGATGATCCGGGAGGCGATCGACGCCTTGCCGTCGGCTCAACGGGAAGTGGTGGAGCTACGTGACGTGCAAGGTTGGACGTCGGCCGAGGTGTGTGCTGCGCTCGGCATTTCGTCGGCCAACCAGCGGGTCTTGTTACATCGAGGGCGAACTGCCATCCGTGCCATGCTGGAGGAGTACTTGTCCGATGACGACTGAACCAATGGATGCCTCTTCAGAGTTCATGGCCAACCCGCTAAGGGTGAGTTGCGCCGATGCCGTGCAGCTGATCACCGACTATCTCGACGACGCCCTCAGCCGAAGCGATCTTGAGATGTTCGAAACGCATCTGTCGCTTTGTGAGGCGTGCACCGTCTACTTCGATCAGATGAAGATGACCATCCGACTCACCGGGTCCGCCGGCAACGATGTGGAGGTCATGCCTGCGAACTTCGATGCCCTCGTTGAGGAGCTGGCCCGACGCGCCGCGCCCTAGCGGCCGTCGCCGAATCCTCGCTGCCTACACCGTCTCTCTTTTGACCGGGCTTTTTGACAGCGCCGCCGTCGTGGTATCAACTACCTGAAGAGGTACCACACACGGAGTACCTGTAGACGAGAGGAAGAGGCCGCATGGACATTTCCGAGTTGATCCTGCTGATGGTGGCTGCGTTAGGATCGTTTGCCATTTCGTCGAGCGCCGGGCTCGGTGGTTCGCTGTTGATGGTTCCGACCATGATGGTCATCTTCGGGCCCAAGGAAGGTGTGGCGATGGCCGCTCTCCTCCTGGCCTTCAACAACGTGGCCAAGGCGGTCGCCTACCGCGAGACGTTGCCGTTCAAGAAGTCGTTGATGATCGTGGTGCCGACAATCATCGGCGCCTTCATCGGAGCATCGCTGTTGGCTCGAGCACCAGAACGTTGGGTGGTCATCGCCGTGATGGCCTCATTGGCCGCCAGCCTGGTCGCCGAGGTTGTATCGGGCTCGTCGGAGCGTCGGGTCGGATCACCTCTTCTAGCCGGAGCGGCTGGTGTGACCTCCGGGTTCTCCGGTACCAGCGGTCCACTGAAGGGTGTGGCGGTGCGAGGTTTGGGCCTCGATCGTCGATTCACCGTCGGGGCTGCCACGCTGGCGTCTTTGGCCGGCGATGTGACCAAGTCGCTCACGTTCGCCGGAGAAGGCCTCCTGGGAGGCCGCCAGCTGATGCTGGCTCTGGCCTGCATCCCGCTGATGATCGGCGGTACCGCCCTCGGCTACCACTTCAACGGTCGCCTCGGCGATGACGGCTACAAGAAGTGGTTCTGGATCATTATCGGAGCCTACGGATTACGGTTGGCCGGCGTTCTCCCCTCGTAGCGCCAGCAACGCTGGGCTGAGCTTTCGCGAAAGCTGTTAGGAGAAGGGGGCGACGACACCACGCCTGTTGCAGCACATCCACAGACTGTGGGCAATACAGCTGCTTCTAGCTGGTTATCCACAGCCAACCAACGATGGCAACCCCCTAAAACAGTAGGGCAATCGAATATTTTGTTGATTCATGAACAAGCTGTGGATAGAGCGCGCCGCGCTCGAACCCGCCTAGGCTCTGACTCCGCTAGCGGTACTGCGTGGCGTCAGCGGTACTGGGTAGCGGCAACGATGCCGATGAGGATCAGCCCAAGCCCACCGAGCAGGTACCAGTTGCTCGGCATGCCAAACCACCCGTGAGGGATGTAGTTGAACAAGATAAGGCCGGTCCCGATGACGAAGCTGCCGAACATCAGAATCGGCACGATCATCGGCGACGGCTTGTCGATCTGAGTGGGCGTGGGATCCGTGCCCACCGACGTAGGGCCGAGGGCGGGCTTATGAGGGACCGTGCCCTTCGGCGTTACCCGACCGGACTTTGACTTGTCTTGACGAACCACGGCTCGATTGTAGCGAAACTCCCGAGTGCACAGGTGCGGTTTGGGGTACCGTGACCGTCGTGAGCCAGCGTGTACTTGTCATCGACAACTTCGATTCGTTCGTCTACATCCTTGTGCAGTACATCGGCGAGCTGGGGGCTGAGCCAATTGTGGTTCGCAACAACGCCGCCACAATCGACGAACTCAACGATATGAATCCCGACGCCGTTCTCATCTCGCCCGGACCTGGGCGTCCCGAAGACGCCGGCATCTCACCCGATGCCATTCACCATTTCGCCCCAACCAAACCGATCCTTGGAGTGTGTCTCGGGCACCAATGCATCGGGCAGATCTATGGCGGGACCGTCAGTCGGGCCGACGAACTAATGCATGGCAAGACCTCGTTCATCGAGCACACCGATCAAGGGGTGTTCAGCGGTCTGCCGTCGCCGTTGGAAGCCACCCGTTACCACTCGCTGATCGTCGAGCACGGCTCGGTTCCCGACTCATTAGAGATCACCGCCAAGACGACGGACGGCCTCGTGATGGGCCTACGTCATCGAGACTTCAACGTTCAAGGTGTGCAATTCCACCCGGAGTCGGTTCTCACCATGGGCGGCAAGAAGATGATCGCCAACTGGCTCGGACTCGATGTTGATGTTCCCCTGGCCGTGGCCGTCGACGGCTAATACCCGTTCTTCAGGCTGGTTGACCCGCACATCGTCTACAGGCCTCGGATGAAGTAGTAGGAGTCGTTCTCGCTACTTGGCTGAATGACATATCCAGCCGCGATCTTGAGCGCGTAGTTCTCAGTGCTCGAAACAGGGCTTCGGGACCGCATCTGGTGACAGCCCGCCTGGCGGCAGTAGGCGAAAGCATAGGCTTGCAGTGCCGTTCCCACCCCGCGGCGTCGATGCTCAGGATCGACGCCAAACGCTTCCACGTACCCCTCCGTCAACGTTCGACCGTTTTGTACGATCGGAGGACGACCGACGTCGTGTCCAATTTCCTGGATCACGAATCTAAGGAAACCGATGCAGCGCTCGGCGAAGGCCGCGACAACCACCGACTCAAGCACCCCTGGGAGTTCTTGCAGCAAGTAGCGATCCTGTTCGAGCACCGACTCGGCGAGTCGAACAACACTGTCGAAACGCTCATCAGCCGACATGAGTGCCACCACCTCGATCCGGGAGGAATCTCCGTCCGGCATCGCCCCAACTAGCTGTCGACAGCCACCGGACGGGGTTCCAGCCCGGCGGCTCGATAGCAGGCGTCGATGATAGCCATGTTCTGGACACCGTCGGCGATCGTGGTGGGGAACCTGCTGCCGTTGTTGATGGCATCGACGAAGGCCACCATCTGGTGGTAGTAGGTGGCGCTGTCGGATACCGGTTCAATCCTGCGACCGTCACCGTTCTCCACGATAAGCTCCGCCCCTTTCTGAGGAGCCAACGGGTTTCTGACCGTCATTGTGCCACCGGTACCGTGAACGACCAGATTGGCCACCGTGGCCCCGTTGCGGCCCTCCTGACCCTCGTTGTCGGCGATCATCGAGGTGTGCAGATAGCCTGTCGGCCCGGCATCCCAGCGCAACTCTGCTTCCATCTGGCCGTCAACACCGGGAACGGGACAAACCGCCGCCGCCGACTCGACCGTCGGCTCACCAAGATTGAGCACCTCACCAACAAACCGAAGCCATTGAATGTTGTAACACCCAAGATCCATGAGGGCACCGCCGCCGATTGAAAGGTTCCAGCGGATGTCGTCGAGGGCGATTCGTCCGTCGTCGATGTCGAAACGAGTTGTCACCCGCTCAACGTCTCCCAGCTCGCCCGACTGCAGCACCGAGCGGATCTGATCAACCACCGGGTGATAACGCCAGTGGAAAGCCTCCATCGCTACAACGCCGTTGGCCGCGGCTTGTGCAGCAGCCTCGGCGATGATCTGAGCATCAGCGGCGTTGGAGGCCAGTGGCTTTTCGCACAGCAGATGTTTGCCGGCCTCCAAGGTGGCCACCGCCCAGCGGCGATGAAGGGCGGCTGGAGTTCCGATGTAAATGGCGTCGACGTCGGAATCGATCAGATCCTGGTAGGAGCCGTAATGGCGCGGCGTACCCCAACGTTGGGCGGCCTCCGCCGCCCGGTCGGCCGAACGAGCGGCCACGGCGGAAATTTCAACGCCGTCAACCTGTGCGACAGGATCGACTACTGCGCTGGTGGCGATTCGAGACGCGGCCAAGAGGCCAATCTTGATCGACTCGGTCATTTGTGCCCCCCGGAATTTAGATGGATCGCCGTTACCCGTCGCCGGCCTCGGATGAGGTCGTGGACTCGGCGGTCGTAGTGGTCGTGGCTTCGGTTGTGGTGGTGGTCGATTCGGTCGTGGTGGTGGTTGTCTCTTGCGACTCCCGACCGATACGTACGATTACCGTTTGACCCTGTTGCACCAGCTGTCCGGCGCCAGGCTGGGTGTCGACAACCAGGCCGATGAGCGCGTCGCCCGGCTGGAGATCGACAAACTGAATATCCGGGACCAGCTCGACATCGGTGAGCCATGCCTCTGCAGTGGCCTGATCCTTGCCGGTGAGGTTGGTGAGCTGCACTTGCTGAGGGCCGTCGGACACACGCACGGTGATGGCTTGTCCGGGTTCGGTCGGTTGCCCGGCCGGCGGTGAGGTTTCGATGACCTGACCTGCCGGGACGGTGGCCGAGCCAACTCGCTCGGAGAAGAAATTGGTGAAGCCTTCGGCCGCCAACAGATTATTGGCTTCGGCCTCGGTGAGCCCGGCCAGATTCGGGATGGAGATCTGAGCCGGACCCTGGGAAATCACCAGGGTCACGCGGGAATCGTCGTTGACCAGCGTGCCGGCCTCGGGCTCGGTACGAATTACCTGATCGGCCTCGAACTCGTCGCTGGCCTCTCGCTCGATGTCGATTTGAAGGCCTAGTTGTCTAACCAAATCGGAGGCCTCGTCGATGGTCATACCGATAAGGATCGGGACCTCAACCTGCTCCGGTGTCTGGCTGACCCAGATGATCACGGTCTCACCGACGGCGAGATCGGTGTTGCCGGCTGGATCTTGGCGGATGACCCGGCTGGGCTCAACGTCGGGGTTGATCTCGTACCGCACTTCAAACTCGAAGCCGGCCTCGTTGAGATCGTTTTTGGCCTCGGTCTCGGTGAGGTTGTCGACAAAGGGCACTCGGCCTTCGATCACCTCTTCGGCCACCTCATCACCGGTGTCTTCCCCACCAAAGGTGTTGGTGATGTACCAGATGAGCCCAACCAGGCCAACTAGAAGTATGGCGAGCATCACCACGAACACACCAGTACGGCTGGGCGGCTCGTAGTACTCCTCAACCGGGTCGACCTGAGCCCGTGCGGCTGAAGCCGGGACGGCTCGGGACGTGTCGATAACGGCTCGGGATGAGCCGGTATCTGGGCTGCGGACCGGCATGGCCGCAGTGGACCCCATGGGCATGGCCACGGTGGAATCGATCGCAGCCGGGTCGAACGCCTGCGTGGGAGCGGTTACCGGACGGGCCTGGGTGGCCGGGCCGGCGGCAAGAGGCTGACCTTCCTGGAAACGGCGAAGATCGGCCCGCACTTCCTCGGCGGCCGGGTAGCGGTCGGTGGGAGCCTTCTGGAGAAGGCGACCTATGATCGAATCGAGTGCCGGCGGCACGTTGGCATTACGAGAAATGGCCCTGGGGGCAGGCTCCTGCACGTGTTTGTAGGCGATGGCTACCGGCGTGTTGCCCACAAACGGGGGCTCCCCGACGACCATCTCGTACAGCACAACACCGAGTGAATAAAGATCGCTTCGAGGATCGACGGTCTTGCCCTGAGCTTGCTCGGGCGAGAAGTAGGTGGCGGTTCCCATGACCGAACCGGTTTGGGTCAGCTCATCGTCGGCTCCACCAAAGGCCCGAGCGATACCGAAGTCGGCCACCTTCACCTGGCCCGACGAGGTAATCATGATGTTGCCGGGTTTCACGTCGCGGTGGACGGTGCCGTTGCGGTGAGCGAATCCGAGAGCGACGGCCACGTCGGTGGCGATCTCGGATGCTTTGCGCGAGTTCAGTGGGCCTTCGGAGGCGATGACGTCGGCCAACGTGCGACCTTCGACATACTCCATCACGATGAAGTACGTGCCGTCGTGTTCGCCCCAGTCGTAGACCGAAACGATGCTCGGATGGTTGAGGTTGGCCGCCGCTTGAGCTTCACGACGGAAGCGGGCGACAAACGTGGGTTCCGACGCGTATTGCGGGAACAAGACCTTCACGGCGACGGGCCGATCGAGCAGCTGATCCTTGGCCAGGAACACGTCGGCCATGCCGCCCCGCGCGATTCTGCGGTGCAGTTCGTAACGTCCGTTGAGGACAGGTCGGGCGGCTGAAGTAGAAGTCACAGCGTCTTAATGTTAACGACGTATGGAGCCTAAAAGGCGTTCACGTCTCCTTACTGAAAAAATTGTTCCAAAAGCGAACGGGCGATCGGTCCGGCGGTTCCCCCGCCGGTCTGGTCAACCGAGCCTTCCTGACCCTCCACCAACACGGCGATGGCGATCTCCGGAGGCCCGTCGGGGCGCCCGGCAAACACCACTATCCAAGCGTGTGATCGGGGCGGATCGGTGCCCAATTGGGCTGTGCCGGTCTTCGCTCCGACCACAATTCCAGGTACGGCCACCGAAGTGGCTGTGCCTCGTTCGACAGTTTCAACCATGGCTGTGGCGAGAGCTGCGGCGTTTTGTTCCGACATGGCGTTAAGCCACCGTCCCGGGTTCACGTCGGTGACGGTGCGCAACGTCTGCGAATCCTCAATCCGGTCGACGACATGAGGAGTGGGGACCGACCCCCCATTTGAGATCGCCGCTGCCACCAGTGCCATCTGTAGCGGCGATGCCTGCACTTCGAACTGACCGATGGCCGCCTGCGACAACGCCGGAGTGTTTTCGTACACCCCGGCTGGAATCTCGTCGGAGGGGTTTGACACGAGCGCGCCGTAATCGGTGGGGAACACGCTGGTTACGGGATTGGGCAGATCGAACGGCATCTCCTGGTTGAAGCCGAAACGCTGAGCCTGGTCAACCATGGGGCCCGGGCCGACCAGCTCGGCCGCCAATCGCCCGAAGCCGGTGTTGCAGGATCGAACCACGAGTTCGGTGAGATCACCGCCGCAGGTGCTGCCCCCGAAGTTGGTGAGGGCACGTTCGGTGAGGGGCGGAACGTAGGCGTCGGTTTCCTCGAACACGGGAGCGGTCATGGTGGCCGCACCGGATTCCAATGCTGCGGCGGCGGTGACCAGTTTGAACGTTGATCCTGGAAACTCCCTCTCCTGGTAGGCCCGAGGGCGCAACGGGGCGTCTTCGGCATCCACGAGCTGGGTCCAGGCTTCGTTGGCCACCGTGCCGTTGTTGGCGGCCAGGCCGCTTGGGTCGAACGATGGGTAGCTCCACATTGCGTATACGGCGCCACTGCGAGGGTCGAGCGCAACAACCGACCCTTGACGCTGACCGAGTTGTTCCCGGGCGAGACTCTGCATTTGATGGTTGAGTGTGAGAACCACGTTGCCGGTGGGGACCCGGCCGTCGAGGATGTCGGTGAGACTCGTGAGCTCCTGAGAGGCGGTGCGGCCGATGAGCGGGTCGTTGTAGGTTCGCTCCACCCCGGTGGCCCCAAACGTGAACGATGTGTAGCCGACCGTGTGGGCGTACAGCTCCCCCTGGGGATACTCCCGCTGCCGTTCGAAAATCCCGCCCGGAGTGTCGACCGATTCAGCGGCCACGACGCCGTCGGCCGTGGAGATGATGCCTCGGGGCCGCTCGAAATCCCGCTGGATGGTGCGGGTGTTGGCGTTGTTTTCCTCAAGCGCGGCCGCGTCGTAGACCTGTACCCGGTTCAGCTGGATGAACAGAATCGTAAACAGGCCGAGCAGCACCGCAATCACGTGGCGGAGCGGGCGGTTCACGAACGACCTCCGGCCGGCACGGCCTTCCAACGGGCCTTGGTCTCAGAACTCACGCCAAGACCGATGGTGTCTCGTCGATTCTCCTCCTGCTCCTCAGCGGCTTGCACCACCGAGTTGTGGGAGATGCGCACGAGGATGGCCAGAATCACGTAGTTGGAGATCAGCGACGAGCCGCCGTAGGAGACAAACGGCAGCGTTACACCGGTGAGCGGCAGCACCCTGAGGATGCCGCCGATGATGATGAAGGCCTGAAAGCCCAGGAGCGACGTGAGCCCCGCTGCGAGCAGCTTCTCGAAGGCTGACCGGGCGTTGGTGGCAACTCGGAAGCCGGAGGCCACGAAGAACATAAACGTGACGAGAATGGCCGTGGCACCGAGCAGGCCGAGTTCCTCGCCGAAGGCCGCAAAGATCATGTCGGTGGCGGCGTAGGGAATCTTCTTCGGCGTGCCCTGACCCAGGCCGGTGCCGGTTACTCCCCCGTCGGCCAGAGCAAAGGCCGCTTCGGCGATTTGAAAACCGGCGCCTTTGGGATCGGCGAAGGGATCGAGCCAGATGTCGACGCGACGCTGCACGTGACCAAAGGTCCGCCAGGCCACCACCGCGCCGACGGAAAACATAAAAAGGCCAAGAAAGACATACGCCGCTCGTGACGTGGCGACGTAGATCATCACCAGGAACAACGTGAAAAACAGCAACGACGAGCCGAGGTCCCGTTGCGCCACCATCACCATGAGGGCGACGCCCCACGCCAGCAATAGTGGGCCGAAGTGACGCACGGCCGGCACGTGAAGCGGGCCGATCTTTTGGCCGGTGAGAGTCAGCAGCTCCCGTTTGTCGACCAGGTAACCGGCGAGGAAAGCGGCAAACACGATCTTGGCGAACTCACCGGGCTGGATGGAGAACGGACCCACCCGCAACCAGATGCGGGCGCCGTTGATCTCCGCCCCGAGGCCGGGTACCAGCGGCAGGAGCAGAAGGCCGACGCCGAGCACGGCGAGGCTATAACGGTATCGCTCCAGCTTGCGGGGGTCGCGGAGCACGTAGAGCACGATGCAGAACGCTCCGAGGCCAAAGAAGGTCCACGCCGATTGACTGTCGGCCAGACCTTCGTCGAGTCGGGAAATCATCACGTAGCCGAGCCCGTTCAGGAGGGCGGCCGAGGCGAACAGCAAACCGTCGGCGAGTGGAGTGACCAAACGGATGACCACGTGGGTACCAAGGAGCAGGGCTACCACGACGGCAAGGAATCCACCGACCTCACCCTGGAGGTCGAAGGTTACGTCGGACGCAACCTCGGACTGCTGGCTGCTGGTCACCGTGACAAAGCCGACCGCGGTCACCAGGGTTGCCAGAATGAGGAGCCCTAGCTCCACCGTGCGAGCTCGCATCTGCTACCGCCACCCGCCAGCAGGAGAAAGGTCCATGGCCGGGGCCAGCAGACTATTCATCCTGATTGGATGAACTACCGCCCTCGTCGCCACTACCGGTCTCGCTGCTCGCCGCTGAGTTGTCGCCGTTGTTGGATGCCGGCTTGTCGTCGAGGTTGTCGACGCTGAGCTGCGCTTCTTTGAACGTGGAGAAGTTGCCCCAACTGTCGACGGTGGTTTGGGATGCGTCGGTGAGATCATCGTAATCCCGCTGTTGCGGTTCCTCGGCTTGGCGACCGAAGAAGATTAGACCATCTTGACGGCCGTTGAAGATCACCAGCTCTCCGTCGACCACATCAACGTGGTAGAAGGAGCGGTTGTAGGCCCGGCCGGCGAAGAAGGCGCCGATGAGCAGGGCTCCGAGGGCGACGCCGGCGAGTATCCGCCACAAGGTCTTGCTGCGGCTGGCCACCCGGGTGGGATTCTCCTCGATGTCGGAATCGTCTTCGGCTGAGTCCACCAGCGTCGGCGGCCGATCATCGACGAGTTGCGTGATGTCGTAGGTGGTGGTCGCCCCGCCGGCCATGTCGGGCTCATCGGCGTACTCGTCGAGGATGTTGTGGCTGTCATCGATGTCGCCGGCTGGAGCCTGGGAACCGTTGCCGTTGATGGCTTCTTCAGGGCGATCGGTGATCAGGCTCACATCAGGAGCAACGATCGGGAACTGGTCGGTGATCTTCTCCGGGGGCGTGAGATCGATTCCCATGTCGGTCTCATTGACCACGGCCGGGTGATCGTCCTCAACGACATTTACAACCGCCACGGTCACGTTGTCTCGACAAGGCGTGGCCAACGCTGCGGCCAGGAGGGCATCGGCGGCGTGACCGGGCTCGGGATTGTCGAGAAGAATCTGGGTGATGTCTTCGATCGAGACTTCGTTGAACAGGCCGTCGGAGCAGAGAAGGAATCGGTCACCGATCTTGGGCTCCAGATCAAACCGATCGACGAGGACCTCGTCGGCGATGCCGAGGGCACGGGTGAGGATGTTGCGTTGGGGGTGAACGGTGGCTTCCTCGGGCGACAGGCGACCCTGACGGACCAGATCTTCGACGAAGCTGTGGTCCTCGGTGACCTGGGCGAGGTAATCACCTCGAAGCCAGTAGGTGCGGCTGTCACCGACGTTGGCTACTGTCATGGCGCCGTTTTGGTGGAGGGCCAGGGCCACCATGGTGGTGCCCATGCCACGAAGGTTGGGGTCGGCGGCCTGATAATGGACCTGGCGATTGGCCTCCTCGACCACGTCGACCAGTTCGGCCTGCGACAACTGGGCCCTGACGATGCGAAACTCACCGATGGCCAGCTCGGCGGCCCGTTCACCACCCTGGTGACCGCCCATGCCATCGGCCAGAGCGGCAACCGAACCACGGAAATAGACCCGGTCCTGGTTGACCTCTCGCACATTGCCGACGTGGCTGGCGGTGGCACCCCATAGTCTCACTGGCGGATCTCCAAAACGATCCCGCCGACTTGAATACGGTCACCGACCGCACCCATCACCGGAGCGGTTACCCGTTCCCGGTTGAGGTACGTGCCATTGGTGGAGCCGAGGTCCTCGATCAGCATCCCACCACCGCTGGGTGATACCCGGGCATGCAACTGGGATATGTAGGTGTCGTCGAGACTGATATTGCAGCCCACAGCGCGTCCAATGGTTGTGTCCCCCACAATCGAATACTGTCTGCCCTCAAGGGCCGACGGCTCGAGCACAACAAGCAAGGAAGCCGCCGTATGTACCGCTTCCCTCCCACCAGGCCGACCCGCCCTAGGTTTGGAAACGTTGCGAACGGTGACGTTCGTCGTTGATCCAAACCACGTGGCCTGCAATACGCGAAAGAAGAAAAGGTACATCAATGCTAGCAGGCACCACTTCAAGAGCGTGAGGAGAGCGTCGGACACTTTGCTGAGAATTAACTGACTGGGCGAGTTGCTTACGGTCTGCGGAATCGCAGCTTGATCGGACCGAGCGTGATCTCATCGCCATCGACGAGGACCTGCCGTTCGATACGTTGCCCGTTGACTTTACAACCGTTGGTGGACCCAAGGTCGACCAACTGGTAGGTATCACCCACCGGGTGAAGCTCAGCGTGCTGTCGTGACACATTCTGGTCGGCCAACATGATGTCGGCGGTGGAGAGACGGCCGATGCTCATGACTCCGTTTTTCAGCTGGTAACGCGTGCCGTTCGGACCTTCAAGCCAGCCATCGGGCTCAACCTCGGGAAGGCGCTCGTCGTATGACGGGTGAAGACGGAACATGCCGACTCGAAGCGACGGTTCGGTTTGCAGCTCAACCGACACCCGACCTAGGAAGCTGAGGCCTTCCTGAGCGGCGTAGCCGCGCACGGTGGCGGCCAGTTCGGCGATCAGCGAACGCTGCACTTCGAGGAACCGTTCGTAGTCCTCCTCGGACATACGAACAACAAACCGGTTGGGAGCCAAGGCGCGGCCGCTGACGTCGACGGTGCGACTGGCATCCATCTCTCTGATTAGCCGCCGACCGATCTCCACCGGCTGGAGTCCACTTTTGAACGATCGCGAGAACACACCCTCGACGATCCGTTCCAAGCGGTCCTCGAAACTTTTCAGAACCATGACCTCTACGGTAGTCGCCCGAACCAAAATATGTAATCGCGTTGACGGGAAACCGCGCTACGATGCACCGGTACCCGAAGCGGTGTTTCACCGATTTTGGCTCGCCGCAGAGGGTATGACTAAAGGTACGAAATTGTCACTCGCGCGAGTGGCGGAATTGGCAGACGCGCAGGATTCAGGTTCCTGTGTCCGAAAGGACGTGAGGGTTCAAGTCCCTCCTCGCGCACAGAGATTTTGCAGTAGTTTGATCTCGAACCCCACGATGTTTCGTGGGGTTCTTTACGTTCGCAGCGACGGCGCCAATAGCGGGACGGGGCGTAGAACACGCCGACTTGACATCACTCCTAGCCTGACCACCACCAGCACAAGACCGATGAAGGCGGCGACCAAACCGGCGTAGATCCAGTCGGGTCCGGAACTCGACTCGTAGGCAAAGAGCCCGACGACCGCGCCGCCAAAAGCCGGCAACCAGAGATTACGGAGAACATCTTTGCCTTTCAAGGGCGAAGGCGTAGCGATGGTCTCCTGCCGCCAACCCCACGAAACCAGCCCACTCCAAACCGCGTCGATATTGTTTCCCATCTCGACGTACTTGTACGACCGTTTGCCATTTCCCTCGATCGTCTCGATAGTAATCTTGGAACTCCCGGTAAGCCGCATGATGCCCGCGAGCTCGTGCCAACCGACGCGAACTTTTGGTTTGGGGCTGCGCGGCAGTAGTCCATGCTGGATGTGCCCGGCCAGCTTTCGAGCGTCTCGTTGGCGGACCATCCAGATCCAGAGTGCGTCGTGGTTGGCCACAATCACGCTGTGCCACGTATGACCGTTGGCGCTGCTTTGGGAGCGAAAGAGACGCGCCTGGGCAGCGAGAGGAGTTGCTGGATTCGCCGGATCGGGTGGCAGCGGCTCCACGGGGTCGTCCCAGAGACTCTCCTGCTTACGGAGTATTCGATGGAGGCCGGCCAGTGGATCCTTGCGTCTGCGCCAGGTCAGGACAACCAGATAAAGACTCCAAGCGACGGAAGGACCAATCACCAAAAGCCCCAAGCCCCACTCCAGCCCGTCGCCATCGTCTGTGCCGAACGTATACCAACCCATGAGCGCGGCAAAGGCCGCGCACACAATCGCTGCTCGTCCCGGGTGCCGGAGAAAGAGATACAAGACCGTCGGTAGCCGACTGAAGGGATCCCCCACAACACCACCCTAGGAGGGCGACCACAACTATCACCCACCTGCCAGTGCGGTAAGATCCGCTCCATCGACGGAGAGGAAAACAGAACGAGGTGAGCGGGCTTGAGCTTTTTGCGGCACTCGCATTGATCGCGGCCGCGGCAACCGTGCAGGGATGTGCTGGAATCGGGCTTGGTTTGGTGGCGGCACCAGGGCTGGTCGCAATTGATCCGGCGTTCGGGCCCGGGCCGCTTCTGGCGGTTGGCATGGTCGTCGGCGCTCGGCACATCATTGCCGAACGACCCCACGCCGACGTGCAGGCGCTTCGCAATTGCTTCTGGGGCCTTCCAATTGGCGTGGCCGCCGGCGTAGTTGTTCTTTCACTTGTCGATAGCCGAACGATGGCAATCCTGGTCGGGCTAAGCACGGCGGCCGCCGCTTTGGCCATCCTGGTCAGCCCTCCGATTCGTCGCACGAGGTCGTTGGAGGTGGCGGCCGGAGCGTTCTCAGCGTTTGGTGCAGTTACCGCCGCCATACCCGGTCCGCCGTTGATATTGGTATTCGCCAACATGAAACCGAACAGCCTTCGTTTCACTGTGTCGGCATTTCTCAGTGGGATAATTCTCGTGTCCCTGGTGGCTCTACCGCTTACCGGAAACTTCGGTCGACACGAGCTGTTCCTCACCGGCCTCCTGGCACCGGGCGCCTTCGTCGGGCTAGGACTGGCACGGTATCTGCGACCGATACTTGACCGCCCCGGGTTCCGGACCTTCGTGCTGGTCCTGGCCATCATGGGCGGGCTGGTGCTCGTGGCACGATCGCTATGACGAAGTTACGGATGTCGTCCTCCTCGTTCGGCCGCATGCTGGCCTGCGGGTTGTTGATGGTGGTAGCGATGAATGCGTGCTCCATCATCACAGCACCAGCCGAGCCGATTGCCGTCACCGTGGTGGCTGTCGACCAACATGGTGTTCCAGTGCGGGAGCCCACGTGTCGCTTATGATCGAGCCGGATTCGCGGGCCGCGGCGAACGCCGACGCCGGCGAGGTTGTCGAGCTCATAGCGTTTGCGGAGACGACCACCGATGGCGATGGGCGGGCCGTCTTACGGTTGGATCCCGCCGCACTTCCAGCAACCGCTTTTGTCGACCGAGACACGCCGACCACGGTGAATACCTCGGTTCACGCGTTCCATGAGCAAAGCCGACGATTCGGGGTCTGGCATGTTCCGCTCGACCGTCCGACGGGCGGTAACAACTTCTGGACCGATTCGGTGGACGCAACGTCGGCACCCGAGGTCACGATCGAGTTAGTGGGACCGTAGGCGGATGCTTCTAGACCGACTGGGGCTGCAGGGCCGTCACCACCTGACTGACGACGGCGTGGTCGCGCACGGTTCGGACCACCGGCTCGCCGATGTCGTTGAGCAATACGAAACGGGGATCGGACCCTCGACGCTTTTTGTCTTGAGCGAGCGCCCTTTCGATCGCACGGTAGTCAACGGCTCGGGGCAGCATCGTGTTGACGCCAACCCGGCCGACCAAATCGGTCACACGAGCAGGCAACGAGTCGGGGCAGAGATCGAGCCGCAGCGACAGATCGGCGGCGGCCACAAGCCCTAGGCCAACGGCCAATCCGTGGCTGAGTTCGCCGTAGGTGGCCGACTCGAACGCGTAGCCAAAAGTGTGACCGAGGTTCAGAACCTGGCGCCGGTCCTCATCGTGGGGATCCTCCTCAACCACCTCTATCTTCACCGCGGCGGCATCGGCAACCAATGATTCCAACGCCGCCAACGCCGCTTCATCTCGATGGCGCCCGGCGGCCCAAGATGTGGACTCGAGTGTGTCCAGCATCGCTCCGCCCTCGATCAATCCGTGTTTGACCACTTCAGCCATGCCGGCCGAGAAGTCGAGATCGGTCAGATGTAGCAATGTGGTGACGTCGGCCACCACCGCTTTCGGTTGTTTGAAGAGGCCAATGAGGTTGCGGCCGTGAGGAACATCAAGCCCGACCTTGCCACCGATGCTGGTGTCGATCATGGCGATTAGCTCTGTGGGGATGTGCACCACGTCCACGCCTCGCAAGTAGGTGGCGGCGGCGAAGGAGGCCACGTCGCTGACGATGCTGTCGCCAAGCGACACCACAGTGGCGGAGCGATCGAGGCGAGCGTCGAGCATCTGCCGATGGACTTCTTGAACTGCTTCCAGGGTCTTCTGGTTACGCCCGGTTGGCAAGACCACGGCGAGCTCGACCGGCTCGAGTTTGGGAAGAAACAACTCGGCCGATCGAGCGTCGCTCACCACTGCCACTGGACCATCGAGGTCCACAAGGGCGCGGAAGTCGGAGAGCAGACCGGTGCCCACGGAGTAGGGATACGAGCCCCCGGGATGTTGAACGGTGCGGGATCTATCGGTCATGTCAACCTCTCGACGATGCCGCTCTGGGCCAGGAAGCGCCGCGTGGCTTCCAACGCTCGGCGGGCGAACTCTTCGGTGCCGATGTCGGCCCGCAGCCGATCATTGGGAATCTCCAGTGCGTACGGCACAGCCGGAAGCGCCTGCACAAGGGGGCGCAAGTCGAGTCCCGCTTCACCGGGGAAGTAGCGGGCCTCACGGGCGGTGTGGATCATGCCGTCGCCGGTGTAGGGCGTGTAGCGGGGAGCGTCGCACAGTTGCACAAATGGGAACAGTGATGGCGGCAACACCCGCAACTGATCGACCGTCGACGTAGAACGACAAAAGTGCAGGGTGTCCACCACTATGCCACCGTTGGGCTCACCGGCCCCGGTGACGATCTCAACCGCCGAAGCCAGATCGGGAGTCGGCGACCACGGGATGAACTCAAGTCCGACGGTCAAGTCGTAGGGGGCGGCGAGCCGGCAGAGTTCAGCGAAGTTAGCCGTGGCCCGACGACGGTCGTGGTCGGGCAGTTGGGCCAGCACGAACCGGGCGCCCAGCTCTCCGGCGCAAGCCATGAACCGGGCGTAGTCGGAGGCGTCTTGGCCGGGACCGAGCCGAGCGAGCTCCACGTCGAGGATGCCTACCCCGGCATCGGCGGCGTATTTCACCACCTCGGTAACGAGCTTTGGATCGTCCAGGAGCGGAGCGAGCACCTCGTCGGGGGTGACCTTGGTAAGCCGCAGACTCACGTGGTCGTATCCGGTGGCTGAGGCCACGTCGATCATCTCATGTGGTGAGGCGCCCGCCACGGAGAGATAGGCCAGCGAGAATTCCCTGCGCACGACTAGGGCGCCTCGGTGCCGTAGAACTCACCGAACAACTCCTGCTCCGAGGGACGGTCCTCATCGATTGGACGGCTAACCCACGTGACGTTGAGGAAATGTTTGAGGCTGATGTTTTCGTTGGTGACGTTGCCGCCCCAGATGCCACAGCCGAGGCTCGACGTCATCGGCATGCCGTTGGTGAACGATCCGGCATTGGCTTTCGACTGCGGCTGCCGCACCATCATTCGACTGACCGGGGCCACTCGGGCCAGCTGGTCGATGTGTTCGTCGTCGAAGCTGTAGATGCCGCAGGAGTGACCGGTCCCTCCGACCTGATAAATGCGGCGAACTCGGTCTAGGGTGTCGTCCCAGTCGGCGCAGCGGTAGACGGCGAGCAACGTGGTGAGCTTTTCCGAGGAGAACCGGTGCTCCGGCCCGATCTCCTCTTGTTCAACGACGATGAACAGCCGATCGTCGGGAATGGTGAAGCCCGCTTCGGATGCCAGCTTCGGGGCCGGTTTGGCAACGGTATTGATGGTGCGGGCTCCGGTTTCCGGATGCCACATGGCTGCTTCGAGCATCGCCTTCTCCTCGGCACCGGCCAAGTAGCCGCCTTCCGCCACCAGTTGGGCCACGAAGCGGTCATAGATCGAGTCGTCGATCAGGATGTTGCCGTCGGCCGAGCAGCCCGATCCGAAGTCGGAGGTCTTGGACAGACGGGTGTTGTGCGCCGCTTCCTCGATGTCGGCGGTGGCGTCGATGACCATCGTCGAGTTCCCGGCGCCGACGCCGAAAGCAGGTTTGCCCGAGCTGTAGGCCGCCTTCACCATCGAGGGACCGCCGGTGGCCAACGTCATGTCGCAGATCGCCATCAGCTCCTGCGACAGCGGGATCGACGGGTTCTCCACGCACTGGAACAAGTCGGCCGGAGCACCTTCGCGCACCATCACCTCCCGCAGGATGCGAGTGACCTCGCCAGTGGTGTGTTTGGTGCGGGGGTGGGGAGAAAAGATCACGGCGTCTTTGGCCTTGATGGCGTTGATGGCCGTGCCCGGAGGGGTGAGTGCCGGGTTCGTCATCGGCACGATCGAGGCGATCACACCAGCCGGTTTTGCGTACTTGACCAGCCCACGGGCCTCGTCGGTTTCGATGATGCCAACGCTGGGGGCCCGCAACGCATCACGGAGGATGCCGTGGATCTTGAACCGTTTGCCGGGCCGACCAACCCGATCACCGGAACCGCTTTCGTCCACCCCCATTTGGGCCAGCCGGGTGAAAGTTTCCTCATTGCCGAGGGCCCAACCGATGGCCTGGGCCAACCGGTCGACCTGCTCCTGGCTGTAGTCGGCGATCTCGGCCATGGCCACTCGGGCTTTGGCCAACATGTCGGCCGCCACCTGCTGTTCTTCTACGGTGATCTCTCTAGCCACGGGTGATAGCTCCTAGTCGGTGGCGACGTGGGACACGTCGCGGTCGGGTGAGTAGATGTCGAGGATGTTCCAGTGCCCGGTGGTGGGGGTCGGGTTGTTTTTCATGGCCACGTCGAGCACGGTCGGGCGCCCGGACGCGATGGCCTTCTCCAACGCCGGGAGGAACCCAGCGGCGGTTTCGACCCGCACCCCCTCGGCGCCGTAGGCCCTGGCGATGGCGGCGTAGTCGGGGGTCCCGTCGCCGATTTGCCCGGGGAACGTAGTTCCGTAGGTGAGGTCGTAGTGAGCCATCTGCAACCCGGCGATGGTGCCGAAGGCGTTGTTGTTCATGACCACCCACACGATGGCCAGGTCGAGCTCGACGGCAGTCATCAACATGGCCGGGTTCTGCCCGAAACCGCCGTCGCCAACAAGCGAGATCACGGTTCGATCAGGGGCTGCCAGCTTCACTCCAATGGCGGCCGACGGACCGAATCCCATCGTGGCGAATCCACCAGGTGTGATGAACGTGCCGGGCTCCAGGATCGGGAACTGTTGGCCGACGCCGTTTTTGTTCCAGCCCACGTCGGTAGTGATGTAGCCGTCGTCGGGCAGGGCGGTACGGGTATCGGCGAGGATCCGCTCCGGCATCATCGGCCAGGCGTCGCTGGTGGCCATCTCCCGGTTGGCGTTGGCAAACCCGGCGCGGGTGGCGGCGATCCTGGCCTCGATCTCGGAGTTGGTGAAGCCGTCGGGATACCGCTCTCGGGCCACTCGATTCAGCACTCGCAGTGCCGCCGCCGCATCGGCCACCACGCCGATCTCGGTCGGGTAGTTGCGACCGATCTCAGAAGGCTCAATGTCAATGTGGATGAGCTTCGTCGGTGGGATGTCGAAGGTGTAGCCCGGGTACCAGGAGCTGCTGTCGGCTTCCTTGAACCGGGTGCCGATGGCAAGGATGGTGTCGGCATCCATGCACGTCTTGTTCGTCAGCTCGGTGCCCCAGAAGCCAGTCATGCCGAGTACCAGCGGATTGCTGTCGGCCACCGCTCCCTTGCCCATCAGACTGTGGGCCACCGGAATTCCCATGTGGTCGACAAACGCGGTCAGCTCACGCTGGGCCCTGGCCAGGTGGACGCCGCCGCCGACATAGAGCACCGGCCGATCGGACTCGACGAGCCGATCGATGATCCGGCTCGCGGTCTCGTCGTCGATCGACGGTTTGATGAGCGACTTAGTGTTGTGGTCGAGACGGGCGAACAACTCCGGATCGATCTCGGCCGAGAACACATCCATCGGCACATTGACGAGCACCGGTCCGGGCTGGCCTGACTCGGCCAGAGCGAAGGCCTTCTCCACGATTTCCGGCAGGAGTTCGGGGCTGTCGACTCGCCAGGCCCGCTTCACAAACGGGCGGTAGATTTCGTACTGGGCGGCGTCGGCGTGGAGGTTGACTTCCTGGTGCGGGTGTTTGCCGTAGTAGTGGGTGGGAACATCACCGGCGATGACGACCATGGGGATGCAGTCGAGGGCGGCGTTGGCCACACCGGTGGCGGCGTTGGTTAGGCCGGGCGACAGATGGCTGAGCACCACCGATGCTTGGCCGGTGGCTCGGGCGTATCCGTCGGCGGCGTGAGCCGCGATCTGCTCGTGGCGTACGTTGATGAAGTCGATGGAGCTGTCGGCCATCGCCGAGAGCACGGCGATGTTGGTGTGGCCACACAATCCGAACACCCGCTTTACGCCCCGGCGGGCCAGGTAGTCGACAAGCTGTTCGGCAACGGTTCGACTCACTGTTTTTCTCCTGACTGTCGGTCTCCGGATTCGTTTGTTGGGAGTGGCCGGCTCGGCGGCCCGCTGTAGCTGTGGGCCACGGGATCGATTCGGCGCATAGGTGGCATGGTCGTTCGCTCCTCGACCACGTGGGCCATCACCCCGGCCATGCGGGAGGCGATGAAGATGGCGTTGGCGGAATCAGCGGGTACGCCGATCTCGGCCAACACTGCGGCATAGACGCCGTCGATGTTTATGGGCAGGAGCCGCCCGGTTGCTTGCTGCAGTGCGGCTTCAATCGCTTCCGCGGCGGCGATGTATCGCCCGTCGACACCCTGTTCTCGGGCCATGCCGAAGAGTTTGCCGACCCGGGGATCCCGGGTTTTATGTTGCCGATGCCCGAAACCTGGAAGGCGATCGCCACGGCTGCGGTAGTCGGCGACGAGCTTCTTGGCCGCACCGGGCGCGTCCGTCTCAGCTCCAACCGACAGCACCGCTTCCATGCAGTCGCCTACCGCCGCGGCGTGGTACTGGCCCATGGCCAACAGCCCGGCCGCGGCTCCGGCCTGGAACGTGGCACCACCTGATGTCACGGTTCGGGCGGCCAGCACCGAGGGGGTCCCGGGGCCATGATCGATCGAGGCAACCATCAACGCGTCGAGAAGAGCCGCTGCGGCCGGCGTCGGCAGCTCCCCGCTGTAGAGGAGGTGAACAACCGATGTGAACGAAACCTCGCCGATCAGCTCCCGTAGGTCGTAGCCCCGAATGTTGATCCCGTCGACTGTGGTGGCCGCAATCGCCGACGACCAGGCGTTCGGCGATGCGGCATTGGGTGACGAGGTGGCGCCCACAGGCTCTGTCGGAACGTCAACTGAATTCACCTAGATGAATATACCTTATTGCTGACAGCCGCCGTCAAGTACCCGGCATCGGTATCGTGCCGAAATGGGAACAGCTGCAGATGAAGTTGCTGCGCTTCTGGCCGCCACGAGCCTGGCTAACGGTCCATTATCGGAAGTTGAAGCCGCAGGATGGGACGCTCCGCTAGTCGCCATCGACGTCAACGGCCTGATTGGCGGAGACGACGAGCAGTTGCCCACACTCGCCGACCTCAGCCTGTGGCAGGAAGCCAGAACGGCGCTGGCTGGCTCACAATGGACTCCGGTCGTAGGCGACGCATCGCTTTTTGCTGGCCATCTGTCCGGTGCGGCCAGCATCCTTCCGCAAGAGGCAATCTCGGGCGAGCCCGACCGGCTTGGCGATCCACGATGGTCGCTGGACCAGCAGTGGGTGTCTGTTCCAGGGCAGGCCGGATTCGACTGGCATGCCGAGGAACTAGACGAAGTCGGTACCGGAAGGCGATCCGACGACAACATTCACAGCCACTTGGAGCACCGAGCCCGACGCCTAGAACAAGCATTTGGGCGACGCCCATCCGAGTTAGAGATTCGTGAGGCCACCACACCAACCGGCGCTCCGCTACGAGGGTTGACCACCGCAGACTGGTGGCTACATCAGTGGCTCATGGCCAACGTCGCGGAGAACCAGATCGTAAACCATTGGCGAAGACGCAGCCCCTGCTACACGTTCTGTGATGATGCCATTGTGGTTTTGTTTCCTTCCGACGAGCCCGCGATCGCCGGCCATCTTCCGACCAATCCGGGTCAGAGCTTTCCGGGCCGCGATGGCCACCTCGCCTGGGCCACATTCACGAAGAAGTGGGAGCGAACGTGGGAGGCCGAACTATGCGCCACCGGCTACATGCCCCTGTTCACCGTGGGGCAGCCGCCCACCACAATCGCCGATGCGCTTCCTCTCGCCATTGAACACATCGCGTTCTCCGACCAGCCATCACGCTCAGGAACCTCGGTCTACGAATACGCCTACTTCCTGGTGAACAACAGCGAGTGGTCGCTGTCGGTCAAACCCTGATCGATTCGATGGCGGGCCCGGTGGCATGGAACGCAACGCGGCTCGAGCTCGGTTGTGATTGTGTGGCGGGTTTGGCGAAACGGTGGGTTGTGGTCGAGTTCGAGCAGATCAGTGCTCTGACAGTCGACACACTCGTGATTGTGTGACTCCATCACGACTCGTTTCTGGCGAGTGGTAGGGTGCCCCCGACGGCTCGAGGCGTTGATCGGTCGCCGCTCACAATCGTGAACCATGGCGCGAACAAACGACCGATCGAGGCTCTGCCACCCGAGAGCGTTCAGAGGCCGGTCAGCAGCTTGTCGACCTCGACCACTTCGCCAATGGCCGCAGCCATGACGACCGCATCGACCACGGCGAGACTGCGCAGGCCATCGCGCCCCGAGACCAAGGGCGAGGCCTCGCCTCGCACGACCTGGGCGAAGTGCGCGATCTGGTCGTCATAGGGGTTATTGCGGCCGACGTCGATGCGACGACTGTGTAGCGGCGACTCCCAACCCGGCTCGGCTTCACCTTCGTCATAACGCCACGCCGTGAGACTGGGAAAGCTAAGCGAGGCGTTGGTGCCGATGAATTGAGCGTGGTCCTGCCCGGCGTTGTGGAATCCCATGCCATCGCTGACCGAAGCCTCCCAGCTCCACGGTGACGCCGTCGATTCCGAGATCACGATGGTGCCAAGGCCACCGTTGGCGAAGTGCAGGATCATGGCCGCGGTGTCGTCGAACTCAAACGTGCGGTTGAGCTTGGCCGAAGCCGCCTGCACTCGATCGATCTCGCCACAAACCGTACGCAACAGATCGACCTCATGGATCAGGTTGACGAGCAAGGGCCCCGCTGCCTCGCTTCGACGCCACTCCAGCTCGTAGTAGGAGTCGGGCTTGCGCATCGTAACCAACGTGTTGGTGGTCACCAGGGTGCCGATGTGATCCTGCACAAACTCCCGCGCCGCCCGCACCAGCGAATGATGCCGCCGATGATGCCCGACCAGAATGTAGACCCCGGCTTCCTCGGCTCTCGCGCACAGCTTGCCGGCGGCATCCAGAGTTTCGGCAATCGGCTTCTCGATCAGAATGTGGATCCCGTTGTCGGCGAAGAACCCCCCGATCTCCAGGTGGGTCTGATTGGGCGTGGCAACAATCACTGCTTCGGGTTCGAGTTGAAGCAGCCTCTCATAGTCACGAACCAGCGGAGCGCCGAGGGCACCGGCAAGAGCGTCCGCACCGTCGTCGAGACCACACAACCCCACCAGATCGACGGCGGCATGAGCGGCGGCGCGCTCGGCGTGAAGGCGGCCGATGCCTCCGGTTCCAATGATGGCTAGTCGAACGGGACGACCCGAGCCGCCATACGTGAGGGACTTGGACACGTGAACGTGGTTCCTCTTGTTGATCGGGGATGAGACAAGAAATCAATGTAGTGATTATGGTTAATGTTGTCGACCTTCAAGTGCACGACGTCACGATTCCATCGGCAGCGAACCTCCCTGGATGATCTCGTCGGGCCGCTGACAGTGATACGGTCACGGTCGAACGACTTCCCACGACCCTTGAAGACGAGCAGCGAAGATGAACAGCCAATGAACAACTTCGACTCGATTCCAGAGTCCATCCGACGCGAGATCGAACGACGTATCGTCGAGGGCGGTCTGAAGTCCGGTGATCGTCTTGGCCTCAAGCGTGAGCTGCAGGAGGAGTTCGGTGTTGCCGGCCCAACCATCGATCAGGCTCTCCTTCTGCTCTCGAACGACGGGTTGATCTCTGTGCGCCGTGGCCCTGGCGGCGGCGTGTTCGTCGACCGCACGCGTCCGGTGCTTCGGCTTGGCACTAAGCTCACCTGGGCCCGCGACACGGCGATGTATACCGAGAACCGCGAAATCAGGGAGGCCTTGATCTCGCTGGTTGGCACCAGTGCCGCCCGGGCCCAAGATAGGGATGAGACGCTTCTGGCCGAGTTGTCGCGGATCACCGACGAGATCGAGGCGGCCGAGCCGGCTGCCTTCACAACCCATCAGCTGATCTGGCAGGGGCAGCGGGTCATGCTCGGATTAAGCGAGAATCGAACGCTCGCCGCCATCTTCGAAGACCTGTTGGCGGCCACGGTGGAGGGTGTCGTGACCATCGACCCTCCCACCACCGATCAGGAAATGACTCGGGAGCGCCGCCGGGTGGCGGCCCACGTCAGCATGTTTCGAGCGGTGATAGATGGCGACGTCGAGGCGGCTGCGGAATTCGGGCGCCTCCTCCCAGTGCTTGGCGCTCCAGCGTCAGAGCGTTACGTCGGCGACTAGTAGCGGACATCTCGCAACGTCGTCGACACTACGGTTTCGGCTCGATTCGACCTGAGCAGGTTGACGACCGTCCAGCCAGTCACTACTGTTCCCATAATTCAATGTAGTGAATTAACCGTATTGGGAGTGGATATGAATTTGGACCGCAGATTGCTGCGAGCCCTGGCCTTGCTCTTTGGCCTCGCACTGATTGCCTCCGCTTGCGGGTCGGACGACGACTCGACGGCGGCCGAAACGGACGAGGCGGAGACCGCCGAGACCGACGAGTCGGAATCCGACGAAGCGATGGAGGACGATGAGTCGGACTCCGAAGAAGCCATGGAAGAAGACGAAGCCATGGAAGACGGCGACGGTGATGGAGCCGAGTGCCCCCATGACAATGGCACCGTTTTCCTCTTCGGACCGTATGAGGCCAACCAGCCCGCCGGTGTGAACTGGCGAGCCGGCGTCGACCACGCCATCGCCGACATCAATGCCGAAGGCGGAATCCTGGGCTGCACCGTTGAGATCGAGTGGCAGGACACCCAGGCCGACCCCGACGTGTCGAAGCAGGTCGTGGCCGAGGGTGCCGAGAAGAACCCCTACGCCATCATCGGCCCGATGTTCTCCGGCTCCACCATCGTCAACATGGTCGAAGCTCAGCGAGCTCAGATCCCGCAGATCGTTGGTTCGGAGTCACCGGCCATCACCAACAGGGCCGAGAACGGCGACAACGACTTCATCTTCCGCACCTCATTCGGTGGCGACAACAGCGCACCGAAGCTCACCGAGTACATGCTTTCGCAGGGCGTGGAGAAGATCGACATCATCTTCAAGAACGACGAGTTCGGTGCCGGTGGCGCCGGGGCCCAGAAGGACTCCATGGTTGCCGCCGGAATCGAGATTGGTGAGGAAATCACCATTCAGCCCGAGCAGGTCGACCTCTCTGCTGAGGTAACCCAACTGGCCGCTTCCGATTCCGACGCCGTGTTCGTGTTCTTCTCCGAGATCGAGACCGGTGCCTTCTTCAGCGAAGTTGCCGCCCAGGGATTCGACAAGCAGCTTTACGGCGCTGACCCGCTCACCTCGGCTGCCTCCATCGAGCTGGCCACCCCCGGTTCGGCCGACGGTGCCAAGTCGCACTCCGGCGTTGTTGCCAGTGCCGATCAGTTCGCCGACTGGCTGGCTGCTCATGAGGCCTTCCACCCCGGAATCACCGGTATCGACCACAACAACATCAAGGGTTACCTCGGTGTGCACGTGCTCAAGGAAATCACCGAGCGCATGGGTGCCTTCGACCGGGTTGGTTTCACCAGCGAGCTTCACTGCGCCACCATCACCACCGCTGATGAGCCGGGTGTGCTGTTCGACGTGACCTACGACGCCAACGGCGACGTCGACCGTGACAGCTTCATCGTCGAGGTCATCGACGGTGTCGGCCAGGTATCGGCTGTGGCTCCGCCACTCGGCAACCTTGCCGACCGGGGCTGCTGATCTCCTCCCATAGGTAGCTGACCAAGGTTGGTTATGTGGCCGGTGCCCTTGGGCACCGGCCACACTACTTAACGGGATGGTTGATGGGATAGGGCCTAACGGGATAACTCCGGAGGATTAATGGAGCAGTTTCTGCAAGTAACGATTTCCGGTTTGGCAACCGGAGCGATCTTTGCCATCGCCGCAGTGGGGTTCGCCCTGTTGTGGCAAACGGCGGGAGCGATCAACTTCGCTCACGGCGAGTTCATCTTGATTCCCGCCGTGCTCATCCTGACACTTGGGATGAGGGAACCGACGTTCGGGATTCCCGACTACGTTCCGTTTATCGGCGGGGCCAACGTGGGATTCGCGTTTCCTTCGATCGGTTTAATCGCTGCCTTCGCGCTGACAATCCCGATCGCCATCTTCCTGTTGGGCTACGTGTTCAAGGTTTCACTCGTCGATCGGCTCCTCGAACCGGGCGGCGACGACATTCCTCTGGTGATCGCCACCATCGGCGTCGGGCTCTTCCTCCGGGAGTACATCCACACCGCTTGGGCCGCTACTCCTCAGGCCTTCCCCTCGGTGTTTGGCAATGAGGTATGGCGCCCCGGAGGCGTGGCCATTACCGCCGATGACATCGGCGTGATCGTCATTTGCACGGTGACCATCCTCTCCCTCCAAGTCTTCTTGCGGAAAACGTTCCTCGGCCGCCAGATGCAGGCCGCCGCTCAAAACGCCGAGACCGCCCAGGTCCTCGGCGTCCCGGTTGGCCGCATGATTTTCTTGACCTTCGCCATCAACGCGGTGCTCGTCACCATCGCCGCTCTGCTCGTCTCCCCTAGCGTGAACGCTCGGTGGGATATGGGTCTCAACCTCGGCCTTCTGGCCTTCACCGCGGCAATAATCGGCGGCTTTAATCAGGTGCGGGGCGCCTTGTACGGCGGTTTTCTGGTTGGTGTCCTGCAGAACTGGTCGGGTGCCTACGTGTCCAACCTCTACCGAGAGGCCGGCCCGTTGATCCTGTTAATACTCGTGATCCTGATCCGGCCCCAAGGCTTGTTCGGTCGAGCCGAGGAGCGTCGCATATGAGCACCGACGCAGGCGGATCCAACACCGTCGAACTCATGCCAGACCTGGAGCTGGAGAACCGGAAAGACAACATCGAGACTGTTGATCGCGGTCGGCTGTCGATTCCGCTGACGCTAGCAATGCTGGCGGCTACAGCTTTCATCATCGCCATGCCGATCGACCGGCCCGAATTCGGCGGTTTGATCTGGCCTTGGCTGATTGCCCTGGCCGGAATCGGGACCGCTCATCTGCTGGTGCCCGACAAGACGATCAACGCCTCGATGGTCAAGTGGGTTGCCATCATCGGCTTCTTCATCTTCATGGCCTTGTTCCCCATCGGGCGAGCCGGCTCCACCATGACCGACCTCGGGCTGTTCGCCATCTTTGGGGCGGTGGTCGTCGGCATGAACCTTACGCAGGGTTTCGCCGGTCAGATCTCGTTGGCCCAGGCAGCTTTCCTGGGCATCGGAGCCTACACGTCGGTGCTGCTCGACTTCGGCGAAGAAGTCTCGCTGTGGGGACTGACGGTCGACCTCCCCGACCTTCCCTTCCTAGCCACCATCCCGATCGCCATCGTGGTGAGCATGTTGTTCAGCGTGCTGATCGGCTTTCCCGCCCTGCGGGTGCAGGGCCCGTGGCTGGCGTTTGTCACGCTGGCCTTCAACCTGTTGGTCTTCCTGTTCCTCAACAATGAGGATTCCCTCACCCGAGGCTCGCGAGGTATGCGGGTGCTGCGGTCCGACTTCGAACTGTTCGGTTTCGACATGTTGCCGTCGCACAACTTCTACTACTTCGGATACATCTATCTGTTGTTCTCGCTCGGCGTGGTTTGGTGGATCGTGCGATCACCTTGGGGCCGAGCACTCAAAGCATTGCGAGACAATGCCGGTCGCGCTCGCAGCCTCGGCGTCGACGTGCGGGCCTATACGCTGCTGGCCTTCGCCATCGGTTCAGGTTTGGCTGGCGGGGCGGGGGCAATCTACGCCCGCCAGGTGGAGTTCATCGAACCTCGCAGTTTCTACATCAACCAGTCGTTCGACTTCCTGCTGGCCACCGTGATCGGCGGTCTTGGCACGCTGGTCGGCCCCCTGTTGGGGACGTCGACCATCACCATCCTGGCCGACTACCTACGCTTCACCGGTGACTGGTACCGAGTGTGGTTCGGCCTCTTCGTGATCGTCATGATGCTGGTGGCTCCCGAAGGAGCGGCCGGTTCCTACAACCGATTCCGAAGCTGGATTCAAAAACGTCGACGGGAGACAGGCAAGGGAGGGACAGCATGAGTACAACCGAAACCCCAACCGCGACAAAGCCGGTCGTCACCGTCCGCAACATGTCCAAGGCGTTCGGCGGCAACCAAGCCGTGAAGGACGTTTCGTTCGACGTGTACCCCGGCGAGATCCTTGGGGTCATCGGCCCCAACGGTTGTGGCAAGAGCACACTGTTCAACTGCATTCTCGGCCAGTACGTGCCCGATACCGGCAGTGTCGAGGTTGATATGACAATGAACGGCGGCGACGGTGCGTCGGGCCGGGTCGACGTGAGTTCGTGGACCCCGCCCAGACGGGCCAAGGCAGGACTGGCCCGCACCTTCCAGCTGCTGCAGGTGTTCGAGACCATGTCGGTCCGCGACAACCTGAAGACCGCTGCCCAGGAGCACATCGGATCGATCGCCAGTCGACTGTTCAAGAGCCCGAGCATGGGCTTGGACGACAAGGTCGATCGTCTGATCGAGCGGTTCCGTCTCGCCCACCTGGCCGACGAGTTGGCCGGCAATCTCAGCTACGGCCAGCAGAAGCTTCTCGACACCGCCATGGCCTTTGTGTCCGATCCAAAGGTGGTGTTCCTCGACGAACCAGCCGGTGGCGTGAACCTCACGATGCTGGCCGACGTCGAACGGCAGATCCAGGATCTCAACGACAACGACGGCACCACGATGGTGATCGTGGAACACAATATGGAGTTCATCTTCGGGCTGGCCCATCGGATCATCGTGATGGCCGAAGGTTCGGTGCTGATGACCGGAACCCCCGAAGAAGTCCGCAACGATCCTCGAGTGGTGGAGGTATATCTCGGTGGCTGACATCATCCTGAAGATGGAAGACCTGGTCGGCGGCTACGGCTCCACCACGATCCTCCACGAGACGTCGTTCGAGGTTGAGCGAGGCAAACTCACCACGATCATCGGCCCGAATGGCGCGGGCAAGTCCACTGCGCTCAAGGCCATCTTTGGAATGTTGAAGATTCGCTCCGGTCGAATTCTCTATGAGGGTGAGGATCTGATCGGCCGAAGTCAGACCGATTTGCTGGGAATGGGCATCAGCTTCGTTCCTCAGGGGCGCAACATCTTTCCCAGCATGACCGTTCGAGACAATCTTGAACTGGGAGGGGTCAGTCTTGGCAACCTGTCGCTGGCTCGCGAGCGCATCAAGTCGATCGCATTCGAGCAGTTCCCAATTCTCGAGGCCAAGGCCGATGACCAGGCCGGCACCCTCAGCGGCGGCGAGCAGAAGATGCTTGAAGTCGGGCGAGCCATGCTCCTCGAACCGAAGCTACTCCTTATCGACGAACCGTCGATCGGCCTCTCCCCGATCCTGGTGCAACAGGTGTTCAGCTTGTTGACTCAACTTCGAGACACCGGCGTCACCATCTTGATGATCGAGCAGAACGCCAAGAAGGCATTGGAGATCAGCGACAACGGCATCGTGATGCAGCAAGGTCGGCTCGCCCTGGCCGGGCCCGCCACCGAGATTCTTGACCACCCCCAAATCGGGCATCTGTTCCTCGGTGGAGCGGTGGACATGGACGACCTCCAAGACGCCGAGGAGTCTGTCTAGCCGTCCGGGCCCACCAGACGCTGCACCATCTCCCGAGCATCCGGGTTCATTGCCAGCATCTCTCGAATTGCCACGCCAACGGCATGGGTAACAACCGGATCGTCAAGACGGCCGCGGGTCGGGCCACTGAACTCAGGAGCCAACGACCGCACAGCGCAAACGACCACCAGGCCGGCTATCTCCTCGTGTTCATGCGGCGCCTTAGACGCGAGTCCATCATGGCGACAAGGCCGTCGGTGTTGTTGGTGCGTCGCACCACGAATTCAAGGTCGTCCAACTCGGGCAATAACCACGTCAGTTCGTCAAGTCGTTTGGCAAGGACATCGGCTTGTGGACTTGTTTCGCTGAAGATCTCCGGATCGGGCCAGAATCGAATCTTGGTTCGCGAACTCAACTTTGCGTCCTGTTCCTCGGCAATCATCCGGTGGTGATCCCCACCGGCACTCCACTCGTGAACCCGCCGAACCCCGGCATGAGTCGAGTCGACAACCAGCCGGGAGCTGAGCGCATTGATAACGAAAAGACCAAGCGGGGCCGTCCATAGGTGGATGTGAGGAGAATGGCCATCCGCTGTTGCCGAGTCATGCCGCTCTTCGAAGTACTCGCGAACGAGCTCATCGGACAGATCCAGCCCAGGTCCGTCATCGGATACTTCGACCGACTGATCGTCGTGACAAACGACGGAAATGGATGTCGCCCGCCCACCAAGTACGAGGTCTACGGCATTTTCCAACACCTCAAGTGTCATGTGGTTGACGCCAACAGGCCCCGTAGATCCGACGAACATACCCGGCCGTTTGCGTATCTCGGCCCTTGTGAAAGGCAACGGGAGATTGCTCTTCACTCGCATTCTACGTGTGCTGGGGTTTCGGGGTTTCGCACCAAAGTTGGTGAGGGCACCTTCCGCTGTTGGAGGACCCAAAATGAAGCGAATTCGCACAGGTTTGGTCGACTCTGCTTCATCTTGCCTCCCGAGGGTGGCGGCGCCTGCGAGATTTCTCAGAAAGTTTTGACGAGGGTGTCCATATGACAACGTGTCGTTCGTCGTGTGGGTACAAGGGGGAGGGCACCAGCCCTCCAGACCAAACCTCAACAAGGATGGAACGAGATGCCTAACTACGTATTGACCTACCACGGCGACATGGGCCCGATGCCCGATGATCCTGCGGTCATGGAAGCAGTGATGGAAGAGTGGGGCGCCTGGTACGGCTCGATGGGAGATGCCTTGGTCGACGGCGGCGCGCCGTTTGGTGAGACCAGCGCCGTCGGTCCCGACGGTGGCACGACCGACCACCCCGCCTCGCTCACCGGCTACACCATCGTCAAGGCCGACGACATGGCCGGCGCCACCGCCATCGCCAAGGGCTGTCCGGTCCTGAAGAACGGCCACACCGTCCAGATTTCGCAATCAATCGACATGTAACACTTGGTTGTGCAGCAACCAGCTTGCTGCACACGGAGAATCACTTTCGTCCCCGTCCATCCGATCAGGAAGGCGGGGACGTTCGCGTCCACCCGCCGACTGTCCCAGCCATCGCCAACATCACGCCACGTACAGCGGGCGGTTGATGACGTAGGATCCCGCTATCAAGCCCACATCTGGCAGGCAGACTCCAGCACGGCCAACTGTGCGCTGCCGTCAACGCGGCGAGGAGTTTTCAACTGCCCGCGGGCTGGTGCCCGCTCGCCCGACACTGCTAGATCAGCCAGCCGTGCAAACGTGCCAGGCCTCACGATTTCGAGTCGAGGGCGCCCCAGGAAGCCACCTTCTCGGTATTCGACAACGGCTGGGTTGGACGCCGATAGAAGAGCGTCGAACTCATCTGCCAGAGCTTCCAGCTCAGCCGAGTTGAGTTCAACGTCGGCCTCCGCGTCCGGTCCGGAATTGAGTTCGACATGGAGCACGTATCGGGGCGGTGACGACTCGGTGTCGGCGCTGGTGGTGTAGTCCTCGATCTCAACACCTGGGTGTCGATTGGCCAACGCCGACGCCAAGCCGGCGACGGCGGCGGCCACCTGCTGTTCGTTGGTCTTCTCGCCGGTGAGGTCGAACTGGGTACCCCTCCGGTAAAGGAACTCAATGACCGGGGCCTCACCGTGGCAGTCAACAACCTTGACCACGTCGCCCAGGCGATACCGGTAGAAACCGGCGTGGTTGGTGACAACAAGTTCGTAGATGCCTCCGACTACCACACCCTCCATGTCAACCGTCGGCGGCTGATCCTGCTCCACATCGTCGATGCCGATGAATTCGAAATACGCCGGATCCGTGGCCATCACGTAGTGGCCGGGCCGGTCGGGCCAGAGACCCACGCCGATAAAGGACTCGGTGGCGCCATAACTCGGGCTGTAGATCGGCAGATCACCGAGATAACGTTCCAGCGCCGGGAGGTAGGCCGAGAACGAACCGGACGTGATCGTCATGGCATGGGTCATCGAGGGCCAGATGCGGGAAAGAAAGCCGTCGAATCCATTCGCGGTGGCCGCCTCGAGCTCATCGGCGCGAGCCGGGTCAGCCGGATTTTCGGCCAGAACCTTGGCTCGCATGGCGTCATCAATCTGAAGATCGGCGCTGAGCGTTCCGTGGCGCACGTCGTCCACGAGCTCATCCCAGCGTGCCTCCACATCACGGATCCATTCCAAGAGCCGTGGGGCGAAAACCGCCTCCACAAACTGATTATCGCGATTGTGCAGACCGTAGAGAGCGTGAATGTACCGGGCGCTCGGAAGGTCATCGAGGGTGTAGACCTCAATCGGGGAGTTCCACAGGTGAGGAACGATGCGGGCCATTCGCCGAACGGCCTCGGCGGTGGCGCTGCCCACTGGAACCCCTCCCGACGACAGCGTCTGCTCGCCGGAGAAGGTCATCAGATCGATTCCGCGATCACTTGGACCAGGACGATGGAGCTCGTTGGCGATTACGCCTTGGACCACGGTGCCCATGTATTTAAACGTGAAGCCGTGATGTTTCTTCGTTGTGGGCACCAACTTGTTGGATCCGGTCGTGCCCGACGACAACGCAAAGAACAGCAGGTCGTCGGCTACGAGCACGCCGGTTTCACCCTGTTCCATCCGCTCAATCGCTTTGCGGTAGTCGGTGTACGTGCTCAGCGGCACGGCATCGCGATAGGCGGCGGCTGACTCGTCGGCAGTGATACGGGCGAAGTCGTGGATCCGCCCGAATTCGGTTTCAGCGTTTGTCTTGAGAATCGAAAAGAGTGTCTTCCGGTTGGCTTCCACTGCCGATTGGCAACTGCGCTCGAACTGCCGCAGCATGAAACGCCCACCCCAAAAGCCAGTGGCTCGAAACGCTCTTGATGCCAGTCCGGACATGCAATCCTCCTACCTCTCGACCTGATTTCGCCCGATACCCGTTGGCCGGATGCACGAGACACCCCACTTGAACAGCCGTTCAAATCGAGGTACGTTCGATTCATGAGCTCGCCACCGCGGCCACCGACCGAAAGGATGCCGGTCGATATTAGCCAAGGCTGGACCCCATCACCTGGTTCCTCGCTGTCACTTCACTCCGACGCCTACACACAGCAACGATGGTTCGACGTCGACCAGCGAGCAATAATCAGCCGCACGTGGCAATGGATATGCCACATCGAGAAGCTACACACACCTGGGTCATATGTGGCCGAAGACGTGGCCGGGATGCCGGTCGTCGCCGTGCGAGATCGCCACGGCCGGCTTCGGGCGTTCTACAACGTTTGCAAACACCGCGCCCACCATCTGGTTGAAGGCGAGGGTTCAATCGGCAACCTCGTGTGCCCATATCACGGGTGGTCCTACAACCTGGCCGGGCAGCTTCAATCCGCTCGTCACACCAAACACCTCGACAACTTCGACGTTGAGTCCATTTGCCTCGATCAGATCCCGGTCGAAGAGTTTGGTGGTTTCGTCTATGTCAACCTCGATCCGGCCGCAGCGTCGCTGGCTCAACAAGCCGGAAACCTCGGCACCGAGATCGCCCACTGGGCTCCCGACGTTGAGCAACTTACATTCGCCCATCGGCTCAGCTACACCATCCACAGCAACTGGAAGAACGTGGTCGACAACTTCCTGGAGTGTTACCACTGCCATGTGGCCCACAAGGACTTTGTGTCGCTTGTCGATATGGACACGTACAAAGTCACCACTCACGGCATCTACTCCAGCCACATGGCCGAAGCGGGGAAGACGGCCAACACCGCTTACGACGTGAGCGATGCATCGGTCACCGACCACGCCGTGTGGTGGCTGTGGCCCAACACGTGCATCATGCGCTACCCCGGCCGCGGCAACATGATCATCCTCAAAATCATCCCCGCCGGACCCAGCCTCACCTACGAGACCTACGACTTCTTCCTCGAAACGCCGGAACCAAATGCGGCCGAAGTCGAATCAATCACATACCTCGACGAGGTTCTCCAGGCCGAAGACATCGCCATTGTTGAAAGTGTGCAGCGGGGCATGGCTACGCCGGCTTTCACCCAAGGTCGGATCGTCAACGATCCATCGGGCTCCGGGTTGTCCGAACACGCGCTGCACCATTTCCACGGTTTGGTTCTCGACGCGTACCGGCAGGCGAGCCAGTGACCGCCGCAAGCGACGGGATGCTCGCGGGGAGGGTCGCGCTCGTAACCGGCGGTCGGGGCGGTGCGGGGCGGGCGGTCTGCGAACGGTTCGAGGCAGAAGGCGCCCACGTCTACGCAGCCGATCTGACCGAAGAAGGTTCGGTTGGCGATCAGCCGGGGCCCGGCGCGTACCTCAGGATGGACGTGACCGACGAGGAGAGCGTCAAGGCGATGCTAACCACCATCGATGAAGCGCACGGTCGACTCGACGTGCTGGTCAACGCCGCCGGCATTGAGATCGAAGCCACGATCGAGGACACAACGCTCGAGCAATTCAATCGGATCATGGCCATCAACGTCACCGGAACGTTTCTGACCTCAAAGTACGCGCTACCTCTTCTGCGCCGATCGGCGAACGCCTCGGTCATTAACTTCGGCAGCTATGACGGGTTCATCGCCGACCCTGGCTTGGCCGCCTACTGCGCATCCAAAGGCGCTGTCCACGCTCTCACCCGGGCGATGGCTTGCGATCACGGACCAGAAGGGATACGGGTCAACGCCATCTGCCCCGGCTATGTCGACACGCCAATGCTTCAGCAGTTCTTCCCGGCCGGAACCGATCCGGACGACGTGCGGGCCGCGGCACGTGACGCCCATCCACTCCGCACGATCGGCACGCCGACCGACATGGCGAATCTGGTCAATTGGCTGGCGTCCGACGAGGCTCGTTACGCGACCGGCCAAATGTGGGTGCTCGACGGCGGCCTGTCGGCTCAGGTCCAGCAGATGAGGCTCTGAGCTCCATGCATCGAACCGCTGCCACCGGCGACCACGGCGATGAGCGCTCTTCCTACGAACGAATACTCGACGCCACGGTCTCGGTGTTGGCCCGTGAGGGTATAGCCGGCGTCAGCATGCGAGCGGTGGCTCGGGAAGCCGACGTGGCCGTCGGGTTGGCCAACTACCACTTCGATAACAAGGTCGAGCTGATCTCGGCGGCCCTCCGACGGATCGGCGAGGTTGACTTGGAATTCGTGACGCCGAATGGCAAGGGTGACGCCGCCGAGCAGCTCCGCCGCAAGCTCCGCCAAGCCCTCGACAGCTCATATCTCACACCGACCTACCTCAGTCTTCGACTACAGCTTTGGTCGCTGGCCGGGGTTGATCCCACGTTCGCCGAGATCAACGAAGCAACTCAGCGACGGTATCTGGCCAAGCTCGGCGAGCTTGTAGCCGCCGCCCGCCCTGACCTCGACCACCACGAGGTGGCTCGACGAGCGTCCGACATTCTCGTTGAGCAAAACGGTGTGTGGTTGACCGCTACGTTCATCTCCGACGCCGGCACCATCGAGCGGGCACTGGCTCGGTGCGAAACTCTCGCCTTCGGCTGACACACCAACAGCACCCGCGGACCGAACACCACCACATGGTGTCCCGAGCCGGCTTCTGCTAATTTTAGAGCAGATGCACCAAATTAGAAGGGGGATGCATATGGCAACACGGATAGAGCCGGTTCGGCCAGGCCAGAGCCCGGACCCTGAAGTCAACGAACTCCTGGCTCAGGCCACCGATGGTTGGTGGGCCGACGCCAACATGTTCGGAGTCATCGGTCGCAACCCGAAGAACCTCAAGACCATCGTCCCGGTCTTCGTGTCGTTCTTCGCCGAAGGCCAGGTCGAACCTCACATTCACGAGTTGATGCGACTCAAGACCGGCCAGATCAACGACTGCGCCTATTGAAACACTGTTCGCAGCGTCGCCGTGCGCGACGCCGTAGGACCCAGGGAAGAGGCCTGCATGCAGCATCAGCCTCAAGCCGGAGACGCCCTCAACGAACGTGAAGCGCTAGCCATCTCGCTGGCCGAACGTATCGCACTCGACCCTCACACGGTCACCGATGAGTTCTTTGCCAGCCTTCGAAGCCAGTTCTCCGACGACGAAATTGTGGAGATGGTGTTCGCCTGCGGCATCTTCAACTGGGGGAACAAGTTCAACATCACGATGAACATGGACTCGTCCGATGAGTCGGAATACGAATCCGACATGCAGTACCGCCAGGAAGAGATCGCTTGACGTGAAACTCGACGAGGTCAACGGCACCGAATTGAACCGGGTTCTCCTGGCTGAGGATCGAGGAGTCATCATCGACTTCTGGGGTACCTGGTGCCAGCCATGCCGCACTCTTCGACCACACCTGGAGCGATTGGCCGACAGTCATGCCGAATCGTGGCGCCTGGTGGCAGTACACACTGATGAAAATCCCGACGTTGTGGAGCGTTATGACGTGACGACCACACCAACACTGGTGTTCATGAGGGGGTCCGACGAGGTGCACCGCATCACCGGCGCCTCTCCACCGAGCGCCATCGATCAGGCCATTACGGCCATCACATGAGGTGGTGGTGGGCTAAGGCGTTGGGTTAGGAAGCGCCTTGGCTCACCACTCCGAAACATGGGCTTTGATTGCCTCCGCTGTGGCTTGAAGCTCATCAGCTGAAGCGCCGGTGCGGGCAGCCAAGCTCAAGCCCAGCACGGCCGCGACGAGGAGTTCCGTGCGGGTTGGCACATCGGCAGTTGGGTCTATTTCGCCGAGACAGGCCCCTATCGAGGTGCGGAGCCGAGAACGGTAGCCGTCCATCCTCGACTCGTGCCTTGGGTCTTCGGCGGCAAGGTTGAGCACAAGGCAACCGCGGTGTTCGTCGTCGCCCACCCATTTCACCAGAGCGTCGACAAAGGCCAGGAGTCCGCTGCGCCCCGGATTGTCGAGATGTCGGAGGACGGCTGCTTCAAGCGCGGATTCATACCGAACGACGGCCTGATCGACGAGGCCCGCCTTCGAGCCAAAGTCGTTGTAGAGGCTCGACTGCCGCACGCCCAGCTCGGTTTCGAGAACTCGAGTAGTCGTCCCCGCCATCCCGCGAGACCACAGCACCGCCACCGCCTGATCGAGGATGGCATCACGATCGTGGATCCGAGGACGGCCAGGCCGAGCTTGCGTCACGACTACACACTACCGGTGGACCGCCGGGCAGGACGATTCCTGGACGAGCCCGACGGGGCTAGCCGACCACCGGCACACCGCCGACCCATACCTGATCGATGATGGAACTCTGCCCGCTGCGCACGATACGTTCCAGAAGTCGGGCCCAACCGGCCTCGTCATCGCCGTCGGGCAGATTGCCCGGCTTGGTCGCAACATCGGTCACCGCCGTGTCGATGACAGTGGTGTCGATAGCCATGGTGTCGATGGCAGTGGTGTCGACTACAAACGCGTCGAAGACGCGCCCCGGCTCCAGCAGGCCTGCGTTTAGGCCCAACAGGTCCGCTCCCCCGGCCGTGGCCATCCAGAACGCCGTGGTTGTATCGATCCGTGATCCAGGTCGCCGACGATCTTGGAGGTTGACGTCCACCCCATCCTCAAGCATTCGCGAGGCGGTTACGGCATGACCGCACTGGTTCAGCAACGATGGCTCGGGGCCTCCGGCGACGTCGGTCCCGAGACCGACCCGAACCCCCGCGGCCAAGGCCCGCTGGGCCGGGAACACAGCGTTGGCAAAGTAGCTGTTGGACAGCGGACAGTGCGCGACGCCGGCGCCGGTTGCCGCCAGCAGGGAACGATCGTCGTCGGTTAGATGGGTGGCGTGGGCCAAGACGGTGTGGTCGCGAATCAGGCCAAACCGATGTAGGGAATGGGCATCGGTGCGCCCGTGGCGATCGATCACGTAGCCATGCTCCCAATCGTTCTCGGAGCAGTGGGTTTGCACCAACGCACCGGTGGTCTCGGCCAGCTCACCCAAGCCCTCCAACGCGGCGTCGGTGCAGGCCGGGATGAACCGTGGCGTGATGATGGGGCGCACCAGGGCACCGGTTGGATCGAGCCGCCGCACCGCCTCGACCGAACGGGCGCTCGCAGCCACAGCCTCGGCGGCGCTTGAGTCGCGATACCAGTCGGGTGTTCCCTCGGGATGGTCCATGGCCACTCGGCCGACAAACGCCCGCTGACCATGGTTGAGACAAGCTTGAGCGAGGGACTCCGTGGCCGGCTCATGAATTGATCCGTAGTAGACGGCCGTTGTGGTGCCTTGCGAGAGAAGAGCAGGGACCATCGTGTCCCATACCCGGGCCGCGAACTCCTCGTCGACGTAACGGGCCTCAAGCGGGAAGGTGTATTCAAACAGCCATTGCTCCAGCGGGAGGTCGAGCCCAACCCCAAGTTGGGGCCACTGTGGAGCGTGGATATGAGTGTCGATAAGACCGGGAAGCAGTAGTTGATGCGGCGGCAGCTCGATGTCGGCAGGTGGAGCGTCCTCTGCCGGAGTGATCGAGGTGATGACTCCGTCGGCGTCCCAGCGGACCACATGATCGGGTCTGATCTCAAGGCGACCCGGTGCGGGGGCATGGAGAATTGACGCCCGCATCGAACTCAACTCTGCTTGTCCATTTGAGGGTTGTCCCGACACTTCGACCTCCTATTAGGACCTCCTGGTGCGCTCTCCACCGTAGGGAATGCTCGCATGGTTGGTCTACGTTTGTAGTAGATGGGCAGTCTGTTGACACTCGGCGTGATCCTGCTGTTTGTTTCGTTGGTACGGGAACGGATCGCTTCCCGTTCGATAAGCCCACCGATGATGTTTGTGGCCGCCGGGGTGTTGATCGGCCCCGAGGCGTTTGGTCTGCTCGATCTCGACATCGACGATGAGAACGTGATCCTGCTGGCCGAAGCCACGCTGGCGATGCTGCTGTTCGCCGATGCGGCGAGGATCGACGTAAAGGCCCTGCGTCAATCCCTGGGGTTGCCGGTGAGATTATTGGGCATCGGTCTTCCGCTGAGCGTGATCGGAGGGACCGTTGTCACCGCCCTTCTACTGACCGATCTGAGTTGGACCGAGGCAGCATTGGTTGCCGCGATCTTGGCCCCGACCGACGCCGCTCTTGGCGAAGCGGTGGTGTCCGACACCAGGGTTCCAGTACGCATCAGGCAAGCGCTCAACGTCGAGTCGGGCCTCAATGACGGCTTGGTTGTTCCGGCCGTCGCGCTGTTTGCCGCACTGGCGGCCGGGGAGGAGTTGGACGGCCCGGGTGCGCTGGCCACAGACGCGATTGTGGAGATTGCGCTCGGTGTTGTCATCGGCCTCGCCGCCGGAGTTGCTCTCGGTGCCCTGATCAACGCCAGCCGAAGTCACCACCTCGCCGATTCCGGCGGCCTACGACTAGCCGCGTTGGGAGGAGTTGCCGTCGGCTACACGACGGCCGTTCTACTAGGCGGTAACGGCTTCATCGCGGCTTTTGTAGCCGGCATCACGTTGAGAGCTGTCGGCGGTTCAGTAACGCCGGACCATACCGAGCTGGCCGAAGATCTTGGTCAGGTGGGGGCCTCGCTGACCTTCATATTGTTCGGCGCCATGATGGTCATTCCAGCGCTCGAGGTTCTCTCGGTCGCGGTGATCGTGTGCGCCATCGCCGCACTCACGATCGGCCGCATGATGCCGGTGGCTCTGGCCATGACCGGTACCGGGCTCAAAGTCCCAACTGTCGCCTTCCTCGGCTGGTTCGGACCTCGTGGTCTGGCGTCGATGATTTTCGGGCTGCTTGTGGTGGCCGAACGTGGCCACGACGCCGATCAGCTCTTCTCCATCATCAGTGTGGTGATTCTCGCCTCGGTGATTTTGCACGGAGTAAGCGCGGCGCCCGGGGCCAGCTGGTACTCCCGATGGTTCGCCGAGCATGGCCATGACGACATGGGTGAGTCCGCGCCGGTTCCCGAGGTACCGCTGCGATGGAGGCCTGAGGGCGGCCGCCAAGAACGACCGGCGGCGAATTAGAGGTTCTGACCAACCCGCAGGCGGTTGCCACTAGGGTCGACCACGAGGAACTCGCGCATACCCCACGGCTGATCCTCGACGGCGCCGACGTCGACTCCGACCGTGGTCCACGCCGAATGCCAGGCGTCCACATCTTGGACGTGCCAGTAGCCGGCAGCCCGATTCGCCTCGACGTCCAGGTCGGAGATCAGTGCGAGGTGAAGTACTTCGTCGTCGTTGTTGGTCACCCAGGCGTACCCGTCCCAATCCTCGGCCTTGAAACCGAGGTTCCGGTAGAAGGCCAGGGCCGCGGCCATGTCGTGCACCGGGAAAACAATCTTGGCAACGATCTTGGTGGCAGGGTTTGCAGCGGTCATGTGCTCCACCGTAGTGGAACCATATGGCCTGCCGCTTTAGGCCCGATACCGGGCCACCGGCGACCCGAAACGCTCCTCGTCGATCACCAGCCCGAGGCCCGGGCCGCCCACAGGTAACGTGACATGACCGTTCTCGATGCGAGGTCCGTTGATCTCGTCGTAATGCACCTGGTGATAGGGGTGGGCGAGCCAGGCTCCTCGGCTGAGGTGAGGATCGAGGGTTGCTCCGAGAGCCACTCCGGCCGCTCCGATGATGTCGCCTCCCCAAGCGTCGTCGGCGCTCATCGGCACCCGTGCGGACATACACAGATCTCGGACGGCCCGCATGGTCGTGATGCCTCCCAATCGGGTGATCTTGAGCCCGAACCCGTCGGCCAGGCCGGTGCTTATCATTCGGGCCACGGTTCGGATGTCGGTGGTGTTCTCGTCGACGATCAGAGGGTGGTGGATCGATGGTTTGATGGCGATGAGTTCGGCTTCGGTGGCGCAAGGTTGCTCCATCGACATCGTGATGTGGCGGCAGGCGTTCGAGACCTGGATCGCCTCGACGGTAGACCAGCCTCGGTTGGTGTCGACCGCCAAGTCGACACCAGGCTGCAGCACGTCGGCAACAGCGTGAATGCACTCGATGTCAAGATGAATCGGCCGACCCCCGGATTTGAGCTGGAGCCTGGTGTGCCCCTCGGCTTGCAAACGCTCAGCGGTGGCAGCCGCCTCGTCAGGTGTTGCGATGGGAACCACGTGGTACGTCATCACCGGTGTGCTGCGGGCGCCGCCCAGCAGGTCGACAACGTGGGTATCAAGCCGCTTGCCCGCCAGATCCCAGCAGGCGACGTCGATGGCCGCCTTGGCCTCCCGGTGCCCGTCAAGGGTCGAATCCATGGCCGCATTCACGACAGCCGACTTCATCGGATCGAGACCGATCACTGACGGAGCCAGCAGTGCCAAGGCACCCCTAATCCCATCATTGTGGGCCGCTTGATAGTGAGGGCTGGCGACACAAGCTTCACCGAAGCCGACTCGCCCGTCGGCATCCTCCACCGCGATCACCGTCGACATCGGCGTCTCCACCGTGGAGCTCGACATGTTGTAGGTGACCACCGTGGCCAACGGCACCGCGTAGACCCGAACTTCCTTGATGACCAAAGCCTGACCCCTGAATCGTGCGTGTTCGCCCTACGGTGCCATCATGGTGCCGATCGAGGCAACTCGATCAGATCGAAACACACCGAAAATCGAAGGAGAACAGCAGTGTCGACCAGCCCCAACAGCGCCGACCTGCCCGAGCAGATGGAGGCTGTGCACCTCACCGGCTTCGGCGACTTCGACAAGTTGCAGTTCAGGCGGGACGTACCTGTGCCTGTGCCGGGGCCAGGGCAGGTCTTGCTGCGGGTCGGAGCAGCGGGCGTCAACAATACCGACATCAACACCAGAATCGGTTGGTACTCGAAGTCGGTGTCGGGCGGCACCGATGCCGTCGAGGGTGAGAACGTGGAGGACGACGGCTCGTGGACCGGTGTCCCGTTGCACTTCCCCAGGATTCAGGGAGCTGATGCCTGCGGTCATGTGGTCGCCGTGGGCGACGGCGTCGACCCAAGCCGGATAGGTGAACGGGTCCTGGTTCGCACGATGCAGAATCCCGTACCCGGCGACGATGCACCTCGACCGAGTGTGGTGTTCGGATCCGAGTTCGACGGAGCGTTCGCCCAGTACGCGGTGGCCGACTCCGGTCAAGCGCTCGCCGTCAACTGTGACTGGACCGACGTCGAGTTGGCCTCCATCCCCTGCGCCTACTCCACGGCGGAGGGCATGCTGCATCGAGCTGAGGTCGGAGCCGATCGGGTCTTGATCACGGGCGCCTCCGGAGGCGTCGGATCAGCGGCGGTGCAGCTGGCCAAACGACGAGGTGCCGAGGTTATCGCCATCAGCGGAGCAGCGAAGGCCGCGGCCGTCCGAGAAATCGGGGCCGACCGGGTAGTCGATCGTGGCACCGACCTGGTCGCCGAACTGGGTGCCGATGCTGTAGACGTTGTGATCGATCTGGTGGCGGGACCTCAGTGGCCGCAGCTGCTCGATGTACTGCGCACCGGTGGTCGCTACGCCGTGGCCGGAGCCATCGCCGGCCCGCTGGTCGAACTCGACGTGCGCACCCTGTATCTCAAAGACCTCAGCCTGCTCGGCTGTACCTTCCAGCCGGATGTGATCATGGAGAAGCTCATCGGCTACATCGAGGTGGGAGAGATCACGCCGCTGGTCGCTGCCACCTATCCTCTGGCCGACATTGTCGAGGCTCAGAAACGTTTCCTGCGGAAAGACTTTGTCGGCAAGCTCGTGCTAATCCCCTAACCTCCGCCGAACTTTGTGACACCTGCGTCCCTCCCACCGGGACGCAAACGTAACAAAGTTCGGTGGGAGTGGGCCGCAGACTTCACAAAGTTCGGTGGAGGCGGCAAACTATCTCGATGTTTCGTATCACGCTGAGTCCTCGTATTCGGATGACCCCGTTTCACAAGTCGACGGTCGAGGCCGGATTGTCCGACATCACCGTCTACAACAAGATGGTTCTGCCAACCTCCTATGGCGACCTCAAGGCCGAGTACGACCGGCTGATCAACGCCGTGGCCATCTGGGATGTGTCGTGTGAACGCCAGGTGGAGATCTCCGGGCCCGACGCCGATGCCTGCGCTCAATACCTCACGGCTCGAGACCTAAGCAAGATGAAAGAAGGCCAGGGCAAGTACGTGGCCATGTGCGATTACGACGGCTACATCCTCAACGATCCGGTGCTGATGAAACTGTCGGGCGGTCGCTACTGGTTCTCCTTGGCCGACAACGACATGCTCCTGTGGTGTAAGGCGGTGGCGGCGGAGAAGGGCTTCGACGTGGTTGTGCGGGAACCCGATGTCTCACCGCTGGCGGTGCAGGGCCCCAAAGCCGAAGACCTTGTGGCCGAACTGTTCGGCGATCACATTCGTGAACTCAAGTACTTCTGGTTCATCGAGACCGATCTCGACGGTATTCCCATCGTTTTGTGCCGGTCGGGGTGGTCGAAACAGGGTGGCTTCGAGTTGTTCCTCGAAGACGGATCTCGGGGCGACGAGCTCTACGCCAAGGTGATGGCCGCTGGGGCGAAGTACGACATCGGTCCCGGTGCTCCCAACCATGTTGAACGGGTGGAGAGTGGGCTCCTCTCGTGGGGTGGCGACAACACGCCGGACTCCAATCCGTTTGAGGTGGGCATGGGCCGCTACACCGACACCGACCTCGAGGCCGACTACATCGGCAAGGCCGCCCTCCAGAAAGTGGTGGCCAACGGAGGGCCGGACCGGTTGTTTGTTGGCTTGTTTGTCGACACCGACACCACGGATGCGTGGCCTCTACCGAAACGGACGCCAATCACGGTCGACGGCGAGCAGGTAGGCACCTTAGGCGCCATCGTGTTCTCCCACCGATTGGAACGCACCATCGGACTGGCCCAGATCAAGCGATCGGTGGTTGAAGCCGAAGCGACGGTTCAGGTCCAGACGCCCGACGGCGGCACGAACTCGGCCACGATCACCACGCTGCCCTTTATCTAGAGTCCGAAATGGGGATCAGGCCTAGGTGAGAATGGCCGTGACCATGCCGACGGCGTTGGCCGCAACCACAGCCACGCCCCAACGGTAGAACTCGCCCTTCATCTCACCTTTGAAGCCGATGAACTCGCCGCGCAGTTCAGCCATCTCGCCCCGCAGTTCAGCCATCTCGCCTCTGAGTTCGGCCCGCAGTTCCGCCATCTCGCCGCGCAACATCGTGGTGGTGGCGGCCAGATCTTGCCGGGTGACAAGCTCCTGGGAAGGTTGGAACGGTAGCAAATCGGTCAGCACCGTGGCTGCCTCATCTCCAATGGCATCAGACAGACGCTCGTAGAGCATCCGCCGCTGCTGTTCGGTAACAGACATTCAGTATTCCAGATTGTTGATCGGTGCGTCGAGAGCACGCGCTGTGTATCTGGGAGGACTGGTCCTCAAGTCGGCGGTTGTTCAATACCCTACCGTGGTTCGCCCCCTGCAAATCGTCTGTCTTGAGACGGGCCGGCACAGCTGTCTAAAGCCTCGCCTAACTCAAGGCCGAAGCAGAGGCCGACTAGCCCTGGGAACGCTCCAACAGCCAGTCACGTAGCAACAGTGCTTCGGCCTTTGCCGCCGTGTCGCGGTGAGGGACGGTCAGATACAGGCTTTCGGTTGGCTCCACCTCGATGTCGAGCAGCCTGACGAGCTCGCCCCTCCGTATCAGCGGCTCGGCCAGACGACGCTGGGCCAGGGCGACATGGTCGGTTGCGGCAACGTAGCCGAAGGCGACGATGGTTGAGTCGACCCAGCTGTCCCTCGAATCCGGTGCCCTTGCCCGGTCGACGCCCGCCAGCAGCTTTCCCCAATGGTCTTCACTGCCGATCAGATGCACTAGTGGTTGGGCGAGTACAGTGTCGACTTCGGGAGCAGATCCCAAGGAGGCCGCAGTCGCCGCCGACGCCACGACAACAAACGGATCGTCAAATAGCAGCTTGTTCTCGAAGCCGGGCCAGATCCCGCTGCCGAGCCACATCTCGATATCCACGTCTTCGGCGCTGAGCATGGCGGTGAAGATCGAGCTGGTGGCGGTGACGCCGATGTTGGGATGATCGGTGGTGAACTCGCTGATGAGCGAAGGCAGCCACAGCGTGTTGTAGGCAACCGGCGCCCGCATCGTCAGTTGCGTTTCGGTGTCCTGGCCGAACACGCCGGCGGTTGAGCCGAGCACTTGTTCAAAGGCGTCGCGGATCGACGGAAGATAGGCCCGACCTCGTTCTGTTAGCCGGACACCACGAGGTAGCCGCTCAAACAGTCGATGGCCGAGGTGAGCCTCAAGTGCTCTAATCCGATGACTGACTGTCGCCTGTGACACCGACAGCTCGGCAGAAGCGGCGGCGAAGTTCTCATAGCGAGCAGCAGCCTCAAACGCTTCGAGACCGAGGAGCGGGGGCAGTTGACTTGCGATTTTGCTCTCCTTCACCTTGTTGGAGTGTTCAGTTTTTTGAGGTCTTAGACAGAAGAGTATTCGCTTGTCCAAACTCAAGCCGATTCGTACGATCAGGAAATGGCAGTCTCAGAATCGCTGAAGTCACGAACCGCCGGCCCGTTGACCGACGAAGATGTCGAGTTCTATTGGAACAACGGCTATCTCTTTGTGGAAGACGCCGTCACGGCACAGCAGCTCAGTGCGCTGATCGCCGACTTCGACCGATGGACCGACGAAAGCCGCAACCACAACGAGCCCTACGGCGACACGCTGGCCAACCGCCCGCGATTCGACATCGCGCCAGAACACACCGCCGATGATCCTCGGCTACGTCGGGTGGCTTCGCCGGTCGAGGTGTCCGACGTCTACCTCGAAGTGATGCGCAACAACAAAGCCCTCGACGCCGCCGCCCAGCTCATCGGCCCGAACGTCGAGTTCAACAACTCCAAGATCAACGCCAAACAGCCCGGGGCCTCGACTGAGGTGAAATACCACCAAGACTTCATGTTCCAGCCGCACTCCAATGAAGACCTCATCACCTGCCTCTTCTTCATGGACGATGTGACCCTGGAGAACGGGCCACTCAACGTGATTCCCGGCACCCACCGCGCCGAGCTGTGGGACCATTGGCACGACGGTGTCTACACCGGTGCGGTCAGCCCCGAGGTTGAGGCCGCCCACGTCGACAATGCCATGCCGATCTACGGTCCAGCTGGATCGGCTTGCCTCATGCACACTCGCCTGCTGCACGGTTCGGCGCAGAACAAGTCGGATCACCCTCGCACCCTGCTCATTCTGGAGTACCGGGCCGAGGACTCGAAACCGCTGCAGGTCAACCACCTGCCCAGCATCTACGAGGGTGAGGTGGTGCGAGGCGCACGCACCAACCGGGTGCGCTGCTCCACCTACGAGATGGAATTCCCCGAGGTACCGACCGGCGCGTCGTTCTTCTCCCAGCAGGCCAAGGCAACAGCCACGTAACGGCCAGATAACGGCCATGTAGCGGCAAACCGCGGTCGAATCAGAACTGCCTTCTTCAGACAGTCTCCACATGATCTCCAAGACGCCGAAGGCCGATCCGGAGAGAATTGGAGGTGTAGGAAGGGCTTAGCGCCCACCGAACCAGGCCTGAAGGAGCAACGATGCCGGCTGCAATTCACCCCATATCGCATGACGTATCGCATGACGGGTGGTTGCCGAGCCTCTTCGGGCCTCGGCGTTATGACGTCGTGATCGTCGGCGGCCGAGCGGCGGGGGCCTCAACCGCCCTGTTGTTGGCCCGGGCGGGAGTCCGAGTGTTGGTGATAGAACGCTCCTCCTACGGCAGCGACACCCTCTCAACCCACGCTCTGATGCCCACCGGGATCGAGCATCTCCAGCGCTGGGGCCTCATTGATCAGGTCAGCGCCACCGCTCCGGCCGTTGGGCGCACGGTGTTCGAGTTCGGCCAACGCTCGGTTTCCGTCGACCTTGGAGCCAACGACGATGTCAGTCGTCTCTATGCACCCCGACGCACCGAGCTGGACTCGATTCTTGTTGACGCAGCCCAGCAGGCCGGTGCCGAGTTTGTCTTCAACGCTCGCGTCGTTGGCCTGGGAAAGGCTTCGGATGGCCGGGTCGAACACGTTGATTTCGAAGCCCAGCACGGAATCCGATGGACCGTCCCCGCCGATCTCGTGGTCGGGGCCGATGGCCTTCGCTCGTTTGTGGCCCGTCAAGTGAATGCCCCGGTTGTCCGCGAAAGCGACCACTTCTTGGCGTCGATCTACACCTACGTCCGAGGCGCCGATCTGCCGAACAATGACTATCTGTTCTCGTACGGCAACGGCGCCATCGCCGGTTCCGTGCCCACGTCAGGCGACCTCCACTGCGTTTTTGTCAACCTTGACCCGTCGCAGTTCCGCACCGCGGCACGGGCCAACCTGTTCGCCCTGTTCGAGCGCACCCTCCAAAACGTCTCGCCCCGCCTGGCCACAGCGGCCCGGGCCGGAGCGGTTGTCGGCCCACTTCGAAGCTTTCCCGGGCACCGAGGCCAATTCCGTCAGTCCTATGGGCCGGGGTGGGCCCTCGTTGGCGACGCCGGTTACTTCATCGACCCTGCCGTCGCCCATGGCATGTCCGATGCGCTGAGAGACGCCGAGCTCCTGGCCACTGCCATCGTCGACGACGACCTGCCTCGATACCAACGAGTACGCGACGAAGCCTCACTGCCGTTGTTCGAAGAGGTTGATAGTCTCACCAGCCTGACTTGGGACGACGACGAGATTGCCTGCATCATGTGGAACATCGCTTCGTCCATGGAACGTGGGCGACACGTTCTCGAACGGCATCATCAAGGGCTGCCAACGATCGGAGCGGTCGTCGGAATTCGGGGAGGGCCTGCAAAATCATGATCTACACGTTTTCCGGCGTTGAGGTGGACACCGGGCAAATCGAGCTCCGAGGAGACGGCGAGTCCATCCACATCGAACCCCAGGTTTTTGACGTGCTCGTCCATCTAATCGAGCACCGCGAACGGGTGGTGACCAAGATCGAGCTTCTTGATGAGATCTGGGGCGGAGCTTTTGTTGGCGAGTCGGCACTCACCTCGAGAATCAAGTCGGCTCGGAAGCTGGTTGGAGACAGCGGACGTGCTCAAAAGGTGATCCGGACGATTCACGGAAGGGGCTATCAATTCGTAGCCGATGTGACCGTACGAACCGACAACAGCACCGGTGGCCCAGGAGAGCCGGCCCCGGGTGGCGGGGACGCCGCTGCTCTTCCCCGGATGGCCACATTCGTAGCCGCCGAGCTCGATCAGTTGTCGCTTCCAGAGATCGATGATCAGAACCTCGGCGGGGCGACACTGGACGCTTTTCAAGAACTCTTCCGGCAGAGTGTCGAACCGAACAGCGGGCAAGTGCTTGTCGGGGGTGGGGCTCGGCTGACCGCCTCCTTTGATCGAGTGGTCGATGCGGTTGGAGCGGTCGAAGCCCTTCAGCGCGCGGCGGCTGAGCACGCCTGGCCGGCAGATGTGAAACCACCAATCAAGCTCGGGATTCACCTTGGTGAGGCATACCGACGCGGGCCCGACTTCTTCGGTCCGGCGGTCGACAAGGCGGCCCAGATCAGCGCGGCAGCTCATGGCGGTCAGATCATCGTGTCCGACGCAGCCGCCGGCTTGATTCAACAGAACGGTGTACTCACCGACCTGGGCCTGTGCCAGATCGATCCAGCGGTTCCGCCGCTACGGCTTTGGCAGTTGGGCGGACCTCCGTTTCCTCCGTTGGCCGGGTCGACCGTCGCTCCCCCGCCGTCGCTTCGCACCGAACTCATCGGCCGTGATCAAGCTTTGGAGCACGTGGTAAACCTGGCAACCGACGAACGGGTGGTGTCGATCGTCGGAACCGGCGGAGCGGGCAAGACAACGCTCGCCATGGCCACGGCCAACGTCCTGCTCGCCTCCTTCCCTGGCGGGGTGGTTTTCGTTGAGCTGGCCGCTGTCGGTGACGCCGGCGGGATAGCACGAGCCATAGCCGAGACAGCCGGTATCGACGGTGCCGTCTCGGCCGACCCACGCTCACTCGCCCGACACATGGCCAGTCGACCGCTGCTGCTCATCCTCGACAACTGCGAACACCTCCTCAACGAGTGTGCCGACTTCGTCGACCTCGTGCTCGACTCGGGGCCGACCGCCCACATCCTCACAACCACCCGAGAGCCGCTGGGTGTCGACGGCGAGCAGGTGTTTCCTTTGGCCTCGCTGGCCGAGCACGGCCCCGAACTGTTCGCAACGAGGGCGAAGGCGGTCGCTCCTGACGTCGACATTGATGTCGACGATTTAGTGGTTGTCGACCTGTGCCACCAGCTCGACGGTCTACCTCTGGCCATCGAGTTGGCTGCGGCGCAACTTCGACACCTCTCACTCGACGATCTTGCGGCCCGCCTCAACCACAGACTCGACCTATCCCGTGGTGGACGCTCGCGGGGCCGGGAACGCCATGAGACGCTCGACCACACAATCGCCTGGAGCTACGAACTGCTCGATGAACACAGCCAGTGGTTGTTCCGACAACTCGGCATCTTTCCCGGCAGCTTCGACCTTGACGCCGTCGACGCAATTGCCAGCCGGCAGGAGGAAGGTGCGGCGACCGACGCTCCGCCGGTGGTCCGTTTGATTTCGGACCTGGTGCTGAAGAACCTGCTAGTCACCCGGCCCGGGTCCGGCCGGTTCAGACTCCTGGAGACGATCCGGGCCTTCGCCAATCGGCGGCTCGTAGAGGCGGGCGAATCAGAAAGCGCCGCAGAACGTTTGCGGCGTCATGTCGTCGATCGATCCTGCGCGCTCTCCCGCACCGACCGCTGGTTGTCAGGACGCAACGCTGCAACGTTGCGAGCCGATCTCCACAACGTGAGGTTCGCCTTCGAGCAGTCAATGTGGGCCGGGGAAACCACCGATGCTCTCGAAATCCTGCTTGCGGCCACCTACCTCTTCCGAAACACCATGAACTGCGGAGATGGTCGCAGCTGGCTCTCCCGCTTCGACGACATCGCGCCCGAGTTGAGCCCGCGAGATCAGCTGTGGCTCCTGCTGTGCCGACTCGACGTGGCTCAGGGTACGGCCGACCATCGTAAGAGTCGGACACTGTCGAAGGAGGCGGTGAAGCTAGCGGCCGCGGCAGATGACAATAGTCGGGACGCAGAGGCGATCGTGATCGCTCTGCATTTCAGCGCTCTCCAGCATGTGGTGTCAGCCCCGGAGGTGGCGGAAGCCAAACTTCAGGAGGCCAAGCAGCTCGCAGCGTCACTCGACGATGGACGTCTCTCGCAGCTGCTGGATGCGTTCAGCGCCATGACCGCTCTGGCTGAAGGCGGCATCGAACGCGGCACGGCAATGGCTGAACGTGTGGCCACCAGTGTCGCCGGCGACGGCTACGAGGTCTACATCGCCCATTGGGCGGCTTGGACCGCGGGCCTGATTGGTGGAGACGTGGCCAAGATGCGGCATTGGCAGGAGCAGCAACGCCAGCATCTCCAGAGCATAGATGTGGCCGAACCGTGGCTCTTCTGGTGGAGCGACGGCCTCCTGATCGGGCTCGAAGGAGGCGATCCACTCCGGTCGCTGTCGGTGGCCTTCAACCGCGCCGACACCGAAGGCCACGACACCGCCAATGACACGGTTCTCGCGCTGGCGATGATCGAGCGTTCTGCCGGCCGTCCGGCGGTGTCGGCTGAGCTCCTCGGTGCCATTAGGGGCAAGCCGCTCAACAACCTTTCGCATTACATCGTGTTCCGAGCATTGTCGACGGCGCTGGCCCTCGATTTGGGCGAACTCGAGTTGGAGGGACATATGCAGGCCAAGACCCATACCGATCCGCATGAGCTGCTCGATACGTGGGGCCTGAGTCTCGACTGAGTCGCCTGCACCGGCGCGCCAGGCAGCCGTCTATTGATCGGTTCCGGGCTGAACGTGTAGGCGGCTGTTCAGTGCCGCGTCGACAACATCTTGGTGGTTGCGAACGTAGTGGTTGGCCACGTCGTTCGCCGGCAGGTGATCCCACGAATGCAATCCCTTGGTGTGGCTGGTGGCCCGATGGATGGCGTGTCGGGCTCGCTGCGACGCGATGACCTGGTGGGTGATGGCGTCGAAGTCCCACCGGTCGGCCACCTCGGCCGCGAAACCGGCGGCGTCGTCGGCATGGTTGAGATCATCAGCCAGGTTGGTGCGTTCCAGCGGGTCGGCTGCGACGTCGTACAGCAGCGGCGGGTCGGTGTCGCAGTGGATGTACTTAAGGTTGTTGCGCCGAATCATCACGATTGGCCGAGACGTCATCTCCGCGGTGTACTCCCCGATCGCCTCCGACGTATCATCAGCGTGACCGGAGGCCAAGGGCCACAGGCTTCGACCCTCGATGTCCGGGGTGACAGCATGCCAAGATCCCCCGTCGGTGGCGATGTCCATCAGGGTCGGCAGCACATCCAGGTGCGAGGCGGCATTGTCTACCACGCCGTTGGCCACGCCGGGGCCGGCCATCACCAGTGGCACGCGAGCCGACCGCTCGAAGAACGTCATCTTGTACCAGAGGCCACGATCACCAAGGTGATCACCGTGGTCGGCGGTGAACATGATCACGGTCGAGTCGGCCAGGCCGGTCTCGTCCAATGTCGCCACCAACCGACCGAGCCAATCGTCGACATAACTGGTGTTGGCGTAGTAACCGCGCCGGGCGGCTCTGGTCTGCTCGTCGGTGTAGCCGACCGTGTCGGCCTGAATTCCGGTTCGCACCCGAACGCTATGGGCATCGAGCGAACCAACATCAACAGCATCAGGCATGTCGATGTTGTCGTCGTTGTAGAGATTCCACCACTCCGGCCTGGCGACGTACGGGTCGTGGGGGTGGATGAACGACGCCACCATGAGGAACGGACGCTCATCAGTGCGGGCGGCACGGTCGCGAGCCAGGTCGTGCAGCTTGCGTCGTGCGGTGTAGCCCACCTCCTCGTCGTAGTCGATCTGGTGGGTGGTGATCGCCGGCCCTGCCTCCTTGAGCGGATCCATGTTGTGGTACCACTTGTCGATTCGCTCCCCCGAGCTGTCCCAGTTCGGGGTCCAGGCGAAGTCGGCTGGATAGATGTCGGTGGTCAGCCGCTCCTCAAACCCGTGCATTTGATCCGGACCAACGAAGTGCATCTTGCCGGTGAGGATGGTGCGGTAGTCGGCCGCCTGCAGGTGATGGGCGAAGGTCGGGATTGAAGCCGGAAACTCGGCGGCGTTGTCCCATGCTCCGATCGAGCTGACCGAGCGACCGGCCAGCATTGTGAACCGGGCAGGGGCACACAACGGTGAGTGGCTATAGAAGGCATCGAATCGAGTGCCCCGCTCGGCCAACGCATCAAGATGGGGGGTCGACACCACCGGGTGGCCATAGGTGGACGTGAAGTGAGGGGCCAGTTGGTCGGCCATGACGAGGAGAATGTTTGGACGGGCCATAGGCTGATGGTACCGGCCGTTTGAACGTCTGTTCAAGCCCTTCTTGTCGGGGGCCTGTTGACGCATGAGGAGCAAACTATGGGAATGCTGCAATCGCTTCGTGACCGCCTGACCCCTCAGGTCCCATCGCCACCTGACGGCGAGCAGTGGGACTACGTGATCGTTGGCGGAGGCAGCGCCGGGTGCGCCATGGCCAACCGTCTGAGCGCCGATCCGAACAAGTCGGTGCTGGTGTTGGAGGCCGGTCGCAACGACTGGAAGTTCGACGTCTTCATTCACATGCCGGCTGCGCTCACCTACCCCATCGGCAGCCGCTTTTACGATTGGAAGTACGAGACCGAACCCGAGCCTCATATGAACGGCCGCAAGGTCTACCACGCCCGAGGCAAAGTGGTCGGCGGGTCGAGCAGCATCAACGGCATGATCTTCCAGCGGGGCAACCCGATGGACTACGACAAGTGGGCCGACACACCAGGGCTGGAGAATTGGAGCTACGCCAACTGCCTGCCTTACTTCAAGCGCATGGAGAACCGGCTCAAGGGCGGCGACGAGTTCCGGGGTGATTCCGGCCCGCTCAAACTGGAGACCGGCCCGGCCCGAAATCCCTTGTTCGACGCGTGGCTGGCCGCTGGACCCCAGGCTGGATTCCCGGCGACCACCGACGTCAACGGCTTCCGTCAGGAAGGCTTCGCTGTGTTCGACAAGAACGTTTTGCGAGGTCGCCGATTGAGCGCGGCCCGGGCCTACCTGCATCCGGTGCTCGACCGCGCCAATCTCAGTCTGCTCACCCTGGCCACCGCCAACAAGATCCTGTTCGAGGGCAATCGCGCTGTTGGCGTTGAGTACAGGCGATTCAAACGCAATCATGTGGCCAAGGCCCGCAATGTGGTCAGCTGTGGTGGAGCGTTCAACACCCCGCAACTCCTGCAGCTGAGTGGGGTGGGCGATGGCGCTCACCTCAAGTCGCTCGGCATCGACGTGGTGAGTGACCTGCCCGGCGTTGGCGAAAACTTGCAGGATCATCTGGAGGTCTACATTCAGCATTCGTGCACCAAGCCGGTGTCGATGCAGCCCTACAACGCCAAGTGGCGTATGCCGTTCATCGGCCTGCAGTGGCTGGCCCGAAGGGGTCCGGCCGCCACCAACCACTTTGAGGCCGGCGCGTTCGTGCGCAGCAACGACGAAGTCGAGTACCCCAACCTCATGTACCACTTCCTGCCGATCGCGATCCGCTACGACGGCTCGTCACCCGAGGGTGGTCACGGCTACCAGGTGCACGTCGGTCCGATGTATTCCGATGTTCGGGGCTCGGTGAAGATCAAGAGCACCAACCCGCGCCAGCATCCCGCGATCGTGTTCAACTACCTGTCAACGGAGAACGACCGCAAGGAGTGGGTGGAGGCGATCCGCACCACCCGCAAGATCATGAGCCAACCGGCCTTCGCCGAGTACAACGGAGGCGAGATCTCACCTGGGCCATCGGTTCAGACCGACGAGGAGATTCTCGACTGGATCCGCAAAGACGCCGAGACTGCCCTCCACCCAAGTTGCACGGCGAAGATGGGCCCGGTCTCCGATCCGATGGCCGTTGTCGACCCGATCACCATGGGCGTCCACGGCACCGAGGGCCTGTTTGTGGTCGACGCGTCGGTGATGCCGGCGGTGAGCAACGGCAACATCTATGCCCCAACGATGATGATCGCAGAGCGGGCGGCCGACATCATCGCCGGCAACGAGCTAATGGCGCCCGACTACACCGAGGTGTACCGCAACCCCACGGCCGGCCAGTTCCACGACGGCAGCAGCTAGCCCGATCTCTCGTCGCCGGCTGCTGATCGAACCGCAGCCCTGATGAAATCGGTCTTTGCTTCGGAGTATCCCGCCCGATCGTTGACGTACTCTTTGGCCAGGCGCCGCTTCAGCTCCTCGTAGTCTCGGGCCAACTGTCGGTCCGAGCGGAGTGCATCCCGGAAGGTCAGCTGGGAAGCGAGGTGGGCGCTGTCTTGTGTCGAGACGTACAAATGGTGACGCTCCTCCCCCGCCGGCCATCGGAATGCCTCCCGTCCCGAAACTCCGAGATCACCTTCGGCTTCATAACCAATTGTGGAGAGGCGCCGAGTCACCTCGGGCAGATTCTCGTCGGCTGGAATCACCACCACCAGATCAATGACCGGCTTCGCCGCCAGTCCCGGCACTGCAGTGGAGCCAATATGTTCGATGCGACAGACCAGATCACCGACTGCCGCCGCAGCCCGCTCGCTCAACCGCTCAAACTGCGAAGCCCAGCCCGGTGAGTGATCGACGATGACGATCGAATCGGAAACGCCGTCGGCGATAAACCGTTTCTCTCCACCCGCTGCCACTCGGTTCACCTCACAACTCCCTGCCGTCGAAGCCAGAGCTTATCGCTCCGCTGATTGCCGGCCCTAACGGATCGAATTTGAGATGTGCCGAACGTCACCGTACTATTTGAACCGTCGACGTCGACACACACATGGGGACAGACGGAAGGGGGCTCCATGTCAATCGAATCGTCCGGCCACAGCGCCGGAAATCCTCGGCTGTACGAGTTGATCGAAGACACGCCGAAGGAAGGGCCCAGCCCGACTGTCTGGGCCTGGCCGCAACTCATCGATCATCTCAAGGTGGCCGGTCAGCCGGTGCAGGGACCGTGGCCCCCGCATCAAGAACGCCGCCCTGATCCCGACCCCGACTCCCTACCTCGGGCCGTACCCGATCCCGGCGAATAGCAGAGCCGCGAGTTCAGTCGATCCTGTCGAACCGTTCAACCAATCAGAACACACAGAGAGAACCGAGAGAAACCGAGTACTAGATGTACCCATCCCGATTCCGTTACGAGCAGCCGACAAGCATCGCCGCGGCCATCGAGTTGCTCAGTACCGCCGAGGACCCCAAGGTTCTCGCTGGTGGGCAAAGCCTGATTCCGATGATGAAACTGCGTTTCGCCAACCCGGCGACCATCATCGACATCAACAACATCCCCGGCTTGGATTACCACCGGGCTGAGAACGACGGCACCTACCGCATCGGTGCACTCTGCCGTCACGCCGATCTTGAGAAGTCAACAACACTGGCCGACCACCAACCGCTGCTCGCATCGGCTGCTCCCCTTGTGGCCGATCCGATTGTGCGGACCAGGGGCACGCTGGTGGGATCGGTTTGTCACGCCGACCCCCAAGGCGACTGGGCCTCCTGCATGATCGCCCTCGACGGTTCGGTCGTGGCCCAAGGTCCCAACGGCAAACGCTCGGTCAAGGTGAACGACTTCGTGGCCGGCCCGTTCCAAACGGTGCTGGCTCATAATGAGATCGCTGTGGAAGCCGTGGTCCCGGCAGCCAACGGAACCCGCAGGGGCGGCTATCTGAAACTCGAACGCCGAGTAGGCGACTTTGCCACCGCCGGAGTCGCCATCGCTCTCGACATGTCTGGCACCGTGGTCAACCGAGCCGGAATCGGGCTCACCGGGGTGGGCCCCGCAACGATCAACGCTTCGGAGGCCGCCGGGGCATTGGTTGGCTCCAGCCTCGAAGCCGATGCCGTTGAACGAGCGGCCCAGCTGGCCGCCGCCGCATCATCACCCCGATCCGATCATCGAGGAAGCGCCGACTACAAGCGTCACATCATCTCGACGTTTGTGACTCGAATCATCGCCAACATCCAACGATCAGAAATGCAGGTGGCCTGATGACAAGTCTCTTTGAAGAGGTCACGCCGACCACCGACGACAGCGTGCCAGTCACCAGAGTGGATCTGAAGGTCAACGGCGAACGCCGAGCGGCCGACATCGAACCGCGCCTCCTGCTGGCCCACCTTCTGCGCAACGGCTTCCGCCTAACCGGCACCCACACCGGTTGCGACACCACCAACTGCGGCGCCTGCACGGTGCTGCTCGACGGCCAACCGGTGAAGAGCTGCACGATGTTCGCAGTGCAGGCCGGCGGCCACGAAGTTACAACCGTGGAGGGCCTGGCGACGGCCAGCGAACTCCACCCGATCCAGGAGGGGTTCAAGGACGAGCACGGTCTGCAGTGCGGGTTCTGCACCCCGGGCATGATGCTCAGCGCCAAGGCGTTGCTCGACGAAAACCCCAATCCGACCGAAGACGACGTGCGCTGGGCCCTTTCCGGCAACCTCTGTCGATGCACCGGATACCAGAACATCGTGAAGGCGGTGTTGTGGGCCGCGGCCAAAATGCGGGGTGATGAAACAGCCTCCGCAAGTGACTCCACCGGGGACTCCGACCAAGAAAGCGAGGGCTGATCGTGGCACTGGACGAAATCAAGATCGGTGGCCTCGGAGCCAGCCGACGCCGAGTCGAGGACAATCGTTTCATCCGGGGCAAGGGCAACTACGTCGACGACGTAGTGTTGCCAGGCATGCTCCACATGGAGATCCTGCGCAGTCCTCTGGCTCACGCCCGCATCAAGTCGATCGACACCAGCGCCGCGTACGCTATCCCCGGTGTTCGGATGGTGATGACCGGAGAGATGATGGCGGCCCGCAACCTGGCTTGGATGCCCACGTTGTCGTACGACACCCAGGCCGTCCTGGCCACCGACAAGGTTCGGTTCCAAGGCCAAGAGGTCTGCGCCGTCATAGCCGACGATCCCTACATCGCCCGTGATGGGGTGGAGGCCATCGTCGTCGAGTACGAGCCATTACCGCCGATCGTCAACCCGGAGCAGGCTCTCGCCCCCGACGCCCCGCTTATCCGCGACGACAAGGTTAACCAGGCCAACAACGTGGTGTTCGACTGGGAGGTGGGTGACCGGGAAGGTACCGACCGGGCCTTCGCCGAGGCCGACACCATCTCCGAGATCTCGATGCACTATCCCCGGTCGCATCCATCGCCGATCGAAGCCTGTGGCTCCATCGCCGACTTCGACCGATCCACCGGCAAGCTCACCGTCTACATGACCACTCAGGCTCCCCACATAATTCGGGCCGCGGTGTCGTTGGTGGCCGAGCTTCCCGAGCACATGATCCGCATCATCGCCCCCGACCTCGGCGGCGGCTTCGGCAACAAGGTACCGGTCTACCCCGGCTACGTGGCGTCGATCCTGGCCTCGATCCTACTGGAGCGCCCGGTTAAGTGGATTGAGGACAAGACCGGCAACCTCATCTCCACCGGCTTCGGGCGCGACGTCTACCTCAAGGGCCAGATGGCGTTGCGAAGCGACGGCCGGATACTCGGTGTTCGTATGCACACCGACTCCGATCATGGGGCCTTCTTCTCCGACGCCCAGCCGTCGAAGTTCAAGATCGGTCTGATGCATTCGGCTTTTGCCTGCTACGACATCCCATCGGCCCACCTGACGGCCCGGGGCGTGTACACCAACAAGGCGCCGGGAGGGGTGGCCTATCGCTGCTCGTTCCGGGTGACCGAAGCCATGTTCTTCCAAGAGCGTATGGTGCAGGCGGCAGCCGACGATCTCGGTATGGACCAAGCCGAGTTCCGCCGGGTCAACCTCGTTCGAGACGATGACTTTCCTCATCGCACGCCGTTTGGCTTCCTCACCGACTCCGGCCAATACGAGAAGTGTCTGCAGATCGGCCTCGACGCCATCGGCTACGACGACTTCCTGGCCCAAAAGGAAGAAGCTCGCAAGCGGGGGCGCCTACTCGGCATCGGCATCTCGACCATGACCGAGCCTCTCGGTGCCGGCAACAGCCGGGAGTACGACATCCTGGGCATCAAGATGTTCGACTCGGCCGAGCTGCGGGTGCACATGACCGGCAAGGCGATCCTCCGTACCGGGGCCAAGACCCAGGGACAGGGCCACGAAACCACGTGGGCTCAGATCGTGGCCCATGAGCTGGGCATCCCGGCCGAAGACATCGTGGTCGAGGAGGGCGACACCGACACCGCCCCGTTCGGCATGGGCACCTACGCCTCCCGCTCCACCCCGGTGGCCGGGGCCGCCGTGTCGATGGTTGCCCGCAAGATCCGAGCCAAGGCCCGCAAGATCGCCGCCCATCTCCTGGAGGTGTCCGACGAAGACATCGAGTGGGAGCTCGGGCGGTTCTACGTGCGAGGGGCCCACGACCGTGGGGTGACCATTCAGGAATGCGCCATGGCCGCCTACTCCAACGTGCCCGACGGCATGGAGCCAGGCCTGGAAAACAACGCCTACTACGATCCGCCCAACCTCACGTGGCCGTTCGCCTGCTACATCGCCACTGTGGAGGTCGATCCGCAAACGGGTGTGTGGGATGTGCTGCGGGTGGTGGCCGTCGATGACTGCGGCGTGCGTATCAACCCGATGATCGTGGAAGGCCAGATCATGGGTGGACTCACCGAGGCCTACGCCATGGCCAACATGCAGTTCATCACGTTCGACGAAGACGGCAACTGCGTTGGCTCCAATTACATGGACTACCTGCTGCCGACCGCCTGGGAGACACCCGGCTTTGAGCTGCATGAAGTGGTCACCCCGTGTCCCCATCATCCCATCGGAGCCAAAGGCATCGGCGAGTGCGCCACCGTCGGCGGTCCGGCCGCGTTCGTCAACGCGGTGATGGACGCGTTGAAACACACCGGGGTCCGCAACATCGACATGCCGCTTCTACCCGACCGGGTCTACGAAGCGGTGCAGACCGGCAACGACATCTCCGGGGCACCCCCGGTTAAGACGGACGGGTAGAGAAACCGTGAGCATCGGACGCGCTGTGGAAGGTTGGGGTGTGCTGGAACGCGCCGTCGACCTGGCGCGCGCCGGTGAGGCTTTTGTGCTGGCCACCGTGGTGTGGCGAGAAGGTCCGACGTCGGGCCAGCATGGCTCGCGAGCCATCTACACCGCCTCGGGTGAGATTCACGGCTGGATCGGGGGCGCCTGCGCCGAGCCGGTGTTCAAGCGGGAGGCGGTCAAGACGCTCGAAGCCGGTGTGCCACGACTGCTGGCCCTCGGGTCGGCCGAACGCTTCGGTGACCTACCAGCGGGGACGATGGCAGTCGAGATGTCATGCCAAAGCGAAGGCGCCCTACAGATCTACCTGGAGCCGGTCATATCCATGCCTCATCTTGTGATCGTCGGCGATTCACCCATGGCCGAGACGTTGGCGGCCCAGGCCGGCCAGCTTGACTGGAACGTCGAACTGGTGGACGGCACCGAGTTCAGCGAAGGTTTGTTGAGCACCAACTCGGTGGTGGTGATCGCCACCCAAGGCCACGGTGATGAAGACATCCTGATGGCGGCATTAAAGGCCGCACCAAGCTACGTGGGTGTGGTGGCCTCGGCCAAACGTGGCGAGGCGATCAAGTCGTTCCTTTCAACCCAGCCCATCGACGGCGATCAGCTCGCCGCTGATCAACTCGCTGCTTTGCAGATTCCGGCTGGGCTGGATCTCGGTAGCACCACCCATAAGGAGATGGCCGTGGCCATCCTGGCCGATCTGGTGCGACGGCGGGCCGCCGGGGAGTTCACCTCCGCCGTGGTGGTCGATGCACCGAAACCGGAAACCGCGATCGATCCGATCTGCGGCATGACTGTTGACGCCGTGCCGACGAGCAATCCGCTTGTGGTCGGCGATGAGACCTATTACTTCTGCTGCCCGGGTTGCCGGGCCGCCTTCGAATCCAAGCAGGGGGCTTGATGCTGATATCCAACGAGTTCGAAGTCGACCATCCGATCGACCGGGTTTGGGCGTTCTTCAACGACATCCCGCAGGTGGCCAAATGCCTCCCCGGAACGGAACTCAACGAAGAGGTTGGGCCCGATCACTACGCCGGCGACGTGGAGATCGGGCTCGGCCCTGTGAAGCTGGAGTTCGACGGCACGGCCAAGATTCTGGAGCGCGACGAAGCGGCGCACTCGATGAAGATCGACGCCTCGGGAGCCGAGAAGAAAGGGCGGGGCCAGGCGGCAATGATGGTCAACGCCGCGTTGGCGCCAACAGCCGGAGGCACGAAAGTCAACGTCGGCATGGACCTCAACCTTTCGGGAGCGGCCGCTCAGTACGGCCGAGGCCTGGTGTCGGACGTAACGGCCGTGCTACTCAACGACTTCGCCGCCAACGCCGAAGCCCGACTCGACGCCATCGCCGCCGGCCGGAACCCCGACGAGGTCGGCCAAGTCGCCTCCGGCAGCCCCAGCGGTTTCGCTATCGCCTTACGGGCCGCCCGGATGGCCCTGTACCGGGTGTTCCGTCGATTCTTTTTGCCGTATTCCCCCGAGGCCGTGTAGCCAGAGACGCAGAGGAGACACTCATGTTGTGGTGGATAGGAAACATCTTGTTGTTGGTGGCGGCTTTGGTGGCCGTCGCCCTGTTGAGCCGGCTGCTCGGTGCCATTGAGCGCATCCGCAAAGCTAGCGACGACGTTCTGGCCGGAGGCGTGGCCGCCATCGGCGAACTCGACAACACCCCCGACCTACTGGCCAAAACCGACACCACGATCGAAGAAGTAGCCGACGGTGCCGTCCGCTACGCCGGTTCGGTCGCCAAGTTATTGCCTGAGCAGTAGGAGAGAAGGAGAAACGTTATGCCATTTGTTGCCTGGGTCACGGTGATACTCGCCGTGCTGATCATCTTCTTCGCTGCCGTCGGCCTGTTCCGAGCGCTCATGCACCTACGTGCAGTCGACCAGACGCTGGAGACACTTACGGGAGGGGTCGAGGTGATATCAGCCAAGACCTCAACGGTTCCGCCGGTTCTTTCGTCGGTCAACCAGAATCTGCAACCCGTCCGCGACTTCGCCGACTCGATCTGAGAGGGCTCAGATGTTTGCACTTATTGCCCAATCAACCACCGGTTGGACCATCGGCTACACCATTGGCATCATCGTGGTGCTCGCCGTGGTCGCCCTGGTGGTACCGATCCTGATGCTTGCCCGATCGATCGGAAATCGTGCGGCCGAAATCAATGCCCATCTTGAGGACGCAGTGACCAACACCGACGGTCTCAAGCAGCTCAACACCACCATCGAGTCCGCCGCCGCCATCACCGCCGGTCTGAACCGGGGACGAACCCGGCTGGGAGGATAACCAATCATGCTGTTGCTAACCGATACCCAAGAACAGCTGTGGTGGGGCGCCATCATCGGCGGCTTTGTGGTCATCGTCGCTGTTGTTGCGCTGCTCACGATGCTGGTCTTGTTCGTGCGCACCATCGAGCAGCGGGTCACCACCATCAAGGCCACATTGGAAGCAGCGTCGGCCAACACCGCCGACACCGCGCTCATCGCCAAAACGGCCGACGAAGTTGACGCCGTGCTCAACGAAGGGCTCAAACACCACCTGTTCCTGGGCCGAGTTCTAGAAAAGGTGCGTAGCTGATGTCGACCTTGGTAACACTTTCCGTCATCGCCATCACGTTGTTGATCGCTGGTTTGGCCGGTTTTCTGTTTGTGCTTGGCAGCCAGTTAGGCCGTATCGCCACGCTTCTTGAGGAGTGCGCCCAGCTGGTGTGGAAGATCAAGGGCGACGCCGAGGCCGTCGGCCCGGGAGTGGAGCGCATCAACCACACCGGCGGTGTGGTTGCCGGGGCCCTTCCACTCCTTTATGGGATGGCCGAAGGCATCGTTACCGGTGCAACCTACGAACCCGAGCCCGAGGATGCCGAACGTCCCCCGGCCTTGCCGGCCATGGGGAGCCGCCGTTCCCGCTTACACGAGGGTGTGGGCTATCACCCCGAGCCGCTGGGATAGGGCAGGTCCGGCGCCAGCGGGTCCCGAACTACGTCTCGTTGGGATCTCGATTGGTGGTCAGCGGGCCGGTGGTAGGGGCCTCGTAGCTGCCAATCCACTCGTCTTCCCACGCCTGTTCGTACTGCTCTGGGGCACAGCCCGGTTTGTACACGGCAAGGAGCTCCTTCACGATCTGTTCCCGATGGGCGGCGGTGCCGCCCGGGACCTCGTAGGTCGCGATGTGAACACCCCACTTGGTGCCCGCTCTCCGCTCCCAGCACCTGGCTCGGGGGTGGGCAAATGGTAGACCGGCCTGCTGTAGATCGTCGGCATGGTCGACGTCGATCACCGCGTAGTCGTGCGGTTTTCCCTCGGGGTCGGCCCGGTACAGGATCACATAGACGGCACCAACTGCTGGCGCCTGCCAGCCGCCGAGAACCCGGGGACCTTCGAAGGGATACCCGGCCAGCGATCCGAGACGAATCATCATTTCCCGCCGTTCATTCGAAGTAGTCCTCGTCTTCACCGATGACTTCGGCCTTGGTGACAGGCCACTCGGGCAACCCGGCCTCGGCCACGGCCTGGTTGAACATGGGCAGGGCGGCGTCGACCGCCTGGTCGGCCCCGTCGGCTTCCACCAGAATCTGGGCCCCATAGCTCATCGCCCCCACCCCGGAGGCCACACCGTTCAGGGGAGCCACGGCATCGGCCAGGGCCACAATCTCGTCGAGCTCCATTGGCCGGTCGCCTTCGGCTTTGATCGACACGCTCCATCTACTCATTGCATCACCATTCCGGCCGGTCCACCGTGGTCCCCATCATCACCCAAGCTGGGGCAGGCGACCGGCGAAACGTTCAAGGCTTTCAAGATCACGGCCCGACGTTATCTCATCGATGTGCGGCCCGACCACTGCCATCGCCAACGTCGGGGGCGCTGCTCCGCTGCCATCGTGCATCGGGTTCATCCACACGATCCGATGGGAGAGCCGCTCCAGCTTCTCCATGGCCTCAGCCAGGACCGCCGGGCTACCTCGATCCAGGCCGTCGGAGCAGATGATCACCGTGGCGCCGCGGCTCAACCCTCGTCGTCCCCAATCCTTCACAAACGAGTCGATTGAATCGCCGATGCGGGTGCCGCCGTCCCAGTCGAGCACGCGCTCGGCGGCCAGTCTCATGGCGGCGTCGGGACTACGTCGATTGAGCAGCGGGGTAATCCGGGTGAGGCGAGTGCCGAAACAGAACACCTCCACCTTTTGCGCGGCCCGATTCATGGAATAGGCGAACTGGAGAAGGTTGCGGGAGTAGTCGGCCATCGAGCCAGAAATGTCGAGCAGCAGCACGAGCGGTCGGGGTTTGTGTTTCCGGCCCATTCGCAACAGACGCGGTGCACCATCGTTGACGTTCATCTCGGCCCGGGCCATTCGGCGAATGTCTAGCTGCGGTCCGCCAGGGTCGGGGCAGTAACGGCGGGTTCGACGGGTGGGCGGCTGCAGTCGAATCTGGTTGATCATCCGACGGACGGCGGCCAGCTCTTCCTCGGAGCAGGCCGAGAAACGTTTGGTCCGTTCGATCTCCAACGACGAGGCTTGAAGCCCTAAGACCAACGGCGGTTCTTCGGCTTCGCGCTCGCCCGGCTCGGCGTCGGGAACATTGATCGTGCCGGTCGAGCCTTGCGGGGCTCGCCGATCTTTCGTGTGTTTGCGTTCGGCACCGGCCGGCATTTCGAGGAAGAACCGCCGAAACACCTCATCGTAAACCGGGATGTGATCTCGCCGGTTGACCAGCGTGGCTCGACCGCACCAGTACACGTCTTCGGAGTCCGACGGGTTGAGTTCGGCTACCGCAGCGCAGAACGCCAATACGTCATCGGTGCCGACGGCCAACCCCGCCTCCCGCAACGCTCCGCCGAAGCCCGCCAGCCGCTCGACCATCTCGGGCCGTTCGATGGCGGCCCCAGACGTTGGGTCGTCAGGCATTGGGGACGACGCGGGACACATCGGACGACACCAGGTCGAGATCGTCGCGATCCTTGATCACCGAACCCAGCGTGTCGGTTGCGGTCTGCTGATCGAGTTCGTCGGCGCCGATGGCTCCGAGGGCCTGGACCCAGTCGAGCGTTTCGGCCACGCCCGGCGGTTTGGCCAGATCCATGTCGCGCAGCCGATGTACGGCGGCGACAACCTTCTCGGCCAGAGTGGCCGATACTTCGGGTGCTCGTACGTTGACGATGTCGACCTCTGCGCCCACCGTCGGATAGCCGATCCAGTGGTAGAGACATCGGCGTTTCAACGCGTCGTGCAGCTCGCGAGTGCGGTTGGAGGTCAGCACCACGATGGGGCGCCCCTCCGCTTTGACGGTGCCAATCTCGGGGATGGTGATCTGAAAGTCCGACAGCAGCTCAAGCAGGAACGCCTCGAACTCGTCGTCGGCTCGGTCGATCTCGTCGATCAGAAGCACGGCACCGCTGCCGGCCCGAACCGCTTTCAACAGCGGACGTTCGAGCAGGAACTCCTCCGCATACAGGCCGCCGATGGTTTCGGCGTCGGCCAGCTCGTGTTCGGAAAGGGCCCGCACATGCAACATCTGGCGGGCGTAGTCCCACTCGTAGAGCGCCTGGTGCGTATCGATCCCCTCGTAGCACTGCAGCCGTATCAGCTCACGACCGGTCAGCTGAGCCAAGCACTTGGCCAGCTCGGTCTTGCCTACCCCCACCTCACCTTCAAGCAGCAACGGCCGCCCGAGGCGGAGGGCGATCAGCGTGGCTGTGCCGAGCCCGCGGTCGGCCAGATAGCCGACGTCACGAAGTTGTGTTTGGAGATCGTGGACGTTTGCGGGTGCCTCGCTGCCAGTGCCGGTCACTCGCGCTCAGTCGTCGGATCGGCCGAGTACCAGGTCTCGGATCGGGGAGCCGGTGTCGGCCAACTTGCCTTCGGCCTGAAGCAACTTGCGCCATGAGGTGGCCAGGTCGTCTTCGCCTTGGTTGATGCCGTCGAAGGTGAAGTCGCGAGCGTTGCGACAGACCTTGGTTGGGCTGCAGTCGGCGTCGACGTTGGCGTCGTCGGCGTTGGCCCATACGTTCTGCAATACCTGAGGTTCGTCGGCTCGGTTGTCGGCCACAAGGGCCCCTCTCATCGTGACATGCCAGCTATGACGGTTGGCACACTTACCTACTCAAGGTTAGCGCACGTTGTTATCAGCCGACCACCCGAGACCGACCGGTCACGGGGCTGCTGCGTTGCGAACAGTGATCATTTCGACGATCACCGAGAGCGCCACTTCCTCCGGCGAACGGGCTCCAATGGCCAGTCCCGCCGGTCCATGGATCCGATTGATATCGGTCACGCCACGATAGGCCAGCCAGTCGCCGCGATCTTCCTGGAGAGCCGCCGGACCGATCGATCCGATGTATCCGGCCCGCGAGCCGAGGGCGGCTTGGAGGATACGACCGACGGCCTCGGTGTCGTGCCCCATCACCACCAACCCATCTACGGGTGAGAGGGACGTGGCCAGTGCCACCGCCGTTTCGGTGCCGCCGGCCGGCTCAACGTTCCATCCCACAAACTGGGCCGCTCGACCCAGTGCATCGGCCATCGGACCGCCACCGTAGATCACCAACGTTGCGGTTGGGATCCACTCACACCTCAACACGGTGTCGTTGAGTTCGACGCTGGTTCTAGTCGGTGGGTCCCCCAATTCCGAGGACACAGCCCGACCATCATCGAGGGCGATCTGCAGGGTGACGGAGCGGCGATCGAGAAGCTCGCCCCACAGCTCGCTCGGCAGCGTGTCGGCGGGGCCGAAGAAAACTTGCAGGCTCGTACCGGCCTCAACGCCGACGGTCATCGCTTCGATCTCATTGAGTTCAACGTCGACGATCCGACCGTCTGTGGCCTCAAGAAGCGACAGCTCGACCAGACGGCTGTCGATCGCGCCTCCGAGCAGCGAGCCAAGACGACCGCCGCCGGGAGTGATCGCGACCGCGTCGGTGGCGTCGTGCTGCGGCACCCGTTCCGGCGTCAGGCACCAGGCCACGTCAACCCTGGTTCCGCCACGAAGACAGGCGGCCACACTCATCGCGATCTTGTACACAGGATCAGGGTATAGCTAGATCCGAACCGGCGCCGGTTCTCCTTCCCGGCCCTTCTCAACCTCTAGGACAGCCCGGCCAGGCGATACGCGACCAGCGAGCCGGCAACCGCCACATTCAAGCTGACCCCCACGCCGACCATCGGTATGTGCACCACCTCGTCGGCCATGTCGATCACCTCAATCGGCAGACCCGAGCCCTCGTTACCGAGCAGCAACACCGTCGATGACCGAGCAGGTTCGAGCAGAGCCAGCGTTTGAGCATCCTCTGCCACTTCTACAGCCACAAGCCGTCGCCCCTGTTCCCGTTGCCGTTCGAGCCAGCGGATGCGATCGCCCTGCACCCAGTGAAGATGAGGACGCCGGGGAAGCGTGTCGCCGTGGTCCAGCGCCGCTCGATAACGTTTGGTGGCCGGAACCGCCATGCACGCTCCGACGGCATCACAGGTGCGGAGCATCGTGCCCAGATTGGCGGTGTAGGCCACCCACATCGGAGCGACGATCAAATGGTCCCAGCAACCGTGGCGGCGGTGCTCACGTTGACGTTTCGGCGGAGTGCGGCGCCGATTCTTGCGGCCCATCAGCCGATGCGGATGGACTCGGTCCTTCCCGCTGATTGCAGTTTGATCAGGATCATAGGTGGATCATTTTAGTGGTGCCGACACCGCTTTTCAGGACGCGGCCCCGAAGGCTGTAGTGGGTTCGAATCTGGTGTTGGACGGCCAGCCGTGCTGCTCAACCACCACTTCTTTGGCGGCGGCCACGTTCGGCGCTCGCCACTCGTCGACCTCATTGATGCGCAGACCGTCAGCGGTCTCGGCCGCTTGGACCACAAACACGACCGGCACCTTCATCATCGTGAACGGCACAAAGGCCAAGCGGCCCTCAACCCGGAAGAAGAGAGCGAGCGCATCGCCAACGGGATGTAGCGCCATGTGCATGTCGTGGCGACTGACACGTGCAGTCCGCTGCATTTTGGCCAGCTGATTGCGGACCACCGACACCGGCACGGCCTGCTCCCCACCGACCTTGGTGCGCCACAATGGGGCGTGAGCGGTGAGGGTGCAGTCGGGGGTGACAAACGAACCCAGGTCTTGGACCTTGGTGTCGATTCGACCGTAGTAGCCGAAGTGCTCGGCCCACTTCTCGACCAAGTCGATCATCGGATGGCTTGACGAACTAGGCACGCTGACAAACTATCGCTTGCGGGCGACGGGCGACGCCTGATCAGGTCTGAGGAATCAGGGTGTTGGCGAAGATCTGCCACGCGAGCACACTCTTGGCCACGAAGCTCAACACGATGTAGACCTTCTCGCCCCAGAGGTAGTCGGACCAGCGTCCGGTCTTGCGGTACTGCAACCATTGGTTGATGGCGAAGGTGTTGAAGAAGAAGAAGATCGACACGATGATGCCGTAGACGAATCCGGGAGGGCCTTCGGCGCCATCTTGGCGAAGGTTGAACCACAGCGGGATAAGGATGGCAAGCCACGGACCGATGCCGGCCACACAACCCATCCAGAACGGTGTGAACCACGGCTTGTCGTCGGGGGTGTTGACCATTTCCATGATCCAACCGAACAGGATCATCGAGGCGTTGGCAAAGGCCAGGGCGATGAGAGCAGCCAGGTCGGTAATCCCGGTAGTGGCGGCGATCAACACGATCATCAGGGTCGACGACAGCGAGTATTCAACCCAGCGGAACCGGTTACGACCCCGACGCAGTTCCGACTTGTAACCGCTATAACCCGGGAAGGCCACGATGAAGTGAAACAGCGCCGACAGCAGCGAAAAGGTTGCCACGGATACGGCCAAGGGAATTCCGAAAAACTCGGTGAGAAAGCCATTCTCGAGCGGCGTTCCGGGAGGTCCGGCGATATTGAACCCGCTGACCGGTAGCTCAAAATCACGGTCGCCCAGCACGATCATCGCCAGGCCGGTCACCAAATGAAGTATCCCGGCCCCAATGTTCAGTCGACGTAGACCTTTGGCGGTCCCGTCCGGCAGGTCAACCACCTCACGCTCGAAGCGATCGCTGAGTTTTAGGGTGGCAGTCATAGAGGATGGCCTTTCAAAGAGATGATCCGTTTGGTACTTCGCTGAAAGACACTGTCTTGGTTGCAGGAAGTCGGATTCACAGGAGATCGGATTTCGCAGGTACGTCGGGCTAGACGATCCCCGCCAATCTCGGATATACCCTCCTGGTGTTGAGTTCAAACACCGCCTCCCGCTGCTCGATCGTGAGATCTGTGGCCTCGACGTAACGTTTGGTGTCGTCGTAGTAGTGGCCGGTTTCCGGATCTCGACCTCGCACCGCTCCCACCATCTCGGAGGCAAACAGGATGTTGTCGATTGGCACCACGTCGAACAGCAGGTCGATTCCTCGTTGGTGGTACACGCAGGTGTCGAAGAAGATGTGGTCGAGCAGCCCGTCGAAGTCCCAGCCTTTGTCCTCGGCCATGCCTTTAAACCGGCCCCAGTGATAGGGAACGGCACCACCGCCATGGGGGATGATCCATCTCAGACCGGGAAAATCGTTCATGAACCCGGAGCTGAGGGCTTGCATGAACGCCGTGGTGTCGGCACCGAGGTAGTGGGATCCGGTGGTGAAGAAGTTTTCGTTGCAGGAGGCCGACACGTGGATCATTCCCGGCACGTCGAGCTCGATCATCTTCTCCCACAGGGGCCACCAGAAACGGTCCCAGAGCGGCGGCCCATTCCAATGCCCACCGCTGGGATCAGGGTTGACGTTACAGCCGATGAACCCCATTTCGGTGACGCAGCGCTCCAGCTCTCGAACCGAGTTCTCGATCGATACGCCTGGCGACTGAGGTAGCTGGCAGACGGGGGCAAAGTTGTCGGGGTAGAGGTCGCAGACCCGACGAATGAGTTCGTTCTGATGTTCACTCCAGAAACGAGACGTGTGCTCGTTGCCGATGTGATGGGCCATCCAACTCGCCCGCGGCGAGAAGATCGTCAGATCGGTGCCGCGTTCTCGTTGGAAGGCCAACTGCGCGCCTTCGAGGCTTTCCCGAATCTCGTCGTCGCTGACCACCACCGTCCCCTTCTCGCCGACAAAGGCCGCGTCGGCAGCCACCGCGGCCTTCTGGGTTTCGCGCCAAACCTCAACGCCAGGTGGTGTGGTGGTGTAGTGGCCGTGGCAATCGATGATCACGTCCGACAACCTACTACGGCACCAGGTGGGTCTACATTTGTGGCACGGAGTTATCACGATGATCGATTTCACATGACAGCGATCCGGTGCATGCTGATGCGGGGTGGATCTTCCAAGGGCGCCTTCTTCGTCGGCGCTGATCTGCCTTCCGACCCAGCGGAGCGGGACAATCTGCTGCTTCGGATCATGGGTTCGCCCGACGAGCGTCAGATCGATGGCCTCGGCGGCGCTCATCCGCTCACCTCCAAAGTCGCCGTGGTTTCCACTTCCGACGACCCAAAGGTTGACGTCGACTACCTGTTCCTCCAGGTGGCGGTGGACGAGGAGCTCGTCACCGATCGACAGAATTGCGGCAACATGTTGGCCGGCGTGGGGCCTTTCGCTGTGGAGCGGGGCCTAGTCGACGTCGACGCGACGGCGACCTCAGCGGGTTTGCGCATAAGAATGCTGAACACCGGCTCCATCGCGGTGGCAACCTTTCCCACGGTCGCCGGAATGCCGATCTACGAGGGCAGTACTGCAATATCCGGTGTTCCTGGCACAGCGTCGGAGATTCGACTGGACTTCGAAGACATCGCCGGGGGCACAACCGGGACAATACTTCCAACCGGCAATACCACCGACGTTGTTGACGGCGTGGCTTGCACCTTGATCGACAACGGCATGCCGGTAGTGGTCCTTCGGGCCGATGCGGTAGGCGGCACCGGCTACGAATCGTGCGCCGAGCTCGAAGCCAACTCGTCATTACGGTCGAAGCTTGAAGCCATCCGACTTGAAGCCGCACAGCTGATGGGTCTCGGCGACGTCAGCCAGAGCACGATTCCGAAGATGACCATGGTTGCCGCTCCGCGTGACGGTGGCGATCTCTGCACGCGAACGTTCATCCCTCATCGATGCCACGATGCCATCGGCGTGCTCGGGGCCGTCTCGGTTGCGACCGCGGCTCTGCTTCCCGACACTCCGGCTAACGGGCTTCTGATACACGGTCGTCCTGGAGTGGTGAGCCTTGAGCATCCGACGGGCACCTTCGACGCAGCTGTTGCGGTCACGTCTTCCGGGGGCGACATCACAGTGGAGCGAGCTGGCATCATCCGAACCGCCCGCAAGCTGATGGACGGCACGGTATTCGTCGGGCCGAATCGAGAAACGTAGGGAGCGATGGCAACAGTAAACCCACCCCATACCGAACCTCTGGTCCCGACTGTGCCCGGGCCGATTCCCGAGGCCTCCCGACCCACGGCCTTCACTCCTCCCCCACTGGCGTGTGACGCGCATTGTCACGTGTTCGGCCCGGCGGCCCGGTTCCCGTTCTCCCCGACCCGCAGCTACACCCCGCCCGACTCAGGGATCGACGACTTCGAGCACCTGCAGGAACGTCTCGGGTTGAGCCGAGCCGTTTTTGTCCAAGCGAGCTGCCACGGCACCGACAACTCCGCCATGGTCGACGCCATTCAGCGCGGCGGCGGCCGCTATGCCGGCGTGGCCATGATCGACGATTCCTACACCGACCAGGACCTTGCCTGGCTCCACGACAATCAGGTGAGAGGGATCCGCTTCAACTTCGTGGCCCACCTCGGAGGAGCTCCGGATCTTGATCGGTTCTGGCGACTGGTTCGTAGAGTTGAGCCGCTGGGTTGGCACATCGTGTTGCACTTCGACGCCAAGGATCTGCCTTCGTATGGCGATCTGCTTGATGCCATGCCGGTGCCCTACGTGATCGATCACATGGCTCGGGTCCCGGCCACCGAAGGTGTCGACCAACAATCGTTTCAACAGTTGCTTCAGCTCATGGAGAACGACGAACGGTGTTGGGTCAAGATCTCCTGCGCCGAGCGTTTGACCGAGGGCAAGGTGGCTCCTTTTGATGACGTTGTGCCGTTTGCCCAAGCGCTCATCGCCGCCGCTCCCGACCGGGTGCTGTGGGGAACCGACTGGCCCCACCCAAACATGGCGGTCATGCCTGACGAGGGAGCCTTAGTCGATCTGCTAGCCGCGTTCGCCCCCGACCAGGCAGTGCGCAACCGGATCCTGGTGGACAATCCAACCGTGCTCTACGACTTCGATTAGCGGACATTCACGCCGCTATGGATGCCCCCAACGTTGCATCTCGGCGATGGCGGGCTCGGTGGCAAGGGGCACAGCGTGGTTCGAGTTCAGTTGTGATGGTGTGCCGTGTTTGGTGAAACGGTGGGTTGTGGTCAAGTTCAAGTAGATCGGTACTTTGGCAATCGACACATTCGTGGTTGTGGGCTTCGAGAACAACTCGTTTCTGGCGCATCGTCGGATGTCGACGACGGTTCGAGGCATTGATTGGTCGCCGATCCGCGTCGTGGATCATCATGCGGATGAACGACTCGTCGAGACGCTGGCACACCGCGTTACTGGTGACAGGTGTGCCGTCGTCAAACGTCGTGCCATCCCCACGAACGTGAACGACAACTTCGGTTGTCAGGTGGATGTTCTTGCCTAAGAACAAGAGGACGAACGCGTCGGCTTGCTGCTGCGCCAGTGACGGGATACCAAAATCGTCGGTCCCGGGCGCTTGCCATCGGTGTTTCAGTTCTCGAAGTTGCGCGGCCATCTCGGGAACACGGGGTGCGTCCGCGGACGCATTTTGACCACTCGATGTGGTGGCGGCGGCTACCGGAGGTGGCGAACATGCATCCGCAGGCGCATCTACCTCCCCCCGACCGGGATCAACAGGCGTTGCTGCGACCTGCCGCATGATCGTGTCGAGTGCCTCGGCCACTTGTTTGCCAATGTTGGGCGGAAGTGCTGCACGGATGATGACCATGCCCGAGCCGTCGGTGTGCACTGTGACGCTGCGGTGGTCATGATGGCGCTCATCTCGCTCCACCTCGCTCTCGTCGCCAGCCAGGTAGTTGGCAACTGCTGTGGTAAGCCGGTTGGCCGCGCGGTCGTAGGCTAGGTTGAGCAGTTCCTTTTCATTCTTCGGATCGGCCCAACGGGTAAGAATCCTCGTCTTTGCGTACGAGAGGTTGTTGTCCCGGAACGCTTCATCGATACAAGGAAGTGCGTCGAGAGCATGGCCAACCCGTATCCACTCTCGCGCCGTGGAGGTGTGAATATCGAGGGCTCTGGCAATTGCCACGGACGGGCTTGGGAAGCCCTGACGGAACCACTCGAGCCTTTGGTCGTACTCAGCGGCTAGGCGAACGATTTTGTACTGGTTGCTATTGATCTCAATACCGAGTGCAACGATCTCATCGACAATCGATGACTGCATATGTCTGTTCCTCACAAAGGACGTCACGCCTCGCCGGACGACAGCGAGCTGGGACAGTTGACTTGTGCGGACAGCTGGAACCTTGATCCTGGTTCCTGAGGACGAGCTATCGATCCACCCGCCAGAACACCTAGGGTTCCAGCAACCACAACACTAATAACCATGTGTGACAGCCATGACACTTGCCATCTCGGTGAAGAGGGTCGCAACCGGGCACATGGCCTAACGTAAACGATTGGGTCGGCAAAGCGAGACGCGCATTGAACCAGTCAACAAACTCCAAGCCAGCGAGCGAAAACCTGCTGAAACGCGCCCGGCGTTTGGCCGACGATCTGCTATTTCCCAATGCCAACGAGGTGGACCGATCGGGCGAGCTGCCGGTCGCTCAGCTCGACCGGATCGCGGAAGAAGGCCTCTACGGATTGGCCGGGCCAGCCGAACTGGGTGGGGTGGGCGCCGATCCGGCCACCGCAACGGCAATCATCGAAACGCTGGCTGGCGGATGTCTCACCACCTGCTTCGTTTGGATGCAGCACCAGAATGCGGCCGGACTGGCCGCCCGGGCCGAAGGACCGTTCCATGATCGCTGGGCCGAGTCGTTGGCCAAGGCCGCCATCAAAGCAGGCGTTGCGTTTGCCCATCTCCTGCGGCCGGAAGTGGTGATCTCGGCCCGCTTGGTCGACCCCGAAGATCCGTCTCAAGGTTGGTTGCTGAACGGCACCGCACCATGGGTAACCGGCTGGGGGTACATCGACATCATCTCAACCGCGGCCCGAACCAATGTGACTCGCGACGACGGCAACGGCACAATCCTCGATTCCGGCGACGTGTTGTGGCTGTTTGTCGACGCCATCCCGTCGGCCACCCTGCGGGCACGAAAGCTGGACCTGTCCGCGGTCAACTCGTCGGCCACTTACGCCGTCGAATTCGTCGATCATCACGTGCCGGCCGACCGGGTGGCTCTGGTCGAACGCTACAAAGACTGGCGCGCAAACTACGCCAAAGGCCTTCGAGTGAATGCGTCGCTCGGCCTTGGCTTGTGTGAACGGGCGATCCGGCTTCTCGATGAGACAGCTGCCGATCATACGTACCGACGAGCGCTCGATGCGGTACGGCTTCGACTCGACAGTGCCTCGGTTGATGGTGCCTCGATCAACGAGATGCCGCAGGCAAGGGCCGAACTGTCGACGTTGGCCGTGAGAATAACCGCCGCGCTGGTGGCCGCGGTCGGAGGGCGCTCGGTGATGTTGGACCACGCCGGGCAACGTCTTGCTCGGGAGGCACTCTTCCTACTGATCCAGGGCCAAACCGCCGAAATCAGACGTCATCAGCTCACGGGCTTAGCCATGGAGCCCGTCTTTGCTACCTTGGAGGCCGATGACCGACACGGATGAAAGCACGGTCCCCCAGGATGGGCGGGTGGCACGGCGGCAACGAAACATCGACAACGTCGTGGACGTCGTGCTCGAGATGTTCGCCGAAGAGTCCCTTTTCCCGACCATCGAGCAAGCGGCGAACCGCTCGGGACTCTCACTCCGGTCGCTCTACCGATATTTCGCCGACCCGGCCGAACTACTGGAAGCGGCCATCGCCCGCAGCCACCAGATCGGATCCGATGCCGCCCACCTCAGTCAGATCGGCAAGGGACCGTTTGCCAAACGAGTCGACGATTTTGTAGCCATGAGGCTGCGCCTCTACAACACATCGGGTCCCGGGTACCGGGCGACGGCGGCCAACGCCGCCCGTCACCCCCGCATTGCCGACGAATTGTCTCGCACCCGCACCGAATTGCGAGAGCAGTTCGAACTGCAGTTCGCCACCGAGCTTGGAAAACGTGACAAGTCGGAACGAAGCGAACTTCTGTCCGCCGGCGATCTACTCACCCAGATGGATTCGGTTGACTTCCTGCGCCGGCACCGTGGTCTGTCGGAGAACCAAACGGCGGCCGTACTGCGGACCGCCCTCACCAACCTGCTGCGCTGAGCCGCCGGTACCAACCTGTACAGAAAGGCCGCAATGGCAGCTAGCACTGATTCGATCGACAGCAGCTCGATTGACAGCAGTTCGAGCGACAGCAGTTCGAGTGACAGCGACCCGATCCACGGCTGCATCGACAACTGGCACAAACATATCCGTGGGCAATTCCCCGCAGGGCTCGACGAACTACTGCACGACGACGTCGTGTTCCTGTCACCGATCGTGTTCACCCCTCAGCAGGGCAAAGAGGTCACCAAGCTCTACCTGGCGGCGGCCGGCAACACCATTGGTGGTGGCGACAGCGCCGATGAGAGTAACGACAAACAACCCGACGCGGATCAAACATCAGGTGGTGGATTTCGTTACACCAAGGAGATTCTCGACGGTCATCACGCGATGCTCGAGTTCGAGACCACGATGGACGGCAAGTACGTCAACGGCGTCGACATCATCACCTGCGACGACGACGGCAAGATCGTCGAATTCAAGGTGCTCATCAGGCCGCTACAGGCTGTGAATATTGTCCATCAACAGATGATGGCGATGTTGGAGAAGCTTTCCGGCTAGGAGCCGTTGGGGCCCACCCGACTAGGGGCGCTCGGGAAACTGTGGGTCTTCGGTGCGGGTGCGCTTGAGCTCCCAGAACCCGTCCATGGTCGACATCGTGACCATGGCGTCCCAGAGTTCGAGTGACTTCTCGGCTGGAGGGATCTTGCTGATCACCGGACCGAAAATGCCCTTGTAGCCGGCATCTGTGTCGTAGGCGAGAATCGGCGTGCCGACATCGTTACCCACCAGATCAAGCCCGGCCTGCATCCGCTCGCGGATGACCTCGTCCCACGACTCGTCCTCGAAAGCGTCGTTGTACGACGCGTCGAGCCCGGCCCCAGCCAAGATGGCTGACGCATCGCCAGCGAGTAGTTCGTCCATGTCGACCACACCTGCAGGGCGATCGTGGTGGATCACCCCGCCAGCCTCCCAGTAGAAGCGCTGTGCCGCTTCGTTGCCTTCGGCTTTCTTGATCGCCTCCATCACCCGCAACAGCTTGTGGGTGTAGAGCGACGCGGTGTAGTACATCGAGCCTTCTTCCGGCTCATTCTTGTACAACAGGCTTATCGGCTCCCAGATGATCTCAAGGTCACGCTCGGGGGCAACTGCGTCGACAGCCCAACGGGCCGTCAGCCAACACCACGGTCATATGGGATCAACCCAGAACGAAACCTTCATCATGTAGTCCTTTCGACGTCAACCAGCATGTGATTGACAAGATGGGGGCTACCGGAACGGACCGGCTGACCTCATCTTACGAGTTGTAAGTGACCATTCCTTGCATCGTCTGGCGCTTAGGACTCGACGGCGGCGATGCTGCCCATGCGGCCGGCGTTCGGCGGAAGGCGCCATGTCAGACTGCTTTCACAGGAGAAGGTGAGGTGGGAGGTGTGCCGTCGCCGAAGGGACGACCGCCTAGGGCCTCGCGACCGTGGGCGGTCAGCCAGTTGCCAGTGGAGGGGCCCACCGGGATAACACCGGAAGGGTTGATACCGGTGTGCACGCCGTAGTAGTGGGCTTTGATGTTGGGAAAGTCGATCGTGTCGCCGAATCCGGGGGTCTGGTACAGATCACGGGCGTAGCCCCACAGCGCCGGCATTTCAATCAGCTTGTTGCGGTTGCACTTGAAATGGTTGTGATAGACGGCGTCAAAACGCACCAATGTGGTCCAGAGCCTGATGTCGACCTGGGTGATGGTGTCGCCAACCAGATAACGCCGAGTTGAGAGTCGCTCTTCCAGCCAATCGAGTCGGGCGAACAGCGCCTGGTAGGCATCCTCGTAGGCCTCCTGGGTGGAGGCGAAACCCGATTTGTAGACGCCGTTGTTGATGTCGTGGAAGATCAGGTCGGAGATCTCCTCCATCTCATCGCGATGGGCGTCGGGCCAGAGATCAGGCGCTCCGGGGCGATGGAAGGCCGACCATTCCGCCGACAGGTCGAACTCGATTGACGGGAAGTCGTTGGTGACCACGGCCTTGGAGTCAATCTCGACGATCGCCGGAACCGTTATGCCCCGGGGGTAGTCGGAAAAGCGGTTGAAGAACGCCTCCTGCAGTTTGTGGATGCCGAGGACCGGATCCAGCCCATCGGGATCGAGGTGAAAGTTCCAGCTCGACTGGTCGTGCAGAGGGCCGGCAATCCCCACCGACATCGCATCTTCGAGGCCGAGGAGGCGGTGCGTGATGAGTGACCGATTGGCCCACGGACAGGCGTGAGCCGCCACCAACCGGTAGCGCCCGGCCTCAACCGGCCAGCCGTCAGTTCCGTCCATCGTGATCCGGTCGGGGATGTAGTTCATGTCACGGTTGAAGCCACCACGTTTGCCCATCAGATGCTCCTGCATGTACTTGCGAACTTCTAGAAGAACCAGCATACACCTGCGGAGACAGTAGTTGCTCAGGCAACAACTTTCTGCCCACAGCCGGCGGAGCGAGCTCAGTACCTTCCGGTTGCGTCATGTAATGTGGAGGCGTGCCGAAACAAGTCCCGCACACCCAGAACACCAATGATTGCCCGCTCGATCAGCTGTCGAGCGAAGGGGTTGTGGCGTTCGGCCACTTGCTTGAAGGCTCCCAGCGACTGCTCACCCAGGTCGAATCCGACCTGAAGGACACCGGGAACATCACCGTTGCCGAGGCCGAGGTTCTCATTCGTCTGGCCAACTCTCCCGACAATCAGCTCCGGCCAAAGGAGTTGGCCGAACAATGTGTGATGTCCACCAGCGGATGCACACGCCTTCTCGACCGCTTGGAGAAGCAGAAACTGGTTCGTCGCAAGCCGCACGGAAGCGACCGCAGAGGGCTGGTAGTGGAGCTGACCGCCAACGGCCGCCGCACGCTCGAGAAGATCCTCCCGTCGCACTTGGCCAGTCTCGAGAACCGGCTGTGGTCGGTGCTGACCAAGGCCGAACTCAAGCAGCTCAGCTCAATCATGAGAAAGATCCGCGACGCCAACTGCTGAGCCGAAGAACCATCTTGTTGTGTAGCTAGCCATTGACTGCGCAACAATGTTCTTGATACGTTCAAGCCATGAGCGACGATCAAACACCACCGCCGAAGGTCAAAGTAATGCCCAACGGGCCGTTGATGGTTTCCGGGGCGGTCCCGCTCCGCAACAAGGCGCCAATCATGTCCGAACACGGCGAACCCCTCACCTGGCAAACCGACGAGGCGGTTGAAACCCGAGCGACCTATGCGCTCTGCCGCTGCGGCGAATCGGCAAACAAGCCGTTCTGCGACGGCACTCATTCGAAGATCGAGTTCGACGGAACAGAAACCGCCTCGTCCGACAACTACGAGCAGCGCCGCACCAGCTACCCCGGCACCGGCATTGAGGTGTTCGACGACCGCGGCATCTGCGTCCACGCGGGCTTCTGCGGCAACCAGGTCAGCAATGTCTGGAAGATGTCGCCCAAGACCGACGACACGGTCGTTCGATCTCAGGTGATGGCCATGATCGAACGTTGCCCCTCCGGCGCGTTGACCTACGAGGTCAACGGACAGGCGGTCGAGCCCGATCTGCCAACGGAGGTTTCGATCACACCTGACGGCCCGATCTGGCTCAGCGGTGGCATCCCGGTGGAACGGTCCGACGGTGAGGCGCTCGAGACCCGCAACAGGGTTACGTTGTGCCGCTGCGGGCATTCGGGCAACAAGCCATTGTGCGACGGATCACACAAAGAGGCCGGTTTCACCGGATAACCCGCTAGCCACCAACCGAACGCTGGTACTGTCGATGCGTGGAACGCACCCTTAATTCGATCGGATCCGCTCTTGCCCGATGGGTGCAATCCGTGCGGACAGGACAGCTCCGCTACGGTTCACTCGTTCACATCAGAAGCTGCGATGGCAGTAGGTTGCGGGCTACCGATGATAACCGGGACCTAACGGGCGGCTGTAAGGACCCAGACGCGGCGGCCACTTTCATTATTTGCGACCCCAGTCATCGGGCTGTACCAACGGCCGGCAAGTTGGGCCGACGAATCAAGAACGGTGACAGAGTCGGATTCTACTCGATGTCGCAGAACATGTTCGTCGGGGTCAATTTCAACAAGGGATCCGTTGTCACGTCTTACGGCCCGCAGCTTGACCCGTGGGAGACCTTCACGATTCAGCGAGCGAGGAAAACCGAGTCTTTCCTCACGCCGTCGGCCGAAGGAAGCCCACTCCACTTTGGAGAATTCGTCAGTCTTCATATTCGCCGTGGACAGGCTGGAAAGTGGCACACTGTCAGCTACTGCCGGGACACAAGCAAGACTTGTGAAGCGAATGTGGATCACGTTGATAGTTGGGAGTTCTTTGCTATGGAACGAGTGTCCCCTTAGTCAAGAACGGCAATCCTACACGTCGCGTTCACCGGCCACACCATAAAGCTTTGGCCCATGCTGTCGATTGGTTTGCATGGGACGAAATGGAGGCCTCTCACTGCCATCGGGCTTTGTCGCCGACTTGGCACAGGCCGGATCGACTCAGGAAGTTCTTGCGGTGGTGGCGCAATGGCTGCCACGGATCGTCGAGGCCGAGCGCTCAAGCGTCTCCCTCGTCGATGACGACCATCACCTTCAGCTCCAGGCCTTCGGCGGATCCGTATCACTTACCTATTCCGGGCGCATCCCGATCGAAGGGTCGCTGATCGGCCGCGCCTTCCGTGCTGGCGAGACGGTGAAGATTCATGACCTCCGCAGGTATGAGGCCAGCGACGTTCCGCTGTTGGTTGAGGCCGGACTGCGATCGGCGGTCTGTGCTCCGATGATCACTTCCGGAACAAAGCTCGGAACCATCAACCTGGCCAACAGCCAGGTTGGGTTCTTCGACGACGATGACGTGCAGGTGTTGAGTTCGATCGCCGATCTCATCGCCACGTTCATCGCTGTGAACCAACACGCCGAGGAATACGAACGCCGGGCGAATACCGACACCCTCACGGGGCTCATGAGCCGGAGTGCTGTTCTTGCCGAACTGGACCGAGCGTTTGACGACGGCGACCACCGCCCGTCGGTGCTCTACATCGACGTCAACGGCTTCAAAGCGGTGAACGACGCCCACGGGCATCCGGTTGGCGATCGCTTCCTCAAGGTACTTGCCTCGCGCATAGAGGGATTGACCAGGCCAGGCGACGCCGTAGGCCGACTTGGTGGCGACGAGTTCCTGGTTGTGCTTCATCGGGATCGATCGGCTGAGGCGGCCACCAAACTTGCGACCCGGATTACCGATGCGCTCAAGCACCCGATCAGGATCGGATCGCTCGTGCTCGATGCCGGCGTCAGCATCGGCGTGGCCAGTGTTCGAACGCTGTCGGACACCCCGGAAGAACTTCTCTACGACGCCGATCAGACGATGTACAGTGCGAAAGTTACCGGAGCGCCGAGCGCGCTTGTCAGCCCGACGATCCGCCATCGCTCCACCCTTCGAATCGCGGCCGACCGAGATTTGGATGACGCGATGGCCGCCGCCGACATCGGGTTTCACTACCAACCGGTTCGCGAGATTCGCACCAACATCGTCGTTGGAGCGGAGGCGCTTGTTCGGTGGGATCACCCTGAGCATGGTGCCGTTCCCGCGCCAACCCTAATCGAGCGGGTAGAGGCCACCGGAAGAACCGACGCGTTCACCCGCTGGAGCCTGACCACATTGTTACGACAGTGGCGGTCGGTTCGAGAAGATCTCCCCTGGTTTGAGGGCAACACCGTGGGAATCAATCTCACCCCACGACAACTCTCATGGCCGGGCCTGGCCGACTTCCTACTCCAGACCCTGGCCGACAACGGTCTACGCTCCGATGACATCATCGTCGAGGTGGTTGAGTCGTCAGGTATCAACGCCGGTGACAAGGCCGAACGATCGCTGACCAGAATCGGTGAGGCCGGAGTCTTGATTGCGCTCGACGACTTCGGCAGCGGGCACAACGTGCTCAGCTACTTCACCCGCTTTCCCATCCATTGCATCAAGTTCGACCGATCCCTGGTTCGGGCCACCGTCGACCATGAATCGGCCCGACGAATTCTTCGTGGTTTGAACGCTCTGGCTTTCGATCTTGGTGTTGTCACCGTGGCCGAAGGGGTCGAGTCGAAGGCGGAGGCGGATCTCTGCATGGAGGCCGGCATCACGATCGGCCAGGGCTGGTACTTCGGCTATCCCGAGCCACTCGCCGACTTCGTCGATATGGCCAGGGCTGAGGGACCTCCGGTCGAAGTCGATGCATCCGCGGACACTTTTTGACCACTATCCGCGTTCACGCCACCACCTCACCCGAAAAGTTCGCTCGGTAGCGTCCCCGCCCCGTTGATTCCCGGACTTGGCCCGGTTCTGGCATGCTGGGGCCATGACGACCGAACCGGCAACGGTGGACGAGCTGCTCGACAAGTACGCAGAGGAGCGGGCCAAACGTCTCCGCTCCGACGGCAACGATCAGTACATCGAAGCCGCCGGTGTTTTTGCCGACTACGTGGACGATCCCTACATCGACCATGCCGATCGGGAGCCTCTCACCGACGAGGTCACGGTGGCGTTCATCGGCGGCGGATTCGCCGGTTTGGTAGTGGGCGCTCGTCTCGCCGAGGCGGGCCACCAGGTTCGTATCATCGAAAAGGGTGGCGACTTCGGCGGCACCTGGTACTGGAACCGCTATCCCGGAGCCCAGTGCGACACGGCGGCACTGATCTACCTTCCGCTGCTGGAAGAGACCGGGCACATGCCAACGGAGAAGTACACCCACGGCCCCGAGATCTTCGAACACTGCCGCCGCATCGGCCGCCATTTCGGGCTCTACGAGAACGCCGTGTTCTCAACTGAGGTGACCGACGTGCGCTGGGACGACGACGCCAAACGCTGGATCATCACCACCAATCGTGGCGACCGGATGCGAGCCAAGTACGTGGCCGCCGGAACCGGGCCGTTGCACCGCCCGAAGCTACCGGGGCTGGACGGCATCAAAGACTTCACCGGTCACAGCTTCCACACCAGTCGATGGGACTTCGACTACACCGGTGGAGGCCCCGCCGGGGCGCCAATGGATCGGCTGGCCGACAAACGGGTGGGCATCATCGGCACCGGCGCCACCGCAGTGCAGTGTGTGCCCCACCTGGCCAAGGCGTGTGGCGAGTTGTTTGTGTTCCAACGCACACCGTCGTCGATCGACGAGCGCAACAACCACCCCATCGATGCCGACTGGTTCGACTCCCTCGAACCGGGTTGGCAGGAAAAGTGGCTACACAACTTCACCACGCTGCAAACCGGTGGGTTCGCCGACGAAGACCTGGTGATGGACGGCTGGACCGACATCTCCCAGCGCATCCGAGATCGGCTTATCGCCAACGCCGAAGTTGACGGAGACATCAGTCCGGCCGCCATCCAGCGGGCCTACCACGACTCCGACAATGAGAAGATGGCCGAGATCCGAGCCCGAGTCGACAGGATCGTAGGAGACGAGATCACAGCCGACAGGCTCAAGCCCTGGTATCGCCAACTCTGCAAGCGGCCCTGTTTCCACGACCAGTACCTGCAAGCCTTCAACAATCCGAACGTGCACCTCGTGGATACCGACGGGAAGGGGGTGGAGCGCATCACCGAATCGGGGCTCGTGGCCAACGGTGAACGCTACGATCTCGACTGCATCATCTACGCCTCCGGGTTCGAAGTGGGCACGAGCTACGCCCGTCGATCGGGGTTCGACATGACCGGCCGTGACGGCGTTCGACTGAGCGATGTGTGGGAGACCGGCATGGTGTCGCTACATGGCCTGCACGTGCACGGCTTCCCCAACGCCTTCATCATCGGCCATGCCCAGGCCGCCAACCTGATCTCCAACATCCCCCACAACTTCACCGAGGCGGCCAAGGTTTTGAGAGATGTCATCAACCACGCCGAGGCGGTTGGAGCCACCGAGGTCGAGGCGATTGCCGAGGCCCAGGCCAAATGGGTGTCCGAGCTCGAAGCCGGTGGGCGTACTTTTGGCGGCGATCCCACCTGCACGCCGGGTTACTACAACAACGAGGGCCACGATGCCGAGCCGGGCAGCATCCGCAATCGCCTCGGCTTCCCCGACGGACCGGTGGCCTACTTCGACTACATCACGGAGTGGCGGGGTAATGGCCGGTTCGACGGTCTCCGTATCGAGTAGAACGGAACCGTGACCAGAAACACCAACCTCAGATGGAGCATCGGCGCCGTCACGATCACCAGGGTCGAGGAATGTGTGGTGCCTCTTTTGTGGGACCGACTGGTGCCTGAAGGCGCCGGCCTGGTCGAGTCATGTCAACCTTGGATCGAACCCTTCGCTGACCAGAGCCACCTGCTTCTGTCGATTCACAGCTTTGTGATCGAGACGCCGGAGACTCTTATAGTGGTCGACACCTGCATCGGCGACAGCGGACGGTTCGAGATGGAAGGCAACGGAACCTTCGGCGATCGCCTGGCTGCGATGCTGCCAGGGGGATTCGACTCGGTGGACGTTGTGGTCTGCACCCATCTTCACTTCGATCACGTTGGCTGGAACACCGTCGAGATCGACGGTCTGCTGGTTCCCCGCTTCGGCAACGCTCGTTACCTCGTGACCGAGGACGAACTGGCGGCCGAGCGCGACGAAGAAGACACGATGGCCTACCAACGCTCGATCGAACCATTGGCCGCTGCGGGTTGTCTCCAGCCAGTGCCGGCGGATCATCGCGTCGATCCATGGGTGGCGCTTGAGCCGAGCCCGGGGCACACACCAGGCCACGCTTCGGTGCGGATCACAGATGAAGAGGCATCGGGGACGAATACGGCGCTGATCACCGGCGACATCGTTCACACGCCTCTGCAGCTGGCCTATCCCGAAGCGTCGTCTCGGTCCGATGGTGACCCTGAACGCGCCATCGCCACGAGGAAGCGGTACCTTGCCGAAGTGACCGGTTCCGACATACTCGTGCTTGGGACCCACTTCCCGCCGCCCACCGGAGGTCACCTAGTCGGCACCACCACCGAATCCGGCGTTCGTTTCGCCAGTAGTCGTTTTGACTGAGGCCGAACAGTCGGCGCGAGCCGTACGGTACGTGCTCTTCAATTGGATCGGGTTCGTGCTGCTCATCGCAGCGCTCGGTGTGTTGCTTCCCCTTCACCTCGAAGCAATCGGATTCGGCATCGACGCCATTGCCGCGGTCACTGCAGCCGCCGGTGTCGGCGGCGTGATCTCAGCCGATCCGGTAGGCCGAGCCGCTGCCCGCTTTGGAGCGGTTCGAATACTGCGTTGGGGAGTGATGGCCATCGCCGTGCTTGTAATGGCGATGGGGCCGATGCGGTCGTTCGTTCCGCTGCTTCTTCTCAATGGTGGTGTTGGTGTTGCCGTCTCGATGATCAGGGTCGGAAGCCAGATGGTGGTCCGCAACCGGGTCGACGACCGGCGTCGCGGACGGGTGCATGCTCGACAGGGTTTCATCAGCCGGGTGGCGATGTTGATCGCCCCGGTCGGCATCGGATTCCTCTGGGAACGTTTGGAGCCGGAGTGGAACTTTGTCGCCCCGAGCCTGCTGACGTTCATGGCCACGGTCGCCGCGGGGTCTCTCGCCGTTGCCGCCGCAAACCCACTCGTCAAACCCCGGGAAGCGCCGATCACGCCGTTGACCACCATGATGCGTTACGCCTCAGGCCCAACCCTGTTCACAGCCGCCAGATCGGGCCGTTCTCTACTGCTCCCCCTAATCGGGCTGGAACTCGGTTTGGCGCCGTCTCGGATCGGACTCCTCGTGGGCCTATCGGCCGCGGCCGACGTGGTTACCTCGCCGGCCTCGGGGCCGATTATGGACGAACGAGGACGGCTGGCCACGATCATCCCCGCGTTCACCTTCACCGCCGTCGGGTTCCTCATGATCGGCGTGGCCCAAGGTGGGGTGTTGCTGGCGGTGGCGGCCGTGGTGCTGGGTTTGGCCAACGGCCTTAGTTCCGGCTTGCTCTTGACCCTCGGCACCGACCTCGCCCCGGCCGGCAAGGAAGGGCCGTTTCTCGGACGGTTCGGCGCGATGCACGACATGGGCCGCCTAATCGGACCGTTCCTGATCGGGCTTCTTGGAGAACTCATGGGCCTGAACGCAGCTGCGGTCGCACTGGCCATGGTCACGCTCTTGGGTCTCGCCTGCATTCTGATCTTTGTCGGCGAGACCCGCCCAAGTCCGGCGTGACCTTCGGTCGCTTCGGGTTTACCAGTCGATTCCAGGAGTCGGGGGGAAGAGATTGTCTCGTTCCGCCACCAGACGATCACAGTCCCAGTCGGCGTCAACTCGCTTGAGGATGATAGGGCTCTTCGTGAGATCGGGATGCTGCACAAAGTTGGATTCCTGAGCCAGAAACAACTCGTTGTTGGCCCCGATGACCAGTTGCTCTGAGGTGTCGGTCACCTCACCGGAAATCACGTCGAGATCCTGGTCGAGCAGCGTGGCGTCGTAGGCGAAGATCTCGCGGCGGGCGATGTAGAGCTCACCAATGAACGTTCCGACGTCGATGCTTACGGTGACTCCCGGGTTCCCGTCGTTGTCGTCGTCGACGATGCGAGGATCGTCAGGGTCGTCGGGCAACGATTCGTTGGCCGGATCGTCGAGCCTGATTCCCACCGGTGTTGGGGTCGGAGGCCGGTAGATCTGTAGGCCACCGTCGAGCTCGGAGATCTGAAGAGGCGTAGGTGGGGGCTTGATGGCCTGGGTGCCTTCATCGGAGAGAGCGCTGTCGAAGGGCTGATCCGACACCTGCTCCGAGTAGCAGAACTCGGCGGTGTCGACGATCTGACCGTCCTCAGCGGTGAAGTCGTTGAAACCGTAGCTCACGATCAGGGTCTTGAACGTGCCGTCTTCATAGGCCACCACATCAAAGTGAGCCCATCGCCCTACCAGTTGCCCTCCAACGAGGTTCGGGTCGACCGTTGTTGGTGGCTCTGTAGCCTCAGTGGTTGTGACCGCAGTAGTCGTGGTGGTCTCGGCCTCGGTTGTGGTGGTCGCCTCGGTGGTCGCCGTTGTGCTCGACTGCTCGACGGCAGCGGTATCGGCGGCGTCCTTGGCGTTGTCGGCGTCGACGCCACCACCGCAGGCTGCGACCAAGAGGGCCGGCACCAAAGCGAATCTCAGCAATCTCCGGGAGTAATGCACCTCGGAAGTGTAGGCGTCGACCTTTGGGGTGCCGATGAACGTCACCCGAGAGCTTTCTTGTAGGTGTGTAGAGCACGATCCCGAGCCTCGGCGTGATCGACCATCGGGTATGGATAGTTGTCACCCAAATGGACGCCGGCGGCGGCGAGTTCCAACGGCCCGACGGCGGACGGTTCGTGGATATCCGATGCCGACAACTCCGCCAGTTCCGGCACCCAGCGACGCACGTATTCGCCTCTCGGATCGAATTTCTCAGCTTGAGTGGTGGGGTTGAACACCCGAAAGTACGGGGCAGCGTCGGGCCCGGTGCCGGCCACCCACTGCCAGTTGCCGGCGTTCTGAGCCATATCGGCATCAACCAGGTGGTGGCGGAAGAACCGCTCACCCCGCCGCCAGTCGATGAGAAGATCTTTCACCAGGAAACTGGCGCAGATCATACGAACTCTATTGTGCATCCACCCCGTGGCCGCCAGCTGGCGCATTCCCGCATCAACGATCGGGAAGCCGGTCTGACCTTCGCACCACCGCTCAAAACCCTCCGTGTCGTTGCGCCACGAGATCGAGTCGTATTCGGGCCTCACCGCAGCGGTGGCAAGATCGGAGTTCTCAGCCAGGGTGTGAGCCCACCAGTCCCGCCAGGCCAACTGTCGCACGAAGGCGGCGCGGCCCGGCGTTTCCGATCCCACCACGTCGAGCACCGTTCGGGCGGCCAAGGTGCCGAATTTGAGGTCGGCCGACAGCTGCGACGTGCCGCTCTCGGCCGGGAGATCTCTGGTGTCGGGATACTCGTCGACGTCGTCCAACCAACGTTGAAGACGTTTCCACGCCGCCTTCTCACCCGGCTCATGGTAGAGCTCGCCCTCGGGTTCCGGAATGTCGATACCGGCGACCTTGATCGGCTTGCCCGATCCCAACTCAGGCCACGAGGTCAACGGCGTCTTGTCCCACGTGCGATAGAACGGCGTGAAGACCTTCGACAACGTTCCCTTCTTGGTGAGCACCCGGCCTGGCTCATGAACCATGCCACCGTTAAGCCAACGAAGGGGAACCTGGAGAGCTGCCTCAACGGCTTTGTCACGCTTGCGGGAGAACGGCGTGACGTCGGCGTTGGCGTAGACGGCGGAGGCTTCACATTCACGGGCGAGCTCAGACACGGCCTCGGCGGCCGGACCTTGCCTGACGGTGAGGTCGCCTCCGAGTTCTCGCAGGTTTTCCCGCAGGGCCCTTACGTGGGCCAGCAGTTGATCCCGACGTACTGCACTTGAGGCGTCCAACAGTTCGGGCTCCAGCACGAACAGAGCCACCACATCGTCGTGCTCGGAGGTGGCGGAGGCCCAGGCGGGATTGTCGTCGAGTCGGAGGTCTCGGCGGAACCAGACGATGCCTGGGTCAGCCATGATCGGCGCCACGTGTTTGTAGAACCGCATGAGCGCAGCGGCGCCCGGAGTACAACGCTCCCTGGATGGAAGCCGTGTCTCGGTGGTCGCCGCACACGAACCGCCCGTCGGCGGTGTTCACCGACTGCTTGGGGCTGAAGGGCGGAAGCTGTCGGGGCTGACCGTGGGCGATGTTGTAGGTGGCGAGGTGAGTCCAGCTGTCAACCTGTGCGCCCCACCACGACCGCAACTGCCGGCGGGCATCGTGCTCGACCGAGCTGCCGGATATGCCGGGCAAGGCGGCGACGATCAGATGTTGTCCGTTGGGGGCATAGTTCGGGGCGACGTTGCTCATCACCGCCGCGTTCAACACCGGCCCCTTACCACTGCCGTCGAGAATCACCATCTTCGAATCGGTTGGAGCGGCGGCAGCGGCGAAGTACACCGCCGAGACCGGTTTCGACTCCACAGGATCGAGGCCGAGCAGCGAAGCGGCGGCCGGCCCTTCGGTGGCGACCACCACCGCCGAGGCTTTGACCTCGTCGCCGTCGGCGACGGCCACCGCGTTGGTTGAGGCGTTGACGACACGCGCCCCCAGTTGTACAGCCCCGTCGGGCAGGTGCGAGGCCAACTGATCGGGAATCGCGCGCATCCCCCGCGCCGGTACAGCGGAGTCGCCGTCGGCCAGCATACGGAAGATCACATCGAACATCCGGCGACTGTCCTGCAACTCGGGGTCGAGAAGGATGCCACCAACCAGCGGGCGGAAGAACCGTTCGATCATCGTGTCGGAAAAGCCCGCATCCGAGAGCGCGGTGGCGGTCGTGACATCATCGCCGCCCAGGAGCCGGGCGGGCGGGACAGACCGCAACCGGGAACGCAGGGTGGCGATACGGAGCTTGTCGAGCGGCGAGCCGACCGGCGCCAGTGCGGTTGACAAGAGGCCGCTCGGCATCCGGAACGGATCGACGACAGCCGAACCCTTTCCGTTTCGCCAGACCAGAGCACCCGGATCGAACGACTGAAGGTTGAGGGCATCCATATCGAACTGGCGCTGGAGTTCGGGATAGGCGGTGAGTGCAACCTGGAATCCACGGTCGAGAAGGAACCCGTCGACGGTGTCGGTTCGCACTCGCCCGCCGACGCCATCGGAGGCTTCGAGCACCACCACCGGCACCCCGGCCTTGTGCAGTGTCACCGCGCAGGAAAGTCCGGCCAACCCGGCCCCGATCACAACAACAGGTTCATCATTCATATGTTCCCCGATTCATCCCTTCGGTTCGACGTTCGCTCAGCCAAGAACTGCCCTCAGGGCGGACTCCAACTCCGAGTGGCTGAAGTTGTAGCCGCTCTCCTGTAGTACCCCGGGAACAACCTTTTGCCCGGTAAACAGCAGCGCTTCCGCCAACTCGCCGCCCAGCACCAGTTTGGGTCCGAACGTCGGAATGGGCATAAACGTCGGCCGGCCCAAAACATCACCAAGAGTGTCGGTGAATTCGGCATTGGTCACCGGATTGGGGGCGGTGAGATTGACCGGCCCATCAATCGGATTGGTAAGAAGATGGGCAATGGCGCCAACAACATCGTCGATGGAGATCCAGCTTTGCCACTGCCGTCCGTGGCCCATCTTGCCACCCAGGCCCATCTTGAACAGCGGTAGCTGCTTCTTCAGAGCGCCTCCGTCGCCGGAGAGCACGATGCCGGTGCGGATCATCGCAACCCGGGTGTGTTCGCTGGCTGCCGCCTGCGCTGCGGCCTCCCACTTCCCACAGAGTTCGGCCAGAAACCCGTCACCCTGGGCCGATGTCTCATCGAATGTGGCGGTCAAACTGTCGCCGTAGTAGCCGATGGCCGAGCCCGAAACCAAGACTGAAGGGGGGTTAGCCGCCGCTTGAATGGCGTCGGCCACGAGTTTGGTTCCAACCGTCCGGCTCTCCACGAGTTCCTGTTTGTAGGCGTCGGTCCAACGGTGATCGCCGATTCCGGCGCCGGCCAGATGGACGACGCCGTCGATCCCCTCAAAAGCTCCGTCGTCGATGCGACCCTCCTTAACCGACCATCCGATCTCGTGGTCCTTGGGGGTTCGACGGACAACGGCGATTACTTCGTGGCCCTTGGACGAGAGATGACGCGACAATGCCGTGCCGATAAGACCCGATGAACCAGTGATCGCTATTCGCATGCCTGCTCCAGACGCTTGGCGGTACATATGAGACTACGACCTCTGACCCGCAGCGGGATGCAGCATCGTTATCTCGGTAGCTGCAACGAATCCCGTGCGAAACGAATAAACGACCGCACCGATTGTGGGGGCGAGTCGTCTTGCCTGGTCACGATGCCGACACCGATCGGCTTCAGTGTCGTTCGCAGAGGCACGTAGGCCACTTCGCTTCCATCGAGAGCGACGTCGGATGCCGGCAGCAGATTCACCAGCGAGTAGCCAAAACCGTTGCCGACCAGCGATCGCACCAACGACAGATCGGCGTTGCGATGGGCCGGCTGTACGGGCACGTCGGCCGCTCGGAATAACGACGAGAAGTAGTCTTTGCTCAACGGGAGGTCGAGGAGGATGTAGGGATCTTCCCGCAAATCGTCGAGCGCAACCGACCGTTTGCCGGCCAGCGGGTGATCGCCGGCGAGGAGCGCGTGAGGTAGGGCGTCGACCACCCGCTCGAATTCGACACCGGCGGCCAGTTCGATGTCGTAGGTGAGAGCAAGGTGGATGGCACCTGAATTCAACCAGTTCAGAAGTTGATCCTGGGTGCCGGTGAGGATCACCACCTCGACTCCCGGGTTGGCATTCTGGAACCGGCGAACCAGCGGCGGCACAACCAATGGCGCCAGTGTGATCAGCGACCCGAGCACCACGGAACCGCCGTGCTCTGAGCCGGTGCTCGACACCTTGGCTTCAAGTTCGTCGACCCGCTCCAACACGGCCCGGGCCTCGGCGAGAAACACCCGCCCTTCCGGTGTGAGATCGATTCCCTGCCCACGATGACGCACAAATAGTTGCGCGCCAAAGGCCAATTCCAGACGCTGCAGGGCCACCGACATCGCCGGTTGCGAAAGCCCTATGGCCTCGGCCGCTCCGGTTACCGACGATTGCTCGGCAAGAGCAACGAAGTTCTCAAGATCACGAATCTGCAGCTTGCGCATGTTCCCGCACAGGGTAGGACAGGTATCCCCGGCGGCTGGCGATGTGGTCGGCCAGATATTTGGCGTCGTGCCACACCCCGTAGATGAACGACGAGGCTCGCCTGGTCAGCCACGGCAGACCCAGGAAGTAGACGCCGGGGTACGACGACACGCCGCGAAAGTGATTGGGGCGTCCGTTCTCGTCGAAGGCATCAACCTGCAGCCAGCTGTAGTCGAGCGAGTAGCCGGTGGCCCACAGAATGGTGGTGATGCCTTCGTCGGCCAGGTTCAGTTCCGTGATCGGGTTGGTGATGCAGGCGGCGTCGGGCTCCATGATCCGGGCCTCGGGTTCTTCCGGCAGGTCGAGGCCGTACCGTTCGGCGAACGCATCGGCTCGGTCGAGCACCGAGAGGTAGTTGGCGTCGCCGACGGCGATGTTGTCGACCAGGTCGGGAGCGAACCGCAGCACACCGTCGTCCCAGGTGTCGGCCATCCCTACCAGGTTCATTCCCTGGTTGGCCAGACGACGGAAGTCGATGGTCTTACCTCCGTCGGCTCCGCTCACCGAGATGGTGATGTGTTCCATGCCCGGTTGGACGGCCGGGGCGTCCCACTCCCCCAACACGCCGAGCCACCACACGTAGTCGTAGCCTCGATAGCTTCGGGGCGGGCGGTGGTGGGGCCCGACGGAGAGAAACGTTCGTCGCCCCGAGCGCATGATCTCCTCGGCGATTTGCACTCCTGACGACCCGGCGCCGATCACGAGAACGCCACCCTCGGGCAGCTGGCCCGGATTGCGGTAGTCACAGGAGTGAAGCTGATGCACCTCGGCGCTCTCAGGGACGATGGGAGGGATGATGGGCTTCTGGAATGGCCCGGTGGCGGCCACCACATGATCGGCGTCGATGGCCCCCTGCGAAGTTTCGACCCTGAAACCAAACCGACCTTCGTGGCGGCGAACGGAGTGAACCTCAACGCCGGTCCGGATTGGAGCGTCGATCATGGCGGCGTAGTCGACGAAATAGTCGGCCACCTGCTCTTTGGGGGCGAAGTCGTCGGGCTGGACGGCGTCGGGTCCGATGTTGCTGAACTCCATCGACGGGAGGCGATCGTGCCAGGCCGGACCGTTGGCCACCAGGGAGTCCCACCTCCCCGTGCGCCATCTCTCCGCGATGCGGTCCCGCTCCAACACAATGTGGGGAATCCCGCAGTTCGTCAGGTGCTCGCTCATGGCGATGCCCGACTGGCCACCTCCGACCACAACCGTGTCGGTTTGCTCAACCCCAGGTTCGGTTCCGTTGTTTCCGTGTTTGTTGCCGTCTTCAGAATTCATCTCGGACTCTTCTCACTGCTGGGCTTGCTAGGCGGATCAGGGGACGTCTACACAGAACTGTTCGATGGCCGATCCCAGTCGTTGCGCCGCAACGGCCAGATCAGCGGCCACGATGTACTCGTCCGGCCGGTGGGCGTCGGCAATGTCGCCGGGACCGAAGATCACGGCCGGGCTTGAAAGGGCGTCGGCGTAGAGGCCGGCCTCACAGCCGAACGACACCTGGCCAAATCCGACCGATGCAGCCTCGGACACCTCCGGTCGGTTTAGGGATCGATGAAGCGAAGACACGGCCGGATCATCAGCATCGGTGGCCAGAGCCGGGTACGACACCACCGGCTCAACGTCGATTCCGCCGCCGACGGCTTGTAGCCGTTCCCGCCATTGGTCGACCACATCGAAGAGGGGTTTGAGCAGATCGCAGGGATCCACGTTGGCCTGGTGCCGGCACTCGAAGTCGAGTTCACACGAGGGACTCAAGACGTTGACGGCCACTCCGCCCGAGATTGTGCCGACGTTGGCCGAGAATCCACCACCGCCATCGCGGGAGGCGGCATTGATCTCGGCAACGGCGTTGACCACCGCCCCGGCGGCCTCGATCGCCGTCGGCTCATGGGGCGAGCGACTGGAGTGACCACTCGCTGCGGCCACCGCAAGGCGGAACACCCGCTTGCCTGAGTGAGCAGTGCAAAGCTGCATGCTCGTGGGTTCGCCCACAATCGTCATCGTCGGGCGGCAGTGCTCGAGGTTGGCCATGTGTTTGAGGAGACTGCCGACACCGACGCAGCCGATCTCCTCGTCATAGCTCAAGCCGAGATGAACCGGGCGGCGAAGCCTGCTGGGGTCCAGATTCTCAAGGACCACGAGGGCGGCGGCGAGAAACCCCTTCATATCGGCCGTTCCTCGACCGTGCAGGCGTCCGTCGATCGAAGTCAGATCATAGGGGTCCGTGGCCCAGCCAGAACCGGCAGGAACCACGTCGGTATGTCCTGACAGGAGGATGCCTCCGTCCTCGTCGGGGCCGAGGCGTACGTGCAGATTGTTGCGATCGCCGTCGGCTCCTGAAGCTCCGGCAACGACGTCAATCGTGGCCCCGGTGGCGGCGGCGCGCTCGGCGTAGTAGTCGATCAACTCGGCGTTCGAGGTGCGACTCTCGGTTGGAAACGCCACGAGCCGGCGAAGGGTTTCGGTGATCTCCTGACCGTCGAAGTCATTCGTCATCGCTGCGGCCAGGGAGGAGTCGGTCGGCAAGATACTGGTAGAAATCCCAGGTGCAGCCCTCGTAGTCATCGGGGGCCAGTGGGCCGGCGGTGGCGTAGGCCGAGTTCAACCCCTGCTGCAGGGCGACGAGTCGAACCTTGTCTTCGGCGTTGAAACTGGCGGCGAAGTCCCAGCGGTCCTGAGCCACTCCGGCTTCAAACAGATCTTCGCGGGCGATCACACCCCAGCGCGTCTGCACTTCCTCGGCCTCGGTCGGGGTGAGGCTCATGTAGACCGCGGAGTTGGGTGAGATCGCGGCTACGAACCCCGGGTAGATCCAGACCATCATCGACATTCGCTGCTGCTCGTCGCTCATGTCGGGGTGGAACGGCGGGCGCCCTTCGAAATTCGGCGCGTAGTGCGACTTGTAGCCGGTGAAGGCCGGACGACCCTTGATCTTTTCACACAAGTTTGTCGGGGTCATGGGATGCAGCGTTTTCAGGTGCACCGGGGTGAGGTGATAGCCCTCCATGAAGTTCTCGGCCAGGCATTTCCAGTTGACCGGCCAATATTCAGGGCCGACTTTGACGGTTCGCATCTCCTCGGTGTGATACCCGGCCACGTACTCATCGAGCTCGGCAACTTCGGGAACCAACGGGTCGGCGGTACCGCTCAGGTTCACGAACACCCAACCCATCCACTGCTCAACCGAGAACTGATGGAGACCGCACTTGGCCGGGTCGAATCCCTCAACCTCTTCCATAAGCGGAGCGCGTTTCAGGCTGCCGTCGAGCCGGTATGACCACTGGTGATAGGGGCACATGAGCTGACGGGCGCTGCCTTGCCCCTCGGCGACCAAGGAACCCCGATGGCGGCAGACGTTCGACAGAACGCGCACCTCCCCGTCGTCTCCCCGGCTCACGATCAGCGATTCGCCAATAACCGTGGTGGTGAAGAAGTCGCCGGCGTTCGGCACTTCGTCGGCCCGGCCGACGCAGATCCAGCCATCACGAAACACCGCCTGCTCCTCGGCAGTGGTGACGGTCGGGTCGGTGTAGAACGTGGGCGGCATGGCCCGTCGCGGCCGAGCGGTGTCGGTCTGAGCCTCCCGCAGCGCCTCAGCGATATGTTTGGGGATGCCGGCCGGATTCATCAGCCCGCCTGCTGGTCGAAGAATGATGCCGACTCGGGATATTCAGGACGTTCGATGTCGTACACCGACGATCGGATGCGGTTGGTGCGCTCTCCCCGCACCAGGAAGCCCTCGTACTCGGTGGGCACAGGGTTGGGCGACAACGGCACGGCGTCTTCGGCCGAGTACACCGAGATCATCAGAGTTCGGGGCCGGTCGGATTGGTTGGCCGTGGAACCATGAAGCAGACGGGTGTGCATCAGGCAGACCGCGCCGGCCGGACCGGTGCAGATGTCGGCTGCGGCCTTCGATGCTTCCGTGACGGCATCGTCGACGTAGCCGGTGAACACACCGTCGTGCCAAAGGCTGTACAGCTCACCAGTGTGGCTACCGGCCAGCACCTCCAACGGGCCGTTGGTCTCGGTAACCTCGTCGACCATAAGCAGTGCGGTGACCAGATCGTCGTTGCTGTGCGGGGTGAACGGAAAGTCCTGATGCCACTTCACCGACGTGGCCGCACCCGGGAGTTTCGAGTTCACCTTGGTGTGGTGCAGTTTGACGTTGGGTCCGATGAGATCGGCCACCGCGTCAACCATGGCGCTGTCAGCCACAACGGTTCGATAGGCGTCCGACACCTCGATCGGAGCGTTGACCCGACGCAGCGCTGGCGACTCGGCGCTGTGTCCCGGTTCGAGGTCGAAGCGGGCTCGTCCATCAACCGTTTCGCCGTAGGACTCGGTGTGGGCCTTGCTTTCCTCCGCCCAGGCATCGAAGTCACGACGCAGAGCTTCGAGTTGTTCGGGGGTGACGGCATTTTCCACCACCAGGTAGCCGTTCTGCCAGAACGAGTCTCGTTGCTCTTCGGTCAGAACCTTGAGGTTTGTTGTGGTGTTCATGAGTTCCACCTCCGGTGTCGGTCGGATTTGATGGGTCGGTCAGGATTGGTGAGTCTTGTTCTGATGGATCACGTCGCCGCCGATGACGACGGCGTTGAGCATGTCGTCGGCCAAGCCGAGAAACAGCTCGTTTGGGTGAGGGCAATCGAGTACAAGGAGGTCGCCTCGTTTGCCGATGTCGAGAGATCCGCAGCGATCGGCCAAGCCAAGGCTGTAGGCGGCGTTGAGCGTGCAGGCCACGATCGCTTGGGCCGGCGTGATCCGGAACCACGGGCCTGCCATCGTCATCGTCGACAACAGCGAGGTGGCGTGAATCGACGAGCAGTAGTCGGTTGAGATGGCCACCGGCACGTCGTTGGCGATGAACCGATTGGCGTTGGCTCGACGGTCGGTCATGTAGATCAACTCGGCTACCGGCAACAGCACGGCGATGGTGTCGGCCTTGCCTACACGGTCGATCTCGTCGTCGGGGGTGTAGGTCAGGTGTTCGGCCGAGATGGCGCCGCCCTTCACCGCGGTCTCCCATCCTTCGGAGGGCTTCCAGGCGTCGGCGTGAACCCTCGTGGTGAGACCAAGTTCGTGGCTGCGCCTCATGATCGACAACGCCTGCTCGGGAGTGAACAGCCCGTCCTCCACGGTGACGTCTTGAAACTGAGCGATTCCCTGTGCCAGAACGGCGTCGGTCATGGGTCCTTCGACGAGATCGGTGTAGACCTGCCCGGCTGGAGTGCCGTCGGAAGCGGCTCCACTCTTCTCGGAGAGAAGATCTCTTGGCACGACGTGGGCGCCGAGAAACGTGATCACCAGCTCCATCGGGGTGAGGTCACGAGCCTTCTGAAGCAGCTCAAGTTGGTGCAGTTCATCGTCGATGGTGAGCCCGTAGCCCGACTTGACCTCGGCGGTGGTGATGCCACCCCGAACCATGCGGTCGAAGGCGTCGGCCATGTTGGCCAGCAGCTCGTCGTCATCCGATTCCCGGGTGGCTACAACGCTGGCCCAGATGCCACCGCCTCGGGCCGCTACTTCGGCCAAACTGGCGCCGCCAAGTCGTTCGGCGTACTCATCGTGGCGTTCGCCGCCGAACAGCGGGTGGGAGTGACACTCCACCAAACCCGGCATGACGGTCTTACCGCTGGCATCGATCGTGGGTACCGATTCGTCGGCCCAGTCGGCCATAATGGCGGACGTGGCGCCGACGGCCTTGATCTCGCCGTCGCGAATGGCGACGGCCCCGTCGGCGATCAAACCAATGTCTCCCTGGGTCATGCCCCGTCGCACTTCGCCGCTGTCGGCCACAGTGACCAATGCCGTGGCGCCAACCACATTCAGGTCGGCGCTCATGAGCTCTTCACCGCAATCACGTCGATCTCCATCAGCCAGTCGGGTTGAGCCAGACCGGCCACCACCACACCGGTTGAGACGGGATACACCCCTTTGAGATGACGGCCCACGACCTGGTACACCGCCTCCCGGTGACGAGGGTCGACCAGGTAGATCGTGATCTTCACAATGTCGCGGACCGACGAGCCACACTCCTCGAGCAGCTGGGCCACGTTTGCCATCGCCTGCTCGGTCTGGGCGGCGGCGTCTCCCTTGCCCACCAGGTTGCCCTCGAAGTCGGTGCCCACCTGACCCCGCATATAGATGGTGTCGCCGGCGATCACGGCCTGACAGAGATCATTGTCCAACGACTGGTTGGGATAGGTGTCCTTGGTGTTGAACGGTCGAACCCGAGTGTGGGTCGGTGTGTCGGATTGGCTCATCGATCCTCATGCTTCGGCAGGCGTCCTATTCGCTTGCTTCCCAGTATTAAAGTCGGAGTGCTCATTAGTCAAACAGATCCTGTGAATCCACTTCATAAGAGATGCGAATCTTCCGGTCAAGCCGAGGCGCGGTAGGCGTTCGACAAAACTGCGGCGGAGCGACAGAATCGAGGGCATGACCGAATTGAGCGATCTGGCCCCTGTTCTCGACGAAGTGCATGCTGCTGTGGTCGGCATGTTGCCACCCGACCTGTTGGATCTGTCGGATATCCCTCGCTGTCGGGAAACGATCTCCGGCTTCCTGGCTCAGATGCCCCAGCCCGACCTGCCAACCGACGTCACCATCGACGAGGTCATGGTGCCCGGCCACGACGGCGATCCCGACGTGCGGGTGAAAACCTACACCCCGGCCAACTTACCGGCCGACGCCCCGGCGCTCCTATGGATCCATGGCGGTGGCATGGTGCTGATGGACGCCGATGGCGACGACCTTCGATCAGCGCAGCGGGCGTCGGAACACAACATGTTCGTGGCCTCGGTTGACTACCGGCTGGCCCCTGAACAGGCGGCTCCGGGTTTGGTCCACGACTGCTACGCCGCGCTCACCTGGATGGCGGCCAACGCCGACCATCTCGGCATCAGCCTCGACCGCATCGCCATCGGAGGCGCCAGTGCCGGGGGTGGGTTGGCCGCGGGCACCGCCCTGTTCGCCCGCGACAACAATGGGCCGGCACTGGCCGGCCAGCTGCTGGTGTATCCGATGCTCGATCACCGCAACGACACACCAAGCAGCCACGCCATCACCGATCCGAGAGTGTGGAACCGGGAATCGAACCGCTTGGCCTGGGAGGCCTATCTGGGTGGAGCGGAACCGACACCCTACTCCTCGCCTTCCACGGCCGGGAACCTGAGCGGTCTGCCACCGGCCTACATCAACGTCGGCGAATTCGACATGTTCCTCGACGAAGACATCGCCTACGCCCAGGCGCTACAGCGCGCCGGTGTTCCCACCGAACTCCACGTGTACCCGGGGGCGTTCCATGGATCCAACTCATTCATTCCCGACCATCCCACGTCGGTTCGTTGGCGGGCTGAGGAGGAGACGTTCTTGGCCCGGGTGCTCGGAACCTAGCGAGTCGGAACCGGTGGCCCGCCTCAAGCCCAGATTCGGTCGGCAACCGTTACCAGGTGGCTCAACTTGGCCCACTGCTCGTCTTCGGACAACTGATTGCCCTCGACCGTACTGGCGAACCCACACTGTGGACTGAGACACAACTGCTCCTGCGGGACGTAGGCCGCGGCTTCGGCAGTTCGGGATGCCAGCTCGTCGTAGGTCTCCAGGTCGGGACGTTTGCTGGTCATCAGTCCAAGCACAACCGTCTTGGTGTCGGGCACAAACCGCAGCGGGGCGAAGTCGCCGGAGCGCTCGTCGTCGTATTCGAGGAAGTAGGCGTCAACATCCAGCTCGTTGAAAAGAACTTCGGCCACCGGCTCGTAGCCTCCTTCGGCGAACCAGGTTGACCGGTAGTTGCCACGGCAAAGGTGGACGGCAACCGTGAGGTCGTCGGGACGTTCGGAGATGGCGGCGTTGATCAGCTCGGCGTAGGCGTGTGGCAGTTCGTTGGGGTCGTCGCCTCGGTCGACCGCTCCCTGGCGCATGACCGGGTCGCACAAATAGGCAAGGTTGGTGTCGTCTAGCTGCAGGTACCGGCAGCCCGCCTCGTAGAGAGCAGCGATCTCATCGCGATAACACTGGGCGAGGTCGGCGAAGAACACGTCGAGATCGGGGTAGGTGTCGATGTCGATGCCGGCTCGCCCGCCCCGGAAGTGGACCATCGTTGGCGACGGGATACAGACCTTGGGAGTCTTGGTGGCCACAGAGGTGAGGTAGCGGAAGTCGTCTACCTGAATATCCCGCACGTGGCGGAGGGGCCCGACAACGGTCAACTTCGGTGGTGTCATATGCACCGTCTGTGCTGAATCGGAGCTGGAGGCAATGTTGCCGGTGACGGCAACGCCGTCGAGCTTCTGGAGGAAATCGAGGTGGAACCAGCCCCGCCGGAACTCGCCATCGGTTGAGCTTTGTATCCCGGTGGCCTCGAGCTTGGCCACGGCGTCGGCGATCGCCTCATCCTCCACCACACGAAGGTCGTCACCGCTGATTTCGCCGGCGGCGGCCTTCGCTCGAGCCTCGTGAACCCTAGGTGGACGTAACAGACTGCCCACATGATCGGCCCGAAATGGCGGATTCGTTTGATTGTGCGTCACCTGGCTACCCCCTACGGCGCGACTCTTCGGTGGGTCAAGAGTAGTCGACGCTGGGTAATCGGCCCCGAACGATAAAGCTGAGGGCCCATTCGCGTCGATAACCAGTAGGTGCCCGGATCCACCAGCGTTTCTCTACCAGCCGGCTTTGTTGTCGAGCTTTCACGGTCACGATCCATCAGAGACGTGGTGAACGCAGCCGCCAAATGGGTTCCCGACCTCCTCGAGGTGGAGCGGGTGAGCATCTACCTGCCAACCAAACACGACTATCTCCGGTTGCGAACTACCGGTGGACCGGCCGAGCTGCCCACCACATGCCACATTCCGATGGAGGATGTGATGGTTGGGCAGGCGTTCACCGAGAAGCGTCTTGTGAACGTGGCCGACCTGGCCGGGGTGGAGCTTGAGGTTGTCGAACCTTTGGTGGCGGCCGGGCTCCGCTCGGCTGTTCTCGCCCCGCTCATGCATCGCCGCTCCGCCGTCGGCACGGTGAATCTGTTCAGCACCAAGCCCGCCTATTTCGACGAAGCCAAGCAGGAGAAGATTCGGGTTGTCGCCGAAGTGATCGGCAGCTTCATCGCCGCTCACCAACACATGGAGAATCAGCAGCGACGAGCCAATACCGACTCGATGACCCGCCTGCTCGGACGAACGGCGATCCTACGTCGGCTCAGTGCCGCCTTCAACAATGGTGACCATCGCCCCGCGGTGCTCTACATCGACGTGAACTCCTTCAAGGGAATCAACGACAGCCACGGCCATGCCGTTGGCGACCAGCTGCTTCAAGAAATCGCCGATCGGATTCAGACCCACGTCAGGCCGATCGATGCCGTTGGGCGTCTGGGCGGCGACGAGTTCTTGGTCGTAGTTGAGAGAGATCTCACCGGGGAGGCGGCTATCCGGCTTGCTAGCCGAATCACTGAGGCCATGGACGAACCGGTTCGTGTTGGGTCACTGGTCCTCGACGTGAACCTCAGCATCGGGGTGGCCAACGTCAACTCGTTGGGCGATACCGCCGAGAATCTCCTCTGGGACGCTGATCACACGATGTACACCGCAAAGTCGGCCGGGATGCCGGTGGCGCTGATCAGCCCCGAGATCAGACGGCAGTCCGCAGTGCGGGCGGCCATCGATCACGATCTCGAAGGTGCGATGACCGACGGCGGTGTGGAGTTTCACATTCAACCCGTGCGCCATCTGGGGACCTACGAAATACTCGGGGCCGAAGCGCTCGTCCGTTGGACTCATCCAGAACTTGGGGCCATCCCTGCCGAGCTGATTCTGGAACGCACCCAGGCCACCGGCCGCACCGATGTGTTTACTCGCTGGACCATCGACACCGTGATCGGCATGTGGCAGGAGGTTCGACGAGAGGCGCCGTGGTTTCACGACAAGGCCATTGCCATCAACCTCGCTCCCCGACAATTGGCCTGGACCGGCCTGGCCGACTACTTCCTTGAGGCCATCAACAACGCCGGGTTTCGACCCGAGGACATCTTCATCGAAGTGGTGGAGTCGGCCGAAATCGGTCCGGGAACCGACGCCGAACACACCTTGGCCCAACTCGGCCGCTCGGGCGCATTCATCGTGCTCGACGACTTTGGCACCGGACACAACGTGCTCGACTACCTAACCCGCTTCCATATCAGCGGCATCAAGTTCGATCGAGCGCTTGTGGGGGCAACGGTCCGCCATGGCGCAGCCCGACGAATCCTGAACTCGCTCAACTCACTGGCCGACGAACTCGGCATCGCCACCCTGGCCGAAGGTCTCGAAACCGAGGCCGAGGCAAAGCTATGCCTCGACGCTGGAATCCCGGCTGGGCAGGGGTGGCTGCTCGGCTACCCCGAACCGCTGGAATCGTTCATCAAAACCGCGCTGGCCGACCGGGCGGCAGTCTAAAGGCACGCCTCAACTAGACCGTAAGGCCGCCATCGACGACGATGCATTCGCCCGTGGTGTACGACGAAGCATCGGACACCAGGTACAACACGGTTCCGGCCATCTCCTCCGGTTCGGCATGACGCCTCATCGGGATCTGCGCCATCGCCGATTCGTAGATGTCCTCGTTGGTGAACAGCGCTCCGGCGAACTTGGTTTTGGTCAAGCCGGGGAGCAGAGCATTGACCCTGATGTTGTGACGAGCAACCTCTTTGGCAAACGACTTGGTCATGTTGATGACCGCAGCCTTTGAGATGGAGTAGATGCCCTGGTAGGGGCCCGGTTGGAGTCCAGCCACCGAGGCGGTGTTGACGATCGCGCCACCGCCCGAGTCCCGCATCAGCTTGCAGGCCTCGACCGACATGAAGAAGTAGCCCCGGACATTCACATCGATGGTCTTCTGAAACGCGCCGGGGTCGGTATCGAGGATGTCGCCGAAGTAGGGGTTGGTGGCGGCGTTGTTGACCAGAATGTCGAGTCGACCATGGGCGTCGCGGATGGCAGCGACCGTGTCGGCGATGTCTTCCATGCTGCCGACGTGACACGCCCGAGCTTCGGCGCTTCCACCGGCATCGGAGATCGCATCGGCGACCGCCTGGCAGCCGTCGATCTTGCGGCTCGACACGATCACGTGAGCCCCTTGCTCGGCCAAGAGCTTGGCGATGGCTTCGCCGATGCCCCGACTGGCCCCGGTTACCAGGGCGACTTTCCCGGACAGGTCAAACAGGTTGGTTGGCATGGTGTCTCCCTCGGATGATGTTCGTCGGTTACTCTTCGGCCCAGGCTTTGACCATGCCCATGGTTTCCATGGGATCGGGGCCTTGGGCCTGCAGGTTCAGATAGGTCACGCCAACCTCTTTGTACTTGGCGATGCGCGACCGGATGTGGGCCTCGTCGCCGATGAGGTTGGCCAGATCGATGTATTCGTCGGGCACGGCAGCGTAGGCTTCCTCCCGTTTGCCCGACAGGAAAAGATCCTGAATCTTCTCCGCCTCGTCGACCCAGCCGTAACGTTTGAACAGATCGTTGTAGAAGTTCTTCGACTTGGCCCCCATGCCGCCAACATAGAAGCCGATGAGCTGGCGGGCCGATTCCCTGGCGGCATCGATATGCGGACCGTCGCCAACGGCGACGATGCCACCGGCCATGATCTCCATCGGAGACTTTGCGGCGTCACGCTTCGCTGTGCCGGCCTCAAGTGACTCGCCCCAGACCTTCTCGAATCGATCGGGCACGAAGTGCACGGTCTGCCAGATGTCGGCGATCTCCGCTGTGAGCTCAACGTTCTTGGGGCCTATGGACGCGATGGCGATAGGAATGTCCTGGCCGGGAGTTGGGCCCATGAAACGCAACGGCTTACCCAAGCCGGTGCCTCCGTCGGCCAGCGGCAGTTTGTAGGCGCGGCCGTCGTGGGCAACTTTGTCACCACTCCATACCTTCCGGCAGATCTCGACGGTGTCACGGGTGCGTCCGATCGGCTTGGAGAACGGCACCCCATGCCAGCCCTCGATCACCTGTGGACCCGATGAGCCCAATCCGAGCACGAAGCGTCCGCCGCTCAGGGCATCGATCGTGGCCGCGGTCTGAGCGATGAGGGCCGGGCTCCGTGAGTAAAGCGGGATGATGCCGGTCATCAGCTGCACCCGCTCGGTTTGACCGGCCAGGAAACCGAGGGTTGAGACGAGGTCGTAGCCGTAAATCTCGGCGCCCCAAATGAGGTCGACGCCCGCGGCTTCCAGGTCGCGCGCTTGCGCCGCCAACTTTTGGGGATCCCCGGTGAACCCGATTGTGGTGCTGATCTTCATTGACCTGGTGTCCTTGCTGTTTCTGCTGCTGTTCTGCTGCTGTTCTTCTTGTTCGGTCGCGCCGGAGCTGACCGACCCGTCGACCACTATCGCCTATCCAACCGGCAAATACGAACTCGGACGGCAACTGGATCGTCGAGCGGCACAAGAATCATCGTTTTCTTGTCCGAATCGCCCTTCGTCGAGCGTCTAACCCATACGACCCGGGTCACAGGTGTCTCGGGCTATCGACTTGAGGGACGTCATGATCGACATCATCAGCAGAGAGCAGTGGGGTGCACGGCAACCCCGACGGCGTTCAACCATTCGCACACCGAGTCCGCAACTGTGGTTGCACCATTCGGCCGGGAGCGAACGGGGAGCATCGGGCGTTCGGCAGATTCAAGATCTGCATATGGACGACAATCGGTGGAACGACATCGCCTATTCGTTTGTCATCGACAGGGATTCGTTGGAAGTGTTCGAAGGCCGTGGCGCTGGGGTGCTCGGCGGTCACACCTCGGGCCGCAACGCCGTCTCACATGGAATCTGTGTGATGGGCAACTTCGAAAACGCCGCCGTCTCCGACGGGTTGATCGACACGGTGGCAGCGCTGGTCCGGCACGGCCACGGCGAAGGCTGGTGGCCGGCCAAACTGTCGGGCGGTCACCGCGATGTCAAAGCAACCGCATGCCCCGGGATCAACCTCTATCAGCAGATAGGTGCGATCAACCGCCGAGCCCTCAACGCTCCCCCGGATGGCAACCCGGGCGGCACCGGTGGAGGGCCGGTAGCACGTGGAGCAGCAGGGGTGGCGGTCACGCGATTCCAGAACGCCCTGCTGGCCTGGAACGCCGATGCTCTTCCCGAGTTCGGCGCCGACGGCGACTACGGGGAGGAAACCGAAGTCTGGGTTCGCAACTTCCAGACCGCGTTGGACCTGCCCGCCTCGGGGTCGGTGGATGGGGTCACAGCGGCGCTGCTGCTACAGCCGCAACCGAAGGCAGGCGGAGAATCCGAGTAGACCAGCACATCAGCTGGTCGACTGCTCAGTCGAGGTTGTAGGCCACCGGGTGACGGGGCTGGTACAACATCATCGAACCCATACCAGGAACATCAAAAGTCGTGGTGAGGCCAAAACCCTCGTCGATTATCTCGTCGGCGACTGTCACGCCCTTGACGCGAAGTTCAGCCGCCGCCGCCTCGATGTCGTCGCACATCAACGAGCTCTGGTGAGCACCCCTGGTTCCCCATGGTTCCCCATCGGGGCCTTCGGTCGGATGCACCCCGAGTTCTGCTGGTGGCGCCTGGAAGATCAACCAATCCTCGCCTGCGTCCACCGAACTCCAACCCAGAACATCACGAAAGAATGCTCGGGTGGCGGCGGCATCATCGGAGTAGACAATGGTGTGGAATCCGTTGATCATGTCTTGATCGTAATACACCTGCTAGTTAGGAGTATCGGTGGCAGATAGAGCCGATGCCGGCCAACCAAACGTTCTCTTGATCAACTGCGACGATCTCGGTTACGGCGACCTCGGTTGCTACGGGTCGGATCGCAATAAGACTCCCGTGCTCGACCAGCTTGCGGCCGACGGGATCCGCTTTGACTCGTTCTACACCGCCTCGCCGGTGTGTTCCCCTGCTCGGGCCGCATTACTCACCGGCTGTTACCCGCCCCGTATCGGATTCGGCTCATTCAACGGTTTGACGGTGCTCTTTCCGGGTATGCGGTACGGGCTGCCGCCGACCGAGATCAGTTTGGCCCGGGTACTGTCGGACGCGGGCTACGCCACGCAGATGATCGGCAAGTGGCATTGCGGCGACCAGCCCGGCTTTCTACCCACCAACCATGGTTTCGATCACTACTTCGGCTTGCCCTACAGCAACGACATGGGACGCCAGGTCGAAACCCCCGACTTCTATCCCGAGCTTCCGCCGTTGCCGCTGATCGTCGACGGCGAGGTCGTGGAGCAACAGCCCGATCAATCGTCGTTAACCGAACGGTACGTGGCCGAGGCACTGAAGTTCATCAGAACCTGCTCGGACCGGCCTCCAGGATCTGTGCGTCGGCCGTTTTTCCTCTACCTGGCCCACATGTACGTGCATCTCCCGATCTACGTCCAGAAACGGTTCGCCGACGCCTCGAACAACGGCGCCTACGGTGCCGCAGTGGAGTCGATCGACTGGGCCGCCGGCGTCATCCTGGCCGAGCTGGAAGCCCAGGGTCTCACCGACAACACGATCGTGATCTTCACCAGCGACAACGGATCGCTTGGCAACAACCCGCCCCCGGTTGGCTCCAGCGAACCGTTGGGGGCCAGCAACGGGCCGCTTCGAGGCACCAAAACCTGGACGTGGGAGGGTGGGCAACGAGTGCCGGGCATCGTCCGCTGGCCCAAGCGAATCGCTCCCGGCCGAACCAGCGACGAACTGGTCACCGCCATGGACCTCTACCCAACGCTGGCGTCGTTGTGTGGGGGACGGATTCCCGCCGAGCGCACAATCGATGGTCGAGACATCAGTGAGATCTGGTTCGATGAGGATGCGACCTCGCCCCACGAGGGGTTCTACTTTTACTGGACAAACGACCTTGAAGCGATCCGCAGTGGTCGGTGGAAACTGCACTTCTCAAAGAAGGGCGAGGAATACTCCGCTCTCTACGACCTCGAGGAAGACATCGGCGAGACCATCGACCTAAGCGAACAACACCCTGATGTGGTTGACCGCCTGCAGGCGATGGCGGAAGAGGCCCGGGAGTCGCTCGGCGACGCCCGCCTGGGACGCACTGGCAACGACGTGCGGCCGGTAGGACGAGTCGACGATCCGAAGCCGTTGACGACCTATGATCCCGACCACCCGTATTTCATGGCCGAGTATGACCTGCCCGACCGGGGGTAAGGCCTGCCTTGATTTTCGCCGGAACCGCCGCCGCCCCCTACCCTCGGTGACGTGAACGACGACATCACCGGTGCCGAGCCGGTCAGAGGATTTGATGTACCGGCTACCGAGGCTTGGATTAACCGCAACGTCGACAGCCTTGCTGGTCCGTTCGAGTGGCGCAAGCTTGAGGGCGGTCACTCCAACCTCACCTACGCGCTCACCGCACCCGACGGTGCACGAGCGGTGATCCGTCGACCCCCGGAAGGTCCACTCCTTCCCAAAGCTCACGACATGGAGCGGGAGTGGCGGGTGATGGAGGCTCTCTGGCCAACGCCGGTGCCGGTGGCTGAGCCGCTCGCCCTTTGCGACGACACCTCGATCAACGGGGCCCGGTTCTACGTGATGGGTTTCGTGGAGGGACGACCCTTCTACTCGCCGGAAGAGGTTGAGGAGTGGGTGCCCGAGACGCAACGGCATCAACTGGCTATGAATACCGTTGAAGCTCTGGCGGCACTGCACGCCGTCGAGCCCGAGTCGGTCGGCCTTGGCCGCCACGGCCGCCCCGACGAGTACATCGCCCGCCAGCTGCGAGCTTGGTACGGATCGTGGAACGCATCAATTGAGTTCGCCGACATCGACGATCCCGTGATCCACGAGCTTCACGATCGCCTTGCCGCCGACATCCCCGACCAAGGTCCACCGTGCGTGGTGCATGGGGACTACATGGTGCACAACGTGATGTTCGATCAGGCCGGAGCGGTCACCGCCATCGTCGATTGGGAGATCTCCACCCTGGGTGATCCGCTGGCCGACTTGGCTTACCTTGTCAACGGCTGGTCCCGCCCTGGCGATCAGCCACCGCCGTGGCCGACCTCACCGACACTGGCCGACGGCTTCCCGCCTCGAACCGCGCTGGCTGAACACTACGGACGAATAACCGGGCGGGACCTAAGCCGCCTCGATTTCTACGTGGCCTTCAACTACTTCAAGTCAGCCTGCATCCTCCACGGCGTGTACGCCCGCTATCGCAACGGCCAGAAAGACATCGACGCAGAGGAACTCGACGAGCTTCGGCAGCGGACCCTACTTCTGGTCGAGCGGGCTCGGCTGGCGTTGGCTGACCTGTGACCGGGGCGGCGATACAGGCACCAACCATATGCTCATCTGACTGGCATTAGTTTCTGGCGTTCGGCTACCCTCCCCCTATGGAAATCATCTTGACCGGGACTGGTTCCCCCCTGCCCGATGCCAATCGAGCTGGGCCATCCACGCTGGTCAAGGCGGGTGACACCCAAATCTTGATCGACGCCGGTCGGGGAACTGTGATGAGAATGTCGGGCGCTGGATCGCTTCCGGTCTTTCTTTCCGGAGTCCTGATCACCCATCTGCACTCCGACCACGTTTGTGCCCTCAACGACGTGATCACCACCCACTGGGTCATGAGTCAGGGCAACGACACCACTCTCAACATTTACGGACCCGAGGGGATCACCGAGTTCGTTGAACACCAAATGGCGGCGCTTGCGCCCGACGTCAGCTACCGAATCGCCCACCACGATCCGCTCACCGAGGGCCCGAAGCTCAACGTGACCGAACTCCAACCCGGTGATTCGTTCGAGATCAACGACGTGTCGATCACCACCGCCGCCACCGAACACTCACCCGTCAAACCAACGATCGGATTCCGGCTGGAGCACGATGGCACGAGCGCCGCCATCGTCGGCGACACCATCCCCTGCGAGGGGGTAGACGAGCTGGCCGCCAACGCCGACGTGTACGTGCAGACCGTGATCCGCAAGGACCTGGTCGAACTGGTTCCCAACGAGATGATGCAGGACATTCTCGACTATCACTCCGGCGTGATCGAAGCAGCGCAGACCGCTACGAGAGTGGGCGCAAAGAGGCTCGCTCTCACCCATCTCGTGCCCGCTCCCCCACCCGGCGAGTACGACGACTGGATCGCCCGAGCCGCCGATCACTACTCCGGTGAACTCATCATCGGCGACGACCTAACAACCATCTCAATCTGACCTATGACGATAGACCCCAACTTCCAAGGCGTAATCGGTAAGACACTGGCGGAGTCCACGCCGCACTTCGTTGAACCGCCTCACCCTGGCGACGACGCACCCAATGTGGTTGTCGTCTTGCTCGACGACACCGGCTTCGCCCAGTTCAGCTGCTACGGCTCCGATATCGACACCCCCAACGTCGACGCGCTGGCCGCAAACGGGCTGCAGTTCACCAACTTCCACGTCACGCCGTTGTGCTCCCCCACCCGAGCCTCGCTGCTTACCGGTCGCTCCCAACACAGCGTCGGTATGCGATCGGTGTCCAATCACCGCACCGGCTTTCCCCATCAGCTCGGCCACATCTCGAACCAAGCCGGCACGATCGCCGAGGTGCTCAACGCCGAGGGCTACGCCACGTTCTGCGCCGGTAAGTGGCACCTGGCCCCCACCAATCACATCTCGGCGGCCGGCCCGTTCGACCAGTGGCCACTGGCCCGAGGTTTCGACCGCTTCTACGGATTCCTCGAAGGTGAAACCGATCAGTTCTACCCCGAGCTGGTGGTCGACAATCACCACATCGATCCCCCGGCCACCCCCGAGCAGGGTTACCACCTCAGTGAGGATCTGGTGAACCAGCTGCTGCTCATGATCAGCAACAGCAAAGGCGTGCGCCCCGATCGGCCGTTCTTCGCCTACCTGCCCTTCGGCGCCACCCACGCTCCCCATCAGGCGCCCGCCAAGTACATGGAGAAGTACAGGGGCCGCTACGACGAGGGCTGGGATGTTGCTCGTCAACGCTGGTTTGAACGCCAGATCGAACTAGGTATCATCCCTCCCGGCACCGAGCTCGCCCCCCGCAACGACGGTGTTGAACCGTGGGACACGCTGCCCGAAAATCAGAAACGGCTGGCCTGCCGCCTACAGGAAGCGTTCGCCGCGTTCCTCGACCACACCGACGATCAGATTGGTCGCCTCATCGATGGCCTGCGGTCCATGGGTCAACTCGACAACACCATCGTGATGGTGCTGGCCGACAACGGCGCGTCTCAGGAAGGCGGCCCGTTCGGAGTGATGCACGAGATGCTGTTCTTCAACGGCATTCTCGAATCGCCCGACGATGCGGTCAAACGGCTCGACGACATCGGCGGCCCCAACAGCCACACCAACTACCCATGGGGTTGGGCCCAGTGCGGCAACAGCCCGTTCAAGTGGTACAAGCAGAACACCCACGAGGGCGGCGTGCACGTGCCGATGGTGATGCACTGGCCCAACGGGATCGACGCTGCGGCTTCCGGTTCGGGAAGATCCAATCTTCGGGATCAGTTCACCTACGTGGCCGACATCGCTCCGACCCTGTACGAGCTTCTGGGCATCACCCCACCCGACACGCTCAAGGGTCATGAGCAGATGCCGATCACCGGCCACTCATTCGCCTCCGTGCTGAGCGCGGCCGACGCCCCGGCCACCAACACCGTGCAATACTTCGAGATGTTCGGCTCCCGGGCCCTGGTGGCCGAGGACGCCGGAACGTGGTGGAAAGCGGTGACCCGACACGTTCAGGGTGTCGATTTCGACGACGACGTGTGGGAACTCTACAACCTCTCGGCCGATCCGTCGGAGTGCAACAACCTGGCCGAATCCGAACCGGAAAAGCTAGAGGATCTGATCGGCCTGTGGTGGCAGGAAGCCGACCGACACGGCGTTCTCCCCCTCGACGACAGAGGCCTTGAGCTGTTCCGGCAACCGCTCAGCGACCACTCCCCTCACCCCACTCACCGCCGCTACGTCTATCGGCCGCCGATCACGCCGATCCCCAGCAGTGCCACCCCGGCACCGGCCGGACGCAGTTGGGACCTCACAGCCAAGGTCACCCGGGAGCAGGGCGACGACGGCGTGATCTGGGCCACTGGCAACAGCAACGCCGGTCTCTCGGTGTTTGTGCAGAACGACCGCCTTGTGGTCGACTACAACGCGTTCGCCGATCACACCATGGTCGAGTCCGAGATTGAGGTGCCCGCCGGCGACTCGACGCTGGAGGTGTCGATCAACCGAACCAGTCGCACCACTGGCACCATCGAGGTGTCGGTCAACGGGCAGAGCTGCGGGCAGGGCGAGGTGCCGTTCATGATGCGCATGATCAGCTCACTCGGATCGAGCATCGGCTCCGACCACGGTGGTCAGGTATCGGATCGCTACGACGACGAGTTCGCGTTTGCCGGCGAACTCCATGAGGTGGCGATCCAGCTGAGCAAGCGGTCTTCGGAAGAGACCAAGGCCACCGCTCGAAGCGAGATGGCTCGGCAATAAGGCGGACCATGACGGTTGAGCGAACCGAACAGACGATGATCGACGCAGCGGCGGGCAAGGTTTGGGCAGCCCTGGCCCGATTCGACACGATCGCGCGGTGGGCGCCCAACGTCGATCACTCCTGCCTAATGAGCGAGCAGACCGAAGGGGTTGGCACGGTCCGGCGAGTCCAGGTCGGGAGAGCGGCGCTGGTGGAAACGGTGACCGGCTGGGAACCAGGTCGTGAACTGAGCTACACAATCCGTGGCCTACCGCCGGCGGTGGGGACCGTCACCAACACCTGGCGTCTCGAACCCAAGGGACCGCAAACGTCGGTCACGCTGACCACAACCATTGAGGCCGGATCGGCGCCCCCGAAGAAACTGCTGGCAAAGGGTTTGTCCCGTCCGCTCGGGTCGGCCTCGGTGCAGATGTTGAACGGCCTGAAGGCCTACGCCGAGGAGGCCGCCTGATGAGTACCGACACCAACCGCCCTGATGTTGTTCTAATCATGACCGATCAGGAACGGGCGGCTCCACCTTACGAATCGCCTGAGGTCTCAGAGTGGCGCCGCCGGACCCTCACCGGTGCAGGCTGGTTTGAAGACAATGGCGTGTCCTTCCGGCGGCACTACACCGGTTCGGTGGCCTGTGTGCCCAGTCGCCCTACGTTGTTCACCGGCCAGTATCCCGACGTGCACGGAGTCACCCAAACCAACGGTTTGGGAAAGATGGAAGACGACGCCAGGATGCGCTGGATGCGTCCCGGTGAGGTGCCGACGCTGGGTCACTGGTTTCGAGCCGGAGGCTACGACACTCACTACCAGGGCAAGTGGCACATCACCCACGCCGATCTGGTCAACCCCGCCACCGGCGGATCGCTGCATGCCAACGACGGGAAGGGCAATCGGTTGGAGGCCGCCGAGCAGGCCTACCTTGATGCCGATCCTCTCGCTCCCTTCGGGTTCTCCGGTTGGATCGGTTCCGAGCCGCACGGGCCCGGACCACAGCATTGGGGGCTGGTCCGCGATCGTGTTATCGCCGACCGGGTGATCGACTGGCTGGAGGATCGCTACCGCCGCCGTCGGGCCGGTGACGCCGAGGCGCAGCGTCCTTTCCTATTGGTCGCCAGCTTCGTCAACCCGCACGACATCGTCTACGCACCGGCCTGGCTCGGCCGGTTTGGGCCCAATCCGATCAGCGTCGGATCCGACGATCCGCCCCGCATCCCGGGTTCACCAACCGACGACGAAGACCTCTCCACCAAGCCGGCGGCGCAGATCGCCTACCGGGCCTCCTATCCAAGCACCTACGGTCCACCACCGCTGGTCGAGCGCACATATAAGGACAACGTCGAGGCCTACCGTCACCTGTACTACCGGCTCCACGCCGAGGTCGACGGCCCGCTCGATCGGGTGCGTCGAGCCGTCACCGAAGGCGGATCCGAGCAAGCTGTGCTGGTTCGCACCTCCGACCACGGGGAGCTACTCGGGGCCCACGGCGGATTGCATCAGAAGTGGTTCAATCTGTACGACGAGGCCACGAGGGTGCCTTTTGTTGTCGCTCGAATCGGCGCCAACCCCACCGAGGCTCGTGTCGTTGACGATGCCCCAACCTCCCACGTCGACCTCGTTCCAACCCTGATGGCGGCGGCTGGAATCGACGAGGACGCTGCCGCCTCCCAGTTGGCCGACTCGTTTACCGAACTGCATCGGCTCCCCGGACGGAATTTGATGCCCGTGATCGACGGGGCCGAGCCCGATCGCCACCGGCCCATCTTCCTTCAGACCAGAGACAACATGCCCGAAGGTGATACCGGGATGAGTGGCATGGCCCGACGGATCGGGCGCACACCGCCACCTCTGCGGATTCAGGTGCCGGCCCATGTGGCTGCCAATTTCGAGAGCCTGGTGGTGCGGGTGGCCGAATCGGAGGTGTCCGGTGGCGCCGATCATCTTTGGAAGATCGTGCGCAGCTTCGACGACCCCGATACCTGGACCGAACCCGGTGTCTGCCATCTAGCTTCTAGCGGACCGACCGGCAACGTTTATAGAACCGAACCGTTGCCCGACCAATGGGAGCTGTACGACCTCGACGTCGATCCCATCGAAGCGGTGAACCTTTGGCACCAGCCGACGGCCTCCGCTGTCTTCGAACACCTGACGGAACGCCTCACCGAAGAACGAGTTCGGTCGGTTCCGTCACGCAATACCCCCTGGCCCTACGCCAGCAGAAACTCAGGAGACACCATGAGCAAGGTTCCACCCCCGGCGATGGCCGTCCGTAAGCTACTGCAGCGAGTGGGGCTGCATCCCGACGACACCGAGACGGTCGATGTCGATCTCAGCGGTCGGCGAGCTCTCGTGATCGGCACCAACCACGACACGCTCGATGGCAAACCAACCGGGGTTTTCGCCAGTGAGCTGACCGTGCCGTATTACGCCTTCCTCGATGCCGGGATGGCCGTGGATGTGGCCAGTCCCAAGGGCGGCCTGATCCCGTTCGACCCGCAATCGCTCAAGCCGGTGCCCCGCACCGAGGCCGACGACCGATTCCTCGCCGACAACACACTTCAAGCGCTCGTCGCCCACTCGAAGGCGATAGGCGACCTCGACATGGCCGATTACGACATCGTGTACCTGGCCGGCGGATGGGGCGCCGCCTTCGACCTCGGACAATCCGAAGAGCTCGGGCGCCAGATGACCGAGGCCAACCGCCTCGGCCGAGTCATGGGAGGGGTGTGCCACGGTCCGCTGGGGCTACTCCAGGCCCGTGACAGCGACGGCGATCTTCTGGTGGAGGGTCGACGTTTGACCGCCGTCACCGACAAACAGGTGAAGGAGCTGGGCATCGAGTCGACCCCGATGCATCCGGAGACCGAGCTGCGTAAAGCCGGGGCCGAATTTGAGAGCGTCACCCGCTTCCGCGATCCCCTGGCCAACCATTGGGTGGTCGACGGCAATCTGGTCACCGGGCAGAATCAAAACGCCGCACCCATGGTGGCTCGGGAAATGATGGAGCTGGTAGCCAGAGGCGACTAGACGCCCAGAGCGGCTTTGGCTTCCGTTAGCCGGGCTGCGCGAATCCGCCTCGACACGTACTCGGCGATCAACACACCCAGCGGTGCCGACAACCAGACCGACAGCAAGATCGAAACCGTGTTGTAGTTGCGGAACAGGGGTCCGGTGACCACCAACATCACCCGGAACAGCCAGAACGCGCCCCACATCGAGCCGATGTGGCGAATCATCCATGTCCGGTGATTGTCGGCGTCGCCCCGGCGGGCGGCAAGCACACCGATCACGGCCGTGGAGTAGACCACAAGCGACATCGAGTAGAAACCAAGCTCGGCCATCATGCCGCCGTAGTCGGCCACGGCACCGTGTTCGGAAGCGAGCCAAACGGCGCATATCGTGCCCGCCGTCAAGGCGGCGAACGAAACTCGACCAAGCATGCGATGACGACCTCGTTCGGCGCCCACGCCCGGTCGAGCCAGCTGCCAGTGCATGAGAATGAAGGCGACCGTGTTGAAGGCGATGTGCCCGTAGAGAAGGTTGGTTCGCAGCGCAGGACCGGAGGCGAACCGCTCGTAGAAGGCCACACCCCACGACGGGTGGAACAGGTAGCGGTCGCCCCATACCGTGCACGAATTATTGGCACATTCGGCCAGCGCAGCCGCACCTTCGCCTGAGCCGAGGCCGATGTTGTCGAAGACGTCATAGATCCCGACGAAATAGGCGATCGCCGCAGCGGGCCCCTCGATGAAGTAACGCCCGTTGAGGAACAGCGTCAGCGCGAGACCGAAGAGGGCGAAGGGCCAGAGGTTCCGTCGCCGAAAACCCACGACGAGTAACACAGCCCAGACAGCCAGCGCGGCATAAAGAATGAGCACGTCGTAGGCCACAGGCATCGTTGTCCCCCTCAGATGTCGGTGCCTAACCAACGTAACCGGAGGGGAGGTCGACTGTCCAAGGACGTGGCTGCCAGTCTCAGCTAGCCAGCCGACGCGATCACCTCAGCCGGGGCCTGAACCAGCTCGATCAACACCCCTTGGCCGCTGAGCGGGAACTCGTCATTGCCTTTGGGGTGGATGAACACCACATCGTGTCCGGCGGCACCTTTGCGGATCCCTCCGGGGGTGAACCGCATGCCCTGATCGGTGAGCCAATCCACGGCCGCCGCAAGGTCGTCGACCCAAAGGCCGACGTGGTTGAGCGTGGGTTCGTGGACCTTGGGGCGGCTCTCAGGATCGATTGGTTCCATCAGGTCGATCTCCACCGGTGCGGTTTCGGGGCCGACCTGAAGGATGTCTTCCCGCACGTTCTCCGATTCGGACGTGTAGTCGCCGATCTTCTCCACGCCAAGTGTTTCGACCCAAAGGTGCCGGAGCCCGGCCAGGTCGGTGGAGCCGATGGCGATTTGCTGAAGCCCAAGAATTCGAAACGGTCGCATGGGCTTGAAGAGTAATCGGCGGCCGCTGGCAGGTGCCGGGTCGAGACGGCACGGTTCGATGCGGAGTCGAGGCGACGGGACGACGCAGCAGTCGCCTACACGTGCTGATCGATCAAGATGGCGTTGCCGTCGGGATCAATCAAGGCAAAGCTTGCCGGACCCGACTCGTTTTCGAAGTTGGCTTCCTGGGTCAGCTCCAGTCCGGCCTTCATGAACTGCTGCCGCAGCGCTCGCACATCTTCAAACGACTCAAGTTGTTCGGCGCTCTGGTTCCAGCCTGGGTTGAAGGTCAAGATGTTGCCCTCAAACATGTCTTGGAACAGCCCGATCACATGATCGCCGTTCTTGAGTATGAGGTAGTTAAAGTCGGGGTTGCCGCCCATTCGTTCGAATCCCAACTTCGAATAGAACTCCTCGCTGGCAGCCAAGTCTTTCACCGCAAGATTTACTGAGAATGCTCCAAGCTCCATCACACCATCTCCTTTATTCGTATCCGGGTTTGAGAATCGGCCTTTGACAAAGAGTAGTCACACGGCTCACCGTCGTGGGCCGAGGGAACAGCGCCTAGCTGCGCAAGCGTGGTGAAAGGTCGATGTCCTAGGTTGTTGCTTGCGCCGCAAGCGAGCATTGAGCCGCGGCACCGACTGGAGGAGTACATGGCATTGGAGCGGGCGTCACGGTATGGACGTTTCCTGGTTGATGGGAGCCCCAATTGGGTCGACCTCTACACGGAGAACGCCATATCGTCCAAGGACTTCTATGCCGAGTTGTTTGGATGGAGACTCCAGAAACGGTTCAGCGTCAACCCGGTCATGTCCTCCGACCAGCACTCCGAGCCGATCGAGGAGGGTCAGACCACGCTGCTCGTCCTCTGTAGCGGTCGCCCGTCGGCCGAGATCATCGAGCGAGACGACGTGTTCGCAGAAATGATGCTGCCGGCGCGCTGGTACCCACATGTGTATGTTGTCGACATGGCCACCACCCTTAGGCAGGTGGAAGCCGCCGGCGGTCACGTGTTGCGGGCACCCCGACAACGCGGATGCATGTCGACGGTGGCCACCATCCTCGACGCCACCGGCGCAATCCTTTGCCTTTGGCAGCCCCGAGAGCAGGCCGGCAACTCACTGACCGCCACCGGCGGATCATTCACGTGGATGGAATTGGCCACACCCGACATCGACGCCACGCGGCGGTTCTACTGTGCCGTGTTCGAGTGGCAGGCGACGGGCGAACCGCCATTGGTTCCAACAGCGAAGATGCAGGCCCACAACATTTCGTTCACCAACGCGATGGGCCCCGTCGCCAGCGCCGTGGTTGCTGACACCGGAGCCTTGGCCACATGGAGTCCGTCCTTTGCCGTTCCGAACCTCGACGACTCCATCGACCGGGCCGTGAATCTCGGGGCCGTTGCGGTGACCGCTCCCTACGACCTACCCGTCGGACGACAGTGCACGGTGTTCGATCCCGAGGGAGCACAGTTCTCCCTTCTCGGTCCGCGGCAGCCCTCGCGTCTGCAGAGGCTCCGGAAATCTTTCGACACAGGGTTCTAATACTCCAAGCCCGCCGCAGCCCACCTGGCCGGTAACCGCCGCACCGGCCGGGTGGGATTGGCGAACCGAGGTGTACGAAGATGGGACCTCCTACCCCACCATGCGTTACCGATCATCGATATCGTGAAGCGCATGGCTGAGGAGCTCGACAGGCGTCAAGAGCAGCGGCGGGAGTCCGATCGTGACGGCTCCGCCCCATCCGGCGAGACGGATCACCATGCAGGGCATCACCACGAACACATGGTTCATCACCATCGCGACGTGCAGGGCGGGGCCGCCCGGGCCGCTGTGTTCGGCGTCTCCGACGGGCTTGTCTCGAATGTCGCCCTCATCCTCGGTGTAGCCGCTGCCGGCACGGAGGCAAGCACCGTGCTGATCACTGGAGCGTCTGGCCTTCTCGCCGGTGCCGCTTCTATGGCCGCCGGCGAATACGTGTCGATGAAGGCCCAAAACGAGTTGGTCGAACGAGAGCTGGAGATCGAGCGCAAGTCGCTGGCCACCGACCCCCACAAGGAAACCCGGGAGCTAGCCCACATCTATATGAGCCGCGGCGTCGAGGAGGCAGATGCCACTGCCCTGGCCGAGGCGGTCATGGCCGATCCGGAAGTGGCTCTGGAGGTGCACGCCAGGGAGGAACTTGGCGTCGATCCCGACTCTGTCGGCAACCCGGTAGCCGCATCGGTCAGCTCGTTCATTGCGTTCGCCATCGGCGCCTTCCTTCCGCTGATTCCGTGGCTGGGGGGCGAAGGCGTCGCCGCCCGAAACTGGTCGGTGTTGATCGGGTTGGTTGCGGCCGCCGGCGTCGGTGCCCTCCTTGCCCGGTTCACCGAACGTTCGGTGGTGCGCACCGTTCTCCGTCAGGTGCTGTGGGCAGCCGGCGCCTGTGCCCTCACCTGGGCCATAGGTTCGTGGCTCGGGGAAACGGTTCTCTAGGATCGAGTCAATGACCGACAACCTCGCACTCGATGAACAGTGGATGGACCTGGCCCTGGCCGAGGCCCGTCAAGCCCTCGATCACGATGACGTTCCCGTTGGGGCCGTGGTGGTGCGGGGCGGCGAGCTGATCGCGAGCCGTCACAACGAGCGTGAACTCACCGGCGACCCTACAGGGCACGCCGAGGTCTTGGCTCTGCGCGACGCGGCCGCCGCGGTTGGGTCGTGGCACCTCACCAATTGCACGCTGTATGTCACGCTCGAGCCGTGTGTGATGTGCGGAGGGGCGCTGGTCAACGCCCGGGCACAGCGGCTGGTGTACGGCGCTGCTGACATGGCCGCCGGGGCGTGCCTGTCGCTCTACAACGTCTGTGGCGACCCTCGGCTGAACCATCAGCTCGACATCACCGTCGGCGTTCGGGCCGACGAGTGCAGCGAGCTGCTGACCTCATTCTTCGCCCGCCTCCGTCAATAGTAGGCCACCCGGTCCCGCTCTGTAGAAATTCGGGCGGAAGGTCTGTCGCAACCCGCTAGTCTCGACTACGGAAGGTTGCCAGAGCGGACGAATGGGGCGGCCTCGAAAGCCGTTGTGGCCTCCGGGTCACCAAGGGTTCGAATCCCTTACCTTCCGCCACAAAACCCGCTCATCAAAATGCTGGTACGCAGGCTGTTTCAGCCCCTCCACGCCGCCGCCACCCACCTTCGTAAAACCGTTGGGCCTTCACGGGTTCCGGACGCTCTTGCCCAATCGATGTGTACCTCACTGGAGATCTACACTGCGACGATGGCCGACCCGTTGCTGGAACCGTTCCAACTGAAGCACCTGACACTTCGCAATCGGATTTTCTCGGCGGCCCACGAACCGGCCTACGCCGAGGGTGGTATGCCCACCGACCGCTACCGCCTCTACCACGAGGAGAAGGCCAAGGGAGGCGTCGCGCTCACCATGACGGCGGGTAGCGCCTGCGTGGCCCAAGACAGCCCGGCGGCGTTCGGCAATCTTCGGGCATGGGATGACGCCATCGTGCCCTGGCTTCAACGCCTCACCGACGGCGTGCACGAACACGGCGCGGCGTGCATGATCCAACTGAGCCACCTCGGCCGGCGAACACACTACGCCCACGAAAACTGGCTGCCGCTCGTGGCTCCATCACCACTTCGAGAGCCCGCCCACCGGGCCATCCCCAAAGAGGCCGAGGAGTGGGATCTCGATCGTCTTATCGCCAACTACGCCGACGCCGCAGAACGAATGAAAGCCGCCGGCATGGACGGCATTGAGCTTCAGTCCTACGGCCACATCCTCGATCAGTTCTACTCGCCTGTCACCAACCTCCGCCGCGATGACTACGGCGGTTCGTTCGAGAACAGAATGCGATTCCCGCTCCAGGTCCTCGAAGCTGTGCGTGATCGAGTTGGACCCGAATTCATCGTCGGAATCCGGATGGGTGTCGACGAACTCCTGCCGGGCGGTGTCGACTACGACATGGGCATGAAGATCCTGAAGATCTTCGAGTCGCGAGGTTTGATCGACTTTGTCAACGTCATCCGCGGCTACATCGCCACCGACACCGCGCTCACCGACGTCATCCCCATCCACGGCATGGCCTCGGCCCCTCACCTTGACTTCGCCGCCAGGGTGAAGGGCGAAACCAAACTCGCCGTGTTGCAAGCAGCCAAGATCGACGAGGTGGCCACCGCCCGCCACGCCATCGAAGAGAACAAACTCGATCTGGTCGGCATGACCAGGGCTCAGATCGCCGACCCCTACATCGTGCAGAAACTGATTGACGGTAACAGCGATCGGATACGCCCCTGCGTTGGTGCGACCTACTGCCTTGACCGAATCTACGAGGCCGGTGAAGCGCTGTGCATTCACAACGCCGCGACCGGACGGGAGGCGACCATGCCTCACCAGATTCGACGAGCCGCCGACACCAAACGAGTGGTGATCGTGGGAGCGGGCCCCGGCGGATTGGAGGCAGCAAGAGTTGCTGGCGAGCGGGGTCATTCGGTGACCGTTCTCGAAGCCATGCCGTGGGCCGGCGGGCAGCTACAACTGGCGGTCCGCAACCCGAGGCGAAAGGACCTTATCGGGATCGTCGACTGGCGTCTGGCCGAGCTGGAACGCTTGGGAGTTGAGATCGAATACAACATGTTCGCCGAAGTATCTCACGTGCTCGACCGCGAGCCCGACGTGGTCATCATCGCCACCGGCGGACAGCCGCAACTGCCACCACTCGAAACCGGTGACGATCTCGTGTCGACCAGCTGGGAGGTTATCGAAGGCAGCGTGCCACCGAGCGGAGAGATCCTGCTGTTCGACGACAACGGCACCCATTCGGCAATGTCGGCCGCCGAACTTCTGGCCCGGGCCGGCGCCGATCTGGAAATCGTCACCCCGGAACGAATGCTGGCGGTGGAGGTCGGCGGGATGAACCACGTGCCGTACGCCCGCGCGTTCAACGAAACCGACACTCGGATCACCTTGAACCAGCGGGTGCTGGCCGTACATCGTGTAGACGGCCGGCTGCGGGTCGAAATCGGCTCCGACCAAAGTGGCCATCGCACCGAGCGCACCGTCGACAACGTGGTGGTGGACCACGGAACCCTGCCGCTCGACGAGCTGTACTTCGAGCTGAAGGATCAGTCGAGCAACCTCGGTGCCGTCGACTACAACGCCTTGCTACAAGGCCAACCCCAGGCCCAGGTGACCAACCCAGCCGAACGGTTCCAGCTGTTCCGGATTGGCGATGCGGTGGCCAGCCGCAACGTTCACGCCGCCATCTTCGACGCGCTACGCCTGATGAAAGACCTCTGAGCGAAGGGTCTGGTCCGGTCAGCGAGCAGGCACAGCCGCAGACACTGCCGCGGACGTCATGCCGTAGCGTCGGCGGTACTGACTCGGCGTGAGACCGGTGTGGCGCTTGAACGCCCGTCGAAAGCTGGTGGGGTCGGTGAAACCGATCCGGTCCCGCAAGTCGTCGATCGGCAACTGGGTTTCTTCAAGGAGCCTTCGCCCGGCGTCGATCCTGGCCTGCTCCAGGTAGGCGTGTGGGGTGACCCCGAGTGCGGCCTGGAACCTTCGTGACAGGGTGCGGGAACTGATCCCGACCGCTTCAGCCAATGCCTGCACCGTCGACGGCGTTACCCGCCCGTCCTGCACCGCACCCTGAGCCGCGTGCACGATCGGATCATTATGATCGCGGTGCAGGGACGTGAGGGCGAACGGCTGCTGGGAACCGCGAGCGGCGTCGAGCAACATCAGCCGGGTCGCCGCGTTGGCTCGCTGCCGGCCACCAAACCGGCTCACCAGATAGAGCACCAGGTTGAATGCCGTTGTCGCTCCGCCCGAGGTGATCACGTCACCCTCATCGACGATGACAGCGTCGCGTTTGACCTCGACGGCAGGGAAGGCGTGGGCCAACGCATCGGCCGCCACCCAATGAGTCGTAGCCCGGCGCCCATCGAGCAGACCCGCTTCGGCCAGCAGGAATGATCCGGTGCACGAGCTGGCCACGATGGCGCCATCCTTGTGCCAACGCCGGATGTGGGTCAACCACGCGCCGTTTATCTGCATCGACGTACTCACGTCGTCGTCTAGCCCCGGGACAACAACGAGATCAGGGGTCGGGCAATCAGCGAGGTCGAGCGTGGCGGCCAGGGTTACACCATTACGGAAGTGGGCGTCGCCACCGTCGGGCCCGGAAGCTCGGATGGTGAACAGATCGGGAGCCGCCGGATCGCCGATATGGCGCCACGCGTCCTCCGACTTGAGCATCGTGTCGAGAACCGACATGGTGTTGAGCGCCGCTGCGCCGTTTATGGCGGTTACATAGACGTCCATGACCGATTTTGCCCCCAAGTTGTCCGATTAGCCACCTGCGACGGTACACCTTGGCAACCTAACCTCCTTCTATGGGAACCGGAGCCGCAGCTCAGCTGGCAATGTCAATCAACTTCATCACGCTCATCGTGCTCGCCGTATGGCGGTTTGTACCGTGGGCCCGTGGCCGCAGTCTCGTCAACGCCATGTGGCCTCTGGTGGCGATTCACTGCGGTCGCACCATCGCGCTGCAGCTCTACTCGGCCCAGGCCAACGGCTACGAGATCAGCAACCAGGCCCGAGACGAAATCATCTGGGGCGACCAACTAGGAGCCATCCTGGCATTGGCCACGTTGGTTGCCCTGTGGAAAGCACCAAAGTTTGCCAGGCCGCTGGCCTGGATTCTTGTTGTAGCCACGGTCATCGACTTGGCCAACGCCTTGATCGTCGGTATCCAAAACGAGCTCCTGGCCGCGGCAACCGATGTCTCGTGGATGATCTTGACCTTCTACGTCCCGCTTCTCTGGGTGACGATCGGCTTAGTCGCATGGCTGCTCTGGACCCGTCGAGGCCAGGCCGACCCACAGCCCTAGGCCAAGACAAACGACCGTAGAAACTACGAAAGGCAACTCATGACCTCATCCATCGTGTACGAAGACCAGTTCGGCGAGGTGATCGACCGTCCTGACAGCGACCTGATCGAGATCCGCTGGTACGACACCACCTCCGAACTCGACGGCGCCGGTTTCGACGAGTGGCTCACCGGATTCGCCGGCGCGGTGGAAGCAGCAGGCCGCTCCAACATTCTCACGGACTCGACGGCCTTCCGGATGGACATGGCGATGATGAGTATGGAATTCCGCGATGCAAACATCATCCCGCGCTACAACGCCGCCGGCGTTCGCAAGTTCGCCTTCCTCCTTCCGGCCGGTGCACCTCCCATCGGTGCAGAACCCGTCACCGAAGGGCCGGCCACCTACCTCACCGCCTACTTCGGACAGCGAGCGGCGGCCCTGGCCTGGCTTGCCGACTAGCTTCATAGCAGGTGGCGGCCCGGAGCAACGGCAGGTCACGGCACCTTAAACTCAGGCTATGACGCCAGCCAGCTCCGTAGCGCTCAGTACATTTGAGCGAGCGATGCTGGCCGGGGAGAGCGGCCCCGGGGTTGCGGCCGCGATGCGTCTGGTGGTCCGGTTGGCAGACGCTATGGGAGCCGAGCGACTGCGGCCGATAACCGGAGCCCATATCGACTCGTGCCTCTACCACGGTCAGTCGGGGCTCGACTTTGTCAACCTGTTGGTTGATGGTGGTGCGCAGGTCGCGGTTCCCACGACTCTCAATGTGTCGAGCCTCGACCTGCTTCACCCTGAGCTGTACCTCGGCGACGACAACACCCGTGCGGCGGCGAAGGCTCTCATGGACGGCTACGTGGCGCTGGGTTGTGAGCCCACCTGGACGTGCGCGCCGTACCAGCGGGAACAGCGACCTGCGTTCGGTGAACACGTGGCCTGGGCCGAGTCAAACGCCATCGTATTCGCCAACTCGGTGCTGGGCGCCCGCACCCACCGCTACGGCGACTTCATCGACATCGCCGCCGCCATCACCGGGCGGGTTCCCGATGCCGGCCTCCATCACGACGATGCCCGTCGAGCCACGATGGTGATCGACGTGAGCAGCGTGCCCTCCCGACTGCTCGAAACCAACGCCGTCTATCCAGTGATCGGATTTGTGCTCGGGCGGCTGTGTGGATCGGCGGTACCGGCGGTCGTGGGCCTTCTCGCAACGGCATCGGAAGACAATCTCAAGGCCCTCGGAGCTGCCGCCGCGTCGTCGGGCAGCCTGGCGATGTTTCACGCCATCGGCCTCACTCCGGAGGCAGCGACGCTGGAGGCGGCCGGTGGTGGTGCGGTCCCTAATCAGCAGCACACCATTACCGCAGCCGAACTTCGAGCCGCTCGGGATTCCCTGTCGACCGGCTCGAACGACGGGGCAGAACTCACGACGGTGAGTCTGGGGACGCCCCACTATTCGGTGGCCGAGATCGGGGCCCTGCATACCGCAATGGCCGGACGGCGCGTCCACGAGTCAATCGACCTCTACGTCTCAACCGGCCGGGAGATGCTGGCCGAGGCCAACCTCCGCGGGTGGGTTGCCCCACTGGAAGAAGCCGGCGTCACGTTCGTTACCGACACGTGCACCTACATCACGCCGATCGTGCGCAACAAGTCGGGTGTGGCCATGACCGATTCGGCCAAGTGGGCCTATTACGCTCCCGGCAATATCGGCATGCACGCAGTATTTGGCAGCCTCGATGAGTGCGTGGATTCAGCGGTGGCCGGATCCATCGTCCGCGACGAGAAGCTGTGGGCCGATGGCTGATGGCGCGATGAGAATCCCTGTCGACAAGATTGTGGCCGGCGACGCAACCGGACCGGCCCTGATCCTCGACGAACCGCTGAGCATGTGGGGCGGGCTCGACGCCGAGACCGGCCGCATCATCGATCAACATCATCCGCAACACGGGCAGTGTGTCTCCGGCACCGTTTTGGTTATGCCGTTTGGACGGGGATCGAGTTCGGCCTCGTCGGTTCTGGCCGAGGCGGTTCGGCTGGGAACCGCCCCGGTGGGATTTGTGCTTCACGAACGCGACGAGATCATCGCCCTCGGGTGCCTCGTTGCTGAAGAGATCTACGGCAACGTCACGCCCGTGGTGGTGGCCGACCCAGACGACCTCGGCGCCATCCGCACCGGGGCGACACTACAAATCACCAACGAATCGATCATCGTCGATGGCATGCTGGAGCCATGAGCGATGCCGTTGCCGATCTGCTGAAGATCCTCGATCTTGAACCAATCGAAGTCAACATCTTCCGCGGCTACTGCCCCGACGAGGAACGCCAGCGGGTATTCGGCGGACAGGTGATGGCGCAGGCCCTTGTGGCGGCTCAGCGAACGGTTGGCGAAGACCGGCAAGCGCACTCGCTGCACGGCTACTTCCTCCGCCCCGGTGATCCTAACGCCCCGATTCTCTACAACGTCGACCGTATTCGAGACGGCAAGAGCTTCACCACCCGTCGGGTGGTGGCCATCCAGCACGGTCGGGCGATCTTCAACATGGCGGCCTCGTTCCAGGTGACCGAAGACGGAGCGGTGTATCAAATGCCGCTGCCCGACGCCCCACAGCCCGAGGAACTCACCTCGTGGAGCGATTATTTGGCGTCGATCATCGACGACATTCCCACCGAGGCCCAGTACTGGTTCAAACGGCCCCGTCCGATCGAGACGCGGCCGGTTAAGCTGCACCACCCGATGAAACCCAACATCGAGGATCCACCCCGCCAACTGATCTGGTTCCGTACCGCCAGCGAGGTCCCCGACGATCCTGCGCTGCAACAGGCGTTGTTGACGTATGCCGTCGACATGTGGCTGCTCGACTGTTCGGTCCTGGCCCACGGTTACCGTTTCGGTGACCCCGACTTCCAGGCCGCCAGCCTCGATCACGCCATGTGGTTCCAACAACCGTTCCGGGCCGACGAATGGCTGCTCCTCGACGCTGAATGCATCAGCACCGGCGGCGCCCGAGGGCTCAACCGGTCCAACATCTACACCCAATCGGGCGAGCTTGTTGCGGCGGCCAACCAAGAAGGCTTGATCCGCATCCGCCCACAAGGAGACCAGCACTTGCCATGAGAGTACGAATTCTGGCCGGAGTGGCCGCCGTGATCGCTCTGGTGCTGCTGATCGGAGCATGGCAACTCGGGTTACTCACCCCGGAACCCGACGAGGTGAATCTGGCCGATTCCGTTGCCGGTGAGATCGAATCGTCGGATGCCGATGCCGAGCCGGCCGATGAGGAAGCGGAACCCGAAGGCACCACGACCACCACGGCCGAGACCGCTACCACCCAAACCACCGCCGCACCAACCACAGCCGGCAGAGTTGCGGCCCCCTGCACCTACGACGCTCCAGCCGACGCCGAACCAGGTAGCCCAATCACCGAACTCGCCGCTCTGGACGGAACTTGGACCGTCAAACAGTCCGACTCCACCTTCGCCGGTTACCGCATCGACGAGATCTTGTCGGGCGCCGACTTCACCGCCGTCGGCCGTACCTCCGGAGTGAGCGGCACGATTCTCATCGAGGGAGGCGCCGATGGGGCCACCCTTTCGGCAGCCGATATTGCGGTCGATATGGTCGGGCTCACGAGCGACAGTCGAATCCGCGATGACCAACTCAAACGGCAGGCCCTGGAGACCGGTAAGTTCCCAACCGGTTGCTTCAGCCTCAGATCCCCAATCGCAATCCCTCAGCTTCCGGCCGAAGGGGCCACGTTTGCCGCCGACGCTGAAGGCGTATTACATGTGCACGGCGTCGACCAGCCGGTGACGATCAGCATTGAAAGCACCACGGCCGACGGGTTGTTGTTTGTGATCGGTTCGATCGAGCTGGCGCTGGCCGACTTCAACATCGAGAAGCCGTCAGCCCCATCCGTGGCCGATGTATCCGACACCGCCGTGATGGAGTTCTCCCTCGTGCTCTCGCGCTAGCCATCCGTCACGCCCGCCCCTTATCGGTGCCTGACCCTCCGCTGGTAGACTGCGGGTTTGATGCCAGATCTAGGCTGGGCGACTGGTGGAGGTTGAAATGAGAGCCAAGAATGCGGCGATAGCCGGGCTGGCTGGAGCAGCAATCGGGCTGGGAGCGGCCAAGTGGCAGCTCTGGCGTTGGAGTCGCAACCCCAACCCCCTCGCCGGCGAACCGCTCAACTTCCCGTTGGGCTTCGCCTCAACCGTCCGCACCGACGATGGCGCCGAGTTGGCCGTTCGGCGGGCCGGACACGGTGCCTCCGTCGTGCTCGTCCACGGTCTTACTGGCAATAGAGATGATTGGGGTCCCATCGCTCGTCGGTTGATCAACGACGGCTTCGAGGTGACCGCCATTGAACTGCGTGGCCACGGTGATTCGGTCACCGGTAGCGACGGCTACGGCGCCAAACGTCTGGCGGCCGACCTGGCCCAGGTGCTGAGCGCGCTTGATCTCCGAGATGTGCTGCTCGTGGGTCACTCAATGGGCGCAATGGCGGCCATGACCATGGCTTTGGAACACCCGGTTGTCACGTCCGAACGAGTTCGAAAGCTGGCCGTCGTTGCCAGCACCGGCACGCTCCGAGAACCTCAGATCAGCTTTGGACTTCGACTTCTGTCCGTCGAGGCCTTCGACCGGTACGCGGTATTCGACGAGCGGCTGCGGCTCGGCACCGGGTTGTTCGGTTTCGGCCGTCACCCCAATCTCGAGTTGATCGACCATCTCATCGAGTCGACGGCGCGTTGCCCGCATGAGGTTCGCCGTGACGCCACCGAAGCCTTGATCGGCTACGACATCTCGTCGGAGCTCAACCGAATTGAGGTCGACACGCTGGTGGTCGGCGGAACCAGCGACTGGCTCACACCTCTGCGGTTCTCCGAGCAGCTGGCGGCCCACATCCCCAGCGCTCGACTTCAGCTGATCAACGGCGGCGGCCACATGATCATGCTTGAATCGGCCGATCGGGTTTCGTTCCTTCTCGCCGAGTTCGCCCGCACCGCGCTGCGGCCTCAGCCCGAGCGTTCGAACCTTCCGCAGTAAACCTCGCCCGAGGCGAGCCGAACCCTGCGGTCTAGAGGCCGATATCTTCGTCGATGAATTCGTTGGTGACGAGGTCTTCAGCCCGCAGCCCCGGGGCCACCTCGACCGACTCGATCTCGAGGATCGTCACGTCGATGAGCTCATCAACCCGATCGATGTCGAAATCGCCAACGGTCTGGTTGGAACCGTTGCCGACAAAACCCATGGTCCCCATTTGGATCACGGTTTCGTGCATACCCTCGGCGGTCAACTGCCAGAAACTGTCGAGGTCTTCAACGGCTTGACCAATGGCGGAGTTGGTGGAATCCGGATCGCGCTGAAAGTCCACGATTGAACGCTGGATCTCCGGCACCAACGCGGAGAGGCAGGACTCGGCGGCGTTGTCGAGCCGGGAATCGAGAATGGTGAGCGCTCCTTGATACAGCTCGTAGCCGGCATCGTGGATCAGGAGATAGTCGATCGGTTTGCCCCAGAAGTCGTTCTCGTACAAATACGGTTCCTGGGTTGCGAACCCCTGCTGGATAAGGGCCCCGTCGGCAGCGACAAAGGCATCGGGAGTGCCGTCGTAGCCATCATCCAGTTGGTCGGCAAGCACGAGGCCGGTCTCCAGAAGATATTCCGTGTAGCCGGCTCCGGCGAAGTGGGAGATTGTGGCCTTGGTCTTCTTTACGTCGGTCCACTGGGAGATCTCGTAGGTGTCGGGGTCGAACATCAGCATCTGGGGATTGATGTCGAGAGGGGCGACCACTGCGGTGGTGGGGTGGCGTTGATACTCGGCGATGGCCTCGTCGGTGTTGACAAAACCAAGGAACACCTCGGGATCGGCGATCATCACCTCAAGCGCAGAAATTGGACCGATGTATGGGCCGCCGGCTCGAATCTCCACGGTGATCGACGGGTTGGCGGCCAGGGGTCCGGTGAAACGGCCGGTGTCGGGGTCAATCGAACCTTCGCCTCGGGTGAGGTTGTAGACCGCTCCGTGTTCCGGTTCGGGAAACCAGTCGGTTTGGATCACGATTGGATTGGGACAGTCGGCGAATAGATCACTATCGGTGGTTGGCGTTACCGCGTCAGCCTCACCACATGCGACAGTGAGCAGGGCGAACGCGAAGGCGACCACCGCCATCCGAGCCCAAACCCGAGATCCGTACAACCCGTTCTCCCTCCATGCCAATCCCGCAACCGCCGTCGCCGTATCCCACAGAGTAGGACATGAATGGGATCCGTCCACATCGGGGTGTGCCACACTGGTTTGATGGCAGCGAAAGAGGCACCGGATGCAGAGCAAACCGAGGGTGAGACCCTCTTCTGGGATCTGGCGGCCGAGCTTCAGGCCGCCGACAGCCGTGTGGTTGAGGGCACTATCATGAGCTCCAACTGCCTGCGGGTGGGCAAGGAGTTCCTGGCGATGCCCCACCACAAGAAGGACGGGCTTGTGGTAAAGCTTCCAGCCGACCGAGTGTCAGCCGAAATCGAGGCCGGTCAGGGCGAATCGTTCGCACCGGCCGGAAAGGTCTTCAAAGAATGGCTCGCCGTCACCGACATCAACGAAGATCACTGGCGAGCGCTGCTTCACGAAAGCATCGACTTCGTCGGCTGACAGAAACTCCGTGAACAACACGCCGCGTCTGGGTCAGCGCCTGCCCCCATCCACGAGGAACTGCTGGGCGGTGCAGGCGGCGCCATCATCGGCGGCCAGGAACAACACCATCTGGGCAAACTCGGGAGGATAGATTCGCCGCTTGATGGCCTGGTCGTTCAACGTGCCGGCCTCACCCTCGGGACTCCACCACTTCTCAAGCTGACGCTCGGTCGCCACCCAACCTGGCAGCACCGTGTTGACTCGCACGTTATGCGGACCGAACGTGCGAGCCATGGTTCGGGTGATTCCCTCCACCCCCGACTTGGCGATCGCATACCCGGGAAAGAAGTCCTCCTGCATCATGTAACTGCTCGAACCGATGTTGATGATCGAACCGTGTTCGGCCTCTAACATCCCGGGCGCCACGGCCTGTATCGCGAAGAAGTAATGGCGCAGGTTTGTGTTGAGGCGGTCGTTCCAATAGTCGACCGTCATCTCCTCCCACGTGTGCCGATCGTCGGAGGCGGCGTTGTTGACCAACACGGTGATACCGCCAAGATCGGCGAGCGCTTGGCTCATCACTTGCTGTAGCGCGGGCACGTCGACCAAGTCGACCGGGTAGAAACGAGGTTGATGTCTGGGATTGGCGGCTTCACATCGGGCCAGCGTCTCGGCCGCCTTGGTCTCGTTGATATCGGCAAATCCAACGATGCTGCCCTGAGCCACGAACTGCTCAACCAGGGCCGCTCCAATTCCGTCGGCGCCGCCGGTCACGAAGACCGTCCGATCAACCAACGACGGGTAGCTGGCGTACTGAACGTCGGATGCGGGTTCTGTGGAACTCATGAGTCGAAACCATAGAGCCGAGCGGGGTTGTCGACCAGTATCCGCCGATGATGTTCGGTTGGAATCCAGCGATCGAGCAGGTCGGCCAGATCATTAGGAGTGGGCGGAGCGTCTTGGCCGGGGTGAGGCCAGTTGGTGGCCCACAACAAACGCTCCGGAGCTTCGGCCATCAAATGCGCAACCAGTGGTTCGACATCGTCGTAGCGAGGAGGCCCCGTAGCCGACGACTCGTACGGCGCCGATATCTTCACCCAGCCCTTGCCGCTGTCGATGAGGCGAAGCAGCGCCTGGAAGCTGGGATTGCTGGTGAGGTTTGGGCCATCGGGCGGCGGCATGAACCGTCCGACGTGATCGACCACAACATCGGTGGGCAGGGCCATCAGCCGGGAAAAGTGGTCGGCCAACTCGTTGCCGTCGAGCTGAAGTTGCACGTGCCATCCCAACGGCTCGATCGCTTGGGCAACCGGTTCAAGGTCGGCCCAATCGACGGCACCGCCCGGCAACATGTGGAACCGGGCGCCCCGTGCTCCGAGGTCGGTGAGTCGCTGCAGTTCAGCAGCTGGAGTACTGGCGTTCACAACCATCACTCCCCTGGCTTCCATTCCCAACGCGGCCAGCTCACCCATGGCGTCGAGCTGACAGGTGTTGTCGAGCCCGTAGGTGGTGGGCTGCACCACAACCACTCGGCTGAGGCCGAGAGCCTGTTGAAGGGCTCGATACTGGTCGACGGTGGCGTCGGGTGGAAAGAGCACCGACTCGGCGCTGGTGGGATACCGATGATGGTAGAAGTGCATGTGGGTGTCACAAGTCCCCGGTGGAAGCGCCGGGCCCCCCTTGCGGCCTGTCACTGTGCCGTCTCCCAGTAGCGGCTGAGCCGCGTGGCGGAGTCGGGGTTGGCCACTCGGGGTGGCATTGCCCCGTTCATCATGGCTTCGACCTGCTCAACGGCGCTGGCGGCCTGGGCGTCGGCGTTTTCGGGAGTGAGGCCGCCGAGGTGCGGAGTGGCAACCACCCCGGGCCGGCTGGCCAGCTTGATCGACGGGCGTTGGTCGTTGGCTCGGCCGACGTCCATTCCAAGACCACCAAGGTGACCGGAATCCAGCGCTGCGGCGACTGCCTCCTCATTCACCAGCTCACCGCGTGACACGTTGATCAGCACGGCACCCGGTTTCATGGCGGCCAGCGCAGCGGCGTCGATGAGATCGACGGTCGAAGGTTGTGCCGGAGCCAACGGGAACACCACATCGCTAATTCTCAACAGTTCGGCGAAATCCGTTTGTCGAGGCCCACCGGCTTCGACCTGCACCTCAGGATCACAGATCACAACGTCGAGCCCAAGAGCGGTTAGGAGATCGGCTAGATACCGACCGATGGCCCCGTATCCGATGATGCCCGCCGTCTGACCCCGTAGTTGACGGCCCGGACGCTGTGGGGGTTCCCTCCCGGCGCGGTAGTCGACCGTCGACTCGGCGATCGACCGGGAGACCGCGAGTAGGAGCCCCAGCGCCAACTCGGCGGTGGAAGAGATGAAACTCTTGTCGGCGTGACCGATGAGCACGCCGTTGGTGGAAGCGGCGTCGACGTCGATGGTGGAGATGTCCACCGCACAACGCAGGAAGGCCAGGAGATCAGGCGACGCGGCGAAGAGTTCGGTCTCGCCGGGAGTGGATCGGTGAGCGATGATCACCTGGCAACCGGCGGCGGCGTCGATCAACTCCGGGGTGGTGAGATCCCGGTCCTCGGGGTTCAGCATCACGTCGACACCCGGTATCGCCTTCAGCTGAGGGAGCGCTCGACCGAAGTAGGCGTCGAGGTCCTCGGGATTGTGAGTCACAAACACTCGCATCCCAGCAACCTACCTGGACCGTCCCCCCACCCCCGCCGAACTTTGTGACACCTGCGTCCCGTTTACGTCCGATTTTGGCCGTCAAAAGGGACGCAGACCGCACAAAGTTCGGTGGCGGCGGGCTAGCTCGGGCGATTCATGACCATCAGCACGTGGGCCGGATCGTCGATCGGGTTGTCGGGTGGCAACTCGATGTCGGCCTGTCGGGTGAATCCGGCAGCGGCCAACGCGCCCCAGGATGCTGTGTTTGCGGTAACCACCGGAACCATGAGCTCTGTGAGCTGCGGATGCTGCCGCCACAGCAGCCGTACAAAGGAAGCAATCATCGTTCGGCCTAAACCCTGGCCTAAGAGATCGGGGCGACCGATGAAGTAGTCGATGCTCCCTGCCGATTGTGGAACGGCGATCCCGGCTTCGGTGAGCTCATCGATCGACTCGTCGTAGTCGTGAAGCTGGTAATACTGAATCAGTCCAAACGGCTCACCGTCAAGCGCGGTGATATACACATCAGTCGCCTTGGCACCCTCAGCCTTGTCACCGAAGTCCCGCTCAACCGCCTCGGCCGTGAACTCGTGATTCCACCAGCGATGAACGGCCGGGGTGGCCAACCATTCCGCCAGCATCGGAAAGTCGGAGCGCTCCAACGGGCGGAAGGTGATGTCGAGGACAGCCACCCTCCCAAGACTAGAACCGATAGCGCACTGAAAGAGCCAGGCCCGACCCGATCACCAAACTCGCCGAGACCACAAACCACATCATGTGGTAGCCGTAGGCCTCGATCAGCCACCCGGTCACCAGCGGTGCGGTGAACACGCCGATGTACACCCCCGACTGGGTGACACCGGTGACGGCTCCAGCCGCCTCGGCGTTGGTGCGTACGATGCCGAAGTTGGTGAACACCGGCCAAACCCATCCTCCGGCGAACGCGATCACGGTGGCCACGACATGGATCCGCGGGTCGCGAACCGTCATCAGTGCAACGCCCACGGCACCACCCAACACCATGATCCCAGCCACCAGGAACGGCCGCAGCCGAATCGAATCAAGTCGCAGACCGGAAGCGATACGAAGGGTGATGCCGCAGGCGGCGCCGATACTAAGCATCCACCCGGCCATTGCTTCCGATAGCCCGGCGTCAACGCCGGAACCAACAGCCCATGCGTTGAGTGCACCCGCCGCGAACGACAGGAAACCGCCGACGGCAGCGGCAACGACCAAGTCGCGGCGAGTTGACACCGGGAGCATGGTCCGGCGCTGCTGGCCCGCAATTGGAGCGACCACTCGGAGAACCAACACTGCGGCCACAGCGGCCAAGGCCATGCCCAACACGTAGGCCCAGCGCCACCCGAGAGTCAGCGCAATTAACGGAACCGCCAGCCCACTCAACATTGAGGCGGCTGGCATCCCCGACTGCTTGAGGGCAATGGCCAGACCAAGCCGGGGGATGCGGGCCTGGGTGAGCGCCAGGTTGACCGCTGTCTGATTGGCGGCATTTACAAACCCACACACGGCAAGAGCGGCCACCAAGTGGACCCACGAGCTTGCGACAAAGGCGATAAAGAGTTCCATCGCCATCACCACACCCAGGGCGGCCAAAATCTGACGACGCGGGCCGATGCGTTGCACCAACCGGCCAAGCACCACCGAACCGGCGGTGGCAGCCAGAAAGAAGCCGCTGAGACCCCAGCCGTACACGGCCTCGGTCACGCCGAACTCGTCGCTGACCTGCACCGACAGAGCGCCGATGAGGAAGCCTGGGTACACGGTTGACACCGTGGCCAACATTATGGAGAGGACAATCAACCGGTGCTGCGCCACCGAGCCCGAGTGTAACGACCGGCTTGCCTTGTGACCGAATTGCTACACCACCAACGGCAGCGTCAAGACAACAAGCGCTCCCCCGTCGGCCGAGGACCCTAGCGACAACTCGCCACCGGCTTCCGCCGCAAGCTGTGCAGCGATGTCGAGACCAAGACCGGTGGATTTTGTGCCTGCGTTGCCAATCGACTGACCCCTTGCCGCCAGGTCTAGGCCTTCGGGGAAGCCGGCGCCGCTATCGCCGACCCACATCCGGGCCGACGCTCCGGCCCGGATGCATCCGATGGCGAAGTCGGCACCTTCCGGGGTATGGGAGAACACGTTGTCGACGAGATTGTCGATAACGGCCTGCAGCTCAACCGGGTTGACCGCCACCGGGAGCGGCTCCGTCGACACGTCGAGCGCCATCAATCGTCCTTGATCGTCAGCCAGTGCTTGCCAGAAGCCGGCTCGTTCGCCGACCACGGCCGCCATATCGCAAGCAGCTTCCCGCCGCAGCGCACCGCGGGCCTCGCGAATCACGCTGGTGACCACACCAGTCAGGTCGTCGACATCGCTACTGAGTTCAGCCGCCAGCTCCGGATCAGGCACCTGATCAACCCGCAGCCGGAGTTTTGTCAGCGGGGTGCGAAGCCGGTGCGAGAGGTCGGCAACCATTTCCCGTTCCCGCACCAACATGTCGGCTACCCGACCGCCCAGGTGGTTGAAGGCGCCCGCCAGTTCCGCCAGCTCTTCGGGCTCGTTCACCTCAACCCTGGCGTCGAGGTCGCCCTCGCCCAAACGCTCGGCCGCCTCCGCCAAGTCCTGCACCGGCCGCACCACCGAACGGGCGAGACGATCGGCCACCACCACCGAAATGGCCACAAGAAAGAGGCCCACCGAGGCCAGCAACACCCATGCTCTAGCCACGCCGTCCCACAACATCGACCGGGGCACAAACACCCGAATGGCCGACAGATCACCGCTGCCCAACGCCACAGCTGTGACCACCTCGACACCACCGTCAAAGTCGCCGATCCCCGACAGCCCCGACCGCAATGCCTCATCAAGGCGGGCCGACCGCTCGGCCAACGGCGCACCGACAACGGTCCCGTCGGACAACACCACACTCATCCGATTGTCGACGCCCGACTCGGTCTGACCGATGGCGGTTTCGATGCCGACCACATCGGCTGTGCCTTCAGCCGAAACCAGCGATGGAACGACTGCCGCCGATTCGGCCCGGGCCGAGTCGATGGCCCGATCGGCCACCGTGCGCTGAACCAAGGCGGCCAGGGGCACCACGAAGGCAACCGCCACCAACGTCGACGTGGCAACGAAGACCAAGATCAGTCGTCGGCGCATGATGGATCTACGACACGTCCGGATCGACGAGTTTCACCCCTACTCCACGCACGGTGTGAAGGTAGCGAGGATCGGCAGCCGACTCGCCGAGTTTTCGTCGGAGCCACGACAGATGCACATCGATCGTCTTGTCGGCTCCGCCATAGGGCTCCCGCCACACTTCGGCGTAGAGTTCGGATCGTGACACCACCACACCGGGGTTGGCGGCGAGGTGGGCCAGCATGTCGAACTCTTTGCGGTTGCAGTCGATCGAGTCGCCGTTGAGGCTGACGGTTCGGGCCCGCAGATCCAAGCGCAGCGCACCGACCATCACCACCCGGGTGGGTCCTACCGAATCGACACGGCGAAGCAGCGCTCGAACCCGGGCTTCAAGCTGAGCCGCCGAATAGGGTTTGACCACGTATTCATCGGCCCCGGAGTCGAGAAGACGGATGATGTCGGCTTCGTCATCCCGGGCGGTGGCCACGATCACCGGCACGTCGGATACCGCCCGGATCATCCGGAGCAGATCCTCGCCGTCGACGTCAGGAAGACCGAGGTCTAGGATCACGACCTCTGGTGGTTCGTCGATTATGGATTGCAGCGCGGCCATGGCCTGGCCCTCGGAGCGAACTGCGTGGCCCGCAGTGGCCAACGCCCTCACCGCGAGTTCGCGAATATGAATGTCGTCTTCGACCATGAGAACTGCGGCCATGCAGCAAACACTAGGCCATCTCTCACCTCACCCGAAACGCCTCGGATTTGTCTCCAATCGATTTAAGGATCATTTAGGGTTGGCTTGAAACAAGTTCAAGGTGCGGTGCCGGAAACTATGACCATGAAACACGTAGGAGTAGTTCTGATGTGGCTGGTGGCCAGCGGAGCCGCCACCGGTGTCGCCTGGACCGGGATCGGTGTCCTCGATGACGACCTGGTCGATCCGGCTCCGGCGGTGGTCGACAACGCCGGGGGGATTGAGTCGGAAGGAGTCGAGCCGGAGTCGAGCAGCGCTCTGCTCTCGGATCAGTCGACTCTCACTCTCTTCAGCGATGCCGACGCCGACCACAGCGACGACTCCGACGACCCTGATGATGACGATCATTCAACCACGAGCATCACAACCACGTCATCCAGCACCGATACCACCGCGGGCTCGACGACAGCGGCCACGGCGGGTACCTCCACCACATCGTCCACATCGTCCACCTCCTCTTCATCGGCTTCATCATCCACCTCCCCAACCACATCGTCGTCTTCATCGACCACGGCAACCTCGCGGACTACCAATACCTCAACCACCACGGCGACCACACCAAGCTCATCGGTAACCACACAGAACACAGTTGTACCGAGCACCGCCGTGCCAACCCAGGTCAAGACATTCCATTTGGTTGGCGGATCGGCCGCCATCTCCTTCTCAACCAACGGCACCTCGGTGGTGTGGGCCACTCCGAACCCCGGGTTTGAGGTGAAGGTCGAGCCCGAGGATCCTGGCATCAAGGTTGAGTTCCGAGCCGATCATCACCGGTCGCGAATCGATGCCTGGTGGGAGAACGGACCACGGCACGAGATCGAGGAGCGCTCGGATCGGTGAGGGCCCTGGAATGGGTCAGGGCCCTACTAGGGTTATCTGACCATGACTTCCCCCTCCAATTCTTCAGCACGAAACGCTCAACTCGAGGCCCAGGAAATTGCCGGGCGGTCGGTGCGTGTGCTCGAACCTTCTCCCCCGGCTGTCAACACCGAGCCGTTCTTTGCCGACGATCCAGTGGCGGTCGCCGAAGGCGAGGGCAACGTTGTGGTTCCGTCGGGCTTGGCGGCCGCCGACAACGCTGACACGATCGACTGGAATCAGTGGCTTGTCGACCATCCCGAACATGCCGACTGGGTGGCCGATCACTGGCTCGGTGGTCCTCGCCGGCTCCCTGACGTTCCGGCGTCGCTGGTAGCCACCCGCACAGCGCTGCATCGGTTGGCCACCTATGTCATCGCTCCGGTTCGACACAAGGCCAACGGCAAGTTCGGCCTTCGCTGGACCAAAGGCGGATTCGGCACCCCGTTTTTCGACGATGACCGTCAGGTGCGGGTCGAGGGCACCGAGCTGGTCGATCAGCGAGGAGACGAAACCCGCCGAGCTGCCATCACCTCGCTCCGAGCCGCAGCCGACTTCCTTGAGTCGGCCATCGACCCCGACACCGCGGCCGAACACGACAGCCCACCGGTAGGCGACGTTGAAGCGCCCCTGACGGTTGACCCCGAAGCGGTGGCCTTCCTGGACAGCTGGTACGGCATGGCCTACGCCGCCCTCGAACGGCTGCGGGCCGACACCTCATCCATCGACGCCAGCCGGCCACAACTTTGGCCGGGTCACTTCGACCCAGCCATCGAGGTCGGCACAGACGACACCAGAGCCAGCTACGGCGCATCCCCTGGCGACGACGGTTCCGACGAGCCATACCTCTACGCGAGTGCGTGGTGGCCCGACCGCCTGAACATCAACCCGGATGACGATATTTGGAACGCCGATGGGTTTGTGGGGCGGATTCTGAAGGTCGGCGACTTCCCCGCCGGAGATCCCGTCGATGTCGCGGTGCAGTTCTGCGCTGAAACCCGCGACATTCTCGCCGTCTAACCAAACCGGCTAATCAACAGGCCTGCACCGACCGCCACTAGGCTGACGCCGTGGCAATTGAAGTTGAGGGATTGACCAAACGGTACGGCGATCAAACCGCCGTCGACGGCATCGATCTGCACGTGGCCAGCGGCGAGATCGTGGCTTTTCTTGGCCCAAACGGGGCCGGGAAAACCACCACCATCGAGATTCTTGAAGGGTTTCGTGATCGCGATGGCGGACAGGTTCGGGTCCTGGGACAAGATCCGGCCGATGCGCCGCTGAGTTGGCGGGAGCAGATCGGCATCGTGCTCCAGGAATCGGAACCAATTCCCGAGCTCACCGCTCGGGAGGCCGTGGCCCAGCAGGCCGGCTACTACAGCAATCCTGGCGACATCGACCACACGCTCGATCTTGTCGGTCTCACCGAGAGCGCAGATCAACGCACCAGGAAACTGTCGGGCGGGCAGAGGCGACGCCTCGATCTCGCCCAGGCGCTAATCGGCAACCCCGAGTTGGTATTCCTCGACGAGCCCACCACCGGGTTCGACCCTTCGGCCCGCCGAGAGTCGTGGGGCATGATCGAAGCGCTGCGCCAACTCGGCAAGACCGTGCTGTTGACCACTCACTACATGGATGAGGCGGAACGGCTGGCCGATCGCATCGTGGTCATCTCGGGCGGACACATTGTCGCTCGCGGCACCGCTCAAGAGCTGGCACGGCAAGTGGATGCCAGCCCCCGTATCACGTGGCAGGCCGGGAGCGGCCGGCCCACCGCTCCTGTCCCCGCCGTCGTCGACGCCACCGGCCAGGCCGTGGTGGAGACCAACGACGTGACCAACACGCTCCATCAGCTCACCAGCTGGTCTATCGAAAGTGGCAACCCACTTACCGATCTCCAGGTGAACCGGCCCACGCTTGAAGACGTATATCTCAAGCTAACCGATGGGAGCGAGGCATGACCACCACGACTTCTCAGGAGCCCACGTCGAAGAGCCCGTTGGCTCGACTTCGCAACCAGGTTGGATTCGATCTCCTGATCTTCCGCCGCAATCCGGCGTCGACGTTTTTCACCATCGTCCTACCGCTCATTTTCCTGGTGATTTTCGTGGCCATCTTCGGCAACCAGGAACTGGACAATGGCGCCCGGCTGGCCACGTTGTACGTGCCAGGTCTCCTGGCGTTGGCCATCATTTCGGCGACCGCCACCAACGTCGCGATCACCATGACCGCCCGTCGGGAAAAGGGGATCCTCAAACGGGTGCGGGGTACCCCGATGCCGCCGTGGGTGTTCATCGCATCCCAGGCCATCGCCGGATTCCTTATCTCGGCGCTGATGACCGTGCTCATCACCCTGATTGGACGAATCTTCTACGGAGTCACCCTGAACACAGGTGGCATACCGGCCCTGCTGATCACGGTGTTGCTTGGCGCATTTTGTTTCTCCGCTGTTGGCCTTGCTCTCACCACCATCATCCCCTCCGAGGAGGCGGCACCGGCGGTAACAAATGCCACCATGTTGCCGCTCTATTTCATCAGCGAGGTGTTCGTCTTCGGGGATCAGGTTCCAAGTGGGGTTCGTTTCATCGCCGATTTGTTCCCGGTGAAACATCTCAGCGTCGCCTTGCAGCAGAGCTACGACCCGTTCGCCACCACCACTCCGTGGCCGTGGACACACTGGCTGATACTGGTGGCGTGGGGCCTGTTCGCCACGGTCGTCACCATACGAGGATTCCGCTGGACGCCACGCCGCTAGAGCCCTTCAGGCCCACCCGCCGGTTAGGCGGATCAACTTAAGAGGCAGTGGTCACATTGGACTAAAGCTATGGGCCGGGTAGCCGATGCATGGGATGTAAGAAATCCACCCCGGCACTATCCGCCCAGATGGTGTCCACTAGCGGAGTCAGCCAAGGAGCAGCGTGTTCCAAGAGCCGATGATGCAAAGGCTTGCTTGAGGGAGTAGCAAATGAACCCTGAAATCATTCTGCTGGTCGTAGTGATGGTCGTAGCCGCTATCCACACCATGTTGTCGCCGTAACTTCGCCTCTCGCTGGCGAGAGAACCCGCGTCCGTACCACGGGAAAACTCACTCACCCGGTTGAACACCGTCCCGTGATCAAGCCATTATGGCTTGTCTGCCAAAATAGCTAGGAGGGTATATGTTGCGACGCACGCGTCTCGCATCCACCGCGGTTGTCGCCGCGCTACTACTTGTCACGGTGTTGGCTCCATCAGCCGATGCCCACGATCCGGCCGGAGACCAGGCTGAAGCGTTGAAGGGCCATCTCTACGACGGCCATGTCGACGACGTAAGCCCGGGCGGTGTTCCCATGGAGCCGATCAGCGACGCCGAGTGTGTCGACGGTATGGCCGCCGACTTGTTCCCGTGCCACAACGTCGACCTGATGTCGTTCATTCCTCTCACCGGCACCGACTCGACGTTTGTGAACGACGTGTGGGGCTGGACGGACCCCGTGACCAAGATGGAGCTGGCCATTGTCGGCTCCTATGAAGGAACCGTCTTTGTCGACGTGACCGACGGCCACAACCCGGTGTACCTCGGAACGCTCGAAGCGGTTGTACCCGACGACTTCGGCAACATCTGGGGCGACGTGCGGGTCTACGGCAACACGGCCTACATCGGCACTGAAGCCATCAACTTCGAAGACTTCTCCGGCAACGGGGTCCAGATCGTCGACCTCACCCAGTTCCGAGGCGCCACCGGACCGATGGAGGTAGCCGAGGCCGGCCACATCGGCGACATGACCAACTCCCACAACTTGTCGATCAACGTCGACAGCGGACGGCTCTACGTGGTCGGCTCCGTGATCGGCCTGCAACGCTGCGAGACCGGCACCCCGCCGGGGGCACCTCCATTCTTCAACGGTGAGGGTGGAGCCATCGTCTACGACGTGGCCTCCGATCCCCACAACCCGCAGTTCATCGGCTGCCTCGACCAGGACGGCTACATCCACGACATCCAGTGTGTGTACTATCACGGCCCCGATCGTGATTATCGAGGTGAAGAGATTTGTATCGGATCCAACGAAGACAGCGTGACCGTCTACCACGCCACCGACATGGACAATGTTGAAATCTTGGCCAACGTCGAGTATCAAGACTTCCCGTTCTTCGATCCTGAACGCGGCGTTCCCAACTTCTACACCCACCAAGGGTGGCTCAGCGACGATCACTCGTTCTTCTTCCTCGGTGACGAGCTCGACGAGTTCTTCAGCGGCTTCGAGCGCACCACCTATATCTGGGACTTCTCCGATCTCGAGAACATTTCGGTGATCAACCGCTTCTCGGACGGCAACGCCTCGATCGACCACAACATGTTTGTGCACCGCCATCGGCTGTATCAATCGAACTACACGTCCGGCCTGTGGATCTACGACACGTGGCTGGCCGGTCAGGGCGAACTCGACATGCGTGGCTACTTCGACATCTTCCCGGCCAACGACGACCCGGTGTTCTACGGCTCGTGGGGCAACTACCCGTACTTCGCCAACGGCAAGGTCGTGGTCACCAGCTCCGATGAAGGCATATTCGTGCTCGACGCCAAGGCTGCTCAGAACCGAGCCGGCGGTCGGGGACACGGCCACGGTCGGGCCAAGTAAGCAAGATCGCGGTCGATGACCGGCAACTGAAGTAGATCTCTCCCTGAGAATCACTGACAATTGATTGTGGTCGGCTCCAGTAGTGGGGTCGGCCACAGTCGCGTCTGTGCCAAATGGCCTAAACCTTTCGGCCTAGGGGCCGATGGGGGTTCATCATGATCCGCCGCATGAAACCTCACACGACTTTTTGGCGAGCCCGCCGACCGGTGCTGGCCACCTTGGCCGCCTTGCTGTTGATGGCCGTGACTGCGCCCTCGGTGGCCGCCTACACGGGGTCGGCCGATTCGGCCAACGCCCGATATGTGGTCGCCACCTATCAGCAGATGCTGGGACGCGAACCTGATGACGCAAGTCTCGACTTCTACCTCGGGCGGGTGGCCGCCGGTGGTGACACGAGTCGAGAGATGATTGCCGACGCCCTGCTGTTCAGCGCTGAAGCTTCGGGGCGTGAGGTTGACCGGGCCTACCAAGGCATCCTGAGCCGGCCGGCTGAGCCGACCGGGAAGACCTACTGGACCGAACACCTACAAGACAACGACATCCTGGACCTCCGAGTACTGCTGTTCTCCAGCGACGAGTACTACCGGCAAACCGGCAACACCAATCGGACCTGGGTGGAGTCGCTCTACACCGACATCCTCGGTCGAGCCGCTGAACCAGCCGGTGTGCGCTACTGGGTCGGCCAAGCCAACCAGGGCACCGAACGAGCGCTGATCGTGGCCGGGTTCTACCTCGGTCGAGAGTCGCTCGGCAATCGCACCGACGAGTACTACGAGTTGCTACTGGCCCGCCCGGCTTCGGCCGAAGAACGAAACGAGGGCGCATCGATGATTGCGTCCAAGGGCGAACGACGGTTGTACTCCCACCTATGGGCGTCGGATGAGAACTTCGAGCAGTTCTTCGACGCGGCCTGGAGCCCGCGATGAGTAGCACGCTCGTTGCGTCACTCACCGAGGCGCTGTCGACACTGTCGATCGTGGCCCTGGCAGTCATGTTCGGGATCGCCGCGGCGGCCAAATTCCACGACCAAACCCAAACGGCCGCCGACTTTAGGCAGCTCGGTGTGCCTTCGTGGTTAACACCCTTGGTCCCGATGATCGAAACGGGTGTTGCCGTGATGCTGATTCTGCGTCCCCGTATCGGTGGCATTGCCGCCTTGGGTCTTTTGGCCGCCTTCAGCTTGGTGTTGGCTCGCGCTTTGCGGTCCAAGCCTGAATCTTCGATCAGCTGCAGCTGTTTCGGAGCACTCGGTGCAAAGGCCGTGACCACGTCGACCTTGATCCGCAACAGTGGGTTCATGGTGGCTGCACTTGTGGCCGCCTTTGGCTCTGGTCTTGCTCGGCCTGATCTCGCCGCCGTGATCACCATCTCGATGGTCGGGTTGATTGCGGCCCTCGCCGCGCAGCTGATCGTGATCTACAAACAGCTCGGCCGCCTCTGGTCGGTTGAGCTGGCCGGCGAGATTCCGGCCCCTTTGGAGGAGAATTGAAATGGAGGAGAACTCATGAGTGGCAGCGTTTGGATTGTTTCCTACGTTCTGTTGTGGATCGCCGTGGTGGTCCTCGGATTTTCGGTGGTGGCCTTGCTGCGCCAGGTTGGTGTGCTCCATCTGCGAGTAGCGCCGATGGGCGTGCACTTCGCCGGTGAAGGCCCCGAGCTCGATCAACCTGCACCAGAGATTGATCTGACCAGCTACGACGAAGCCGACTTCACCCTGCTGGCATTCACCAGCCCGACCTGCGAAATCTGCCAGACGCTCAAGCCCGATCTGGCTCGGCTCGACCGGGCCTACGACGAGATCCGCCTTCGTTTCGTCGACCATGATCGTAATCCCGACTCGTTCGCCAACTTCAAGGTTCGATCGACCCCCTACATGGTCGCCATCGACCGCGACGGCATCGTGCGTTCCCGCGGCGTGGCCAACACCATCGATCAGGTAGAAGAGATGTTGGCCGAAGTACTGGCCGGTCCTCCGATCGAGCTGGACGAGGCCGCCCTATGAGCGGAGCCGAAACCTCAATCGATCGTGTGATCGAGCGGGCAGCTCGCCGTACCGCCAGAGGCACATCACGCCGATCGTTCCTTCACCGCATGGGTCAGCTTGCGATTGTGATCGCCGCCGGCCCGTCACTAGGCACATTGTTGATGCGCAAGGTCGACGCCCGGGTGTGCGGCCAAAGTGGTGTAACTCCGAAGTGCGACACGTTTGACTGCGTCGGCCCCGGCGATGTGTGGGGTTGGTGCTGGTACGCCTCCGACGGCTGCTGTCGCAACGGTGGCCTCAAGAAGATCTGCGACTGCTGCACGGTGAACTACCCCAACGTGCACGGCTACTGCCCCAGCGGCACCAACGTGCGCTGCATCGTCGAGAGTTGCGGCACCGACCCCCGTCTGCAGACGGTGGCCCTGTCGCCTCTCACCTGGACCGCTGCCGGCGGCTACTTCCACGCCGCCGCTGCTGCCCAGCACGCGTCCGCCTCCAAGGCGGTGTTGGCTCCGGCTTCCAGCCCTTGGCTCCAGTACGTTGCTGCGCCTTTGGCTGGCACGCTCGGGGTGCCGCTACTTGCCATCGCCGCCACCGGCCCGTCGAGCGCCGACACGGCGTTGTTGGCTCGGCTCGGTGTCGAAGAAGTCCTCACCGTGGGCGCCATCCCTGGCTTGGCTACGATCGCCAGCTACGGCATCGCCGCGTCGTCAGCGAGTAACAGTTCCGATCCGATTCAGGCCAGCATCGACGTGGCGGCTCAGATCCGCCAAATCAACGACATCAATCGAACAGTCACCGTCACCACGTCGGGACTCTCAGGTTCGGTAGCTCCCTACGCCGCCGCATTCGCTGCCCTCGGCGGCTTCCCGCTGATGGTCGGCACCGGCGCTGCGGTCAACGTCGGCGCTCCGACGTTGTTTGTCGGCATCAACCCAACGACAGGCCCGGCCGCCGACCTGGTCAGCGATCGCACAACCTCGACGACCTTGGAAGCACTCACCGCCGAACTCGGGTCCCTGGCTGCCGCTCTTCCGATGGTGAAGACCAGCCGCCTTGCCATCGCCCCCGCCGGCAGCTCCGACATCATCGGGCTCACCAACCTCGGCGTGCCGGTGGTGGCCCATCCAGCCGACCGGCTTGGACACCTCGAGCAGTGGCTCCAGAACTATTCGTTGCAGTGGGGCGAGCTGACCGAGGTCTTCTACGTCGACGGCCCCGGCGAACTCACCACAGCCGAGTACTGGAAACTCCAAGCAGCGGTCAACGGCTATCGAGTCGATCAGCTTCAGGGTGTGGCCGGCGAGGGTCTCCCGGTCATTCGCCAACCGCTGGCCGAACGGCCAATCGGTATGGCCCGAACCGACGGCGCTTTCGAATGGGGAAGCCACAGCCCACCCAACTACTGGACCCGACTCGGGCAGACGCTACGGGACTAAGGCGACGCGGCCTGCGTCCGCCCATCACAAAAGAATCGGAGGAAACAATGAGTATCGAACTGATCATTCTCTTTGCAGTGGCCCTGCTGGCCGCCGCTCATACCATCTGGTCGCCTTGAGGCCTGTCGGTGGCCGAAACGGTCCTGCCCTCGGTGCGGGGGCGTAAGCGAATTCAGATCCATCTGGCCTTAACCGGCGGCGCGATGGCTTCGGCCGGGTTGGCCGGGTTCGCCATCGGGCTTGTCGTCCAGGGTGTGCTGGCCGTGACCGGCGCTCCGGACGCGGCCTCTTGGTGGTTGGCCGTCGTGGCCGCCGGCGTAGTTCTCGACGGGATTCGTCTGATTGTCGGACGCCCGGCGCCACTGACCTTGGGCCGCCAGGTTCCCCAGGAGTGGGGCCGACTTCTGCCCTTGCCGCTCACTGCGGTGCTGTACGGCGCTCGGCTTGGCGTCGGTCCGCTCACCATTCTCTCCACGTGGATGTGGTGGTCGATGTTGGTCGCCGCATCGCTGATCGGAGTGTGGACCGCGGTGGCAGTTTCGATGTGGTTCGCTCTCAGCCGAATGTTGCTGAACGGCGGCGTCGCCTTCTTTGACTCCGCAGCCTGGAATCGTTCGCTTATTCGGTTTCGACGAGTGGGCTGGGGCGGCCTGACGACTGCCGCCGGGGCATTGGTAGCGGTGGTGGCGCTGACCAGCTGCAGCGTGGTGGAAGGCGAACGTCCCACGCTGCTGGCCTATGAAATCTCATCGGAGTCGGTGACCGAGCCCACCATCGGATCATCGGTATTCGACCCCGACCCTCGACTAACTCCGTGGACAACCCAACCGGCACAACTGGAGGACGTGGTGCGAACACAACCCGACGAACTGGCCTTTGCCACCGACGATGAGCCGGGCTCGGCTGGCTCGGAATCAACGACCACGACCGCCGAGCCACCTACGGCGACCGAGTACGCTCTAGCTCGATTGCTCCCCAGTCAGATCGACGGTATGACGGTAGTCGATGACCCCACAATCGACCGCTTCCTCAACATCGACGAAGCAGCGGCCATCCAGCCTGATCCCACCGAAGAGATTGCCCTGCTCGAAACCCGCGGATACAGGGGAGGCTGGATACGGGCATTCCGGTCGGAAGAGTCGGATGTGGCGGTGGCCGCCGTCTACGAGTTCCGCAATCCCGCTGAGGCCGAGTTCTATTTGGAAGACGGGCTGATCACCATCGGCGGGTACGGCGGTGAGTTCTTCGACATCCCGCAGCTACCTGGGGTCCGGGGATTTCAGCAGGAGCTCGAGGACGACGGTGAAACCGTGCGCACACTCGGCGGGGCGTTTTTTCACGAACATCGGTGGCATCTGTTGTACCTGGTCGGCGCACCCGCAACAGTGACGCCCGAGGCGTTGATTCCGGCGCTACAGACCTACTACTCGTCGGCCGTCGGCGAAGCCACTGCCGGGCTATAGGCCACCACCTCGACTTCAACCCGAATGTCGATCAACAGCTCACTCACCACGACGGAGCGGGTTGGGGGATCGACAGGGAAGTACTCACCGTAGACCTCGTTGAAGCCGGGGAAGTCTGCTCGGTCGCGCACCCAGACCATCGCCTTCACCACGTCGCTCCGCTCACACCCGGCCTCGGCCAACGTTGCGGTGATGTCGTCGAGAACGGCCCGGGTTTGTTCTTCGATGGTGCCTGTGGTCATGGGCACGCCGTCTTTCATCGGCACCTGCCCGGTGAGGAAGACGAAGTCGCCGGCCCGGATCGCTCGTGAAAGGCTGAGCACTCGTCCACCGATTTCGAGTGGACCACCGATCACTTCTTTTCCTGATGCCATGGCAACAACTTAGTCCGCATCATTTGCCGCTGTTAATGTGTCGCTCACCCCGAGACTCCACGAGACGACGTAGGACGGCCCATGAAGTTCCAACTCGCCATCAACCTTGAGCGCTTGGACGACACGCTTGCCATGCCCGACGTGGCCCAGCATACGCTTGAGATGGTCCAGATGGCCGAGGCCGGCGGTTTCGAGATCGTGTGGGCGGCCGAGCATCACGCGTTGGAGATGACCATCGCCCCCAACCCGTTTCAGATCCTCACGTGGCTGGCCGGGGAGACAAGCACGATTCGACTCGGCAGCGCCGTCGCCACCGCTCCGTATTGGCATCCAATCGATCTCGCCGGGGAGGCGGCGTTCCTCGATCTGATCAGCGGAGGTCGACTGGAGTTCGGCATCGGGTCCGGCGCGTATCAACGTGAGTTCGACCGGATGCTGCCCGGTGTTCAGCAGACCGACGGCTGGCGGTTTATGCAGGAGATGCTGCCAGCGGTGCTGAAGTTGTGGCATGGTGACTACGCCCACGATGGCGAGTTCTGGCGGTTCCCGACGTCCACCTCAGTGCCGAAGCCGCTGCAGCAACCGCATCCCCGAATCTGGGTGGCGGCCCGCTCTCCCATCACATACGACTACGCCGTGGCCAACGGCTGCAACATCATGTGTTGGCCGTTCACTCGCCCCCACGCCGAGGCCGAACTCTACAAGCGACAGCTTGACGAATCGATCGCCAAACACGAGGCCGCCACCGGGGTGACCGCTTCGCCCATCTTCGCTTTGATGCGCCACACCGCTGTGTACGAGGACGACGCCGGCCGCACCGAAGCGATCACCGCCATCACTCGTGTGCTCGGCCAATTCGAGAACCTCTACCGCAACCTCGGTGACGTGACCAACGGCTTCCCCAAGGAAATTCCGTTGGAGGAACTGGCGAACCGCGACGAATACGACCCGGCAATGCTGGAGGAGAATCTGATGTTCGGCTCACCGGAGACGGTGATCGAGAAACTGAAGATCTACGACCAACTCGGCGTCGACCAGTTCATCTACTATGCCAGCATGGGTCTCGGTCACGAGGCTCAAAAGCGTTCACTCCGCCTCTTCTGCGACGAGGTCATCCCCGCGATGTCGTAGCGCTGTGGTCGGCCAGCCTGCGAATCGAATCGGGCGATCGGGCCTCGGCTGGTGATCGTCGATCCGCTCGGGACGGCCCATTACCCGCGCCTCGGCTTCCATAACGACGTGGCTGCGACGTCTCTCAGGTACATCGCAACCCCGAGCGTATAGATCCCTCCACCGACCGGAACGGAGGTTCCAAGTGAACACCAATAATAGTGAGGCGGGAATCACGATCGTGTTGTGTTTCGTCTGCGCAGTGATGATCATCGCCATGGCGCTGAACGCCCCCAGCCCGAATGGCAACGGCGGCTGGCGCGACCAGTTTGTCGACGCCTGGAATCAGGCGGGCGAAAGCGACCAACCCGGAGACGAGACAAGTCCGTCGCCGAGTCTGGGCTCAGGCCAACAGGATGGACCATGATGGTGCGGTGAGAATTCATGCCGAACCACTTCGACGGAACGTAGCCAGCGTGTTCGCGGCTGCCGGGTGCAGTGCCATCGAAGCCGACAGGATCGCCACCGATCTGGTCGAGGCCAACCTCGTTGGACACGACAGCCACGGGGTCATCCGCACCCAGCGTTATGTCAACGCGATGAAAGCCGGGGCGGTGGTTGCCGGCGCTTCGCTCGACACGGTGATCGAGGGCGGGGCGTTTGCTGTACTCGACGGCAACCACGGCTTCGGTCAAACCATTGGCCCCATGGCCTGCCGCCTCGGAATCGACCGGGCCAAGTCGCACGGAGTGTCTGTGATCGGGTTGCGCCGCTCGGGGCACCTTGGACGGATCGGGCTCTACGCCGAGATGGCGGCTGCGGCCAACCAGACGTCAATCCATTTCGTCAACGTTTCCTCCAGCACGCTCGTCGCTCCGTTCGGAGCTATCGACCGACGTATGGGCACCAACCCGATCTGTATCGGAATGCCGGTCGGCGGGCGCGCTCCACTGATCCTCGACTTCGCAACATCGGTAGTGGCCGAAGGTAAAGCCTTGGTGGCGCTAAAGGGTGGAAAGCCGATCCCCGGCAATTCACTGATCGATGCCGAGGGCAACGAGACCTCCGACCCTTCGGTGCTCTACGGACCAACCGAGCCCGGTTCCGCGCCCAGCCCGCTCGCCGGCCCCGGAGCGCTCCGGGCCATGGCCGATCACAAAGGGTCGGGTTTGGCCATGATGTGTGAGCTGCTGGCCGGGGCGCTGATCGGTTCGGGTACTGCCGGGCCGCCCCCTCAAGCCCACGGCAACGGGATGTTGTCGGTGTACCTCGATCTCGATCAGTTCAGCCCCGATGACCAGGTGATGGTTGATGTCGTGACCTATATCGACTGGTTTCAGTCGGCTCAACCGGCGACGGTCGATGGCGAAGTGATGGTGCCCGGCGAACCCGAGCTACGGCGGCGCGACGAACGCGAACGAGATGGGATCCCCCTCACCGACGAAACATGGGCTTCGATTCTCGCTGCGGCTGAATCGGTCGGGCTGGAACTCGAGCTCGAGGATTCGGCTCTCTAGTCAGGCTCGATCGTCGGGTCGCTAGCCGTGCTCGCCAGGCGTGGCTTCACCGATCCGGACTGGGGGCGACGTGTGTCCGTCGAGCACGGTGCGGTCGCCCAAAGGAACATTGAGGGTGACGGTGATCGGGTGCCACGGATTGCTCGGGCATTCGGCCTGATCCGATGGCTCCACAAGTACAACGATCACAATCTCCGAATCGGTTTCGGCAACAACCGGAACGACGTCTCGCCCATCGGGAGCTCGACCGCTGGCACAGTTGCGTTCATTGATCACGAGCGGCAGCTCGGTGCTGGTGGGGTCGGGGGGACGAGTCGAGTCGTATGCGATTGAAGCGTTCCGCTAGCCGATGTTCTCGCCACTGTTCGGCTCACCAGTGGGGTGTTCCGCCAGACAGAGCTCAATGCGCCATGGGCCGTCTCGGCCGACGATCTGCCATTTGGCGTGTATCACGCTGTCCACCAGGGTTCGATCTGGGTCACCGTGCACGGCTCCGATCCGGTGCAAGTGGAGGCCGGGCACATCGCGGTCCTGGCCCACGGCTCCGGACACACCGTGTCACATGACCGGCACGCCACAGGACCGGCCCTCGAACGCAACGAGGATCCGAACCGCAACGTCCAACTTCTCACGAACGACGGAGACGGCCCTCGGTCGTCGTTCCTATGCGGGGCCTTTGAGTTCGAGCGAGGCACCGCCCATCCCCTTCTCGAGGGCTTGCCCGACCTAATCGTCGTCCCAAGCGAACAGACCTGGCTTCGCGGTGTGGTGGAAGCAGCCCACGCTGAGATCGACAACGACTTGCCGGGCACCGAGGTAATGATCAATCGCCTTTCCGACATCGTGTTGGTAAGCGCTCTGCGGAACTTCTGGATGTCGTTGCCGGAGGGGGAAGTCGGCTGGCTGGCCGGCCTTCACGACCCGGAGGTCCGCCACGCCATAGCTCTGATCCATCGGTGGCCCGGCCGGGCGTGGACCGTGGAATCGCTGGCGGCCGAAGTGGGGATCAGTCGGGCGACGCTCTTTCAACGATTCGCTCGCTTGGTCGGTGAACCTCCGGCTCAGTACCTCACTCGCTGGCGGGTTCACCAAGGGGCCAAGCTCCTCGCTGAAGGTCGATCCCTTTCCGATGTAGCGCACGCCGTCGGCTACAACTCACCTCAGGCGTTCACTCGGGCCTTCAAGCGGTTCATGGACGCCACGCCGGCGGCCTACGCCCGCTCAGCTCGGTACGTCGAATCGGAACAGGTTTCAGCCGCCGGGTAGCAACGCTCTCTCGGTCAACTTCCGGGCGCAGGGTCGAGAATCAGGGTGTTATGGAGAGTTGTTATCTCCCAGCCCTTCTCGCTCTCGACGACCACAACTGTGGCCAGCGTGGTGTGATTTCCAGCCAGCGGTCCGGTGGGAGCGTCGAGCACATGCTCGACCTGAGCGACAATCGTGGTCGATGAGACGACACGGACGCCGGTTACCTGCACGGCCACGGTGCTGCCGTGATAGATCGTGGCCAAGATTTCCGACATACCGGCGCCGATCGCATCGCGACCAACGACCTGGTGGCCCTGGATGGTGATGAAGTCGGCATCCTCGGCGAACGGCTCGGCGTAGGCCGCGCCGTCGACGGCGTTCCAAGAGTGCTCGAACTGATCTGCGATGTCGCAGGCGACCGCTCGGGCGGTCTCTTCGAGGGTGGTGATTGTTGAATTGCTCATGAGAGGGTCTCCTTGTTTTTGATGTTGACTGGCGATTTGTGGTGGCTCAGCTTTGATTCACACTGGCTGATCTCACTCTGAAGGCAGACGCACCTGCCCTCTATAGGCGTGAGTCCCGTCGCCATACGATTGAGTCCACTCTTGGGGAGACCGAGGCGGTGGTTGTTTTCGGACCTGGACGGTCGCGCATGGAACACGGCCGTTCGCGGATATTCGGCGGCGACGGGAATTCCTAGCGTCATCGCCACAGACGCAAATCGCGTTCGAGTCACTACTCGAAAACCTAAGGAGCAACCATGAACGATGTAAGCGGACACACCGTGAACCTCCTCAGCCGACGCCTACCCGGTTTCATGAGCTGGGCCACGCGACGACACGTCGACCGCCTGCGGACCAGCACTGGAACGAAGGGCAACACGCTCGCCGGCTCACCGGTATTCGTTCTCGATGTCGTGGGTCGCCGCAGCGATCAGTCTCGGCCTGTTGTACTCATGGAGGTACGCGACGGTGATGACTTCGTCGTCGCCGGATCCGACGCCGGTCACACCGAAACGCCGAACTGGTACCGCAATCTCATGGCCGCCGGCGAGGCCCACGTCGAAGTGGGATCCGAGCGGTGGGCGGTCAAGGCTCGACAAGTTGACGACGAGCAAGAGCTGGAACGCTACTGGGACCTACTGGTTCAGGGCTACGATCAGTTCGCCACCTACCGACGGCTCGCCGGCCGATCGATTCCAGTGGCGGTCTTAACCCGGGCCGGGGAATCGTAGGAAACTGCAGACCTGCAGTCGGGAGCAGACGGGACTCGGAACAACGAAGCCAGACCATCTTGAGGGAACACAACTCCCATGGATAAATCTCAGTTCACGAACCATGTTGCCGGGACCTGGGTGTTCCCTGAGAGCTTAAAGGCAACAGTCACCTCGATCTGCTCCTGGATCAACTACCCGTTCGACGACGCCGACTGGGCTGCAATCGACGTTGGGCTGCAAGACACCAACATCGATGCCGAACTCTGGTTCCACTACCCGCTGATCGGTAGACCTGCACTACAGATCCTCGTCGCTCGTGACGTCAACGCCACACCGGTGGGGATCGAGATCAGGTCAGGCCACCCACTTCGCCCTGAGCTTCAGACGCAGATCGAAACCACCCTCTCCATCTTCAACTCATTCGATCTTCGCATGCCAGGCGAGTGACCTGCAGATTACTGCCTCAACTCCATGAGTGACTCGGACCGCCGGACGAAGTGTCAATCCGACACTAGCTGATCCATACCCCGCAATCAGCATGTCGGGCCGTCTCTATTGAACGCAACAGATGGTTCATGTTCCGAAGAATGCGCTGCGTGTAACGGTCAACCTCATCGTCTGTTGACGCTCTGTATATCTTCTCGGCAATTGCTTTCGCCTGGGTTTTTAGCACATTTGCTTCTCGCTCAAGCACATCCAGGTCCATGCCGGTAACGATCAGTTCGGAGCGTTCGGCCAACGCACACAGCAGGTCGGCGCCATACTCACGGACCAGCTCGTTGCCCCACAGAGTCTCGCGGTCGCTTTCCCCACCGAAGGTGTGATAGCCATCGACACTTGGTAGCTCGCTAAGGGGGTGCATCGGACTCCACATGCTGATTACCAGTGACATCTCAACTCACGCTACCAAAGCGGTAACCCGCGACCTGTTGGATCAACCGGCCAAGACTGGTGCCGACCGTGCAGATGCCGCGAGGACATCACATTGGCGGAGGAGGTGGGATTCGAACCCACGGAAGGTCTCCCTTCACACGCTTTCCAAGCGTGCCGATTCGGCCGCTCTCGCACTCCTCCAGTTGTGACTTCGTTCCCTCAGGACCGCTCAGCCGATACTTCAGCGAGGGCCATCGGTAACCGAAGCAAGAATCGGTAGGATAGCGAACGCCGAAGCCTCTTTGGCGGTAGATTTTGAATCCCGGTCGAATAGCTCAGTCGGGCGAAACGCCGGTTTCAAACAAAATCGAATAGGCGTCTCTGTTCTGGCAGGTGACGGTCGGGTCCTGTGCAACTTTGGCCTGTGAACCGAGTCAGGGCCGGAAGGCAGCAGCTCTCAGCGGAACCCATTGTGTGCCGCAGATCACCTGGCCGTCACTTGCGAGAACAGAGACCGATCTCCAGGTGAGCGTGCATAGCCAGGAGTTGCGAAAGCAACTCAGTAAGCCGGCCCTCCGGGACGGCGACACTTGCGAGAACAGAGATGTACCTTCAGGTGAAGTTCCGTAGCCACGAGTTGCGGAACGCAACTCAGTAAGCCGGCCCTCCGGGGCGGCGACACTTGCGAGAACAGAGACCGACCTTCAGGTGAAGTTCCGTAGCCACGAGTTGCAGCTGACCCCTCTAGCGAGGAGTTGCGGACCGCAACTCAGCCGGCCCTCCGGGCGGGCTACCGTTAGTGTGTTTGCGACTTTTGCCTGAGGCCTCTGTCGAAAAGTCGGCAAAGACGTTAGCGCGAGAACATAGTGGCGCACGGATAATCGCTGCCCCGTAGAGTTTGCGGAGGAAACTCGGTAAGTCGGCCCCTCCGGGCCGACGGCGTTAACGGGGGCGGTAGAGGTTCTGGGTGGCGAAGTCTTTGCCAGCGTCGGTTCGCACATGACCGATGCCGATGTGGGTGAACGAGCCCGACATCATGTTGCAGTAGTGCCCGGCCGATTCCCGCCAGCCGTTGAAAAACAGCTGCGCAATGGCACTCGGCTGATAGCCGACGGCCCACGCCACGTTCTCTCCCCGTGCGGCCCAGTCGATTCCAAGCGCAGCGTAGACGGCACTCTGCGACTCACTGCTGCGATGCGACATCTCATCTGCATCGGCCATCTTCTGAGACCAATCTCGCGCCATGTACACCGAAACCGGTTCGCTAAGCCTCAGAGCCGGCACGGGTTTGGGATGGCCAGTAGCCGGGTCGAATTCAACGTTGCTGTCCTCACACTCCGGCATCTCCCCTTGCCGACGCAACGGCCCGGAGGGATCAGTCCGCAATTCATTGGTGAGACGCAGAATCTCCCGCTCGATCTCGGTGATCGTCAGGACGGGCGCAGTGGTGGTAGTCGGAGCAGTACTGGTGCTAGTCGACGGCGCCGTCGTTGTGGTGGTTGCCTCGGTGGTTGTTGTGGTCGATGCCGTCGTTGGGACCGTGGTGGTGGTTGCCTCGGTGGTGGATGATGAGGCCGTGGTCTCCGTGGACTGAGCTGTCGTTGAGGAGGTGCTGCTCGACGTGGCTTGGGTGGTGGTTGTGGAGGATGACGAAGCCGACGTGGTTAAGGAGGTGGACGTCTCAGCCACCGCCGTCGTGGACGTTACGACGATTGCCGGGCCGCCGTCGTCGGCAGGTAGCGAAGTAGTCGGCTCCGAACCGGCGTCGGACCCGGCCGGTGTGGCCGAAGCGCCATCGACGGCGCCGTCGACCGCGGCGCCTTCAGTGCCGATAACCGCCACCTCGGTGCCGCCACCCGAGGTGAAGAAGTGCAATCCGATGTACAGCGAAATAGCGGCGCTGATCAAGCCAAGAACACCGACTACTATCCGCTCGTTACGTCTATTCATAACTCGTCATCCACCGACGGCGCAGCGCTACGCACCATCATCCAAACCTTGCCTACCGCGCTTCACACACCTGCCCTCGACCTGATCGCGACACCGGACAACGCGCCAGGTGGTCAAGATCAGTGCCAGGCCCCGCTGGAGGCCGAAACTCCTCCAGTCTTTTTAGCACGAATATCTGGTTGTTGAACTGTCAACCACCACTCTTTACCGGATTCTGACACTCTCTCCGATCCCGCACGGCCGCCATCGGCACGGCGGTGGCTGTCATGCCGAGCCGGTAGGCTCAGATGGTGGCCTACCAGTCTCTTTACCGGCGCTACCGATCTCAGCGGTTCTCCGAGCTGCGGGGTCAAAGTCACGTCACCGATGCCCTCAAAGCAGCGGTGGCAAATGACCGGGTTGGTCACGCCTATTTGTTCAGCGGCCCTCGAGGCACGGGCAAGACGTCGACCGCCCGCATCCTCGCCAAGGCCCTCAACTGCGCCAATCTTGGCGACGACGGCGAACCGTGTTGCGAGTGCGAAAGCTGCGTCGCCATTCAGAACGGCAAATCGTTCGACGTGCACGAGCTCGACGCCGCCAGCAACAACAAAGTCGACGACATCCGGGATCTGATCTCAAAAGTCCACCTCGGTTCACCGGGTAAGACAAAGGTCTACATCCTCGACGAGGTTCACATGCTTAGCGCCGGGGCCGAGAACGCCCTGCTGAAGACACTGGAAGAACCTCCAGAACACGTGATCTTCGTGCTGGCCACCACCGAGCCACACAAAGTGGTACAAACCATCCGCAGTCGCACCCAGCCGTTCGAATTCCACCTGCTTCCGGCCGACGAACTGGCCGAGCACGTGCGCTACGTCATCGAAGACGCCGAGCTCGACATCTCCGAAGACAAGGTCGAAGAAGCAATCGACTATGTGCTGCGCCAAGGCGGCGGCTCGGCTCGAGACACCCTCTCGGCCCTCGACCTCGTGGCCGCTGCAGGCGGCATTCCAGCCGGCTCCGACGTCGGCTACAACCTCGCCAACGCCATCGGCGACGGCAACCCCGAGGCGGCCATCGCGGCCCTGCAAGAAGGATTGACCAACGGCCAAGAGCCTCGGGTGATCGGGGAGATTACCGTCGACGTGCTGCGTGAGGCGTTTCTCGCTGTGATGGGGGCCTCCCTCGAACATCTCAACGACACCGCCCAGCAACAAGCCCAGGATCTCGGCAAGAAGTTAGGGGCGGGCACCCTCACCCGGTCGTTGGAGACGATCGGCTCGGCCTTGGTGGAGATGCGTCAGGCCCCCGATCCCAGAGTCCCACTCGAAGTCGCCTTACTACGGCTCTGCCGCAGCGTCCGCCCAAGTTCCGACGACGGCGGCGGCGGAAGCGGTAGCGGCGCCGACAGCGCTTTGGTCGACGCTCTGACGCAGCGAATCGCCGCCCTCGAACAACAGGTTGCTGGACTGACAGCGCAGCTTGCTGGCGGCGCACCCGTGGCGGCCGCCCCGACGAACGCCGCGCCGACGACACCGGCAGCGGTCGAGCCGTCGGAGCCAACGGGGCCCGCAGCGGCCGCTCGTGGTCGCCTTGCCGAGGTGACGGGAAAGGCGCCGCGATCCCCACGGTCCCGGCGCCCCGGCTCCTCCCCTCCCCTGTCGGCGACGTCAAACGAAGCGGCAGAAACCTCGACCGAGCCAGCCTCCGAACCAGGGTCAGAACCGGCTGCAGCCGAGCCCGCTCCGGCCCCGAGCGCCACGGGTCGGGCTCTCACCCAAGGCGAGGCCACCCAAGCGCTGGAGTCGGTGCTTGGCAACATCAGCCAACGAGCCCGGGTACGGTTCCAGGTTGGCCGGGTCATCGGAGTCGACGGCTCGGCAATCATCTTCGCCGTGCCCAACGATCACTACGTCGAGCGCTGTAAGGGCGTGCAGTCCGAAGTGGAAGAAGGCCTGGCCGCCCACTTCCAACAGCCGGTCCATCTGTCGGTTGTCGTCGACGACGCCGGGCCCCCACCATCACTCGATCCGGCCAAGATCGCATCAGCCCCCAAGCCGCCGCAGGATGATTCAATAGACGACATCGGCCCCGTGGAAGATCTCGTCGACGCCCCCGACCAATCACTCGACGGGGTCGATCGGCTGACCAAGGCATTTCCCGGCTCGAAGGTCATCGAGCCCAAACCCGAGTAGGAGTCCGGCATGTCCGACAACGAACCAGATATGAGCGAACTGCTGGGCGCCGGTGCCGCCGCAGGCGGCCTCGGAGGCATCGACTTCGGCTCGATCCTGGAGCAGGCTCAAGCCATGCAGGAGCAGGTTCAGGCCGCTCAGGAAGAACAAGCGGCTCAGATCATCACCGGTTCAGCCGGCGGCGGCAAGGTCACTGTCGAAGTAACCGGCGGCGGCGAGTACCGCAACGTCACGATCGCCCCCGATGCGGTCGATCCCGACGATGTTGAGCTGCTGGAAGAGCTGGTGTTGGCCGCGCTGCGTGACGCTGCGACGCAAATTGCCGCCAACCAGGAAGAAGCTTTCGGCAACATCGGGCTCCCCGACATGGGCGGCCTCGGCGGCCTGTTGGGCGGCTAGGCGCCGCCTGCACGATGAGTATCTACGCCCGTCCAGTTGAAGTTCTGATCGACGAGCTTGGCCGGCTTCCGGGCATCGGACCCAAGTCGGCTCAGCGCATCGCGTTCCATCTACTGAAGACCGACAAGGTCGACGCCAACCGTCTCGCCGACGCCATCATGGCCATGAAGGAACACGTCACCTTCTGCGATCGGTGTTTCAATGTGGCCGAGGGAGTTGAGTGCGCCATCTGCGCCAACCCCAATCGTGATCCTCACGTGTTGTGTGTGGTGGAGGAGCCGAAAGACATCGCCGCGATCGAAAAGACGGGCGTGTTCGACGGCCGCTACCACGTGCTGCTTGGGGCGATGAACCCGCTCGAAGGCATTGGGCCCGAGCAGCTGAAGATGCGGGAGCTGGCGTTGCGGGTGGCCAGCGAAGACATCAAAGAAGTGATCCTCTGCACCAATCCGAACCTCGAAGGCGAGACCACGGCAGCGTTCATCGCCAACAAGATCCTGGCCCCGTTCGAAATCACGATCAGTCGCCTGGCATCGGGCCTTCCGGTGGGCGGCGATCTTGAATACGCTGACGAGCTCACATTGGGTCGGGCCCTGGCCGGGCGGCAGGGGCTCAACACTCCTGAAGCGCTCTAAGGCATTCGCGCTCAAGCAAAACGGCAAAACCCCCACAAAAGGGGGCTTCTACGCGACAACCGAGCCGGCGGGGAGAGGGTGCACCGGCCCAGTCGTCGGTCTCGCACGACGTCCCAGTGACCGTGGCGCGGGCGGTATGGGTAAACCGGCCACTGGGACGTCGTAACGATGTTTCCATTAGGTTACACAATTGACAGTCACATGACAAGTACTTTTTCCCGGTTTCCCCAAGGTTTCTGGCTGATATCGCCGATTCCCCGCTGAAACAGAGGGATCTTCTGCTCCTCGACTCCAAAACAATTCGCCATGAAGACGTAATGAAAGATCATCCTGGCTGAATCAGGCGACAGTACGCATGATCAAGGCATCGCCCTGACCACCACCGCCACACAAGGCAGCCGCACCCACTCCGCCGCCTCGACGCTGCAGCTCCAGCAGCAGAGTTAAGGCCAAGCGGTTACCGCTCGCCCCGATCGGGTGGCCAAGAGCGATCGCTCCACCGTTGACGTTGACGACGGAGTTGTCGATCCCGAGATCATCCATGCTGGCCAGAGCCACAGCGGCGAACGCCTCGTTCAACTCAAACAGATCAATGTCCGACAGGTTCACACCGTCGGTTCGGTCCGACGCATCGTAGATGGCCCGAGACGGCTGAGTCAGGAGCGATGCATCCGGGCCCGCAACCTGGCCGTAGCCGAGCACCTCGCCCAACGGGGTCACACCGAGTTCATCGGCTTTCGCCTTGCTCATGACCACAACCGCCGACGCGCCGTCGGAGATCTGGGATGCGTTGCCGGCGGTAATGTTGCCGGCCGAATCGAACGCCGGACGGAGACCGCTCAGCGTTTCTGCCGTGGTTCCCGGGCGCACACCCTCGTCGGTTTCGAAGACAACCGGGTCGCCCTTTCGTTGCGGGATCTCGACCGACACGATCTCGTTGTCGAATCGGCCCTCCTTATGGGCGGCAGCCGCCCGCTCGTGCGACATGGCCGCCAACTCGTCCTGGGGTTCGCGGGCCATGCCGGCCGACGCCGCATACTTCTCCGTGCCGGCACCCATGGCGCAGGCATCGAACGCACAGAACAAACCGTCGTACATCATCGAGTCGACCACGGTCTTGTCACCGGCCCGATATCCAGCCCGGGCCCCGGGCAACAAATAGGGGGCGTTGGTCATCGACTCCATGCCGCCGGCCACAACGATGTCGGCCATGCCGGCCGAGATCAGCATGTCGGCCAGGTGGATGGAGTTGAGCCCGGACAGACAGACCTTGTTGATCGTCGACGACGGCACCGACATCGGGATACCGGCGTTGACGGCAGCCTGACGAGCGGTGATCTGGCCGGCACCGGCCTGAAGCACGTGGCCCATGTAGACGTAGTCGACCTGGTCGGGGCTCACACTGGCCCGCTCCAGGGCGGCCGAAATGGCCTTACCACCGAGTTCAGCGGCGCTCATCGAAGCCAGCGAACCAGACAGCTTGCCAATGGGAGTTCGGGCTCCCGCCACAATATAGCTAGACATCATTCCTCCGATAGTCGGCGCACGGCAGGGGGCAACCGGGCGCCCTTCCATGTTGGCCTACCAGCCACGCGGACTACGAGTCGGGGAGGATGAAACAGCGATGGACGGGGCAGCGCCGAACGCCAACCCGAGTCGTTCGATAACTCGACTTATGATTCGCTGGAGCGAGCGCTTTCCACTGCCCGCTGCATGGCCTCGCGGACCAGGCGGGACAAGGCGTCCTCGTTCTGCGGTTCGATCTCCGGCTCCGACAACACGGCATCCACGGTGACCGGCTCATCGATCACTTCAGGAACGGTGTCTTCAACCTCGACCTCGATGTCGGCGGTTCTCACACCATCGGCCAACAGCTCGTCGTCATCGTCAAAGTGAGGCTGATTGAGATCGATGATCGTCTCTTCGGTGATGGTCTCTTCCATGTCGGAAGCCATCACCTCGGCCTCTTCCAGCTCCCGGGCCTCGGACGCCCTGGTCAACACATGCTGACGAGCCTCGTCGAGCACCTGATCGGGGGTGCCTTCTCCAAGCTCCTGAACCGGCTCGGAGTCGAGACGACTGATGGCCGAATTGAGTTCGCTCTGGGCCGCAATGATGCGCTCCCGGGAGGCCTGTTCGGTGATTCGGAGACGGGCGATTCGACGCTCGGCCTGATCGATATGAGCCCGAACCTTCTCCCGGATCTTCTCCTCGGCCTCGAGGCGGATGAACTCGCTCTGAGCCTGAGCCTGCTGCAACAGGTCGGCGACCTGGGCCCGGGCTTCGCTGATCTGGGCCAGCGCCTTGTCTCGCTCCCGCTCCGCTTCTTCGGCGTTCTTGTACACCTCGCCTTGGCGGGCGGCCACGTAGTCGTCGGCCTCTTTATGCTTCAGCATCACGTAGGCGTCAGCCTCGGTGGACCGGGTGGCGTAGTAATCGTCGCCTTCAGCGCGACGAGAGTCGACGTAGGTGTCGGCATCACGGCGGCGGGTTTCGTTTTCGGCCTCGGCATCGAGCCGCAGTTTCTCGGCATCGGACTCACCGGCGGCCCGAATGCGATCGGCCTCGGCCGCCGCTTCCGTCTGGATTCGTTCGGCTTCGACATTGGCCTCGGCGAGCGCTTCCTCGGCCATGCGCTGATGGTCGGCCAGCGTGTGATCGGCCAACTCCCGAAGACGATTCGACTCGGCCTCGGCGTCGGCCAGCTGCTGTTCAACATCGGCCTTGGTGGTCTCGAGCAGGCGATTCACTTCGTCTTCAACCGCTTGACGATGCTCGGCGGCCTCACGTTCGACCGTTTCCTTGTGTTCGTTGGCCTGATTCACGGCGTTCTGGCGGATCTGCTCGGCTTCCTGCCGGCCTTCTTCCCGCAGCTTGAACGCCTCGGCCTCGGCCGAGTTCCACATCTCATCGGCTCGAGCCTTGGAATCGGCCAAGATGTTGTTGGCCCGGAGGCGAAGATCGTTGGCTTCGCTCTCGGCGTTTTCCAGCATCGACTCCGCTTCAGCGGTGGCCGAACTCCGGAGGCGCTCGGCTTCATCGCGAGCGGCGCGCCGCATCGAGTCGGCTTCGGAGGTAGCGGAAGAGACCATCTGGTTGGCATCAGCCTCGGCCTTGCTCAACATCGCCTCGGACTCGAGCCGTGACTCCACCTTCAAGGTGTCGGCCTGAGCTTTGGCGTCGCCAACCATTGAATCGGCCTCATGGCGAGACGATTCGAGTAGAGCCTGCGCTTCCGCCGTCATGGTGTCGGCATCAAGCCGGGCCTGACTAAGCACTTCGTCGGCTTTCGACTCGGCCGCCGTGCGAATCTCGGCGCCCGACTCCTGAGCCAGACGTAGCATCTCGGCCACCCGGTCGCCCAAGGCACCAAACTGATCGGCCTCGACAACAGGAGCGGCTTCGACGCCGTCAGCCTGAGCGAGTTGCTGTTTGGTCTCGGCCAGTTCGAACTGAAGGTCGCGTACTATCTGGCTTACCTGGCTCAGATAGTTTCTGACTGCAGTCGGCTCATAGCCTTTGCGAGCCCTTTCGAAATCCTGACCCTCAATGTCCTCTGGTGATATGCCCACCGAAACTCCTAGTTTTCCGCACGCGCCTGGGTGTCTTCCACGTACTCGGGCTCCATTACACCCGCATCCATTTTGAAAGTTTCCACCCCTCTCCAACAAGAGGCAAACACCACACTAGCGAATATGGTCCCGATGTACTAGGTACCGGGCTGCTTCACCCCCGGTCGACGCCACCGGACCCACACAGCCGCAAGGATGTCGTCGAGCGCCAGACCATAGCCAACGAAGATGCCACCGATCGCTCACACCACGGACGGCCGGGTTTTTGAGCGCCCGCTTTATCGCCGGTGTAGACCGGCTGGTAACTTGCAGGCCCATGAAGGACATCCTCGATGCAATCACATCGGGAGCGAGCAGCGAGGACATCGCGGCCCTACCCGTTCCGGAATCGTACCGAGCGGCCTACGTCCGCAAGGAAGACGTCGGCATGTTTGAAGGAGTCGACTCGGCCGACAAAGACCCACGAAAGTCGCTCCAGATCGGCGAAGTAGCCACTCCCGAGCTGGCCCCCGACGAAGCCATCGTCGCGGTGATGGCCAGCTCCATCAACTTCAACACCGTGTGGACCTCGATCTTTGAACCGCTGCCCACCTTCGGATTCCTGGAGCGTCTGGGCCGGGAGAGCGAATGGGGTGCCCGCCACAACCTCGATCATCACATCGTCGGGTCCGACGGATCAGGGGTTGTGCTCCAGGTTGGTTCGGCCGTGCGCAACTACAAGCCCGGCGACCGCGTGGTGATGCACTGCAACTACGTGGATGATCAGGACCCGTCGGCCCACAACGACTCGATGACCGCCGCCAACCAGCGCATCTGGGGCTTCGAAACCAACTTCGGCGGTTTGGCCGACCTGACCGTGGTCAAGGCCAACCAGCTCATGCCCAAGCCGTCCCATCTCACCTGGGAGGAGGCGGCGGTCAACGCGCTTTGTGCCTCCACCAGCTACCGGATGCTGGTTTCCGACAACGCCTCGTCGATGAAACAGGGCGATCGGGTTCTGATCTGGGGTGCCACCGGCGGGCTCGGCGGCTACGCCGTGCAGCTCGTACTTAATGGTGGCGGTGTGCCGGTCGGCGTGGTGTCGTCACCGGAGAAAGCCGACCTTCTCAACCAGCTTGGCTGCGAAGCCGTGATCGACCGTAAGGCCGAGGGCTACCGTTTCTGGAAAGACGAGCACACCCAAGACGAGGCCGAGTGGCGCCGATTCGGCAAGAAGATCCGCTCGCTCATCGGCGACGACCCCGACATTGTGTTCGAACACCCCGGTCGCCAGACCATGGGCGCCTCGGTTTTCGTGGCCAAACGAGGGGGCAAGGTCGTCACCTGCGCCGCCACCTCGGGCTACATGATCGAATACGACAACCGCCACCTCTGGATGAAGTTGAAGAGCATCGTGTCCAGTCACTTCGCCAACTACGCCGAAGCCTGGGAGATGAACCGCTTGATCGACGACGGCGCCATCGTGCCGATCATGTCGCACGTCTATGCGTTGGAAGACGCAGGCTTGGCGGCCTGGAAGGTGCACAAGAACGAGCACGAGGGCAAGCTCGGCGTGTTGTGTCTCTCCCCCGAAGAAGGCCTCGGGGTGACCGACCAGGAGAAGCGGGAGCGAGTGGGCGAAGATCGCCTCACCCTCTTCCACCGTCATGCGATGGAGACCATCTCCCCCGATTAGGCTCTTCCGACTGAGCGCTCCCGACAAGACCTCTTGCCGTACGCAAATCGGCCCCGGCGCAATGCCGGGGCCGATTGTCGTTTACCGCATGGTCTAGCGACCTACGGGGTCATGCCATGATCTACAGGTCTGACGACCCGTCTTCATCGCAGTGCCCGGGGCCGACGTCACCTTCGTTGAAGGCCGCCAGGAGGCTGTGGATCGGTCCGGCATCCGCCTTCAGATCCTTGGCCGCCTTGCCCTTGCTGCCGGACTTATAGGCTGCGAGTACCGCTTCAGCGTCAGCGATGGCTCCGTCGAGGGCCGAGGTGTCGGCTTCGTTGAGCTCATTCAGCTTGGCGGCGATGTACTGGAAGGCCAGTTGCATCCAGGGATCGCCCTTCGGCGGGGTTCGCATGATCTCGTAGTAGGTGAGACCGGTGTCGCCGTACGGGAAGTCTTCCCCTGCGCCTTCGATTTCACCGTCACCGTCGACGTCGCCCAGCAGCAGCCAGGTTTCGTCGGCCGGAGGACCATTGCCGTTGTGCGCAGCCCAGAACTCGGGGTTGTGGGTCTGCCAGTATCCGGCGGTTAGCGTGCAGCCTTCAGCACATTGCACCTCAACCGGCACCACGTCGCTGGACAAGGCCAGCTCCACCAACTCATCGTTGAGGATGTTGGCGGCGTTGGCTATCTCGTTGAGACCACAGACCAGGTTGTCGGGGCCAAGCATGGTTTGCCACATGAACGTGGCCGCCTCACCGGTTGCCAACACGTCGGCGGCCAACACGGTGCCGAGCGGCGTAGGCGGCTCCGTGGCCAGGTCAAAGACCTGGACCTCGGCGTCAATTTCGGTGATGACGGTCTCAGCCGACTCGAAATCGACAGGCACCGCAGCTGAGCTGTACTCATACTGCTCGCCGCCGGCCGTGTAGGTGATGGATGCGGTGTTGCTGCCTCCGTCTCCATCGGTCGGCTCTGCGCTGTAGGTACAGGTCGCCATCCCGTCGCCGCCCTCTTCGGTGGCGGCAGGAACGGTCAGGGTGTCGTCACCCGGGCCCTCGCCACAGTCGAGCACCACAGCCACCGTCTCGCCACCAAGGGTCAACGTGTCGGCCACGGTTACATCGAGAGGATCGGGAGCCGGGTTGGTCACGGTGATCTCACCGGTCACCTCCCAATCCGAGTCGGTGGACGGAATCTCGGCCAGCGAGGCCGCGATCTTCCAATCGAGGTTGTAGTGCTGGCCTTCGGCCAGTGTCAGACCTTCGCCGTCGGGGATCGGTATGCCGTCGGCGTCGAGCGCCGTCTTCTCGATCTCCCAGTGGTAGGTGCGGGTCAGTGCCGTGTCGACCGTCTTGGTTACCGTCGGATCGAGGCAATTGATCGTCACCGAAGCGTCGGCATCGATGGCACCACTGTCGGCCGGGGTCAGGCTTACCTCATTCACGTTTTCACCGCACGTCACGGTCTCGGGGAGGTCGTTGGTTTCGGAGGTCCAGGAGGCATCGATCACGGTGTCGATCTCCAACCGCTCGTCAACCAGAGCCGCTGTGTCATCGGTGATGGTCGATGGAAGCACACCTTCGAAGTCGATGTCGGCGTCGGCTTCAACCGCCACCTCGCCGAGAGTGGCCGAGGCGGTGTTGGTCAGATCGCTGTTGTCGGCGAGATCGGCCCCGTAGGTGCAGACCTGGGTGGCGCCGGCGGCAATGTTGACGGTGTTGTCTTCATCGCAGGTGACGGCCGGGGTCTGCCCGTCCGACATGGAGTCGGTCACCACAACACCCTCAGCCAACAGCGGCGAGGGATTGTGCACGGTGATATCGCCGCTCACAGCGTGGTTCAGCTCCACTCCGTCGCTCTTCTCGGCGGCGATTCGCCACAACACGTCAACAGTGGATCCGTTGATCACATCAACCTCAGCGGCGTCGACCCAAGTCGTGCCACCGTCGATCGACACCTCTTTGTCGATCGTCCAGTCGTAGTCGAGGTCGAACGACGGGTCGGCGGTCTTGTCGACCACAAGCACCCAGCAGTCGATGGTTACCGTCGCCGTGTCGCTGTCATCGGTCTCATCGATGGTTGCGGTGTTGGTGACCGAGTACTGATAGTGGCCGTCTTCGTAGAGGCTCTGATCAGTGGGGCAGCTGTAGTTGGAGGTGTAACCGAACTCGGTTGAGACCGAAACCGGACCAAACGACTTGTCGTCGTCTTCACCGGCGGTGCCAAGGTCGTCGGTGACGTTTACCTCTTCTTCACCGATGATGGTCTGCACGTAGTCGTCCTCGGCGATGTCAGCGGTACCGAAGTAGGCCAGGTCGGCATCGGCGAAGGTGAACGACGCGGTGGCGGTGTTGGTGCCGGCGGTGATGCCGTCGAGCTCGAGGGTGTAGCTGCACTCGACCGTGGCATTGGCCTCGACCTCTACCACGTTGGAGCCGCCACCGCAGCTGACAGTGGCTGCCTGGCCTTCGAACATGTCGGTCACCGTGGCGGTTACCGTCTCATCTTCGTCGCCGACGATGGTGATCGTGCCGCTGATCTCGGTGTTGTAGGGGTCGCCGAAGGCCGGATCGACCGAGATCACGTAGGGATGATCGACATCGTCGCCGATCCAGAGGTCGTAGTCCTCATCCTCTTCCTTCGTGATGTCCCAGGTCTTGTCCTGGTCATAGGCGCCGTCGATGGTCTTGGTCACGGTCAGCTTCGGGTACTCCCGAACCTTCCACTCCTCGAAGCCGCCGTCGCTGTTGTAGGAGCCGTCTTCCTCGAATCCGCCCCATGCCGAATACAGCACGAAATACGTGTCGCAGGTGAGGGACCCATACTGGCAGTCGCCGAGAATGTCGGGGTCATACGGCACCAGCACACGTAGATCGCCGCGACCGGAGCCCTGGTTCACATCGTTGATGAGAAGGTGGCCAGACCAGTCGTAGACGATTTCGGCATCGGTGCCGGTGAAGTCGTAGCCGGTGATACTTGCGTCACCGGTCAGCCACAGCTCCAACTCATCAAGGGAGATGTGAGCGGTTGAGTCGCTCTCGTTGATGTCGGCGAACAGCTCCCAATAGGAGGTATCGCCGATCACCACCGTCGGAACCGACGACAACAGCAACGAGTGGGTCCACGTGCCCGACTTCGTGTCGAACTCCAACGGTCCATCGGTGTTGTAGCCCGATTCGGTGCCGTTGCCCTGCAGGCGGGCGAAGGATTCGAAGGTTCCGGTGCCGGCGGCCCCGAAGGTTTCGTCGCTGTCGCCGATGTACTGGGCGATGGCGTCGGCATCGGAAGTACCGGCCGCTCCGGTGAGCGTGTCCTCCTTCGATTGGGTCTTGTCGGGGACCTCAACGTTCGATGTGTCTCCGTGGGTCGCTGCTGCGACACCTCCTAGTAGCACTGCAACCGCGGTGATAGCGGCGAGCAGCCAGCCGAAAACGACTGGCTTCGACGCCGCTACCGATTTGGGTACAGCACCAGATTCAATGCTGGCCACATCATCAGGTGGCTGCGTTGGCTTTCCCGTCTCCCTATGCACGGTTCCTCCCGGGCGTTTGGAGCCAGCGTCCGGGCATAGGTGCACCACACTCACGGTCTAGCGACCGCGTTTGAGACTCCGCCTGCACGGCCGGGCCGGGCAGGCGGGAGACTCTTCCCTCACTTGTGTGTACCAATCCTTGGGCGGGTCTGGTACGGGGGCGGGTTTTGGGCGGGCTACCTAAGACCATCAGCGGGCCATGGTGGTAGGTGGTAATCGAACGGCCGATCTTTACGAAAGGTCGTTCAGCTCATGGATCGGGCATATATGCCCAAATCTGTATAGGCCACAGGTCCCAACGTTGTTGCTGCGTGGACGGTGGTCGGGCGAAGCCGAAGGTGCGACCTGCTGGCAGCAAACGATGGAGACCTGCAAGAATTGTCGGATGCCACCAACGACCTCGCCGGATGCCACTCAACCGGGATCGGCTCGCATCCCGATGGTCGACCTCTCCAACCTCGACCCCGAGTCGGAGCTCGCCTCCCTCGTGGCATCGAGCATGCGGAATGAAGACGGCTTGCCGCTCAACATCTTTGCGGTGCTCGCCCATCATCCCAAGTTGCTTAAACGCTTCAATCTGTTCGGCGGGTTCCTGTTGAACAAGGGTCAGGTCCCAGAGCGGGAACGAGAAGTGGTGATCCTCCGAGTCGGATACAACGCGGGTGCAGTCTACGAATTCGGGCAACACACGATCATCGGACACGAAGCCGGCCTGATCGAAGACGAGATCGCGGCCCTGGCCTCGGCCACCTGCCTCGACGATCACCCATGGAACGACACCGACCGCGACTTGATCCAAATGGTCGACGAACTCTGCGACGACGACAGAGTGAGTGAGCTGACGTTCGCCCGCCTCGCGCAGCGGTGGAACGAAGCCGAACTCGTCGAACTCGTGATATGCGCCGGCTTCTACCGGCTGGTGTCGGGCTTCCTCAACACGATGGCCGTGCCGCTCGACAACGGGGTGCCGGGATGGCCGTCGCCGGTCCGGAGGACCGGCTAACCGAGTTTCGTTTTCTGCGAAACTCCTGGCTGTAACCCATCACCTGAAGATCAATCGCAGTCCGGCCCTGGCCGTCGCCGGTCCGGAGGACCGGCTAACCGAGTTTCGCTTACAGCGAAACTCCTGGCTGTAACCCATCACCTGAAGATCAATCGCAGTCCGGCCCTGGCCGTCGCCGGTCCGGAGGACCGGCTAACCGAGTTTCGCTTACAGCGAAACTCCTGGCTGTAACCCATCACCTGAAGATCAATCGCGTCCTCCCTCCCGAACTTTTGCGGGTTGGGCACCCCCGGAGGGGTCCCATAGCCAAGAAAGTTTGGGCGCAGGGGGTACCTGAGAAGCGAAAGTTCGGGGCGGGGTGAGGCTAGGTGGTGTAGAAGCGGGACTGGGCCCAGACTTCCAACACGATGTCGATCGGTAGCGGGCGGCTGAGCACGTAGCCCTGGGCGTAGCGGCAGCCGAGCTTGCGCAGGGCCAGGAGCTGCTCCACCGTCTCCACGCCTTCGGCGACAACCTGCAGGTCGAGTGCGTCGGCCATGCCGATGGAGGCCTTGACGATCGCCGCGTCCTCGGTTGAGTCGGTGAGACCGGCCACGAAGGAGCGGTCGATCTTGATGGCCGACGCCATCGAGAACCGTCGCAGGTAGTCGAGGCTGGCGTGACCGATTCCGAAGTCGTCGATGGCGATGCGGCATCCGAGGGCGGCCAGTTTCTCAAGGTTCTGAAGCGCGGCCTCGGTGTCGAGGATGGCCATCGACTCGGTGATCTCGAAGCCGACACGATTCGGCTTCAGATCGTTTCGTTGCAGAGCACGGATCACGGTCGGCACCAACGTGTCGACCTCCAGGTGACGGGCCGACAGGTTGATCGACACCATGGCCGAGCGGCCCTTGACCTTCGGCCACGTGGCCAGATCGGCGCAGACCCTGTCGATCACCCACTCCTCCAACGGGACGATAAGCCCGGCGTCTTCGGCCACCCCGATGAATTCGTCGGGCGGAATCAGACCGTGGCCGGGGCGCTCCCATCGAACCAAGGCCTCGGCGCCGATCATGAAACCCGAGCGCACTTCTACCAACGGCTGGTAATGAAGCACCAGCTCATCGTTGAGGATGGCGTTGCGAAGCGCTTGTTCAATCTCATGACGGCGGACCACGTCGTGCTGGTGCTCGGCCTCGAACATCGCGAACTGGCCGCGGCCGACACTGGTGGCGGTGGCCAGCGCCGATTCGGCGTTGGAGATCACTTCGGCTGGAGAATGATCGGCGTCGGCCTCGGTCACCACCACGGCACCGATCGATGCGGTGATATGCAGATCCTCACCATCAGGGATCCGGATCGGATCGGCCAACGAGCGCAGAATTCGTCTTGCCACCGAGGCGGCGTCGAGTTCCCCGTTGGTAGCCACACACATCACCAGATATTGGTCGCTGCTGATGCGGCCAACCGTGTCGCCCAGCCGAACTGCAGCCAGGAGACGATCGGCCACTTCGATTAGAACCCGATCACCGACGTCGACGCCGCGCATGTCGTTAACCGCCTTGAACCGATCGATGTCGACGAGCAACACCGACAGCGATGTACCGTCCCGCTCAAGCCGGGCCATAGCCTGGCTGATGCGGTCGACGATGAGCGCCCGGTTGGGTAGCTGGGTCAGCGGGTCGTGCAGCGCTTGATACGCGGAGTCCGACTCGGCCGACGCGTGATCGATCGCCACAGAAAGCACCTGGGCGAGGTGGTCGAGTAGTTTGGTGGCGTCTCCGTCAGGAGTTGAGTCGCCGGTGGCGATGACAATGGCACCGCGCTGGGTGAGCACGGGTGTGAAGCCAGGCTCGTCCACCAAGCTTGCTGTGCCCTCATCAACTACGGCAGCTTCGACATCAGCCAACGAGCCGATGTCGACAAGCTCCGCGATGTCGCCGTCGATACCCTCGTCGCCTTCGGACGCAACCGGTTCGGTTCGACGTTCAACCAGATCCTCCACGTCGGCCATCGAAAGGCCCTCGGGCCCGACCGTGGGGCTGACCCTCGGATCCAGGGTGGCGTTGGCGTCACCCATCACCGGCACATACCAGAGATTGCTGACACCCTCGGCCTTGAGCATCGAGGCCAACTCGTCCGGAAGCCCGGATACCGATGCGATTCGTTTGGTCTGCTTCTTCGCCGACTTCGAGATCGACGACGTGGCCTCGGCCACCACCTCTATCGGGAACCCACCGTTGATCACCGGCTCCAACTGGCCGCTGGGATTGGCGATCGAAATCCAGCACGTGGCGTCGACCCCGAGGGATCGTTCAATCATCACTGAAACCTGATGGCAGAGTTGCCCCAGGTGATGTCCGCGTTTGAGCGAGGCAATCACTGTTTCCTGGTCGGCCAAAAGTCGCTCGGCAGCAGCTTTTCGCAAATCTCTAAATTGAGTAACCACATAAGCTTGGCCGGGGTTGGGGCTGGGGAGGGCCTGGGCGGTGATGAACGCCGGCACCTTTTCACCCTCGCGGGTCATCAGAATCGTCGAGGCCTGGTAGCCGGCTTCCGGCCGCACCGGGTCGAGATCGATGGTGTGATGTTCCAAGTCGGCCACTGCATCAAACGGTGAAGTGGTGGCGGATTCGTCGGCGGAATTCAGATTGATCTCGTCTGCAATCTCGTTGTCGACGTCACTGTTGATGTCACTGTTGATGTCACTGCCAAAATCCCCAACCGAAATCGTGACCGGGGCTCTGCTGTCCACAACGGCGCTGTCGATAACCGCTTCGCCGGATCCAGCACTGAGCTTGGGGTCGGTCAGAAGATCGAGAAGATCGGGTGTGCCGGTGGCTCGCCGTCGACCGGTTTCGCTGTTGAGATCCGGGTAGCCGTTCACCACCGCGTGGCGTATCGCTTCGAGTTGGCCTCGCCCTTCGTCCCCGGCGAATAGGAACGCCGGTGACTGGCCGATCAGCTGATCGGGTCGCCAACTCAGAAGCTGACAAAGGCCCTCGTTGGCATAGACCAGGTGAGGATTCTCCAGTTCGGGCCCGATGGCCATAACGGCAACGCCGTCCACCGGTTGCCCGGCTTCAATGGAGGGCTCGCGAAACGAGTCGGGGCCGACCAAGGCGATGTCGGGGTCGGCGAGCAGTTCGACACTGGCGTCCGACGCCGTCAGACCAATATGAATGTCGGCTGCAGACTGTCGCTCGGACCCGCGCCGGTCGTCAAGGCTCAGCGCATCAGCAGAACTAGAACCGGGGGCATCGGTACTGGAAAAAGTCACGGCGGCTTCTCTGTTCGTCTTTAGGGAGTCGGTCGATCAATTCACTGGTTCCGCCGCGAAAAATCCACCAGCAGATGATGCAAACTCCTTCGACATATAGGTTGAAGGGCCTGCTGCACCATCTGCATGGTCCGCCGACCTCTAGACAGGTCTAGAGATGACCCTCAGCCTATCCCCGAATCCCGCAGGAATCGAGTCGCAATTTTGCCCGGGTCGGTTGCCAACTCCGCGGACGATCCCCACCCGGTTACGGTGGACAAAGATGGCTCAGCCCGACGACAGTGCATCCAAAGACAGTGCACCCGAGGGCGACGACCCTACGTCGAACGGTACAGCGTTCGAAAATACGCTCACGGTTTCGGAACTGTGCGGACGGGTCGGCTCTGCCCTCGATGACGTGTTTCCCGATCAGGTGTGGGTCCAGGGTGCAATCTCGGGATTGACGCGGTCGAACAACGGCCACGTCTACTTCGACTTGGTCGACCCTGAAGCCGAGGCCGGACGATCATCGGCGGCCGTGCTTCCCGTAGCGCTCTTCGCCTCGTCGAAACAGCTCGTGAATCGCATTCTCCGCCGTTCCGGTGGAATGAGGATGCACGACGGCATCGAGATTCGCATCCGCGGTCAGGTCACCTACTATCCGCCGCAGGGTCGAGTGCAGCTGGTCATGTCGCTGATCGATCCACAGTTCACGTTGGGGCAGATGGCTGCGGCCCGGCAGAAGCTCCTCGATCAGCTGGCAGCCGACGGGATGCTGGATCTCAACCATCAGGTGCCGTTTCCTGCCTTGCCGCTCCGCGTCGGCTTGATTACCAGTGACCAAAGCGCGGCGTACCACGACTTCGTCGATCAGTTGACGTCCAGCGGGTATCCGTTTCAGGTAACGCTGGTCGACACTCGAGTGCAGGGAATCGACGCCGTACCAGGGGTGGTGGCGGCGCTCGACTTAGCCGAAGGGCCGAACGCCGCCGACGGCGGGTTTGACGTAGATGTGATGGTGATCGTGAGGGGCGGCGGGGCCCGCACCGACCTGGCGGTGTTCGACCACGAGGACGTGGCCCGGGCCATTGCCAAATGTCGTCTTCCCGTGATCGTCGGGGTGGGCCATGAAACCGATCGGTCGGTGGCCGACGAGGTTGCTCACACATCGGTCAAGACACCAACGGCGGCCGCTCAAGTGTTAATCGAGGCGGTGGCGGAGTACGACTATCGTCTGCGCTACGCCACCGAGCGGATCAAGACGTTGACTCACTTGCATCTCGACCGAGCGTCGGAACGGCTTGTCGCCTGTGGGGCCAGGTTGTTGTCATCAACCCGCTGGACCATCGAACGACACAACGCCGGACTCGATCAACTCGCCTACCGCCTGGGCCGAGCACCCAGCCAGCGGCTCGCCGAAGCTGAAGCCGCCCTCAACATCGCCGACCTCAAACTGCAGGCCAACGATCCGGTCCGCGCTCTGGATCGGGGTTGGACGATCAGCTACGTGGAGCCGGCTGGGACCGATGGTGACACAAACGGAAGCCCGACGCTTCTTCGGTCGCCCGATCAGGTTACGGTAGGAGACAGCATTCGGACGGTGACGGCGGAGGGTTCTGTGATCAGCACCGTCACCGGCACTGTCGGAAACGCTGCCGGAAATGGCACCGCCAGCAAAGACACAGAAGACGATCACCTTGACGACTGACGATCACACCACAACATCGACCACATCATCGACGACGGCCCCGGACCGTTACGGACAGGCCCTCGAAGAGCTTGAGGATTTGCTTGAGGAACTCGAAGATGCCGACCTCGACGTTGACCATTTGGCCGAACGTGTGGCCCGAGGGGTTGAGCTCGTGCGCTTCTGTCGAGATCGTCTGGCCGTTGTGACCAACGACGTCGATCAGGTGGTGGCCGAGTTGGCGGCAGCCGAAGACGAGCTTCACAATGAGTGAACGGGCGGTGCCGCACCAGCTTCTGGAGGTGGCCAAAAAGGTCGACGCCAGGCTGGAAGCGGTGCTCAACCAACAGCTCGAACATTGGGAGCAGATAGATCCAAGGTTGTGCGAGGCTGTGGCCGAGCTGCAGCGCATGACAACCAGCGGAGGTAAACGACTCCGTGCCGGCTTTTGCTACTGGGCCTGGCGAGGGGCTCTTTCGGTCATCCACTCCAACCCCGATGCGCTGATCGCCGCGGCCGCCGACGAACTTGTCATTGACGTGGGCGCCGCATTTGAATTTCTCCAAGTCTTCGCCCTCATCCACGACGACATCATGGACAACTCCCCCACCCGTCGGGGCGCCACCACGGTGCATGTGGCCAACGGCGCCAGACTCGAAGCCAACGGATGGCAGGGCGAGGCCCGTCGGTTCGGTGAGGGGGTGGCGATCCTCGTCGGCGATCTCGGCCACGTCTACGCCGACCAGCTCACCGGGGCCGTCAACCAGTCGGCGAGGAAGATATGGGACGAGCTTCGGATCGAATTGAACTTGGGCCAGTACCTCGACATGCGGGCCGCGGCCGCCGGTGAGGTCGATCACGCCACGGCCAAACAGGTGGCCACGTTTAAGACTGCGCTGTACACCATCGTTCGTCCTCTACAGCTTGGCGCTAGCCTGCCCGGCCCCGCTTCACCCGAGTTGCTCGCCCAGCTCGACCGTTTCGGCCGACCATTAGGCCGCGCCTTCCAACTGCGCGACGACGCCCTTGGGCTCACCGGAGATGAACGTTGGCTGGGCAAGCCGGTCGGTGACGACCTCCGGGAGGGTAAGCCAACCGAGATCGTGTCGTTCGGCTTGGAAGAGGCCAACCCCGAACAGCGCCGGGTTCTCGATGAGATCGGCCGACGAGGGCTTCGGGCCGACGAGGTAGCGCACATCATCGAGGTGTTGCGTGATGTCGGAGCGCTCGATCGCAATGAGGAGCTGATCTCCGAGCTTCTCAAGGAAACGAAGATGGCACTTGACGCCCTTCCCTTCGACGAGACGACGACCGAAGCCTTGGCGGCCATGGCCAACTTCGTTGCCGTCCGCACCCGCTAGAGGTGCAGACGCCAGCGGAACGCGATTGAACTTCAGGTGAACGACTGCAGCCAGGAGTTTCGCCGATTGGCGAAACTCGGTTAGCCGATCCTCCGGATCGGCGGCATCTTCAGGTGAACGCGTACAGCCAGGAGCTTCGCCGATTGGCGAAACTCGGTTAGCCGATCCTCCGGATCGGCGGCATAGGCTGTAGCAACTACCTGTACCTCGTCGAAGTTTTGCCGATGAGAGATTAAGTGTCCGCACCAGAACCAACCAACGCAAGTGGATTCTTGCGGCGGTCGGGTGGGTCACGGCAGCGGAGGTCGGACGGCGGAAGCTCGAAGGCTGAAGTGGCCGCCACCATTACGGCGACCATTACCGCCACGTTGACCCCCGAGCAGCTGTACCTGAGTCCGCTCATTTCCGCCTCGATCAACGCTGTTATTGCCGCGCTCCGATGGGGCACGGTGATGTTGGGGCTGGTGCTGTACGCATCACAGCTGGAAGAGTCCGACCTCAGTCAGATCGCCGTGGTCGCCGTTGCCATCTTCCTTACCTCTTGGCGCACCGTGAGCCCCCTCAAGCTTGGGGACGTCTCGCCCTACAATATCGGGCTCGCTCTCGCCGACGTCGTCATCATGGGCATCGCCGTCAGCGCGTCAGAAGGTTTTAGCGACCCCATGGCGGGCACGCTCTATATCACCATCGCGGTAGTCGGTTTCGGCTGGGGCCTGCCTCTTGGGTTGACGGCGGCAGCTGTGGCGTTTGTGACAGTTTCGCTGGGTCGATGGATCGGCGGCAGCGTGGCTTTCGACGGCGGTGTGATCGAGCTGATGCGCGACTTTTATCCCGGCCCAGGGGCAATGACCACGCTGGCCGGTATGGCGATTGTGCCCGGTATCGCTCTCAATCGACTGTTGGAGTTCGAGGGTCGCCGGATCCAGCTGATCGAGCAGCGCAACAAACTCGCTCAAACCAACGAGCTGCTGAGCGAGCTCAACAAGCTGGCTCGCACGTTGCCCTCGTCGCTCGATCTGCCCGACGTAGTGCAAGCCACCCGGCGAGAACTTCTTGACACCTTCGACGCTCGCCGTATCGCTCTCCTCAGTTACGAGGACGAAACCTGGTCGCCGATCATCCAGGACGGCTTCGGCTTTCCACCCGAGATGAGCACGTCGGCTCTTCCACCTGAGCTACGTCATGCGCTGAACGCCACCGTGGTCATCCGGCTCGACGACTTGTCGCAGGTGAGCAACCGTCAGGGCTCCGGCTTGTACGTGCGGCTGGTGATCCGCAATTCCGACACGGGGCTTTTGGCCATCGAGCACACGCAGCCGCGCCAGTACACCGACCGCGACGCCGAGCTGTTGACCGGCATGTCCAACGTGTTGGCGCTCACCCTGGCCAACGCCCGCTCGTTTAATCGTCTACGTTCGCTCGCCGCGGCCGAGGAACGTTCTCGCATCGCACGCGACCTTCACGACCGTTTGGGCCAGTACCTCACCTACATCGCCATCGAGTTGGAGCGGATCAACCGCAGTGAGCCGTCCGACGAGTTGGTGTCGCTGCACGAAGATGTGCAGGATGCGATATCCGAATTCCGAGACACGCTGCTTGAGTTGCGGGCCGCCGTTTCGCCGGAGAAGCCGTTGAGCATGGTGCTTTCCGAGGTGGTCGACCGCTTCAGCGCCCGTAGTGCACTCGACGTCAAACTGGTCGTCCCCCAACACAACGCCGACCGACTACCGGCTCGGGTGGAGAATGAGCTGCTGCGCATCGCTCAAGAAGCACTCACCAACATCGAAAAACACGCAAAAGCATCAAAAGTTCATGTCGCATGGTCGGTTTCCGATGGAACTGGTGTGCTTGTCGTGCAAGATGATGGCAGGGGATTCGACCCGACCCAGGGCATTCGAGGTAATGCCTACGGTTTGGTCGGGATGCGTGAACGTGCAACTTCCGTGGGCGCACTGCTTACAATCTCTAGTAAACCGGAGGAAGGCACTGTCATTACCGTGCGTTCCAGCCAAACCGCCGAATAGGGTAAAACGATGATCAAGATTCTGCTGGCCGACGACCACGCGTTGCTTCGTGAGGGACTTCGCAAGTCTTTCGAAGCTGCGGGCGACACTGTGGTGGGCGAAGCATCAACGGGTGAAGAGGCCGTTGCTTTGGCGCGCGCTCTTCAGCCCAACGTGGTGCTGATGGACCTCTCCATGCCGGTTATGGACGGAATCGAAGCCACCCGTCAGATCCGTGAAGACGGCAACGGCATCCGCGTCGCCGTGCTCACGATGCACGACGATATCGACAAGACCCGCGATGCAATCGCCGCCGGGGCCAGCGCCTACCTGAGCAAGGGCACGTCGTTCACCGAGGTGCGCGAGACCGTGCACCGGGTCGCCGAGGGCGACACCGTGCTCTCACCGGCTTTGGCCGGCGCCATGTTGAACTCGGCTCGCAAGGCCGAAGCCGGGCAGGATCTTCTGTCGGATCGACAGGTTGAGATTCTGCAGGCCATCGCTGATGGCATGAGCACCAAGCAGGCCGGTCGCCATCTCGGCATCACGATCAAGACGGTGCACAATCATCTCAACGCCATCTACCGCAAGCTCGACGCTCAGTCGCTGACGCACGCCGTGCTCAGCGCCGTGCGCCTCGGCATTATCGATCTGAACAATGTAGACGAAGAGGACTAACGGCTGTTTCGTCGGCCCGTTCGGGCGGCCCACAGCACTCGTGCACGTTCTGCAGTATCCGGACCACGAAAACGTGTCCGAAGCGCTGCAGAATGTTGTGATGTCCGGAAATATCGTCAGGTTCAGATCGAAGTAGAAGTAGAAGTAGAAGCGAGATAGCGGCAATGAGCGAGCCGATTCAAGAAGAAGCAAAACGGCGGCGGACGTTCGCCATCATCTCCCATCCCGACGCCGGTAAAACCACCCTCACCGAGAAGTTCCTGCTCTACGGCGGAGCCTTGGGCAAGGAGGCCGGAGCGGTCAAGGCCCGAGAGGGGCGACGGTCGGCCACATCCGACTGGATGGAAATGGAGCAGCAGCGTGGCATTTCGATCACGTCGACCGCGCTGCAGTTCGAGTATCGGGACTGTGTGATCAATCTGTTGGATACCCCCGGTCACCGTGACTTCTCCGAAGACACCTACCGGGTGTTGGCCGCGGCCGACGCTGCGGTGATGGTGCTCGACGCGGCGAAGGGCATCGAGCCGCAGACCCTGAAGTTGTTCGAGGTTTGCCGTGAGCGGGAGATCCCGTTTCTGACCTTCATCAACAAGTGGGACCGTCCCGGCAAAGACCCGTTGGTGCTGCTCGACGAAATCGAGGAGACCCTCGTGGTGGAGCCGACGCCACTCACCTGGCCTGTTGGCATCCCCGGTGACTTCCGGGGTGTGATCCACCGGGGCACCGGGATCTACACCCGTTTCGAGCGCACCGCCCGAGGGTCAACCATGGCCCCCGAAATAGAGGTGACGCCCGAACAGGCCGCCATCGACGAAGGCGAGTGGTGGGAGCAGGCTTCGGAAGAGGCCGGGCTGCTGGATGAGATCGGCCGTGTTGTCGATCAGAAAACATTCCTGGCCGGTGAATCCACGCCGGTGTTTTTCGGTTCGGCGCTCACCAACTTCGGGGTCCGGTTCCTACTCGATGGTGTAGTAGACCTTGTGCCCTCCCCCGCTCCCCGGCTGATGGCCGACGGTACTCGTCGAGCCCTCGATGATCCGTTCTGCGGTCTGGTGTTCAAGGTGCAGGCCGGTATGGACAAGGCCCATCGTGACCGCATCGCTTTTGTGCGGGTGTGTTCCGGCAAGTTTGAGCGAGGCATCACCGCCATCGCCGAACGCACGGAAAAGCAGTTCTCCACCAAATTCGCCCAGACGTTGTTCGGTCAGGATCGTGACACCGCCGACGTGGCCTACCCCGGCGACGTTCTCGGCTTGGTAAACGCCAACGACCTTCGAGTGGGCGACGCCGTCTACGTGTCAAAGCCGGCCAGTTTCCCCGACCTGCCGGCGTTTGCGCCCGAACACTTCATGCGGGCCCGGGTGAAGGACACCTCGAAGTTCAAGCAGTTCCGGAAAGGCATCGTGCAGCTCGACGAAGAAGGCGCCATTCAGGTGTTGCGGGAGGCCGACATGGGCGACCAGGCTCCGGTATTCGCCGCCGTTGGTATGTTGCAGTTCGAGGTGGCCAGTCATCGGCTGGAAAGCGAGTTCGGGGCGGCGGTTGAGCTGACCGCAACTCCTTACACCATCGCTCGCCGCACCGATAAGGAAAGCGCACCGAAACTCAATGCCATGCAGGGGGTCACGGTGATGAGCCGAGCCGACGACACCATGCTCGCCCTCTTTGAGAGCAAGTATTGGATGGACCGAGTGGTGGCCGACTACCCCGACCTCACGCTGGAGCGTATGGTTGCAGAAGGCGGGCTCAACTAACCCGTAGCAGTTGGCCGCTCGTCTCGATCGGCCGCAAGGAGTTCACATGTCGGCTGAACCGAAGGCGGGGACGAGAAGGCCCTCGTCAGTCGATACGCATCGGCCGCACTATGTGCCACCACCGCCGCCGAGCTGGCTCCCATTCCTGCTTGTGTTCGGGGCGCTGGCTGTCGGGTTGGCGGTTGCGTACGACGTCGGTTGGGCTGATCCGCCAAGCCAGGATGTCGCCGCCGAACACCTCGCCTCGATGGAGCAACCTGTCGATGAACCGTCAACCTCGCTGCCTTCGACGGAAGATGATACTGCTGAGGAGATCGACGTTGTCGACACCGTCGAGGCCCCCTCCGAGCAGGAGACCGCTGAACCGGAGACCGCAACGTCGTCGGGTTGGGGTTCGGTCGATGGTCTGTTGACGTTCCGAGGCAACCCGGAGCGTCGGTTTCACGGACGGGGACCGGTTCCAGAAGATCCTGAGGTGGTGTGGTCGAGCGAGATCGGGTGTTCAACGTCGTACGTGGGCTCCGAGCCCAAGGAATGGTGTGGCACCGGTTGGACCGGACAACCACTGGTCTTTCCGAGAGACGGCCGCTGGTGGGTGGCAGTCGGCGGCTACAACCGAGCCGTCAACTTCTTCGACACCGAGACCGGGACCTCGCCGTACCCTCGCTTCGAAACCGGCGACATCATCAAGGGCACGGCAACCATCGATCCCGATGGCTTCCCGCTCCTCTACACCGGCAGCCGTGACAATTTCCTCCACGTCGTGGCGATCGACGGACCGGAGCCACGTGAGCTGTGGCGTCTCTCGGCCGACTCGCCAAACCCCACGATGTGGAACAACGACTGGGACGGCTCCCCCATCATCATCGACGACAGGATGATTGTCGGTGGCGAGAACTCCCGGTTCTATGTGGTGAAGCTCAACCGAGGTTATGGCGCGGACGGTCGGGTGACGGTCGATCCGGAAATCGTGCTTGACGTGGCCGGTTGGGATGATGAGGTCTTGGCCGCTACCGGTGACCGGCAGATGTCGATCGAGAACTCGGTGGCGGTGCACGATTCGGTGGCTTACTTCGCCAACTCCGGCGGCTTGGTGCAGGGTTGGGACCTGGCGGCATTGGACCGGGGCGGCCAGCCGCAGCGGGTGTTCCGCTACTGGGTGGGTGACGACACCGACGCCACGATCGTTGTGGGCGACGACGGAAGCCTCTACGTCGGCGTCGAGTATGAACGTGGGTTGACCCGGGCCCGGGAACTGGGGCAGGTGTTCCGCCTCGATCCGAAGGCCGACGATCCACTGGTGTGGAGTGTGGAGGCGAACACCGGTCTCGACTCCGGTGTGTGGGCCACGCCGGCCCTGTGGAACGACATCGTGATCATCGCCACCGACGACGGGCGAGTCATCGGCCTTGATCAGGCCTCAGGCGCCACCCGCTGGACGTTGCCGTTCGAAGGCCCGGTGTGGTCGTCGCCCGTGGTGGTGGACGATGTGTTGGTCCAGGGCGACTGCACGATCGGGGTCCAGGCGTTCGACTTGGCCGATCTCGATGCGGAGGGCGCTCCGTCACCGCTGTGGTCGGTGCCGCTTGAAGGGTGTGTGGAGTCGACTCCAGCGGTTTGGGACGGTCGGATCTACGTGGGCACAAGGGCCGGCACGTTTTACGCAATAGCCGACCGCTAGGCTCCCGGCGGTCGCAATCCGAGGTCTAATTGAGGACGACGGTGATCGAGTCGGAAGCCAGCACTCGACCAGAACCCTGCACAGTGGCCAGGATGGTCATGTTGCCGGCCGACACATTATCCCAAAGGGAATGGGTGCGGCCGATCGTGGTTCCGTTTTCGGACCCATAGGAAATCCAGCCGGAGTCGTAATCGCCCTGCACGAAACGAAGCAGATATTCGGAGGCGCCCGCCGTCTCGATGACTCGCACCGCCAGCGGGCGGCCGATCTTCACCGTCGCTCCATCTCGAGGACGGGCGAATGTGTTGGCCTTTGTGAGAATGATGGTGATCGAATCGGACTCACGGCCGATTTCGGGCCCGTCGGCCGTGGCGGTGACGTTGACCAAGCCCGGTTCCATGCCCAGGGCCCCGGGCGGCAGCACAAATGTTGTGCCTCCGTCGCAAGTCGGCCCGTGTGATCCAAACCCAGGCTGGCTGAAGCTCCAGCAGTAGCTGGTGGCGCCCGGCACGGCGTTGGCGGCAAAGGCAGTGGCGGTCTCCATGGCGTGCACGCTGTAGTTGCCCGGCGCTGCGATCAGACCGACGGGCGGAGGTGGTGGGGGCTGCGTGGTGGATGTGGTGGAAGTCGTCGAGACGGTCGTTTGCGTGGTGGGGACGGTGGGCGGTGTTGGCGGCGTCGGGGGAACCGTCGATGCTGTACTACCGGTGGTGGCACGGGTGGTTGTGCTGCTACGGGAGGTTGTGGTGGTGCGCTGAGTGGTGGCCGTTGTGGGTTTGGTGGTGGGACGACCGGAGTTTGTGGTTGGGACCTGGGTGGAGGTCGGTCGGTTGGTGGTGGTTGACGGGCCCGTTGAGGTTGGTGTGGTGTTGCCGCCGTCGGTGCCGTCGGTCTGGTCCGTTTGATCGTCTTGATCGTCGGTAGAGCCGCCGGTGTTCCCGCCGGTGTCGAGGTCAAGCGCATTGTCACCGACCGAGGGGGCGCCGGGCACGGTGCCCAAGGCTTGTTCGTCGCCGGCGTCGGCTTCATCCTCGGTGATGTTCTTGGGGGCGCCGACATTACCGGTGCGCTTGGGATCGTCGGACGCGAAATTGCCCGAATCACCGGAGAAGGACCCCCGATTGCCGTCGGTGCCGGAAACCGCTGCGCCGGCCACAGGATCGTCATCGGAGTCCATGGCTCCCGAGCCAAGTGTGAGGGTGACGGCGGTGGCCACGATGGCGAAACAGATGACTCCGGTGAGGATGCCGACGATCACCGGATGGTCGCCGAACCACGACCATAAATCGAACGAGGATGGAGAAGTGGCGCCGCGTTGGAGGGGGCCCTCGTCGGCCTCGCGAACAGCGAAGGGAGCCTCCGGCTGGTCTTCAGTTAGATCTATGAGCTGTACGGATCCCGCGGTCCCGCTGTCACCCTGCTCACGGACACCAATCTCCACGGTCTAAACGCTACCCGATGAACACCTTTCGACACTCATTCCGTTGGCAAATACCGCATTTAGGTTATTGGCTTGTTCATAACCAAATTTTCTTAACCGAAGCGGTTGTGCCACTGGCGAGCAGGGATATCGCGCCGAGGAGGCTGGCCAGTCCGGCCACGAGGAATGCACTGCGGTAGTCGACGAGATCTCGGACCACCCCGAGCACAAACGGGCCGGCGGCAACCCCGGCGGTTCCGATGAGCTGATTGGAGCTGTAGATGCGGCTGTATGCGGCCACTCCAAACGCCTCGGCGAGGAGGAGCGGTTGCAGCATCAGGAGGTTGCCGATCGACATGCCGAAGACGATGGCAAAGCCGATGAGCGTGATCGAGCTACCGGCTAATGCGAGGAGCACGAGGGCCGCCACTTGCACGAGAGCGAGCGCGGTGGCGAACAGCCTGGTGTCGACTCGGATGACCACCACGCCACCGATGAGCCGAGCCACCACTGAGGCCGCAGCCAGGGAGGACAATGCGGTTCCGGCGACGGTGGCGTCGGCTCGCTCCTGAACCATGTTGAACAGCTGAGCAAGGGCTCCGACTTGGCCGAAGAAGATGAAGAGATAGGCGGCGCAGAGCCCGATGAAAAAGCGACTTCGGCGGGCCTGGGCGAAGGTTGCTCCCGGAGGGTTTTCGTCGTCCGGTTCCTGTTGTTCTGCGGAGGCGTCTGGGGCGTTTGAATCTGATGCTGCGGCGGGCGGTTCTCCATCAGGGCGCAGTCCCAGCGAGGAGGGGAATGGGCGCAGCACCAGTAGGGCTATGGGCACGATTCCGGCGATCCAGATGATGGCCATAAGCGGCCCGGCGTCGGCCAGTCCGCCCCGCTGGATGAGGTACACGGCGATCGGCGTCAGCACGATCCCGCCGACGGAGAGGCCGGTGGAGGCCACGGAGATGGCTACGGAGCGGCGCCGGTCGAACCACCGGGTTACGAGGGTCATGGCCGGTAGCAGTCCGCCGACGCCGAACCCGATGCCGAAGAAGGCGAAGAAGATGTAGAGGTCGAGTACCGAGTCGACCCAGCGGAGGCTGAACAGTGCCGCGGCGCCGATGACTCCGCCGGCGAGGAAGAACCAGCGGATGTCGATTCTGTCCATGGGGCGGGCCAGCACAAACCCGGCGAGCCCGCTGATGGCGAAGAAAAGGCCCGTGGCTCCGGAGATTGAGCTCACGGAGGCGCCGAGTTCATCGGTGGCGGCGGAGAGGATGACCGAGGCGTTGTAGAAGGCGAGCCCCGAGTGCACGCTGAGGATGGCGAACAGGGCGGCGATGATGGCCCAGCCGTAGAAGGGTCGCCTGCCACGTTGGGTACCGATGCCGGTACCGGTGTCGGGGGACGCGGCTCGGGGCCGCTGCGTGCTCGCGCTCAAGGTTGCCAGGGTATGGGTTCGTTGGCGGGTGCGTCGAATCACTTTCGCGACATTGGGTACTGGTCCAGCGTCATTCCAGTTAGTAGCGCCGAACGGTGTTAGCTGCATTTCGTTATAGAACGCCTTTCGTTGTGCCGTTATATAGCGACGAACCTGCCTCGCCGTTATGCGGGCAGCAAGGAGAACGTGACGTGATTGGATTGCTGGGATCGATGGTTGGAGCCCGAGGCGGGCGCATGCTAGGAGGCATGATCGGTGGCCGCACGGGGGCCATGGTCGGAGGTCTGCTCGGATCGCTGGTGGGCAGTCGCCAGCTTGGTCGTCTGGCTCGCTCGGTGATGGATCGTGGCGGCGACGACGGCGGCGGCAATGCTGGCGGCGGGGCGGATGGGGTCTTGTCCGACGAAGATGCACGCTTGCTGGTGGGCCTCATGTCCAACTCGGCCAAAGCCGACGGCCAGGTCGATCAGGACGAAGCCGAGCGAATCGCCGCTCAGATCGGCGACAACGTGAGTTCCGAAGAACGAAGCTTCCTCCGGTCGCAGTTGTCTTCGCCGTTTGTGGCGGCGTCGGAGATCGCGGCCAGCGTGCCGGCCGACCTCGGCGCGGAGGCTTATGCCGTGTCGCTGCTTGCCGTTGACGTCGATACGGCAGCCGAGAGTGCCTATTTGAGCGATTTGGCTGCGGCGCTTGGTTTAGGCGCCGACGACGTGGCCGAAATCCACGCCGAATTGGGAGTTGGCCTCTAGGCGCACCGCGACCGCATAGTTTCGACGCCGTCGCCCTCACAATTTTCGAGGGCGGCGCCCCGTCCGCCTAGGGCCAGCAGAAGATCGAACGCTGGGCCGGCAACTTCGGGACCCTCGCCTTCGGCCCAGTTGGCGTCGGTGGCTTGGAATCGGAGACCTCGCGACCGCTCCTTGCCCCGAACGGGCGGGCCGATCTTTCGGTAGACCGGGAGCAGGGGCACCACATGCTCGGGGTCGACGTTGCGGGGACGACCGGTGGCCTGACGAATGTCGTCCGCGTGGATCATCGACTCGGTTGGCGGCACGATCTTGGGAAGTGGTGGGCGCTTCCAGTTTGTGACCGATTGTTCGAAGGCGTTGAGGATGTCTTCGTTGGAGCCGACGTCGAACCGCTTGAGGTCTTCACCGAGGAACGCATCGATATCGAAACGGTGGCGCAGGGCGCCGACGAGGAAGTTGCCCCGGGTTTGGTTGTTCATCGACGTGAGGTGAGCGACGAGCTGACGAGGTGTCCACGGGTCGCAAACGGTGACCGACGCCCAGTCGTCTTCGGTGAACGACTTGAGGTCATCGAGGAGCAGTTGCTGCTGTGTTTTGGTGATGTGGTCGTAGTCCGCCATGCTGTGGCCTCGATTCGGTCAAGGTGTGCGTGGCTTCACGGTATCCGTAAGTGATTGCTTACGCTATCGTTTGACGGAATTTCGCACGGGGCGGCTGAGGATGTCGCTAACCTGGAGTGCTGTCGTAACGACTCGGGGCTGTAGCTCAGTTGGCTAGAGCACCTGCTTTGCAAGCAGGATGTCAGGGGTTCGATTCCCCTCAGCTCCACGAAGACAATCCGCTAAACAGCGGGCTTCGGGGCCTCCCAAAGATCACCACCATTTTCTGACAGAGGTCGTCGGTAGCCAAACCGGTAGCCAGGCGGGGCTCCTTTCTACTGCGACATCATCACTCATGGCCGGAATCTCTCGGCGGTCCGCCGATCAGAGGGAAATCAGCTATGAAAGAAATGCAGCGGGCACGTCTCATCCCAGTATTCGGGATCAGTGGCCAGGCGGAAGCCGAGCAACGTGCAACATCAGCGCTGCTCGCTGTGATCAGCGTTGTCAGAGACTTCAGCCACGAATTGTTCGGTGATCTCGGTGCCTCTAGCGCTGCCAAAGCCGAGGTCTCAACTTTCATCGAGGTTGAGGTGAAACTCCCAACCGGAGAAAAGGTCCGGCCTGATGGCCTAGTTCGAATCACATATGGAAAATCCGATTGGTCGGCGCTCATCGAAGTGAAAACGGGCAAGGCTGAGTTGGACGCAGATCAACTCAACAAATATCTTGTCGCCGCTCGTGAGATCGGAGCTGATTGCGTTGTCTCGATCTCAAATGAGGTAGGAATCGCTGGAGCACACCCTACCGAAGGCCTTAACATTCGATCCAACTCCAAGATCAAGGCGCATCACTTGTCGTGGAGCCGGCTCCTTGCCTCCGCCGTTCAGTGCAAGGTCCATGCTGGGGTGGATGACCCTGAGCAGTCATGGATCTTGGCTGAGTTGATCAGGTACCTAGAGCATCCATCTTCGGGGGTTACAGAGTTTGACGATATGGGCGAGCACTGGTCCACGGTCCGCGATGAGATTCGCAAGGGGACTGCAAGCAACGCAACCGCGGCCCTAGATGAAATCGCGACAAAGTGGGACGAACTCACCCGGCACCTCACCCTACGACTGAGCGCCCAGACAGGCGCCAACGTCAGGCATCTTCTATCAAGATCAGAAAACGATCCGAAGAACAGGCTCCGGGCACTACGCAACCAGCTGCTGAACGATGGCTGCCTATCCAGCGATATTCGAGTGCCGAACGCGGCGAGCGACATCAAGCTCACAGCCGACCTGCGCACCGGCCAGATCGCTGCCGAGGCGATTGTGCAAGCGCCCGGTGACAAAAAGGGCCGAGGTTCAATCGGATGGCTTACCAGACAGCTCCGCCAATCACCAGCTGATCTAAGCGTGGAGGCGTTTGCTAAGAATGCACGCACCCCAGAAATCGCCACTCTTGCCGAAGCGGCCGAAGACCCAACGAGGCTACTTGGAGATGGACAAAGCAATGTTTCTAGGTTCCGGCTCGTCACCTACCGTGAAGCGGGAAAGAACCGTCGCAACGGTGGAAGATCACCCGGGTTCATCGACTCGGTAAATAGAGCATTCGATGAGTTCTACCAGCTTGTGGTCCAGCAGATCACGCCTTGGGCGCCGACCGCTCCAAAGGTAAAGGCAATCGAGCCCCGAGACTCCTTTCCTCAGCCCGAGACTCGTGGTGGCCGCAGATCGACTGATCCGCCGGCTGCAGAATCTACCGAGCAGGAGACGAACTCAGAGCAGGAGAACACGGCAAGCTTGGCGGTCGGCGGAACTCTCGCTGATCACATCGAAATGCTCGGGCATTGAGATGTGCCTCGGCTTCGGGCCCTCGAGGTGACTACTTAGTTACAGCAGAGCGCAAAATACCAGTCAGTGATCCAGACCCCTGCTCAGTGATCCAAACGTAGTCGGGACCTACGTCGAGCTTGAGTGGTCGTTCGCCGAGCTCAGCGATGCCAAGAAGCTCACCAGACTGGACACTGATAGCCGTCAACTTGGCTGCGTCGAAGCTCACGATCCACAGAACACCATCAGCAACCTCAAGGTCACTTGGCCGCTCAGGGACTCGAATATTGAGCGAAGTTCGATCCGGCCGAATGACGGTAACAAGATTGCTAGTTGCACTGCCGACCCACGCAGACCCTCCATCGGCCCAGACTCCAACAGGGGTGGTCCCAGTCGGATATCTTGCCATCACCTCGTCGCTAGCAGCGTCGATTTCGACAACCTCGTTGGCCGCAACGTCCGTTACCCACACAGTCCCGTCGGATGCAGCGATCGAGGCTGGCGTGCCTCCGACCTCCAACTCCGTCGTTTCCAGAGACAAGAGGTCAACTGAGGCTATCGATTCCGACTGAGGCAGCGTTGCCCATATCTCGCCATCGAGAATTGCAAGGCATCCAGCGGAACTCGACAATGTGACTTCACGCTTCACTCTCCCGGACTCGTCAAGATGAACAATCCGACCGTCGACCGTAGACGCAAAGACATCCCGTCCGCTGACGACAACCTCGAAGACTGATGCGAGCCGAAAGTACTCGAGATCTCGTTCACCTAGGTCAAAACGTACAAGGTTCTCGCCTTCCGGGTCAGAGATCCATGCATATCTCTCGCCCAAAGCGACATCTTGAGGCGACTGACCGACTTTCACCGTTATCCGCTCCGATGGCTCACTGATCAAGAAAGCTCCGAGCATCATAAGGCTCCCAACAACGAGTAACAGCACAGAGGCAAGGGCAAGGCGATCTCTGATCCGAGAGGTGGATTCTTCCCACCAAATCCATGCACCACTAGCGCCAACCGTCGTTAAAACTGTTCCGACAGTCCCAAGAGCGACCTTCGATACGGAGTAGTCGACGTAGAGAAAGTACCCTAACGCTCCAATCGGTACTACTACTGCCTTCTTTATCCAGAAGTCCGTGACCTTGGAGATCGCTCCATTGTCCACTGCCGTACTCGAGGTTATTGAGACGGACGAACTCTCACCCTCGGATGTCACGGGTGATCGGAGTCCGGATCAGGAGGGAAAGGGAACTCCTCGCATTGAATGGGCAAGATGCAGCTTAGATCAGGGCCAACGGGTGGAATCTGAATCTCACCAGAACCGTCATCCTCACACCCAGGCAACGTCACCCGAGAAAGCGGATCACACTCATCACCAGGCAACTCAGAACCGTCATCCTCACACCCAGGCAACGTCACCCGAGAAAGCGGATCACACTCATCACCAGGCAACTCAGAACCGTCATCCTCACACCCAGGCAACGTCACCCGAGAAAGCGGATCACACTCATCACCAGGCAACTCAGAACCGTCATCCTCACACCCAGGCAACGTCACCCGAGAAAGCGGATCACACTCATCACCAGGCAACTCAGAACCGTCATCCTCACACCCAGGCAACGTCACCCGAGAAAGCGGATCACACTCATCACCAGGCAACTCAGAACCGTCATCCTCACACCCAGGCAACGTCACCCGAGAAAGCGGATCACACTCATCACCAGGCAACTCAGAACCGTCATCCTCACACCCAGGCAACGTCACCCGAGAAAGCGGATCACACTCATCACCAGGCAACTCAGAACCGTCATCCTCATCTTCAAAGGTGTCGACATCAACCGATGCCGGAGCAGTAGCTGCTCCGCTCGTCTCCCCAGAAGAATTCACGGGCGTGTCGACATCCTTCTGGGTGGGAGTCGATCTGTGATTATCGCCTTCGACCGTTGAGACTTGACTGGATGGTGAAATGACCGGCTCGGCGACAGTCGTCACCGCCCCGCCTACGGCAACAAGCAGAACGATCGCGACTGCGGAAACCGAAACAATATTCAAGATTTGAGAAGTTCTGAAAGTTGTCATTTTAATCAACCTCACGACATGCATTTTCATGAAATGAGACGTTCTATTTAGTAGATTGATACATACATCTACTCACGTCGCAACTGATTAACTGGACCAAGATCCACAACGTCGACCAATTTGTGCCGATAGACGCCGGAGATCATGCGCTCCGATGTTCCGGCCCAGTCCGCAATGTGGAATGCGGCATGACCAGCTTCAGCCTGGATACTTATAGCCGTGTGGCGTAGTTCGTATGGAGCGATCGGTGGATCGATGCCGAGGCGGGAGCAGAGCACCCGAACCGAACGGCAGAAGTTATGACGTTGGATTGGGCGGCCAGACGACGTCGCTGCAATGAGGTCCAGGTCCTGCCAGTACTGACCAGCTGCCACCCGTTGAACGTCTTGATGCTCACGCCAGCGCCGGAGCTTGTCGGCGGTCACCTCGTCTATGCGGATCGTTCGGTATGCCTTGCGGGTCTTCGGTTCGACGAATTCAGCTTTGCTACTGAGCTGGGCTCGGACGGTCATCGTGAGGTTTTCGAGGTCGACAAACTGCCAGCGCATCGCCCTGGCCTCTGAAGGACGGAGGCCGTTGCGGCCAGTAAGGTCGACGAGGATCGCCGTTGCGCCGGTTGCGGCCTGACACAAGCGGTTGAGTTCATCGATCGAGAGCGCCCGACGTTCGGCCTTCTCACTGAGGCCGCCAGGCATCACGGAGAGGTCGGCGACATTGCGATGCACGATGCCTAGACGCATGTCGTTCTTGATTGCAGCCACGAGCGTTGAGCGGATGCGGCGGAGGGATGAACGGCCGATGGGTCGACCGCTTTGACCTTGGGCAGCTAGGGCAAGGAAGCGATCAACGTCGGCAACGCTCAGGTCGATGATCCGTCGATTGCCGATGATGTCTTCGATCACGCCAAGCATCCAGCGGTCTAATTCCAGAGTTCGAGGTGCGATCTGTTTGGCTTCCCGCACCTTGTAAAAGTCGGCAAGGGTGGCTGACACTCGACGATCACGGTCAACGATGTCGCCGGTCGACGACAGCTCCGCTTGCATCTCACGAAGTTTGTCGAGCGCTTCGGCCTTGGTCTTGGCCCGTCGCCGACGGCGATTGCGTTTCCCGTCCGGGCCACGGGGAAGGTCAAGGACAGCGGTCCAGCCGCCATCCACTCGGTAGACCGAGCCTTCCCCGTGACCACGTCGAGCAGCCATCAGGCAGCGTCGCCCTGGGCGACTTCACGACGGCTGGCGATGAACTCTTCCAAGTCCTGCCACGCCACGAGTCGGCGGTGGCCGATCTTGAAGCTGCCGAGCTGACCCTGGCGGACCATCTGCCATGTAAGCGAGCGGCCGATGCCGAGCAGATCGGCGCACTCGTCGACCGAGTAGACGAGCTTCGGAGTGTCGGTGGTATCAGTCATCCTCTACCTCCGATCAGGCCGCAGCCTTGGCCGGCGCAGCAGCAGCGGCCGGTTTGCCAGCGGGCTTGACCGAGCCGGCCACAGCGAAGGCGTCGGCGAACCACATTGTGGTGATGCCACGCTCGTTGCGGCGGGTATATGCCTGGACCCGAAGGTTTGGCAACACCACGGGCTCCTGAAACGGCGCCTCAGGCTTCTCCTTCCATGCCACCCGAACTTCAAGCGTCTGCTGCTCACGATTCTGAGCGTCCGACGCGGTCACTCGGACCGTCCAGAGCGGGTAGCCGGTCTGCTCGTCACGGTCTTGGTTACGGTCGGCGCCGAAGACGCCTTCCTCGTAGACGTAGACGGGTTCGGACTCTTGGAAGAGAAGTTCGTAGGCCGTCTCGCTGACGACCAGGTTCTTAAACAACATAGTGTGTCTCCTTGTTTGGTTTGTTGGTTGTTGGTTCGTCCGGCGCCCGCAATCTGGGAGCGCCATCAGATCTGGTTTCGATCACCACTTCGATGCCGTAGGAGGCCAGCAGTTCGATCCCGGCCATCAGGGCGCCGGGGCCGCCGTCGAGGGTGGCGAGAAATCGTGAGCGGAGACCGATGCGGGTGGCGATGATGGCCTTCCACAACGTCGGCGAGATCGTGCAGATCCGCTCGACCGCCACCTCGGCTTCGGCGGCGAGTTCTTCGTCCGTTCGCTCGACGCCGAGGCGAAGGCGTTGGCGCAGGCCTTGGGACCAGGTCCACATCCGTCGGCCGTGCGACGAACGCACCCACTCACGGAATAGCTTGATATCGGCGGTGTCGCCGGTATCGCAGGCGTCATAGGCAATGGCGAACGGGTGACGGCTGGTGGAGGTGCGACCGGCTTTGCCGTCGGCCAGGGCCACTTCGTAGCCGGCTTTGGTGCAGTAGATCCCGACACCATCAGCGCCGTCATCTTTGACCGGGCGCAGGTCGACACCGACCGATGAACGCACGTCACGACAGTGTTTGGTCTCCATGCGCCGCACCCACAGGTCGTGAAAGACCTGGGCGATCTCCCGGTACTCGTCGGGCGTGTCGAACGGGTCGACCGGCGTGTCGACAAACAACAGCACATGCAGATGCGGATGCCAACCGTTGACCCCATGAGTCACTTCGACGGTGCGGACAAACCCGATGCCGAGACGATCCCGCATCTGCCGATACCGGTAGTGGGCCGTGATGTACTGCCACGTGTCCTGCACCGCCGACCAGATGTCGTCGAGCGATTCGCCGACGCTGTGCTGGGTGGTCAACGTCAGCAGAAGGACGGTGCCGCCGTTGGCCCGATGTCGAGCAATGGCGGTCGCAATCTCGGCCGCTCGCTTGACCCGAATCTTGTACGAGCAGATCGGGCAGGCCCAGATCGACCCGCACGTCTGCAAACCTGTGGTGTAGGCGTAGCCCTTCTCGTGATGTTCAACGGCGACGTCGGCCAGGCCGTAGCGCAACCTCGTGCCGCAACCGACGAGCTTGTCCGCCTCGGACATGTCGCCACAGGTCTCGGCGATCAACGCCCGAGCCCGGTCCGACATCAGCCACTTCTCGGACGATCCAATGATGGTCTCCGAAACCTGTTCAGGAGAGTCCGTTAGATGCTGGCTGTCATAGCTCACAGAGCGTATGCCCTTAGTTACCTAGTAAGATGCGGCCCTCAGGGCTCGCTACACCTCCGCTCGTAGCGGCCAAGGCGGCGACCGCCGTAACTTGCACCGCCGACGTTCTGGTGAAGGCTGATGGCAACGTGGCGCTGTTCACCCACGACCATCAAGTGCTCAAGGATGTAAGCGCCAGCTGCGAGTAGCGATGTGACATAGTTGGACGATGTCTGGATCGCTGTCACGCATTGAGAAGGTCGAAATCTTTGCCGCGCTCGGGCTTGGAGTCATCTCTCTCATGGTCGCGCTTTGGAGTGCGGTAACGACCAATGCATACAGCGAGTTGACTTCGAAGCCCCATGTAAAGGTCTACCAAATACGATTACGAGCACAGGACTTTGGCCGAGATTCAACAATGGATAGAAGCTCTCGAATTACATGTGACGGCAGCTTTCGATTCGTCAATATTGGCGGTGCTGGCGCCATCTTGGAACAAGTTGAGGTGACAGTCGAAATCGAGGACCAAGCCACCACACAAGGTGTAAGTACGATCAGCGACGCGACAGATGCAGCTGGTGACGGATACGGCGCCTTTGTCGACGACTACCTGTACACCGCGTACATGGAGGATCGCGCGTTCCCAGTCGTAATAGAGCCATACGGCGTGTACGACCTCCCGACTGTTCTCGCCGAGCTAGAGCACCCTGATAGACAGTTCGCGCTTGACCTGTACGTCTATAACGGTGAAACAGATCAACTACTTCCCCCGATCGAAGGCCGAGCTGTTGCTGTCAGCCTCTCCTACGAGTTCGGCTTCGCGGATGGCTCTGTAGTATCGGTCCCATCAAAGATCTGCACCTACGTTGTCCACGACTAGGTTGAGAGCGACACACAGACCGCAACCGACACTCCCAACCGCCAACGCCACTTCCCAAGCGACCTGCGCACCCCAAGAACATCGGAAAGGATCCTGAACTCATCCAAGATTTCGCGGAGTCCAGGATCCCTATGGTCCATGTGGTCAGTCGGTCGCCTCAACCGACCCGACACCGTCACCGATCAGGCATGGGAGATGGCGTCCAAGACGTTGAGGCGGGCAGCCTTGCGGGCCGGGCCGACCGAGGCCAAAACACCGGCCACCATGGCCACCACCATCCATCCGGCCAACGACCCGACAGGAACCTCGAATGAGGTCAAGCCATCATCGGCCAGCGAGTTCACAACTCCGAATCCGACCGTCGAACCGATGAACACGCCCATGATGGCGCCGAACAGGGCGGTCATCACCGCCTCGGATCGGATCATCCTGCGAACCTGACGGCGGGAGAAGCCCACGGCCCGCAGCAACCCGATCTCCCGGGTCCGCTCCACGATCGACAGCGCCAGCGTGTTGGCGATGCCGAGTACGGCGACGATCAAGGCCAGGCCGAGTAGCCCGGAGAACAATCCGACCAGCTGATCAACGTTGGCCTGGGCACTGGCCACCGTTTCCGACTTCGTTTCAACGTCGAGGTTGGGAAAAGCGATCAACGCATCGTCGGCCACCGCCCGACCTTGCTCGAGCTCAACCCCTTCGCCGAGGGCGATCAGCGTCATCGTGATCGGCCCGTCGCCTAGGTGGCGGGTGAGGACGTCGGCCGAGATCAGATACTCGGTCATGATCGAGCCGCTGTAGGTGCCGACCAGTTCGGTTGGCACCGAGTTGGCACCATAGTTGACCGTCACCAGATCACCGATGGCCCAGTCCCGGGCTTCGAGAACACCCTCGGTAACGATCAGCCCATCGCCGATCCTGCTCAATTCGATCGAGGAATCGCCGGCGAAGACCGTGTCGATGGTGGCCGGGTCGATGCCGGTAAGCGACGACTCGTCGCCTTCGATCTCGATGAGGTCGGTCCGGATCGGAGACACAGCGGCGAGGCCTTCAGCCTCGGTCAGGATCTGGACCGCAACCGGGCTGATGGGCTGCAACGGGTTGGAGCTCGTCACCACCAGGTCGGCGGACAAATCCTGTTCCATGCTTTCGGTCACCGAGGCCTTGATAGAGGCGGCGAAGATGGTGACGAAGGCCACCAGGGCCACGCCGATCATCAGGGCCGAGGCGGTCGACGCCGTGCGCCGGGGCTTCCGGATGGTGTTCTCCCGAGCCAGGGTTCCAGCCACTCCCCGCAGGGGTGCGGCCAGAATCCGGGCCACGGGAGCGGCGAACAGCGGGGCCAGGGTGGACGCGCCAAGGAACAGCAGGACAGCGCCGCCGCCGACAACAGCAACTGCGATAAACGACCCTATGGTCAGGCCGGCCACCATCATCGCAACCCCCGTACCGACCAGACCCGTACCGACAAGGGTTCGGGTCCGCAGCGATCGTCGGCCGGCCGGGGCGACCGAATCTCCCATGGCGGCCACGGGAGCGACCAACGATGCTCGCCGAGCCGGCAACAATGCCGAGACCAGGGTGACCGTCACCCCGACCGCCATGCCAACGACGATCGTGCGCCCGGCGATGGTCAAGGGACCGTCGGGCACGGAGATGCCGGCGGCATCCATGGCCGCCTTCACCACTTCGGCCAGACCAACTCCGGCAGCCACACCAACGGCCGATGCCAGCACGCCGATGACCAGCGCCTCGAGCGCTACAACCAGGGTCACCTGGCTTCGGCTGGCGCCCAGGGCTCGAAGCAGGGCAAGTTCCCTGGTTCGTTGGGCCACGGTGATCCGGAAGGTGTTCTGGATCACGAAAGCGCCGACGAACACGGCGATTCCGGCGAAGGCAAGCAAAGCAGTATTGAGAAAACCCAGTCCAGCCGCAAACTCATCGAGTTCCTCGTCGGTCTGCTGCTCTCCGGTCACCACGCTCAGCGGCTGGGCCTGTTCAGCCAGAGAGGCCGAAAGATTCTCGACCAGCTGCTCCGGCGTGGTGCCATCGGCGGCGATCACGTCAATACCGGAAAGCCGGCCGTCGAGATCGAACACTCGTTGAGCCTCGGACAGCTCGAAGGCGGTGATCGTGGCCCCCGCCAAGTTGTCCTCGGTACCGAACCCGGCGAGACCCACGATGGTGTAGGGCTCGGCTCCGACGACGGTCTGGACCAGGACCGTGTCGCCAACGGCAAACCCGTTGGCCTCGGCGGTGGCGACGTCGATGGTAATCTCACCGGGACGTTCCGGAGCGCGGCCGTTGCCGTCGTCGATCCGTAAGATGTTGAGTGCGGGGACGTCGATCCAGGAAAATCCCAGCGTTGGTGGACTCTGTCCCCCGATCGGGGTGCCATCGTCGGCAATTATTTGGGCGTAGCCTGCGGCCGCACCAGCGGCAACGGCCACCCCGTCGGTGGCCAGAACCTGATCGAGGACCGATTCCTCGAATGAGCTGCCGTCGGGTCCCCCGGCACCCTGCCCCTCCGGTCGCACCGAGGCGTCTATTCCGGCGTACACGTCGGTGAAGAGCGTCTCGAACCGAGCGGTGATGGTGTCGGTGAACACAAAGGATCCGGCAACAAAGGCCACGCCGAGCACCACCGAAAGTGCGGTCAGCGTGAAACGAAGAAGATTGGCTCGCAGGCCCTTGAGGGCCAGAAGGCCGGCGGTGGCGGTTGAACCAGTGATGGTGGTCATCGTGCTCCTCACTTTCCGCCGAGCGTCTTCATACGGTCGAGAACCGAGTCGGCCGTTGGTTCGACCATCTCGTCGACCACCTTGCCGTCGGCCAGAAACACCACCCGGTCGGCGTAGCCGGCGGCAACCGGATCGTGGGTCACCATGACGATGGTCTGATCCAGTTCGTTGACGGCCCGTCGCATGAAGGCCAGGAGTTCGGCCCCGGAGGTCGAATCGAGGTTGCCCGAGGGTTCATCGGCGAAGATGATCTCGGGTTTGGAGACGAGGGCCCGGGCCGCCGCCACTCGCTGTTGCTGCCCACCGGACAGTTCGGATGGACGGTGATCGAGACGGTCGGCCAGCCCGACGGCGTCCACCACCTGTTGGAACCAGGCCGGCTCGGGACGCCGACCGGCGATGGCCAGGGGAAGGGTGATGTTCTCCTTGGCGCTGAGGGTCGGGATCAGGTTGAAGGCCTGGAAGATGAAGCCGAGTTTGTCCCGACGAAGGTCGGTGAGTTTACGGTCGGACAGGGCGCCGAGGTCGGTGCCGCCGATTACCACGGTGCCGTCGTCGAGGGTGTCGAGCCCGGCCATGGTGTGCAGTAGGGTCGACTTGCCCGACCCCGAAGGACCCATGATGGCGGTGAAGCGGGCCCGGTCGAACCCGATGTCGATATGGTCGAGAGCTCGTACCTCGGTGTCGCCCCGACCGTAGATCTTGACCCCGCGGTACATGGCGGCAACCGGTGCGGGTGGCGTGGGTGAACCGGCAACATTGAATGTGGGCGACGGCGGTGGGGTTGGTTGAACGGTTGTGGTCATGACATCCTCCGTGGCGAGTGAGCAACTGGGTGATCCGGGTTCGGACACCCCGTACTGTCATGATCAACCGACCTGTCTCGCCGGTCATCGGCCGCAGGATCGTTTGTGGACCAAGCCCTGGGAATGAACCTGGAGCCGGATCTCATCCTCAAGGATGAGATCAGCCGCCGGGGGTGACCAGACCGGATTCGTAGGCGACGACCACCGCCTGGACCCGATCCCGAACACCGAGTTTGGTGAGGATGTGGGAGACATGGGTCTTGACGGTGGTCTCGGAGACGAAGAGTGCTTCGGCGATCTCGGCATTGGACAGGCCACGGGCCAGTTGCCGCAGCACTTCGAGTTCCCGCTCGGTGAGATCATCGAGGCCGCTGACCTCAGGGACGTCGTTTCGGCGGACGAACTCGCCGATGAGCCGCTTGGTGACCGACGGGGCGATCAGGGCGTCACCGGAGGCGACGACCCGGACGGCGTCGACCAGCTGATCGCCGCCGGCGTCCTTGAGGAGGAAACCGCTGGCCCCGGCCCGCAACGCCCCGTAGACGTAGTCGTCGAGATCGAACGTGGTCAACACGATGATCCGGATACCGAGATCGGCCGTCGTGATCCGTCGGGTGGCCTCCAGCCCATCCATCTTGGGCATGCGGACATCCATCAGCACCACATCGGGCCGGGTGCGCTGGGCCAGGCGTACGGCCTGCTCCCCGTCGTCGGCCTCGGCCACCACCGTCAAGTCATCCTCGGATTCGAGGATCAGCTTGATGCCTGATCTGATCATGGCCTGGTCGTCGGCCAGCAGAACCTCGATCACCGAATCAACCGTAGTCCGTGGTGCGCCGGTCCGACAGGGGTCAGTAGGGGATGGTGGCCGATACCTGGAAGCCGCCGCCCGGTTTTGGTCCGGCGTCGAACCGTCCGCCGTGCACGCCGACCCGCTCCCGCAATCCCAGGAGACCGTGTCCGACCGCCCCGTTGTGGCCGCCGGGGTCGTTCCGCCGGTCCGAACTCCACGTCCGTGTGCCCGCGCCGGAATCCTCGATGCGAAGTGAGAGTTCGGATTCGCCGTACTCCACCTGGACATTGGCCGTGACTCCGGGACCACCATGGCGAAGCGCATTGGTCAATGCCTCTTGAATCACCCGGTAGGCCGATAACTCCGCCCCGTCGTCGAGGTGCTGACGAGAACCGCCTATCTCCACCGACACCGGCATTCCGGCTCCTTCGACCTGGTCGACAAGACCGTCGATGTCGGCCAGCGTCGGGAGTGGGGCGAGGGCCGGGTCGGCAATATCGTCGACGGTGTCTTTCGTGGTGTCGTCACCGGTGCTGGTGTCGTCGGCGTTTCGCAGGAGCCCGACCATACGTCGCATCTCGGTCATGGCCGACTTGCCACTGGCCATGATGTTGTCGAGAGCTTCACCGACCCGAGGATCACCGTTGCGGGCGATGCGCCGAGCCCCATCGGCCTGCACGGCGATCACGGTGATCTGGTGGGCCACAACGTCGTGCAGTTCGCGGGCGATCCTGGTTCGTTCCTCGGACACAGCCCGCTGGATCCGCTGCTCACGGTCACGTTCGGCCTGCTCGGCCCGAAACGTCAACTCCTCGATTCGGCGGCGCCGGTCGTGGATCTCCATGCCGAACCACAAAGGAACTGCGGTGAATAGGAGTTGAAACAGCACAGCGTAATACGGAACCGACTCGAGCGTCAGAGCCCCGAGCGTCGTCCAGCTGCTGATGGCGACAGCGGCCACGCCACCGATCTTGAGGGCCCGACTGCGAGTGAGTTCGGTCCCGATCGTGTGGAATCCCACGATTACGGCGCCGCTGGCCACCGTTGTCGGGTAGTCCAGGGCCCGGTCCAATCCCCAGGCCAATAGAAGCACAAGCAGCACCGTAACCGGGAAGCGTCGCCGCACGATGATTGGCAGAGTGCCGATGATGATGAGGGCGGTGTTGAGAGCATCGGGCTCACGGCTGAACGTGCTGCCGGTGAAGCTATCGCCGACGGTGGCCAAACCGAGGACCATGAGACCCACGGCGAGCAAAACATCGAAGACGAGGTGACGATGCTCGACCAGATAACGAAAGCCACCAGATTCGCGGGTCGGTTCGTGCTGGTTCGACCACCTCATACTCCAACCGTAGGACAACCGCCGCTCTACCGCATCGGCCACAAGAATGATCTTGAGCTGTACAAGAGGGGGTGGTTCGCTCAAGTTCGGTTAAGCGGATTGCCGATACTGTCGACGTGATGATTCGCCGATTGGGTCCCGCCTTCGCGCTTGTTGCCGTTGTGTTAACGGGCTGTACCGCGGACAGCGAGGTGGCATCCACGGACGCCACACGCGAAGCAGAAACGCAGCCGCCCTCAACAGCGCCAGACGACGAAAGGGCCGCGCCAGACGACGAAAACGCCGAGCCAGCCGACGCGCTCGCCTTCGATGAGACCGTCGACGATGGCGTCGTCGAGTTCATCGCCACAGTCGACGAGCTGCTCGCTGAAACCGAGTACGCGACAACAGCGATTGAGGATCCCGACGTGTTTGTGTCGACCGGATTGCTCTTTTGCGGTCAGCTTGATCAAGGGACGAAGCCCACCGAAATTCTCACTTCATACGTCGAAGCCCTCACCGGCGATGCCATCGACAAGTCCGACAACGATTCACTCACCCTGGCCGGCGCATTGCTTGGCTCGGCAGTCGGGCATCTCTGCCCCGAACACACGACCCGCGTGGAGCAAGGAATATGAGGCACTCACCAGGTCGTCGTCAACACATGCTCACTGGCGGCATCGCAACATCAATCTTCGTTGCGGCCGCGCTCATCATCGCAGCGTCGACAAGCGCGGCCGCCCAAGACGAAAAGGCCACCGGACTTGAACGGGCCGCCGAGGCGACCAGGCAGGGGCTGGAGAAGTCCCAGGGCAAGTCGACCGAAGCGCCCGGCCAGACCAACCGAGCCAATGGGCTCGACAAAGCACAAGGTCAGGGTAATCAACAAGGCCAGAGCCAGAAACAGAGCCAGCAGAAAGAAAACGACAAGCTCACGGGGCGAGATCGAGCCGCGCAAGCGATCAATACCGCGCTAGCCCGAGGCAACGGTGAGGGCAATGCCTGGGGACGCGGCCGTTCAGCCGAGGTGCTCGCCGGAATTGATGCTGGCAACCACGGGCAGAAGGTGCGAGACATGGTTCACGCCTACAACGCCCTCCGAGGCGAGTAGCCGCACCGAACCAAGCCGCACCACCCCACCCATAGGCCGCATTCCTCAGCCAAACAACCGCAGAGAATGGCAGAATGGGCCTAGCGGAAAGGCAGGCGCCGTCGCGGAACCAAGGTATTTCGACGCGCCTCCCCGCCCGCCACTCAACCGCCACCAACCGCCGAGAACCACATATGTTCTGGGAATTCATCACCCCCGCCCAACAGCAAGCACTGAAAGACGCCGGTGAACACCGGACCGTCGGCGACGGCGACTACCTCTTTATGCAGGGCGACGCCCCCAACGGAGCGCTGATCATCCGCACTGGGCGAGTCAAACTCGTGCGAGGAGCGCCAACCGGCGGCAAGGTACTCATCGAGCTCAGAAGCCGTGGCTACATGATCGGCGAAATGGGTGTGATTGACAACGAGGTTCGATCGTTGTCGATTCAAGCCATGGGTCCGGTGGAGTACCTCTTCATCCCCGGCCCAAGATTCCTTGAACTGATCAACCAGGATCAGGCCATTCTTATCGCTGTGCTGCGGTCGGTCACCGCTCGACTGCGGGAGACCGTCAACCGACGAATCGAGGCGGCCACCAGCACCGTCACCATCCAGCTCGGCGGCCGTCTTCTCGAACTCGCCGCCGACCAGAAACCCGACGCCGACGGATCGATCACCCTCGTCGCCCCCCTAACCCAACAGGAGTTGGCGGAGTGGATCGGCGCCTCCCGCGACGCCGTTGTCGGAGCATTTCAGCGCCTCCGCGAGGAAGATCTGGTGGAAACCGGGCGCCGCAAAATCCGCATCATCAAACCCCAGGGTCTCGCTGAATTCGTCGAACCGGGCTGACCCAGCCACAAATCGACTACGACCTTACGCCGTAGCCACCATTTTCCTGCCTGATTTCTCACTTTATGCGGAAAATTCGGCGGAAGAGGCCAAGCCACAGCGGCCACAATTGCGTCAACAGCAGCAGCGACGATACGCACCGACCCCAAGAGGGATAGACGTGTCAGTCCAGCCCCCACAACCGGTTGGGCCGCAGCTGTTGAGCTTGTGCCTCAGGATGCCAGTGGTAACACACTGTCTCGGAGGGAGGGCATGAGCCGCCAGCATCCCTGGCTGGGCCTGATCGGACCAGCCAGCGATGTCGCGCCCGAACCAAGGCCAAGGAAACAGCAAGATACTGCGTTAGCCGCCGCATTCTGCAACACTGGAGGCAATGTCTGAGAGCCAGCACCATGGCCCTGGGACGACGGCAGGCACAAATTCCGGAGGGAGCGCGAGGTCAGCGTCATCGAGCGAAGGCAACGCGATACCGGCATCGGTGGTCCAGCCTCCGTCCAGATATATCGGGCCTAATTCGACCATCCTCGTCACCGACATCGAGGCGTCGACGGCATTGGCTCAAACTCTCGACAATGACTGGACGCGGCAGGTCGCGGCCCATCACGAGCTCGCCCACCAGTGCCTCAACCGAACCGGCGGCTTCGAAGCCTCCAACCAAGGTGACGGCTTCCTTTACCTCTTCGACTCGGTGGCCAGTGCCGTGGCCGGCGCGATCGAGCTACGGAACCGGATCGACCGTTCGCCCGACATTGACGACCGACTCCAAAGCCGCATCGGCATCCATCACGGCGACGTGAGATTCCTCCCCGAACTCGGGTTGATCGGCCTCGACATCCATCGCTGCTCACGAGTGGCCGGCGCCGGGCGGGGCGGCCAGATCCTGCTGTCGGGAGCGGCGGCCGACCAGCTTCCCCTCTCCGACCACGGCTACCAGCTCATCGAACACGGCCGGTTCGTGCTCAAAGACCTGCGGGTACCGGAACGTCTCGTGGAAGTGACCGACCGCCCCCGAACCCATGGTGCACCTCGGGCCCGACCCGTCGGCGGCGAGCTCCCGGCAACTCACGGCAATCTCATCGGGCGGGCCGACCACATGAACCGACTCCTGACCTTCGCTCACCGGGGCGGTGGCGGGTCGCTCCTCACCCTCAGCGGCACCGGCGGTGTCGGCAAGACACGGCTGGCCGTCGAGCTGCTCAACAACCTGTCGGACCGGCTCTTCCATCTCGTCGATCTCAGCCACATCGAAGACACCGACCAGGTGCTGCCCGAGATTGCCGCCGCGATCGGCCTCGACGCGGCGAGGCAGGCCGACCCAGCCGCAATTGCCGACGAGCTGGAAGCCGGCCGGTGGGTCATCGTGCTCGACAACCTCGAACAGCTGGTGGACGTCGCCTCTCATATCGGCCAGATCGCTCGATTGGCCCCTGCGGCCTCGGTGATCACCACCAGTCGGCGTCCACTTCAGCTGGCCAACGAAAACCTCGTTGAGGTACTCCCCCTCTCCACCGCCCGCTCCGAAAGCGGCGACATGTCGGTGGCTGCCGAGTTGTTCCTCGAATTCGCAGCCATCGAATCCCCCGACCCCGATGATTTGGAAGCAATCGAACAGATCTGCCAGAGCGTCGACGGCCTGCCGCTGGCTATCGAACTGGCTGCCGGAAGATTGTCGGTGTTCCCCCTCATCGAGTTGCGAAACGAGCTCGAACGATCCCTCACCCTCCTGGCCGGCGGCCGCCGAGATCTCCCACCGCGCCACCAGGCCCTCGACCAAACGGTTCGCTGGAGCTACGACCTCCTCACCCCGAACGCCCAAGAGATCGCACGTTGGCTCAGCCAGCTCCCAGCCGGGGCGACAACCGACTCCATGTCTGACCTGGTTGGCCTCTCCAACGACGAGACGGTGACGGCAATCGCCGCCCTGGCCGAACATCGACTGGCCAACGTCGAGGCATCAAGCCAGCAGCGAGCCCGGGTACGGATGCTACGGGTGGTTCGCGAAGCCATCGCCATGTCGACGCTCGACACCAGCGAGCTGCAGACGGTTCGAGCCGGCTGCGCAAGCAGTCTCACCACCTTGGTTCGCCACCGGTCACGCTCGCTCCAGGGTCCGCAGCAAATGCTCAGCTACCAGGTTCTCGACGACGAGCTGGAGAACCTCACCACCCTCTTCCAGTGGGCCACCACCGACCAAACGCTGCTGCCGGAAGCGGTGGCAACGGCCAACGGACTCCTCATGTTCTGGTGGCAGGGTCACCTCCAGGAAGGCCTCGACTGGATGCAGCGCCTGCTCGACGTTCCCGAGACCAAACACCTCCCCCAATACGCCGAAAGCTTGGTGAGGCTCGCCGTTCTCAGCACCTACGGTGGCGCCGCCGGACGGGCCGTCGAACTCGCTCGTGAGGCCGTCGACGTGTGCCGACAGTCCAACAACCATGGGCTCCTCGACAACTGGACGATAGCCACCGGACTCCAAATCCAGGCCGCCACCCACTCCTCGTGGGGCGAACGGGACCTGGCCCTTTCTACCGTTCACGAGGCCCTCGAGATCGACCGAGCCATGCCCGACGTGCTCCGCCCGATGCAGCTCGTCAGCGACGGCAACATTCTGCTGGCCGAACACGAAACCGAGCTGGCCTCTGAACTGTTCACCGAAAGCTTCAACTTGTTCGAGGCCCGAGGCGACACGTGGCTCTGCGGCACACCCCTCTCCCGTCTGGCCGAATGTTCACTCCGAACCGGTGATCTCGACAAAGCCGAGGAACGGGCCACGTCAGCTCTCCGCCACTGGGACGCGAGCCCCGGACTCAACGGCAAGGTGCGGGCCCAATCGACGCTGGCCCGGGTGTACTGGACAATGGACCGCATCGACGAAGCCGAGACGCTGACCGCAGCCGCTCTCGAGTTGACCGAGGAGGTCATCAACCACGGCGATCTACCGTGGGCGTTGATCGTGTTGGCGTCGGTGCACGCCAGCCGGGGCCAACACCAGGAAGCCGGTCTGCTACTTGGACTGAGCCGAGAGCTGGCCGAGTCGTATGCCCAACCGATCAAGGGGGCCCTCGACAACGAACTCCGCCCCGCCGTCGTCTCGGTGCAACAAGCACTCGGCGACCAATTTGATGACGTGTTGACCCAAGGCCGAGCCATCGACGTCGGCAAGTTCCGTCAGGCCATCCTCCAGTGACAAAACAACCAGCCACGGCAGAACAACCGGTCGATCGCTCGGTCGAAGGTCTGGTGCTCGATCGGCTCCGTCCCGAGGTCGTCCATGTGACCGCTCCCGGTGAGCTGCGGCAGTCAGCGCTGGAAGCCGTCGACCTTGCCGCCGCAGCCTTCGCCCGACGGCAACCCCACAATCTTGTCTGCGTCTATCTGCCGCTGGCATTGGCCAGCACAGAAGAGGCAAGCCCCGACCAGATCGGCGTGGCCGCCGCCTGCACCGCCCTGTACCTCGGCGCCCGTTTCCTGGACGACGTAATCGACGGGCACGACCCGATCTTGATGCACAGCCCGTCGACCCCGGCCGCCACCATCATCGGTGCCGCTTTCCTCTCCCCCATCACCTTTTCGATCATCAACCGGCTGGACGCCGACGCCGAAACCCGAGCATCCCTAACCGAGTGTTTCGCCACGGGCCTGGCCAGGCTCGGCGACGGGCAGTTGGGAGACATCGCAACAGTCGACCGGCTGGCGCCACCCGACGAGGTACGCAAAGCCATCGAGGGCAAAACAGGCTGGCTCTTCGCGATGTTCGCCAAGGCGGCGCTACTTCTCAGTGGCTCCGATTCCGATCGACTCATCCACGCCGAATCGTTCGGGCTGGCCTGCGGAACCGGCCGCCAGATTCTGTCGGATTGCCAACGCCTAGTCAATGGCGATCAACGGACAATCAGCCGCCGCCCCTGCCTATATCCCGTCGCCCTACACGCAGCGCAGCTCGATGACTCGGAACGAGAGCGGTTCTCCGAGCTGTACCAGCGGTACGGCACCGACGACCACGTCCGAGCCGCCGTGCTCGACGAGGCTGCCGCCTCCGGAGCGTTGGCGAAGGCGATGGTTGAGGTCGAGCTCCTGCGAGCCCAGGCCGAAGCCGCCCTGCTGAAACTCATCCCCGGAACCACTCCTAGTAGAATTATTATGAAGATGGTCGGGGCCGGAACTATCTAGTGGAGGGAATCCATGTACGACAATGATCAAGGGCCGGACGGACACGGCCAGGGAAACATCTTCCCGCCTCAACTCTTTGAGGCGCTCTTCAAATCTTTGGTGATCACCGTTGGCGGCGAAGGTGGGCCGACCTACATGCCCAACACCGAGAACATCGCCAAGTATGTGGCCGCGGCCGACACCGCATCGGCGGCGCTCCCGGCCGACGGCAAGACCGTACCGAGTCCTGGCCAGTTGGCCGACGCCGACGCCGAGTTCGTGCAGCTCGTCAACGACCTCGGCTGGAGCGGCGATCTTCGCGACTACCCGCAGGCCCTGGAAGCAATCCGGGTGATGGGTATTCGTTTGCGCCGCACCGCGGCCAAGACACCGTCGGCCTTTATTGTCATGCTTATCAACGCCATGACAACCGACGAGTACGTGATGTGGTAGCCAACGCCTGAAACTACCGAGGCCGACGCAACGGCTAACGTGGCCGCCGCAATTCGATAGACACTCGCTCGCCGCTGTCGGGGCGGTCGAACCATACTGTCGAGCCCTTGAGTTCCCGGCGAACACCGTGAGCGATCTTGTAGCCCTGGCTCACGAACTCATCGATGATCTCCGGAGCATCGAGCACCCCCTCGACCTCCTGGTAAAAGGCCACCCAGTCGGCCAAGGCCGCTGTCAAACGATCCGAAATTGGCAACTCGGCCACGTCAATAGCCGACCCGGCCGGATCCCAGAGACCGCCGCCGTCTGTTTCGGCTCGCACAACGATCGCACGCACCCCTCCAACTGTAGACCCATCTCTCAACGCCGAAGACCGTGACCCCAGACCCTTGAAAGGGGCCACCGGATCACGGTCCTCGTCCTAGCTCAATTGTGGAAGCCTCAGCGGCTCCGACCTACAGGCCGTTGAGATTCATGACCCCCGGTCCGTTTCCGGCCACGTTAGTACAGGAGTAGTTTCCGGCCGGCGCGGCGAACATCATCGTGAGGCACGTGCCGGTGGCTTGCTGTCCGAGAGCGTTCGGATGCATCGACTCTTGGGCCACACCCTGGGTCAGACCGGTGACCAGGAACCGAGCCCATTCGGCGTCGGATCCGGAGCCGTGTGAGGCGCTGGTGGAGCAGACTTCGCGGTCCTCAAGCTGGTCACGAAGATCGAGGAACTCGGCACCCTTGGATGCCGCCACCGAGGCCAGGTTGTTCGCGATCTGAGGCACGAGGGAGTCTCGGGCCCAGTTGGCGTCGACGTTCCAGAACGGACAGCCGCCGGTGTTGGTGCGGCTCCAGCCGCTCTCCGAGTAGCGGATCTCACTGCCTCGGGGGATGGGCGACGGGTAGCTTTGCACCACGAGACGGTAGCTGCTGGCGTCCTGTCCGGCGGCGTCCATAACGGCCCGGATCTCGTCGATGGCTTTGGCCACCCCGGCCATGGCACCCGGCATACGGTTGTTCACGTTGGTTTGCTGCTCGCCGTTGCAAGTGTTAGGCCACCACGACGGACTGGTGTTGTACTCGATCGTGCAGTCGATGATGATGTCGGCAAAGCCGAGGTCGTTGCCACCGATCGACAGCACGATCATCTCCACATCGTGAGAGGCGGCCACGCCGGCCAGCTGATCAGCTTGAGGCGCCTCACCTTTAAAGGAGACTCCGCCGTTCGACGCCCGGAAGATGTTGGCGGTCTCGGCTCCCGAGCAGGCCAGGTTGATCTTGGCGTCGACGGCGATGCTGTTGTTGAGCACTTCGGCCACGTCGGAGCGATGGCAGCCATCGACGGTGTTTCCGTAGACCCGGGAGGCGTCGTAGTACCACACACCCTTACGCTTGTACGCAGCCCGATCGGTACCGCCGCGATTGCCTTCAAAGGTGGCCCAGTTGCCCTGCCAGCGGCCGGCTTCGCCGGAGATGTAGCTGTCGCCCATCGTCACAATGGCGGTAGGCGTACCTCCGCCACCACCACCTCCTCCACCTCCGCCGCCGTTACCTCCACCACCCTTACCCGGGGGTGCAGCTGACACACCTCCAGCTGTGGCTAACACTGTTATCAATGTGGCGGCAAGAAAGACGGAAAGCTTTCGCATGTGGTGTTCCCCTTAGGAATCTGATGTCGGTGGTGACATGTTGCGGCGGTGTCGCCCCGGATTGTCGACGAGGCCTATTGTCGGGGCCGAGGTGGGCGGCCGTCAATTGTCAACCGCCGATCATCGGGCATGACGATGTAAGGCGGCACGACATCTACCGGCGCGATTCTCCATGATTCGTGCTATCAATTGGCCATGGCATGGAAGAATCCCGGTCGATCCGGGGCCCTCGTCTACGCACTTGCCGCCTCGATTCTCGGATCGGTTGTGGCGGCGGTTGCCCGTCTCAGCATCGCCAAGAGGAAGGGACGAACCCGTGCTGTGGCCCGGCTGCCAGCCGGTGCCATCATCGTTATCTCCAACCACGCCAGCTACGCCGACGGCATTCTTTTGGCCCTCACGTGCCGCCGGATGGGCCGCTCGCTTCGCATGTTGGCCACCGGCGGTGTGTTCCGAGCTCCGGTGCTGGGATCGCTGGTTCGTCGGGTTGGGTTCATCCCGGTGGAGAGGGGAACGTCGGCGGCGTCCGATTCGCTCGACGCGGCAGCCGCCGCGCTCGAAGCCGGCGAGGCGGTTGGTATCTTCCCCGAGGGTCGCACCACTAGGGACCCCAACCTCTGGCCGGAACGGGCCAAGACCGGGGCGGTGCGTTTGGCCTTGCGGACCGGTGCTCCAATCGTGCCGATCGCCATGGTCGGCACCCACCGGGTGCTCCCGAAGAAGCGCCCAGCGGTGGCCCTCGTGCGCAATCTGATTCTCCGGCCTCACGTGTTGGTGGAGGTCGGCGATCCGATCGACGTCACCGCGTTGGCGGCGGGCAAATCTGACGACCACGAAACGGTTCGCCGACTGGCCGATGACGTGATGTCCGAACTGGTCGACCTCGTGGCCACGGTTCGTGGCGAGCGGCCGCCACCGAAATGAGAATCAGGAAGGCCGAGGCTGCCGACGAAGCCGCCATCCAAGCCTGCGTCGCCGCGGCGTACGCTCTTTACGTCGAACGCATCGGCAAACCCCCTGCGCCAATGCTCGACGACTACGGCGAGCTGATCGAGCGAGGGGTGGTGTCGGTCGCCACGATCGACACCAACGTGGTGGGACTCATCGTGATGTGGGCCAAGGACGATCACTTCTACATCGACAACATCGCCGCCGACCCCACTGTGCAGGGCCGAGGGATCGGGGCCGCGCTGTTGAACCACGCCGATGAGGCGGCCCGAGCGTCAGGCCACCACGAGATCCGTCTCTACACCAACGAAACGATGACGGAAAACCTCGACTACTACCCGAAGCGGGGATTCATCGAGACCCATCGAGCAGTCGAGGCCGGCTACAACCGGATCTACTTCGCCCGTATGGTGCCTGGCGCCACCGACTAAAGATCGCGGTAGAAGAACAGGGCGTTGCCGTCGGGATCGTAGAGTCCGAACTCCCTGGTACCCCAGCCGGTGTCGTTGACCGATCGGCCTTCCAGCACCGTGGATCGCTCGGCGATCTCGGTAAACAAGGCATCAGGGTCATCGACCAGAAACCGGTAGGCGGCAGCATCGAGACCGTCTTTCCATTCCTTCTCGCTATGCCACTGCAGGTGGATCTCCACCCCATCGCGCTGAATTCCAGCGTAGGTTGGCGACTCGTCGTTGTCGGCGAACAGCGGTTCAAATCCCAGCTGGGTGTACCACCGAGCCGAGGCCCGAACATCTCGAACCGACAACACCGGATGGACGGCTCGGAGCTTGGCCACAGATCCTTGCTCCCCCGACGCCTATCCGGTTGCCCCGACAGCAGTCGGCAGCACGCCGGCCAGGACATTGTCCCAGTCGTCGATGCCGCAACCGTTGTTGCGCAGGATGACGGTGTCGACCGCCTGGTCGTCGAGGGTGCCCACCACACGGGCCTCGTCGGGGCCACCGTAGATCTCGGTGCACATGCGGTCGGCCGGCGGACCGTCAACCAGCAGTGTCTGTACCGCATCCTCGCCCAAGCGTTCGCAGGCGATCATCTCGTTGAGTCCGTCAACCACAGGTGTGATCGTGGCGGTATCGCCAAGACAGCTGATGGTGTAGACCAAGTCGTCCTGGTCGGGATGGGTCACAGTGATATCGAGGGTGCCCACCGGGTACGGGCCGGCTCCCAACGGCAGGTCGCCGTCAACCGGACCATCACCGGATGTGATGTCTCCACCGGGCAGGTCGTCTTCCACGGCGTCGATGGTGTCTTCGGCCGAACCACAAGCGGCGAGCATAAGCGCCACGGCGAGGGCGAGGGCAGCAGTAATGAGCGTTCGTTGCTTCATGTCGATAAGACGAACCGTAGCAGGGCCCTGGTTCCCGTCGGACGGAAATAGTTGGGACGAATAAGTACGATGGGCCTGTGGGGGCCGACAGATCGTTTGGCAGGCTTCGGCGACTACCGTGGCCGTTGATCGTCTTGGGAGCGCTGATTCTGGGCGCTCTTTGGGGCGTACACGCTCGAATCTGGATGCGTTACATCACCGCGAACCCCGAGTTCACCTGGAACGGCACGCTGTTCATCGTCGGGGCGTTCACCGTGGCCGGGCTCGTTCACGGCCTCGCGTTACTCGGTCGACGGGCTGAGCTTCGACGCCGCCTCCTCACCCCGCTTCGCGTGTTGGCCGTGCTGACACTTTTCCCACTCAGCTTCGGCGGAGGGGCCGCGTTGTTTCCGACCATCATCCTCGGGGCGCTGTCGATCAGTCACCGTCAGTGGCCAAGGTGGATTCGAACAGCGCTGGTCTTTCTCGTGGTAGTCAACTTCGTGTCGGTCTTCGTGTTGCTGCTCGAAGACATCTCGGTGCCACGAGCTCTTATCGGCGTCCTCTGGGCCGTGCTCATCTACGTCGGACTGATGCTCATGGCCACACTCTCGCTGGGTCCTCAGCGCGACGGATGGATGCCACCGCGTTGGCTCTTCTATCTCGGAGCGCTGTTGGTCGTCGTCCAGAGTCTCGTCGCCATTCCGCTGCTTATAGGAATGCCGTAGGCTCGCTGGTATGGAGCGATGGACCTGCCCCGACTGTCAACGCGATTTCGGTCGGCCCAGGCAGTCGCACATGTGCAGCCCCGGCTTGACCCTCGACCAGTATTTCGCCACGGCCAAGGAATGGGAACGACTGATCTTCGACGCTGTGGCACCACACCTGGAACGCCAAGGCGACGTGATCATCGACCCGATCGGCATGGGCATCCTGTTCAAGAACGGACCGGCCTTCTGCTCCCTCCGTTCGATGACCCGCTGGACCGCTCTCGGTTTCACCCTCGGCCGCAGGCTCACCAGCGAGCGACTGTCGCGCAAGGTCAACAGTCAGAACGGCAAACACTTTCACGTCATCAACGTGTCGGATCCGGCCCAGATCGACGACGAGATTCTCGACTGGCTGGCCGAGGCCTATCACTTCGCCGGTGGGACGCTGCACCTGTTCGAAGCCGGCGGCGGGCCCGATGGTGATGACGTCGGATCGATGGTCCCCGACGACGCCGACGACCCGTTCGCCTGATAGTCCCTGCCAGCAGCAGCGCTAGGATTCCACCATGAGAGCGATTCAGGCAGCAGAAACCGGCGGACCCGAGGTGCTGGTGTGGACCGAGGTCGATGAGCCAACAGCCGGCCCCGACCAGATCGTGGTTGAGGTGGCCGCAGCAGGGCTGAACTACATCGACACCTATCATCGCACGGGGCTCTATCCCATGCCGTTGCCGTTCACTCCAGGGCTCGAAGGGGCAGGCACGATCACGGCCATTGGTTCCGACGTGACCGACATGGCCGTCGGCGACACCGTGGCCTGGACCTCCGCCATCGGCAGTTACGCCGAGAAGGTGGCCATGCCGGCAGCGTCGGCGGTACCCGTGCCCGATGGAGTCGACCTCGAACTGGCGGCGGCCGTGATGCTGCAGGGCATGACCGCTCACTATCTGGTGACCGACACGTTTCCCCTGGCGGCGGGAGACCGCTGCCTTATCCACGCCGGAGCCGGAGGCGTAGGGCTGCTGCTGATCCAGATGGCCAAGATGATCGGAGCCGAGGTCTTCACCACCGTCGGCACCACGGAGAAGGCCGAGTTGGCTCGGGGAGCCGGAGCCGATCACGTGATTATGTATCGCGACGTCGACTTCGGCGACGCCGTGGAAGAGATCGCCGGAGAACGAGCGCTCGATGTGGTGTACGACGGTGTCGGCCAGTCGGTGTTCCGGCGCAGCCTCGATCTGCTCCGTCCACGGGGAACAATGGCAACGTTCGGCAATGCGTCGGGTCCGGTTGAACCGATCAGCCCACTGGAGTTCGCCCCATCGTTGTTTGTCACCAGACCAAGTCTCTTCCACTACATCGCCACCCGCGAGGAGATGCTGGCCCGGAGCGGTGAACTCTTCTCCTGGATTGCCGACGGCAAGCTCGACGTTCGTATCGGGGCACGCCTCCCAATCGCCGAAGCGGCCGAAGCCCACCGGATGCTCGAAGGTCGCCTGACGACCGGCAAAGTCATCCTCACGCCCTAGCACTCCCCAGTCGCCGGACAAGGGGCGACGGCCGTTATCGTCACTGCTGTTCTAGGCTCGGGTGACGAAGAGCTCGCGGAGGGCAAGGATTGGCGACAACGTTTCCCGCTCGGCGGACTGCATTTCTGATGGCAGTTCTGTTTGCGCTGGCTGCAGTGGCCACCGCCTGCACGTCGGACGACGATGCCGCCGGGTCAGAAGACGCCTCACCCGCCGACGAATCGTCTTCACAGGCGTCGTCGTCGGAACAGGCATCGCAAGCCTCTCCCACCCCGGTCGGTGGGACGTTCACCATCGACCACTTCAACGACGGCGTGTATTGCGACGGGAACGAAGCCCCAGCCGTGGTGCTCTTCGACGCCGAACCGGGTGAAACCATTTCGTTCAGTTCGCCGATGCCGGTTGAGATTCCCGATGGGATCGCCGACGACCGTGGGACCTATCAGCTGCCATGGAAATGCGAGCCAAACGAGAGCAGCCTTTCCTGGCAGATCACCGCCACAGGCGCGACGTCGGGCCGAACATCGACGTTCTTTGTGGAGGGTTCGTTCACCGATCCGGCCGGCGCCCGCTTGATGACGTACACCCCATCACCTGAGCCGTTGGTTTGTGACGGAACACGTCAAGTTGTCGGGCAGCTGGAGAATGCCGAGCCTTTCGAGATCGTCGACTTCCGCACCCCAACGGCCGATCGGCTTCGATCGGGAACCGCCGACTCCCAAGGCAACGTGCAGGTGAACTGGACGTGCGACCAGCTTCTCTCCTCCACCACCTGGGAGGTGCGGGCCCACGGGCAGAAGTCGCTTCGGGTTGCGGCCTTCACCGTAACCGGGCTCCCTCCCCAGCCCCTGAACGACGGGCCGATTGAAGTTGAGCTGCTGGAAGACCCGTTTGTCTGTAACCGGGAGCGCCGCAAGGTTGCCCGACTGACCAATCTCACGCCCGACGTTGTGGTGCGCTTCAATGCCGGCGCAGGAAACGGTGACATGCTGTCGGGACAGGCCGACAGCATGGGCACGCTCGACGTCTTCTGGCAGTGTCAACGAAACGAGTCGGGAACATCGTGGACACTCGTCGCCGAGGAATTCAATGTCCACGCCGATGATGACGAGGTCCGATCTGCGAAAATCTCGTTCGATGGCATCGCCAGCGGAGCAGCACTCACCATCGCCGTCGATGAGGAGCCCTTCGCGTGTGACGGGGAAACCCGCCCGTTCGCCGTGTTGTCGAACTTCGTTTCGCGAGAGTTCGTCGACTTCACCTCCCCTCAGGCCACGGGTCTTCGTCAAGGACAGGCAGATCGTGACGGGAACCTACCCGTGCGCTGGCAGTGTGATGCCGACCAAGTCGGAACCGTCTGGGAGGTTACGGCCACGGGGGCAACGTCCGGTCTTGAGCTGACGTTCACGATCACGGGCGCCGGCCCTTAACCGTGCCGTCAGCTCGCCGTCCGCCGCTAACCTGAGGTGAGGCGAAATCATGGCGGCTTGGCGGCGGTAGCGGTGCGTAGATATTTGGCGAAATCCCAGCGTTTGATTAGACAGCGTTTGGTTGGTGACGACAGCGGGTCCACTGCGCTGTACTTCGTGGTCATCGCGTCGGCGATGATCTTCGCCGCCGCCGTGGTGATCGACGGTGGCCGAAAGATGTCGAGCCTGGCTCAGGCTGTTCACCTGGCCGACAACGGCGCTCGGGCCTGCGCCCAGGCTGTTGACGAGCAAGCCATCCTCGGTTCAAACCGCACCGACATGCCCACCCTCAACCAAACCGAAGCCGCCGACGCCGCAGCCGCCTACTTCCTGCAGGCCGGAGTGAGCAGTTACCAGGTGGCCTTCGACGACACCGGCACCCGCTGCCTCGTGACCGTCACCCTGGATGTGCCGTCGATCGCCCTTCCGATGGGCGAGGTGAGAGCCACCGAATCGGCGGTCGGCGAGGCAGGATAATGCGCCACTGAACTCCTAAGCTGGGGCCATGAGCAGCCGAAGCTCCCTCGGCCTCGCGGTGGCCCAGCCGCCGGTCACGCCATACGACGTTGCCGCAAACGTCTCGGCCCACGTCGCCGCTGTCGCCGCACTCGACGAGCGCCTGGACTCCGAAATCAAGGTCGTGGCCTTCCCCGAGATGTCACTTACCGGCTACCACTTCGACGCGCCGTCGGTCGAGGTCGACGATCCTCGCCTCCTGCCGCTTGTCGAGCAGTGCCGGCGGTCGAACGTCTTCGCCTTCGCCGGCGCTCCCACAGCTGACGACTCAGGCCGTTACATCTCCACATTGATGTTCGACGGACGAGCGGATCAGGGCCCAACCGTGGCCTATCGCAAGATGTACCTCGGCTCGGCCGAGCAGAGTCACTTCACAGCGGGATCGCAGCCTGTCGTTGTCGAAGTGGGCGACTGGCGACTGGGTTTGGCCATCTGCAAAGACACCGGTGTGCCCGCTCACGGCGCAGCCACCGTTGCTCTCGGTATCGACGTCTACCTCGCCGGCGCACTCGAAACAGTCGACGACGCCCATGTTCAGCCCGAGCGAGCGCAACGGGTCACCGCAGACCACCGGGTCTGGGTCGCCGTTGCCTGCTTCGCCGGTTCAACCGGGGAGGGATTCAGTGTCGCCTCTGGTGGTTCCGGGATCTGGCGGCCGGATGGATCTGAGGCGGCCCGTGTAGATGACAAACCGGGTCAATTGGCGACGGCTGTCATAGCTTGATGTAGCATCTGGTGCACTCCGGGCGCAGAAAGAGACTCGCTCGTTATGGGTTCACTGGAACAGGCCTCGAAGACGTTCTCGCGGCTGGCTGTCGACCACTCGAAACATGGGGCCAAAGCACTCCTGGTGTACTTCGGGATGCTTGCCGTGCTGATCGGCAGTGTGGTCTTCACCGTGGTCGCCCTGTTCGGCGATACCACCACCTGTCTCGGCGAAACGCTGCAGCTACAGCTTTCGGCTTTGGACCGCACCCCATCCGACCGGTTCACACAGGTCTGCGAACTCGAAACATTCCAAGACACCCTCGGCCGAGACGTTGCCCTAGCCGCAGTCTACCTGCTCGGGATCGGGGTGTTCATCGCGATCTGGTGGAAGGAATCATGGGACACCGAGCCGGAACGCAACAGTGGTCTCGGAGCCGCCTTCCTGGCTCTCGGCGTGGTCACGCTTCTTCTCACCGCCTTCACCAACTGGTTCACCGGCGCCATGATCGACATCTCGTCGGTCAGCTACACACTGGAAACGGCGACGGCAGTGGCCACCCTCTCCTGGATCCGCTGGCTATTGACGGGGGTGCTGGTGATCGGACTTCTGGTGACCGTGGTGGCGTGGCTGGTTCGTGGTGTGTCCCAGATCTTCCGATTGTTCTTCGATAAGGCGGAGTCCGACTACTACACACCAAATCGGCTCAGCTGGCCCTCCGATGCTCCACCGGCGCCCAACCAGTTTGGGATCTGCTTGTCGGGTGGCGGCATCCGGTCTGCGGCGTTCAGCCTCGGTGCCCTTTCGGCGCTTGAGGAAACGACGGTCGACGACCCGAAACCCAACTCTTCCCCGGGCCTGTTGGGCCAAGCCGATCTCCTGGCCAGCGTGTCGGGTGGAGGGTACGCCGCTTCCGCCTGGCGGATTGCGGTGGGGCCGGAGTACGGACCGAACAGCAAGAAACCGATCCTTGGTGACCCCAACAACTGCAATGCCGTGCACAGCCGGCAGCGGTTCAGGCTCACCAGCGAAGCCGACAGCCCCACGCCAATGCTCTTCGCAAGAATCCTGGCCCACCGTAAGTACCTGGCCTCGGGACGCGGAGGCTTGTTCGTCACCGCAGTGTGGGCCCTGCTCCAATTGCTGTGGCACATGGGTCTGCTCCTGACCGCGGTCGGTCTGGTGGCGTGGCCCATCGGGCGCATGATCCGTTCGCCGATCATCACTTCACCCGACGGGTCGATCCAATACGGTCGCTTGGCCACTCCGGGCCTCCTTGTGTTCGGCCTGGTGGCGTTGGTTCTGCTGGCTCGGTCGTTCACCCGTCCTGGGCCCAATCGGACGGCGAGCAACTATGCGCTGCTGGCCCTGGCTGCATTGGGCACCGGGCTGCTGACGTTGCTGGTGGCGATCCCGTGGCTTGTTGTCATCCTCATCCCCGAACTGGGTGAGCTTCTACCCGGCGGCTCGGGCGCCACGTCAACCGCATTTACCATTCTGACCGGCGGCGTGGTGGCCACCGTGTGGCGGATGATCCAAGCGCCGCTGAAGACCTACGCCGCCTATCTCGGCGGTGCGTTGTTGCTGGCCGGCCTCATTCTGTTTGGTGGCACTGTGTCTTTACACGCCGCCAACGACGGCCGACTGTTGTTCGGGAGCTGGACCTCGTGGTTCATCTTCGTCGGCGTGTATACCGCGGTGATGAGCATGGTCAACCCCGACCTGTGGTCGATGCATCCGATCTATCGGCGGCGGCTCGCCTCCACCTTCGCCAACCAACTTGGGGCGTCGGGCTGGACGAGGCTGGAGTCGAAACGCGCCCATCTCCCCCTTTCGCACTACGCCGACGCCCCGGGACCCAAGCAGGTTATCTGTGCGGTGGCAGCCCGCACCGACCGGGCCAACACCGGTGTCCCCGTGGTCTCCATGACCTTCGAGCCCGATCATGTGACGGTGCATCCTGGGCCCGGCCACGAGTCGGTTGCCATTCAAACCGCAGCCTACGAGAAGATCTTTGCCGGCCGGGTGGGCGCCCGGTGGTTGAACAGCGTGATGGGTTTGGCCTCGATGTCGGGCGCAGCGGTGGCACCGTCGCTTGGCCGTATGAGCATGGGTTCGACAAACGCGCTCATCGCCGCCCTCAACCTTCGCCTCGGGGTGTGGATGCCGAACCCGATGTATGAGCGAGGCCGGCGACCGAGCACCCACATGTACGCCATGTTCAAGGAGATTCTGGGCATCTACGATCTCGGCGACCCCAACCTCTACGTGACCGATGGAGGCCACTGGGAGAACCTCGGATTGGTTGAGCTGGTCCGGCGCAAAACTCGAATGATCGTCGCCGTGGATGCTTCGGCCGACCCTCCTCATAGCTTCGCCAGCCTCCTCGAAGCCGTGGAGCTTGCCTTGCTCGAATGTGGTGCCTCCGTCCACTTTGCCGACGAAGAGATGGAAGCAATGCGCCCAACCGGCTCAAACCGCCCGAAGAAGAATTGGGCGGCAGCCGACATCACCTACGACGATGGCAGCACCGGCCGCCTGCTTTATGTGAAGGCTCAGGCATCTCGGGCCATGCCGCTCGACATCCTCCGTTATTCCAAAGAGGACCCCTCATTCCCCAATTACTCGACCGCCAACCAGTTCTTGAGCGAAGCCGAGTTTGTAAACCTCGCCATCTTGGGGCGGGAGTCGATCATCCGAGCTCTGAGCGACAAGACGGATTGGCTGTTCGCTCCGGTGGAGGTCCTCGCCGAGGAGGTGGCGCAGCCCGAGGAAGACGCGCCGCCCGACGAGCCAACGTACGAAGTGAGCCCGGAACCTGATCGGGCTGAGCCGGTGGTCGAGTCCGATGTCGCGGCAGCCGAGGCGGCGGAATCCGATGTGATGATGGCCGAAGCGTTCCCGTTTGAAGAGCCGATGATGGTTGAGGAGCCACCGATGGCGGCCTCGGTCGAGATGGCTTCAGAACCCGACTCGGTGTCAGTGACCGTCGCGGTCGAGTCGGCCCCGGCGGAGGAGAGCTACGAATTGGAGAAAACCTCGTTCAAAGTGAAAGCGCCACCACCCACTCGTCACGAAGCTTTGGCTGCTGACGGCGATCCGAACGTTCAAGCTGAGATACTGGAGCCGATGGAGGCCCCCAAGTGAACCACCAACGTAATTCCCGCCCAGCCCGTCTGTTTCTGACCCTGCTGGCCGTACTAGCCCTTTTGCTCGCATCGTGCAGTGACGACGACCCAACTGCGGGCGGAGACATCCAAACCAACGACTCGTCGACCACGCTGGCCGATGACTCCTCGGACGACTCAGACGATTCGTCGACCACCACAAGTGCCGACAGTGACGATGATGATGACGACTCCGACGATGATTCCGATGACGACGGAGACAGCGACGACTCCTCCGATGATGACAGTGATGGCGACTCCGAGATACCGGGCGAGCCCTGGGACGGCTTCGCCGCCGAGGGCGACATGTTCGGCGTGGTAGGAGTAGCCCACGACGACGTACTCAACGTGAGAGCCCTGCCCGATGCCGGTTCCGAGATCGTCACCACGCTTGAACCGCTAGCCACCGGCGTGGAGGCCACAGGCGAAGGGCGCTTGCTGCCGTCGTCGATCTGGTACGAAGTCAAGACCGGTGCCGGCACCGGCTGGATCAACGCCCAGTTCGTGGCGTTCATCGGCGGCACCGACGACGCCACCGCCGAGTTCATGGACTCCGGGGCACCGACCTCCGCCGAGACGATGGTCCAGCTGGCCGATCAGGTGGCCGACGCCTTCGTGCTCGATGACGACGTCGGAACCCGAATCGTTCAGTCGGTCGCTCCAACCGTTGGCGACCTCGGCGAGATCACGTACGACGTCATCGGTCTCGGCGACGACGCCGTCGGCGGATACCGGTTGCACATCTTCGGTGCTCCGACCGAAGGCGGAGAAGGGTTCGAGGTCAAGACCATCGAACGCACATACCTGTGCAGCCGTGGCACCGACGGCGAACTCTGTTTCTAAACCACCGAGCTTCTAAACCACCGAGCTTCTAAACCACCGAGCTTCTAAACCACCGAGCTTCTAGGCCACCGAGATCCTAGGCCACCGAAATCATCGTCACCCCGTCGCCCAGCGGCAGTGTGACGTTGATGGTGCGATCGTCGGCGGCCACATGGTCGTTGAAGGCCCGAATGGCCACCGTGTTGTCGCTGGTGTCGGATTCGTCGAGCACCTGCGCGGCCCACATAGTGTTGTCGACGAGCAGCAGACCGGAAGGCGATAGTCGAGGCACGAGCTCTTCGTAGTAGTCGATGTAGCCCGACTTGTCGGCATCAACGAAGGCCAAGTCGATGGTGGGTTCAGCCGGAAGGTTGCGGAGGGTTTCGATGGCGGGTGCGATCACAAGCTCGATTCGATCGTCGACACCGGCCAACTCCCAGTGGCGCTTGGCCACCGACGTCCACTCCTCGCTCACGTCGCAGCACAACATCTTGGCACCCGGTGGCATCGCCATAGCCATGCTGAGCGACGAGTAACCGATGAACGTACCGACTTCAACCACAAACGACGGCTGGATCGAAGCGGTGAGTATCCGAAGGAACGTGCCAGCCTCGATGCCCAGGCGCATGCCGCCTTCGGGCATGTCATCAGCGATGGCGATGAGCGATTGGAACGGCTCCGACGGAGCGGTATTGCGATCGGCCAGGTAGTCGGCCATTTCGACAGGAAGGCTGAATGGTTTCTCACGAGCTGCAGACATCGTTCCAGTCAATCGGCTCGAGCGGCCGATCACCAATCCCAGCACTACCCTTGGTGGTGTGAGGCCGGAGCAACTTGCCAAACGTGATGGTTGGGTGTGCTGGCTGTGCCAAGGCGAGATCGACCCCGATGCGCCGGTCGGGTCGCCAACGGCCGCCACCGTCGACCACGTTGTTCCCAAGAGCCGAGGCGGCGCCACAACCCCGACGAATCTGCGGCTGGCCCACCGCCGCTGCAACGGCCGCAGAGGCAATCATCTGCCGGAGCTGGCGTGGCCGGACCATTTGGGTTTGCTCGATGCTCCTCCGCTGTGGCGTTCGCTACGGCATCTCGTGCCGAGCCGGCGATCGAGGTCGAAGCGAGCCAAGACCCGGCGCGCTCACGACCAGGCTCGGCCATTGGTGGTGGCACTGGCTCCCACCGCCGAGACCGCGGCCGAGGCCGGTCACTGGGCGACCGAGACCGCCGAACGATTTCTTGGGGGCCGGTGGACCGCAACCACCTCAGCCACCGGAGTCGCCGATTGTCATGTGGTGAAGCTCAGCGTCGACGGCCCGGTGCTCGACCCTGGAAATCCCTTAACCTAGCCGAGCGAGATACTGGCAGAAGTCACCAAAACCGGAAGCTCACGGTGATCAAGCCGGGCGAAATTACACATGGTTGTGGGCGGACTTCGTTGACTAGGTTTGTTGGCCATGGGCATCGTTCTTACGGTGCTAGAACCGCCGCACCAAGAAACTCCAGAGCTTGCTGCCACTCTTCCTGAGGGAATCGGGCAGCTAATCGACACTTGCCCTCGTGTTGTCTCTCCTCGCTTCGACGCGTTGATGGTTACAACCCGAGGTCTGGTTGTTCGCGACCCCGGGAGTCACGAGTTCTTCGGTGTTCCGTGGTCGAACTTCTCGGTCGACGATCATCTGCGCCAGCACAGCCGTCACGCCATGATCACGCTGTGGATCAATGAGAAACGTCCGGTGGAACTGGCTATCGATCGCCGGGTCGCCGTCAACATCGCCAACATCGCACCGGTCCTGGCCGCCAACCCCAGCGCCATCGTTGACGAAGTGGTGGTAGCGACTCCAGAGCCGGTCTACGAAGAGGCCGTGATCGCCCCAACGCCGGTCTACGAGGAGCCGTTGCATCAACCAGAGATGGCAGCGACCCCGTCTGATGTCGGCATGGGAGGGTGGCAACCGACGTTCTACGACGATCCCGTCATAGTGGCCGACCCCGCGCCCATCGATGCTCCCGCCATGTTCGACGAACCGATTATCGTTGACGAGCCTTTGATCCTCGATGACATAGCGGGTGGGGCACCGATCCTGGCTCACGGCGTGGGCGACTATTACGAATCGAACGGCTTGCCGGAAACCTCGTTCTCGGAGATGCCAACGGCACCTGTTCCGATTGTCGATGAGGAAGAAGATCAGTACCGCGAGGCCACGGTCGATCATCCAGTCTCCAACGCCGCAACCGCCGGCGGCGCTGATATGGACCGCAAGAAGGTGGCGATCACCGCGGTAGCCGCATTTGCGCTACTAGCCATCGCCGCCTTGGTGGGCAACATCAGTAGCCGATACCTCGGTGATGACGCCGGCGTGGCCCGACCCTTGACGAGCGAGTCGGTGGTACTCGACTAGAGGACTTCTAGCTCCGTGCTAGGCGTCACACCTGGGCGAACTGCTCCCGTAGAGCCCTTTTCAGGATCTTGTTGGAACCGGTTTTCGGGATCTCGTCCACAAACTCGAAACGCCGGGGCATCTTGTAGCCGGCCAGATGTTGTCGGGCGTGCTGCTCCAAATCGTCGACGCTCAACACCTGTCCATTGTCGGACTTGGCCACCACGATCGCCATCACCGCCTCCCCCCAATCATCGGATGGGACTCCGATCACCGCCGCTTCATACACCATTGGGTGACGTTCCAACGCCGCCTCCACCTCGGCCGGGTAGATGTTCATCCCGCCGGAGATGATCATGTCTTTCTTGCGGTCGCAGATGAAGTAGTACCCTTCGTCGTCGCGGTAGGCGATGTCGCCGACCGTATGCCAGCCACCGTGATCGTCTTCCTCGTAACGGTCGTGAGCCTTGTAGTAGGTGTCGAACAGGCCGGCCGAACGCACGAACAGCTCGCCGGGAACGTTGGATTCGGTTATTAAGTTGCGGTCGTCGTCGAACAAGGCCACCTCAACGTCAGGCGCAGGCAGCCCACACGACCCCGGCTTGCGCATCTGATCGGCCGGGGCGAGAACCGTGTTCACACCCATCTCGGTGGAGCCGTAGATCTCCCACAGCGACTCCGGGGGGAACATCTTGACGTACTCCTGCTTCAGCGGGAACGGCCAAGGGGCGGCGTTGGCCACCATCACCCGCATGGAAGAAACGTCGTAGCGGGCCTTCACGTCGTCGGGGAGGTTGACCAACATGCGGACGGGTGTTGGAGCCGAAAAGCTCGACGAACACTTGTAGGTTTCGACCAGCCGCAACCAGTCCTCGGCATCGAACTTGTGCTGGAGCACCACGGTGTGGCCCAGGGCGAAGGCCATGCTGGCGAAGCCGCCAGGACCGGAGTGATACAGGGGCCCGCAGGTGAGGTACACGTCGTCGGGCTGGTATCCGATCAGAGCGACTAGTCCCGAACTGGTGGAAGTCCTGTTCGTGGGATGACGTACCGCCCCCTTAGGATTGCCGGTGGTGCCCGATGTGTAGATCATGACCCGGCCGGGAGCGGCCGTGTTCGGCGGTTCTTCCTCGGAGCCCAGAAAGTCGATCTCGGCCGTCTGGCCTGGGCGGATCCCGGCGGGCCGTCCATCGTCTTGCAGGGCCGACCCGCTGCCGAAAATGATGACCTCCCTGACGGCATCGATCCGGGGCCGGATGCGTTCGAGCATCTCGGCGAAGGCCACGTCGGCGTACACGATCGTGGAGTCGGAGTTGTTGATGACGTAGACCGACTCGTCGTCGGTCAGGCGGTAGTTGAGCGGCACCGACACTGCGCCGATTTTGCGGGCGGCATGGGAGAACGCCGAGACCTCGATCGAGTTCTGGCCGAGCCACATGATCTTTTCGTCGGGCTCGACTGATTGATGAAGGAGCCCATTGGCCAACCTGTTGACGTAGCTATTGAATTCGGCGTAGGTGAGCTGCCGTGGAGTCTCACCTGGACGATCGTCGATGATGGCCAACTTGCCTGGTTGAACTGCGGCCATGGCCGCCAAGGCGTCGATCTGGTCGTCTGACATGGGCCAATGTTGTCATAGTTAATCGCCGGTGCAAATTTGGGGAGATGCCCTACTGTTGGGCTCATGATCCTCACCGTCTTTCGCAATCGGTTGAACCCCGAACACAGCGCTGAGTACTACGACACCGCGGCCGAGATCTCAGCTCTCGCCGCCACGATGCCCGGATACGTGTCGCACAAGGCGTTTACCGCCGACGATGGGGAGCGGGTGACCATCGTCGAGTTTGCCGACGAGGAGTCGCACCAGGCGTGGGCCGCTCATCCGGAGCACCGAGCCGCGCAGAAACGGGGGCGCGAAGCGTTCTACGAGTTCTACGACATCAAGGTTTGCACCGTCGACCGGGCGTCGTCACACGGCACCAACGGCTAGACGGCCTGGTCTGGCCCGGCCGTTTACTCGGGCCGGATCAGTTCGAACAGATCGTGGGTGTGGCTGTAGAGGTTGCCCACGTGGCGGCCTACGGCGGCGAGTCCGGCCTGATCGACCCGGGTTCCGTCGAGCAGGTCACGGCACACGTGGAACGCCACGACCTCACCGATGAAGAGCCAGTTGCCACCGTCTTCGCGTCCGATATGAAAGTCGTGGGTAACCCGGCACTCCATCTGTGCTTTGGCTTCAGCGACTCTCGGGGCGTTGACCTCAACTCCTGGGATGGCGGTGAGGTTGGCCTGGACGAACTCGTCGACGTCGGCATCGACACTGGCCGACGTTTGATTCATCGCGTCGGCCAACTCATCGGTGACGATATTGACCGTAAACTCGCCGCTGGCTCGGATGTTGTCGGCCGAGTCCTTGCGCACACCCTCACCGTGGCCGGCGGAGAAGATGACGGTGGGCGGGTCGCCCGATACTGCGTTGAAAAACGAGTAGGGGGCGAGGTTGTTGACCCCGTCGGGTGAGACCGATCCGATCCAACCGATCGGCCGCGGCACAACCAGCCCGGTGATCAGCTTGTAGCCCTCAACCCCTTGAAGGTCGGCGGATTGGAAGGTTTGCAGATCGGTGCCAGATTTCTCGCCTGTCGTTGAGTCGTCATTCACCAGGTGGATGGTACCACTTGGCCGATTCTGTAACCCCGGCGGTCAAAGACTCGGCTCTCCGGTAAACGTTTCGAACCCGGCGGTGGTCTCGACCAGTTCCGCCTCGAAGACGGCGATCATCGGCATGACTTCCTGCTCTATCTCCTGGGTCCAGACGGGACCGTTGTAGAACCCGTCCTTGATACGCTCGCGTTCCTCCAGTGATGGAAACGCCCGCATCCAGTGCACCTTGTCGGGATTCTCCAGATCGCGCATCGGCCCGAACACCAACATTCCCGCTTCCCGCAAAGCCTGGCGATTCTTGGTCTCGAAGTACTCGATGAACTCCTCGCGGCGGTTCGGCTTCAAGGTGTAGTGGCGAATCTCAATGATCATCGTCCCAACGCTAACCGTCGGGAGTCTTCCCCACGTTTCCAACGGCACTTTGGCGGAGCTCCTCGAATTGATCGATCTTGCGTAACTCCGGGAAGCGCCACATCCAGATTGCGGCCACCGCGAGAGTGCCAAAGCCGCCTAACACCACGGCGGGGGCCAGGCCGAACCAGGCCGCCGTCAATCCCGACTCCATGGCTCCCAGCTCGTTGGATCCTCCGATAAAGATGTTCTCCACCGCGAGAATGCGGCCCCGCATCTCTTCCGGCGTGGCCAGCGGAACAATGATCGACCGGATGAACACGCTTATTGCGTCAGCCGAACTAAGAACCATTAACGCCAGGAGCGCCACTACGTAGTTTGTCGTGAGCCCGAGCACGATCGTCGCCACGCCGAACAAGCTGATTACGCCAAACAGCACGAGGCCGATATGGCGACGGACGGGGCGTAACGAAAGGCCGATGGCGGTGAGCATCGCTCCAAACGCTATGCCCGAGTACAACAAACCCACGGCGGCCTCGTCGACCCCGAGCCGCTTCTCACCGATTGCCGGAAGTAGGGCGACGGCGCCGCCGAACAGCACGGCAAACAGATCAAGGCTGATCGCCCCGAACACCACCGGCGAGCGGCGCATGAACCGTATACCGTCAATCGCGTCGCGCACAGCCTGCGCTGGGCTGGCAGGGCTGGTGAGTTGACGCACCCCTGACGCTGGGACCAAGCGCACGAGCAGCGCCGCCACGGTGAACCCCACTATCGAGATCAGAAACGGTATGGAGCGATCAATGCCAAACAAGATCCCGACCAGGAGTGGGCCTATGATCCCCGCAATCTGAAACGCCACCGATCGCACCGCCACCACCCGATCGACGATTCCGGGCGGAGCCAGATCGATCGGAAGAGCACGGCTGGCAGGAGCCACAAACGAACGGGCGGCTCCGAAGATAACCACGAGAACCAGGATTACGCCGATGTTTGGAGTGGATGTGCGGGCGTAGAAGAAAAAAGTGATGGCCACCACCAGCTCTATCAACAGTCCGACGGTGTAGACCACTCGTCGATCAAAACGATCGACGACGGCCCCGCTTAATGGCGACAGGATGAACAGCGGAGCAAACTCCGCCAAACCCAACAGACCAAGATCCAGCTCGCGACCGGTGATGTCGAACACCAAGAATCCGAGCGCAACCAGCTGCGACCGATTGGCCATCGAGCTGGCAAACAACGCCAAGATGAGGAGCTTCAGCCCTCGAGGGAGATCTCGAAGTGATTCGGCTTGGCCGCTCTCACGTCCCTCGGAAGTTTCAGTCAAGGCGGTTAACGATACGCCGACCGGAAGCCAACGCTAATCGTCTTCACATTTCTCAGGATTACGTTTACATCGAGGGTGCGTGGTGCTGGGCGCGGTAACCGTGACCGGCGGCTCGACAACTGTGGGAACGGTGACGGTCGATTCCGTTGTAGTCGCTGTGATCGAAGAGCTGGTGGTAGCGGTCGTGGTGCTGGTGGACGCAGATGATTGCGACTGCGACGTTGTCCCAGACGTGGTTTCCGTAGCCGCTGAACGTACTGTGGTAGACGTTGCCGTGGCCTCGGGGCTGAGCGTGAATCGAGAATTGCTGCGAGCGACGCTGCGCTTGGTGGGCTCGGTGGTGGCTTCGCTGGTGGTAGTACGTTCCGACGCCTCGGTAACGCTGGCGACGGGATCCTCGTTGGCGTTCTGAATCGATTCGAGGATTACCAAGCCGAAAATCACGACGACCGCGGCCAACAGCACGGCCGTGATCGAATGACGTTGTTGATTACCAAGGCGCAGTTCCATAGCACCCAGTCCTTGATAGTTCACCCACCGGAATGCAGCCCGCAGTCGCCAGCCGCCTCTGTCATGGTACCCACAACCGAGCCTGAGGACCATCGCGCCGAACCATATCTACCGATCCATAACTACAATAGGCCGGTGGCCGTCGTCGAGCCCCAGTCCTCCTCAGAACGTTCAGAGAATGCTGTGGATCCCGGCTCCGGCCGACGGACCACGGCGGTCGAGCGTCTATTCACGTCTCGTCCGTGGTGGCATCGGGTGTGTTTGCCCGAGGATCGCCGCCGGGTGATGGACGATCTTGCGATCCGGCCGGTCGAACATTGGATCTACCGTTTCGGCGTGATGCTCACCCTCTCGGTCATCGTGGCCGTGGCCGGCCTCGAACTGAACTCGGCCGCAGTGGTTATCGGTGCCATGCTGCTGGCCCCGCTGATGCAACCGGTACTCGCCACTGGTGCATGCCTTTCCATGGCCCTGTTCGTCAGGGCCCTCGGTTCGTTCATCAAGGTTGTGCTGGCCACCGCCTGGTGTATTGGCCTGTCGTTTGTCATCGCCCGTTTGATGCCCGAGCAGCAGTTCACATCCGAGGTTCTTTCACGAACCGCTCCCGATATTCGCGATCTTGTGGTGGCGTTGGCGGCGGGAACGGCGGGGGCCTACGCCACCGTTCGGGCCGACGCGTCGTCGTCACTCCCCGGGGTTGCCGTTGCTGTGGCCTTGGTACCACCGCTGGGTGCTGTGGGGATCACGCTGGAGGCCGGCGACCGGGCGAAGGCCTTCGGTGCCTTGTTGCTCTACACCACGAACCTTGCCGCCATCATCTTCGCCAGCATCGTGGTGTTCGTGGTCACCGGGTTTGTGCCTCCCCGGCGGCTTATCTCAACCCTTCCCCGCTTGGCCCTTTCGGCGGTGATCACCGCGGGGATCGTGATCGCCATCGCCGGGCCCCTCTACGACGCTTCGGTGTCGACCATCGAGGCCAGGAACAATCAGAACGAAATCGAGACGGTGGTGGACACCTGGCTCGGCGACGCCGATCTGGTCCGCACGGTCAGGGTGGCCGACGGGCTCGTGTCGGTCGAGTTACGGGGATTCCAGAGCCCGCCCGACCAAACCGAACTGGAGATGATGCTGGCCGAGCGTTTCCCCGACCTCGCCGGGCCGCCGATCGTGCAGTGGATTCGGACCGAACGGGCAACCACCACGACCGCGGCTCCCCTCGACCCTGACGTGCAGCTCGAACAGGCCATCGAGGCCGAGGTCCACAACTGGTTGGGCGAGATCGGTTTCGACTATCAGCTCGACCGAGTGTCTGTTAACGAGGGCATCGTTCGCATCGACGCCGCCGGAGCCGGTGACATCTCGTCCGACGACCTCGTGCAGCTCAGCGAGCGACTCAACGGCCTGGCCCCAGGACTTCGACCTCGACTCAACTGGAGCTTCCGCGAAACCATCGAGATCGGTGGCGAGGAAGTTTCGCCACTCGAGCTTGTCACCGAATCAATCAGGGATGAACTTCAAATTTGGGCCGGGGATATTGGTCTCGAAGTTGAGGACTTCCGCTACGACGGTGATCGACTCGAAGTAGAGCTGATTGGGGAACAGCAGCCGTCGAGCTTCCAGATGCGACGGCTGGAGCAGACGCTTCTTGGCCACGACGAGGACGGCTTTGACCTGGCGCTGTTCTTCACCCAACGAGTGCCGGTGACCACCACCGTGCCCGAACCGGCCGAGGCTCAGCGGGAGTAACACCCGTACCGCTCACGTGGTTGCCGCTGACTCGTCCGCGGCCGGCCTAGCCCTCGTTGGGGCAGAACTGGGGCACGTAGAGTTCCCCACCGGTGGTGTAGCGGTATTCGGTGCCGTCGGCCTCGAAAATCATCTCAGAACCGTCGCTGACGGTGGGAGCGTACGACATGTCTGGCTGCGGGCAACCAATGGAGCTGTCCGGCCACTCGCGAAGTTCTGCCAGCACGAGGTTAATCTCGGAGGCATCGATGCCAAGCCGCTGGGCCAGGTCGGCTCGCGCCTGATCGACTAGCGGCTTGAGACCCGCGTCGTAGTCGGGATCGTTCGCCCCGACATCGGTCGCCGTGTCATCGCCGGTTTGTTCCGAGGAGCCAGAGGCCCCGTCGCCGTCGCTCGATTCGGATCCGCAGCCGACGGCCAGCAACAACACGGCAAACGCAGCGACGGCCACCAGGATCGTACCGGCGCCTTTGCGGCGTTGAGGATCGTACGTGGTGATCATAACTACCTGTTTTACTAGACGCGCAAAGGGGGTGGTGGGCACAGGCTCACCACCCCCTTGTGCGTTAAACCAACTGATTAACGGTTGTCGACTTCAACCAGTGTGAGGCCGAGGAGGCCGTCGGGGCCGGTGTGTGAAACCGCTCCGAGATGCCATTCACCGGCAGTGGCGCCGGACCAGCTCACGTTGATGTCTTCGGTGGCACCGGTCACGGCCGAAGCCGGGGCGCTGTCGATCATCATGTTGCCACCAGGTGTTGCCGAAACAACCCAGGTGTACATCACGTAGTCGGAGTCGCCACCCGGTGATGCCCATCCGTGTACGTACACGGAATAGGTGTCGTCGGCCGGCAGAACCATGTCGATCAGCTCCTGGGTACCGCCGGCGGTGCTGGCAGCCACCTGGTTGCCGGCGCTGTCGTGGACGAAGATGTCCAGGTCGGCGTCGGCTTCAGTGGCTTCCGGCGGCATGGCGATGCGCAACAGGGCTGCGCCGGTTGTGGTGATCTCATGCACGTTGGCGCCACCGGCGGCGACGTCGGACGGTGCGAAGGTCTGATCCGGATCCTGCAGAACGTTGTCGGCGAAGATCGTGGCAGACTCGAGACCGTGAGCAGCAGCGCTGTAGTCACCGGTGTAACCGAAGGTGATCGGGAACGAAGCGGAGCCGTCCACACCGGAGCCGTCGACTGCCGACGGACCGGCGAACGACACGCCGCGAACGGCGATCGGGCTGCGAACCTCATAGCCATTGCCGTGCCAGGTCAGTGAACCTTCACGCCACTCACCGACGGGGGCGCCGGTGTTGGTGATGCGCACCTGGAAGCTGGCGCTTTCGCCGGGGGCGATACGCAGCTGCTTGGGATGCACCTCGACCTCGTAGCCGGCCGGAGCCTGCACGGTGGCGGTGTAGATCTGCACCGCGTCGCCATCACCCACGTTGGTGACGGTACGGGTGACAACCTGGCTGCCGGCCAACTCGGCGATGCCGATCGACGGGTAGTTGAGGTCGGAAGCGTCGGTGGGGATGCCGTTGGCAGCCAGGAACGCACAGGTGGCGGCAGCGTTGGTGAACACCTCAGGGAAGGAGTCGCACATGAAGCCGAGGTAGTCGTTGAATCCAGCGTCGTAGACGAGTCCAGGATTGAACGCGGTACCTCGCTGGGCCGGCTTACCCGGATCGATATGACCGGCGCCCATCTCGAAGGCCGACGCCTGCGTGCTGCGATCGTTGTCGCGCACGTTGGTGTTGGCCGTGGTCATGATGGCCGAGCGGGTGGCGGCGGCGCTCCAGTCGGGGTGAGCATCGGCCAGCAGAGCGAAGAGACCGGCCACATGGGGGCTCGACATCGAGGTGCCCTGGATGGCGGCGAAGTGTTCACCTTGCTGGAAGCCGGTGGCGGCCGGTGAGTAGGCAGCCATGATGTGAACGCCGGGGGCGGTCACGTCGGGCTTGATAATGTCGCCGGCAACCGGGTTGGGACCACGAGACGAGAACGCAGCCATCGTCGGAGCCCGATGCATCGTGCCGAGATCACCGGTGGAGGTGATGGCAGCCTGCGGTTTGCGAGCGGTGGCGATGTATTCCTTGATGCGGAGACCTTCGGAGAGATCGACGTGGATCGACGGGACCCAGTGGGTGTCGGTAAGGCGATCGCCGGCATCGGAGTTCTCATACATGATCATGCCGACACCGCCGGCCTGCTGCACGGCAAGGCTCTTGGCCCGGCGGGCAATGGCGCCACGACGACAGAGCACGATCTTACCCTCGGCCATCTCGGCGTCGAGCGTGCCGGGCACACAAAGGTCGCCACCGATGAATTCAGCGTCGACCAAAGGCGATTTGCCAACGGTTCCACTCACACCAGCGCCCTTGAAGGATGCGCCCCGGTCGAGCTTCAGGGTGGCCTCGAAGAAGCGACGCTGGGTGCTGGCACCGACGGTGGTCAACCAAGGCTTGGTGCCCGGGTCGCCCATCGTGGCGCCGCCAGGACCGGAGTTGCCGGCCGACGTGGCAACACGCACACCGGCATCGGCAGCAAAGAGGAAGGCGATTTCGTCGGCACCGACGCCACCGGCGCCGCCACCAATCGAGTAGTTGATCACGTCGACACCGTCGGCCACAGCCTGGTCGATCGAGGCGGCGAGGTCGGAGGTGAAGCCACCGAGTTCACCAAGGCCCTTGTAGGCGATGATGCGGGCTCGAGGAGCGATACCGCTGATGGTGCCGTAGTCCTTGCCCAGGATCGAAGCCTCGACGCCGGCATTACCGGCGGCAGTGCCGGCGGTGTGGCTGCCGTGACCGTTGTCGTCACGGGCGGAGTCGAACTCGGTGGGCGAAGCGCCGATGAGGGCTCGGTAGGTTGGGATGACCTGACGGGCGCCGATCAGCTTGTTGTTGCACTCAAACGGAGCATCGTCGGCCCGGTGAGCGGTGTTACCGAAGTCGCAGGCCGCGTAGACGGCTTCGTCGAGCTCGATGCCGAGATCGGAGTAGGAGCCGTCGTCGGCGAAGCTCGGGTGCTCGGGCCAGATGCCGGAGTCGATGACGCCCACGATGACGTCTTCACCGGTGTAGCCGACATCCCAGGCACCATTGTTGCCGCTCAGGCCCAGAAAATCAGGGCTCGAATCGGTCTGCAGGTAGCGCATGGTGTCGGGGACCACCATGAATACGCCGTCGGTGGCCTGCATCTTGGCCAGCTGAGCGTCGTTGAGTTCAACGGCGAAACCGTTGAGCGAAGTGGTGTAGTTGTAGGTCACCGATGATTCGGCGACACCGGCGTTGCGGCGGGCTTGCCGCTGCTCGGCCTTCATTTGCTGGCCACGGTTCTTGGCCTCGACCGAAGTGACTTCTTCACGGCCGAACTCGGTGACCAGAGGTACGTCCTCCATGATCACGACGTACCGGCCTGCAGCCAAATCCGGATTGGATTCGGGATCACCGCCGGTGTCACCGGCGCTTGCTGGAGCGACTGAGGCGACGATCATCGCCAATGCCGCACTCAGGACAACTAAGTACTTACGTATCACCCTCGATACCTTTCCGTTGATTGTGTTGCTGCACCGTGCCCACCACTTGCGACGGACGGTTTAGAGCGGCGCGGTACATCGCCGCCGTATACCCCTGAACCTATGCAGGGTAACCCACCCAACATGAGTGTAGAAATTTGTTGGGTGATTTTCCCCTATTCGGGGCAAGAATCTCCACAGGAAATACCTGTCGATGGATGATTCAGCCAATCCGATCAGCCAGTTTGACAATGCATTCGCTAACAACCGCCAAGCGGGAGGAAATCGTACTCAGCGCCATTGCCTTCGAGCCACGTGCGCAGCAAGCGCAGCATTCTAGGGGCCGAGGCCGTGCCGTCGTGCAGCAGCACGATCACACCTTCGCTGCCGTAGGCGGGGCGTCGAGTGGCCACTTTGTCGAGTTCGGCCAACGCCTGCCGGTCGCTGTAGTCGGCGTTGCGGGCGTTGAACTTCCAGTCGTTGGTGTCGATGTCCCATAGCCAGTTGCGCAGGCCGAACTGGGCGATGACGTCCCTGGTTGCGGCGCTCTGAGCCCCGTATGGAGGGCGGAAACAGCTGGGTGTCACGCCAGTGGCTGCCTCGATGATGCGCTGAGCGCCAGCGATCTCGTCGGTTGCGGTGCGTCCGGCGCAGAGTTCACTAGGCGTAAGCCGATCGGGATTCTGCAGATTGCAGTGGGTATGCGTGTGATTGGCGATCGCGTGCCCTTCGGCCACGATTCGCTGTACGATCGACTCCCGCCCGGCGATGCGGTTGCTGTTGACAAAGAACGTGGCGGTGATTCCGTACTCCTCGAACAACTCGAGGAAACTTTCGGTTTCCGGGCCGGGGCCGTCGTCGAGGGTGAGATGCACGACAATCCGCTCCCCTGGCGCTCGTACCACGGGTTCGCTGTCTTCGGTGTCGTCGACATCGGCCCCGACAACAGGGCAGGCAAATGGACTGCCGCCAAGCGGGGTCGCCCTGTCGATCAGCCAATCTCCGTCGCTGTTGATCATCTGGTACTCAAGTTCCCAGAGGCTGCAAGTTTGGCCTTGGCGACCGAACTCCGAGGCCTGATCAGTTCGGAAGTTGGCGTACACCACCGCCGATTGAGTATCGCCGGCAAAATCAACCTGTGACACACTTAGGCGAGAGATCACCGACGTTGACGTACCTTCAATCAGATCCTGCAGATCGACTCGTTCCCGCAGGGCATCGGTGAACATCGCATAGGCATCGGCGCCGCGCCGATCGTTGATCGCCTCAACGTAGGAGACCAACAGCGCTTCGATCGCATTGGCTTCGATGACTTCCGGCTCGATTTCGGATGAAGCGGCGTCCGACGGTGGCGTCGATGATGTCGTTGACGACGAGGTGGACGCACCGTCCGCAGCCGTCTCAGAATCGGGCAAGACCAGGGTCGAGGAGGGTTCAGGGCCGTCGGACTCGGTTGAGGTGCAACCTGCTGCCAACACCAGGCAGCAGAGCAGAGCCATACTTGCTTTGTGCCTAGCTGCTCTCACCGCACCAAAGTTAGCGTCCGACTCATCCTGGCGGCGGTCGCGCTCGCACTCTCGATCGCCGCGTGCGCTGGAACCACGACCGTGACAGCAGGCGGCGATACGGAGCCGGAAACACCGGCGGATGGTGGCTCGGGTAGGAGCTCTATAGAAGGTATTCCACTCCCCGATTTCGCCGTGTTTGCCAAGACAGCCGACGAATACTGCAACAAGACCGGCGACTCACGCATCGAGATGGCCTTCTTGGGCGAGGTCCGCACGATCGTTGATGCTGCCCCCAGTCCAGTCGATGAGGAAACCGAGACCAATCCCAATCCGGCGCCGCAGCCGTGGGCCACGTTCGATGTACAGGAGTTTTTCACCGAAGACATCGGCACCGAGGTTGCCCTGTGGGCACCCGAGTTCGAAGGCCAGCCGGGTGAGACGTGGCTGATCGCAGCGTCGCGTTACGCAGTGGGCGATCTGCCGTCGGGTGAGGTGTACTGGTGCGCCAGTGAGCCGTCGAGCGAGGCTGCGGTGGCCGAGTGGTCCGAGCGATACGGCGGCTCCGTCGAGCCTGGTGTAAACCGAGGTGAGCACGAGCCGCCGCCGGAACTGCTGGCCCAGATCGACGATGCCGAGGCTCTCTGGCAACGCTCGGCGCCGCTTGACTACACCGCCACGATCTACACCGAACCGGGCGATGGTGAGGGAGAGTGCCCGCTTCATGTGGCGAGGATTGTGGTGGTGGGCGGCGAGCTGGTGGAAGCGGTGAACCCCTCACCCAATCGGTTCTGTGAGATCCCGCTCGACAAGGCTCCGACCATTGAGAGCTTGTTCGATATCGCTCGGGCCGGAGCCGGAGCCGGTGAATATGGGCTCGAAACCGACAGTGAATACGGGTTCGTCCGTTCCGTCGAGGCCTATGACCGCAGCATCAACATGTTCGCCGGGGTCAGCGACTTCACGACCGAAGCCATCCCGTACAACGATGCCGGCTCCGGTCGCGACGATCAGCGGGCCGCGCTGGCCGAGAACCGGGCGTTGTGGGAGGCGTCGGGCATCAACAACTACACAATCGCCATCGAATACTTGTGTTTCTGTTACGCACCCGAGGTCACGGTTGAGGTGGCCGACGGCGCCATCGTCTCGATCGTGACGGAGGACGGATCCGATCCGGCACAGTCCGTACCCGATATGGCCCGAACGGTGGATGAGCTGTTTACCTTGGCCGAGAGTGCCATCGCCGACGCCGACCACGTTCTGCTGGCCTACCACCCGGATTTCGGGTACCCGGTCGACATCAACATCGACTATCACTCGGGCGCCATCGACGATGAACTCCGGGTTGTAGTCGAGAGTTTCGCGCCGATGGACTAGGGCTCGCCGCAGACCACAAGTTCGATCAGGCCGATGGTTGGCGATCGAAGGCGGATTTGGTCAACACTGTAGGGATGTTTAATCGCCTCCGGTCCCGGGCAACCAGGTCTGCCGATCCGTTGTCTGCCGACCTGGAGGATGCGCTGAGCCCCGACCGGGTTCACGCCGACGGGGCGGAGCGGTCGCTGCTCAGCCACGACGCCTCGGTGATCGACGGTGGCGGCGCCGGGCCGGTCTGTTATCCGATTTCGGCCGATGAGGTGTCGGCCATTATGAAGGTGGCGGCCAAACACGATCGAGCCGTGGTTCCCCGGGGTGCTGGTACAGGGCTGGCCGGAGGTGCCATTCCCATGGGCGCCCCGATCGTGGTGGCTCTCACAAAGATGAACGAGATCCATTCGGTCGACCTCGACAATCGAGTGGCCTGGGTCGGCCCCGGTGTGATCAACCTCGACCTGAGTAAACACCTGGCCCCGCTTGGGTTTCATTTTGCGCCCGACCCATCGTCGCAACAGGTCTGCACCATCGGCGGCAACGTGGCCAACAACTCGGGCGGCCCCCACTGCCTCGCCTATGGGGTGACCAACGCTCACATCCAGGCCCTCGAAGTGGTGTTGCCGTCGGGTGAGATCGCCATGCTCGGGGGGCTGGACGCCGAACCGGCAGGGCTGGACCTGCGGGGCGTGTTTGTGGGCAGCGAAGGCACCATGGGAGTGGCCACGAAGATCGCGGTCACGATCACCAAGAATCCGCCCGACGTGCGCACCTTGCTACTGTCATTCTCCGATGTGGGCCACGCCGCCCAGACGGTGAGCGACGTGGTGGCGGCCGGGATCGTGCCGGCGGCCATGGAGGTGATGGATCAGCGCATCACCCGAGCGGTGGAGAACTTTGTGGGCGCAGGCTACCCCACCGACGCCGCCGCGGTGCTGCTGGCCGAGGTCGACGGGTTGCCGGGCGGCATCGACATCGACGCCGAACGCATCGCCGAAATCGGTCGAGCCAATCACGCCACCGACGTGAAGGTGGCCCAGTCGGAGCACGAGCGGATGCTGCTGTGGAAGGGCCGCAAGACGGCGTTTGGCGCCATCGCCCAGATTGCGCCCGACTACTACCTGCACGACACGGTGGTACCCCGAGCCAAGCTGGCCGAAGTGCTGGCCAAGGTGTACGAGATCGCCGATCGATATGAGCTGATCGTGATGAACGTATTCCATGCCGGCGACGGCAACCTCCATCCGCTGTTGCTGTTTGATGCTCGAGAGCCCGGTGTGCTCGACCGGGTGCACGCCGCCGGCGGTGAGATCATCACCGCTTCGCTCGACGCCGGAGGAGTCCTGTCGGGTGAACACGGCATCGGGATTGAGAAACAGAAGTTTATGGATCGACTGTTCACTGACGTGGATCTCGATCACCAGAATCGGGTGCGCCGAGCCTTTGATCCCACCTGTCGCACCAACCCGGGCAAGGTGTTGCCCACCGGGCATAGCTGCGCCGACATTCAACAGTTGAAAGCCATCCCGGCCGGGGTGTGGGGCTGATGGCCGGCACCAGCGTCGCCGCTAGTTTGACAATCGACGATCCGGTTCTCGAAACGTTCGCCGCCGAGGTGGAGGGTTCGGACCGGATCACGATGGTCGGTCACCGCACTCGCTGGGATGTCGGTGGTCCGGTAGAGGAGCCGGTGCGGGAAATCACTGCGCCGAAGGGCATCGTGGCCTATTCGGCTGAAGAGATGACGGTCACCGTGCGGGCCGGCACGTCGGTGGCCACGCTCAATGAAGCGTTGGCCGAGGCCGGGCAGCGGTGTGCACTACCTGAGCGGGGCGGCACCGTGGGGGGCGCCGTGGCTGTTGGCGAGAACGATTTGCTGGCCCTGGGCAAGGGACGGCTGCGGGATTCGGTGCTGCAGGTTCGCTACGTGTCGGCCGAGGGTCAGCTCGTGACCGGCGGTGGACCCACCGTCAAGAACGTCACCGGGTTTGATCTTCCTCGCTTGATGACGGGGGCGCTGGGAACCTTGGGCTTCATCGCCGAGGTGATCCTTCGCACGAATCCGATCCCGGCCCAATCGGTATGGCTATCCGCCTCCGACGCCGACCCGTTTGCCGTGTACGACGCGTTGCTCAAACCGTCGGCGGTGTTGTGGGACGGCTCGAAGACGTGGGTGCTGGTTGAAGGTCATCCTGTTGATGTGGACGCCGAGCGACGAACCCTCGCTCGGATGGGGTCGTTTGGCGTGGCCGATCGGGTGCCGGTGCCGCCCGAACACCGATGGTCGCTGGCCCCGGCCGAACTCCGCTCGCTTGGAGGTGGGCGTGATGAGCGGCTCGAGGGCGAGCGGCCCGGGGACGGGCTGGGCGACTTCGTGGCTTGTGTCGGGGTCGGCACCGTTTATGCCGACCACCCGCAGCCGGTTCGTCGGCCCGATCCAGTCGCTCAGGCGCTGGCCCGCCGGGTTAAGGAACAGTTCGATCCGAGCGGCCGACTCAACCCCGGACGAGAGCCGGGTCGTCGGTAGAGAGGACGTAGGTAGGACGTAGTGGATCTCAAGCTCAACCAGGACGATCTGAACATCTGCGTGCAGTGCGGTTTGTGCTTGCCGTTCTGCCCGACGTTTCGGGTGACCGGTGAGGAGTCGAAGTCGCCTCGGGGCCGCATCTCCTTAATGAGAGAGGTGCAGCTCAACGGTGCGCCGGTGACCGACGAAATCATCGAGTCGTTTGAGACGTGTGTGCAGTGCCGTGGTTGTGAACCGGCGTGTCCGTCGAGCGTGCCCTATGGCCATTTGATGGAGCAGGCTCGGGAGACGCTGGCCGAGGCCGGCAAGATCACACCCCGTTGGCAGCGGCTGGCGTTCAAACCGCTGGCCAATCCTCGTCTGCTTGGCTTGGGCACGAGGGTGTTGTCGGTGGCCCAGAAGGCCAAGTTGGTCCCCCGCCGCCTGGGTCTTGGCGATATTCCCGTCCAGTCCGACCCCCTGCCAACCACCGGTGACGACGTGTACCTCTTCACCGGTTGTGTGATGGATGCCTGGCAGCGGGAGATCCACCGAGCCGGGCAGCGGGTGATTGAAGCCACCGGGGTTGGGGTGACCCCGACCGGATCGCTGGCGCCCTGTTGCGGAGCGCTACACACTCACGCCGGCTTGGGGTCTGACGCTCGCGAATTGGCCCAGGCCACCATCGACGCCCTGGGCGTGGAGCGGCCGATCCTGGTCGACTCGGCCGGGTGTGGGGCGGCGATGAAGGACTACGGTCACCTGCTCGGCACAAAGCAGGCCGAGCGTTTTTCGGCCCAAGTGTTCGACATTCACGAGTGGCTCGCCGACCGGGTCGATTTATTGCCCACGGCCGCGCCCCTACAGCGTCGGGTTGCGATCCAAGATCCGTGCCATCTGCGCCATGTGCAGCGGGTGCATGAGGCGACGAGGGTGGTGCTCAGACCTTACGTGAGCGAGATTGTGGAGCTCGATGACGAGGGCCTCTGCTGCGGCGCCGGTGGCGCCTACTCGGTGCTGGAGCCGGAGCTCGCAGGCATGATCCGCGACCGCAAGGTCGCCTCCATCACCCGGGCCGACGCCGATGTCGTCGCCTCCGCCAATCCCGGCTGCTCCATGCACCTGGCCGCCGCCGACGTGGCAACCGTGCACCCGATGGAGCTTGTTGCCGAGGCGCTCGGTTACATCACACAAAGGTCGTAGCTTCCATTCACATAGATCGGCTCACCCTCAAGCCTGAAGGCGTCGCGATCTTGGGTGAGAAAAATCCGAAGGCTGCGAACTTCGCGATAAGGTCCGTCGAGCGGTGACTCGCTCAGTCGGTGAAAGGCCAAGGCGGCCGAAGTTCACCGAGATGGCCCAGCGCCTCAGCTGCAAAGCGGCGAACCCTAGTATCGGTTTGCCTACTACCGGCAATCGAGTGCAGTAGATCTGCAGTCTCGGTGTCCGCACTATTCAGCTGCCCCAGCTCTCTAGCAGCGAGGCAGCGGACATCACTACCTATCGTGGTAACACGAAGGATCGCACGGAGCACCTCAGCCGCGATATGGACGTGCCCCATGTTGCCCAGAGCCTTAGCTGCAATAATCCGGATGTTCGTACTGGTAGCGAGGTCGCCAGCCACCGAGCGCAGGATGTGTGCTGTTTCGTCATCGGCGAACCCAATCTGAATCAAGGCCTCAGCTGCAACTACCTGCATGCCTGTACTGTCGTCGAAGTCGGAAACCATTGCACGCAACAGCTCCACCGTCTCGCCAGTGATGTCACGCGACCGAACCAACGCGCCGACCGCAGAACGACGAACCTCCGTGGCCGCGTCGCTGTTCGCAGCTATCGAAATCATGGCGGCTCCCGCAGACCGACTATCTCCTCTACTACTCAGCGCCTGGGCGGAACGAAGACGCGTTGTTGGGGCAACAGTGCTGTCCGCCGCAATCGAGCGGAGTACCTCTGCGGCAGACCGGGTCTCCCCCAACTTGCCTAGCGCCTCGGCGGCAGCGCACTTCACATCAGGATCGGTCTCAGCCCCGTTGGCCACACGGCGCAGCAACTCAGGCGTTTCGGGTCCTGTATCACCCGATCTTCCCAACGCTTCAGCGGCAGACCTGCGAACACTGGCATTTTCCCCCGATTGGCCTATCAACGACCTCAACAGGTTGCTGGTGGCAACACCAGTGTCGCCCAGTCGGCCCAGAGACTGAATGGCAGCGCGACGAACGTTGACAGCGATTTGGGTGGCGACGGCAACTGAGTGCAGAACTTCGATCGTTTCGTCACTTGCGTCACCCAGGTCTCCCAAAGCCCGAGCGGCCTTGTATCGCTCCTCGATAGGTGCGCCGTTCGCATCGGCAATTGCCCGCAGCACTTCGGCCGCTAGGTCAATTTCACCCAGTCGACCTAACGCTCTTGCCGCTGCACAACGATGATTGATCCTGATGGTGCTGGATTTGGCAGAATCGCGTAACGCTCCTTCCGCTATGCTAGTTTCGCCGAGTAGCCCAAGCGCCTCGGCGATAACAATACGATTTCCAACCGTCGTCTTGATGCTATGGAGGTCTGATTGGAGATCGGATGCCAGAACAGACCCCGTTGCAGTCTGGGCGAGCGACTGTACAAACCGCGAAGTTTCCTCATCGTATTCTTGATCTAGGATCCTTTTCTTGGCCAGTTTTGCGAGATCACTGACAACTCGCGGAGGTAGATTTACGTCGTCGGCAGCGGCCTCGAAGGCAAACTGGCGATCTCGGCCAATAAGATCCTCGTACTGCGAGGGCTCGAACATAACTGAGTCGCTGGCCACCATCGGTCCCGTACCGAACACGGTCGCTTCCGTTACAGAGGCAGCGTCAGGGTCTGGGTCACCGTGCGTTAAAAGATTGAGTGCCAACAGTATTGGCTCACGGTACCGAGGGTCGTGGAGCCGATGACGCATCGTTTCCGCCGGTTTAGGCTGACGCAGTATGTGGGCCGCGACATAGTATTCCTGGAAGTTTGGGTGGGCAAAGGCCCATCGCTGTGGAGCGTGCTCGATCAAAAGACCACAGTGCTGCTCGATCAGCTCGACAAACGATTTGATCTCGCTTCGCATCACGTCCGGCCACCGACCGTCGCCCAACCGGTCGTGTCCTCGTTGCTCAGCCCATGTTGACCCGATCGCGTCGATGATGTCTTCAGACGTAACGACTCCAGCTGGCCGATGGCGGTGAACCCACCAAGCCAGACTTGACATGGTGGACCGCAGGAGGTGTTCATCCGGCAATGCAGCCGAATCCACATTCTGGCTCCGCCAGCCCTGCTCCAAAGCTCCTACAGCCTTTTGGTAGGCAATGATACGTTTCGTTGGAATCTCGTGCGGGCCGAGCTGCACAGATGCCAAAATCGTCAAAAGCAGAGGGTTGGCCGCTAGACGGGCAACCCTCCGATTACCTTGGATCGATTCAGTCAAGTCCCGAATGTGGCAGTCAGCCCCCAGCCGAATCGTTGCGTTGTCATGGTTTGTAAAGCCGACGCGTTCTAGCGCCTTAAAGTAGGCAGCGAGAAACGCGTCCACCTCATCCGGTAGCATCCCCATTGTTTGGCAATGCTCAAAGCCAGCTATCGGCGCAGAGTAGTATCCAGCGCGTCTACTGGTAGCAATGATTCGATTTCCCAGGTTCGACCAGGTTCTCGAGAACTCTTGGATGCGACGCGCAGCCAAACGACGGTCACTTGCTTGCTGAATCTCATCGACCGCGTCAAACAGAATAACGCACCTACCTCGCCTGAGCTGACTGTCGATCAGATGCTGGAGAGATGTCGGGTTGGGGTAGGAGCGCGCTCGGAGATCTCGCCAAATAAGCTCCTCTATAGACAACCCCTTCCATCCATCGACCGCGACAAGAGAGCCGACACGTACGTATATCGGGAATCGAGCAGGAGTGCTCCAATCACCGCCATCTCCACTGACCGCAGGAGCGCGGTTGAGAATTGCTTCCGCATGATTGCGGGCCAGCCAATAAAGCATCGTAGTCTTGCCCGATCCCGGCTCACCTAGGACGACTAGACGGTCGGATCCAGCTACTTTTTTGACCAGACTTCTCGGTTCACCGTCCCTTACACGATTGGGGTTCCGCAGGAGATCATCAAGTTGACGATCGAACTCGGCCTTGTCGATGTCCTTAGATCGAAGTGCAGCCTCTAAAGCAGCTCGACGCTGGTCAAGCTCGTATCGGTCGCCGTCCCGAGGCGCGTTCTCCTCAAGTGCTGACAAGAAGACAAACACATCTTCCAACGGAATTTGCCGATTACCGACACCGATCCCAGTAGTATCCAGCCACCGATGGTCCCGGATCACTCGTCGCAAGTACTCATCCAGCACCATGTCCTCAGCCTGTTCGGCTGAGAGTGCTTTGACGAGCTGCTCGATCCCATCCGCAGTCCGGGCGAAATCTACGCGCCGAGCCTGTTCTTCGAAAGCGCCTAGCCCTCGAATCCGCTGTGACCACTCTGTCACCAAACACTTCATAGGCTCGACGGCAATTTGACGTCGAGCCTCGATAACCTTCGGCGCCCCAGTGTCAGCATGCCACGACACCCAGGTTTCGATTAGTTCCCTTACATTCGGCTTCTCGCCTGCCACAAAGACACGGGCTAACTGGCCTGCGACAGCGCTACTCGAAAGATAGGCCTCAGTGAAACCACCGGATTTCTTCTGAAAGTCAGGATATTGCCGGGCGACAGTATCCAACGACGATTCAAGGGCGCGCATAAGCTCTCTGTTGACGCTCGGAACACCAAAGAAGTTCTTAACCCGCTCCTCAACTGTTCGACCAGCTGTAGAGCCAACAACGCTAGCGGCAGCTTCAACGAGGTCGCTCTCCCCTATTACTCGCTTACTCAGCTCGACTGCGATCTGAGCAACTATCGGACTAAGAATCTCGGCCGACACCGAGGCCTATCCTAGGCCCACTCGTCGGGTCTAAGTCGCCGCATAGTCCAAGTCTTTTATCAGGATACTGCTTCGTACAAACTACCGATGACAACGTCTTGACCAGTCGCACATCGCTCACCGACACGCGACTTGTGGGAACGCACAAGGCCGATTGTGCAGCATCCGCGGAATCGGATTGCCATAAGACTCGTGCCGTCGGCCGCGGTACCGACGTCAAACGAGGCGACCACGATCTGGTGCGAGCCGGAACCAAGGTCGTTTGAGCGTGACCACGATCACCAACGCAACCACACCGCGGCCGATGGATCACCCGGGGGGTCATCAGGGTCGTAGTCAGCGAGCTTTTCTTCTGGAGCCGTCAGGAACTCGCAGTTGACTACGACCCTGCCGTGGTGCAGCCGTACGCCCGGAAGGTGAATCTTGTCGGACACACGGTTCCCATGCGAATCGAAGGCTTGCCAACGATTCAGGGGCAAACAGTGCTCGCCTGGGTCGGCGCCGGGATCACCTTGAGGCCTCTCCGACTATTCGCAACCTCGAGAGTTCCAAGCAGTCACCCCGCGACGTTGGTGTTCTGCTGCCGAGTTCATCGGCCACAGGTTCCAATGGATGCACGGTTGGGATGTCGGCGGCGGCGAGGCGCGTGGATCAGCCGGGGCTGGTTGAGGCGAGGACGTCAGCGTTGGCTCGGATTAGTCGAGGCGACTTTCTCGTCAGACCATCCCATGAACCCCGGTTCTAGCACCTAGGAGGGCCCACCGGCGCCCCAGTACAAGCCGTCGTCGCCGGGCTCCACCATCTCGCCCATGTAGGACAGGTCACAGATGACTGGGGCGTGGATCGCCACCCACCGGTGTGGCGGCGCAGCGATGGGGAACAGTGCGAGCGATACGCCAGGTGATCCCACTCGATGCTCCGGCTGAGCTGCTGGACTCAGGCTGCATCTTTCCTGACCACAAGGAGAGCGAGGAACTGCGGTCCTAGTCTCCCGAGACGGATGGGTGAACCCATCGGTCCGGTCTTTGTGGGCGTTGATTCCGTGACCGGAACGTGGGCGAGCGCAAGAACTCATATCGCTGTTTCTCGCCGAAGTGGTCAAGGTCGAGTTGCGCACCGTCGGTACTGGGTCGTCGACTCTAGTATTGATGTCATGGTCGACAAGACGGCGAAGTGCGGTGTGATGAAGTCTGATGGGACTCCGTGCAAGCTCGACGCCGGATGGGGCAGAGAGGGCCAATCGACAGGCCCATGCCGACACCACATCAACCCCATAACCGGTGCTCTTCCACCGCAAGCTGCCCCGCTCGCCGATGCTGGATCGCAGCGAGTAATCCGTGGAGCAATCGCATTGGTCATCACGGCCGCAGTGGCCGGCACGACGCTCGCGACTGCGCCGAGCCCGTGGGACATCGTGCTACCGGCGGCGATCGCCGTGGCGTTCCTGACCGGATTCTGGCTGATCGACCATCAATGGCCATCATCTGAAGCGAAACTCGAGGCAGCCATCGCTGCGTTTGGCGTCGGCATCGCTCTCGGCTTGCTCGGAGTGCAACTTGGTTTGGACCAGCAGCGCAGTGACGAAGCCAGAACCCTCCAGGAACAGCTGGCCAAGGATGCTGCCGCTACGGATGAGGCGAACCGAGCGGCAGACGAAGCCCGGCTCGAACAAGACCAGAGCGATGCTTCTCGGCGAGCGATCGAACAGAACCTCAGTCAGTCCCCAAGCCTTGATGCGACGTCCTTCGACGACGACGATATGACCGGCCTGAGCATCGTCGGTCGGTCCGCCCGCGAGGTGAGCTTTGTGCGCTCCAACCTCGACGACTTTCGCGCCACTCGGGGCGACCTCACTTCTGCTGACCTCTCCGAGGCGCAGGGGAGCGGCACAAGTTTTGAGTCTGCAAGCCTGCGACGGGCCAACCTCACCGCCGCATCCTTCGAAACCGCATCGTTCGTCGACGCGGACCTTGCAGGCGCCGTCGCCGTGGACTGGACATGTAGAGAGTGCGACTTCTCCGGGGCGTCGCTCGCAGGCGTCGACCTTGCAGGGGCTGATCTGACAGGCTCGATCGGATCTTCCGACACATGGTGGCCCGTCCACCTCTCTCCGGCAACGTTCGGGCTGTTACTCCCAGCGCACGACGCACGCGCCCTGGTGTTGGCCGGTCGTGACCTCACTGGCCTGGATCTCACCCAGACCAACCTGTCCGACACAGACCTCCAGGGCTCCGATCTCACTGCCGCTCGGCTCGTGTCCGTCAACCTGGCGGGGGCGGACCTACGCGGAGCGACTCTCGACGACGTGACCTTCGAGAACGTCATCATCGACAATGAGACTGACCTCGACACGCCAATCCCTGGGGCAGTGAACATCGACGACCTTGACGGCGATCTGCCGCCAGGCACGTGGCGGATGGACAGCCTGACGGTCGAGAACCTGTCGCTAACCCCGGATACCGGCTACCGGCTCATCGCTCCAGGCGCTGTGTTCATCGATGGCTCCTTCTCTGGCGCCGACGTCGGCCGCTCCGACTTTCGAAGAGCCACGCTCGACCGCGTTGCGATGCGCGACACCAAAGTGGGTGGCACCACTTTCCAAGATGCCGATCTACGTACAGTCCCGGTCGACGACCTCCGCTCCACAAGGGTCGTCGATCCCGTCAACGGGGGAATCCCGTTCATCAACAACGACACACAACTCCCGGCCGGGTTTGCCCCACCGATCGAGTGGTTCAACACTTCCGAGCCGGTGTCGTACGACATCAAACTCAACTGGATCGTCAGCGGTCTAAATCTGGGACAAACCGATCGAACCAACTTCGCTACCTCGTCCGACTATCAGATCTTCCAATCTCGGGGCGCAGACCTTCGAAACCTCTCGTTCGCGTCGGCAAACCTGCTGCTCGGCGAGTTCGTTGGATCAGACCTACGCGGAACGCTCTTTCGGTCCTCGAACTTGGTCGGCGCAGACTTCAGCTACTCGGCGCTCGACCCGCTCCCAACAACGCCAAATCGATCGTGCGGCAGCGGCTCCAGCCAGTTCTGCGGAGCTGTATACGACAACAGCACGATCTGGCCTGACACCTACGTCGTCCCGACCGACGCTATCAACCTCGACGCCGACCTCACTGGCCAGAACCTCTCGGGCGCCTGGCTCGGCAACAACAGCTTCCGCACTGGCACACGCGCCGTCGCCGCCACATTCAACCAGGCATTCATGGAATCGTCTGACTGGAGCGGCTCCGTACTCAAGGGCTCGTCATTTACCGCTATCCAGGGAAGCAGCCTGCGGATGAACGCAGCCTCGCTCGTCGGCACAACCTTCGATTGCGCCACACTCACGGGCGCAGAATTCCGCGGTGCCGACCTCACTGGAGCCACCTTCGATGGAGCGGATCTCACCAACGCCGACCTCACCGGGGCACAGCTCGACCCGGGTGCCCTGGCCAACGCAACCACCACCGGCGCTACCCTTCCCGCCGACTACCGATCCTCCCCTAGCCGAACTTCCGAAGCCATCTGCCCCTCAGAGTAGCCCATCGCAACTAGGGTGACCGCAGATCGCAGGCAGCCGCTGCTCGGCCGTCAAGTCCTCGGCGCAGTCGAGAGCATTGGCGGGGTGGGCAGCGACGTGCTGACTGCCGTCGGCCGACGGCTCGCCGGTAGATCAAGTGGCCGTGAATCCAACGGCAGGGAATCCAACGGTAGAACGAAGCCTCGAAAGGGCGATATCGACCCCGCCGTAGCCGATCTTCTGGCTGAAGGTAGCCATGTGATCGTCGGCCTTATCGGCCGTGATGTCGCCCACGCCCTCGACTCGGGCAAACTCGAACACGACCATAAGCTGCTGGATCGAGTGATGGACGAGTACGGCCGTGGCGTGATCGGCGAGGTCAGCGAACGGCGTCTCGCCGAGGTCAAGCGACAGGCGGCGTCGCTGCGACGAACGGTTAAGCAGCTCGAAGCAGCCACCAACTAGCGGCGACTGCCTACGACAACATCGTCTTTAGGACAACATCGACGGCAGCGGGTTGCCCGAGGACTCGTGGGCTCGTCGAATCAAACCGACAAGCCGCTCGAGATCGTCGTCGCCGACCACCGGAAGCGCGGTCCGGATGCGGTTGCCGCCGCGCTCGGCGGCTGGGCCCGCAACGCCCACTTCAAACGGTGCCACCACGATCTCGGGGCGTGGTGGCGCCAAGGTCGCGCTGAAGAGAATCGGTGGCGCTTGACCAACCGACATCGTGGACGCCCCGGACCGCCGAGCCGTGATCCGAAGCGGGATCTGCGATCGCAGCTCCTCCCCCTCTTCGGCACCGAGCAGAAGATGCACCCCGAGCTCTTGGCCTCGTTCGGCCAACGCCAACAGTTCGGTCGGAGCGTCGAGCGAAATCACTTCGCCGGTGGCTCTCACCGTTGGTCGCCCGAGCTCATCCACCCGGTCGACCGCCACCACCAAATACGGGAATGGAGACGCCTGAGCCTGACGCTCCAACACCGCAAGCGAGTCACACCCAAGCGACGCCAGAACCTCCTGGCGCCGGTCCATCTCGGCCGACAGCTGAGCCAGCGCCGACTTCAAATCAAGGACCGTGGGATTCGACAATCCGCCGATTGTATGGGGCAGATTTCGGCAGATCTGGAATAGACCATCGGCGCCGGAGTCGACCAAGTAGAAGTTCACATCGTTCGGGCTGTAACCGGCTGCGAGTGCGGTGAGCCACGCCGGGATGAAACCATCGACTTCACCCCTCACCAGCGCATGAGGGCCAAGCTCTCGCAGATCGACCCGAACCGCACCGTTGGCGTTGGTGCCGATGGACGCCATCAGCCGCCCCTGATTGGCGTGACTCAACCAACGCTGCACCACAACGTCGGGTTCACCCTCGGGCACCAGGTCGGCCAAGCCCCCGGCCGTGGCGTCTTGACTCCGTCGGTCACCGCCGGCTGCTCCACCATGCACTCGGGCCGACGACATACCCTTCGCCAGTGCGGCCACATCGGAGAGGGCGTAGGTCTCGTGTTTGATACCGAGGGTGGCGTCGGTCATCTGAGCGCCCCGGGCCTCCAACGACGCATAGTCACCGTCGACGACAACCACCGACCCCTCGGTGCCAAAGGGCAGGTCGAGCCGTTCGTGGGGATCGCACGGGCCAACCACGAGAACCGACAGCCGCACATCGGATTGAGTAGCCAACGAGCCGATGATCACCTGTAGTTGGTTGGCGATTTCGGCTCGGGCGTCGATCACGAGAAGCTCATCAACCGGACCTGACAGTGGCACGACCGGCGCCTTATGGTCGCCGGCGCCATCGGCCAAACCCTCCGAAGGTGGCGAGCTGGACACCGGTGGCGGTGCAACCACCTGATCGACGGAGCGGTTCACCGACGACACCAACCGCTGAATCATCGCCTCGTACTCACCGGCATCGGCCGTTATCTGGCCAAACGTTCCAGCCCCGTCGTCACCGGAGCAATGAGGCAGCCACTTCAACCACTCCCAGTCTCCGACATGGTCGGGGCTCAACATTCCCCAGACCCGCAGTCGACCCGGAGAATGTTGCGCCGCCAGCTGGGCCAACATGGCATAGGCCAATAACCGGCTTCGTTCCTCATCGCCGGCGATCAACACCGAGTGGGCGGCTCCAAAGTCGACGGTGACCGGCACACCCTCGATGTATTCGTGCTGAGCAACCACCGCTTCGCTCCGGGCCCGGTGCTCCTCCTCCCCGCCGGGAGGAACGACACAGTAGATTCGGCTGGGCAAGGTGGCCAGCCCGATGCGGGCCAACAGCGGATCATGAGACGCCCGCGGCCACAGGCGCGACTGGTCATGAGCCACGGCTTCGGCCACTTCCTGGACTGCTGGGGCCTCACCGAGGCGAGCCGACCATTCCGTGTCGATCTCTTTCACCAGCTCGGCGGTGGCAGTCTGCAGCGAACGTTCAAAGAGGCTGACCGCGGCGTTGTAGCTGCTGCCCGGACGCCGCAGCAGCCCACCTTTCGACGGCGCCTGCGGGAAGTTGATCAGACCCCCGCTGTAGCGCTTAAGGGGGCGGAAACCGGGCGTGACCACCACCGACGTGTCGACGGGATCCGACCCGACACCGGGAGACGAGTAGACGATCTGTAACCACGTGCGCCCAATGAGCACCCGATCACCCGAGCGAACTCGTATGGGCCCATCGATTCGGTGGTTGTTGATCAGCACGCCATTGGTCGACCCGGAGTCGGACACGGTCACAGACGAACTGTCAACGACTATCGACGCGTGATACCGAGAAACCCCAGGGTCGATGAGGACCAACTGGTTGTCGGCGGCTCGGCCGATCCTGGTCTCTGCCGCCTTAAGCGGGACCTCGTCTCCGGCTTGAGTACCGGTGAGAATTCGCACGATCACCGAGTCGACGTCGACTTCCGAATCGCCACCATCAAAACCGGTTTGCAGCTCAATGGTGTCGCCGTAGCGAAGATCGACGGCGTCGAGTTGGAAGGCCGGAGGCAACGCCTGGCCGGTGCGTTGTACAACGATGGTCGACATTCGATCGCCGTCGAGCGCGTTGACCAGATCGCCGACCGTGGCCTGTTGATCGGCCCAGATCGCTCGGTCACCGGAACCGGCGATCGTCAACAGAAGATCAGGATGTCTTCCTCTGTGATTCATCGACAAAGTACTCCTGCCGCCTACTGCCAACCGAGGTGTTAGCCGTGGACCTGCATCAAGATCCCTGTATCAGCGCCTTCTGCAGAATAGGCCATTTTGCCCAGATCGTCACCTAGGGGTCGATCAGCGACGCAGTTCCTTGCGCCAGACCAGGCGAAGCCCCGACCATACTTCACTGATCGCGCACACTTTGTTGTCGACCAAACCCTTGGGCAACGCCAGCTCCCGCACCACGTCCTCGGTAATGTCGGTGGCAACCTTTGACGATTTCTTGGGCCACGCCACCCAGATCGCCCCGTCGGGGAACACGGCTTCTCCGGCGGTGTCAATCCGTTTGGCCAGCACCGATCGTTTGGTGTTGAAGGCGATCACGATGTCGGGACTCTTGCCGATCGACTTGCGGAAACGGGCGCCCTGAGGCAGCTCCAGCCACGACCGAAACTCGTCGGGTTCGCTGAGCACGGCCACGGTATGGTCGGGTTTGATTCCGAGTTTCTTGGCCAGCGGTGTGCCTGAGTATCCGGCTTGTTGGGCGGCCATCGTGTGCTCCTGTCCCCTAACTCAACTCCATGAAGATCGCCTTGAGGTAGCGGCCTTCAGGAAACGTTACCGGGTGGTCGACGGGCTGGCCGGTGCGGGCCAGCTCGTTGCCCTCTCGTGCTGCGTCGGCCAGCCCTTGGGCGACGGCGTCGGCCAATGCGGCTTCGGAGATCCGGCTGGAACACGACGCCTGAAACAGCGTTCCACCGGAGGCCGTGACCCTCGCTCCCAGCGCTGCCAGCCGCCGATAGGCACCAAGCGCTCGGCCGATCTGACCCTTTCGGTGGGCGAACGCCGGAGGGTCGAGCACCACCACATCAAACTGACGGCCCTGATCGACGAACCGTTCCAGCACCTCAAAGGCATCGCCGACCACCATGCGATGGTCGGTGCCGCCCGTGTGAGCGTGATTCAACGCCATGTTGTGGGCGGCCAGTTCGAGAGCAGGGCCGCTGATGTCGACCGACGTCACCTCCGACGCACCGGCCGCGGCCGCGTTGACGGAGAACCCGCCGGTGCAGGCAAACACGTCGAGCACGGACTTCCCGGTGCTGAGTTCGCCGATGCGGCGCCGGTTGTTGCGCTGGTCGAGAAAGTGCCCGGTTTTATGACCCCGGATGAGATCGGTGCTGAAGACCAATCCGTTCTCCAAGAACTCCACCGGGCCAGTCAGTTCGGGACCGTGCACGACCACACCGTCGTCTCCGCCAACCGCCCTCGATCGACGTACGACAATCCGCTCCAGTTCAAGCGGCAACCCGACCAAGGCGTCGATGACGTAGCTCAGCCATCGGTCCCAGGCCTCGCTGTAGATCTTGACGACGGCGTTGCGACCGTAGACGTCGACCACCAGTCCGCCAAGGTTGTCGTTTTCTCCGTGCACAAGACGGAACGCGTCGGTGTCAGCCGATTCCACCAGTTCCCGCCGGCGTTCCAGCGCAGCACCGATTGTTGCCGCCAGCCAGCTGTCGTCGATGGTGGTGGGCTTGCCTTGATGGAGAATACGGATACGGATGGGCGACTGAGGGTCGACCAGGCCGATGGCGAGGAAACGCCGATCGTGATCGAAGACCACGGCCAGGTCGCCGGCTCGGCCGTCCACATCGGATCGCAGCGACTGATCGAACACCCACGGATGGCCGGCGCGAATGTGGCGCTCGGCATCCTTCGTGACCCGAACGGCCAACCGCTGCTCCCATGGCGCTGCATCTCTTGCCCGGTCTTCCACTGGGTCATCATCCACGGTGTTGAGGCTACTGGCCGCAGATGACAAGCTTGGGCACATGACGGCATCCCGCTTCGCCCCCGATACCGACCCGGCCGTGGTCTGCGATCACCTCCAACAGTTCGGCTACGCCATCGTGGAGGGTCTGCTCGACACCGGGCTTGCCGATGCTTTGGCCGCCGAAGTCGCTCCGTACGTGACGGCGTCGGCCCACGGGCGAGACATTTACGACGGCCAACACACCCGCCGCACCGGAGCGCTGATCGCTCGTTGCCCATCGGTGCGGCCATTGGTGACCCACCCGATCGTGACCGACGTGGTCGGCCGCTTCCTCCACAAGGCCACCACCTTCCAGCTTCACCTGACCCAACTCATCACCATCGAACCGGGCGAGACCGACCAGAAACTGCACCGGGATCAGATGGCCTTCGATTTCTTCCCCTTCCCCGACGACTATCACGTGCAGTGCAACACGATGTGGGCTCTCACCGACTTCACCGCCGAGAACGGCGCAACCAGAATCCAGCCCGGTACGTCGGCGATGGCGGATGAGGATGCAGCCGCCGTTGAAGTGATCCAGGCCGAAATGCCCCGAGGCTCGGTGCTGTTCTACGACGGCAAGGTGTTGCACGGCGGCGGGGCCAACCGCAGCGACGGGCCCCGGCAGGGGGTGAACATCACCTACGCCGTCGGCTGGGTCCGCCAGGAGGAGAATCAGTTCCTGGCCTGTCCGCCTGAGATCGCCCGCACCCTTGACGATGACTTGCTTCGTCTCATGGGCTACCAGCAGGGGGCGTTTGCTCTCGGCTACGTCGGCGATCAGCAGGACCCCCTGGCCGTTCTGCGACACTCTCTTGAAGGCGCCACCGACAAAGTTCGGGTGGTCGGTGAGTTCGTCGAATCGAACAACTCCTTCCGGGAGTTCGTGGATGACCTCGACTGAGAGCATCCCCCAGCGGGCTCGGCAACCGTTCACCGGTTTCACCGATGTTGAGGGGTACTGCTGGCCGCAGAGTTATCTGCCTGGTGAGCCGGTCGACGTTCGCTGCTCCTCGAAGGCGGATCGGTTCACGGTCGAGGTGGCTCGTGTGGGGGCCGAGCGAACCGTGGTGTGGCGGCGAGACGGCGCGCAAGCTCCCGATCTCCATGAGCACGATCACCGCTGGGATGTCGACTGCGAGTGGCCCGTTGCGGCCGTGGTCGAAACTGAGGCCACCTGGCCGTCGGGCTTCTACCATGTGCGGTTCATCCCCAACGAACGAACCGACCGGGACACCTCCGACGCCTTCTTCGTGCTGCGGCCCGCTCCGGGGGCTGATGCCTCCGGTCGTGTGTTGGTTGCGCTCAGCACCAACACCTGGAATGCCTACAACCAGTGGGGCGGCCGCTGCCTCTACAGCGGAGCGACCAAGGTTTCGTTCGCCCGACCACTCGAGCGGGGGTACCTGAACCGTCCGGCCGATCCCGACAGATTCGACGGCCGCGTCGCCAACGTGGCCACACCCTCAGATCCCGAACACACGCGGTTGCAGCAGTACCAAGCTGCCAGGCAGTGGCCGCTCTGGACCGGGTCGTCGGGTTGGCACAATTGGGAGCGACGGTTTGTGGCCTGGGCCGAGCGGCGGGGGTACGCCGTAGACATGGCCGTCAACTCCGACCTCGAGTTCCACCCCGAGGTGCTCGAGAACCGGCCCCTTCTTCTTTCGGTTGGCCACGACGAGTATTGGTCGTGGGGTATGCGCGACGTGGTCGACCGGTTTGTCGACGGCGGTGGTAGCTGGGCCATCTTCTCCGGCAACACGATGTTCTGGCAGGTGCGCTACGAAGACGACGGCCGCACGATGGTTTGTTACAAAGCCTCAGCCCGGCGAGGCGACCCAGCGGCAGCCGACCAACCAGCGAGAATAACGTCGATCTGGTCCGACCCTCTGATCGGACGACCCGAGACACTGTCCACCGGACTGACGTTCACCCGCGGCGGCTACTACCGGATGGGCCAAGCCGTTGCCGACGGCCGTGGCACGTACACGGTGCACGATCCCGGTCACTGGGCGCTGGTCGGCACCGGGCTGGCCGCCGGTGATGAGATCGGTGGGGATTCGTTTGTGGTGGCCTACGAGGTGGACGGGTGCGCGCTCGACTGGGAGTCCGGGCAGCCCAAACCGACCGGCGAAGATGGTGCACCGACCGACATGGAGGTGATCGCAACAGCCCCGGCACGTTTGATCTCCATAACCGACGACGTTTGCGAAGCTCCCGAGCCGCTGTGGGCCAGTGTCGAACCGCCCGGTGATTTGGAGGCGACCGCGGCCACGTTGTTCGGCCGGGCGACGCCGGAGAATATCGCCCGGCTCGACGGCAACCGGGCGGTGATGGCCTCGTTCCGACGGGGTCGAGGTGAGGTGTTCAACGTCGGCACCACCGACTGGGCCTACGGACTGGCCGCGCCGGAGGCCGCCGATACGGCGGTTGATCAGATCACCGAAAACGTGCTCCGCCGATTCGGGGCCAGCAGCCGAAACTCCGGCTAGTTCTTCTCGTCGATCAGGATGCTGGACAGAGCCCAGCTGACCAGGCTTATGACAATGGCACCGAAGAAGGCCGGCCAGAATCCATCGATGGCCAATCCGTCGGTCAACCATGCCGTGAGACCAAACATTGCGGTGTTGACGATCAGCGTGAACAGGCCAAGGGTCAGAACCAAGGCGGGCAGCGAGAGTGCCAAGGCAAGTGGTCGCACCAAGGCGTTTATCAGACCGAACACCAAAGCCACGAAGAGAATCGTGAGCACGCTGTCGGACAGCGTGATCCCATCAATGAATCGCGCGGCAACCCACAACGCAGCAGCGTTGATGACAACTCGGAGAGCGAACGTGAACACGGGAGCAGTCCAATCTTTCGGGCGACGGCACTTCCATAGTAGGGCACCGGCCAAGCGCCGGTTGAGGTCACTCGCCGGTGGGCGCGGAAAGTGGAATTCGGAACCGTAGTCCGGGATGTCCACCGTGGGACTCAGGCATAGCAAATCGTTCGTAAAGAAGTCCACCGGCCGACTCGATCACTTTGCGTGATCCAATGTTGTCCTCGTCGCAGGTGATCTCGACGTAGCGGAAGCCCCGGGCTGTCCCCTCAGCCAGAGTCATCTTCAGCGCCCTCGACCCATAGCCCTGCCGTTGTTTCCAGTCGACCACCCCGTAGCCGATGTGACCGAGCACATGGGTCGGTAGTTCCTCAGGGAACGTGCCGGGCGGCACCGGCTGCCAGCGGAAGCTGATCACGCCGCAGTATTCGCCGTCCCAGATCCACTTCTTGAAACCGGGAATACGCTTGACCGTTGATCCGTCGGGCTCCTCGATTGGAGGCCCCGTGCCGTCCATGTCGACCTGGTCGGCCAAGAATGCATCAGCGTCGTCGCCGATCCGCTGCAGCTCCATTTCCCGACTGTTGGCAACCGACGCCGACGGTACCCACCCTCGTTCGAGCGCAGCCACGTAGGACGGCAACATCTCGTGGTCGGGAATTCGCAACTCCATACGAACCTGAAACTAGTCTGACCAGAATGGCTGAGCCACTGAAGAATTCGATCGGACCGGAGATCGTGGAGGCGTTGGCCGGTCGCCTTGACGTTGTCGGTCGAGACGTTCACAGCGCCGACTTGCGCGCCGCGGCGGGCGCGCTCGGCGACCTGGAGCTGAAGGACCGCATCAACCTCATCGCCGACGCAATCGCCGCCGGCGGCCCCTACCTGAACGTGCTCGACGCCGTGGTAGCCGTAGCGGCCGACGAGTCGTTGGACATGTGGGCGGTGTGGCCGTTGTGTTCGGTGATCGAACGTCACGGTGTTGACCATCCGACAGAGTCGTTGGCCGCGATGGAGGAGGTGACGAAGCGTTTCAGCTGTGAGTTTGCCATTCGGCCGTTCCTCGAACATCACTTGGATCAGACTTTCGACGCACTCGACCGATGGTCGACCCATGAGCACGAGGGGCCACGGCGTCTGGTGTCGGAAGGTACTCGGCCGTATCTGCCGTGGGGCCCGAGGGTTGCCGCCCTCACGGAGAGTCCGGAGCGGGCGATCGCCTTGCTGGATCGCCTGCGACACGACCCGTCGGAGGTCGTGCGGCGATCGGTGGCCAATCATCTGAACGATGTGGCGAAGTTCGACCCTGACCTTGTGATCGCCACGCTTGGGCGTTGGTCAGATGAGGATCCGGCCCCGAACCCCTCGATGGTTCGTCACGCGCTTCGCACCCTGGTGAAGGCGGGCAACCCAGGGGCTATGGAGCTGCTGGGCTTCACGACCAACCCCAACGTCGAAGTCGAGACCTTCAGCTGCGATCCCGCGTCGATCGAGCTCGGTCAGTCCATTGAACTGACCGCCACAATCCGCTCCACAGCGGCGTCGAAGAAGCAGAAGCTGGTGGTTGACTTCGTGATTCATCACGTGAAGGCCAACGGCGAGACAGCCCCCAAGGTGTTCAAATGGACGACATTGGATCTCGGGCCGAGTGAAGTGGTCACGCTTACCAAGTCCCGACCGGTCAAGCCCATCTCCACCCGCGTCTACTACTCCGGCCACCACCCGATCGAATTACAGATTGCCGGGCAGGCCGTTGCCGCCACTGGATTCAACTTGGAGGTCGGCTGAGACCCTCGGATCGTTCAGCGACCAGAAAGCGTGGCTAGCCGGTTGTCTAGTGAAATAGCTGGGCAAAATCCGGTGAGACGGAGTTAGATCTCCGGTGGCCGGGGCAACAACACGGCCGGCAAGGGAAACCGTTCGTCGGCATCGTCGAGACGATAGTTGGCCATCAGCTCGGTGACGAGCGAATGCAAGTGAACCGCCGCGTCGGGATCGTCACCGCTGGCGGCCTCCTCCAGAAGATCGGGCGCATTGCCTTCCGGGTCGTCAGGACCGTTGCCAGGGATTTCGCTGCCGGGGATTCGGGTACCTTCATACCGGAACAGCGAATATGACGAGGTTTCGCCGTCGTCGATGAAGTTGAGCTTGTAGTCGAGGTCACGAATCGTCGCTCGCTTCGTATCGCCCGAGAAGTACTGGGCGAAGTTGAACTGCCGGATCAATGGTTGGCTTGACGGCTCGGTGAACAACGGCCCAAGGTCGACGGAGTCGAGATCGTCAGGGAGCCCCTCCCCCGATTCGTCAGCGATTGTGGCGATCGTGGCGCAGAGGTCGACCAGGTGAACGGGCTGATTCGATGAACGGTCGATCTTGTCGGCCGACAGGTATCTTGGCGCCACGGTCTCCGACGCGAGTTCTTGACCGACGGCCTGACCGTCGGCGATGATCATCGGCACCTTGATGCCGCCCTCATAGATCTCGGTCTTGGCTTCGCGAGGCGCAACCGCCTCGGGTGATCCGTTGTCTCCGACGAAGATGATAATCGTGTTCTCGAGCTGACCTTCATCGATTGCGGGAATGTCCAACTGTCCGGCGATGCCGCCGCTGACCGACCCTAGAAGCCGCCCGACATTGGCGTCCAGATTCTGCGTCATGGCGTTGAACATGAACGGGTTTCTGTTTTGGTTTATAACGGTTGGAACGTCGTCGTCGTATCCCCACGATGCACCTCCCCATTCAGTGGGGAGCGTGGGGAGGTGAAACGGGGAGTGGGGGGCGTTGAACGCAACGGTCACGAACCATGGGGTTGATGCGTCGAGGGCGACAATCTCCTCAATCCACGTACCGGCGTCGCGTACCGTGACCCAGGTGGCGTGCATCTCCTCGAGATCGCCCTCCAGGTAGCCGGTGGCCGAGTCAACCCGGGGCCACGAGTCGTAGCTGTTGGTGCTCCCGCCTTCGTTGAAGGCCCCGCCGAGCGCCCCTTGATAGCGATCCCAACCATGATCGGTTGGTCGTGTTCCGCGCTCGTCTCCAAGGTGCCACTTACCAAACAGTCCGCATACGTACTCATCGGGAAGCATCTGGGGCAACGTCTTGAGGGTATCGGTCGCCCGCAAATCGTGACGGTTCGGGCTGCCAATGCCGTGCCGCCAGCTATGCAGACCGGTAAAGATCGACGCCCGCGTCGGTGAGCATGCTGGTTGCGACCAGGCCTGGCTGAAGCGCAGTCCGTTTCGTTTGAGGAGACCGAGGTTCGGCAACGGGCCGAGGACGGCTCCGTTGTTTGTTGACACCGCAAGCGAGCGTTTACCGTCGACAACGGTATTGACAACGACGTCCTCACCCAGGTCATCGGCGATGATGAGCAAGATGTTGGGTCTGCCGTCGGTAGACATTGGTTGGACCTCCTTCAATCGGCCCTAGAAATACGGGCCAATCGGATTGTCCAACGGTTCAATGCCAATCGGGAGGGGATTGTCGAATGGCTCGACGCCGAGCGGCCGGGGTTCGACCGGGACCGTGGCTGAGGCTTGACTGACGCCGAAAGCCAGAATCGTAACGGCCATGACCGAGACGGTAATGGCCTTGTTGAGTTTGTTGATCGTAGTGGTCATGAGACACCTTTCAGGAACTGAGCCGAGGCGGCTACGGCACCGCCAATCGGTGTTCGAAAGTCGTCAAGGCCAAGAGTGGTTTCACTGTGCGTATACAACGCAGATGCGACTCCTTGTGATGCTGATACAAGAAACGGGGTCTGCTCGACTCTTTGGGCCGTGTCTCATTGCGGCTCGCCGTATGCGCTATTCGGTTGAGGCGATGGATGCCCCCAGAGGTCAAACGTCGTCACGATCGAGTCGACTGTGGTAGCAAGGAGTATGTCGGAGGAGCCGCTGGACCAGGGCATCACAAATGCCGGTTCGGTGGTGCGCGACGGTGATCATCTGTTACGACCATCGACGCCGCATACCCCGTCGATCCATTCGCTGCTCCGTTCGATCCGGGCCAATGGATTCTCAGGCGCTCCGCTACCAGTAGGTGTCGATCCAGACGGGCGCGAGCGACTGGAGTTTGTGGTCGGTGAAGTGCCACGGGTGCCGTATCCGGACTGGATCCAGAGCGGCGAGGCGCTCGCTTCGGTGGTCCGATTGCTACGACGATTGCACGACGCGAGCCGACTCTTCAACCAGATCGGGCACTCGTGGTCGCAAGTTCTTGCCGACCCGGCCGGTGGCGATGTCATATGCCACAACGACGTCGAGCCGACCAACGTGGTCTTCCGCGACCAGCAGGCCGCGGCATTGATCGACTTCGAATTCGCGGCCCCAGGCCGTCCGGAGTACGACCTCGCCCACCTGGCCCGCCTCTGGGTCCCGTACGAGCATGAATTCGATTGCGAACGCATGGGCTGGATCGTGGCCGATCGCCCGGCGAGGCTGCGGCTGATCGCCGACGAGTATGGGCTTGACGCCACTGGGCGGCGCCGGTTTCTCACCGCGATTGACGATGCGTTAGTGGGAATCGAGCGGGTCGGACGCAGCATGCCGCCTGCGGTCATGAACCAACAAGGAGGACTGGCCAAGTACGACCGCCGAGCGGACTGGCTGGCCCGCCATACCGAGGCGTTCGCCGACGCTCTCCGCTGAACGAATCCGGACGCAAACGCCAGGTTTCAAAACCTCACGACACCGCCAGAGTCAGCCGAATCGGTTGACCATCAAGATCTGGCAATTGGTCACTCGATCGGGGTCATCGAGCCACCAGGCGCCGTCGATAGCGGCCCGTTCCCCTGGCTTCAGATCGCGGATCCACTCGCTGCGCTCGTCAAGTCGGGTGGTGTCGGCGTAGAAGGCGACCACGATCTCATAGGTCGACACCTTCTCGGTCTGGTTGACCACTTCGCCGACGGCTCGCCAGCGGTTGAGTTCAGCCGGCTCGCAACCGCTGAACGAAGCCACGTCGTGCTGAGGCGGGTTCGCCTCGTCCATTGTGCGCGTGCCAACGCCGTCGACTTCGACATACTCGCAGCCGGTAGCAATGGCTGCGACCAGCAGCGCGGCCGCCAAAACAAGGAGGCGTGACGATGTTGCTCTGAACAGGTTCATACCCAGTCTGTCGAGCCGACCACTCCGTTCGGTTCTTCAAACGAGCTCAAGCCGCGGTGGGCGGCCCCACCAATCTCTCGGCGATCGCGTCGATCATCTCCGGTGGATCATTCCAGAACGGATCTTCGGGGCGGGGATAGTGGAACGTGATATCGGTGAACCCGAGTTCACGGTATTGCTCCACCACTTCGGTAAACAGTTCGATCGAGGCCAACGGGCGGCCCTCCACGTTGTTCAACTGGACGATGCGGTCGACACTCGACGGATCGCGGTCGAGGGCCGCACAAGCTTGGTTGAACATGTCGACCTGGTCGGCGATCACCGCCATGTGTTTCTCCGGAGTGAGGTCGGGCAGCGACGTGATCCCGTTGGTAATCCACCGGTCACCCTTGGCCGCCGCCACCCCGATCGAGCGTCGATGCCCGGCGGCCACCGCCACCGGCACGCGGGGCTTTTGCAGACAACCGGGATTCATGCGAGCCTCGTTGACCGTGTACCACTCACCGGAGTGGCCGGTGAGATCGCCGTCGAGAAGACCCCCGAGCACGGTCAGGTACTCGTCGAGGCGCGACACTCGCTGACCCGGAGTTAGCGGCTCCTGACCGAAGGCGGTGGCGTCGAACCCCACACCGCCTACTCCGATACCGAGGATGAGACGCCCATTGGAGATGTGGTCGATGGTCATGGCGTCTTTGGCCAGTACCACCGGGTGACGGACGTTGGGGTTGGCCACCATCGTGCCCAGCCCGATCGTGCTGGTTGACGCCGCCATCCCGGCCAACCACGGGTAAATGCCAAACCAGTCTCGATCGCGATAACGGCGCCAGGTGAGATGATCGAAGATCCACAGGTGGTGGTAGCCGAGGGCTTCCAGCCGCCTGGCCACCGCAACCGACTCCGGCCAGGGGTCGGTCGGCATCATGATCACACCAAAACGCATGGGCCTGGGCCTTTGGAATCAATCATCGCCGGTCTCGAGCCAAATCGTTGACGGCCGGACGACGACACCGTACCTTCGGATGATTGCAAGTTCGGGCGACTCCACCATCGATCCGGAGGGTCAATTTCATGAAGAGGACAATTCTCGTTGTCGGTCTGTTGTTCGCCGCGCTGTTGGTCGGCGTCGCGAGCCCGGCCGAAGCCAACTCTAGCCGAGGATCAGGACTGGGCTACGAGGTCTGGGGCGCCGACCAGTCGAACTCCGTTGCCGACGCGCCCGCCCGAGGGGTGGACGGCAGCTATATCTGGGTTTGGGACAGCGAAGACATTCAACGCCAGGTGACACAAGGAACGGTGGCGCAACCGCTGGGTTGTGACGGTCGAAACCAGGCCGGCGACGGGCCATGCGACATTAAGGTCGTCTTCCCCGGCAACCTCATGGAGCACGACGACAGCGGTCCTACCGGAGCCCAGCTCGACGACTATCTTTACGGTCGTCTCCATGGCATGATCACCGATCCGCAGAACCGCTACATGAACGTCAACCTGTTCGGTCCCGGCAACGGCTTCGTCGGCATCATCGATGGTGCCACCAAGGAGGCGGTTGCACTGTTCCGGGTCACTGCCACCACCTCAGGGCAACGAGTTCACATGTCGGATTGGTCCAAAGACGGCAACTCTTTGCTGATCGCCAACCTCAACGGAAAGATTCTCGAACGTATCGACCTCACCCGGGACGAGCACGGCACCATCGTGGCCGCCGAGTTCAACCAATCGGCTGGGCTTGGAGTCGGCAAGTCCCTCGAGGTGACCGAGTCGGCCAAGGTTTACCTCGGCGCCAATGCTCACGGCAACCAAATGTTGGGCTCGGTCACCGGTAGCTACGACGACGCCGACCTGGATGATGTCACTCCAGCCGGCAAGTGCCGCGAGAACGGCTGTGTTGACGGGCCCGACGGCTCCGACGGGGGCCGGGTCAACAACGTCATCGTCTGCCCTATCGTGTCGACCAACGACAACGTCTACATCACCTTCGGCGGTGGTGGATTGTTGATCGCCGACCTGACCACAACCCCGATGAGCATCGTGGGAGAGTACGGTCAACAGGTGATAAACGGCGCCGGCTGTGGCGGCGAGCAGACCGGAGACCAGATGTGGGTCAATGCCGGTGTCTCAGCATCCGGAGCGGGAGCCACTCAGTCGACGTTCACCCTGTACACCATCGACGACACCGCGTTCGATTCGCCCCAACCGGAGAACAGCCCCGCGCCCGTGATTGTCTACGCCGACAACGACACCGGCGACGGAAACAGTGCCAACACCAACACGCTCGGCAACCTCGATGGATCACCACTGCCCAATGAAACCGGCCAGCTGCCCGGAGTCACCACTCGACGCGACAGCCACGGCATGACGGCCACGCTGGATGGCAGCTACGTGCACACCGTCGATCGGATACAGAATGTCGTTGAGGTCATCAGGACAAGCGACAACGCCAGGTTCACCTACGACCTCATCTCCAAGAATGGTTTGGGCCAAGGCGTAGGGGCCTGTGCCGCATCGTCGGTAACCGATGACCCCGCTCTGCCTACCAACGACCCGGCACCGGATTTGATGGACACCACTCCCGACGGCCGCTATCTAGTGGTTGCACTGCGTGGGCCGACTCCGGTGTCGGTGACCCACGCCGCTCAGGGAAGCTGCCCCGGAGTCGGCATCATCGAGCTGACCGCCAACGGCCGGCTTGGACGCTTGGCCGCGGTGCTGCGGTCGACAAATGTTCTCGACAACACCTCGGTGGCTGCTCCGGGTGGTCACCTCTACACCGGCTCCGAGCACAGTGACGTTCATGGTGCCTCGGTACGGGTGCGGGTGGAAGACGCCGGCTGACATCGGCGTGGGCTGCGTCGCCGTCGCCAACAACGGGAACTAGAGTTTTCCTATGACCGGTGACGCAACCGCAACCTACCATCGCCTAGAGCCTCGGCTCCAGGCGGCCATCCCGGCCGAGGCCGACTACGCCACGGTTCGTTTCAGCGAATCGAGATCGGAGTCGCTTATCGTTCGGGGAGGGGTGGTCCGCCCACCCTCCACCGGAGTTGACGCCGGGGTGATGATCACCGTGTGGGCCGACGGCGGAATTGGCTACGCCGCCACCTCCGATCTCACCGAATCAGGCTTGGCCGAGGCCGGACGCCGAGCTCTTGATTGGGCTCGAGCAACCGCCGGACGCACCGTCACCGGAGATCTCGTCCCGTCCGACACGCCCAGCGGCACCTACCACTCGCCGGTCGCTCAGCCGTGGGATAACACGTCGCTGGCCGATCGGCTGGAGCTCCTGCAGGCTGCCGATACGGCAATGCAGGTGTCCGACAGCATCGTCGACACGATGGCCTCCCTCCGACGGATCGACACCGACTCGCTCATCCTCACCACCGGCGGCGGCCGGATCGAGCAGCTCAACCGCACCACGATCCCCTACGCCTACGCCACCGCCAACAAAGGCAGCCAAACCCAAACCCGCACCTACGGGCGGGGATCGTTTGGCGGTCAAGGTGGACAAGAAGTGCTCAACCGTTTCGGCGTCGACTTCACCCACCGGTGCGAGGAGATGGCAGGCGAGGCGGTGGAACTACTCACCGCCCCCAACTGCCCCACCGGCACGATGGACGTGGTGCTCGCTCCCGATCAAATGATCCTGCAGATCCACGAGTCGATCGGACACCCGCTTGAACTCGACCGGATTCTCGGCGACGAACGCAACTTCGCCGGCACCAGCTTCGTCACCCTCGACATGTTCGGCTCCTACCAATACGGCTCGGAGCTACTCAACGTCACCTTCGACCCCACCATCGACGGGCAGCTGGCCAGCTACCGGTTCGACGACGACGGCACCGAAGCCACCAAGCAATACCTGATCCGCGACGGCATTCTCGAACGGCCCCTCGGCGGTTCACTCTCGCAGGAACGAGCCGAGCTGGCGGGCACGCCGGTGGACGGCGTGGCCAACTCGAGGGCCTGCAACTGGAACCGCCCACCAATCGACCGGATGGCCAATATCAACGTCGAACCCGGCACCAGCTCCTTCGCCGAGGTGATCGGCGGCGTGGAGAACGGTGTTTATCTCGAGACCAACAACTCCTGGTCGATCGACGACAGCCGCAACAAGTTCCAGTTCAGCTGCGAGTTCGGTCGGGTGATCGAAGACGGCGAACTCGGTCAGGTTGTGCGCAACCCAAGTTACCGCGGCATCTCAGCCACCTTCTGGCGGAGCCTGTCGGCCGTCGGCGACCAGTCGACGTCGCTGGCCATGGGCACCCCCAACTGCGGCAAAGGTGAACCAAACCAGGTGATCAGCACCGGCCACGCGTCCCCCGTTTGCAGATTCTCCGACATCGACGTGTTCGGAGGCGTTGAGTAATGAGCACTAGCATGAGCAGCCCCCTGAGCAGCCCTCAGAACTACTTCAACGAACTCACCACCTGGGCCAACTCCAAACTCCAGGGCGACGAAGTGCTCACCGCCTACTTGGCCGGGGAGGAATCCAACTTCGTGCGCTTCAACCGCAACCTGGTGCGCCAGGCCGGATCGGTGAGCCAACGCACCCTCACCCTCGATCTGATCGCCGGCCCCAAACACGCCTCCGGCACGGTTCGGTTATCGCAGGATCGCGACCTCGACCAAGCCGCGGTAGCCACGATGATCACGTCGCTCCGGGATCAGCGACAGGCCGTACCCGACGACCCCTACCTCGCCATTTCAACCGACAGCGGAAGCCCCGACGAGCTGTCAACCGAGCAGATCGCCACCGACGGCGGAACCGACGCGGCCGACGTGGTCGACCAGATTCGACAGACCGCCGACGGCAAGGACCTCGTGGGCATCTACGCCGACGGCTCGGTGTTCCACGGCTTCGCCAACTCGGCAGGCCAGCGCAACTGGTTCGAGTCCGACACGTTCAACTTCGACTGGAGCTTCTACCTCCACGGCGATAAGGCGGTAAAGAACAACTACGCCGGAACCGCATGGGATCACGCCCAGTTCGAGGCCAAAGTACGGCGGGCCGAACATCAGCTGGCTTCGCTGGCCCGCAAGCCGATCGACCTGGCCCCCGGTGGCTACCGCACCTACCTCAGCCCCACTGCTGTTGAGGAGCTGATGTCGATGCTGTCGTGGGGCGGGTTCGGACTCAAGGCCCAGCGCACCAAACAGTCGCCGCTGCTGAAGATGATGGAAGATGAGGCCACGCTCCATCCGTCGGTGCAGATCAGCGAAGACACCGCGGGCGGCACCAGCCCCAACTTCCAGGAGCAGGGATTCCTTCGCCCCGATCGGGTTGACCTGATCGACGGAGGGCAGCTGGTCGATTCGCTGATCTCGCCCCGGTCGGCCCGGGAGTTCGACGTTGCCTCCAACGGGGCCGATGCCTACGAGCAGCCCCAATCACTGGCCATGCGGCCGGGCTCGCTCGCCACCGACGACATGCTCAGTGAACTTGGCACCGGGCTCATGGTCGGCAACCTGTGGTACCTCAACTTCTCCGACCGAGCAGCCTGCCGCACCACGGGCATGACTCGGTTCGCCACGTTCTGGGTGGAGGACGGCGAGGTGGTGGCGCCGGCCAACGTGATGCGCTTCGACGACACGATCTACAACCTGTTCGGCTCGAAACTCATCGGTCTCACCGACACCACCGAGACGCTCATGAGCACCCGAACCTACGACGGGCGCAACACCGAGAGTGCTCGCCTCCCCGGCGGCCTCGTCGAAGAGATGATGTTCACCCTCTAGCTCTGTTTCATGAAGTGGCGGGGCTGAAGCAATGCCACCAGCTCGCCCGAGCGATTCCCGATCTTGGCCCACGGGCCGCCGATGTCGATCACGGCGACGGTTGCCGTGCGCATGGCGGCCCTGGCTCCGGTGAGAACCTCGACGGTTCGACTCCAGGTGGTGTCGTGGCCGATTATGAGGCAGTTTTCAACCTTGTTGGGCAGATGGCGTAGTTCGTTGAGCACCACGTCGACCGAAGCCTCGTAGAAATCATCGGTTTCCCGAATTGCACAATCCCACTTGCCGGCCTCGGCCGCGAGCTTGGCCGTGGTGGCGGCCCGCACTGCGGTGGAGGTGATCACGAGATCGGGGACCAGATCCAGCTTGGTGATAAGTTTGCCCATTCGGCGCGCCGAATCGACGCCACGTTGGTTCAACGGGCGCTGATGATCAGGGGCTTTAACGCCCCAATCCGATTTCGCATGCCGCATAACAAGAAGCATGAGCGCGATTTTACCGCTATCTGGGCTCCGAGGGTTGGTTTACTGCTCCACGACGGTGACTGTGCCCAAAGTACCGTCAACCTCGATCATCGTTCCGGTCTCGATCTTTGTGGTGGCATCAGGCACCGAAACCACACACGGGATTTCCAGTTCCCGGGCCACGATCACGGCGTGGCTCATGAGCGCCCCGACGTTGACGACCACCGCCGCCGCCGGCATAAACAGCGGAGTCCACGCCGGGTCGGTGATGGGCGCCACCAGGATTTCGCCCGGCTCCAGATCAGCTGCTTCGGCCGGATCCATCACCACCCGAGCCCGACCTCGGGCAACTCCGGCACTGCCGGCCAGACCGTTCAGCACATCGCCAACCGACAGCCCGGCCGCCGCCTGACGGGCTTGCTCCTCGGCCTCCAGCTCCTCAATCGATGGCACCTCATCCTGCGAGGTGATGAAGAAGCGAGCGCTGACGTTGGAGAAGCGGTCGAACAGCGCCCGCCGTTCGGCCAGCTCGTCGGCCATCGAAGCCGGATCCTGCAGATAGCCGGGCAGCTCGTCAACCGGATCGAGCAACGCAACGGTTATCGGATCCGGGGTGCCACCCCGCTCGGCTCCACGGCGTACCAACTCCCGATAGACCTGCTTGAACGGCATGGTCAGCCGCACCGCCCGGTCTCGGGTGGCTTCGCGTGCCTGAGCCCAAATCGGGGCCGTCTTGAGGGCTTTGTCGAAGTTCATCTTGTCCAAGAAGTTGAGCTTCGGCCGCACGATGGCGATCGCCTCCTGCCGCTTGCGCTCCTCTTCGGCTGGATCATTCTCCACTGCCAGTTCACCTTCGGCCACTCGCATCCGGTCGATGGCCAACAGGGCGAGTTCCGGGGTGTTGTCCCAGGTTCGTCCGGAAAGCTCCCAGTCGTTGGGGCCTCGATGACCGTGGTCGGCCACGAACTTGTCGAACGCACCCATGAAATCGGCGGAATCATCGCCCATGTTTCGAAGACGATCGAGAAGCCCGTCCATCCCGCCGTCAAACGCGGCCGACAACGCCGACGAGGACCGCACCGTCTGCGCGATCGCCCACAGTTGACGGGAGTACTGAGCCGAGTGGACGTCACCGGCTGTTCCCAGGAGTTGGGTAACCAAACCTGGCTGGTCGGCGGCGGTAGCGGCATCGGCCAGTACACCCGACACGATCGTGGCCAAAGCCGTGGAGGTCATGTGGTTCTTGAAGTTGGGGTGGAAGTGTTTGGGAACCTCCCACAAGTAGGCCAGCAGTTCCTCATCCGGGGCATCGAGTGACGGCCGCTTGGCCATTGCGGCGTCGGCGTTGGCGAAACTCTCGGGCACGATGTCGGGCGTGTCCTTCTGGCCTAACGCCCCCATCACGGTGCCAAGAATCTTGAGTGACGACCGCAGGCTCTTGTCGCCCTTTTGAGCCACGTATGCCGGGGCGTCGGGCTCACCGAACAGACCGATGTCGATCGCTTCGGGAGACGACCCTGGAGCACGGACACCCATGATGCGAAGGAACGACATATTGAGGTACCCGTAGCCGCCGTAAAGGCCGATGATCACCGGCTCGTCCGACGAGAAGTCACCGGGCTGAAGGATCCCCAGCTCCCGGTAGGAATCGCGCCATGCCGACTCGGCGGGGATCACGCCGAGGCGATAGGTCAACGGAGTGAGGACCTCGGGGAAGACCTCCCCGATGTTGCCCCGCGTGTTGATCGGCCAGCGAGGGTCAATTTCGCCCTCAACAATCCAATGTGTACCCATAAGTCCCCCTAGACCTGTTGCAGATTTGCTTGCAGGAGTGTAGATGGAGCGCCGCCCGGTCGCCAGAACCCTGCCTCACCTGCGGCGACAACGGCCACCATTCAGCAAACCTTCAGGTTGCCTGCCGTAGTGTCTGGGCCGTGGATACTCAGAACCAATCGACTACAGATTTGTCCCGGGCGGTTTCCGTTGACGGCGTCAAGGGTCTAGCCCGCACCGCGGTTGGTCGCCGATCCGACTGGACCCCGGCTGCGCCCCGCATCCCGTCGCTGCGACCCCGACTTTCGCTTGTCGGGCCGCTGCTCATCGTGATCTCGGTGATCGTGGCCTGGTTTGCCTTTGCCAGCGCCGGCGGCACCGTAGCTCTCGGCCTCTACGTTGGGGCCGTCTCCATCATGTTGATGGCGTGGAGCTTCCTGCTTTCAACGCGATTCAAGTGGCTGGAGCCGTTCTTCGGCGGCCTCGACAACATCTACAAGGTCCATCGCTGGATCGGATCGCTGGCCATTCCCACGATGTTTCTTCACGTTCGCATCGAACCGGAGATCGACAATGGGATTCGTGGCGCCGCCGAGTCGTTGGCCGACAGCGCCGAAGGCCTCGCCGGCGTGGCCGAGTACATGCTCTACGGGCTTGTGCTGATCAGCCTGATCCGCTGGTTCCCCTACCGGTTCTGGCGACTCACCCACAAACTCATGGGCATCCCTTTTGTGATGGCCTGTTTCCACTTCATCACCGCCACCAAGACCTACGCCAACAACTCGCCATGGGGTTGGTACTTCGGCTCGATCATGGCCGCCGGTCTGCTCACCTACATCTACCGGGTGATCGGTCGTGATGTGATCGCTCCGGGGCTCAGCCACGAAGTGTCGAGCGTCGATCGCCAGGGCATCACCACCGAAGTCCGACTCCGCCCAACCGGTCGAGCCCTCAAGTACAAGCCGGGCCAGTTCGCCGTGCTCAAGCTTCAAGAAAGCGGGATGCGGGAGCCCCACATCTTCACCATCGCTTCGTCGCCCGAGGAGCCTGAGCTGCGCTTCTACATCCGTAACCTGGGCGACTGGACGGCCAAGATCCAGACCCAGGATCTCGTTGGATCAAAGGTGATCGTTGAAGGCCCCTACGGCACGTTCGACCCCTACGGCCACGAGCCGGTGCGCCCGGTGTGGATCGCCGGTGGTGTGGGCATCACTCCGTTCCTGAGCGCCTCGGCCTCCACGCCTCCAGCCGACCTGGCCGGTCCACCTCGCTTGATCTATTGCGTGCGATCCCGCAACGACGCCAGTGCCCTGGCACAACTCGAGGAAGCCCATGCCGAGGGCCGCATCGACCTCACGGTGATGGCCTCCTCGGAAGGCAACCGCCTTACGAAGGCCAACCTGGCGGAGGTCGTCGGTGGCCCCGGTCTGCAAGGCGCTCACGTGGCCATCTGCGGTCCGCAGGGCCTGGTGGCCGACATGTCGAACGCGGCCCGAGCCGCCGGAGCTGCTCACATCGAGCACGAGGACTTCGACATCCGCTCCGGCTTGGGCCCGGACCTGTCGCAACCGATCGACGACCTGATCAGCGCTCGCTAGTTGTGCCGGCGCCGAGCAGCAGCCAGATGGTAAAGGCTGCCTCGGCGATCACGGCCGGCACCGCCACGATGGCGGTGAACACATCGGCGTTGGCGCTGTAGTTCTCAACCAAGGTGTAGGCCACGGTGTCGAAGACGTAGGCGGCACCGGCCACACCAACCACGATGCCGAGCAACCGGTGAGCCATCTGTGAACGCAGGATCATCGCACCGATCAGGATCAGATGCACGCCGAATGCGGCCAGGCCGATAAGCCAGGTGGCATTGAAGGCATCGAGGGCCAACATCACCGCTGATTCACGAGCCGCCTGGGTCATCTCGAGCATCGGATCGGCCTGGTCGATTAGCCGTAGCACCGAGTAGAGGAAGACCGCCGCCACCCCGAGGAAGACGGTGTAGACGATGCGGAACCATGCCGTGAGTTGCGACAACGCGGCTCCCACCGGTCGGAACACGTAGTAGAGGGCCCAGGCCACAAACACGTCGAGCAGGAAGATGATGAGGAAGGCAATCACGGCGTAGCGCACGGTTTGCTCGGACTCAACGAGATTGGCGAAGGTGGCGGCCGGGTCGCCTTGGTCGACGAGCCGTTCTCTCACCATGAAGTTGGCGAAGATGGCAAGGACAAACAGGGCGACGTAGCTTACGCCGGCCCATCGTGCCAGCAGGTGGCGGTTAGGACCATCGCTTGTGGGGCGAGACGCCCGCGTGGTCATCGTTGCTGGGGTCTTCGTGGTGGTGGTCATTGTTGTTCTCCTGAATCGATTTCGACTACGGCCTTGCCGCTGATGCGACCGGAGGCCAGATCTTCGAGCGCTCGCCCAACCTCGTCGAGGCCGTAGCGATGATTGACGGCCGCGGTGATCGCACCGGCGGCGGCCAGATCGGCCAAGACATCGGTGTGCTCATGGCTCTCGTTGGCGATGAAGAACTTCAGCTGATGCGACACAAACGGCGAAAGTGCGGCCGCTCGAAGTTGGCGGGAGATTCCGCCGGTGATTTCGTTCCCGCCTTCACCACCAACGATCACGAGGGTTCCGGCGTTGGTGAGAATCTCTCGCAGCCGCCGCACCGGGATCCGGCCGCCGATGTCGATGATGAGATCGAACCGACTCCCGTTGGCCTGGGCGTCGACCACCACGTCAGTGGAGGTGTAGTCGATCATGTCGTCGGCACCAAGCGCTCGAACCATGTCGAGCTTTTTGGTGCTCGCCACCCCGGTGACCGTGGCCCCGAAGTGTTTGGCCAGCTGGACGGCGAAGCTACCGACGCCGCCTGACGCTCCGATGATCAACACCGACTGGCCGGGCTGTACCTGACCGTGATCTCGCAGCGCCTGGAGCGCGGTGCTTCCCGAGATTGACAGCGGGGCTGCCATCGAATGGGGCACGTTGGCCGGGCGATGACTGATCTTCGATTCATCGGCCACCGCGTATTCGGCGAACGTTCCGGAACCGATGCCGAACACCTCGTCGCCAACGGCAAACCGGGTGATATCGGAACCGACCTCGACGATGGTGCCGGACAGGTCCATACCCAGAACCGGCTGTTTAGGTTTGGTGAGGCCGAAGCCGGCCAGCCGCATGAGATGGGGAGTCCCGGTGTGGACGTGGTTGGTGCCCCGGTCTATGGCCGCAGTGTGAACGGCGACCAGCACCTGGTTGTCAGCCGGGATGGGGCGCTCGATCTCGACGGTCGCGACTGGACCGCCATAGCGGTGCCGGGCGGCAGCCTGCATCCTGGCGCCGGATTCGGGGGTTTGTGACTGGGCGCTTTCAGTCGCTTCGGCAGCGGCGGCGATTGATGCGGCCAGACTCGGAATGGGGGACATGGTTACTCCTCAGGGGTTTACATCATGTTTCGTACTTAGTACGATCAACATATATCGTACATAGTACGAAGGTCAAGCTAAACTTCTTGAGACGGAGGTCATCGCTCTATGCCAAAGGCGCCCAAAGTACAGATGTCTCGCGGGCGGGTGATCAGCGCCGCCGTCGAGCTGGCCGATCAGATCGGGATCGACCCTCTGACGATCCGCAAGCTCGCGGAGGAGATCGGGGTCGGTCCCATGACCATCTATCACTACGTCGACAACAAGGAAGACATCATCGATGGCATGGTCGACGCGGTGTTTGCCGAGATCGAGCTGCCCCCGGAAGATCTGGAGTGGGATGAGGCGATCCGGGTGCGCTGCCGGTCTGCCCGAGACGTGTTGGCCGGTCACCCATGGGCAGCGCCACTGATGGAATCTCGACTGAACCCAGGGCCCGCCACATTGGGGCACCACAATGCCGTCATCGGCTGTCTTCGGCGTGCCGGAATGGGCTGGCCCCTTCTTGCGCTGGCCTACGCCTCGATCGACGCCTACGTCTACGGGTTCGCTTTACAGCAGGCCGGGCTCCCATTCAACACGGAGGAGGACATGGCGGAAGTGGCAACGATGATGGTCGAGAATTTCCCGTCGGAGGCCTTCCCCCACCTAGCCGCCTTCACGTTCGAACACATACTGCAAAGCGGCTACTCGTTTGCCGCCCAATTCGACATCGGCTTGGATCTGATCCTCGAAGGGATATCGAAGCGGCTCTAGGAACTAGGCAAGCCGGACGAGCTGCCACTGATCCCACACCCGCTCAGGCTCAAGGTCAGCGAAACCTCGGGCGACCTCCATGGCCCGGGCATCGGCATGATCCATTGCTATCACGGCGGCGTGTTCGAGGATCGACTCGACCTCGTCTCGGTTGAGCGCTCCGCCACGTTGCCCTTCCGCTCCCATCAGAAGCTCGGTCAACGACGGGACGAACACATAGGCTTGCTCCACCGGCTTAAGCCACTCCTCCGAAGGCCCGAGCGCCCGCCATAGGCCGTAGGGATTGTGGCGCCCGTCGTCGGCGCTGTGGCGCGAGTCGGGCCAGCGTTCGAGGCAGTGCCGCTCACTACCGGGGAGCGGGGCGAAGGTGTGGCCGGTGGCGAGAACTGGTCGCTCTCCCACACAAAAGGTACAGAAGGCGTGCAGCCAGGCGGCGGCCTGCTCCGGTTCGATCTCCGACAACTCCACGTCGGGTAGATCGAAGTAGTGCATTCCGGAGCTGAAGTAGCGTCGCCCGTCGAAGGAGTACAGCACGGCGGCCGACACCAGTTCGTCGATGCCGTCAGAGGCCAGCGCCTCGAACCACGGATCCCACGATGAGGCGAGGCCTGAGCCCTCGACGCGCACCCCACACCCACCACCGTCTCGCAGAGCATGACTGATCTTCGAGACCAGCTCCCGACTGCCATCAAGCGTTCCGGGGATCTCCATGAGCGCCGCGGTCTTGTGGTTTCGAGCGACGTCTGCCACCTCCTCAGCTCCGAACCCGGCGTTGCCCAGGGACATGGCGTCACTGAAACTTCGAGGGTCGACCACAACGTCGAGCCCAAGATCCGCCTCAATCCCATGCCTGGCCAACGCCGAGCCAACGTCTTTCGGAGCCGCCCACGGTCCGGGCACAAGAATGTAGAAAGAAGACTCGGGGCGGTTACTCACACGGAGATCGTACCGGGCCGCAATCCTGGCGACGGTGATTCGCTGACGGCGGCCCGGCCAGTTACGCGCGGAGGCGGACGATATCGCGCGTTTCTGCGCGTAACTCGCCTCGGATCGGGCTATTGAGTGCCGAGGGCGACTCGGATTTCGGCGGCACGTTCGTCTTCCGCGGAGTAGGCCCTGACCGTGTCGATCGTCAGACGATTGAGCGTGCCGACGAAGTCGGCCGGCGGTTGATAAGCGTCGCTGACACCGGCGAGGCCACGGCCGATGTCCATGCCGACCGACGACACCATGATCGACAGCTCAGGCACGACGCCGGTGACCACAACCTGCTCGTCGACCAACAGCCGTACCTCAGCCGGTCCTCGTCGAACCCGGTCGAGTTCAACTCCGAGGGTCGTCGACCCGGCGGGGATCGGCTCGGGCGTGCGGATGAACGTGCGGTTTTGGAAGAAGTTGTGTTCGTAGACGAGGTGGGCCCCGACAACACCACGCTCGAGGTACACGGTGACACCGTTGTTGACGGTGCCGTAGGCCAGGATCACACCGTCGGCGTTGGCATCAGGGCGATCGACGTCGGCCCGCAGCACCCACGAGCGACTGCCCAACGCCGGGGCCGAGTCGGACGGGATGCGAGCGACTGGCGGGTGGTAGACAAACGAGTCGCGAGCCCGAGGGGTTCCCGGGATCGGACGTCCGGCGAAGGCGGCCCCAAAGCGACCCCGTTCATCGATCGGGATCACTCCATACCGTTCGGCGTCGACCCAGAACAGATCGATCATCTCGGCCAACTTCTCCGGCTCGCTGTCGGCCAGATCCACACATTCGGAGAAGTCGTTTTCGAGATGATACAGCTCCCACACGTCGTCTTCGAGTGTGGTGTCGGGCAGATGGTAGGTCACCGCCTTCCAGCCTCCGGCCCAGATGGCCCGGTGGCCCCGCATCTCGAAATACTGACTGGTTTTGGTGGTGGGCACGGCGTTGACGTCGGCCGCTTCGGGCGCAAACGTGTAGTTCATCGCCTGCCCCTCAACCGGCTGCTGGGGCACGCCTTTGACCACGGACGGTGAGGCCACCCCGGCCGCCTCCAGGATCGTGGGCGCCAAGTCGATCACATGATGGAACTGATGGCGCACCGAACCGGCGGCCGCCTCGTCGATGCCGGACGGCCACGAGATGATCAGCGGATCACGGACCCCTCCCCCATGCGTGTTCTGCTTGTACCGTTTGCCGGGGCAGTTGCCCACCTGAGCCCAACCCCACGGGTAGTTGGTGAAACTGCGCCGGGTGCCGATGTCGTCGAGGCGAGCGTAGGCCGCCGGCAGATCTTCTTCGATGTTGTTGAAGTAGCGGAACTCGTCCATCACGCCGGTCGCGTTGCCCTCCTGCGACGCCCCGTTGTCGGACGTAAGCACCACCATGGTGTTGTCGGCAATGCCGAGCCGGTCGAGCTCGTCGAGCAGCCGCCCGATCTGGGCGTCGGTGTGATCGAGGAACGCCGCAAATGCTTCCTGAAGGCGGGCGGCGAACGCCTGTTGGTCGGCGTCGAGATCCTCCCAGGCTTCAACGCCTGGGTTGCGGGGCGCCAGTTCGGTGCCCTCAGGAATGATGCCGAGTTCGAGCTGACGTTCGTAAGTCCGCTGGCGCCACACGTCCCATCCCTCGTCGAACCGACCCCGGTACTTGGCCAGGTAGTCATCCGGCGCCTGGTGCGGAGCGTGGGTGGCACCGAAAGCGAGGTAGCAAAACCACGGCCGCTCCGGCACCAGCGACTGCTGGTTGCCGATTATCGCCATGGTCTGGTCGATCATGTCTTCCGAGAGGTGATAGCCGTCCTCGGGACGCGACGGCGGGTCGACGAGGTGGTTGTCAGCGTAGAGCTCCGGGTGGAACTGATCAGTCTCACCCTGCATGAAGCCGTAGAACCGATCGAAGCCTTTACCCAACGGCCAGTTGTGATACGGCCCAACCGCCGACGCCTCCCGCATCGGGGCCAGATGCCACTTGCCGACACAGTAGGTGGAGTAGCCCTCCGGCCCCAGCACCTCGGCCAGCGTGCCCGCCGACGGTGCAATCCGACCACGCATATTGGGGAAGCCGGTGTCGAAGTTCGACAACGCCTGCATGCCGACCGAGTGGTGGTTACGGCCGGTGAGAAGCGCAGCCCGGGTGGGTGAACACAGAGCGGTGGTGTGGAAGTTGGCGTAGCGGATCCCCCGAGCAGCCAAACGATCCATGTTGGGCGTGTCGATCGGTCCGCCGAAACAGCCGAGGTGGCTGAACCCGGTGTCGTCGAGCAGGATCAGCAGCACATTGGGTGAGCCCTCGGCCGGCAGCACGGGCTCGGGCCACCAAGGCTCGGAATCGGCGACGGTGCGGGCGATCCGACCGGCGAAGTTGGGTTCATTGGCCAGCGTCATTGCGATTCCTCCGTCTTTACGAAACTGGGTGTGCGGCGTTCGAATTTGGCGGTGCGAGCCTCGGCCCCGTCGGCCGTTCGGCCCGACAGAATCTGGGTGCGGTGTTCCAGCGCTAGGGCCGCCTCCAGGCTCGGGGCGTTGGCGTTGAGGCGCAGGACCTGCTTCGTCATCTCGACGGCGAAGCCGTGGTGCTGGGCGATGTTGTTCGCCACTTCAACCGCTCGCGGGATCAGATCGCCCGGCTCGACGACATGCCGTGTGAGCCCCATGTCCTTGGCTTCGGTGGCTGAGATGCGCCGATTGGTCAGCAGCATCTCCGAGGCTGCGTCAAGCCCCACCAACCGAGGCAGGAAGTACGAAGTTCCAAGCTCGGCTCCAGACACACCGATGCCGATGTAACCGTCAGCCAGGCTGGCCTCGGTGCTCATCACCCGGATATCGGCGACCAACGCCAATGAGAATCCGATACCAACCCCAACCCCGTTGACGGCCGCGATCACTGGCGTTCGCATCCGATCGATGGTGCGGATCACGTCGCCCAGCATCTGATCGAGCCAAGCGAAGTGACCGGCCACCGGATCTTTGTCGGCCAGATAATCGTCGCGGCCGCTAGCAGTCAGATCGATGCCAGCGCAGAATCCTCGACCGTTGGCGGTGAGGATCACGGCCCGTACGTCGGGATCGGCGTCGAACTCGGTCATCGCTTCGATCAGGCCGGTGGCCATCGACCAGGTGACGGCGTTGAGTTTGTCGGGTCGGTTGAGCGTCACCAAACCCACGTGGGGATTGACACGCTCGCTCAGCACGGGTGTTGTGTCGGTCATAAAGTTCCCTCTAGTTACGGAGCAGATCACGGAACGGCGTGTCGGACGGCGGCCCCGGTTCTCGAGGAAGGCCGAGAACCCGCTCGCCCAGAATGTTCTTCTGAACTTCGTCGGTACCGCCGGCGATCGGCATCCCTCGGCAGTTCAACACCTGGTAGGCGTAGTAGTCGGCCAACGTATCGTCATCGGACCAGGCGACTGCCGTGGGGCCGCCGATGAGATGTGCGGTCTGGGCCGCCCGCAATCCTTGAATCGATCGCCACAATTTGGTGACCGACGGGTGGGAGCCTCGTTGGTTGAGCCATTCGATGATGCGCTCGCCGGTATGGAGCGCCGCCAGTTCCTGGCGAATGGTGGCGTCACCGGCAACGCCGTGGCGCTCGGCCAAGCGAGCCAAGTCGGGCATCGGTAGCGGCTGACGGCCCGTCTTCGACCCCTCGACGGAACGGCTGCCCCCGCCGAGCGTCGTCCGCTCGTGTTTCATCAAGGCGACAGCCAGACCCCACCCATCGTTGACCGTGCCGATCACCCAGTCCTTGGGGATTCGCGCCTCATCGAAAAACACTTCGTTGAACTCGGCTATACCGGTCATCTGCACCAACGACCGCACCGTCACGCCGGGCTGGTTCATATCGATCACAAACATCGTGATGCCGCGGTGTTTGGGCAAGTCCCAAGACGTGCGGGCAATAAGGATGGCGAGATCGGATCCCTCGGCGCCTGAGGTCCAAACCTTCTGGCCGGTCACCACCCACTCGTCGCCGTCGAGTTCGGCCTTGGTGGCCAGCGAGGCGAGGTCGGATCCGGCACCAGGCTCGGAGTAGAGCTGACACCAGATCTCCTCCCCCAACAGGCCGGGCGGAATAAAACGTTTCTGCTGCTCGACGGTGCCGTGGTCTCTGATCGTGGGCAAAGCCATGCCGAGGCCAACACCTAACGCCGACGACTCCGGCGGCCCACACTCGTTGCGAATTTCCTGGAAACGGCGCTCATGTTCCTCGGAATATCCTTGGCCGCCGAGTTCGACGGGGTAGTTCAAACCACTGAGTCCGGCTTCGTCGAGCAACCGCCGGTAGCTCTTGATCCGCTGCGTCGAATTGTCACCCTCGATGTGGTCCGACACAGTTGCGAAGAAGGAACGTACCTCTTCGGAGAACGTGTCGAGCGGTGGGGCAGTAGTCATGATTCACCTCGTGTGAGCTCGTGCAGCAGAGCGGCAGCATGGGGAGTTAACTCCTCGATGGGGTAGCCAAATTCGAGTTCGACCGACGGGCGGATCAGCACCCAAGCAAGCTGGGTGGCGACCGATGCCATGAGAGCAATGCGCTGGTCCTTGCCAAGGTCGGCTCCTCGGCTGACTGCCCGCCGCAACATGTGGTCGATGGTTGGTCGGGGCCCGCCACCACCGGCACCGTCGGCGGTCGGAGCGGCCCCCTGAAGGGCGCGATCCACAGCAGCCCACGTGACCACACGAACGAAACCCGGGTACAGGCTCACCTCGAAATAGTCGGCGCCGTGTCCGTCGTGATAGGTGAGTTCGAAGAAACGACGGCGGTGCCAGTCGTAGGCCTCACGAAGCACTTCGTCCTTCGAGCCGAAGTAGTGATGGATGAGTCCGTAGTTGACCCCGGCCGTCGAGGCCAGCTCCCGGCCGGTGATAGCACTCGCGGCGCGGTCTCGCAACAACAAGGCGCCGGCCTCGATCAGTTGCCCTGCCGGGTCACCCCGCTGCTTGACCGCCAGCTCATCCTCAGGTTCGGACCACCGAAGGGTTCGAGGCGGCAGCACGGTACCCAACGGGCCGTGCCCATGGTGGATTCCGTCGACCCATTCGACCAGCAACTCATCGATTCGGGGATCATCGGCGTCGAGATCGAACGCCGCCGCCATTCCTTGGCGATACCACGGCGACAGCCCGAAGTGCAGAGCAGCCGACAGTGTGACCAGCATGTCGACCGAGCGCTTGTCAAGATCCGGGCGCGCCGCGGCGAGACCGCGGCGGTAGCGGATCAGCACCGGACTCTGCGGGTGGACCTCCCGGAAGGCGGCCTCGTCGAGCGCCACCAGGGTGGTGGCTCGCCAGTACGCCTCCTGCGACGGCAACGGATTTGGGCGAGGCAAGTCGGTATCTGGGTCAAAGGCCTCGGCGAGGAACGACTCGATGATGCGGTCGAGGGCCATCTTCAGGGCGTCGGTCTTCGAGCCGATGTGCCGATGTAGCAGGCCGTAGTTGACGCCGGCGGCCTCGGCGAGCTGTCGCCCGGTAATGGCCGAGGGCGGACTGGTCATCAGGAGCAACCCGCCGGCCGTGAGCAACCGGTCGACGATTTCGGCTTTGCCGCCGGATACGGGATTGGCCAGTGCGGTCATAGCGCCGAACTTGCCGGTGGACTTGCCGATGCGGGCGACATTGCCCTACGTTAGCCGAATGGCTACATAGGCCGTCAAAACGGCCGTTGACCGCTCAAATGCGGGTGCCCTAGCGTGGTACTTCCCACTAGCCGAAAGACGAGGTAACCAATGAAGGTTCATGTCAACCAGGAGAAGTGCCAGGGGCACAACCGCTGCTACATGCTGGCTCCCGAGCTGTTCGACGTCGACGATATGGGTACCGCATTCGAAATCGGCGACGGCGTGGTGCCGGCTGAACTGGAAGACAAGGCCCGCCTCGCGTTCGACAACTGCCCCGAGTACGCCATAGAGATCACCGAAGAATAACCCCGACCAAGGTCGGGCATCCCAACAGCAGGAAAGACGCCATGGCCGATACTTCACCAGTCGAAGACTGGGCTACCGACTACAACATCTTCGACCCTGAATACGTTCAGGACCCCACACCGATGTGGGAAGAGCTGCGCGGCCGCTGCCCGATCGCCCACTCCGACCGCTGGGGTGGATCGTTCCTGCCGACCAAGTACGACGACATTCAGGAACTGGCCAAGATGGTTCCGGCGTTGTCGTCTCGGGACCCATTGGTGGTTAGACGCCCCGAGGTGGCTGGTTACGACGAACCCGAGGGCTACGGTCCGGAAACGGCGGCGCCTCCCATCTCTTCGGACCCTCCTCATCACACATGGACTCGGCGGTTACTGCTCCCTCACTTCTCCCCCAAGGTCATCGAAGCCCATCGGTCGTGGACCGAAGCGCTTTGCAACCGGCTGATCGACGGGTTCATCGACGACGGAGGGTGTGACGCCGCCGGCGACTACGCCCAGCAGATCCCCCCGGCCGTGATCGCCCACAAACTCGGCATTGATGAGAATCGAATCGAAGAGTTCACCATGTGGGTGCGCAACGTACTGGAGTTCGGCCTGACCGAACCGCAGCTTCGAGTGCAGTACCGCCAGGTGATCCGTGATTTCTTCCGCGAGCAAGTTGCCGACCGGGCCGAGAATCCTCGTGACGACCTCATTTCCGCCCTCACCCATTCGGTCGATCCCGACGGCAACCAGATCGAGCCCGAGGTCGTGGTGGGCATGTGCAATCTCCAGTTGGTGGCCGGCATCGACACCACGTGGAGTTCGATCGGATCGGCGCTGTGGCACCTCGGCACCCATGAGAGCGACCGCCATCGTCTCGCCGCCGATGAGGCTCTGTTCCCAACGTTCATCGAGGAATCGCTGCGCTACTACTCGCCGGTCACGATGGCTCGAGAAGTGATCGAGCCCGTGAGCTACAAAGACGTGGACATGCAGCCGGGCGACAAGGTGCTGATGAACTTCCCAGGGGCCAATCACGATCCCGACGTGTTCGAGAACCCCGAGGTCTTCCAGATCGACCGTCAGCGCAACCGCCACATCGCCTTCGGGTCGGGCATTCATCGCTGCGCCGGGTCGAACCTGGCTCGCCTGGAGATGGACGTCGCCCTCCGCACCTGGGTAGGCCGCATTCCGGAGTTTCAGGTGTCGGCACCCGACGAGGTGACGTGGGCCGGTGGCCAGGTGCGAGGACCGCGCTATCTGCCAGTGAGCTTCTAGGAGCTCCGATGCGTCGCAATCCCGTACACACGCCCTTCGCCGAGCGGCTCGGGGTAGACAACGCGATCCTCGGATTCACTCACACGCCCGAAGTTGCCGGGGCCATTACCAAAGCCGGTGGTCTTGGCGTCTACGGAATCGCCCACGACGCCCCGCCGGATGTCGCCGGAAAGTTGGAGCAGCTCCGGAGTTGGTCGGGCGACGACGCGCCACTCGGCATCGACATCATGATGCCGAAGGGCATGCCTGAAGACGAAACGCTGGAGTCGGTGCAGGCCCGCCTCCCGGAGGAACACAAACAGTTCGTGGCCTCGATCCGTGAGCGTTATGAGGTGCCGCCTTCGACCACCAAGTCGTTCTTCAACTCGACACTGCGCACACCGGCCTATTTCGAAGGCCAGCTTCAGGCGCTGCTCGATTCCGACGTGGACCTTGTGGCCTTCGGAGTGGGGCTGACGGCCGACGCCGTTCTTCGTTTGAAGGAAGCGGGCAAAACCGTCGGCGCTCTTGTGGGCCATCCCCGTCACGTCGAGCGTTATCTTGATCTTCCGGTCGGTCTCGACTTCCTGGTGGCCCAAGGTTCGGAGGCCGGGGCTCACACCGGCACCATCGGCACCATGGTGCTGGTGCCACAGGTTGTGCAGATGGCGGGCGATATTCCCGTGCTGGCCGCCGGCGGCATTGGCCACGGTTCCCAGATTGCGGCGTCGCTGGTCATGGGAGCCCAAGGCGTGTGGTTGGGCACGGCCTGGCTGGCTTCGGAGGAAGCAACCAGGGGCGACCACAGCGTTTCCGACACCGTGCGGGCCAAACTGTTCGCCGCCGGAAGCGGGGACACGGCGATCACCAAGGGCAACAGTGGGAAGCCGCAGCGCCAGATCCGAACCAAATGGATCGAGGAGTGGGAATCACCCGAGGCGCCGGCCCCACTGCCGATGCCGTATCAGCATGCGCTGGTCGGTGACTTGATGACAAGCATCAACGATCACGATGTTGAACCGTTGGCCCACACGCCGGCCGGCCAAGGCGTGGCGTGGACAACCGAGATGCGCCCCGTCGCCGACATCATGGCTGAACTCGTCGATCAAACCGACGAAGCGCTGAACCGTCTACGGTGATCGACTGCCTACCCGCACGAGGCCGTCGAGAATCAGGTCGAGCACAAACTCGAAGCTGCTGCTGGTCTCGCCGTTGAGATGCTGCTGCACATGAGCGATGGTGTGGGCGAAGTGGTCAGGGTCGAGCCCGGCCATGAAACCCTGGGCGATGTCGTCGATCTCGTCCACATCTTGCGCTTCGATCCCGGCGGTCATGCCGATCTCCTGAAGCGTGTAGCCGATCACGTGATTGTTCACAGCATGGAAGCCGTGGTGGGCGATGTCGGGGGGAAGGTCCGTGGCCGCCAAAGCCGCGAGGAGATTCTCCATCACCCGAACTCGGGACGGGCCAGGCATCTGCCGAACCCATAACTCCGCGGCCCAGGGGTGGCGCACTAAGACCTCTCTGATCGAGATGGCGATCGCCCGGACCGTAGCCATCGGTGAAAGCTCGGGCTTAGGATCAGCCACGGCGACCGCAACGGTGTCAACCATGAGCCCAAGCAACTCGTCCTTGTTGCCCACGTGGTTGTAGAGCGCCATCACCTTGTAGCCAAGCTCGTCGGCCAGGCCGCGCATCGTGAGCCGGTCGACTCCCTGGCGGTCGGCGAGCCCGATTGCCGCCCTGACAATCATCTCTCGGTCGAGCGACCCCCGACGTTTCCGCTTCGGTTGACCCACGTGTTACAGCACTCTCCTGATCACAATTCTCTTGACAGTTTACGTTGTACGTTCTTAAAGTACAGTGTATGTTATAAAACGTACGTTGTACACCAAGCTCCGTTTCCTATTCAATGCACTTGCCTGGAGATTAACCATGACTGCAACCGAGAGAGAAGAAGCTGCTCCGATGGCACCGGCCGCCGCAGTTCCGTCAACGATCCCAGCCGTCATCCAGAATCGATATGGCGATGCCAGCGTCTTGTCGGTCGGCGAGATCGAGATGCCCGCAGCTGACGAGGGCGAGGTACTGATCAAGGTTGAGGCTGCGTCGCTGAACGCTCTCGACTGGCACTTCGTGAGCGGCACCCCCTATTTCCTCCGCCTGATGGCCGGCCTTCGTCGCCCCAAGCGCACAACCCCTGGCGCCGACGTGGCCGGAACCGTAGTCGCCGTCGGCCTCGGCGTTACCGAGTTCGCCGTTGGTGACGAGGTTTTCGGCGAGGTCAACGGAGGCGCATGCGCTCCCTACGTGGCCACTTCGACAAAGGGTCTCGCACACAAGCCACCGTCGGTGTCATTCACCGATGCGGCGGCCACCCCTGTGGCCGGCCTCACCGCCCTCCAAGCGCTGGCCACCCACGCCCAGGTTCGAGAGGGTGAGCGGGTGTTGATCAACGGCGCCGCTGGTGGCGTCGGCACCATGGCGGTACAGATCGCCAAGGCGATGGGCGCTCACGTCACGGCTGTGTGCAGCACCCGCAATGTCGACATGGTCCGCAACCTCGGTGCCGACCGGGTGATCGACTACACCGTCGACGATTTCGTGGAGATCGGGCCGCGCTTCGACGTGGTGGTCGACAACGTCGGCAACCGCAGCGCATCCGAGATCCTGAGCGTGATGACTCCCAACGGTCGGTGTGTGCAGATCAGCGGACCCAAAGACAATCCGTGGACCGAGCCGATGTTCGACATCGCCAGACGGATGCTGAAGTTCCGCAAAGCACCGCAGTCGTTCCATCAGTTCACGGCCGAGCCCAAGACCGATGACATGATCGAGCTGGGTCGGATGCTGGAGTCAGGCGAGATCCGACCGCAGATCCAACGGACGATCACGCTCGACGGTGTGGCCGCCGCGATCGATGAGATCAGCAGCGGCCACACCCGAGCCAAGATTTTGGTTGTGCCCTAGGCGTAAGACGGCCGCTGATAGCAGCCGACCTGTTGGACCGGCCGGGTGACCCGAGGACCGTCGGGTACGATCCACTGACCGAGCCGGATCAAGCCGCGCCCGACGCCAAGGCGCCACGGGTGGTCGCCGCCAAGGTCGCGGCGGAGACGGTAGGCGGCAGCAGCTGCCTCCGCCTCGGTGCGGCGTTGGCGGGCGATGTGGTGGAATTGCTGTTCAGGAATAATCACGTTTCGTCTCCTTTCGTGATTGTTTGTTGCTCGCGGGAATCGAGGAACTCCCGCAGGATTTCGGCGCTACCGTCCACGGCATCACGCCGGATTGCGTAGCGTTTGTCGTCGTCGCTGACGAGCACGCGGACAAGGCCGGCGCTGCGCAGGATTCGAAGGTGGTGATGGGCCGTCGATTTGGCCAGGCCGACCCGGGCGGCCAGATCTTTCAGCCCGACCTCCCCTTCGGCCAACACGCCCAGCAGACGGAGACGGTTTTCGTCGCCGAGCGCTTTGTAGGTGTCGACCAGGAAACTAGGCGGAGCATCGGGGTCTGCGGTGAGCACGTCGTCGCTCACGGCGTACACAAAGATCCGCACCGAGTGATGTTCGGTGATCACCACCCACGGGCGCACCACGATTGAGGGAATCAACACGACCTCACTCACATCGGGCTGCATCACGAAGGTGACACCGTTGGTGAGCTGCTCAACCAGACGGTCGGACCGCATTTGTTTGGCCATCGCCCCAGCGTTGACCGCCTCACGATCAAGGATGTGCTGACGAGGGCGAAGCAGCGGTGCAACCGCCTCGGAGAAACGCTCCACCACGCTGATCACCGCTTCAAGCATTGATTCGGGTTCGCGAATGAGCAGGCCCTCCAAGCTTCGAGCCCTATCGTTTGAGCCGAGAATCTGCTTGACGGCATCAAGATCGCCATAGGCCGCGCCCTCGATCAGCCGTTCGTCATAACCCTTGGAGACTTTCACCCCGCAGTTGGCCATTAGCAGCTTGCGAAATTCGAGGGCGCCTGCGGCCTTGAGCCTGCTGATCAGGTTTGCCGCCGTGCGCTCACCGTCCAGGTTCCGGGCCACTCCCACAAGAGTCAGACCCAACTCGCACTCGGACATGGATCGAATCTCAGCACCAAGACCGGGGTGGGCGTTCTCAACGGCTGCGGCCAGCTCATCGCCCATCTCGTGGATGACTTCACCGCCACCGTCGGATGCGAATGCGTAAAGCGCCACCATCTGCTCATAGAGCAGGCTCGAGTCGATATTCACCGCGAGACGACGCTCAGGATCTGTGAAATCTCTAACGTTTGGGCCGGAAATGCTCATGGTAGATCTCGTTCGACTTGTTCTGTCTTTCTTCTCTAGTTCGAAGAATATCGAATGATTGCAAGTTTGTCAACCTATTCGAACATCAATACCACAAATCGCTTGACAATCAATCGAACTTTCCCGATCATTCGAGTAATGTCGATTGATCCTGAGCAATGGCCCGATTACGAGCTCGACGACGTCGTCCAGGCGACAACCGATCAACAGCTCAAAGCCCTGGCGAACCAGACCCGCAAGCAGATACTCGACCTGGTGCTGGAGCGAGCGGCGTCGGTGGCCGAGCTGGCGGAAGCTGTCGGCCGCCCGAAGTCAACCATGGCCCACCACGTCGATGTTCTCACCGACGCCGGCCTGCTCAAGGTTGTGCGGACCCGCAAGGTTCGGGCGGTCGAGGAACGTTTTTACGGTCGGGTCGGCCGCACGGTCTGGGTGGTCGGCGACAAGACCTACGATCCCGAGAACACGCTGGGCGACACCCTCACACCATCGTTCCTGCACGAGGCAATGGCCGAGATCGCGCCCGGAACCAAGGTGAGTTCCACCCTCCGACATGCTCGCATTTCGGCCGATCAGGCTGAGGAGTTCTTCGAGCGGGTTCTGGAGCTGGCCAACGAGTTCACCCGTCAACCGCGAGAGGGCGACACGGTCTACGCCTTCACCGTCGGTCTCTTCCCAACCGACAGTCCTGTGCTGCCCAACCCCTCCGAAGCCGACCCCTCCGGTGAAGGTGACGATCAATGACCGATATCACTACGCCCAACGAAACCGAAACATCGTCCCCCGAGGACAAACCACGGCTCGATCTCAACTACTACAAGCTGCTCGCCGCTTCGGCAGTGTCGAACACCGGTGACGGAGTGGCCCAGATCGCCTACCCGTGGCTGGCTTCGGCCGTCACCCGCAATCCGATTCTCATCGCCCTGGTCTTGCTGGCCCAGCGAGTGCCGTGGCTGATCTTCACCCTCCCGGCCGGTGTCATCACCGATCGTCACGACCGCCAACGGCTGATGACGTCGGCCAACGTCATCCGCACACTCCTCACCGCGGTGGTGGCCTGGGTGGTGCTCGGACGTCAGGGCACGCTGCCCAGTCCGGAGGAACTGGCCACCAGCGGCGGTTCCGCCGACACCGACTACGTGCTCTACGGTCTCGTCGTGGCTGCCACCGTGCTGCTCGGATTGGCCGAAGTGTTATACGACAACGCCGGTCAGACGTTCACACCCTCGGTCGTGCCAACCCCGTTGCTGGAGAAGGCCAACGGGCGGATGTGGAGCACCGAGATGGCGATGAACAACTTCATCGGCCCTCCCCTCGGCGCCCTGTTGTTGGCCTCCGCATTTGCCCTCCCGTTCATCTTCGACGCTGTTACGTTTGCCGTGTCGGCTGCGCTGATCGCCACCATTTCGGTCAGTGCCAAGACGGCAGCCACTCCCACCGATGCCGTCGACCGACCTTCGTGGAAAGTCGAGTTGGTGGAGGGCTTCCAATGGTTGTGGCGTCACGAGTTGCTTCGACCGCTGGCGATCATCCTCGGGCTGATCAACGCCCTCGTCACGATGAGCGGCGCAATCCTCGTGTTGTTCGCCCAAGAGGTTCTCAATACCAGCGCCACCGAGTTCGCCCTCCTCGGCACCGGAGGTGCGGTGGGCGGCATCATCGGCGGCTGGACGGCGTCACGGATATCGGAACGACTGGGTTCAGGCACAGCGCTCCTGGTCACGATCGGCAACAGTGTGATCACGTCACTGATCACCGGCCTAAGCAGCTGGTGGCCGTTGGTTTGGCTGATGACCGCTCAGTTCATGTTGATGGTGATGGTGTGGAACGTAATCACCGTCAGCTTGCGTCAGACCATCATCCCCGACAACCTTCTCGGCCGGGTCAACAGTGTGTACCGGTTCTTCGCCTGGGGCATGATGCCGGTGGGTGCCTTCCTCGGTGGCGTGGTGGTGAGTGTTGGCGAGTCGGTTGTCAGCCGCGAGACGGCCCTCCGGCTGCCGTGGTTCGCATCAGCAGCCGGGTTTGTGGCCCTGCTCATCTTTGCTCTACCTCGACTAACCACTGAGCGTTTGGAGCGAGCGCGAGCCGCAGCCGGTGGCTGATGTTGGTGCTACCCCTTCGTGAGGAACAGCTGGAATTCGATCACGCCAAAGTCGTCGAGGCTGACCACAACCGGGGCCGACGGGGTGGAGACACCGTAATCGGCGAACACCACGTCGGTTGATCCGACGATGGCGATCGTGTCGCCAACAAGCTGCGCCTCAATCGCCACTTCGACCGGGTTGGTTACACCGTGCACGGTGAGATCCCCGACCGCGGTTCCGGAGAACGGTTGGCCCGACGCAGGATCGATGCCAAGCTCGATCGGTTCTGTCAATACAAACGTGGCTGCGGGAAACTCGTCAGTACCAAGGGCACGACGGGTTGCGTTGTCTCGCCTTGAAACATCGGTGGTTATCGCAGTCATATCGGCCTCGATGTCAACGGCCGTGACCGTTTCTCCGTCGATCGTGATGGTGCCCGACACGGCGGGGGTGCGGCCTACGGCCTCGGTCACACCAACCGTGGTCAGCTCCTCCCCCACTCGGAATCCGACAAACGTGCCGGTCGAATCCTCGAAGCTAAACTCACCGATCGAGGTGTCGACTGTCCAGTCACCGGCAACGTTGACGACGGGCCCGGCGTCCTCAGCATCGTCGGCTGAATCCCCGGTGGCGTCGTCTGCCTCCTCCTCTTGCTCGGGCTCATCGGCGGAGTCGGCGTCGTCCCCCGACCCGTCGTCGGTGAGTTCCGACGTGGCGGCGTCAAGGCTCGCGGCTTCAGGGGCATCGCCGCTGAACAGGAAAAAGGCGATGGCTGCAATCGCGATCACGGCCAGGCCAAGCCCGGCGATCAAAGGCAGGCGGCTGCGCGACGGCCCCGAGGGCGTGTTGCCTGAAGACGAATTGGTGGTATCGGTCATTGGGTCCTCTCCCGTGGATGTACCGGTGTTCCCGAATCTATACGCTCCGAAACGCAGATTCGGTTCGGATTATTTCTGGTCCGGTGCTGAACGCCGCTGTCGTTTGGTCACGGCAATCAGCCAAACAACCCCGGCGACCAGGATCCAGGGGCAAAACAACAGGAGCAGACCGGCGCCGATATTGGCCCCCTGCGAGTCGTCCATGACTCCAAACACGCCTGCGGTGGCGCCGAGTACGCCAAAGCAGATCAGACTTAGAGGTGCCGCTCGGCCAACCGGCGATAAGCGGCGACTCAGCGGCCGACCAAACAAGACGAGCATCAGCCCAATGACCGGGCCGGTGTAGACGACCGCCGTCCCCAACCACGACAGCGATCCGTTCTCAAGAACGTCCTCGTCGATGATCGATGCGAGCAGCGCGAAGAGCAGAATCCCCGGCAATATATTGGCCACAATCAACATCACGCCAACGATCCAATACGGATTGCCGGCGATCGGATTGCATCCTCGTTGGTCAGAACCGTCGGACATGGTGTCAGGCCATTCCCAATGAAACCCAGAGCGAAAGCGCCTCGGCGACGAGCACGCCGTTGGCGTCGAAGGCCGATGACGCGGCCCACTTCTTGCGGCCATCCCACTCCGTGTCAATCGGGTGGGCGACCACGGCGAAGGTTCCCGGTTCGATGCGGTCTTTGTGCATTTTGACCTGGTAGTTGGCGGTCACGACGATGCGACGGGTCTCGTCGGTGGCCACGTAGACCCCGGCTGTGCAGTCGAGGGCGGCCCAGAATGCCCAGGGGTCGACGTGGCCGTCGGCGGTGAGCGCCCAGTCGGGAGGGGTGAGATCGGTGGCGAACCGCCCATCGGGCAGCGGACCGGGATGCACGCCCATCGACTCTCGGTTGATGCCGCAGGAAAAGCAGTTGGGAGCACCGTGGATGCCCAGGTGCAGGTCGGTAGATTCACGGGCGCGGCGGGCGTCTTCAACCGTGACGGTCGGCGTGGGATAGGAAGCGAGCTCGGATGGAGTACCCGACATGATCAACGCTGATTCAGCAGCTGATCCCGCCTCCGACGACACCGTATACCGACCATTGCCGTCTCGGTCCACCACCAACTCGGCTCCCAGCGGAATCGGCGAATGAAGCCTCACACTCAACGACTGGCCCACGATCTCCGAGAACCGGTACGCCGAGTATCCGCCCTGCCCGGTCCCCGGCGGACCTTCGTGCCAATCCTCAAGCTTGAAGCTGCCGATCACGGTTCGAGCCTGACGTCGGCCCGCGACTGATCCACCGGTTCGTCGCCCTGCTCCGTCCACGGCGATTCGGTACCAGCGAGATCCGCACTCAGTGCCATGCGTCCGACTGTAGATGAAATCCAATCGATACAAAGCACGGCAGAGGTGAGAGCTCGACGTTTGGACGGAAACGGGTCACTATTCACCGGCAACGTCCAGTGTTCAGTCGGACCCGAACACGGACGCCTCGTAATCTCGAACTCAACGCCCCCAACGGGCCCTAGTCTGGGCCGGTGAACGACCTCACCAGTCTGTATCTCAACTGGCACACGATCCGGGCGTTGGCCTTTCGCGGTTATTGGCTCGTTACCAGCATCTACCTCGTGGTGGTCGCCGACCTCAACGCGTTCCAACTGGTGATCCTCGGCACGGCGATGGAGCTGACGGTGTTGGCAGCCGAGATTCCCACCGGGGTGCTGGCCGACACCGTCAGCCGGAAGTGGTCGATCGTGGTGTCGCAGGTGATCATGGGTATCGGCATGTTGGCCACCGGTCTCGTCACGGGCTTCCCCGCGCTTGTCGTTACGCAGATGTTGTGGGGATTCGGCTGGACGTTCGCCAGCGGAGCCGACGTAGCCTGGATCACCGACGAACTCGACGACAACTCCCGCATCGACCGCATTCTCACCGCCACCGCCCGCCGCCGACAGTACGGAGCCATCGCCGGGATGCTTGGACTTGGTGTGCTGGCCTGGGTCACCTCGATGGCAGTGGCGATCATGACGTCCGGAGCGATCATGCTGGCCCTCGCAGTGTTCGTGGCGCTCCGGTTCACGGAAACCAACTTCACGCCCACCGAGGAAAACCGCTTTCAGGAATCGATCGGCATCTTCCGCCGGGGCCTGGCGCTCAGCCGAGCCGACTCGGAGATCATGTTGGTGTTGGCGGTCACCTTGCTGGTCAACAGCGGCGCTGAGGCATTCGACCGTCTCCACCCAAAACGCCTCATCGACCTCGGCTTCCCGGAAGAACCCGACCCGATCGTCTGGTTCACCGTGCTCGGAATCGCCATGTTGCTGGTGGGAGCGGCGACACTTCGTATCGTCGAAGCTCGCATCGACCAAGCCGGCGCCCCCAAGGCCGCCCTGTTCGTCGCCTGCATCGCCGGCGCCGTCGGCATGATTACGTTGGGCCACGCACCGAACGAGACCGTCGGCGTCGCCGGCACACTCGTTGTCGGCGGTGTGGCCTGGACCATTCTCCATTCGGTCAGTTCGATCTGGGTCAATCGACGAACCACCAGCGACGTTCGAGCCACCGTGCAATCATTCCTTGGCCAGACCGAATCGTTTGGCGAGATCTGCGGTGGCGTGGCTATGGCAATTCTGGCTCAAGCCACCTCAATCACCGTGGCTCTGACCACCTCTGCCGCCCTCCTCCTCACGGCCGGCTTGGTTCTGCAGCGGTCCGAATCCGGTCGGTACACTCGGGCTTGATGGCATCCGGCGAAAGCACGAAGACCGACAGTCGAGGCGATGTCGGTCGTAGGTTCTCCGGACCGTCGGCCGGTGACATCATCGCCGGTCTGTCGGTGGCGTTGGTGGCGGTCCCGCAGTCGCTCGCGTACGCCGAGTTAGCCGGGCTGACGGCCGAGTACGGGCTGTTCGCTTCGGCCATCCCTTCGATCCTGGCCGCGCTGTTTGTGTCGTCACGACAACTGCAAACCGGCCCGGTGGCATTGACCGCCTTGCTGACCTTCGGCGCCCTGTCGCCACTGGCCGATCCGTTCTCCGAACGCTACATCGCTCTTGCCGCATTGCTGGCTTTGCTGGTCGGCGCACTTCGGGTAGCGCTCGGCCTTGTTCGGGCTGGGCGGGTGGCATACCTGTTGTCGGAGCCAGTGGTACTAGGGTTCACCACGGCGGCCGCCATCATCATCACCGCCTCCCAGCTTCCGAGGGTGTTCGACGCTACCGGTCGTGACGACGGGGTGTTGTTGAACGCCTTCTGGTCGCTGGTTCGGGTCGACGAATGGCAGTGGCAGGCCGTGGCGTTCTCGCTGATGGTGGCTGCGGTGATGATTCTCGGTCGACGAGTGCACCAGCTGTTCCCCGGTGCATTGATCGCGGTCATCCTTGCCCTGATCATCAGCAAGGCAATCGACTACGAAGGATCCACTGTTGGTGAACTGTCCGGATCACTGGTGAGCCTCAACCTCGACTTTCCCTGGTCGTCGGCCGGACAACTGCTGTTCCCCGCGGTGGCCATTGCGCTGGTCGGGTTCGCCGAACCGGCATCGATCGCCCGGACCTTTGCCGCCCAGGACCGGGTGAGATGGAGCTCGGATCGAGAGTTCATCTCCCAGGGCGTGGCCAACCTGGCCGCCGGGTTCAGCGGAGCGTTCCCCGTCGGCGGCTCGTTCTCCCGCAGTTCGCTCAACCGCTTGGCCGGAGCCACCAGTCCCTGGGCCGGCGCCATCACCGGTGCGGCCGTGCTCGTCGCCATGCCCCTCACCCCGGCCCTGGCCGACCTCCCGACCGCAGTGCTCGGCGCCATCGTGATCGTCGCGGTGGCGAAGCTGATCAAGTTAAAGGATCTCTATCGGCTGCTGAGCCAGAGTGGCGGACAGGCCATCGTCGGCATGGGCACGATGGCGGCGGTCTTGGCGTCCGCTCCCCGAGTCGAGCGAGGCGTGGCCGTCGGCTTCGGCCTGTCGATCCTGGTTCATCTGTATCGCGAGTTGACGGTCGTCGTCCCGGCCTGGGTCGACGACACCAAGCTGCTCATCAAACCCGAAGGTGTGCTGTGGTTCGCCACCGTCCCGGCCATCGACAGCAGGATCCGAAGCCACATCGCCGAAAACCCCGAGGTGAGTTCGATCGAGATCGACCTCAAGGGCGTCGGCCGTCTCGACTTCTCCGGTGCTTCCTCCCTGGCTCGCATCGCCGAGGAGTCACGGAGCAACGGGGTTCCGATCAGCTTCACCAACATCGCCCCCAACCTCGACCGAATCGCCCGAGTGCACCTCGGCATCGATGAAGCAGCCGGCTCGTCGACCTGACGGCATGACCTTCCGACACCCGCAGCTGGCATTGGTAGCAGCGCTGTTGCTGTCGGGTTGTTCGCTACTGAATGATGGTTCATCACCAACGGCATCCCCTTCAACGGCGGCAAACACAACTACCTCAACAACCGCGGCAACAACGACCACGGCCGAGGTGAACCTCTCTCCCGGCAAAGGGGAGCGGGCGGTGATGGCCAGAGCCAACTGGTCAGCGGGATACCTTCACGCCCAGATCGTTCACGACCTCTTGGAAGAACTGGGTTACGAGGTCACCGATCCAGCCAACAACGAGGACGCCCCTGACCGTGGCTACCAGCGAATGGCCGAAGGTGAAACCGACTTGTGGGCGAACAGCTGGTACCCGGGCCACGAATACTGGTGGCAAGGAGAGCGGGTTGACGGGTCGGTTTCTGGCGATCACCTCGTTCGCCTCGATCGCCCGTTGATGGCCGCCGGTGGAATACAGGGGTTGTTGATCACCAAGTCTTGGGCCGACGCCAACGGAATCTCCACACTTGACCAGATCGCGGCCGACGAAACCCTCTGGCGTCAGCTTGACCACGACGGTGACGGACTCGGCGACATCTTCGGCTGCCCGGCAGACTGGACCTGTGACGACATCATCCGAGCCAACTTGGTCTGCAACGGCTGGAACGAAAAACTTGAACACATCGGATGGGAGGTGAAGCCAGCCGGCTCGCTGAGCGTCTACGACACCATGTTCATCGACTTTCTGCGCCTGGTTGAAGCCGGTCAACCGGCGATCGTCTACACGTGGACTCCAACGGAATACTTCGCCAAGGCCCGGCCCGGTGACCTCACCATGTGGCTGTCGATGGAGGAGGCAAGCGTCAACGACGAGAATTGTGGTATCTACCACGATGGCGACCAGTCCCAGCACCGAGACGACGGAACAATCGGCTTCGGTGGCCTCGGCCCCGACGTATGCCTGATTGGCCCTGACGGATGCCAGCTCGGGTTCCTCGGCAGCGACATCGAGATCACCGCCAACAAAGACTGGCTGACCGACAACCCCCCAGCCGAGGAATTGCTCACTAGGATCCAGTTCGACGTGGCGGAGATCTCCGAGCTGGTCCTGCTGTATCAACAATCGGCGCAGACACCCGACGAGCTTCGCAGGCTCTCGCGGCAATGGCGGGCCGACCATCACGTCGAGGTCGAAGTTTGGCTCGACGCCGCGCGACGAGCCGCGTCGAACTAGAACTCAGTGCCTACACCATCCGGCGTTTGAATACGCAGAAGTAGTGGTGGCCCCACTCTCGGGAGTTGTTCGACGTGATCATGAAGTCCTGGTTCTGACCGGATGAGCCGAGACCAGCTCCCATCCTTGCTCACCGAGTTTGTTCAGCTCCGGAATCAACGCGTAGGGCGAGTTGCGAGGGTGGTTGCCCGGCGGCACACCTCGCTCGCCGCTCCCGACGCGCCCCATCCGGGCCTCCAACATCACGCTGTGGTACTCCCACTGTTCCATGGCCACCAACGGTAGACGTCAAAGATAAAGACTGTGCACGGTGTCGATGGTGCCGGTGAAGATGAATGGTTTGCGGTCGGCGTAGGCGAGCGACACCGGTGAACCCAAGTCCTTGCCCACATCGAACGTCTCGGAGAAGCTGAACATGGCGGGCATGGTCTTCGGCACCCTCGCCGTGGCTACTACCACACCGTCGAGCGTGAGTGTGATGTCGGCGGGGCAGCGATTGCGTCCGCCGTCGCTGATCACGTCGATCACGGCCACGTGTTCTCCTGCCGCCATCGGGCCGTCAGCCGCAGCGGTGGTGCGGTAAATGCCGCCGGTGTTGTACTCGGCCTTCAGCACCCCGCCGTCTACGTACACGGTGAACCCTCCGGTTATCCCACCCACGCAGAACAGCACGCCGGAATCACCCGGACCACCGGTAAACCGCACGGTCGAACGAGTCGAGCAGCCACTCAGGAACTTTGGCGCCATCGACTCCGGGATGCGGTCGTCGCCACCGTGGAACGTCCACTCGGTGATCGACGTGGAGCGCATCAGGTCGGGGCGGTACACCGAGGTGAACAGCCCGGCCCCGATGGGGAAGACCTGGTTGGCCTCACCCTGTTCGTCGAACAGCCGACGCATCTCGGCCAGCTTCTCAGGATGACTCTCGGCCAGGTTGTCGGCCTGGCTGAAATCGACGGTCAGGTCGTAGAGCTCCCATTCGTCTTCGTCGGGATCCCAATCCCGGAAGCGGTTGTACGCCGGGTCCCACGGGTTGCGAGGACCAAATGCCCCGGCGAACCACCCCTCGTGGTAGATGCCCCGGCTGCCCATGATTTCGAAGTACTGGGTTCGGCGGCCCGAGTCAGCCGCAGCATCGAACAGCGATGGGAGGAGAGACGTGCCGTCGATCGGGTCTTGGGCCACCCCGTTGTGGGAGGCAGGCGGTTCGATCCCGACGGCGTCGTAGATCGTGGCGGCGATGTCGATCACATGATGGAACTGGCTACGAGGGGTTGGGTCGGCGGCGAAGCCCTTTGGCCACCGAACGGCCAATGGTGTGCGGGTGCCGCCGAAGTGAGCGGCGATAAGTTTCGTCGATTTAAACGGTGTGTCCCCGGCCCAGGCCCACCCGGCGTGATACATGTTGTCGACGAGGGCACCGCCGAGAGAGTCGAGTCCTCCGTAGTCTCGGTCAAGCACCTCGATCTGCTCATCGGCTCCGATGCGGAAACCGTTTTGGCAGAGGATCTCGGCGATCGTGCCGAACTGCCCTTCGGCTGATGCCCCGTTGTCGGAGTTGATGTAGAACACGAGTGTGTTGTCGAGCTGACCGAGGCGTTCGAGTTCGTCGAGTACCCGCCCGTATTGACGGTCGGTGTGTTCGAGGAATCCGGCGTACACCTCCATCAGCCGAGATTGGAAACGACGCTGACCCTCGGGCACATCGTCCCAGCGCTGCATGGTCTCGTCGATCGGGGTGAGTTCGGCGTCGGGCGGGATCCAACCCGCCGCTTGCTGGGCCTCAAAGGTGGACTCCCGCAGCGCCTCCCAACCGTCGTCGAACTGGCCTGCGTAGCGGTCGGCCCAAGCGGCAGGAATGTGGTGGGGACCGTGAACGGCTCCGGGGGTGAAGTAGAGCAGCACCGGCTGATCGGGGGTGGTGTTACGCCAACGCCGCAGGTAGGAGACGGCCTGGTCGGCCATGTCTTCGGTGAGGTGATAATCGGGATCGTCGGGTGGTTCGATCGGGGTGGTGTTTTCGAACAGGCGAGGTTCGTACTGCGACGTCTCGGCGGCGACGAACCCGTAGAAGTAGTCGAAGCCGTGGCCGGTGGGCCAGCGCCCGAACGGCCCGGAGCGGCCGACATGATCCATCGGCGTGTTGTGCCACTTGCCGAACGCCGCGGTGCCGTAGCCGTAGGCGCTGAGCACCTCGGCGATGGTGGCGGCGGAGGTGGGGATCTCGCCGATGTAGCCGTCGAAGTCCGACGAGTACTCGGGGATTTGACCGAAGCCGACGGCGTGGTGGTTGCGGCCGGTGAGCACGCAGGCCCTTGTGGGTGAACACATGGCGGTGGTGTGGAACCGGTTGTAGGCCACGCCGTCGCCGGCCACCCGGGCCATGGTCGGCATGTTGACGGGACCTCCGAAGCAAGCGGGGTTGGCGAACCCGGCGTCGTCGGTCATGAAGATCACGATGTTGGGGGCGTCGGCTCGTAGGTGTTTTGTCGGCTCGCGCCAGTGGTGGTCCGAGTCGGCCAATGATCGACCCACGGTGCTGGCCGATGGCGGCGCTGCGAAGGGTAACGACGGACCGGTAGGACGATCGGGCTTGACCATGAACGCCGACAGTAGCCGCGCCGCGCCGGAAGAGCCTAAGAGGCGATTACCGTCAGCGGACCATCGCCACCCATCGCAGTGCTGCCTGGCCCCGGACCCTCCGGCCCGAGGTCGAGGGCGACTATCCGGGGATCATTGACGTGCACTAGCTCGACGACGGCGTCGACGAGGAGATTGTCGGGATCGTCAACCTATGTGTCATATCGACGGCGCCAAGCGGCGGGTGGCTGCGGAGCCGATCGATCGGATCGCCACGTCGAAGCCGAACCCGATCAGTGCCAGGGTGAAATAGGCGAGGTACGTGACGTCTCGATGGAAGAACGTCGTGGCTTGCCAGCCCAGATGTCCGAGTCCGATGCCGCCGGTCGACAGTTCGGCCCTGGCCAGCATCAGCACCGCTATCAGCAGCGACACTCGAGCGAAGGTGACCAGCCTGTCGACGGTCATCGCGATTGGTTCGACCTCTTCCTCTTGCCGACCTCGCCTGAGGTTTGCGGCGGCGCCGGCGGCAAACCAGAACGGCACCAAGCCGGTAAGAACAAAGACATTCAGGTCGCTAACCCCAAACGCCAAGATCGCGAGAGGCAGAAATACGGTGGGCAGGATGAACTTCGAGAATTCGAAGACCGGGGTGACCAGTCGATGGACAAGCTCGCTGCCGCCAACTACCCAGCCGAGCGCAGCACCGAGCACAACTCCCCCACCCCAGCCGGCCAGCAAGTGCTAGACAGACACCAGCGCGTGTACCCAGAAGCTGTGCTCGGGTGAGAACCTGTCTTCCACTTCAAACGCCGAAGTCGCAATGTCGACGATGCTCGGCAACACCTCATCGACGGATCCAGACAGTCGCAGCAATGACCACAGTCCAGCGAACAGCGCAACCGATCCGAGACCCGAAACAATCCTCATGTGACTTCCTCCATGCGACGGATCACGGCGGCGCCGATTGATCGGATCGCCAGATCAAGACCGAAGGCGATCAGCGCCAGCATGAAGTACGCCAGGTAGATGATCTCGGTGAACATGAACGTCGCTGCCGCCATGCCCACATTCCCGAGCCCGGCATTACCGGTGGTCGACTCAGCACCGGCCAACAAAATCACGGCGACCACTAAAGAGATTCGAGCCACGGTGACGAGATTGTTGACAGCCATGGTCGGCGTGGCAGCCATTCGTTCCGCTCGCTGTCGCCTGAAATTGCCGACGGCCCCGGCGGCAAGCCAGAACGGCACCAAACCTGTCAGAACGATGATTCTCGTTTCGCCTATCCCGAATCCGAGAAACAGCACGGGAAGGAGAACGGTGGGCACAATGAATTTGGAGAACTCGACAACCGGAGCGGCGACCCGATGGACAATCTCGTTGGCGCCGATCAGCCAACCGAGGGCAGCGCCCAGTGCTACCCCGCCACCCCAGCCCGCCAGCAAACGGCCGAGCGACACCAACGCGTGAACCCAGAAGCTGTGGTCGGTTGAAAACCTGTCTTCAAATCCCGGCGCCGCCGAAACAATGTCGACGACGCTCGGCAACACTTCGTCGACGGTTCCGAACAGTCGCAGGAGGGACCACAGCGCGGCCAACAAGGCAACCGATCCCAGGGCCGAGATCGCTCTCGACGACAAGTCAGAATTTCGAGAGATGCTCTCGACCATGTCGGGCGAGGTCATAGGCTGTCCTTCAAGTAGTCGTCAAGGCCAGGGGTGCGATAGCCGTCACTACGCCACAGAATCGGGAAGTGGTTTTCATCGACGGTGTTGTCGCCAAGGCGCCGGTAGCGGCCGTAGATGGGGCCGATGCCTTGACCAAGGTTCGCAGGTACGAACTCCACATCGGCGGGCATGGCGTGTAGCACCACAGCTCGCCGCGGCTGGTCGCTCCGGTTGTCGGCGGAGCCATGCCAGATCCGGCCGTGATGAAACGACCCTCCACCGGCTCCGACTTCAACGTAGGCGATCTCAGGCTTCTCCCCCGCCGACGCCGCAGCCAGGTGCAACGGTCTCCGATAGTCCGCGGGCCCGTGGAACTCCTCGGTCGGGTCACCGAGCGACCAGCGGTGGGAGCCGCGGGCGAACTCGATGGTGCCACCGACTTCCGTCGTGTTGTCGAGGGCGATCCAACAGGTGACGATCTCCCCCGGGGTGAACCACGATAGGTAGGCGTTGTCCTGGTGGTAACCAAGCGGCCGGGCGGCCGGTGGTTTCCAGATCACGTTGTCGATCATGATCCTCGTCCCGGGCCATCCGGCGAGCTCGGCAATGGCCCGCCCCAGATCCTCGTCGAACACAGTGCGGGCGACCGTCCGGTTGGCCTTCCAGCCGTTGCAGATCTGCCGGGTCAACGTCGGGTCGCTCTCCCCTTCCTGCCAGTTGACCTCATCGGGCCGAACCCCGGTTTCGAACTCCCCGCGGAACAGCGCGTCGAACGCCTGACGTAACTGCACGACTGCGTCGTCGCTGATGAGACGCTCAACGACTACAAACCCGTCTCGCTCAAACCGCGCTCGACGGCCGATCACGTCAGCACCCAACCGAGGCCGAGTAGGACAACGGCAGGCAGCGCCGACAGCACGACCACCGTCCACATCGACCCGACGGCGACGGTTCCCACGCCGGCAACAGTGCTGGTCAGATAGCGGTGGATCGCCCGATACCAGTTGGCCAATTCCTCGGGCAGATCGTCAAACGCCATCTCCACCACAAGATCGGCCCCCACCTCGCCGGGCTCCGATTCTTCGGACGGACGCAGATGCGGCTCGAGCACAACGTCGTCTTGAAGCAGCACGTCGAGGACCCGCTCCTCAACAATGGCGAGAGGGTATTTGAGAAGTGGGCGGGCTAGGAACGCGATCGGGCCGGTCACAACGGAGCTGTTGAGGGCGGCACCTCCCGTCGACAGCAGCGCCGGGAAGACGATCTCCCTCGCAAGCACTGCGGCCAAACCACGGGTATCGACCTCGGAGCCGGAGGTGCGGATCTTGCTGTAGTCACCGTGAAGCGCTGCCACTGTGGCGATCACTCGATCGGCAGCCTCGTTGACCTCAACAACCCGGCTTCGCATCACCACCAATCCGCCGATGCCGAGGGCTGCCAGCAACAATGCCGCTGCGACCAAAATCGAATACGGGATCAACGCCAAGGTGGACATTCGGTCGCTGAACACCACCCACGTCAGCCACGTGCCGATCAAAGGAATCAAGACCGACCATCGGAGGAGCTGCCCGACGGCTCGAGGTATGTCGACGATGTCGTTGATGTCATCGCGTAAAGCGTCGAAATCGTGGCGAGACAGATCTATCTCGCTGAAGTCGTACTCGCTACTCACTCTGTGATCCACATCAAAAGATTGACCGTCTGCGCGTAGCGCACCTGGACAGCGATCGACAGGAGCACCACCACCGTGGCTGCGCCCATGAAGACTACTGCGAAGCGGCGCGCCAGCTCCGGTGTGCGACTGCCATATGGAGTGGCCGACAACCATCCACCGATGAGCAGGACCGTGGCCAGGAACCCGGCCGGCCCGATCAGCAACCAGTTGACACTCTCAGCCCGATCCCGCACGCCCCGCTCGTCGAACAACGCATACGAGTCGCCAATACACGCGTCGTAGGCCTTGCTGATCGACACCTCCTCATCGGAATACAGGTCGTATCCTTCGGGAGCGATGACGCTGTCGGTGTTGAGGATGAGCGAGGGTTCACACGGCAACGCTTCCTCAACCAGGCTGTGCATCGACCACGTGGCAAAGCCGAAGTAGCCGAGGAGCGCGGCGGCCGCTCCCCCCATCACAATCGCCAGGACGATTCGAGGCAACCACCACCGCCGGCCGTCAACCTGGCCACCGTCAGCGGGCACAGCGTGCTCAACCGTCGCTGTCATCACCTACCCTCCTCGATCGCTGTCGCCTGCGCCCACGATTGTAGAACACGAGCCACCCTGGCGACCCTCAGGCAAAGCGGTGGCCCGAGCTGAATCCCTAGCCGACAGTACGGCGAGGCGGGATGCGGATTACGACCGCCACAGCGATCAGTACGACCAGGCCACCAAGAGCCTGGATGACGGTAATGGGTTCGTCGTGGACCGGCCAGGCCAAGCCGACAGCGACGATGTTCATCGTCAGCAGCATCAACGACGAGCGAGCCGCCTCCACGTAGCCATGCACCCAGCTCATCAGGGCGTGGCCAAGGAATCCGGTGGTGAGCGACATGAGCAACAGCCAGAACACATCGGTTCGATCAATGGCGCTCCAGTCGGAGCCGTCAGCCCAGACGAGTGCGGGGATGAGCGTCACCAACGCCGCCCACACGGTCGCTCCGGCCATCCACTCGATCGGGTCGACGTCGGTGGTGGAACGGGCCAGGCGGGTCAACACGAAATAGACCGAGAACAGCACCATGGCCATGAAAGCCAGAACCACGCCGAGCACCGACGACCGCAGCTCAGCGCCGGCGCCAAGGATTACCGCTGCCGCTCCGACGACACCAACGAGCGTCCACACAACCTGGGCCGGCGTGGGACGTTCGTCGAATATGGGGCCGACCACGATCAGCAACAGTGCAGGCTGCAGCGCGATGCCCACAGTGAGCACGGCCACCGTCGACTCCTGCAGCGTGGCGAAGACGAAGATCATGTTCACGCCGAAGGCAACCCCGGCCAGAGCGGTTCGTCGCAACATGGGCAGACCGAGCGGCCGACCTCGAGCTGCAGTGGCCGCCACCACAACTGGAACCGACAGCAAGAACCTGAGGGGCGCGGCGACGAGGGGTGGGGCGGTCACGAGTTTGGCGACGACTGGTCCCGCTCCCCAAACGAAGACCACGAAAATCAGAGCCAGGTAAGGAAGACGGCCGACCGCCGAAACATCGGGCCGCTGCGAGGTTGTGGTCAAGCCCCCGACGTTACCTCACCCTTCGGACCAACACGAGTTCACGCAGCCTAGGTCAGCAGCGCGCCGAGCGTCACAACCAGCAAAAAGCAAAAGACCAACCAGACAATGGTGCCTATCAGCATTTGCAGGCCGAGTGACGCACTGTGGTCCGGGCCGGTTAGCGGTGGCCACCAGTAGATAACCTTCTGACGCCGACCGGAGCCGATGTGCGCGTCGGGTTGCGGGTGATAATCGCCCTTGATCCAGTGCGTCATGGTGGAACCTCGGTTCTCCGCTGTTCCTATTGTCCCAGCCACAGCGCGATTCGTCCAGGGTTAGTTCCGGCACATCGCCTCGATTGGACCGTTCTAATACGCTCCGGGAACCAGTTCGAGGTCGCCGGCTACCAGCGGCACTCGAAACACCAGGCAGTCGGGGCGGGTGTCAGTGGTGGCGCCATCGATTCCAGTGAGATACCACTGCCGGGGTTCGGCCCCCACGAGGCGGAACGTGGTGAAGACGTTCGGATCCTCCTGCAGCGGCGCGAGCGTCAGGTGCAATGAGTCGTCGACCCACTCGGCTCGGCGCAACGCCACCGTAGGAAAGTCGACATCGACGATCTGCGGACACGGCTCAACGGGGGTCGCCGACAGGCCTGTCCACCGCCCGGGCCCGGAGGCTTCGGCGGCGGCCAGGAACGCGTTGAACTGACCACGAGGATGAGACTCGTTGAGCCCCATTCCCCACGTGAACTCACCGGTCTCGGTGTCCCAGGTGGGTTCATAGGACTCCTCGATGGCGTGGACGAGGCGCTCCTCGAGTTCAATCATCTCCCACTCCCGGGCCAGGATCAGCGACGATCCATAGCCCCGGCTTGCACGAAGCGGCAACGGTGGGTCAGCGACATCGAGGCCCATCGACTTGATGCCTGCTTCGAACAACCGCCGAGCATCATCCGGGCGCTGGGGTGCCGCATAGTACGAGGTGACCAGCGCCATCTGCACCGGCAGACGATGATGCACGTCGACCATCGGGTCGTAATACGACGTGGTCATCGTCGGGGCGGTGTTGGTGGCGAGATCGAGGTAGTGCTCCCGGGCGTAGGTCCACCACGGGGCAAACGCCTGCTCGTTGAAGTCGGTTCCGTAGCGGTTGTCGTGAAGCCTCAGACCGAGGCCTGCTCCGGCCAGTCAAAACGGCCAGATCTTGGTGTTCTCTCAATGACAGCCGATCGGAGCCGCCAGCCACTGTCGACACAGGTGCTCGGCGATCCCGCTGTGGGTCCAGTCGAAGCCATCGTCACCGGGACGTTCCCGCACGATCGGGAACGGCTCGTTCCACCGATCACCAACGCCCGAGGCGCACGCGATCATCGACCGGATACCGAGGAGCACCAGGAAGAAGCCCTTGTAGAACAGCATCCCGTCGGCGGCCACCGGGTCCATCTGCCGACCCCACGGTTCAGTGCCGTTCGCCGTCCAGCCCGGCACGTCATAGTCGCCCCACAACTCATCCGGAATCAGCATTCGGTAGGCATCCGGGTAGTTGGCCCGGTCGGGGTCGTGGCCGAACTGGGTTAACCAGTCGGCCGCCGACCACCACCCGGTGTGCCGTTCGATGAGCTGATCGAGGATGGCCACGTAACGCTCGGTCCAGGCCGGGGTGCGGTGAGCCATGAGCCCCATCGCATACGACGAGTCGACCAAGTCGAACCGATGCCAGCTCGCCATCGGCGGATCCGAACGGTCGTCCCAATGGTCATGGGGACGACCGTTGCGGAACCAGTTGTCGGGCGTGTGGGCCTTTCGATCGAGGTAGCGGAGCCACCCCAGCGATCGATCCGAAAGCACGTGCTTCTAGTAGATCTCGATGAGACCGGCCGCGCCCTGGCCACCACCGACGCACATCGTGACAACACCCCAGCGGGCGCCACGACGTTTGCCTTCGAGAAGAACGTGCCCGGCGCAGCGGGTGCCGGTCATGCCGAACGGGTGGCCGATCGAGATGGAGCCGCCGTTGACGTTGTACTTCTCGGGATCGATGCCGAGCTTGTCTCGGGAGTAGAGGCACTGGGAGGCGAAGGCCTCGTTGAGTTCCCAGATGTCGATGTCGTCGACGGTGAGACCGTGACGCTTCAGCAGCTTCGGCACGGCGAACACCGGGCCGATACCCATCTCGTCGGGTTCACAACCGGCGATGGCCCAACCCTTGAACGCGCCAAGCGGTTCGATGTTGCGACGAGACGCTTCCTCATCCGACATCATCACCACGGCGGCGGCACCGTCGGACAACTGACTGGCGTTGCCGGCGGTGATGTAGTTGCCCTCACCCCGAACCGGGGCCAGTTTGGCCAAACCTTCGAGCGTGGTGTTGGGCCGGTTGCACTCGTCTTTGTCGACCACATAGTCGACAATCGATTCTTCCTTGGTCTCCCGATTCACCAGTTTCATCTGGGTCTTCATCGGGACGATCTCGTCTTCGAACAGACCGTTCTCCTGCGCAGCCGCTGTGCGCTGCTGCGATTCGAGAGAATACTGGTCTTGATACTCGCGGGAGATGCCGTAGCGCTCGGCCACGATGTCGGCCGTTTCGATCATGGCCATGTAGATCGCGGGATAGTTCTCCACCAGCTGCGGGTCCATGTTGGCCTTGCCACCGAAGCCGGGGTTGGGCATCGAGATCGACTCGGCGCCGGCGGCCACGGCCACCTCTGCCCCGTCGACCTTGATGTGGTTGGCGGCCACGGCGATCGAGTTGAGACCCGACGAGCAGTGCCGCTGGATGGTGTTGCCGCCGGTGGTGACGGGCAGGCCGGCGAGAAGCCCGGCTAGGCGACCGAGGTTGCCGGCACCGTGGGCGCCGTTGCCGAGAGCGAGGTCTTCCACAGCCTCGGGTTCCACACCCGACTTCTCCACCGCACTCTTGATGGCGTGAGCGGCCATGGTCATCGTGGGGGTCATGTTGAACCCACCCCGTCCGGCCTTGGCCAGCCCGGTTCGGGCATACGAAACAAATACCGCTTCTCGCATAAGTACTTCTACTTTCTAACTGTTTCCCTCAACCATAATCGGTTGAGGACAGTCGAACGAAACGAGTGTGGTATCCGGCCCCCACGCCGCCCTCAGTCGAGCGGAGCCGGAGGAGGGCCCATGATCTGCACGCCGTTCTGAGCGCCAACCTCTGCCACCTGCCCGGGATCGATATCCATCGGCTCAGGGATAACGGCCTCGTCGGTCTCGATACCGAGAGCGGTCACCATCCGGGCGAAACGGGGGGCGCCGGCCACCGAGGCGGTGATGCAGGAGAAACGGGCGGTTTCGGAAAGCACCTGGAAGGTGTGAGGCACGCCGTGGGGCAGGTAGACGGTCGAACCGGTTGTGCCGATGAAGCTGTCGTCGCCGGAGCGGAACTCGATCTCACCGTCGAGAATCACCATGATCTCGTCTTCGTCGTCATGGCAGTGAAGGGGTGGACCGAAACCCCGAGGAGCCGAGAATTCGATGGCCGACATGGCGCCGGTTTCGCCAGGCCGGACCTTCACGGTGGCCAGGTTGTTGAGGAAGTGCAAGTGCTCCCCCTCATCGGGTCCCAAGGCATAGGGAGCGGGCTGAGTGGCTGGGTTTGCAATAAAGGTTGTCATGGCCTCAATCATCCGGAGAACCCTTACGAAAACCTTTTGACCGGCGGATAGAAAGGGCAAATGGATCTTGTGGAGGAGCTGCAACGTCGGCTCGCCAATGACCCGGAGCTCGCTGCCGCGTTTGCCGCCCTTACGCCCGGTAGACAGCGGGAGTACAACTTCCACATTGCTGGGGCGAAGCAGGCCAAGACCCGCGAGAGCCGCATCGACAAGTGTGTGCCAAAGATCCTTGCCGGGAAGGGCCTTCGTGATCGCGACGAGTCATTGAAGGCGGACGGGCCCAGCGACTCGGCTGACGGTCCGGTTCTCCTATCCGGAGGCAACCCGCAGATCCCAAAGGGTGACGGCCCCGAGCCGGTCAACGCCTACCTCGATGCGATGCCCGGCTGGAAACAAGACGTCGGCCGCCAGCTTGATGCACTCATCGAGCAGGCCGTTCCGGATGTCGCCAAAGCGGTGCGCTGGAACTCCCCCTTCTACGGAATCGAGGGGCAGGGATGGTTTGCCAGCTTCCATTGCTTCGATCGTTATATAAAGGTGTCGTTTCTCAAAGGCGCCGAACTCGACCCTCCGCCACCTGTCGGATCGAAAGACCCGAGCGCTCGCTACGCCCACGTGCATGAGGGCGACGAGATCGACGAGGAGCAGTTCCAAAGCTGGATGCGCCAGGCCGCGGACCTTCCAGGATGGGACGGCTTCTAAGTCGTCAACAGGAGCGGGAAGACGCCGAAGGGATACGGCCATGTCGACGCGACTCACCACCCTATTCCTCTTCGTTTCGCTGCTCGCCGTGTCGTGTGCGGAGACGAGTTCAACTGCCGCGCAATCAGAGCCCGACGGTGGTTGGCTGATTGGCGTTGACTACGTCGGCGTATCCCTTGTCGAGCGCCCGTCCGGCGACACGCTGTCGGCGTCCGACACCATCATCCACTTCTTTGGCCGTGACCAGATCTCGGTTAGTTCCGGAGGATGCAGCTTGGGAGGCGGATCGTTCACTCTGGCCAACGGCCGCTTGACCGACCCCGAGCTGATTCGATCACTTGTAATGTGCGACCCGAGCGACCGCGCGGCCTATGAGGCCGTAAACGACCTCATCCTCGCCGCCCCGGAGATCAGGGCTGAGGGCGCCAACCTGCTCCTGGAGAGCGATAGGTTCCGATTGGAGCTCGAAGCCGGCGGCCCAGGGGTGACGCCAACCATCGAATCGGATGAGCGATTCATTGGCGTCGAGTCAGATATCGACGGCATCAATCCCGATCGGATCGAACTGACCGCGTGGTCCTACACAACGATCACGGCGTCAACCCCAACCTGCGAGATGCACGGCGCCACCGACACCCCAACCGCCGTCGACGGAGCGGGAGTGACATTCACCTTCCACCGTCCTCGCCCAGACCCGTGTGAATATTCACCGGACCCCGACAGGCGAGCACAGATGTTCTTCACCGGCGACTCAACCGCCAGACGAGGCGGCGACGAACTGGTGGCGACGTCTGATCTCGGGTCGATCACCTTCCGGCTGGCTGCCGACAACGACCCGCCGATGGCCGAGGAAGAAGTCACTCCACCGCCGTTGGAAACGCCGGACCAGCCTGACCGGGCGCTACCGCCGGAAGCCGGACGGCCCTCACAACCATGGTTCAGCGATCGGGTTGGATCAACCGAACCCGGAGGCGTAGACATTCCCTTCCCCGGCGAGGAGTGGGAGATCAGCAACGTCGATCCGCCTTCGGTTTCCGTGGTTGGACGAGGTGGAATCGGCGTGCGCTATCTCCAAGAAGATTGGAACGCCGAAGCTCACAGTGCCGAACTTGGTGTTGCCGAACTCGGTGTGGTCGAAGGTCCGACCCCGGTGACCGTCAAGCTCTATCGCCATGATGGACAATCGGTGGTGGAGACCGGGGAAACCGCCACCGTGATGCAGTATCGCTACGCACCCGGCGAGGGGTCCGCCACGTTCCTGCGGCTGGTGGTATGGGTGTTGGAGGGTGCGGGCGAGACCGTCGTGGTCGAGGTCGCCTACCCGGATTTCCCCGGCGATTCCCCGATGGCGTCGCCGGACGACAGAAGAAACCAGGCGCTCACCGGCCTCGACCCTGTCGACCTGCTTTTGGACGTGCGTTTCTTCGATTAGGCAGCCGACCTCTTCTTCAATTATCGGAAACTTTCTGTTGTATTCCTCTAGAGGAATATATAGGATCTGGGTATGGCAGAAACCGGCGTTGTCCTTGATGCAGTGGGCGAACCGAACCGACGGCTACTGCTTGAGCTACTGCGCCTTCACCATGAGGCGACGGTGTCCGAGCTGGTCGATGCCTCCGGTCTCCGCCAACCCCAGGTGTCGAAACACCTGAAGGTGCTGACCAGTGCCGAGCTTGTAGCGGTGCGAGCCGAAGGTCGATTCCGTCGCTACCGACTCGACGGCAGCGGCCTGCAAAAGGCGCACGACTGGTTTGCCTCGTTTGAGGATGTTTGGCAGGCCCGCTTCGATGCGCTCGACGAACTCGTATCCGACCCCGACTCCAAGAAACAGGAGAAACCCACATCATGACCGATCAGATTCCAGCCGAGCTGGCCACCCTCGACGCCCGCCGAGGCTCGACCGACATCAAACTGAGCGAGGACGGTTCCTCGTATCGCTGCGTCCGGGTATTTGGCGCATCACCTAGCCGGGTGTTCCAAGCGTTCACCGATGCCGACGACATCAAGGTGTGGTTCCCCGCCGGCGCACCCCCGGGATCAGAGCTGACCACCTGCGAGTCCAACCCCGTCGACGGCGGACGGTACCACTACGTGATGGTCATCCCCGAGTACGGATCGTTCGCCTGGCACGGCACATATACGTCCATCGATCGACCCGATCGTCTCGACGCCGACGAGTGGTTCGTGATGGGAGAGGGCGATCCGGAGGGCCCACCGACAACCCAGACGCTGACCTTCGAGCCCGTCGGCGACAGCCTCACTCGCATGACCATGCAGGTTGAGATGCCCGAGCCGGAGGACCCTGAAGAGTTTATGGAACAGTCGGCAGCCGGCCTGTTCACCTCGCTCGCCAAACTCGACCAACTCGTCTCGGGATGACCTGAACTGGATTTGGGGTTGCGTACTTCCAAAACGGAAGTTAAGCTCGTCCATCGGCGCTTCCGTTTTGGAAGCTGCGACCGCTTGACACCGAAAGGTCGGCGATGGACATTCCCGAATCTCATGCTCACTGCCCGGTGGGCCACTCAACCGCATTACTTGGCGACCGCTGGTCGATGCTGATCGTTCGCGAGGCGCTGACCGGTGTCGATCGATACCAGGAGTACAAAGAACGCCTGTTGATATCCGACCACACGCTCACTCGGCGTCTCACCCACTTGCAGGAGATCGGCGTGCTGCGGCGAGACGAGGTCAACGCCGGCAGCTACCTACTCACCGAGGCCGGACACGACCTGGCCCGGGTGTTGGCCGTGCTGGGCGACTGGGCTATGCGATGGCTGCCGGTCGAGCCCCCGATTCGGGTTCCGCCTGAACCGGTGCTCGTCGCCGCCGGCCAGCTGGGCATCACACCGAGATCGGAGCTGATGCAGTCAGAGGAAAGGCCGGTCGAGTGAGCAAGCTAAAAGAACTGCTGATCGACCCGGCCATCATCCCGGTTGTCGAGCACCGTGAGATCCTCAATCTTCCCGGTTCACCCACCGGCCGACTGGTCAACATCTGGGCCAAGGTCTTGGTGCTCCCCCAGGTTCTCGCTCCCCTAACAATCCTGTTCGGGCGGATCGAGGGACCACTGATCTTTCTGGCCCGGTATCTGGCGATGTACATCGTGTACCTGCTCGACCGACGTATCGAAGCCGCCTCCGTTTGAGGAGGATCCAGTGCAGGTTGCAGAACAGCCTCTCAGGCTGCTCGACGCAGGCGCCGAGACCTTCTACGTCGGCCACGGCGGACCGTTGCCGGCGTCAACTGTTCGTCGTTACGCCGAACGTCGGCTCCTCGTCGCCGCCTGAAATCGGTAGGCAGATCCGGAATCGCGTCGATCCTGGCCGTGAGTGGAGCTCGATTTCCCCGCCGTGTTTCTGGGTGATGATGTTGTGGGAGATATTGAGGCCTAGGCCTGTGCCCTCTCCCGGGGGTTTCGTGGTCACGAACGGGTCGAAGATCTCGTCGGCGATGTCCTCGGGCACGCCGGGGCCGTTGTCGGTGATGTCGATGATCACCCTGTCACCCAATCGCTGAGTGGCGATGTCGATTGTGCCCTCGCCTTCCATCGCATGTACCGCATTGTCGATGATGTTGGTCCACACCTGGTTGAGTTCGCCGCCGTAGGCCTCGATCTCGGGCACGTCGGATCCGTAGGAACGACTAACCACGATCCCCTTCTTGAGGCGGTTCTGCAGCATCACCAACGTGCTGTCGAGGCCTTCGTGCACGTCGATCAATTGTCGAGGCGCTTGATCGAGGAACGTGTACGACTTGAGCGCCGTGACCAGTTGGATGATTCGCCCCATGCTCTCGTCGAGGCCGCCAAGCAGTCGTTGTCGCCGGAAGTGGATCGACACGTCGGTGGCCACAGCGGCCAGGCGATCAGATCGGACCTTGGTCTTCAGATCCTCAAGCTCCTCGACACCGACTCCGAGGTCGACGATGGCCGGCGCCACGTCCCAGGGATTCTCAACGCCGATGTCTTCAAGGAACGTCTGGATCTCATACTCCCGGTCGCTGCGATCAAGGGGATCCATAAACTCGGGCTGGTGAACCCGGTCGATCACCAACCCTGCGTAGGGAGCGAGGGCCTCCCGTTCGTCGTCGTTAAGCCCGAGAACTTCGATCTCGGCTTGAAGTTGGGAGTTGCCTCCAAACAACGAGGCCAGCTGCTGAGTGGCTTGTTGTGCTGCCGCAGTGGGGTTATTGAGCTCGTGAGCCAGGCCCGCACTGAGCCGACCGACAGTGGCCAGCTTCTCGCTTTGCCGGAGGCTGATCTCCTGGTCGAGGTAGGCCGACTCCAGCTCACGGTTGCGCACCACTGCCACCATGGCCTGGTCTTTTTGGTGCACAAAGTAGGCGAGCAGCAGGAAGATGAGGATCGACGGCACCACGATGTCCATGACAAACAACGTGGTGCGCACACTTTCGGGCAGGTTGTTGGTGGTTCGGAGCCATGGCTGGATAAGTCCCGCCGTGATAACGGTGGCCACAAACAGGCCAGTCCAGGCGATAGCTTCCCGCATTCGCCCCTCGAGAATGGCCATCATTGGGCCGAAGATTGACCAGATGATCACCGCACTGCCGAGCGCGAACCCGCCGAGCGATGTCATCAGCGCAAACGCCGTGACGAACCACCAGCCGTAGTTGAGGCGGCGGAAGAACGTCCAGTGCCCGAAATGCCAGAGCGCCACGAGGCTCAACACCCCACCGACGGTTACCCCGGCGGCCGAGATCGCGGCGAGGGGTTCGTCGAACGACACATACAACGCCACCCACGTGGGCGCCACCATCGCCTGGAAGAGAGTGGCGCCGGTGATGATGCGCCGGTTCATCGCCTCGTCGTCGTCGAGGTCATCGGTGACGCCAAGACTCACGATCTCATAGAGAACCCGGCCGAGGCGCTGCAGCATGAAGCAATCGTAGACGCCGTGGCAGGCGAGAGCGACTGCTAACGTTTGTACACCTGAGGGGGTTTGCATGTCGCACATTGGCGATTCTGATGGTGATGGTGACGTAACCGATGTTGTGGTGCTCGGGGTCGGCACCTGCGGTGAGGATCTTGCCTTGCAGCTGATGGATGCAGGGCTGGAGGTGGTCGGGATCGAGGCTGCGCTGGTCGGAGGCGAGTGTCCGTATTGGGCCTGCCTCCCGTCCAAGCGGATGATCCGAGCCGGGAACCTCGTGGCCGAGGTCGGCCGGGCCCAAGGTGTGGCCGGTGACGTGGAGGCCACCCCCGACTGGAGTCTCCTGGCCGAGCAGGTACGAGCCGAGGTGACCGGCGACCGCGACGACACGATGGCCATCCAACGTTTCGAAGGTCGGGGTGGCACGTTGATCAAGGGCCGGGGCCGGTTGATCGGGCCTCGCACCGTTGAGGTTGACGGCCGTGCAATCACCGCCCGACGTGGCATCGTGATCGCCACCGGTTCGGGGCCGAACATCCCCCCGATTCCCGGACTCGATGAAGTGCCGTTCTGGACGAACCACGAGTTTGTGTCGGCCACAGTGTTGCCGGAATCACTTACGGTGTTGGGTGGTGGAGCGATTGGCTGTGAGCTTGGCCAGCTGGCGGCCCGATTCGGCTGCCAAGTGTCGATCATCGAGGGTGGTGCCACCGTGCTGGCTCATGGTGAGCCCGAGGCGGCCGCCGCCCTTGAGCCGGCGTTGGAAGCCGATGGTGTGGTGATCCACCGAGGTCGCCGGGCGATGGAAGTGTCGCGTCGGGACGGTGCCACCGTGGTCACGCTCGACGACGGCACGGAGGTTGTTTCACACGAGCTACTGGTGGCCACGGGGCGACGGGTGGACGTAAGCAATCTGGGGGTTGAACACATCGGTCTCGATCCAAGCGCCGAGTCGATCCCCGTCGACGATCACATGCGAGCAGGGAACGGGGTATGGGCAATCGGCGACGTGACCGCTAAAGCGATGTTCACCCACATGGGCCTCCGCCAAGGGGCCACGGCGGTAAACGACATCCTCGACCGACCGACGATGCCGGTGGAGTACCACGCCGTTCCTCGGGTAACGTTCACCGACCCCGAGGTGGCCTCGGTGGGCATGACCGAAGCCGAAGCGGCGGCTGCCGGGATCAACGTGACCGCGGTGGTCAAACAGCTGCCGGCGACGTTTCGTGGTTGGCTTCACGCCACGGGCAACAGCGGCGTGATCAAGCTGGTGGTCAATGAGGAGCGAGTTCTGATCGGAGCGACCGTTGTGGGCCCCAGCGGCGGTGAGGTGCTTGGCATGCTCGGTCTGGCCGTGCACCGGCATCTCAAGCTCGACGACCTTGAATCCATGATCTACGCCTTCCCCACCTTCTATGGTGGCGTCGGCGAAGCAATCGGCGCCTATGGTCGCGGGCTCACCACGGTGCTCGACCCTGACTACGAAGGTGTGGCGGAGCTCGACGGCCTACGTTAGCCCCGGGAATCGGCCGCCGGCCGGTCAGACCGTTTTCAGATACTGGTGCACCATGCTGATGGCGGTTGAACCCTGACCGACAGCGGAGGCCACCCGGCGGACCACTCCTTGACGCACGTCGCCTACGGCGAACACCCCGGGCACGTTGGTCTCGAGGAGGAACGGATCACGCTTGAGAGTCCAGCCTTCGGGGCGGCCGCCATCCACCAACAGATCGGGCCCGGTGAGGATGAACCCGGCGTTGTTGCGGGTGACGGTGTCGCCGAGGAACTCCGTGTGAGGTTTGGCGCCGATGAACAGGAACAACGCCCCGGCCGGCACGGTTTCCTCGGTCTCGGTGTCGTTGTTGCGCAGGGTGATCGACTCAAGGCCCCGGTCGCCGTGGACGGCCGTGACTTCGGAGCGCACCCGCACGTCGATGTTGTGGGTGGCTTCGATCTGGTCGATGAGGTATTGCGACATGGCCACGTCGAGGTTTGATCCTCGCACCACGATGGTCACCTGTTCGGCGTAGCGGGCGAAATACATGGCGCCCTGCCCGGCGCTGTTGGCGCCACCGACCACGAAGACGTGTTGTCCGCGGTAGTTGGGAGCCTCGGTCATGGCTGCGCCGTAGTAGATACCGGCTCCGGTGAGCTCGGCGACCCCAGGGGCTTCCAGTCGACGTACGGATACGCCGGATGCGATCACCACGGTGTGGCTGGCCACCGTGCGGCCGTCCGCCAACTCCACGATCCGGTACTGGTCTGACGTGGAGATGCCGGTGACTTCCTGGGCAGTGAGGATCTCCGCCCCGAGCCGAGTGGCCTGGGTGGTGGCTCGCCGAGCCAGGTCGACCCCGCTGACACCATTGGGGAAGCCGAGGTAGTTCTCGATGCGGGAGCTCGTGCCGGCCTGACCACCGGTGGTTTCCTTATCTATAAGGAGAGTGCGTAGGCCTTCGCTGGCGCCGTACACGGCGGCGGCCAATCCTGCCGGTCCGGCACCGATGATGACCATGTCGTAGAACTCTTCGGAGGCGTGGATTCGGTGGCCCACCTTCTCGGCCAAGTCGGTGATCGTGGGTGCCACCAGTTGTGAGCCGTCGGGGAAGAACACCACCGGGAGGCGGCGCTGGTCGCTGTCATCTCCTTGGGCGGCGTCGACAGCGGCTTTGGCTTCGGCGTCGCGTTCGATGTCGAGCCACTGATAGGGAATCTGAGAACGGGCGAGGTAGTCCTTGATGTCGTGCGAGGTCGCCGACCACAGCGCCCCGGCGACTCGGATCCCGTCGTAGGGATGATCGGCGGTGGCCTTCCAGTCGTCGAGCAGCTCATCGAGCACGGGGTAAAGGTTCTCTTCGGCGGGGCCCCACGGTTTCATCAGATAGTGATCGAGGCCCACCTCATTGATGGCCGTTATGGCGGCCGGCGTGTCGGCGTAGGCGGTGAGCAATACCCGACGGGCTTCGGGGAACACCGTCATCGCTTCCAGCAGGAACTCGGTGCCTTCCATTTCGGGCATGCGCTGGTCGATCAGGAACAGCGAGATCTCGTCGCCCCGCTGTTTGAGACGCCGGACAACGTCAAGGGCATCGATCGGCGCCGTGGCTTTGATAATGCGGTAGTCCCGCCCGAAATGGGCTCGAAGGTCACGCTCTACGGCGTCGGATACCTGAACTTCGTCGTCGAGGGTGAAAATGATTGGCTTGGCCACGCCTACTCCTCCGCTGGTCCGGCAATGGGCAACCGGACTGAAAATGTTGTGGCTCCCGGTCTTGACGACACGGAAATTTCGCCACGATGTTTCTGGGTCACGATGTTATAGGAGATGTTAAGACCGAGACCGCTTCCATCTCCAGGGGCTTTTGTCGTCACGAACGGGTCGAAGACGTGATCGACCACGTCAGCGGGTATTCCAGGGCCGTTGTCAGTGATGTCGACCGCCACTTGATCGCCCTCCCGCCGGGTGGCGATTTCGATCGTTGCGCTTCCCGACGTCTCCCCCTCGGCCATGGCATCGATGGCGTTGTCGACGATGTTGGTCCACACCTGGTTGAGTTCGCCACCATAGGCTTCGATCATCGGCACATCGGCACCGTAGTTCTTCACCACCTCGGTGTTGTGTTTCAACTCATTCTGCAGAATCACCAGTGTGGAGTCGAGGCCCTCATGGATGTCGATCTGTTGCCGTGGGGCCTGGTCGAGGTGGGTGTAGGTCTTCAGCGCACCTACCAGCTCGACGATGCGGTCGGCGCTCTCGCTGAGTCCGTTGATCAGGTTGCGATTTTCATAGACGTTGGCTAGATGGGCAACCGCAACGGGGAAGCCGGCCTCGCCGATCTCACCGGCCAGCTGGGCCACATCTTCCTTCGTGAGTCCCAGCTCGACGAGCAATGGAGCAAGTTTCCAGGGTTCATCGACATTGACGTCGTCGAGATAGGTTTCGAGTTCATCCTGACGATCGGAACGTTCGAGCGACCCGAGGAATTCGGGCCGGTGGACCTGCTCGTCGATCTTCTCGAGGTACGACGACAGTAGCGCCTGCTCCTTCTCGGTTAGGGCGACAGCGCTCGGCGTCGGCTGCGTGCCGGAACCTAGCAGGGCGGCGGCCAACTGTTTGGTCGATTGCTGCACGGCCGCGGCCGGGTTGTTGAGCTCATGAGCGAGGCCGGCACTGAGCCGACCCAAGGTTGCGAGCTTGTCGCTTTGGCGGAGGCTGACCTCTTGCTGCAGGTAGGCCGACTCCAGCTCCCGGTTGCGGCGCATCACGTCGATCAGGGTGTCTTTCTGGCCGACGAAGTAGCCAACGAGCAGGAACACAATGCCCATGACGACCGAGATGTTCAGCACGAACAGGGTGGTGCGTATCACGTCGGGCAGGTTGTTCGAGTCGCGTAGGAACGGATCGACAAGGCCGCTGATCAGCGTGCCACCCAGAAACAGCGCCACCCAGACGACAGCGTCGCGGTTCCTACCACCCCAAAGGGCACCAAGGGGGGCGAGAACCGACCAAATCGCGACAGCGCTTCCCGGAACAAAACCACCAAGACTCAACATCAAGGCGAACGGCAGCAAATAGATAAGTACGATCTGGCTGCGCCGGAACAAAAGCCACTTTCCGGTTCGCTTCAGCGTTATGAAGCTGATGGTGGTGAACACCGAGTAAAGCGACGGGATCAAGCCCGACCACACTTCCCCGTAGGCGATGTAGGCGAGGCCCCAGAAGGGAGCCAGAACCGTTACCAATAACGATGCCGCGCCGAAGGCCCGACGGGTCAGCTTCTCATCTTCCTCGCAGTCTTCGGTGATGCCGAAGTCCAGCACTCGGCTGACAAGCCGGATGATCGACCTCATGGTGGCCGTTAGATCGGCCGCGACGGCGCGGCGGGCCCGTCGTCAAGGTCGAAGGTTCGGGAGTCCACGTAGCAGAACCACCATTCTTCGCCCGGTTCGTAGGAACGTATCAGCGGATGTGATGACTGATTGTGGTGTGCGGTGCCGTGTTTGCCCGGTGAGCTGTCGCAGCAGCCGACGTGGCCACACGACTGGCAGACGCGCAGGTGCACCCAGTTTCGGAGGCCCATGGCGATACATTCGGCGCAGCCCTCCTGCGGCCACGGGGCGAGGATTGAGCGGTAGTCGGTGGGCACATGGGGGCAGGCGGCACCAACCGTGGATCCGGTGGGGTCGAAGGATGGGGGACGCCCGGTGGTGCGACGGCGGCCGGCGCTACGGCTTCGTTTGTATTCGCGGAGCTTGGCCTGATCGACGAGGTCTTGGTAGTCGGGATGCCGTCGGATCCAGCCGCCGATGAACGGGCAGGTGGGGACGATGATGGCGTTCTTGGCCCGTAGGTCGTCGAGCGTTCTGCGCACGAGGAACGACCCGACCCCTGTGCCTTTGTGTGCTGGTGCCAGTTCGGTGTGGATCAGCCAGTGGCGCCCGTCTCGGATTTTGTAGAGAATGTGGCCGGCAACGTCGTCGCCGTTGACCAGCTCGTACCGGCTCAGCGCCGCATTCTCTCGTACCTCCATGCCTTCGGATTGTAGGTTTGTCCTCGGCAGCCTGCCAGAAGTTGTTAGCTTTCGTGGTATCCACGCGACCGGTCCCACCGACCGGAAAAGGCCGATGGGACCGATGACGTGTTGGTTATCTCCGTTGTATCAACCGTCGATCAGCCATCGCTGGGTGTCGTTGTTCTGACGTCCTCGAGTCACTACGGAAAAATCGGCTCCGGAGTGCTCATGGGCGTCGAGGTAACGGCCTGAGCTGAGCTGGCGGATGGTGTACTCCACACCGCCCAGGTACGTGAGAATCCATCGCTGGGTGTCGTTGACCTGACGAGGCCTCGTCACCACTGAGTGGTCGGCACCCGAGTGCTCATGGGCGTCGAGGAACCGATCGCTGCTGACCTGTTGGATTTCATACACCCCGCCAATGGGAGTGAAAACCCATTCCTGAGTGTCGTTGTTCTGGGCAGGCCGGGTGACCGCCGAGAAGTCGTTGCCCGAGCTTTGGTGGGCATCGAGGAACCGCCCGTTGACCACCTGGCGCATCGTGAACGCACCGCCGTCAACCTCAGCCAGTTTCCATTGCTGCGTGTCGTTGTTCTGACGGGGTCGAGTCACCACTGAGAAGTCGTTACCCACCACATGGGCGTCCACAAACCGACGGCTGCTGAGCTGCTGCAGGGTGTAGGTCGACAACTGTCCCGGCACCGGAAGGGCGACCCATCGCTGAGTATCGTTGTTTTGGGCGGTTCTGGTAACCACCGAAAAGTCATTGGTGCTGTGTTGGTGGGCGTCAAGGTAGCGGCCCGACGACACCTGATGGATCGTTCCCACCATGCCAAGATTGGTGAAACGCCACCGCTGCGTGTTGTTGGTCTGGGACGTGCGAGTTACAACCGAGAAGTCGTTGGAACTGTTCTCGTGCGCATCGGCAAAACGACCAGAGCTCTTCTGTCGGACCCGATAGATGCCGTTGTTCAGCGGGAACGTACCGTGGTCGAGTCGGCGGACGGTATCGGACTCCTCTCGAATCCGCTCGATTCGTACACCCTTGTTTGAACCGGTACCAGCAGCGTTGCAGCCCCCGTTGGTGTGGATCCCAACAATCTCGCCGCTGCGTTCGTGCCAGATCGGAGATCCCGAGTTGCCGCCCAGAGTATCGATGTCGTTGTAGTGCAAGCGGTCACCGATCACATCGGTTACCGGGCCGGCCTCCACACGCTTCGGCACCCCAGCCGGATGTCCGATGATTGCCATCATGTCGTCGATTCGGGCATCGGATGGTGAGAGTCGGCCCAGACCAAAGCGGGATCCCGGGTGGCCGGCCAGGCGAACGATGGCCACATCAAGGCCATCAACGCGGTACTCAATGAGTTCCTCGACAGCGAACTCCTCCTCGGTTCGCGGATTGCCGTCGGGATCGTCTTGATAGTTGAAGTTGACGTGCATGTGAGGAGCCATCTCGGCGGCCGGAATGGGGTCGCCGGTGGCATTGTCGCGTGGTGTGACCCAGCCGTTGATGTCGATGTCGAAGCAGTGGCCGGCGGTAATGAACAGGTTGTCGCTGATTAGGCCACCGCTACACCAGCGCCGTCCCGATACGGTGCCGGGGTTGGTGAAAACGGCGTTGAGATTGGCGTTCCATTGAAGCTGGCCGACCGGTCGCTGTTTGGCGCTGACAAAGTCAATGTCTACCCCAAGCGTTCCGTCGTACAGCTCAACTGCCTGGGAGTCGTCGGTGATGCCGCAGATGCTTTCGAGGACATCTGAGTAGGCGATGGTTGGTTCGTGGCCGTCGTCGGCCAGATCGTCGAGTGACTCGGTGAGCCCATCGGCCAAGCCTCGGTCGGCGGCGATCTTCGCCAACAAACCGGGAGGCAGTGGATAGCTTCCCACGGCTTCGTTGTCGTAGCCTTCGAGATTGGTCGGCGGCGCGGTGGTATCGGTCATTGGATTTCCCTCCGTGTAGTGGACCGTTGTTGCCCTCAAGAACCAAGACGCCGAGGAAGCTCCTGAGATACAACATCCTTTGCATCGCAGATACGTGGCCCTTCGCACACGTTCGGATTATCCAGTCACTCATCCCACCAGCGCAGAACACGGAGCGCTCGTAAAGTGACCCAGCGAGAGGGTTGGCCGGGGCCGTCGTCGAGGTCGAAGTGGGTTGCACCTCTGGGTAGCCACTCAAGTGGCCACCGGCCGCTTTCGTCTCGCTTGGAACGAACCAGCTCGATCGCATCGGCGAGGCGTTCGTCGGGTGCGGTGCCGTCGAATCGACCGGCGGCTCGGAAGTAGTCGAGCGCTCGTAGCACGTCGTAGTGCCAACGAGTGGGGTAGGTCAGGGTGAGGAACTGCTCGTCGGCCGGTTCGCCGGTGGATGCCCGTTGGAATAGCCGCCTCTCAAGAAGGTATTCCTCGCCGTTCTTCCGGGCCTCATGAGACTGCGCGGTGCCGCCAGTAGCTCGTTCGAATTCGAGCAAGCCTTCGAGCACGTTGATGGTGGTGGCGAACGACGACCTCGACGATCCATTGCACCGCTCGCAATTCCATCCGCCGTCGGGTTGCGACTCTCCCACCAGACGATCGACGATCGGAGCGACGTCGACACCGAAGTAGGCGCCGTCGGCGACGGTGCGACCGTTGATGCACTCCTCAACCTCGCCCGACCAGTAGGGCTGCCCGTCATGATCCCACCGCGAGTTCTCTCCTACCAACCGCACTGTTTCACGGGCCCGTTCCGATTCCGGATCGAGTCCAAACTCCCGGAGTTGGGTGAGGGCCCACGTTGTGGTCGTCCAGGGTTGTCCTTCTTCCTGGAACTGTCGCCCCGTAAACCCCGGCGGGAAGAACGCTCCGCCCGACCATTGACCGTCGGCGTCCTGGAGCGACAAGAGCCTGGCGCCGAAGCCCTCGGTCTCAACCGCCTCACGAATCGGCGCCCATTCGGTTTCCGGTGCGCCGACGACGTCACGCATGACCTGCCAACGCAGCGCCAGATCGAAGTCGGCCACCCAGTCGATGGCTTCACGCTCGTTGTACATGCCAGGAGTGTAGCTCCCACCTCTGCTTTCTTGCCGAAGATACGTCTAGTGAAAGCGATCTTCCTTTTGAAATATGCTCCACATGTAGACAATGAAATTTGGTTCGATACGGCGTATCTGGGATGCTATTGGTGATGGTTTGCCGCCTCCCGTTACAGGGCAAATAGACATGATCGAAGACAACGCACCGTTGCTAGTCTCCGCGATATTCGCCATTATCGCTGTCGCGGTTTTTATTGCCAGAAGCCGTCAGCCAACGAGACAACCTATAGATCCGGCAGCCACTGGTGACCAACAGCTTCTCACTCCGCTTTGTGAGATCGACCAGATGTCGAACCAACGAATCACGCGGCCAGTCACCACCAGCAAACTGTTAAAGAAATTACGTGACGATTACCCGCACATCAATGGCGAGGTTTGGCTCGATGGCATACGCGAGCTCGATGCCCGCAAACTTGTTCAAATAATTCAGCCCAACGAGCGATTTGCCTACGATCAACCGCCCGCTTCGCTTGACGAACAACGGATTGCTATAACACAAGCTGGACTGTTGTGTGCTCGACGACGGGATCTCTATTACTGGATCGAAAGAGTGGTCGGCAACGACATGACGCATGACGCCTTGACCGCGCTTGAAGGCGAGCATGCCAATCAACCTGAAGGACACACTCACCTTGAGTCAAAGGACGAAGCGTGAGCCTAGAAACATCGACTCGGCGGTCTTCGCCTTGACCTCCCAAACCCTGCTAGTTGCGCTGGTAGGAGTTCTGGAACTCGTCCTGGACGACTATCGCACCGTCGGGCGTGAGGGCGACTTGGAGATCTTCGTCGAGGACCCGTGGGTTGTAGCTCCAGCCTTCGGGCAGGTCGAGGCGATCGCCGAGGGAGGGGAGGTCCTCTGCGGTCAGGTCGGGATCCTCGATCAACGCATAGGACTGCATGATGTAGGTGATCCCTCCAGGATCGGTTAGTTCGTAAACCTCGCTGCCGGCATTGAAGGTCCAGGTGGTTGTCCGCACGACCAACTCGGGGTTGTAGGCAACACCGTCCTCGGACGCCGACCCCACCGTGGCCAGAAGTCTCATGGGAACGGCCCCGAAGTTTCGGATTTCCTGGTCGGTGTCCGCCGAGTCTGCGCCGGGTGGGGCAGTGTCAACTGCGCCGTCGACGGTGAAGTAGCGTGGCCCGTTCATGTGGAGCCAGGTCGCATCGAATTCGACCATCAATGCATCGGGATCGATCGCCGCCCAATCGTCGTCGGGGCAGGGGCCGACGCCCGGCGTTCCCCACACCTCGGTGACCAGGGAGCCGTCGTCGCCAGGCACGGTCATCAGAACCTCGCAGTAACGAAACCCGTTCAAACTGAACCCAGCGGGAGTAAGCACCTCGCCGCTACCCGTGGTGTCGGCGGAGACATCGGCGGCCGACTCATCGGCTCCGGGGTCGGTCGGCTCCTCTTCGGTTGGTTCCTCGACGACTGTCTCGTCGGTCTCAGTCTCACGCTCGGTCTCGATTGCGGCTTCGGGCTCAGCGTCAGTGCCGCAGGCTGCCACCAGCAGGGTCATCACCAACAGCGCCGTCAGGATCGTCTTCATTCCACTGTTCCTCTTAGTTGAATTATCTTTCTAGAAATTATATTCTACAAATGTGAATGCAAACCCCGAGCCGCAAAGTCGATCCCGAGCCGAGCAGCGCGAAGCCACCCGTATGGCATTGATGGAGGCTGGCGTGAAGGCGTTCGCTGCCAAGGGCCATGACGGCGTCAACCTGGCCAAAGACATCCTCGATCCGGTGGGGATCTCGGTCGGCAGCTTCTACCACCAGTTCGGCAACAAGACCGATCTTCTCCTCGCCATCATCGATCTCGCCACGGCGATGGCGGAGGCGCGGTTCTACGAGTCGCTCCCCGAGGACGGAGCCGGCATGGACCTCGACGCCGTCAGCGAACTTTGGGAGGCGTATCTATCGATGGTCGACCGCCGGGAAGACATCGTGACGATCCAACTCAGGGAGACCCACAGCCCCCACCCCGAGATTGCCGATGCCATAAAGAAACTCACCGACGTTCGGTTGCGGATCGTCGCCGCCCGCTACGAGAAGATAGCCAGAGCCGGAGTGACAGTCGACGCCGATGCGATGGCGGAGATGGTCGCTGCACTCGCCGTTGGCACACTCACCACCTACCTGCACACACCTGCCGCGGAGCGGCCACGCCGGAAGGTCGAACTGGTCGACCGACTCACGACCATGTCCCTCGCTGGGATCCCCGGCTTCATCAATTAACCAGGAACGAGACGATGCACACCAAACTCGCCAAGCTTGCGGCCTGCGCCTTCCTTCTTCAAGGCGTGATCTTCGCTGTGATCGCGGTACTGCTGTCCCGGAACACCGAGTTCTTCAACGCCCACGCCAGTATCGACTGGACCGAGTTCCTCACCGACCTCGACGCCGCCCCCACGGAGTTTCTGATCGTCAAGGCGCTGATGCTCGCGCTGCGGACGTTATACGGCATCTCGATCGTCGGCGCTGCCGTCGTATGGTGGTCGAAGAACCGGGCGGCGGCGGTTCTCGTGACCTCGTTTATCCTCGTGTCGATCCCGGTGATCAACGCGGCGCAGCTCATGGACATGGCGCTCGTGCCCTTGGCCGGCGACTACATCGCGGCGGTCAGCCTCGGCGATGCAGCAGCGGTGGCCTCGATCGAAGCCACCGCCAGCACGATCTACATCATCGCCGAATACCTCGACACGTTCGTCAACATCGTGCCCTTCGTCGGGCTGCTAGGCAGCCTCTTCTGGCTCTCGACCAACGTCACCGGCCTCGAACGAATCAAGTGGATCCTGCCCCTGTTGATGGTGCTGCCATTCAACAAGTTCCTAGGCGATTCGACCGTGATCCAACTTGTCGCCAGCCTGCTCAACGTCGTAGCAACGGGCGCCTACTTCTTCCTCATGGGGTGGTTCATGCTGAAGACTCGACCGCAGTCGGCTTAGCGCCGGAGGGCTTGCCGGGCCTGACCGAATTGGTTTCGAACAGATGCGACGTGATCTGGTCCGACGTATATGTCAGGTGTTTGGCTGATCGAACTCCCGAGTATGAGTCTGTGTACGCCAGCCAGACCCGAATTTCTGCACGGGGAATCCGGTGGTCATCATCCAGACGTGTATCGGCCAGCCGAAGCAGGGCCTCGACGTTCGGAGTAGCACCCGCCGGCAGATGGCTCCGGATCGCGTCAATCCCCTCTTGGTCAACCTGTAGATACAGGATCTTGCGCCCTAGTCGTCGGAGACCGACGAGCTCATCTCCGACAACATCGAGCCCGATTGTCTCGTTGCTGTTTGGTCGCCGCAGCTGCGGGAGATAGGCATAGGCCTCGATGCTCACATCGATCGCTCGGCGCCACCTTCGCCGATTCTGGATCTTCAGCCGGTACTCGGCGTTCCCACTCGGATCTACAGAGCGGCTTACGAAATCCGAAACAGCGACTTTCGGCCTGAGTAGGTGGTTGACCACCATCCAGGCAATCAACGATGAGGTTATGCCGAGGATGAATCCAATGGTCACGCCGACACCCCAGTCTGGTCTCGCAGGTCCCCCTGATCAGAGCCTTGTGAGCGGATGACGGGAATCGAACCCGCGTATTCAGCTTGGGAAGCTGATGTTCTACCATTGAACTACATCCGCATTTGCCGACTGAAGCCGGTGTCAGGCCATCCTAGCCCAGCTGGCGCTCAGTGTCCGACGGCGACTTTGCCGCTCGTCTTGCCATGCAGTGCTTCGGCGTGACGGTTGAGGCCCACGAGTTCGGCCTCGATGCCACGTTCGGCGAACTTAGCGACGACAGCGTCGAGGGCGACAACCGCCGACGTATCCCAAATCCTGGCCTCCGAGCAGTCGATCTCGACTCGTTTCACCTTCACCGAGTCGTAGTCGAAAGCGTGAACCAGGTCGTTCGTCGAGGCGAAGAACAACTGCCCCGTCACGGCGTAGAGCCGCTCGGTGTTCTCGGGGTCGAGCACGCTGGTGACGTTGACCACGTGCGACACGTGCCGCACAAACATAACGGCCGACAGCAATACGCCAACACCAACGCCATAAGCCAGGTTGTGGGTCAACACCACAACGGCGACGGTCGAGACCATCACCGCCGTCTCGGCAATTGGCATCGAACGCAGGGTCGGAACGCTAATGCTGTGCCAGTTGAAGGTACCGACAGACACCATGATCATCACGGCCACCAAGGCGGCGATCGGGATCTGGGCCACCAGGTCGCCGAGCACCATGATCAGGACGAGCAGAAACACACCGGACACGAGAGTCGAGAGCCGTGTGCGGCCACCGGAGCGGTAGTTGATGATCGACTGCCCGATCATGGCGCACCCGGCCATGCCGCCGAGGAACCCGGTGAGCACATTGGCCATGCCTTGACCCCGGGATTCGGCATCCTTGTCGGAGTCGGTGTCGGTCATGTCATCGAGCAGCTGAGCGGTCAGTAGCGATTCGAGCAAACCGACCAAAGCCAAGGTGATGGAGAACGGCAGGATGATGCGCAGCGTCTCCAGGGTGAACGGCACGTCGGGCAGCGAAAGCCCGGGAAGGGCGTCGGGTAGGGCACCCATGTCGCCCACGGTCGGCAACGCCAGATCAAATCGGATGGCGACTGCCGCCAGCACCACGATGGCCACCAGCGGAGACGGTACGGCCTTGGTAATCCGAGGAAGGCCGTAGATGATCGCCAGGCCGAGCCCGATGAACGCCAGGTTCAAGTTGAACTGAGAGCTGATGAAGATATGGGGCAGCTGAGCCAGGAAGATCAGAATCGCTAATGCGTTCACAAACCCGAGCATCACGGTGCGAGGCACGAACCGCATCAGCTGACCAACGCCCAGCGCACCCAGGCCAACCTGGATCAAGCCGGCGAGGATGGTTGCCGCAAACAGGAAGCCAACGCCGTATTCGACCACCAGCGGCACCACCACCAGAGCCATCGCTCCGGTCGCCGCTGAGATCATGCCTCGCCGACCGCCGGCGAAGGAGATCACGATCGCAATCGAGAACGATGCGTAGAGTCCGACCTTCGGGTCGACCCCGGCGATGATCGAAAACGAAATGGCCTCAGGAATGAGGGCCAACGCCACCACGAGTCCTGAAAGAACGTCGGCCCTGGGATTCGACAGCCACTCCTCACGCATGCGGGCGCGGCCGCGGGCAGCAGGCAGGACGGTATTGGTGGTCATGTAACACTCCGGATGTCTGGTAGTGAATTACGCCAGATCAATCACGGGCGTGCAACGGACAGCTGTTCAACGTACCGGTTGGAGAGACTCCCGCCGCGTGCGTTGCCAAGCGTCACACCTGTATCGGCCCTTGCACAAGAGAAATGAGCCGGACGGCTCAGGCCGTCTAGGCTGCCTCCATGGATCTCGCCTCGATCGCGTCGCACTTCTCCCCTGCTCGGATTCATCTCGACTCGGCCTCGTATGGGCTGGCACCCGACTCCGTCACCGAGACACTGGCCAAGGCCGTGACCGAGTGGGCCGATGGCACAATCGCTCCTCCCGACTACGACGAAGCCATCGCCCGATCCCGCCACGCCTACGCCAAGATCGTCGGCTGCCCGGTCGATTGGTTGGCGATAACCCCTGCGGTGTCGGTCGCCGCCGGTCACGCCGCTGCGCTTCTCAATCCCGGCGAGACGGTTTTGGTGGCCGAGGAGGATTTCAGCTCCGTGCTGTTCCCGTTCCTGGCCCGGGAGGGGGAAGGCATCGTGGTGCGTCAAGTTCCGGTGGCCGAGCTGGTCGATCACATCGACGCTTCGGTCGAGATGGTTGCGGTTAGCGCGGTTCAGTCGGCCGACGGCTACCGCATCGATCTCGACGCCCTGGCCACCCGGGCGCAGGAGGCTGATGCGTTGACCTTCGTCGACCTAACCCAGGCCGCGGGTTGGACCGACATCGGAGCCGATCGATTCGACATGACCGCAGCTGGCCTCTACAAGTGGCTGTGCTCGCCCCGAGGCTCTGGTTTCTTCTCCGTAGCCCCTCACCTCTGGGACCGAATGCCTGCCCTGGCCGCCGGATGGTACGCAGGCCAAGACCCGTGGACCGCCACCTACCGAGCTCCCTATCGTCACGCCGACAACGCCCGACGTTACGACATCTCCCCCGCCTGGCTCTGTTGGGAAGGCGCCGCCGAGGCTCTTGAGTTGCTGTCCCAAGTCGACCCTGTCGCCATTGGCGATCACAACATAGCTTTGGCCAACCGCTTCCGAGCCGGACTCGGCCTCCCGCCATCAAACACGGCCATGGTCAGCACCGACCTCTCAGCCGCACAGGTCGCAGCCCTCAACGCCCTCGACGTCAACTTCGCTTCCCGAGACGGCCGAAGCCGCTTCTCATTCCACGTCTACACAACGAAGGCCGATGTCGACGAGGCGCTCAACGCCATCACCAACTAACCGAAGGGTTGTAGAACACCCGGATGTTTAGGGATTGTTTCGCAGACGATACGAATTCCGTTCGGCACGATCGAATACGATCTTGGCACCAGGCGAGATGGGACCTCGCCAAAAGTCGCTAATACGTTGAACCAGTTAGGCCCACCAATGAGCGCAGCAGTCGAGAAACACAAACGAGGCACCCGCTGGACCCACTGGATCAACGGACCGCTCCTCCTCATCATGATCTGGAGCGGCCTGCGCATCTACTGGGCCGACGTGCGCGACCCTTACGGATTTGGCATCGGCCTCATCGGCTGGCACTGGTTCGACTTCCTCCCCGACGCGGTCAACGAACGGTTGGGGTTGGAACGTCGCCTGGCCCGAGGCATGGCCTTCCACTTCACGTTCGGCTGGCTCTTCGCCATCAACGGCGCCGCCTACGGTCTCTACTCACTCAAGACCGGCGAATGGCGCAAGCTCGTGCCCAAACCACAGGCTTTCCGAGATGCGATTCAGGTCGTTAAACATGACCTTTATATAGGGCGCAACAAACCGCTCCCGGCCCACCCGAGCTACAGCAAATACAACGCCGCCCAACAGATCACCTACACCGCCGTGATCGCCATGGGGGCCCTGGCCGTGCTCACCGGCATCGCCATCTACAAGCCGACCCAGGCCAACATTCTCACCACGATCTTCGGCGGCTACGAGCTGTCCCGCACTCTCCACTTCACCATCACCATCGGCTTCCTGGTGTTCTTCGCCGTTCACATGCTCCAGGTGGCGAGGGCCGGGTGGCGCAACTTCACGTCGATGGTCACCGGTTATGAGGTGGGGGGCGACGCTGCGCCGACCAAGGCCGCTGCGGAAGCCGAGGTCGACGGAGTGCTACCGAGCCCGACTATCGACCTCGCCACCTACCGAACCGTGTCTCGCCGCTCGGCCCTCACCGGTGCCGTATCGGTTGTCGGCGCCTATGCCGGGTGGCGCTGGCTGCAGGGACGCCCCGACGACAACCGCATTCCCGACGTGCTCCGCCAAGGCCACGAGGCCAACGAAGCTCTGTGGCGAACGCTCAGCCGCGACAATGCCACCGCCCCAACCTTCGACCCGAGCGAATCGTCGGTACTTCGAGTAAACGGCCGCCACGGCATCGAGTCGCCGATCGACCTCGACGCCTGGCAGCTTACGGTGCTCGGGCCCGACGGTTCGACGCTTGGCACCCACAGCCTCGACGACATCAAGGCTCTCCCGTTCACCGAGATGACCGTCGAACACAAGTGTGTGGAGGGCTGGAGCCACATCGTGACCTGGGGTGGAACACAGTTCAGCCATCTCGCCGACCTCTACGCCGGTGAGCTCGGCCCCGACCTCCCACAGTACGCCGCCTTTGTGACACCCGACCGGGAGTACTACGTGGGCCTCGACATGCCATCGCTGCTCAACCCCCAGATGCTCCTGGCCTATGAGCTGCAGGGCGAACCGCTCGACCTCGAACACGGAGCCCCCCTCCGCCTGGCCACGCCAAACAAGTACGGCATCAAGTGCATCAAACGCATCGGCACCATCCAGTTCACCGACACCCAACCCACCGACTACTGGTACGAACGCGGCTACGACTGGTACGCACAGCTGTAGGACTGATCTTCAGCGAACAGTGAAACGGTTCCACGTTGCGGCACAGCGGCACCCGTCGAATAGGCCTTCAGCCCTAACAAAAAGTTCGACTTGTTTCCGTGATATGAACAATGGCCGATTGAGAGCTAATTCGGGGTCGCTCTCACCTCAGACCTCCTAACCTGATCCGGGTGCCCTGGCGACCATTCTCCACGACGATATTCGACTGCGACTCCACCCTCTCGACGGTGGAGGGCATCGACGAACTAGCCACCCACCCCGAACACCGGGAGGCCATCACCGCTCTCACCGATTCGGCGATGGCCGGCGACATCGCCCTCGAAGACGTCTATGGCCGCCGCCTCGATCTTCTTCAGCCAACCGAGGCCGAGATCAATTCGGTGCGGGAACGCTATAAGACCCACGTCGTCGAGCACGCACGGGAAGTCGTCGCCGTCTTCAACGACCTCGAGCACCAGAGCTGGGTGGTAAGCGGCGGACTGGCCAAACCCGTGATCGAGTTCGCCACCTGGCTCGGCTTCAACCCGAGCCACGTTCACGCCGTACACGCCGAGTTCGACCCGTTCGAGGGATCGTGGTGGGAGGCATCGTGCGCCCGCACCAAGAGCAAGGCTCGCTACGCCGACCACGACAACGGCCACCTCACCAACTCCACCGGCAAGGCCGAGGTGATCACCCATCACGTCACCTCTCCTGGTCGGAGCCTTCTCGTGGGCGACGGCGTCAGCGATATGGCCGCTGCCTCGGCCGTCGACCTCTTTGTCGGCTTCGCCGGCGTGGTCGACCGTCCCGCCGTTACCGAGGTTGCACCGGTTGTGATCACCTCTGCAAGCCTGGCGCCGGTACTGGCCCTCGCCCTGGGCCCTGAGCAGGTGAAGGAGATGATCGGTGGCCCCCATGATGAGGTGGCTCGGGCCTGCTGGGATTTGGTCGACGGAGGCGCGATACGGTTCAACGACGAATCACTCGAGTCCCGCTTCCACTCCTCCTTCTAGGCTCACGCCGCTCAACGTTCAAACAAGGATCTCTCCAACCGTGTCAGATCAACCCTCAACAGATCGCGCCTACCGGGTGCTGGTTTCCGACAAACTCGGTGCCGATGGCCTTCAGGTGCTGTCGGACGCCACCGACGTACACGTCGACGTCAACACCGGCCTCACCGAAGATGAACTCTGTGCCATCATCGGCGACTACGACGCCCTGATCATCCGATCAGGCACCCAGGTCACGGCCCCTGTGCTGAAGGCGGCCGATCAGCTCAAGGTAATCGGTCGAGCTGGGGTTGGGATCGACAACGTGGCCGTCGACGACGCCACCCGCAAAGGCGTGATCGTGATGAACACGCCCGACGCCAACACCATCGCCACCGCCGAACACGCCATGGCTCTGCTGATGGCATCGGCCCGCAACGTCGTGGCGGCCCACAATTCATTGGCCGACGGCCGCTGGGAGCGATCGGGCTTCACCGGCGTTGAGCTAAAGGGTAAGACGCTGGGCATCATAGGGTTCGGACGGGTCGGCCGGGCGGTGGCCGAACGAGCGCAGGCTTTCGGGATGACCATCGTGGCCTACGACCCGTTTGTGGCCGAGCGGGTGGCCCGAGCGGCCAGGGTGGAGCTGGTTGAGGTCAACGAACTCTTGGCGATATCCGACTTCGTCACCCTCCACACGTCACTCAACGAAGACACCCGAAACCTCATCAACGCCGACCGGCTGGCCCTCATGAAACCAACGGCCACCATCATCAACGCCGCCCGCGGCGGGCTGATCGACCCGAAGGCCGTGGCCGCTGCACTCGACGTCGGGGCACTCCGGTCCATCGCCGTGGATGTGTACGACGTTGAACCACCGGAGGCGGGGCACCCGCTGATCGGCCATCCCAAAGTCATCCACACTCCGCACCTCGGCGCATCGACCGAAGAGGCGCAGCGGAGCGTGGCCATCGAGATCGCCGAACAGGTGCTCGACGCCCTCCGCGGCCACCGCATCGTCAACTGCGTCAACCTGGCCTTCGCCCCCGGCCTCGACTTCGACCGGGCCAACACCTTCATCACGCTCGCCTCGAAGATGGGTCGCCTGCAATCGGCGATGGCCGAAGGACCGATCGAGGAGGTGGAGCTCGAGCTCTACGCCGACGACGCCGAGGACCTCATGCGCCCCGTGGCCGCCGGCTTGCTGAAAGGGCTCCTCGACTCGGCCATGCCCGCCACCATCAACTTCGTCAACGCCCCCATCATCGCTCGCGACAAGGGCCTCAAGATCTCACGATCGGTCGGCCTGGGTCGAGCCGACCATCTCAACCAAATTACCTGCCGGGTGAAATGGGACGGCGGCCTGCGCACGGTTTCGGGAGCGGTGTTCGGTGACGATCGGGGTCGGATCGTGCAGATCTCCGGGTACCACTTGGAAGCCGAACCAAACGGCACGGTCTTGCTTTTGCTCAATGATGACGTTCCCGGCGTGGTCGGAGCTGTCGGCCGAGTATTCGGTGACTACTCCATCAACATCGGCGAATGGCGCCTCGGGCGCGACGTCGACCGATCGGAGGCGCTGTCGTTCATCAACCTCGACAGCACTCCCGAACCAGGTATCGTCGACGCCCTGCGAACCATCGACGCCGTGCGCAAAGCCACCATCGTGGAGCTGTAGCGGCCCCGACTCAACCGCCGCTGACTAGCGGGGGTCTCGCCCGGTGAAGGCGATGAACCTGTCGGCGTCGGAGGCCACCTCGTCGACCTCGATCGGATCGGCCAACCGGCCGGGTCCCCGAAGCACGTCACCGGCGGCCTGGAGAAGAACCAAAGCCTTGCGGGTCAACTCCGGCGGTAGGGCCGGATCAATCCCAGCGGAGCGGGCGATATCCCAAGCGTGCGTGAGCGGATCACTGAAAAACGTGCCCAACGCATCGTCGACGGTCATGGTGCCGAACGGGGTGATGATCTCCTTGCTCAGCACACCACGATGGTCGAGCGCTTCGAGCAAATTGTCACGCACCTCCTCCCATGTGGCGACGGGATCGGCACCGGCCACCTCGGCCTCGGCCTGTTCCGCCGGCGGATCAAGATCTCGCACGGCATTGGCCAGGCGACGCATACCCCAGATCACGTGGCCCAAGGTCTCCCGAGCCGACCAGTTCTCATTTGGTGACTGGTTGTCCCAGTCGGATTTGCCCAGACGGCGGACCACTCCATCCACGGTGTAGATGGCCTTTGTGTAGTTACGCAGGTTCTCACTCATAGGGCCAACATAGCGATCAACATAGCGATAAGGTTCCGAGTGTGATTCTCTCGGACCGAACAATCAAGCAGGAAATCGCCGACGGACGGATCATCATCGAGCCGTTCACTCCCTCGGCCGTACAACCTTCGTCGGTTGATCTCACACTGGATCACCGGTTCATCGTGTTCCGCAATCACACCTTGGGCCACATCGACGTGAAGTCGAATCTGGAGGCGCTCACCGACCAGGTCGAGGCCAAAGACGGTGACCCGTTCATCCTGCACCCTGGCGAATTCGTGCTCGGCTCTACGGCTGAGCGAGTCGCCATTCCCGCCGATCTGGTGGGTCGCATCGAGGGCAAGTCGAGTCTCGGTCGCCTCGGGCTCCTGATTCATACCACAGCCGGTTTTGTCGACGCCGGTTGGGACGGCCAGCTCACGCTGGAGTTCTCCAACGTGGCCAGCCTGCCGATCACGCTGTATCCCGGAATGAAGATCGGTCAGATCAGCTTCATCCGCATGACCACCGAGGCCGACAACCCCTACGGCACCGGCTCGCTTGGCTCCAAGTACCAAGGCCAACAGGGGCCACGGCCGTCTCGCTATTGGGAGAACTTCGATCTCCCGTAGGTAGCCCGGCGATTTCGCGACTTCCGGGGCGCCATCGACGTCGTTACTAATACAGTTTTCAACTTCGGTGGTAATTAGCGGGCGACATGTTCGAGGCGACCAAATTCAGCAATCTATTTCGAGGTGCCCAACGACGGGCTCAACGCGGCGACGCCGCCACTTCCGTGAGCCAGCGATCGATGTTCACGGCCTGGCTGGCCACCACCGGCGCATTGCTTATCGTCTCGCTGCTCATCAGCGTCGACGCCACCACCGGTATCAGCCTCAATCAGGCCGGCGCCAACAACCCGGACCCCGCAAACCCAGTCGCCACCGAATTGGCCAGTGCCGACCCGGATCTGCCCTCGATCGTCTACGGGTCGATGCAATGGACGTTGATCGACTCACGGCTGGTGCCTCGGGAAAAGGAAGCCTTCAGCCAGCCTGTGGTCATCCTCGACATGGTGGTTCGCAACCTCGACGGCGAGTATCAGGGTCGGGCCCGCAGCCGCGATGTGGTTCTCATTTTGGAGGACGGCACTCGTGCAACGCTCGACCGGTTTGAACACACCCCTTCGACCTACCGGATCGCGGTTGACCCCGGCCAGGCCATCCCTGTCACGCTCGTGTTCAAACCTGCGGTGACAATCGATCCGTGGCTTCCTGATCTTGTGCTCCAGATCGGCGAACAGCACCATCGTCCTGCCGACCTCGCTCTCGACGGCACCCTGCCCGCCGAGGTCTTCCCTCGGGCTACCACGGTGACACCGGCCTCGAGAACCGACAACGTCGTCGTCACAGACGCCGTGATCGACATCAACGCCGGTCCATACCGTGCCCGGCTCGACGAGCAGCTCGTCAAGGTCGATGTCGAGGTGACCGGCCTAGCGACGCTTGATGGCGAGGTGTCTCGTGGCTTCTGGCAGCTGGCTGTGACCGGACGGTCGCCCACCGGCGCAGAAATCAAGGCCGAGCCGATCACTCCGTACCTTGTCTCCACCCTTCCGGCGACTGGTGACGGTGACGGCTCGGCCACAAGGTCGCTTTCCGTGCTGTTCAGCGTGCCCGATCACTTGGCTCCCACCGAGATGACCCTGTCGGTCGGGCCGGACGCCACTCCCGTTGCCCGCATCATTCCGACGACGCCGGTTAAGTAGCGGTTAAATCTGTCGTAAGGACCGGCCAACGAATGACGATTTGCGTAATGGAGTCGTCAACTATTTCGTTTCTTGGGCAAAACGCATCACAATCGCCGCAGTTTTGCTACAGACGAGTGTCACACCGCCCTGGGATGATTGGGTATGGGTAATACACCGGATCTTGAGGCTACGGCCACAGTGCGAATCAGGCTCCGGCGGGCACTTGCCCTCACTTTGATCATCGCTACCTCCACCTTCGTTGGCAGCCAGAGCTTTGCCGGTCACCTCCTGCTTACTCCTCCGGTCGCCGCCGACGTCGGCAGTGGTTCAGCGACCAGTCCGAGTCGAGGGTCCGGTGCTGTCGGCGGCAGTAACAGCTTTTCAGTTCAAGACTTCGAAGCGTCCATCGGTGGGCGCTACGGCGGCTTCGATATCGCCGTGCTCGACAGTCGCGGCATTCAAAGTAACAACAGCGGGTCACCGATCGTCATCGTCGACCTTATGGTGCGCAACTCCACCGATAAGCAGCTTCGGCTGCCCGAGGCGTTCCTCGCCCTCGAGTCCACCGACAACGGTCGCCAGATCCCGATCAATCGCTTCGAATACACCAAGCACTCCACTCGCTTGGTTGTGGAGCCCGGTGTCATCCAAACGGCGACCGCGGTGGTTCGCCTGCCGCCTCGCTATGTAGCCGATCCGAGCTTCTATCGGCTCATGGTGGCCGAGCCGTTCCGGCAGCCTCTTCTGCTGTCGATCAGCGACTCCGACGGGCTGGGCCCGGCTGGCGTGGACACCGGTGTGGAACTCGCTGTCGATACATCCGATGCCCCTGGCGTCTCGGTGCTCGACCTCGCCTCGTCATACAATCACCGGGGCTATCGGAGCCAAGTCGATCATCAGCTCATGATCCTTACCGCCGATGTCGAGGTTCAGGCCGACGCCACGGCCCACGACCTCAGCAAATCCCGCTGGTGGAGTGCGGTTTCGGGCGATTTCGAGGCATCGGCAGCTGTCGTGGAGGTTGAGAGCGTAGTCGGCTCAACCGTGCGGCTACAGGTGGTGTTTGAGGTGCCTTCCGCCCTCGAAGATCTTTCGATCATCACCGGTGCCGGCTCGTCGGGGATAGTTCATCGGCTCGACGTCGCCGCGGTCGACACGGTCGCTCGATAATCACCCCGGACCCCTGATCCGCACCACTGGGTTCAGCGTTCGGCGGCAGGTGAGGTCGCCGGCGTCGATTTCTGGTCTCGGCAGCAGCCGATCCACATCATCAGCAGCACGATCTGAGCCCGGCCAAGCTGTCGATCAGGAGCATCCACCGCACACCGGCTGGCTGGCTGGCTGGCTGACGCCCCGCAGTGTTGGGCGAGTGTGGAGGAGGTGGGCCCGCGACTCTCACCGCCGCCCTGCCTACGCCCACACTTGTCGGCGTTGCCGCATCGTGGGTTGGCCCAAACCGAGGTGGAGCCCAATCGTGCTCTCGGATAGATGAATGGGACGGCAGTCTCCCGGACCTATCACCACTCGACTCAGCCTTACCTTGCCGTATTGGTCTGGCAGATCGAGCCGACAAGGACTGGTCAGGCTTCCAGCCACACCCCTCCGTCGCGAGGTCGAGTCGGAGCCAATCAGGCGACGTTGGTGGGCGCCGTCTGACCTGCCCAACCCGCCCAGGCAACATAACAGATCCTTGTGCGCCCGAACGAACGCTCGATCAACTGACCGATCAGGTCGTCGGAGCCATCGGCGGCGATCTCTTGCAGTCCGCTCCGGCAAACCGGCCACTCAAATCGACCGACACCGACCCAGTCCAACGCCCACCTCCCATTGGTGTAATTACGTCGATGAAATCTGATTCATATAGATCAAATCCTGCATCTTTGGTCGAGCCGCCGGAAAGTCGGCGGCCCCATGGCGGAGATCGGTCCGGAACACGACGATCGGTCGCCCTGCCCTCGATGGACTTCACACCCTCAAAACGACTAAGTTGAAGGGTTAGGACCTGAGGAATCCCAATATGCCACCTAGAATCCCCATAACCCGCGCCCGGGTACTCGATACAGCTCTTCGGCTGGTCAATGAACGGGGCGCGGACGGTCTTACGATGCGAGCTCTGGCTTCAGAACTCGATATCGAAGCTCCGTCGCTTTATAAACATGTCGCCAACAAGGACGAGATCCTCGATGGGATCTGCGAGCTTGTCTACGGCCAAGTGGTCGTAGGTGAGCTGCCCGACGAATGGCACGAACGTATGAAGGCCTACGCCCGAGCCTTCCGCACCGCTCTGCTCAACAACGGAAACGCCGCCTGTATTCTTTCCACCCGCCCCGTGGCCACCGAAGGCTCAATGGTGATGGTCGAGGCCAGTCTTGCGGAGTTCGTGCGAGCCGGAGTCGACGTGGAGACGGGTCGCCGGTTACTCGACATCATCGTGTCGTTCATCACCGGGCACGTTCTGACCGAAGTTGGATCCGCCAAGCCGGGCTCCGCCGACGACGTCAAGCTGCACCAGCTGTACGACACACTCGATCCAGCGTCGTTCAGCTTGTCGTTGGCCACGGTCGGCGACTCACAGCCCGACCGTGACGCCGAGTTTGAGTTGGCGATCGATCTGCTGATCGAGGGAATCGCCATCCGTTTCTCCGACGAACTCGCCGCCGCACAAGCCAATCAACTCGACGCCGCCCACGTAACAGCCTGACAATCCCGGTCGGGCCACTAGCGGGTTGAACCGCGCCCCGGTTTCCAACGGCGTCTAGAAGTCGGGTCTACTGGTCGACCGCTTCAGCCTTCTCGATCGCCTCAAGCAGATGCATCGAGATGTCGGCCACACGAACGTCATCTTCTTCGTAGCCGTGGCCTTTGACGCCGTCGTCCATCATCACGTAGCAGAACGGACAGGCGGTGGCGATGCGCTTCGCCCCGGTTTCGGCCAGTTCAAGCGCCCGTTCGTCGTTGATCTTGGTGCCGATGTCTTCCTCAAGCCACATACGAGCGCCACCGGCACCACAGCACATGCCCTTGGTGCCGTTGCGGCCGGCTTCCACGATCTGAATGCCCTTTAGTGATCCGATCACGTTGCGGGGTGACATGTAGACGTCGTTGTGGCGGCCCAGGTAGCAGGAGTCGTGGTACACGACCCGCTCGTCAAGGGTGGCTTCGCTTACATCGAGTTTCCCCTGGTCGATCAGCCACTCCAGGAACTGGCTGTGGTGAACGACCTCATAGTTACCGCCAAGCTGCGGATACTCGTTTTTCAGTGTGTTGAAGCAGTGTGGGCACTGGGTGACGATCTTTTTGACGCCGATGCCGTTGAGGGTGTCGACGTTTTGTTTGGCCAGCATCTGGAAGATGTATTCGTTGCCGGAGCGGCGGGCCGGGTCTCCGGTGCAGAGCTCTGACGGGCCGAGGATGGCGAAGTCGATACCGGCGCGATTCATCAGCTTGGCCATGGCCTGGCTGACCTTCTGATTCTTGTCGTCGAAGGATCCGGCGCAGCCCACCCAGTAGAGATATTCGTGCTGGAACACGCCGCCGGCTTCGATTTCGGCCCGCATATCGTCGGGCTCGATGACGGGGACCGGCAGATCCTTAACCCAGTCGAGACGCTGAGTTTGACTCATCGCCCACGGATTCGACGAGTTCTCCATCGCCCGGAAGGCGGTGCCAAGCTCGCCTGGGAAATTCGATTCCATCAGGGTGAGGTAGCGGCGCATGTCGAGGATCTTGTCGAGAATCTCGATGTTGACCGGGCAGATCTCGTCACAGGCCTTGCATGAGGTGCAGGCCCAGATCTCGTCGGTGGTAATGCGGTCGAAGACCCAATTGGCCTTGACTTCGATCTCAGGATCCACACCAATCGGGGGCGAAACGGCTGGTGATCCGGTGCGAGACATCACCTCGCCGGTCTTGAGCACGATTTCGCGGGGATCAAGCGGCTTGCCGGTGGCGTGAGCGGGGCAGACCGAGGTGCAACGACCGCACATGGTGCAGGCATCGGTGTCCATCAGCTGCTTCCAGGTGAACGACTCGATCGTGGATGCGCCAAAGGTCTCGAGCTCGGTGTTGTCGAGGTCGGGCATCGCCTTCATGGCGCCCTTGGGACGGTCGCGATCCGACCAGTACATGTTGAGCGGCGAGGTGAACATGTGTCGCAGCATCGTGCCGGGGATGATGGCCAGGAACGCACAGAAGCTTATGACGTGGGCCACCCACCAGAACTGGTGCCAGCCGGCGAGGTTGTCGGAGCCGGAAACCAGCTGCGCCAGCGGGTATCCGATGATCGACCACTGCTCGAAATCGGGCATTCCCTGGAGGGCGATGCGGTAGGCCTCAGCGCCGAATCCGGTGACGCCGATAGCGGTCAAAACACCCAGAATCACGGCATGTTCGGGGCGGCTTTTGATCGAGATTCGGTAGGGACGCCACTTGCGGGGGCCATAGCGGCGCACAATTGCGATGCTCATGCCGAGCAGAAACATCAGGCCGGCGACGTCGCCGACCAGCGCGTAGGCCTTATATACGCCGCCGTGGAGGAACTTCAAGCTCTCGGGTAGCTGATGGTTGATCTCAAGAACCGTGGTGACGGCCAACAGGATGACAAAACTGAAGTAGATCAGCGAGTGCATGATGCCGGCGCCGGGCTCCCGCATCAGCGTCTGCATGTAGATTCCGGCTCGGAAGTTCTCCAGCCGCTTCTTCACGTTCTTGCTGTTGGTGGTGCGACGATCGGGAGCGCCCCGCTCCCAGTTCTTCACCCGGTACGAGAGCTGGAGTGAACCCCACACCAGCAGCACCGGAATAAGGGTGTAGAACGCCAGCTTGAACGGACCGGGGACGTTGTAGAAGATCTCCCGCTGGATTTCGGAGTCGTCGTGAAACTGGAAAATGCTCGCGGCAATACCCGAGAGCACGGTGACGGTGGCCATGCCCAGGCCAACACCAAGCCACAACCGGCTGGCCTTTAGGCTCGAGCCGGCGGCACCGTCGGTTTCAGTTGGCTCATCCGCGCCCGGTTCAGCCTCTGCATGCATCACTGATCCACTCATACGGGCACAAACGGTAGTGGAAATCGCCGGTCAACGACATGCCCAACGGCCGATGTTTTCGAAAAAGTCGCAGCTGGAGCGGGCGGATCAGATCACGGGGATTCAAATGGCGAATCGAATGGCAGGGTGCCGGTCCGCAGCACATTCTCGGCCGCCTCACTGAACTCGAGCATGATCTCACCCCTGGTCATCGCCCCGGAGTTGAGCTGGAACGTCCAGAAGCCGATGCCTACGGTTTCGCCCGCTCGCCCAAGCACGTTCTCGTAGACCAATTCCACAAACGCACGATTTCCGAGAGCGCCATAGGTGTTGTTGAACTCCGCCGAGCCGGCAAAGGCCTGCGAAACGGCGGCGAGGTCGGCACCACCGTCAACGAGCCGGGACCAGTAGCAAAGCCCGGCGGCGTCGGAGTCTCGTCGAAAGTAGGCACGGTAGAGACGCTGCACCGCTCCGGTTGATGGCCAGTGCGGAGCCACCGTAGCGCTCAGCCGCACGTATTCCGCGCTCTCGCTGAAGCCAAGCATCACCTCGCCGCGAGTCATCGCCCCGGAGTTGAGCTGATAGGTCCACAGATCGCGGCCGGCAGGTTCCGGCTCCCGACCCAGAACGTTTTGATACACCAGACGTACAAACTGCCGGTTGCTGAGTGAGCCATAGCGGTTCACAAACTCAGGGGAGGAAGCGAAGGCCTCGGACACAGCCTCGATGGGTACCCCGGCTGCTCGTTGCCGCATCCAGTGCTGCAGGCCCTCGGCGTCGGGCGGGCGGAGGAAATACGCGGTGTAGAGCCTGCTCACTTGATCGCGCAAGGCTTGGTCCGACACCTGCGGACCCAGGTTGTCGGGCAACGTCTTCACCAGTGAGATCAGGCTGCTTTCATAGTTGCGATAGGCGGCGATCATCCTCGATCCGTCGGCCAGGTCCTGCACGGCGATCGGCACCGTGTTGCTGGCGACGGCGGTGGGAATCGGGTTCAGGCCGGCCGTGGGCACAAACGTTCCGTCGCCATCGATGGTGGCGAATATCAGACGGCCGTCGCCTCGGAGACCAACCGCCGACCCGTCAGGAGCCACGTGGCCAATGCGTACGTCGGCGGCGCCGGCTTCCGTGGCGACCTCAACCATCGGCGGCGTTTGCCTGAGATTCTCGATCGTGGCCGTCATCGGCACCCTGTGATCCGCGCCCGGCAGGCGAACGTCGCCATAGAACAGCGGCTCTCCTTCGATGGAGGTGACGCCCACATAGAACGAGTCGCTTGTTGAGAAATAGGCGCTTTTGTCGTTGTCGAACTGGGCGATGTATCCACGACCGGTCGACGATTGCAGCGCGGTCCAGCCGTCGGGAGCGACGTCGAGCACAAAGAGGCGTTGGTCAAGCACGACGATACTGCTGTCGCTGGCGACGCTGCCGTCGTTGCCGATGCTCCACCACCAGACGCTGGAATGGTTGCTGTTGACGTCGTACCGACCGTAGGCCATGAGCACACCGTCGCCGATCGCCACCATGTCGCCCACCGGGTCCCAATGCCACACGCTGCTACCGGTTGGCTGCTCGATCGGAGGCAGAGCGGCGTCTTGTGAACCGTCGGAGTTGAAACGCCGCACTTCGAGAACATCGAGGTAGATGCCGCGGGCGAACCACAACCGACCTCTCTCGTCCACCGCCAGAGTTCGACCGAGCGTCGAATGCACTTGTCCGGCCACGTCGACCACGCCACCGTTGCCCCACTCAGGATCGGGCGCACCGTTGGGCAGATAGCGGCGGATCCGATCGACCACATACTCGTTGTTCACAATCCGGATCGTGTTGACGTACAGGCGCCCGACCGAATCGAACACAAACCGGTCGAGGTAGTAGCCGTCGTTCTGAGCGATCATCAGGTGACCATCGCCGTCCAACGCAGGATCGAGCGGACCGCAGGTTGCGGGAATCGATTCCGTGGCCTCGGCCGCAGCCGGTATCGCTGCCGCCGGCGCCGTGAACGTCACCAAAGGCACCACAAAAAGCAGCGTCGCCAGCACAGCCGCGCCGAAACATCGTGCCGTGTCAACCACGGATCGCCCAGGTGTTCTCATAACGCAGAACATCGGAGCCACCATCCCGTTGCTTGAGGCGAGAGCACACCAGGTGGTTTGATGGTCAATCATGGATCCGCTGTTGCTACCATCTCGACCAATCGAGCATCAGTATCTCGGCGGCGAGCTCATCGCCGCCCTGCGTGGAGGCCCTGGCGGCCCCAATCGCCCGGAAGAGTGGCTGGGGTCGACGACCACTCGGTTCGGCTCCGACTCGGATGGAATGACAGTTATCGACGGCGTTCCGCTACGAGATCTGGTCGAATCCGATCCGGTCGGATGGCTCGGGGCTCAGCATGTGAAGCGATTCGGATCCTCGACGGCGCTTCTCGTCAAACTCCTACATGCGGGGCAACGTCTCCCGGTGCACCTGCACCCGAGCCAGGCGTTCGCCACCAGCCACCTCGGCTGCCCGTTTGGCAAGTCGGAGGCCTGGTACGTGCTCGATCGCGACCGTCGACATACCGAGGTCTATGTCGGCACCAATCGGCCTGTCGAACGGGCCGAATGGGAGGAGTTGATGGCGGCGCAAAACAGCGATGCCATGCTGGCGTTGATGAACCCGATCAACGTCGACGTCGGCCACGGGATCTTCGTACCGTCCGGTACACCCCACGCCATCGGCGAAGGGCTCCTCATAATGGAGCTGCAGGAACCCACCGACTTCTCAATCCTGCTCGAGTGGGACGGCTTCGAATTCGACGGTCCGAACGACGGGCATCTCGACCTTGGCTTCGATGTGGCCCTGGGGGCGATCGACCCTCAAGCCATCGACGGTCGCAGGCTGGACGAGCTGATTCGCCCCACCGGGCCCACCGATCGAACAGATGATGAGGCGGGCTCGTGCTCAACGGTGCTGCCCACCCCAGCCGACCCGTACTTCAAGCTTCACCGAGCCGCCGTCGGGGCGATACCAAACGGCTATGAGGAGGATGCAGGGGTTGTGCTCCCCCACTCGTTCGGTGTGCTGCTCGTGACCGAAGGCGCCGGCTCAATGCAGTGGGCCGGCGGCAGCAGATCGATTCAGCGGGGAGAGGCCTACGTCGTGCCGCACGGAGCTGGGCCGGTGACCTTGACCGGGCCGACGACACCGTCGGGGAAACTTGTCGCCTTGTTCGGAACTCCCCCCGACCGATGTCACCGGCCCCGGTTGAATTTGATTCTGATTCCTAGCCGTTGGGCATGATCAGACCACCGTCGGGACGGGCGAGGAACCACACATCGCCCGAACCCTGACCGTTGATGTCGCCCGGCGCACCGTCGGCGGCGAAACGGTAGAGCGGCCACTTGCCGGCCTTCAGCTGGAACCCATCTCCGTAGGGAACCACGCTGAACACCGCGGGGTCGAGGCCGACGGGAAGTTCGCCCGAGGGAACAAGCAGCGGGGGCCAGGCGTCGGCACAAGCGTCGAAGCAGGAGGGCATGCCTTCGGCATCATTCAAGAATCCGTAGAGGCTAAGCCCCGCCTCGTCGACAAGAATCTGGCCAAGCTCGGATGCCCCGGGCGCAACGACGTCAGCAGCTTCGTCGTAGGCCGCCGCCTCGGAAGTGTCACGAATCAGACCGCCTTCCAAGTCGACCACGAACCAGACGTCGCCATTGGCCTGACCGGTGGCGTCACCGGGGATGGCATCGCCGGCGTAGTAATACAGTGGCCACTTGCCGGCCACGAGTTGGAGTTGGCCGTCGTCACGGGCCACGGTGTTGAAGATTCCGGCGTCGATCGCCGGGGCAACACCCCAGTTCGGCCCGACGATCACAGGCGGCCAAGCCTCGGCACACGTGCCGTAGCAAGCCGAGCGGCCGTCAAGGTCGTTCGTGAAGCCATAGAGCGTCATGCCGTTGGGACCGACGAGCACGTCGCCGAATTCGGTCACGCCCGCCGAGGCGTCGATGGTGGTGGCGGCCGGAGCCTGGGCCGATGTAGCCGCCGGTTGGACGGTCTCAGCCGACGCCAGCGGGGCTGGGTCGCCGCAGGCCATGAGGCCCAACGCAGCTCCGGCCAGAATGGCTCCTGCGAGTTTCCACGAAAATGGTTTTCGTGGGGTCTTGGTTGATATTGGGGTGGTCATTTGTTTTCCTCCTATTAGGACTTGGATCTTGGGATTGCGCCGTTCAGGCGACGTTGAGGTTTCCGGTCATCGACGGATGGATGGCACAGAAGAACGGGTGAGCTCCGGCGGTGTCGGGCACCACGAGCTGGACCGACTGGCCCGCTGCGAGCGTGCCCGTGTCGAACGATCCGTCGGCTGCCGTGACGGTGTGCGGTACGCCGTCGTTGTTGATCACCGTGATCGTCTGGCCCGGTTGCACGGAGCCGGAGACCTCGAACGAGAAGTCGCTGATGGTGATCGTCGCCGGGGCTGCGACTTGGGCCGCTTCGGCGCCATCGTCGCCGATAGCTCCGTAGCCGGAATAGCCATCGGCTACTTGAGCCTGGGGTGCCGGCTGGGCGGCAACCGGTGCCGTGTCGGCCGAGCGGAACAGGGCGAATGAGCCCACTGCTGCGGCCAATGCGCAGATGACGAGGGTGGCTTTGATTGGGGATTGGTTGTTCATGGGTCCTCCTAGAGGTTTGGGATTTGTGATGGACGGTTGGTGATCGTTTTTGGGCGCGTTGAAGCAGGGCGGCGGGCTCACAGGCTCAGCGGCGGGTTCGCTGTGGGCGGGGCGGCGTTGTGTCTAGACCCCCGGGAAGCCGATCGTGGTGAAGAACCACAGCGAGGAGGTGAACCAGATTCCGGTCAGGGTGGCTACCAGGGCGCCGCCGACCAGCGGGAGTGTCCGTGGTCCAATGGCGTGGGATCTTAGGCAGAGCATTTTGGTGGCGAAGATGCCGTAGAAAGCGCAGCCGAGCACCGAATGAACCAGAACCCGGGTGGTGGTTGTTTGGAACCCGAGAGCCCAGAGGCAGTGATAGGCGACGGGCAACGTCAGCAGGAACGCCGCCGTGCCGGACCATCGGTGGGTGGGAGCCAGCCATGTTGGAGCGTGGCCGACGCCGGGCAAGCGCCCCCATATCCACGCTGCAGAGAGGGCCTGCAGCAAGGCAAGCACGGCTGCTCCCGTAGTCAGCCACGCCTTCATGGGCAGCACTGCTGGAAAGCCAAAGGTGACTATCCCTTGACCGGTTGGTGGGTGCACCCTGGCGTAGACGCCGAGGCTGAGTGTCACCGCGGCGCCGGCAACAATGACGGGGAGGAGTGCTGCGACAGGACTGGCTGCCGAAGGACTGGCTTTTGGAGGACTAACCGTGTTGAGGGTGTGTGAGTTCATGTCGTTTCTCAAGAGCTGGTTTGCATTGGCCTGTACGCTTGTTGGGTGATGGCGGTTCGCGGATGTTCGAAAAATTCTGTGAGCCTTACGTGAACTTGTGATGGACCGACGCGAACCTACGCTGGCGGCTCGATTTCGGGCCGGGGAGGAGGCAGCCATTCGCGAAGCGCATCAGCGCTTTGGCGGAGCGGTGGCCACCGTCGCCCGTTCGATGCTGAGTGACCCCGACCTCGTCTCCGAGGTGGTCCAGCAAACGTTCGTGAAGGCATGGAGGGCATCGGCATCTTTCGATGCGGATCGCGAACTTGCTCCGTGGCTCTACTCCATCGCCCGCCGGACAACCATCGACGTGTTGAGGCGTGAGGGCCGCAACCGCGCCACCGCCCAACTCTCCGGCGACGAGGTCGCTCCGACTGGTGCGTCGTTCGAGCGGACGTGGGAGATTCTGGAGATCCGTCAGGCCATCGATGACCTCCCAGAGGCGGAACGGGCGGTTGTACAGCTCTCCCACTTGAACCGGCTGACCCATCAGGAAATCGCCGACCATCTCGGGATCGCCATCGGCACCGTGAAGTCGCGTTCGGCGCGAGCCCACCGGCGGCTCGCCGCCGCACTTCGACACCTCGACGGCATGCAGGCGGATACAGCGGAGGCGGGTGGGAGTCCAACCGCGAACCAAGGACCCGAACGAGACGTACTGCATCACAGAGACCCGCAAGAGAGAACGCAATGAACACTGGCCCATCCGACGAGTTCGCCACCGATCTCGATCCTGCCGAGCAGGCCCTTCTCGGTGAACTCCTGCGCGATCCGGTTCTTTGGCAGGAACCCGATCCGATGGATGCCGATGCAATCGTGGCCGCCATTCAAGCCGAATCCGGGTCGAACGTCACGTCGTTGGCCGACCGGCGTTCGGTCGTTGCCGACGCCGAGATTGCGCCACGAAGCGACTCAAGACCATTCGGCAGGACTCTTCTGGCCGCCGCGGCCGGAGCAGCCATTGCCCTCATCGGTTTCGCTGCGATTCAGAACATCATTTCGAACGACACAGACGGCGCGGACGACATCGACGTTGTGGCCCAGCCGGAGAGCATCGAGCTGGCCTTGGAGGGGACGGACCTCGACCCGGATGCGTCAGCCCAAGTGCTGGTGACTCCTGGATTACTCGGAACCCGGATCGACTTAGACGTTGTCGGTTTGGATCCAGCTCCTCCAGGCACGTATTACGAGGCCTGGCTCCGTCAAAGCCCAGAGGTTGGCGTCAGCGCCGGCACCTTTCACCTCCGAGGAGGCGACGGCGAGGTTGAGCTCTGGGCCGGTGTCAGCCCCGTCGACTACCCCTTGCTGACCGTCACTCTCCAGAGCGAGGCGCAGACCGAGTCGTCGGGCCAGGTGGTTCTGCGCGGCCTTGTGCCCACCGACTAGCTGCCACCCATCAAACCGGCCGTCAACACGGAGTGCTCTCCGCCTCGGGTCCGGGTAATGTGGGCCAATGCATTTGGTGACCGCAGTTATTAAGCCTCACAAACTCGACGACGTGAAGGATGAGCTGGCCAAGGTCGGCATCCAGGGCATGACGGCGTCGGAGGTCAAGGGCTTCGGCCGTCAGGGTGGCCACACCGAGACCTATCGCGGCGCCGAGTACAGGGTGGAGTTTGTGCCCAAGGTCAAGCTGGAGATCGCCGTCGAGGGGAGCCAAGTCCAGCAGGCCGTCGACGCCATTATCGCCGGAGCTCAGTCGGGCAAGATCGGCGACGGCAAAATCTGGGTCACCGAGCTGGCCACGGTGGTGCGCATCCGCACCGGTGAGCTGAACGCCGACGCCGTTTAGCCCAACGCCGGGCAGCCGTTAGCGTAAACCGGCCACCATTTTCTCAAGAAGATCACCGAGGCGATTCGCTTCCGCTTCGCTGTGGTTGACCCACATCTCGGCCGACAATTCGTTGGTTCGCTGCTCGATTCCGGCGCGCCATTCCGTGCCGGCTTCGGTGAGGCTGTCTTCAGCCGCGAGCAGACCCCGGTCGACCAGTGAGCCGAGCGCAACGTCCCACTCCTCGTCGGACCACCGTCGCGACCGGCGCACGAACCCGTCGGCGCCGGACTGAGCATGAGTGACGACTGAACACTCCACGCCAGACAGCGGCTCCGCAATCAGCACGCCGATATGGGCATCGCCTCGCCATTCCCGCAGGATGGTGGCCAGCTGCCAGAGTCTCACAAGGTCGTTGTCGGGGCAGTCTTTCAGCACCGAGAAGTTTCCGGCCGCCATCGGCCTCCCCTCCCAGCGCAAGCCGTTGACGGCGCGTTCCATCAGCTGCAACGCTTCGCTGACCTCGGCGCTCGACACGACGGGCGCAACCTTGGCCTCGAGTACTCGTCGAGCCGCCTCCCACCGGGCCGCCTGCAGGGCCTCAGCCGACGAGGCTTCCCAAACCCCCTCCATCGAGGGCACCACGCGGTCGGGGGAGAAGTTGTAGAACGTGGCGATCACCATCTCGGTTGACAGTTCGCCCATCGCCGCCGTTCTCGACCCGAAGTAGCCTCCCCACCCGGTAACCCCGGCCTTCTCATACTCCTCAACCGCCTCGGGGCAGAAGTAGATGAATACGTGGAAGCCGGTGATCAGTTCGGCCAGTCGGGCCACTGTGGTAAGAGGTAGCGAGGACACGGGGGTGTTGAACATGGCCTGAAACGTAGCGTCGCCGAGCGCCGGAGGCCAGTTCGGGGACCAGTCCAGAGATCAGCCGCGCGGCAGGTCAGCCGCTATTTGGAGGCCAGTTCGGCCATCAGTTGGAGCTGCTCGGCCGTGGGTGGCGGTCCAAGTCTCGACCGGTAGCTGCTGGTTGGTGCCTGCCAGTAGGCAAACGCTTCGGCGAAATCACCGGCCCCGGTTTCGAAATCCGATGCCGCCGAGTCGGGCCACCAGGGTGAGTCACCGATGTCTCTCGCTCCTTGCCAGCGTCGACGGTCGGGTCCGTCGTTGAGGGTGACGTCGACGGCGTGACCGATCTCATGGGCCACGATGTGAACCAGCAACTCCTGGGTCTGATCCTCCCGCACGTAGATCTCGATGTGTTTGTCGTCGACCAACGTCAACCCGTACAGCCCGGATCGTCCGTCGAGGAAGTCGATAGTCCAGCCTGGAAGATTGGTCTCCCACGGGTAGGAGATCTCATCTAGGGCCCGTCGACCGCGAGCGACCGGAGACTGGTCGGTGGGGGCAACCGTCGTTGGAGCGTTCGTCGTGGCCGGCGATTCAGATGTAGATGGGGTCGACTGTTCGGACGTCGACGAAGTCGACCGGTCAGATGTCGATGGTTCGGTTGTGGGCGCTGCCGGCGTCAACAGCGAGTCGATATCGGGAACAGAGGTGGACACACCACCGACTTCGTCCGAGAGAGCCAGCGCCTCACGTTCTTCCACAAACCTGGTGCCGAAGTGTCCGGCCACCGAAGCAAAGGCCACCGAAATCACCATCATCAGCGCGGTGAAGTGAGCGATGGCATGCCGACTGCGGTCGAATATCGAAGTCGGCACTGGTACCGACCTTGATCCGCGCTCGACAGAGTCGTCGCCCAAAACTTCTTCCGCCAACTGATCCACTCCTGCCGAGCGTATGGACGACGATGGTGAGCGGCCAGAGCAAAGCGCCGGACCTGATGACAGTCCGATCGACCCAGCCGCGGCGGGCACGCTTGCGACGACGAACTACAGTCGGGACTATGACCACCGGATTCCAGATCACCTTCGATGCCGATAACCCGCCAGCCCTCGCCGCGTTCTGGCGCCTGGTGATGGGCTACGTCGAGGAGCCTCCGCCACCCGGATTTGCCACGTGGGCCGAGTTCGCCGCGGCCAACAACATCCCCGACGATCAGCTCGACAACTACGGCTCGGCCATCGATCCCGAAGGCAAGGGCCCGAGGATGCTGTTCCTGAAAGTGCCGGAGACAAAGACGGCCAAGAACCGCATGCACCTCGACGTGTCGGTGCACGATCCCGATGCTCACGTCGACCGTCTCGTGGCCGCCGGTGGCACCAAGGTGGAAACCCGGACCGAGATGGGTGTGACCTGGACGGTGATGAACGATCCCGAGGGCAACGAGTTCTGCGTTGCCGCCGCCCACTAGGATCGGCTTGTGGCTTCGATATTCACCAAAATCATCAATGGCGACATTCCGGGTCGGATCATCTGGTCCGACGATGTCTGTGTCGCGATGGTCGACATCCGGCCGCTTCACCCTGGCCACTGCTTGGTCATACCCAAACAAGAGGTCGACCAGTGGACCGACCTCGACTCGGCCACCGCCGAACACTTGATGGCGGTGGCGCATCGGGTTGGTGCGGCGCAGAAGACCGTGGTGGACTGCGCTCGGATCGGCTTGATGATCGCCGGTTTCGAGGTGCCGCACGCGCACGTGCATGTGGTTCCGATCTCCACGATGGCCCACCTGGATTTCCGCAACGCCGACAACAACGCCAAGCCGGAAGACCTTGATGCCATGGCCGATCAGTTGAGGGCCGCTCTCGGAACAGCCGAGCAGTAGGCACCGAGTAAGAAAACGACCGGGCAGTAGGTCTCCCGGCCTGGGCCAGAAGGCCTGGGTGAATGTTCCTTTCGCGATTTGAGCGCAAGACCTATTCAGGTTTGCCGCCAATTCGACGATCACTTTTGTGCAAGCCCAAACGGGACCAAATAACAAAGCACAAGGAACACACAAAAATGATCCACTTCCAGACCCTCGCAGCTTGGCTCCAGGCCCACACCAAGACCGAACGAGGCGCCTCGCTCGTCGAGTACGCCCTCCTCGTGGCCCTCATCGCCGTCGTCTGCATCGGCGCCGTCACCTTCCTCGGCAACGCCGCCGCCGACAACTTCAGCGAAGTCGGCAACTCCATCAGCAACTAACAGCTGAGCACCCAAGTAGTCAGTTCGAAGGCGGGAGCCCCCAGGGCTCCCGCCTTTGACGTTTTCCCGACGAGACCCGGTGGGTTGTTGTCAGTATCAAGGCTTTCGACTACACATGCCCGATGAGTCTCGCTACTGAGGGTGGGAGGGAGTCCACCGTCTCGGCCACCAGCGGATCGCCGGTCGCCGAGGTTCTGGCTGTTTTAAGCCTGGTCGTGTCGTCGGCCGGCCTGTCGGTCTCCTTGGCGGCGCTGCTTTTCGCCGGGACAATCGCCGACGGCCTTCCGCGCGGAACCACCGTCTTTCTTGTTGGCAGTGGGCTGACCACCGCCATCACCGGAATCCGAGGTTCAATTCCCGCTGCTATCTCGCCCACTCAGGACGGTCCGGTGATCGTGCTGATTGCGGTCGTGGCCAATCTGGTGGCGTCCGGCGAGAACGTCACGGCCGTCGACGTGATCGTCACCGTTGGTTTGGCGTCATTGCTAACCGGCCTGATCTTCATCATCATCGGCCGCTTCTCGCTCGGCGGGGTGGTGCGGTTCATCCCCGCCGTTGTGGTCAATGCGTTTATCGCCGGCACCGGGTGGCTGCTGTTCCGAGGCGGCCTCCAGGTGATGCTTGGCGGCCAGCCGGGCGACGTCGACCTACTCCAGATGTTCTCCGGTCAACATCTCAAGTTCTGGATCCCTGGCTTGTTGGTTGGTGTTGCCACCTATCTTTTGTCGAGCCGACCGAACGTCCCCAACGGCGCGGCAGCCGGACTCATCGTGGTGGCGACCGTTGCGTTCTACGGAGTCGTGTTGGCCGTGTCGTCAATTGGTGCGGTCGAGGAGGGAGGCTGGTTGATCGGCCCGTTCGAGGCACCACCGGTGCTCTCAATCATCACACCCTCGGAAATCGCGTCAACCCCCTGGGGTGTGCTGGCCCGCCAGCTTCCAGCCTTGGGGGCCGTTTCGGCCGTCTCGGCTTTGGCCATCCTGTTGAATCTCTCGGCGTTGGAAATCGTCACTCGACAGAGGGCCGACGTCGACAGAGACCTCGTTCGCCTGGGCCTCGCCAATGCCGCTCAGTCAATCATCGGCTCCAGTCCCGCCTATCACGGGATGGGGTTCACCTCGATGGCTCACCGCATGGGCGCCACCTCAAAGAGGGTTCCGATTGCCGTTGGTCTCGCCGTCGCCGCATTCGGGGTGCTCGGTGTCTCCGCCATCGGCTACGCGCCACGGTTGATCGTCGGCGGCCTCTTGACGGCTGTGGGGTTGGGACTCATGGCCGAGTGGCTCGACGAAATGCGCCATTCCGTCGGCGCCACCGGATGGATCATCAGCCTTGTCATCATCGGCTGCATCGCCACCGTCGGTGTGCTTGAAGGCATTCTGCTCGGTGTCATCATTGCCTGCGGGGTGTTCATCATTCGGTACAGCCGAGTAGACCCGGTTAGACGGTGGCGCACCGGCACCACCGCGAGAAGTCTTGTCGACCGCACCACCGAGGAGCTCGATGCCCTTGTGTCGGTCGGAGACCGAACCCGAGTGGCGGAGATGCAGGGTTTCCTATTCTTCGGTTCGATGACCGGCCTCGTCGAGCGGTTGAGGCTGCTGCCCGAAGACGACGTCGACAACCTGATCCTCGACTTCCACCATGTGACCGGCATCGACGGCTCGGCGATGCGACTTCTCCAGCGAGTGGTTGGAGACCTTGGTTCTCGAGGGGTAACGGTGATGGTCGCCGATCCTCCTGAGGTCATCTCGGCGGGGTTGAGCAAGGCTCAGCAGAAGACCGACAACGACTCAGCGGTGGAGATGCACGACAGCCTCGATGCTGCGCTGGCCGCAGTTGAGGAACAGGTTTTGGCTCAGGCCACAAGCGCCATCGAGGCGGATCGGCAACCCCTGTCGGCCGAGCTCCTCGAACCATTTGAGCGCCGAACGGTGGAAGCGGGAACCGCGTTGATGACCGCCGGCGACGATGCCGACACGTTGATCTACCTGCTGAGCGGAAGCGTTTCGGTCTACGCCGAAAACGGTGATGACCAAGCCAGGTCGACGTTCCGTTTGCGTAAGGTCAGCGCACCGGGGTGGCTCGGCGAGATTGGCTTTCTGCAATCCTCGGTTCGGTCAGCCAATGTGGTTGCCGATACCGAGGTTGATCTCGCCAGCATCGAGCGCAGCCAGTTCGAAGATTTGCGTTCCTCACGGCCCGACGTCGTGATTGCCCTCCTCGACAGTATCGCCAACGAGCAAGCGCGCCGGGTGCAGACGCTAAGCTCAGCGCTCACTCAAGCCTCGGGCTGACTCGCGACCCACGGCTCATCGATCCGTGGGCACTTGGCGACCGCCTCACAGCCGCAATCGCGTATGGCCGCCAGCATGGCGATCATTTCCTCGAGCTCAGCTCGGCGTGTTTCGAGTTCAGCCAGTTTGGCGTCCACCAGTTGTGGCCAGCTTCGATCTGAATCGTCAAGGATCCGCTTGATCTCGCTGAGGTCGAACCCGCTGGCCTGGGCCCGTCGAATGAAGTTGATCCGGCCGACGGTGTCGCGAGTGAATCGGCGCTTCCCTCCAACACGACCGGCGGTTTCGATCAGCCCAACCTCGTCGTAGTAACGCACGGTGGCCACAGTGACGTCGGTCTGGACCGCGATCCACCCGATCGACTCAAGCTCGTTCATGGTCTCACCAACCAAGGAACGCGATCGTCAACGTCACCAAGCCGAAGAGGGCCGGAACGGCGAAACAGGCCATGCAAGCCAGAATGCCAACAATCGACGCCCGTCGCACCCGCGCCCGCTTTGGCTCTACATCCGTTTGGCTGCTCATCGAAGTGAGACACCGGTTAAGGCCGACACGACTGCGAGACCGTCCGGACTCACCGATCTCACATCCACGACTGTTTCAGGTCCGCTCTCACCTTGGTCGACGGTGACGGCGAGTTCGAGGAACGAGCAGCATCGCGCTTCTCGAGCCACGAGATCGGCGGCCACCTCGGCCAAGTCGACCGGTAGACGAAGCCTCACTCCGTCGGCCAAGGGCTCGACGGCCAACGCTTCGTCGGCTAGCGACCGCCATTCGAGAAGCTGACGAGCGGCGTCGTCGTCAGCTAGTGAGCACGAGACCGATTCGGTGGAGTTATCTGCCATGTCTCAACCGTACGACCTCATGTTGGCTTGAGGTCAAGCGGTTTCTTTTGACGCTGAGGCTTGGGTCATGGCAGAGACCGACAACGGGGCCTTCACCCAATTCAACTCGTCGCAGAGCTCAACGAGCACGACGATGACGATTCGTACAGGATCAGGACACAGTCACTTCTTGGCCGGCGAACTGCTCCATGTAGAGGTTGTGGTAGAAGCCCCGGTTCCCCATCAGCTCTTCGTGCGGGCCCATCTCCATGATGCGACCACCGTCGAGGGCGATGATGGCGTCGGCGTGGCGCACGGTGGCCAGGCGGTGGGCGATCACAAACGATGTGCGATCAGCCATCAACCGATCGATGGCCACCTGGATGCGACGTTCGGTGCGGGTGTCGACCGACGACGTGGCCTCGTCTAGAACCAGCACGTCGGGTTGCGACACAATGGCCCTGGCGATCGTCAGCAACTGCCGCTGGCCTTGCGACAGACTTGCCGCTCCCTCCCCCAGAACCGTGTTGTATCCCTCGGGCAAACGTTCGATGAACCGGTGGGCGTTGGCGCTCTTGGCCGCTTCGATGCACTCCTCGTCGGTGGCACCCTCGCGCCCATACCTGAGGTTGTACATGATCGTCTCGGAGAACAGGTACGGAACTTGCAGCACCACACCGCAGCGCCGCCGTAGATCATTCACGTCGAGTTGGGTGATGTCGGTTTCGTCGAGGCTGATGGTGCCCGACTCGATGTCGTAGAAGCGGGTGAGCAGATTGATGATGGTCGACTTGCCGGCTCCGGTCGGGCCCACAAGGCCGATGAATTGGCCGGGTTCAACATGGAAGTCGTTGTCGAACAGGATCTGCCGAGTCTCGTCGTAGCGGAAGTCGACGTGATCGAAGTCGACCTTGCCCTCCGCCGACGGCATCGGGATCGGAACATCGGCCTGCTTGATCTCGGGCTCGGTGTCGATGATGCGAAACACCCGGTCAGCCCCCGCCATGGCCGTGAGCGTCTGGGTGACGACCTGCGAAAGCTGCATCGCTTGGCCGCCGAACTGTTGGGAGTACCCTACGAAGCTCACCACGTCGCCGAGCGAGATCACGCCGCTGACCGCTCGGGCTCCGCCGATCAAGGCCACGAGGGCAACATCGAGGTTGTTCACCAGACGACTGGCCGGCTGCATGATGTAGCTGCGGAACTGGGCTGACTTGTCGGCCTCCCGAGCCTCGTCGGAGAGTGCGGTCAAGCGCTCCAACGTCTGGGATTCGGTGCCGTAGGCCCGCACGGTTCGCTGCCCCTGCACCACCTCCTCGGCATAGCCGTTGACCTCGCCGATGAGTTGCTGGTACGCCTTGGCGTCGGCCTGCACCCGACGGCCCAGGATGATCAACACCCCGAAGGCCATCGGCACGATCAACAGGACCACCACGCTCATGGTGAAGTCGAGGGAGAACATGATCACGAGCATCGTCAATACGGTCATGCCCGACGAAATGATGCGAGGTACGGCGGCGGTGAAGAACTGGTTTACGGCCTCGATATCGGAGGTGACCCGAGCGTTCAAATCACCCGGTGCCTCGCCGTCATAGAAGCTGAGCGACAGTGTCTGCATCGACATGAAGAGATCGCGTCGCAACAGCTCCATCCCCCGCTGCGCGAGGCGGGCCAGCTGTTTGTTGGCCTGATAGATAAGTAAGCCACCTACAATCGCCACCGCCACAATGGCCAGGCCGTACCGCAGGGCGTTATCGGAATCGCCCTCGGCGAATTCGTTGACCGCCCGGCCGAAAAGCAGTGGTTGGAAGGCCATGACCACGGTGCCCAGTACCAGGAAGAAGATCGAGACGATCAGGCGGCCCCGCTGCTGGGATACATAGGCCACGAGTCGTCTGAAGGTTCTGCCACGGTCGGGTTTGGCGCCGGTGCTCATCGAGCCTCCAGCAGTTCGTTGACCTCGTCAAGCGACCCGAGCTGCGACTCTGCAATCTCTTGGTACAGCTCGGAGCGATCAAGCAACTCGGCGTGGGTGCCGACGTCGGACACGGTGCCGTGGTCGAGCAAAACGATCTTGTCGGCTCGCATGGCGGTGGTGATCCGCTGAGCCACGATGAGTACGGTTCGTCCCGCCATCTCCTCGTCGAGCGCCTGCTGAATGCGAGCCTCGGTGGCGACGTCGACGGCGGAAGTGGTGTCGTCGAGAATAAGGATCCGGGGTTTGGCCGCGATGGCTCGGGCCAGGCTGAGCCGTTGCCGTTGCCCACCCGACAGGTTGTTTCCGCTGTCGGTGACCTTGCCCTGGTAGCCCTCAAGCTGAGCGGAGATGAAGCCGTGGGCGTCGGCCACCCGGGCGGCGTGTTCGGCCTGGTGGTAGTCGCACGCTTGACCTGCGGCGCTGAAGCCGACCGATCGGCCGTAGGCGATGTTTTCGTAGAACGTTCCGGCGAAGGCCACCGCCTGCTGCTCGGCCACGGCGATCTGGGTTCGGAGCGGCGTGAGCTGCAGCGTGCGAACGTCACGCCCGTCGACGAGCACCTGCCCGTCGGTCACGTCGTAGAACCGTGGAACCAGGTTGATTAGCGTGGTCTTCCCGCTACCGGTTTGGCCCAGGATGGCCACCGTTTCGCCCGGCTCGGCGGTGAAGCTCACATCATCCAACACCCGGGCCGGCAACGGGTTGCCGTCGGCATCGAGGTATGCCATCGACACCGACCGGAACTCGATGTGGCCGGTGAGCTGGCCGGGGTCGACGGCATCGGCCGGCTCGACGATGTCGGGCTCGGTTCTTAGCACCTCAAGATTGCGGGCCAACGAGGCTTCGAACTTGCCGAGTTCGGGCAGCACAAACGCCACGATCATGATGGGGATCATGGCGGTGAGCAGGTAGTTGAAGAACGTGGTCAGCTCACCCGGTTGAAGCGCCTGGGGGTCGCCCGTCACCACCCCGGACGCGACGTCGGGCCCGCTGAGGAGCACAGCCAGGCCGACCGCGGCGTAGAGCAAACCGAACAGGATCGGCTGAAACAGAGCCGAGCGTAGAGCCGGACGAAGTTGCCGCTCGTAAACCTCATGGTTGCGCTCGGCGAACCGGCTGCGTTCCAACTCGGTGCGATTGAACGCCTTAACCACTCGGATGCCGGCGATGTTCTCATAGAACACGGTGTTGAGCCGGTCGAGTGCACCTTGGGCTTTGGCGTAGAGCGGGCCGAGCGAGGGGGCGATCGAGAGCACCACGATCACGGTCACCACCATCACCAGCGCCATGATCCACAGCAGCGACGGGCTCTGCCACCAAACGAGGAACACCGCTCCGACCAGCATCCATGGGGCCTGAAACAGCATGTACATGGTCTGCATGAAGGCCGTCTTCATGATGTTGACGTCGCTGGTGAGCCGCACCAGCAGCTCGGCGGTCGACAACCGGTCAAGGTCGCCGTGGCTGAAGGTGGTGACTTTCTCGTAGAGGAGTCGGCGTAGCCCGTGGGCCATGTTCGTGGCGGTTACCGCGGCCAGGTAGGCCACGCCACTGGCCACGATCAGGTTGAGCACCGACCACAGGATCATCTGAAAGCCGACGTTGATCACCCGATCGGTGTCGCCGGCCAGAATGCCGTCATCGATGATTTGCTGCACCAGCTGGGGGATCATCAGCTGGATGAACACCATCACCACCACGCCAAGTTGCGCCAGCAGAAACATCCGCTGCTCGGAGCGAGGGGCGTAAGAGAGTACGTGAAAGAAGGCTCGAATGCCGCTCAATCACAACCTCCTCAGCTCGATTGAACTGCTCTCTTCGAGACTAGTCGGTGACAGGATTACCGCGGCGCTCGAGGAAACGTTCCCACAGAACCAGCAGCGACGGAAGCACGGTGACCGACACGAGGGCCGAACCGATCACGGCGACGATCGTGAGGGCGCCGAACTGCTGGAACGGAATGAGCGACGACAGCAACAGCACGGCGAACCCGAGCCCGGTGGTGAGGGCCGACACCACCAGCGCGGCGCCGGTGGTCGACATTGTCGATTCAATGGCCTCGTCGACGCTCGAGCCATCCCGCCGGAAGTCGAGGAAGCGGTGGGTGATGTGGATGGTGTAGTCGACGCCGATTCCGATCACCACCGCGGCCAGCGTTGCCGTTACCGGACCGAGCGGAATCCCGGACAAAACCATAAAGGCCAGGAGAAACACCACCACCGAGCCGACCGGCAGGACGGTGAGGATGCCGAGCATCGGCCGTCGGTCGGTGAAGAAGAAGCTCAAGGCCACAAACAACGCTGCTCCGATAACCACCAGAATCACCGATTGGATCTGGACGTTGGAGATCGACTGCACCACCGTGGCGTCGACGATGTCTTGCGAGGTAGCGGTGGAGTTTTGCCCGAACAGTGCTTCCAGATCTTGCGCCAACTGCAGGGCCGCTCCCGACTCCGATGCCTGGGTTCCCACCGTCACCACGAAGGCGTCGTCGGTCACCATGTCGCTCAGCACCATTTCGGCCGCACCCACAACCGACCCAAGATCGGCGGCGGCGGGAGCTCGAAGATCTTGTTCGATGCCCTGATCGGTCGCAACTTGGGCCACGGCCGAATCGAACATCGGCCCATCGGGGTTGATGAGGTCGCCGACGGCGGTGACCGGTGAGTTGGCCTGCGCTCCCTGCGGGTTGACGACCACACCGTCGACATCGACCAGATCGGCCTGAGCATCGACTACGGCGTTCCACACCTCGGGGTCGGTGATGTCTTCTTGCACGACGAGCTGGGTGGTGGCGCCGACGGCACCGCCGAAGTCGTTGACGAGCGTGCTGAACGCGTCACGAACTTCGGAGTTCTCGGGGACAAAGTCGACAAAACTGAACTTGGTTTCCAGGTTCGCCGCCACTACACCGGCGGCGGCCACCGAGGCCACAAACGCCGCCACCGTCAAGGCCGGGGCTCGTTTGGCCAGGTTTGCGGTCATCCCCACAATTCGATCCAACACACTGCGCTCGCCCCGGGCGTAGGCGTCGGCGGAAGCCGCCAGCAGCTCGGGATTGCGGCGATCGAGCAGAAGGCGGGCGGCCGGGAAGAACACGGTTGCAATCAGGAAGGCGGCGGCGATTCCCACCGAGGCGTACAGCCCGAAGGTGGCCAATCCGGAGATGCCCGAGAAGAGGTTGGTGAGGAACCCCACGATGGTGGTCACCGACGAGAGCGCCAACGCTCCACCCACGATTTGAGCCGAGTGTCTCATCGCCTCCTCCACTGCCTCACCGTCGGACAGGCCACGCCGGTAGTTGGCATTGAGGTGGATCACGTAGTCAACCCCGAGGCCGACCAGCAGAATCGGAACGATGTTGGACGGCCCACCGAGGCTGCCCATCACGCCAAGCCCGCTCGGACCGAGAATTGCGGCCATGCCGTTGGCCACGACAATGGCCAGGATCACAACCAACAGCGTCAAGCCGGTGTCGGCCAGGGTGCGCCGGATCCGCCGGCCGGTCGACAGCGGTTTGCGGGGAAAGTAGGCGAAGAGCAGCAACAGGGCGATGATCCCGAGAGCGGCCAGTAGCAGAAGCGGTATCTCGATGGCCGCTTCGTCGGCGGCGACGCTGATCAGCTCGGCCGAAAACGGCACGGCGGTGACGTCGCCAAACCGTTGCCCCTTGAGGGCATCCAACACGTCGGCTTGCAGCTCGGTCAGCACCTCGGTTTCTTCCGGCGTGTCTGGTGACTCGAGAAAGGCCACGACCAATCCCGACGGCGACGTGATAACACCGGCCTCCGGGTCGACGACAGCGTCGGATGCCAGCAGCGCGGCAACCGGTCCACGGACCTCCGGCGGCGCTGACTGCAGACCCTGCGCAAACTGGGCCTGCAGTTCGGAGTTGGAGTTTGGAGCAGGGGCGCCCTGGGCCAGACCCTGCTCCACCGGCGCCAGAAAGCTTAGGATCGAGCCGTTGCCGGTTGGGTCGGCCAGCAGCTCTTCCAGCCGCCGGCCGTCATACTCGGCTGCGCTGATGGCGTCACGTGCGGCTTGAACAGCGGCCAGGCCGTCGGTGCTGACGACCTCGCCGCTGTCGGACGTAACCACCACCTGCAAGGCGGTGACGGCGCCCGATCGTTCGAAGTTGTCGGCGATAAACCGTTGGGCCAGGATCGCCGGCTCGTCAGGGGCAAAGGCCGACGAATCGTCGTTGGCCATTTCGGGCTGCCCCTGAGACGAGACGGCCACCACCACGAAGATCACCGCAGCAATCGCCCACCACGGACGTCGGGTGCTGAACCGGGCAAGACCTCGGGCTAACGCTTCAAACATACGTAGTTATATCGGAGAGATCTAAGCCGTGGATGCAGCCTGATCGATCTGATCAGGCTGGTCGACGTGAGCAGACTGATCGACCCGCACAGGGCGATCGGCCGCAGCCACAACCAGGCGGCCTCTCGGGCCGGCCACGGCCACATAGACGAAGGCGATGGCCAGGATGGCAACACCGGCCCACATGCTTGAGGCCCAGCTGTCGACGTAGGCCAACTGGGCCGCCTCGATGATCTGCCCGGCGAGTCGAGGGTTTTCCTGAGCGACCTGGCCGGCGGCGCCGAGGGCGAGGAAGTAGTCGTCACCCACAAACTGGGCAAGCTGAGCGGGCAGCTGGGAGGCGAAGTCGGCGATCCGATCGGAGTAGCCGCTGGTCAGTAGCGAACCGAGGAGGGCGACACCGACCGCGCCGCCGAGTTCACGGCTGGTGTCGTTAAGGGCCGATGCCACACCCTGCTTTTCCTCAGGGAGTGTGGCGGTGATTGCCTCGGTGGAGGGTGTCATCGACAAGCCCATGCCGAGCCCGAGCAGCATCAGGCCGGGCAGGATCGAAAGATAGCCACCCTCAACCGAAGCCATGAGGGCCAACGTCGACAGACCAACGATGGCGGTGGCCAGCCCGGTCAACATCGTGGGGCGGTGACCGATCCGGGCAGCAATACGGGGGGCGATGGTGGACATGGGCATCATGACCGCGGCCATTGGCAACATGCCGGTGGCCGAGCGCACGGCCGACCAGCCGAGCACCGTCTGGAGGAACGGGAAGAGCACAAGGAAGACGCCGAACATCACGGCGAACAGCAAGGTGATGGTGAGCGAACCTGAGGCGAGGCCCCGGTTGCCGAAGGCCGTGACGTCGAGCAGCGGGCTCTCGGTACGGAGCTCCCACCAGATGAAGACGGCGAGTCCGACAAGGCCGATCGCGATAGGCCCGAGGGCCAAGATGTCGGCCCAACCCTTCTCCGGGCCCTCATGAATACCGAACACGAGGCCACCGATGGCGATCGCTGACAGGATTGAGCCGATGGTGTCGAACCGGCCTTCGCTCTCCTTGGAGTTCGGCACCGAGCGGTAGGCGATCACGGCCGAGACGATCATCAGCACAATCGGCAGGGTGAAGAGCCAGCGCCAGGTGAAGAAGTCGACCATGATGGCCGACATCCAGAGCCCGAGGATGCCTCCGGCTCCGGCGAACCCGGCCCAGATTCCGATGGCCCGAGGCCGCTCCTCGGGTGGGAACGACGACGTGATCACCGACAAGGTGACCGGCATGACCATGGCGGCTCCGACACCGGCCAGGGTGCGAGAGGCGATCATGAAAGCAGTGGTTGGGGCGATGGCGGCGCCGAAGCTGGCGACGGCGAACACGGTGAGACCGGCCAACAGGACCGGGCGACGGCCCCAGCGGTCGCCGATGGCGCCGACGGGCATGAGCAGCGCGGCCAGGGCCAGGGTGTAGGCGTTGATGATCCAGAGAACGTCGCCGGCTGAGGCGTTGAGGGTCTCGGCGATGTCTCGCTGAGCCACGTTGAGGCTGGACACCGATGCCACGACGGCAACCAGCGCCATGCACATCGAGATCAAGATGTTACGTTGTTGTGAGGCACTGATGGCTTTTGATCCGGTCATCGTTGCTCCTTCCGGTCGTGCTGGCAGTCAGCATGATTGAACTTATGAAACGAAACAGTATCGTACTACAAGTACGCTGACAACAACTGATGATGCAACTGTGACGGATGACATGACCGAAGACCTACAGCTGGATCCCCGCATAGCCCGCAGCCGGGCCAAGATTCTCGACGCCGCCACCGATCTCCTGATCGAAGGCGGCGCTCGTTCCGTGACCGTGGATGCAGTAGCCGAGCGGTCGGGCGTGGCCAAGTCCACCATGTACCGACATTTCCCATCACGGGCCGATCTGCTGGTGGAAGTACTGAAACACAACATCCCCGAGATCCATCCGCCTGAGCTCACCGAAGGGTTCGAGACCTCGCTGCGAACGGTCGTGCGCAACATGGCCAAAACTCTGGCCGAGCCCGGACAGGAACGGATCGTGCCCGCCCTACTGGCGCTGAAGAACACTGATCCCGACGTGGCCAAACTGGCCGAGCAGGATCGCGATCACCGCATGTTCCTGGTGGAGCAGATTATCGGCAAGGGAATAGCCGAAGGTGTGTTGCCGAACGACATCGACGCTGAAGTCGCTTGCAGTCTCCTGATGGGACCGCTGATGTTCGCCACTCTTCTTGGCGACCAGGATCAGCTTCCGGAGGTGGCCGAGACCGTGGTCGATCGATTCCTGGAGTCGTACCGATGAGCCCCGCTTCCCTTGCCGCACATGAGGAGACCTTCGACGCTTTTGTCAACGGTCGCCTTGGCAAAGATGAGTGGACCCACGAGGCTCATCTCGTCACCTGCTGGATGACCCTGCAAACCAGGGCACCGGTTGACGCCGTCGCCTTTCTCAGGGAGGCGATCACCACTCATAATTGCGGCATCGGGATCGAGAACACCGCCCACTCCGGGTATCACGAGACGCTCACCGTGTACTACGTCACGGCGGTGGCAGCCGCCATGGATGCCGGCGAGGCGGCCGAGCCGGAGGGCCTCTACAACCATTGCTGGACCGACCGTGGCGCGCCCGGTCGCCACTGGTCCAAGGAACTGCTGTTCAGCACTGCAGCTCGAGCGGAGTGGATCGAGCCGGATCTCGCCCCACTGCCCTGGCCGGCTGCTCTTCCCAGCGCCTAGCTGTACCTAGCGGTTGGCGACCGCCAGTTCGCCCGTGGTCCAGATCAGGACCTCGGCCTTAGAGTCGGCAGTCACCGCCATTCCACCGTGGCCGGTCAATCGCACGGCATCGCCGGCCTGTAACGGGCCGACCGCATCCATCGTCACGTCACCGGTAGCCACAAACACATGCACATAGGGAGCCTCGGGCACGACAACCTCGTCGCCCACCCCGAGGCGCGCCGCCCACAACACGGCATCCTTCTGGTGAATCGACACCGCGCCTTCGTGACCTTGACCGGAAGCGACCGGCACCAGACCTCCGCCGGCGAGCGCCTCATTGATATCGGCCTGTTCGTACCCAGGGTCGATCGAGGCCGTGTCGGGCACAACCCACATCTGTATGAAGTGGACTTCGTCGGTGGAGCTTGCGTTCATCTCGGAGTGACGAATGCCGCGGCCGGCACTCATCCGCTGGGCTAGACCGGGGTAGATCACCCCGTGATTGCCTTCTGAGTCCCGATGCTCCAGCTCACCGCTCAACACCCAGGTGACGATCTCCATGTCTTTGTGCGGATGGGCGCCAAATCCTCCGGCGGGAGCAACTCGATCGTCGTTGAGCACAAGCAGTTGGCCGTGGTTGGTGTTGTCGGGTGAGTAGTGACTGCCAAAGCTGAATGAGTGTTTCGAGTCGAGCCAGCCGATGTCGGTGTGGAATCGATCGGCGGCTCGTCGGACGTCTATACGGGAGTCAACATTCATATCTGCTACAACCTTGAGTGGTCGGCTTTTATTTCCGAACGGATATATCTATTTCTGTTCAGAAATTGTATAGGCTAGCTGCATGGCCGACACGCCTGCCGACCCATTGATCGTCGCCACGTGGGAGCGCCTTCTGCGTTTCCAGCGCGTCACCATCAAGGCCATGGATGACAATCTGCAAACGACGTTCGGGCGATCACTCGACGACTACGACATCCTCCACCAACTCATGGACCACGGCGAGCCGATGCGGATGGGTGAGCTGGCCGAGAGCCTCCTGGTGGCCAACAGCTCCTGCAACCGACTGGTTGGGCGGCTCGTCGGCGACGGGTTGGTTGTGCGCAGCCAAGGCAAAGTCGACCGCCGCGAGGTATTCGTCGCCCCCACCACGGACGGCAGGCGACTTTACCGCCGTATGGCCCGTACCCACGGTCGTGACATTCAGAGAGTCCTTGGCGAGCCGCTTTCGACGAAGTCTGTGAGGGCCTTGAGCCACATCCTCGACCAGCTGACACCTGCGGAGGGTGACCACTAGGCTCGCTGCATGCAGTTCAGCATCAAGACCTCACCGCAGTACACCACTTGGGACGACATGCTGGCCGTGTGGCAAGCGGCCGACGACATCGACATCTTCACCGGAGCCTGGAACTTCGACCACTTCTATCCCATCAATGTTCCCGATACCACCGGGCCCTGCATGGAGGCCTGGGTTACGTTGACCGCCCTCGCTCAGGCGACGAGGCGTATACGGATCGGAACGATGGTCAACGGCATCGTCTATCGCCATCCGGCCGTTCTGGCGAAGATGGCCACCACACTCGACATCGTGTCGGGCGGACGACTCGACCTGGGAATCGGTGCCGGGTGGAACGAAGAGGAATGCGATGCCTACGGCATCGAGCTGGGCACCCTGACCGAGCGGTTCGATCGCTTCGAGGAGGCGTGCGCGGTGATTGTCGGGATGCTCACGCAGGAGACCACCGATTTCGACGGTAAGTACTTCCAACTCCGCGAGGCTCGCAACAATCCCAATCCAGTGCAATCTCCGCACCCACCGATCTGCATCGGCGGTCAGGGGCGTAAACGCACGCTCCCGCTCGTGGCCCGCTACGCCCAACACTGGAACTACCCAGGCCGTAGCAACACCCACCTAGCCGAGACCAGAGCCGTCCTCGACGCCGAGTGCGCCAAGATCGGTCGGGATCCGAGTGAGATCCACGTGTCGGCTTCGGTCTGGGTCGACGCCGAGCTTGAGCCGGCAGCGGTGGCTGAGTTGGCGGCCGCTCGCTTCGAAGCCGGAGTCGACGAGGTGTTGCTCTACCTGCCGCCGCCTCACACACCGGCCGTGCTCGAACCGCTGGCCGACGCCCTCGCCGCCTTGGCATAACTCCAACCGCCCCGTCGCCCGCCCAACTTTGTGATACCTGCGTCCCTTCGCGGTGAACTTTGCGACACCTGCGTCCCATCTTGGGGGACGCAGACTGCACAAACTTCGGGGGCGCTTAGAGGCCGATGATGGCCACGACGTCGGCGAAGCTGGCCGCCTCGTGTGTGGGGGTGGCTTGCCCGGGACGATCCGACCGGGGTGGGCCGGCAGACGGGTTGAACCAGCAGGTATCAACTCCGAAGTTGGCCCCACCCTGGATGTCCGAACTCAGGCTGTCGCCGATCATGATGGTGGCCGCCTTGGCCCCTGGCCGATCAGCGCTGAGGCCAAGCTGATCGAACGCGACGTCGAAGATCCCCGGATCGGGTTTGGCGATGCCCAGCTCGGACGAGATCACAATCGATTGGAAATAGTGGCCGATTCCAACCCGCTCGATGCGGGCCCGCTGAATGTGACTGAGGGCGTTGGTGACCAACCCAAGCGAGACTTGTCCGGCGAGGGTGTCGAGCAGTTCGGCGGCTCCGTCGTACAGCTCACCAAACTCGGCCATTCCCGACTCGAATCCGGACCGAAGCTCAACAGGATCAAGATCGAGCCCGACGGTTTCGACAAACCGGAAGAAACGCTGGTCACCCACGTCGACCACCGTGAGCTCACCCCGCTCAGCAGCCTTCCAGAGCGACATGTTCACCGACTTGTAGGTGTCGAAATACGAACCGGGGTCGGCGATACCCATGGCGCTCATCGCTCCAAGAAAGGCATCTCGCTCCGAGACGGCGGAGTCGAACAGAGTGTGGTCGAAGTCGAGCAAGACGGTCTCGTACCGGCGGGTTCGGTCGCCCAATGGGGTCGTAGCCATAGCGACTAGCACTCTACCTGGGTAAGAGTTCCCGGCCGGTTTGTGCGCGGCGACCCATCCAGATCTTCACGGGACTCGACGATCACTTCTGTGCAAGCCCAAACGGGAACGAATAACACCCAAATCGTAAGGACAGAACCATGATCCACTTCCATACCCTCGCAGCTTGGCTCCAGGCCCACACCAAGACCGAACGAGGCGCCTCGCTCGTCGAGTACGCCCTCCTCGTGGCCCTCATCGCCGTCGTCTGCATCGGCGCCGTCACCTTCCTCGGCAACGCCGCCGCCGACAACTTCAGCGAAGTCGGCAACTCCATCAGCAACTAACAGCTGAGTCACTGGCGGCCTAAACACCAGCGATGTTTGACCGCAGGTCAAACTCGGGGTGGCAGGTGGCCGTGGCCACACCACCGCTCCGCCACACTCCATCAGCAACTAACAGCTGAGCACCCAAGACATAGGATCGCCGGCCGGGCATGGTGGCCGGCCGGCGAATCCAGTCAATCCCCCAAGGGGCGGGAGAAGCGTTACAGACGCTCCCGCCCCTTTGGTGTTTTTGCGAGTCCGTCGCCACCGATCCGAATGACCTAGGTCGAACGGATCAAATCCGATGACATCGCACCGGACAGCGGCGAAGACTATCCATTTCCATCGGCAACGGTCGACCTGTATCCGGTAAGCCCCTCCGCTAGGGGACCGATTAACAAGTAGCTGAGGTCAATCATGCTTCATTACAACTACCTTGCCAGCTGGCTCCAGGCCCACACCAAGACCGAACGAGGCGCTTCGCTCGTCGAGTACGCCCTCCTCGTGGCCCTGATCGCCGTCGTCTGCATCGGCGCCATTACCTTCCTGGGTAACCAGGCCGCCGACAACTTCTCAGAGGTTGGCAACTCCATCAGCAACTAATTGCTGAGCTGCTGATGGTTCCAGCCAACGACGTTTGACCGCAGGTCAAACTCGGGGTGGCGGACACCGCTCCGCCACACTCCATCAGCAACTAATTGCTGAGCTGCTGATGGTTCCAGCCAACGACGTTTGACCGCAGGTCAAACTCGGGGTGGCGGACACCGCTCCGCCACACTCCATCAGCAACTAATCGCTGAATCACTGGTGGCCTAAACACCAGCGATGTTTGACCGCAGGTCAAACTCGGGGTGGCGGACACCGCTCCGCCGCACTCGATCAGCAACTAGCGAACACTTCTTTGTTGCGTGCAGGGGCGGGAGCTTTGGCTTCCGCCCCTTTGCGCGCTTCACCCGTAGATGGGCAAGAGTTCCCGATCGAATAAGGGCCCTGGCCTATAAAGACCTAACACTGTTCGGACGATCACTTTTGTACAAGCCCAGACGGGACCGAATAAACGGCCCCGGCGGGAACGAACAAAACAGCACAAGGAACACACAAAAATGATCCACTTCCAGACCCTCGCAGCTTGGCTCCAGGCCCACACCAAGACCGAACGAGGCGCCTCGCTCGTCGAGTACGCCCTCCTCGTGGCCCTGATCGCCGTCGTCTGCATCGGCGCCGTCACCTTCCTCGGCAACGCCGCCGCCGACAACTTCAGCGAAGTCGGCAACTCCATCAGCAACTAATCGCTGAGTCGCAGATGGTTCCAGCCAACGACGTTTGACCGACGGTCAAACTCGGGGTGGCGGACACCGCTCCGCCACACTCCATCAGCAACTAATCGCTGAGTCGCAGATGGTTCCAGCCAACGACGTTTGACCGACGGTCAAACTCGGGGTGGCGGACACCGCTCCGCCACACTCCATCAGCAACTGATCTCTTCAGATTTGGGCAAATCGCAGTCTGGTGGCTAATCCCTCCAAGTCACTGGCTGCACATCATGGAAATGGGAGCGTCCGATCGGGCGCTCCCATTTCGCGTACTCCACCAGCAGTCGACAAAGATTGAACCAACTGTGACCTTAAACCGCCAAATCGCCCCAAATCAGTCTGATCGGTGTAAGGCCCATGTAGTAGGTTCGAGATTGATGGGGAATCTCAGTTACGACGAGCTTCAGCAAGCATTAGGCCACATCCAGGATTCGCCGACCGATGCCGGCCTGATCGAGATGATCGTGATTCGACCCGACGTCGATCAACGATCGATCGAGTCCAGCGCGGAAATGGTTGTCGGCGAAGGGCTTGTGGGCGACAACTACGTGGCGAGGGGAAACGCCAGAACTCCCGACGGTCTGGCCCATCCCGAGGCCCAGGTAACGATCATGAACAGTCGTGTGATCGACAAGGTCTGCAATGGCGAGCGCGACCGCTGGCCGTTGGCGGGAGACCAGTTCCTCGTCGACATGGACCTCAGCGACGCCAACCTCCCTCCAGGCACCAGGCTGTCCCTCGGCACAGCCGTTCTTGAGGTGTCTGAGAAGCCGCACACCGGTTGCGCAAAGTTCGCTCAACGATTCGGGCTCGATGCGGCGAAGTGGATCAACTCCGACCCGGAGCTCAAACTTCGAGGAATCAATGCCCAGGTTGTTGTCGCCGGCACCTGTTCGGTCGGCGACGTCATCACCAAGCTCTAAGTCCGACCGACGGCTCGGGAGATGAGCAGCATCAGGTGATCAACCTCATCCGCTGTAAACGTCTCGCCCTTGACCAATACCCGGGTTAGCACGGCGCCCATGATCATGTCGGCGGCCACATTCAAGTCGACGTCGGGTTGAACTTCGCCACGATCCCTCGCCCGCTCGAGTGACGCTCGTAGAGGAGCCGTGCGGTATTCAACCATCCGTCGATACAACTGCTCGACTTTGGCATCATCAATCGACGCGGCAAGAAGTCCGGAGAACATCTTCCGGTGGAAGCGGCGAACCTCGGCGTCCATGGCCGCTATCGCGTCGACAACCAACTTGATATCGCCGACCAGGCTCCCGGTGTCGGGGGTGGGGTCGGGCACCAGCACTTCGTTGAGGGCATCGAACAGAAGATCCTGCCGGGTTGGCCAGTTGCGGTAGATGGTGGTTTTGGCCACACCGGATCGCCGGGCCACCTCGTCGACGGAGAATCGGGCCACGCCACTGTCGACGGCCACCCCAACCGCTGCAGCCAGTGCCTTTTCCCGCGCTTTCTCACTTCGAGGTCGTGCCATAGGGTGTGTCGAACGTCTCGTCCCCAGATCGACGAAAGTCACTGCAACCGAGCCGCCGCATCATTATAGTGGATTTCGCTACCTCTTAGTAGCGAAACTTGCCGGTTCGCAGTTCCGTTCAACCGGCGCAACAGCAGGAGTGAACCCGTGCTTACTACCATCGGGCGTTGGTCCTTCGCCCACCCCAAGGCCACACTTGCGGCCTGGATCACCGCCTTTGTTGTGGTCCTCGGTCTGGCCGGCGCCATCGGGCCATCGTTCAACGCCACCTTCGAGGTGCCCGAGTCGGAAACGTCCCGTGGTTTCGAGACCCTCGACACCTACTTCGACGGCCTCGGTGCCGGCGCGCCGGGGTCGATCGTGTTCAAGGCCGAGCAGGGCGTTGACGACCCGGCGGTACAAGCGGCAATGGACGACCTGTTCGCCGAGGTTACCGAATTTGAAGGGGTGACCGTCGTCAGCCCCTACGGTCCCTCGGGTCAGGCCCAAGTCAACCCCGACCGCACCATCGCGTTCGCCCAACTGAGCCTGGCCGAGACCATCACCCAATCCGAAGCGGCGGAGATCGGGGCCGAAATCGGTGAACTGATCCCGGAGATCGAAGGCACGCAGATCGAGGTTGGCGGCGCCATGCTCGCCGAGTTCCATCCTCCCGAGTCCGAGCTCATCGGTCTCTCGTTCGCCGTGGTCATCCTCATCGTGTCGTTCGGTTCCGTGATGGCCATGGGCCTGCCGATCGGCACGGCCGTATTTGGCGTGGGCATTGGTGTCGGCCTCATCAACCTCCTGAGCCGCGTTATCGATATGCCCGACTTCGCGATTCAGCTCGGGGCCATGATCGGCCTCGGTGTAGGAATCGACTACGCCCTGTTCATCGTCACCCGCTATCGGGAAAGTATGCATGCCGGCAACGACCCGAAACCCGCCGCAGCCGAGGCTATCGACACCGCCGGCCGCGCCGTGTTGTTCGCCGGAATAACCGTGGTGATCTCCCTGCTGGGAATGATGCTGATGGGTCTGGCTTTTGTCACCGGGCTTGGCGTCGGCGCCTCGGTCACCGTCCTCATCACCATGATCGCCTCGGTTACCCTTCTGCCGGCCTTTCTCGGATTTGCCGGTGAGAAGATCGAACGCACTCGAGCCGGTCAACTCGTGGCCGCCGGGCTGCTATCGCTCACACTCCTTTTAGGAGGTCTCGGCCTCGCCCCCGCTCAGGTGATCCTGGGCAGCCTGGCTGCGGCCGTCGTGGTGTTTACCCTGTCGTTCTTCGTACCGCCTCTCAATCGCTATCTACCCGAACGGCAACCAAAGCCGCTTCGCGACAGTGTGTGGTACCGCTGGAGCCGCCTGATCCAGGCCCGACCATGGTTCTTCGCCATAGGCGGCACAGCGCTGCTTCTGGCCATGGCCTATCCGGTTCTCGATCTGAACCTCGGCTTTAGCGATGAGGGCAACTATCCGGAGGAGACCACCACCCGTCAGGCCTACGACCTGCTGAGCGAAGGTTTCGGGCCTGGCTTCAACGGCCCGTTCATGGCCGCGGTTGAACTCGATAATCCCTCGCAGATGGCCCAGGTGGCCGGCTTGGTGGAGGCCATCAACGCCGATCCCGGGGTACAAACGGCGGTCGGTCCGTTCCCGAACGATCCCAACAACCCCGAGGCTGCCATCATCCAAATCATCCCAACCACATCACCGCAGGATCCGGCCACCGAGACACTCGTCCAGCGGTTACGCACCGACGTGGTTCCTGCCGCTCTCCAGGCGGTTGCACAGGCTGCAGGACAAGCCGGCGAGCTCGACGTCAACATAACCGGAGGCGTGCCGGCCAACATCGACTTCACCGATTACCTGTCGCGCCGGATCGTCATCTTCTTCAGCGCCGTTCTCGGACTCAGCTTCATGCTGCTCATGATGGTGTTCCGCTCGGTGCTGGTTCCGCTGAAGGCGGTGATCATGAATGTGCTGTCGATTGCCGCCGCCTACGGGGTGGTTGTGGCCATCTTCCAGTGGGGTTGGGGAGCCGATGTGCTTGGCATTGAACCAGCGCCGATCGAGCCGTTCATCCCGATGATGTTGTTCGCGATCGTGTTCGGCTTATCAATGGACTACGAGGTGTTCCTCCTCTCGCGGATCAAAGAAGAGTTCGACCGCACCGGCGACGCCGTGAACTCCGTCGCCGACGGCTTGGCCGCCACCGCCAGGGTGATTTCCGCCGCGGCCGCCATCATGGTCGTGGTGTTCGGCGCCTTCCTGCTCGAGGATTTCCGGGTCATCAAGATCTTCGGCACCGGATTGGCGGTCGCTGTGCTCCTGGACGCCACACTCGTCCGCATGCTGTTGGTTCCGGCCACCATGGAGCTGCTGGGCGCTCGCAACTGGTGGCTGCCGAGCTGGCTTGATCGTCTGCTCCCTCAGATCAACGTGGAGGGTTCTCGCCATCACGACGATCCCGCCGCGGCAGGCTCGTTGCTCCAGGACGCAGCCGCAGGCAACGGCGGTGATCCGGCGTCAAACGGCGGAGGGCGATCCAGCAACGGAGCGCCGGACCACGATGACCACACCCATACGATCGGAGATCGTGAGCGTGCCGTAGGCGCCGACGGGTAACGCCAGTAACGGAGCTCGGCTACTGTGGCTAGATGCTGTGTTGGATGCTGTGTTGGATACTGTGTTAGATGCTGTGTTAGACGGCAGTTGATCCATGGCTTGTTGTTTGTCTTCTCACTCTCGTAACCCCAATGACCGACCTCTCGACTGAGGCCAGAAACTGGGGTGCCCTACCGGTGACATCGGCCCGATCGGTGCTCGTGACCATCCTCGGAGACAGCGTGGCGCCTTTAGGGGCCGAGATTTGGCTGGCCGATCTCTTCGAGCTCACGCAACCGTTCGGATTCAGCCAACGCCTCGTGCGCACATCCATGTATCGCCTGGTCAACGAGAATTGGCTGGAAAACGAGCGGGTTGGCCGGAAGAGCCGCTATCGCCTCACCGACTACGCCCGTCGAGAATGTATCGACGCCGACCGCAGGATCTACCGCCGTGCCAGCCGGCATTGGGACGGCGAATGGTCGCTGGTGCTGGCCGACACCATGCTCTCAACCGATGATGACAAAAGCACTCTGGCTCAACACTTGAAGTGGCATGGCTTTGTCGAGATCAGCCGGGGCGTGTGGGCTGCTCCGGAATCGGAGCGGGAGGAGGCCGTCGAACTGCTTGATCGGCTGGACCTGGGAACCCGCCCTCCAGTGGCCAAGGCTCGCTTCGATCGCCTGGCGGGCCTGGTGGAGCATGGCCTGTTCAAGTCATCGTTCGGCCTGGCTGCGGCCGAGGGCTCCTATCAGAGTTTCATCGACCGATATCAGCCCATTCAGCAGTCGCCGCTCACCGCATCAACTCCTCTGGAGGCGTTTGCCCTGCGGACCATGATCGTGCACGATCTGCGGCGAGCCCGGTTCAACGACCCGGATCTGCCGCCGGCTCTCCTTCCCGAACAATGGATCGGGGCCGAGGCCTTTGAGCTGGCCGGCGACGTGTACCGGACTGTAACCGACAAGGCCTGGTCGGCGGTTGAAGAGGCCACTGACCTTCGTCGAAGCGACGGAGACAGCCGCCTCGAACGTCGGTTCATGATCGCCTCGTAACGACCGGACCATCGGCCGAGCCCGCCGACCTGACCTCACTGCGCCGGGCAAACTACGGTGGGCTCATGAACTCCGACAGCGTTGTCCCCACCCTGGAAAGCTATGTCCTCGACCGCTGGCATCGGCCGGCCGCAAACGGCGATCGGCGGATTCTCGCCGATGCCACCAGCGGAGTGCCGGTAGCGGAGGTTCGCAACCATCAACTCGACATGGCGTCGGTCCGCGATCATGGCCTTCAAGAAGGTGGGCCCACTCTTCGAGCCATGACCTTCCATGAACGGGCGGCGGTTCTCCGAGCGTTGGGCAAGTACATGATGGAGAACAAGGAGGAGCTCTACTCGATCTCCACGGCAACCGGCGCCACCCGAGCCGATTCCTGGATTGACGTAGAGGGTGGCATTGGCGTTCTTCTGTCCTACGCCAGCAAGGCTCGACGAGAACTCCCCGACTCCGCTGTCTTGCTCGACGGGGAAGTCGAGCCGCTCTCGCGCGACGGCTCATTCCTCGGTGCCCACATTGCCACGTCGCGCACCGGCGTGGCGGTCCAGATCAACGCCTACAACTTCCCGGTTTGGGGAATGCTCGAAAAGTTCGCTCCGGCGTTTATCGCCGGCGTGCCCACGATCGCCAAACCGGCCACGCCAACCGCCTACCTGGCCGAGGCCGCGGTCAGGATGATGGTGAGATCGGAGCTGCTGCCGCCCGGCTCACTGCAGTTGATCTGCGGCGGCACCGGAAATCTGCTCGACCTACTCGACGGCCAGGACAGCGTGGCCTTCACCGGGTCAGCCGCCACCGCTGTCGCCCTCCGGTCCCGTCCGAACCTCGTTGGCCAATCGGTTCGATTCACCGCCGAAGCCGATTCGCTGAACTGCGCCGTGCTTGGGCGGGAGGCCACACCGGGGTCGCCCACCTTCGACGGGTTTGTCAACGAAGTGGTCAAGGAGATGACCACCAAGGCCGGACAGAAGTGCACCGCTATCCGCCGGATCATGGTTCCGAGCGCCCATCTCGACAACGTGGCCGAGGCTCTCGGTGAGGCGCTACGTGGAGTCGTCGTCGGCGATCCTGCCGATGAGGCCACAACCATGGGGGCACTAGCCGGACTGGCCCAGCGGGACGAAGTTGAGTCGGCGGTGGCTCGCCTCCGAGGTGCAACCCGGCCGATACTCGACAGCTGCCAGTTCACCGATGTCGATCCCGGGCTTGGAGCCTTCATGGCTCCCACTCTCCTACTGGCCGATGACCGGCGAGCCGATGCCGTGCACACCATCGAGGCCTTCGGGCCGGTGTCGACACTGCTGGGCTATGACTCCACCGACGAGGCCATCGAGCTGGCCGCCCTGGGTCGGGGCAGCCTGGTCGCCTCGGTGTTCACGCCCGACAGCGGCGAAGCCGCCACTCTGACCGCTGGAATCGCGGCCCACCACGGACGGGTGCTGGTGGTCGACGAGACCTGCCTTAACAGCCACACCGGCCACGGATCTCCCCTCCCAAACCTGGTCCACGGTGGTCCTGGACGGGCTGGCGGCGGTGAGGAGCTCGGCGGTATGCGAGCGGTGAAACACCACTTGCAGGTCAGTGCCGTGCAGACCTCCCCGGAGGTTCTGACCGCGATAACCGGTGAGTACCAGTCGGGCGCTCCTCGAAATACCGGCAAGGGCCATCCGTTCCGGCTCTACTTCGACGATTTGGAGGTCGGTGACGCCATCGTTACCGATAGTCGCACCGTCACCATCGACGACATCGAGCGGTTTGCCGATCTCACCGGCGACACGTTCTACGCCCACATGGACGACGAGGCCGCCAAGGCGTCGCCGATCTTCGAGGGACGAGTGGCCCATGGCTACTTCGTATTGTCGGCTGCCGCCGGGCTGTTCGTACAGCCCGATCCAGGGCCGGTTCTCGCCAACTACGGGTTGGATCGCCTCAGGTTCGCCAAGCCGACCTACCCCGGCGACACCCTGACGGTAACGCTCACCTGCAAACGAAAGACCCTGCGCCGCGGAGCGGGATACGGCGAGGTGGCGTGGGACACGGTGGTAACCAACCAGCACGGTGAGGTTGCGGCCGCCTACGACGTGCTCACCATGGTCTCCACGCGCAACTCGTAGTTGTATCGCGACAGCCTCCAAAAAATAACTTGTGTATGTTCGACCCGCGTTCGTTGACAGATCAAATAAGTTGAGGACGTCTCACAATCAAAAACAAGTTATGTACGTCGCCACCATTGGCTCCGGAAATGACGACAACAACACGCATCATCCTTCTGCTTCATGGCTGCACGGAGCGTCAACTTCCGGCCGGGAAATCGGCTCCACCACCGTGCGGGCCGAACAGATCTCAGCCTGACACTTAACGACCAAGCGCCCCCAGGTGGCATCGACGGAGGCTTTGACACATGCCCGTTGGGTCCCAACGGCTCACACCTCCCGCACGCCGCAACCTCACCGGGCAACCGACAAAAGACCACTCGATGAGGAGACTTGCAGGGGTGGAGGATCGACCGATATGGGCAGTAAAAACCCTCTATTTGAGAGTGTTTTGAACTATCCGGGCATTAGACCTCGCAGAGCGCCGATGTTTCCGAAGACGACCACGTCGGCTCGACCCAACGGGTCATCCCGGGTGGACCGAATACGTCCCACCGCCCAGACGGAAACGATCCGATCACTCAGTCCGAAAGGTGGCGAACCATCGTCATGGTGCGGCCATCGAAGCCGAAGATCTATCGACTCCAAGTCAACGATCGGATCATCAGCCGACCAACAGATAGACGAGGTTTGACGCATAGCCAACTTAAATCGAGAGGTACAGCGGCGCCATATGACACTAACCAATCATGTCGACAGGCATCATTTCGATCGGGTGGTCAACGTCAATGGATATCGTTGTCGGTGTGGATTTGCGTAGACGGACAGACGATGGCCTTCGTGTCTGGCGAATGTTCCTTGAAGCTCACACCCGGCTGCTGAGGCAGCTCGACGTCGAGCTACAAGCGACACATAGCCTTCCGGTCGATTGGTTCAACGTTTTGGCTCACTTGCAGCAGACCGGCGGCAGCCAAACAATGGGCCAACTTGCCGAAGCGATGCTCATCTCACCTTCGAACTGCAGTCGGTTAGTGGATCGCCTCGTCGGCGAAGGACTTGTGGAACGGAAGACCGACGAGACCGACGGCAGGGTCAAACACGCGGTGATCACCGAGGCCGGCCTCGACATTCTTCGGGCAGCAGCGCCCACCCACTCGGCCGCGATCGAGCGCCACTTCACTCGCTTTCTGGCCGACGACACCACAGGAGTCACCACACTCTTCAGAGGGGTGTTGGAGTCACTCGATGCCCCGCAGGTAGCCCGTGTTGCGGAGCCCGCCACCCCTGGGACTCTGTCGCACTAGCGAAATGGCTACTCGTCGCTAAGCACGGCTTGCTCGGCCGGCAGAGCCGACAACACGTGTTTGTTCCAATCAGCGGCGGCTTCGACGAGATCCACGTCGCTTTCAGTCTGCAATGAAAGCTCGGCTGCGTGATCGAGTATCCGAATATACAGTTCCGGTGGCGTGAGCTTGGGGGCGGCATCAGGTGGCAGCGCGTCGAGCGTGGGCTGATAACGCTCGGTCAACCAGCGGTACGCACCGACGGCGGCGGGAACCTCTCGATCCTGCTGACCTCCTAGCCACGACGTGTATGCGCCGATGGCCGACAGCAGCCGTCGGGCCTGATGCTCCTGAGCCTCGATCCCGGTGAGGCGCTCCAACTGGCGCCGATGATGCCCTTCCTCCACAATGGCCGGACGGAAACGGGCCCTCCCCTCACCATCGACATCTCCGTACTCCACCTCAATGGTGTCGAAACCGAGATCGTTCAGTCTCCCGAGGCGACGGTTGATCCGCCAAAGCTCGTCAACCCCGATGTTCTCAGCCCCGGTCAGCTCATTCCAGAGGCTGTTGTAGCGGTCCATCAGCTGCGTCGTGAGCACAAGAGGGTCAATCCCAGGGGGCAGCCGGTCCATCGACTCCAGTTCGAATAAGCCACCGGCGATGTTGTCGGTGGCGATCATCAGGTCGTGGTGCCGCTGGCCCTCGCTCAACTGGTCGTGCCGTTCGCTGGTCTCGGTGTCGACTAGATAGGCAACCAAGGATCCTGCGTCACGCCGGAACAAAGCGTTGCCCAGGGAACAGTCGCCCCAGAAGACACCGGCCAGGTGAACCTGCACGAGTAGAACGACCAGGCTGTCGATCAACCGATCGTGCATTTCCGGCGGCTGAGGCGTGGCAAAGAGGTGCAGGAATGGCAGCGAATACGACAGATGCCGGGTGATCAGCACCGAATCGAGCGGCTGGCCGGCATCGTCCTGGCGGTCGTTGGCCACTCCGACCAGATCAACCACGGGGAGCTCGGACTCCTTCAGGTAAAGCAGCGTGTCGTATTCCACGGCCGCCAGCTCGTCGGACAACTCCTTCAGCGCGAAATAGTGGCTCTCATGCTCGATGAATCGAACCACGTGGCGATGACGCCCCCGAGGTAGCCGAACAGCGAGTTCGTTGGGCCAGTCCTCCAGCGGCACCGACCACGGCAACGTCAAGAAGTTGGGTTCAGGGTCGTGTGATGTGCGGATCTTAAGGGAAACCACACCGACCAAGGTTATGGCGTCAACCGGCCCGATGGGCCACGACTTCTACGTGATGTTATGTGGGATCGATAATGAACTCGATACGACGATTGCGCTGACGGCCGACGTTGGTGGTGTTGTCGGCAACGGGCTGATCGGGGCCGAATCCGGCGACTTTTAGCGCATCCTTGTCGACGCCGTACTCATCCCTCAGCGCCGTTCTCACACTCTCGGCACGGCGCCGGGAGAGCTCGAGGTTGTCGGCGCGATCACCGGTGTCGTCGGTGTGGCCGATAACGGTCAGCTTCCAACCCGGGTTGGCGTTGATGACGGCGGCCATCGCCGAGAGCACAGCGCTGTTGTCGCCCTGCAACTGATCACCACCGACCGGGAAGGTAAGACCCTCGTTGGCCACAAACCTGCCGCTTGGCGGCGGGGACCCGGCCTCGACCCGCAGTTCGTTGATCACCGGGATACCGGACGCTTCGAGCGCACCGATCAAGGCATCGAGTATCGACTGCTCGGCCACGGCTCCCTGGGCCAAAAGCGACCCATCCTGGAAGCGGACGAGAGCGCCAAACTGATCGGGATCGGTGTCGAACGGGGCGTTCCCGGTGGCCTCTTCTTCGGCGGCGGCAACAGCAGCGGGATCACGCAGATCCTCGTAGAACGTGGCCTCGGCCACCTGACCGCGGACGGTGTACTCGCCACCGACATCGTGCATCTCCACGTAGTACTCCGACGGAGAACTCAGGATGGCGTTGATGTCGTTGAGGTCATTGGGCACGCAGCTCTCAACGCCATCGTTCATGGGCAGCCAGTCGACGACAACTGCACCGCGTTCCTGGAAGGAGCCAAGGTGAATGTGCGAGTTGTAGGGCCCGGAGACATTGTTGGTGGTCACGGTCGTGCACGCTTCGCCGGTATTGGAGTCGATCGTGATCGTGGCCGTACCGGTGGCATTTGTGCTCTCGAAGGTGAAGATGTCCTTCATCGGAACTTCCATGCTCACTATGCCGGTGTAGGTTCCAGGATCCGGGGTTGTGTCGGTGGTGGCGTCACCGTCGTCGGCGGTGGCGGCCTCACCAGGATCCGTCACGACCTCGCCGGCGTCCTGAGCCTCCTCAACGTTTGGCGCATCCGCTGAATCAACGGTCTCAGTTCCGTCGTCGCCTCTGCCCAATAGCCACCAGGCTCCGGCGGCAAGCAAGAACACCGCTACCGCGGCAGCGGCGATCGGCCAACGACGAGGCTCAGGTTCGACCGCGGCCTGGCGGGGCCGGGTGTGGCGTGGCGGCATAGCCTGCTGCTGAACCATGGGACGGTGACGGCTTCCGGCGCGGCCGTCGCCAAAGTCTCCGCCAAGCGGCGAACCATAGTCGGACCCTCCGGGTTGGGGACGAGGACGAGGTTGGGGCCGCTGAGGGGGTGCATAACCTCCTGAGACTCCACCTCCGAGCCCGGGATCGCCGTAGGGGACACCCCGGTCGGGGGCGCCGCCGACCGGATCGGCCAGTGGAGCCGGGACCTGACCGGTGCGATCGCCCCGACTGACGGGCGGCGGATAGCGACCGGCCCGGTCGCTGGATGCCGCCGGAGACGCTGCGGTCGGATTCGGACGAACATCGGGGGCGGCACCGGTGAAGATCGTGTCGTTGCTGGCGACGGCGGCCTGCTCCCACTCAACCGAACGAATCCATGGATCCCAGCCCTGATCCGACAGCACCTGACGCTCCTGGCTGGTGACCCGCAGGAGAGTCTGGCGATCCAGGGAACGGCTGTAACGGTTGACGATTGCGGCCAGCACCATCCATACCGAGGAGCTCAGAATGCCGTGCGCAGTGGCTTCGCTGGTGCGGGCGCGCTCCGCCAGCTTTCGCACCACGGTGGGGTGGGCCTGTTGCCCACGGGCGTCTCGGAAGACGATCTCAAGAAGGTCGGGGCCCATGTCGAACCGGTGTGAGGCTCGGGCCCACATCGCCGGAGTTCCCAGTTGGCTGGTGTCGAGCGACCGGACCAGGTTCAACAGGTTGACAATGCCGGCCGAGTCTTCCGCCCGACGCTTGAGGCCATCGACGATCAGCGGAACGCCGTAGTCGACCGCGGATGTGGTGGAAGCGACAGTCGGAGACCCGTACTGCGACATCATGGCCGCTACGCCATCATCGCTGAGGAGGTATCGCCGCGCTTCCTCGTTTAGCTCCACCATTACTTCTCCTGCTTGATGCCGATTTTCTTATCGCCGCAGGTTCGAACCCACACTGAAAGCCAACAACTTGAACCATTCCGCATCAATCCAGTGAGATTGCTCGGCGCCTAGCACACCAACTCCGATTCACTGGCCCCTCCACACAACACGTTCAATTCGCAGCTAATCACACCTGTGGTAACGCATCCACATCGCGACGTATCAATTGATACTAGCGTTGATGTCGCTCCTTGTTGAAGTTGGGTACCGGCAAATTTCCTTTCCGCTTACGCTTTGGCCACAATCGCCAATGACCCGTCAGGATTGACTTACACCCAATAAGAGCCTGATTCGGGCGGCGCCGAGCGCCGCCATCAGCCTCCTAGGCCGACAGGAATGCGACTCCGAGACGCCCGAACGATAGCCACGACAGCATGACGGTTCAGTGTCGCATCGCGGACCACATGACACAGATCCCGCACCAGATAACGAAGTTAGCTGAGTCACAATATTTCGTTCAGATGACAACATAGTTAGGCATCGAAGTTTGCGGCAGCAGGTGGCTTCAGGTTGACAGTTCCAGAAACGCGGCTATTGTATGCGGTGTCGCCAAGGACATAGCGACAACCTCACCCGCCGACAAGGAGAGCCGCCCCCGACTTAACTCGTGGATGATCTAGCCGCACAGGTTTCCTACCGTCAGGAGGCCTGAGATCTCAAATACCTCTTGCCGGCCTTCAGCCGGCAGGCGATATGACGAGAACACTTGGTATCTCTGTAGATAATCCGCCGCAAAGGTTTTGGAGCTTTATTCTCCTTCGATGTTGTGACAGTTACTGAGCAACGATCGATTGTCGTAGACCAACCTCGAATACTCCCCAGTTTTCTCAAAAGTTGACGCCCTAGTGGCGTAGCCGAAGATATGTGTGAGGATTCAGGTTGGACCAGGGCCCGAACCCACGTCGGTTCGGGCCCTCGGGCTTTTTCGGGCCGCGGCAGCCAACGCAGGCAGCGTCGGCGCTAAAACCGGCTTAATAACTCACCGAGCGAATCGGTCAGCCAAAGCACCGTGAGGATGGCCACCAACCCAAGGCCGAACACGGCAGCGGCGGCCGACCAGCCCCCGACTCGAGGGGGGGCTGTGTTCTCCTCAAGACCTTCCATGGTCGCTGCGAATGCGTCAAACCAATCGGTTATCGAGTCGTATCGATCGTTGGGATCTTCGGCCAGGCCAGTGAGGACAAACGGCTCGAAGTGACGGGCGTACGGGCTGTCGAAAACAGCCCAGTCGATGACCGCTGTGGCGCTGAAGATATCGGATCGATGGTCAACCACCGTGACCTCGTTGAGCTGCTCGGGTGACGCAAACCCCCGTGTGCCACCGCCGGCGGTGAAACCGGAGGCCCACTCCATGTCCTTGGCAAACCCAAGGTCGGAGAGAATAAATCGCTCCCCTGGTTCGAGCAGGGTTGTGTCGGTATGCCCGCGCAGCTCAGGTCGATACTGGATCAAGATGTTGCCCGGCGACACATCTCGGTGAATGATTCCCACCCGATGCAGGGCGGCCAACGCGGTGTAGAGGTGATCGCCGAGTGCCCACAAATCATCGAGATTGGCCACATCTCCTTGGCCCCGGAATTCCTCAACCCGACGCCGCAGATCACCACGATCAGCCAACTCCAGCACCATGTACGGCTGGCCGGTATCGGTCTCACCGACCTCGTAGATCTGCGCAACAGCCGGGCTGTCGATTGTCATCAGCAGTTCCGCTTCGTCGTAGAAGCGCTGCCGGGGTTCGGGAACAAGGCTCAGATTCTCCGCCAAAACCTTGATGGCGGCTTCGTAGCCGGAGTTCTCATCGATCGCCCGATAAACGGTGGCCGACGCCCCAACTCCGATTGGCGCAATTATCCGATAATCACCGATGCGCTTCGATCTGGTGGTCGGAATCTCGGTCATTGCTCTTGAAGGGAGCCCAACTGGGTGGCCAACAACGCTCGCCCCCTCGATAAGCGGGATCTCACCGTATTGAGCGCGATTCCCTCTCTGGCGGCGATGTCGTCGTAGCTCATACGCTCGATGTCACGCATGTAGACAACGTCGCGAAAGATCGACGGCAGCTGGCTGATCGCCACCTGCAGCATGTGTCGATCGGCAGCCCGAGAGGTGAACCGAAGGCCGTTGGTTTCGGGGCCCTGATCGTCGTAGGAGACAACAGGCTTCACCCGCCGCCGCTCGGCTACTGCGGTATTGCGGGCCAGCGAATAGAGCCAGGTGGTGAACCTCGACTCGCCTCGGTATCGGTGAATCGATCGGGATACTGCGATCAACACCTCCTGATGGGCGTCTTCTCGAGCCACCGGATGGTCGAGATAGCGAGATATTGCGGCACGGGCCAGGTTGTGGGTGCTCACCAGGCTCAGCAGAAGCTGCAGTGCGTAGGGCGACCCCTGAGCGGCCTGAAAGGCCACCCCGTCAATCAGCTGATTGGCCAACTCGTCGTCGGCGGTGGCGTAGATCGAGGCCAGGCGCGCCGCAACCAGTGGCGATCCTGACTGGAGGGTCGCAATCAGTTCATCGACTATCGCGGCTTCGTCGTGAATTGTCCTGTCCTACCGTAACCGCCAGCATCCTTGCAGCTCCACACTATTGGAACCACAGGCATATTCGCTAGCCAGCCCGGGCCGTTTTCCAAACCTTGGGTTTCGCTGCCAACAAGGCCCGGCGAGGCCAAAAAAGAAATGAACGCCCCGCGCCAGGACGTTCATCAATTGGCATTGACCCGAGCGGGTGACATGCCGCTCTCCGACGGCGCTAGGAAAGACTGTTTTGAACGGCCACGAAACGTGACCACGTCCTTCTCGACATGTCCGGGGAGGATCGCCGTCGGAGAGAGAGTGACATCCGGCAGCCCATAGTTCAGCGGTTTTGCGTTGTGTCGCCAGGCCGTGACCGGGTCCGCCGCGTGGTCCGGGGACGGCTTAGCGAGGAGGAACTCGGGCTGCCAGATGTCAGATCTTCAGTTGTTTGAAAGGTAGGTCGCGAATACTCCCGGAAAAGTTCCCGGAAATCTGAAAATTCTTTTGAGGGTCGATCGAACGTAGAATCGACAGGTGGTCAGGTTGTTGGTTCACCGGGGCGATATCACCACCATGGCCGTTGGCGCGATCGTCAACGCCGCCAATTCCTCCCTCCTTGGCGGGGGTGGTGTCGACGGCGCTATCCACGCCGCAGGCGGACCGAAGATTCTGGCCGATTGCCGAGCCATCGTCGCCGCCCAGGGGCCGTGCCCGCCTGGCGATGCGGTGGTCACCGGTGCCGGTGAGCTGCCGGCCGGACTGGTGATTCATACCGTCGGACCGATCTGGAGCGCCGACCAAGCCGACGCCCACAACGCCACGCTGGCCTCCTGCTACCGCCGAAGTCTGGAACTCGGCCAAGAACACGGCGTCCAAACCATCGCTTTCCCCAATATCAGCACCGGCGTCTACGGTTTCCCGAAGGCGGCTGCGGCCGCTGTTGCGCTGGACACCGTCGTCGAATGGCTTGAGAAGAACCCCGGGCACGGTTACACCGAGATCTCCTTCGTTTGCTTCGACGAAGAGAACGCATCGATCTACGAGCTGCTCCTCGACCGCTAGCCGCGTGATCTAAGACGGCAAATTTAGGAGCGCGAGCCGAAGGCCTCGAGGTACGTCGAACCTCGTTGCAGTTCAACCCATAGGTCCGGGTTGCGAGTGAACACGTTGACCATCGGGCCGACGGAGGCCAACGAGTCGGAAGCGCCCTCGGTGCTGAGGTCGTTGCCGGTGTTTGGCCGAGCCACCGTGCGGGGCTCACATCCCGGTAGCGCTTCAAAGCGGTAGCGATCGCCGTTCTCGGTCAACCAGGTCATGAGGGCCGCCAGGTCTTCGTGGTCGGGGTTCATGCCGCCATGCATCAGCACGACATCGCCGGCCTCGATTGTTTGCAGACGGCTGAGCACGAACTCGTAACCGTGTTTCCAGTCGACGGTGTCGACGTCCCAACGCCCGCTGGGGATCCAACTCTCGTTGCTCAAACCTTCCCGGGCGGCGACGGCAATCAGGTCATCGTTGACCTCCCCGAATGTGGGGCGCCAGCATCGAGGACGGAGCCCAACAGTCTCGACGATGGCTTCGTTGGTGAGGCGAAGCTCGATCTGTGCTTCCAGTGGTGCCATCGTCGTGAGGTTCTGATGCGTCCACGTGTGGTTGCCAACTGCGTGGCCCGCCTCCACAATGCGCTCGACCATCTCGGGAGAGTTCTGCACGTTGCGACCGATCAGGAAGAACGTCGCCTCCACATCCCAGCGATCCAGCACCTCAAGAAACTCCGGCGTTCGTGGGCCCGGCCCACTGTCGAACGTCAGGTAGACGACCGGACGGTTGTCCGCGTCGTCGCCACCGCTGCCTCCGGTTTGCGCCGATGCCGAGGCCGAGCTGAGGACTGCCGCCGACAGGGTGGTGAGCACAACCACCAAGGCCGGCAACAATGCCGAGGCAAGCCATTGGCGAGTTGGTGCCGAAGCCGGACGCGACCCGGTTCTGAGTGACCCTGTTCTACGTGCGCACACACGTTACTGATCGGCGCCGGTTCGTCCGAGATGAGTGTCACAGGGCAGTGGGATAATTGTTGAACACCATTTGTTCCACCGGTGGTTCGTATCCGTCTCCGAATCAGCCGCTCCCTGTTATTCCCACCAACATCACAACACCTCAAACAACACCATCAAACAACGCCATCAAACAACACTGATGTCGCATCTATCTGCGTAATCGACCTCAGCCGAAAGGACCGCAAGCAGCCAATGAACGACAGGGTCGAACACCCCACCCATTCCCCCTCGCTGGTCATGTGCCGGGAACGAAAGGTTCTCCGCAACGCGCCAGCCGACTGGCACAGGATCTTCCGAGACCTCCAGGATCAACTCGACATAGCTCGGCGGCCCAGCAGCCAGTCCGGTGCAGCGACGGGTAGCCCGATAGCCGGCCCCGCCCATCTCGCCATCACCGTAGTGGCCGAAGCCCTTGCCGTTGCCGTTGCCCTGGGCGATGCAGTTGGCGAAGCGGGTAACCAGCGCCACGAGCATCAAACCGGCAATTCAGCGGCCGAGGTGGCCGAAACCACCGCTTTTTATGCGGGAATGGATTGTCGCTACCTCGACCACAGGGCCAAAGCCCTACGGCACGCCATCAACACGGTCGACGACTACGTCTGGTGGGGTGGCCTCGGCGGAGCTTCGTCCGAAATCGGATAATTCGGCGCCAGGTCCGTCGAAGGGTTATGGCGGTCCCGCCCTCAGGCCGGCCACTTGGGCCTCCACCCAAAAATGTTCCTGTGGGCGCAATCCGAAATTGGGGGGAAAGGACTGCACCCACAGGAGCGGCGGCAACAGTCGCCGAAGTGCTACGTGAGCACCGGATGACTGTGTGAGCGGGAGGGATGTCGGCGGAAACATCCCACCCGCCCGATTAGTTTTAACCGCTCAGCCAAGTGGTTACAACTATTTAGGTGATTTAGCTAGTTATACATTTGATTGAATATGCTTGTCCAACCATCTCTGTAAGTTCGATAAAAGGTCGCTTAGCCTTTCCTTAACCCCTCCTGCTCTATTTCGATAATCTTTGTGAGCAACGGTCGGGTATTTCTACCCGCCTGCAAGCGAGCGCAGATAATCCGCGCCGCCGAGGTCTCCCATCCAAGCCTTGTCTGCCAGGATGGAGGAGTGATTGATCTTCGTTCCGACACTGTTACCCGCCCATCGGCTGCGATGCGATCGGCCATCGCCGAGGCCGAAGTAGGCGACGATGTATGGGGTGACGACCCGACGGTCAAGGCCCTCGAAACCAAGGCCGCAGAAATGCTGGGCAAGGAAGCGGCGTTGTTTGTCACCTCCGGCACCCAGGGAAATCTCTGCGCCATCATGGCTCACTGCCAGCGTGGCGAAGAGTATCTCGTCGGCCTAGGCGCGCACTGCTACAAGTACGAGGCTGGTGGAGCCGCCGTCCTGGGCAGCGTCCAGCCACATCCCCTGTCGCTAAAGCCTGACGGCCGCTTCGACTTTGCCATGTTGGCCGGAGCAGTGGCCGTCGACGATCCCCACTTTGCCCCGACCCGCCTCCTCTGTATCGAGAACACGCACGACGGCATGGTGCTCCCTCTCGACTATCACAACGAGGTGAGAGGCTTCGCCGCCGAGCACGGCTTGGCTCTCCATCTCGACGGGGCCCGACTGTGGAACGCAGCCGTGGCGCTGGGCGCACCACCGGCCGACGTGGCCGCCGGCTTCGACACCGTTTCGGTCTGCCTGTCAAAGGGTTTGGGCGCACCGGTTGGATCGGTTCTGGCCGGCTCGGAAGAACTGATCGCCAAGGCATTCCGGGCCCGCAAGATGCTGGGCGGCGCACTCCGCCAGGCCGGAGTACTGGCCGCGGCCGGGATATACGCCCTCGACAACAACGTCGAGCGCATTGCCGATGATCACGCCAACGCCGCCCGCCTCGCCGAAGGCCTGGCCTCCATCCCCGGAGTCATCGTCGAAGCTCAGAACACCAACATGGTGTTTGTCGACCTTGGACCAAAGGCCGAGGCCATGGCCGAGGCTGCGGCCGAAGCAGGAATCTTGATACGTGTGTCCGGGGGCAAGAGCCGCATGGTCACTCACCTTGACGTGAGTGCGGACCAGATAGACAGCACACTCAAAGTTCTCGCCGACGCAGCCTGGTGAGAGCCGATATAACTGGATTGTGAGCGACAAAGGACCGAGCACCGAGGAACCAGACTTGCGTGGTATCGGTCGAACTCGCCTTTCGTCGTTGCTCGACGATCACTACGAGCCATCGATCCCATTTGAGCAGCCGGTTCCGCGTGCGGCCGTCGCGGCGATTTTTCGGGCCAGCGATCATGGTCCGGAGGTGCTGCTCATACAACGTGCCCATCGCGACAGTGATCCATGGTCGGGGCAGATGGCCTTCCCCGGAGGTCGGACCGATCTCGTCGACCCCACACCGGAGTCCACAGCGGTCAGGGAGACGTGGGAGGAAATCGGACTAAAGCTTCGCCCCCAACACGCCATCGGCACGTTGGCCGAACTCGACGGCGGCAGGGCGACCAACAGCTTGGTCCTCGTCTCAGCCCATGGCTACTGGCTCGACGGCCGACGCCCTAACTTACAACCGAACCACGAGGTCGCTGAAGCAGTGTGGATTCCGTTGGTCGATCTCGCTGATCCCGGCCGCCATATCGACTACTACTTCGAACCGGCGCAGACCACGTTCCCCGGCATCCGTCTCGACAGGGACGACCAGGTGCTGTGGGGATTGACACTGCGATTTGTGGGCCACCTCTTCGAACGGCTCGGTCACCCGTTTCTGGTCTAACTGCGGGCCTTGCGCCGACCGCCGCCTGGTTTGTTCTTACGGTTCTTAGGCCGAGGTTTGCCCGACCGCTTCGACTTCGGCTTCGCCCCGGTCGCTTTACGTTTGCCGCCTGAGGAGGCTGCGCCACCGGAGGACCGCTGCTTGCTCCGGCCCTTGCCGGTGCCTTTGCTGGTGCTCGACCTGGACTGGGACCGAGATTTGGATTTGGGAGAGCCGCCACCGCCACGTTTCTGGCCCGTTTCCTCGTCCTCGGCGCCCTTTCTCCGACTTGAGGACGACTTCACCTGCGTTGGCCGCCGTTTCGGCACCTTCTTGCCATCACCCTCGGACCGCCGTTCTCCTTTCGCACTGGCCGACTTGGTGCCGCTCGACTTCGTACCGCTCGACTTCGAGCCGCCCGGCTTGCGTTTCGTGGTGGAGCGGGAAGGACTGGACAACGAGGTAACCGGTTCAAGGAAGTGCTGACGCTCGGGCATCGGCTCGATGTCGGCCTCGATCCCAAGTTTTAGCTGCATCTTCTGCGACTCCGACACCTGCGACTTGTCGAGCAATGAGACCACCACGCCGGACGCTCCAGCACGAGCCGTTCGCCCCGAGCGGTGCACGTAGTCTTTGTATTCGGCCGGCGGGTCGTAGTGCACCACACACTCAACCCCATCGACGTGAATTCCCCGGGCGGCAACGTCGGTGGCCACTAGGGCCTGCACCTTTCCCGACGTGAACAGGCTTAGCGCCCGGTCTCGTTGCGACTGGCTACGGCCACCGTGGATATAGGCCGCTTTCACTCCGTTGCGCTGAAGCTGGCGGGCCAGTCGATCAACACCGTGGCGGGTTCGCACAAACACGATCGACGTGCCCAATTCGGTGATCAAGTCGGCGGCGAGCCAGATTCGTTCCTTCTTCGGTACTCGGATGAACCGGTGGGTCAGCAGGCTCATGTCGGGTTCGAGCTCAGCCACCGAGAACTCAAGGGGGTCGGTCTGATATTTGTCGATCAGAACTTGCACCTCTTTGTCGAGGGTGGCGGAGTAGAGCACGGTTTGTCGAGTCTCGGGGGTCATGTCGAGAATCTTGCGGACGTCGGGCAGGAACCCCATGTCGGCCATACGGTCGGCCTCATCGACAACCGCCACCTCGACGTCCCCGAGGTCGACCGCCCCTTGGTTCACGAGGTCGATCAGCCGGCCGGGGCAAGCCACCAGTACATCGACTCCCTTGGACAGCGCCGTCAACTGCTGCCCCAGACCTTTGCCGCCGTAGACGGCCAGCGTGGTGCGATCCACCGACTTGGCCAGGGGGTCGAGTTCGCGGCGGATCTGTTCGGCAAGCTCACGGGTGGGAGCCAGGATGAGACCGGTTGGCCGACCGGCGGCCGCGGTGGAAATGCGGGCCAACACCGGCACGCCGAACGACAGCGTCTTACCTGACCCTGTGGGGGCACGGCCAAGAATGTCGTGCCCGGCGAGCGCGTCGGGAATCGTCAACGCCTGAATTTCGAACGGTTCGGTGAACCGCATGGCTTTTAGGGCCGCAGAGAGCGGCTCCGGCACGCCAAGCCGGGCAAAGGCGGTTTCGGTGGACATCATGTACTCCAGATTTCTGCCCCAGACACACGGGTAGACAGGAGCACCAACCTCCAGTGTACCGAGCGGTCCGGTTCACCCTCGGCGCTTGTCACCCCTGTCATATGGCCGTGCACTGTGGTATTCTCGTGTTCCTGGCGGCGAGCGTCGCCAAACCTCATCACGGCTTCCACCCAAGTCGTCCAGTGAGGCAAAGGAGAGGCCGTCTCTTCCGCTCAACGGTCTTTCGCCGTCGGCCCGGCCGACCGGTGGAACCACAGTTATGAAATCGAATTTCGTCGGCCTCGCTCGAAACGTGGGGCCAGCATCGGACGTTTGCGGTCAGGGGTGGCTGATTCCAGGCCTCCGATGCAGCAACGAACGGAGATTCGAACATGACTCGCAACCGTGACTTCAAGACGCTGGTACGTCAACGTATGACCAAGACCGGCGAACGTTACTCCACCGCCCGCGCCCATGTGCTGGCGGCCAAGGACGGCACCGCCACGGCCTTCGGGCTCTTTGCCTCGGTGTCCGCCGTCGGTGGCCAGCAGGCCGACCTCGCGGCGGCCCGAAACCTTTGCACCAGCGCCGGAATCACAGGTCCCGATGGGAATTCGATGTCAGAAGCCATGGCCTTCGGGCTGGCCGGCGGCGTCGGCTTCCTCTACGGGGTCTTTGAATACGGCGACACGCCGACGATGACAATCGTGGCCCGCAATCAATCGATGCCCGATCCATTCTGCCAGCAGCTGTTCGAGCGACTGTCGCTCCCCATCGAGGTCAAGACCACCTCGGGCGCGAAGAAGGCGGCGGCCGACCTCGACGCTGCTCTTGAAGCCCAGCGTCCGGTCTTGTGCACGGTGGGGGCCGGCGGACTTCCCTACCTCGGGCTGCCCGAAGACGAAGCAGCCATGGCCCCGCACCTGGTCGGGGTTGTCGGTGTGACCGACGATGGCGTGTTGTTGCTCGACGATCGCTCGCCCAATCCGCTTCCGGTTGGCCGGGCTGACTTCGACAACGCCCGCGGTCTCTATCGCCAGGGTAAGAACCGCATGGTGTTGATGACCGACAGCGCAGACCTAGCGCCGGATCCGAACTGGACCGATCTCTTGGCCACGGCGGTGCGGGAATCGGCAAGCGGATTCGATCGTCCTCCAGTCCCACAGTTCAAATCAAACGTTGGGCTGGCCGGTTTGGCCAAGTGGCAGGATCTTCTCACCTCATCGACCAAGAAAGGCTGGACCACCATCTTCGGAGCAGATCGGCGAGCCGGGATCGGGTTGTCGAGAATCTACGACTGCCTCAACTACGCCTACACGGCTCCCGACGCTGGTCGCCCTCTCATGGCCCAGTTTATGACCGAGGCCGCCGAGGTCGCCGGTCGACCGGAGTGGAGCGGGGCTGCCGAACTCTGGGCTGAAAGCGGTCGGGCCTGGCGACGGATCTCCGAGATTGTGCTGTCGGCCCACCCCGACATCGAGCGCTACGGGCAGTTGTCCGACGAGCGAGCCGACGCTCTCGATTCGGGCCTCGGCTTGGATGGGATCGACGCCAACGCCATGGCCGCCTACAGCGCCGAGCAACGTGAGATTCTCGACGCGTTCTCGATGAGCAGTGACAGTGCGGGCAAGGTCTACGGTGATATCGCCGAGACGGTGTCGACGATTGTCGAGCTTGAGACCCAAGCCCTCGGCGCCATGGTGTAGCCGAGCGGGCGGGCGGGAGCCTCCAACACTACGTTGCGACGGGTTCTGGTTTTCTGTCCGATTGCGGTTCCTGGCGGGGCCGCAACGGGCGGTTGGCCAGTGCCACCAACGCGGAAATCGTGGGGATGATCACTAGCCATAGATTGGCGCTCCGGTAGCTGCCGGTTGCCGCCTCAGCCAAGGCCAGAACCACGGGGCCAAGAGCGGAGCCGCCAACCAGCAACACCGACATCAGACCTTGAATCGAACCGATGTGGGCGGTGCCGAAATAGCCGGGGACCATGGTCGAGAGCGCGGCCCTGACGGTGCCGCCCACAGCGCCGAGGCTCACGGCGTAGACCAGAATCATCGCACCGCCATCGAGGCGCACGGCCACGAGATGAACCAACACCAGGAGCACCATGCTCACGGCCGGTACAAAGCGAGTGCCGATACGATCGAGGGCGTAGCCGACGCCGAGAGCACACGTCGAGGATCCGAGAATCTGAGGTAGAAACATCGCCGCCGCCTGACCCGACGAGAGGCCCGCCTCACCGAGAAGATCGATCTGGTGGAAGTTGAGCCCGGTGACGAGCATCGACGAAACAGTTCCGATCACCGCCAAGATCCAGAACTGCGGAGTGCGGGCCGCCTCGCCTCTGGTGTATCCGACGAGGGGCCGCAGCGATTCGGGGCCGTCGGACGAATCAAGTTCGGGCGTGCCAGAGTCGGGGGTACCGCCGTCAGGGCGGTCACCGTCGGGATACTGCCCGACCGCGGCCGGACGGTCGATCAACCCGAACCAGGCAATCGGCAGCACGGTGACGGCAACAGCAGCTGCCGCCACCAGCCAGGCAATCCGCCATGAGGTAACACCGATCACGGCGTTGAGGGCCACCGGAACCAGCGTCATGAGGGCTCCGGCCACGGTGGCCATAATGCCCATGGCCAGTCCTCGGCGCCGCTCGAACCACAACGCCACCGTGACCGATGAAACCATGGACAGTGAGCCCTGACCGAACATGCGGATGCCGGTGAACCCGGCGATGAGCCACAACATGCCGTTGACGCCGGACATCGATACAAGCGCCCCCACAAATGCGCCGCCGATGATCAACTGTGAAAGCCGCACCCCGCGGCGATCCACAAAACGTCCCACAAAGGGCATCGCCGTGGCGCCCGTGAGGGTGCCGATTAAATAGGCGGTACTGACTGCTGAACGGCTCAACCCAAGTTCTTCAACTATCGGGTCAATGAAAACCGACACCCCGATCGTCTGCCCCGGCCCCGTCATCACCGAGGTGACCACGGCGAGGGCCAACATCCGCCAGCCGAGGAAGGAGGCCGAGCGGCCGCGGTCGATCACCGGCCCAAGAGTATCGTGTATCAATGGCCGAAAACGAACCGGTTGACCTCAACATCGGGCGGCTGAGAGCCGCCATGGAAGAGGTGGCCGTGCCAGCCGATGTGGCGGGCATGGAAGCCTACATGAAGAACCATTTCGCCTTCATGGGCGTGCGTTCCAAACCGCTACGAGCGGCTGCCAAACCGTTCTTGGCCGCCGCAAAGCCGGTCGACGGTGACGAGATCATCGATTTTGTCCATCAATGCTGGCAACAGCCGGAGCGGGAGTTTCAATACGTCGGCATCCTCATGACCCGCCGTCACGTCGGCAAGCTTGATCCTTCTCACCTGCCCGACGTCGAGTCGTTTGTGATCACCAAATCATGGTGGGACACGGTCGACTCATTGGCGGCCTGGACCGTCGGCCCGCTGGTCAAGGCAAACCCCGATTTGATCGCGGTGATGGACCAATGGATCACCGACGACAACATGTGGTTGGCCCGCACCGCCATCCTCCACCAGCTCAGCTACAAAGCCGACACCGATGCCGATCGGCTATTCCACTACTGTGAGATGCAGGCAGGGCACAAGGATTTCTTCATCCGAAAGGCCATTGGCTGGGCCCTACGCCAGCACGCTCGAGTCGACCCCGACGGAGTTCGAGCGTTTGTAGCCGCTCACGACGACCGGTTGTCGGGCCTGTCGAAACGCGAAGCCCTCAAACACCTCTAGGCCGCGTCATTTACGACGTCTGGTCGCTGAATTCGTAGATCCACCCGTTGGGGTTCATCGTCAAACGATTGCGAGGCCCATCGAGAGTCATCACGTCGACGTCGCTGCCGTTGACTTCGTAACCGACGTCGCCACCCCAGGCCAGGGTGAGCGGTTTGCGCTGCAGCGGCTTGGTCTGGAAGAAACGAGGACTGGTCGATCGAGCCCAAGTGAGCGCCGATCCGGCTGAATCGTGCCGGGACAGCTGCCAGAGGCTGACCCAGGTAGGTGGTGCGAGCTCGATATCGCCGGCGTGATGTTTGGTGAGAGCGGCGGCGGGGGTGAGCCATTCATCGTCATGGATCTCCCCATGATCAATCGCCACCTCACCACGGGGGGCTTCGGCGGCAAAGAACCAGGTGGCGAAGCGACGTCGGGGCCCGTTACGAGCCATCACCTCGGCGTCAGGCGGAACCCAGAACGACCAGGGCACCAGGGCTGCCGGTTGAACCGACAGCCCGGTCTCCTCCTGAACCTCACGCACGGCGGCGATCCGGGACACGCCAAGAACACCGCCGGCTTCGCTTCCGAACTCGGCCACGCTCTCGGTCAGGCCTAGAAAGTCGACAGTTTGATCGTCGACGGCGGCCGGGGCCTGGTCCGTATCGTCTACCCGACCGCCGGGGAACACCCACATACCGCCGAAGGCGATCTTGGAGTTTCGGCGCACCATGAGAACCTCGACTCCCGACTCGCCGTTGCGCAACAACAGCACAGTCGCCGCCGGTATTAGTTCGAGGGCTTCGCTCATGGCTTGAATGTAGATCCCGATGGGAGTAGATCCACAATCAGATCGTCGATTCGATCACAGCGTCCAGCATGTGCTGAGTCCACGACGATCGTCCACTCCGCCGATGACAGATTCCGATAACCAACCGACGTCCAACCGGTCACCGCTTTCCCCCCTGACTCCGGTTGTCGCCTCCTCCGTTTTTGCGGTTGTGCTGGCCGCCGCGCTCTGGTGGCCGGTTCCTGTAGGCGGCGGAGACACCGATCTTCAGCCTGGGGAGCTGGCAGCTGCTGACGGCGACACGACGGAGGGCTCGGCGTGGACCAGAGCCGACGACACCATGCTCGCCATGTTCTTGGACGACTGGGAACAGTCGCTCACCAGCCGGTACACGATGTCGGCAGTACTACATCGCACTCCGCTGTCCGACGCAGAGTCGTCGTTTGGTGCCGTCGTCGGCAACTCCGCTACGTCGGCGACGTCGGCGGTAGTGCCGGCAGCGACTTCGATGATCGTCTACCAGGCCCAGCTGGATGCCCACCATCGCCTCCATCAAGTGGGAGGTACCGCTACAGTCGTCGACCCGATCAACGGCACCCGTTCCTGCCGCCGAATTGAAGATCGGTTCTGGTGCTCCGACGGTTCTGGCACGAGCGACGCCGACGAGCAGTTTGCGACGGCCATTGCCGGCGTGAGTCAGGCGGTTTCGGGAGAGACCCCCAGCCATCGCCTGTATCAGATGACCTCCGGCGACTTGGCGGGGACCCTTTCGGCCGACGGGGCCATCGACTCGCTACTTGCCCTCGGCTTGGAAATGCGGTGCTGGGACCTTCGAGCCCTGTCCGGCGACAACGGACACGAGTGGGGACGCCGCTCCACCTTCTGTTTCGACCGGGCGACCGGAGCCAAGGTCCTGGCCCGCACGGTGGGTCAGTTCCGAGTCGAGACGTTGGTGGCGGCCAGCGTCAGCTCGGACGTCGCGGTCGGCGACCTCGACCCTCGTGGGTAAGGAGGGCGAGCTTCAAAGACTTCGGGCCCTGAGCAGGAGACGCCGGGCGTCGACTCCAGAAGGAGCCGTGGCGATGCGTGTGGAGGAGTGACGCCTCCCGCTCAGTTGCCCTAGTTCCCGGTGAGGGTGATGGCCACCGGTGTTACATGCATCGTCGGATAGCCTTGTGGACTTGAGCGAATTTTTGGGTGAAGACATTCTCGTTTGGCTGATGTTGGCCGTTGGCGGCGCCCTGGCTCTCGGCACCGGTGCCGCTCTGCTTAATCCGAAGCAGGAAGTCGGCGACGACGAGGTGGCCAAACCGCCGCTCGGACGGTCTTTGCTTCAGATCGGCATCGGTACTGTTGTGGTGATTTGGGCTTTGGCTTCGTTGTTTGGCTGAACCCAAGCCACCCAAACACAGGGCATTTCCGCTCTTCTTCTGGAGCCGTTCAACCCCTTTCTCTCAAGGAACCGCGATCCCACTCCGACCACTTGAAGGTGCAAACGGAGTCACCCTCGGGAACATCACTCGACCCAGCCATCAAACACCCGGCGCGCCGCCCAATAGAGGGCGGGACCGGCCAGCGGATAGCCCAGCGGTCGACCCGACCTGCGAACCGCGGCGACGCTGACGCTTCTCAAGCCGAAACGTTGACCGACAGCAAGGGTTCGATAGAGACGGTCGTCTTGACACCCGACCGTTATTCCACCCGCCGGGCTCGTCAGGCGACCAAGGCTTCGGTACGCATCAAACGAACCACGCTGGTGTTTCAGGGCCTGCTGGTGTTGGCAATGGTTGTGGCGATTGTGGCAACGGTCGTGGGCATGCGCTCTTCAGAGGGGGTGGACACAGGTTCACCTGACGCTCCCCCGCCGGCCGTGTTTGTCTCGCCGGCCGACTGACCGACCAGGGAACGTTAGAAGTCGTCGTCGGGTGGCGGACCGCCGTCGCCCCCCGGCGCTCCCCCTTCGGGACCTCCGCCGCCGGGCATTGAGCGAGCCATGTTGTCGAACCGGGTGTACTGCCCGCGGAAGGCCAGGCGAACTTTACCAACCGGGCCGTTACGGTGTTTGGCCACGATGACCTCGGCCACGCCTTTGTCGGGTGAGTCTTGGTCGTACACCTCGTCGCGGTACAGGAACATCACGACGTCGGCATCCTGTTCGAGGCTGTTGTGAGCCACTATTCCATTGGCGATGAAGTTGTGATCAATCTCCACCGTGGCATCGAATACCGGCTGCTCCCCCAGCAGAGTGATGTCGACGATCTCATCCCAGTAGACGTCGGACGTGGCTGTATCGGTCAGCTTCTGATCTCCGACGATCTCACCGATTTTCATCTCGCTGCTGATCTCCCACGGCACGAGGTCGTTGTTCGGGTTTGGCTTCACCGTCGACAGGACGCCGAGTGCCTCGGGAATGATGTCGCCGCGGTCACCGTGGCATCCGACTTCGGAAAGGAACCGCTGTTGGTCGACCGCGCCGTAGATCTGGACGTGATAGCAGTCTCGGTATCCCTTCTTCTGCACGGCCGAGATCTTCGACCGTACCTCAAACCGCAATAGCAAACGTTGGACACCAATCGCCATCGCTTTCGACGTCGTTGCGTAATAGCAGCCGACCTTCGGCCCCGTTCCGCGGCGGAGGCTGATCGATCCGTCCGTCGACCACAGGTGGCACAGGAACAAGGCCACCTGGGGATCCTTGAGGCGGTGAATTGCTTCGGGAATGGTCTTTTCGTGGGACCGCTTGCCCCAGACTCCCAAGCCGTCCAGCCATTCGCCAATGGGATGCCGAACGCCATGGGTCAGCCGCCTTGGTGATGGGATCCAGACCTGTACGGCTCCGGTTCGAGCGGCTGTGCCGTCACCCATCCGACGGGCCTCGCATCCAAAGTACTTTGCTGCCTCCTCGACTGCGGAAAGGTTACGCTCGTCTACTGACGAGTACTTCACCGCCTTGACCGTCGAGCCATCGCCGAGGAGATGGGCCAGCAAGACAACCTCGTTGTCATCCCAAACTTCGGGGCGTTCCGGTGCCGGCAACACTCGAGGGGTGGCGATAAACGAGCCGACGTCCAGGTCGTCGAGATGGCGCCAGCCTCCGACGGTCATGAACCGATGATTTCCCGTGGCCTCCACGACTCGACCGGACTTGAGGGTCATTCGATAAACCGGCTTCGTTCCGGAAGAAAACGCCCGCTCAAGCCGACGCGATACTACCTTTCCGCGATCATCGATGGCCCAGACGTTCGGGGTCTCTCCCGTTTCGACCAACTCGCCAAGCGTGACCTCGGACCCGTCGGCCCTGGTCAAACGGGTGGACGCAACCAGACACCCTGATTCCCTCAAGTCCGACAGCATCGGACGTTTGTCGACCCGTTGCTCCAACGCTCGGTTGAGCTGAGCCAAGGCAACCACCGGGGCTTCGAGTTCGCGGGCGAGGATCTTAAGACCACGGGAGATCTCCGACACTTCCACCTGGCGGCTTTCGGCGTTTGATCGGCCGGTCATCAGCTGGATGTAGTCGACGATCACCACACCGATGTCACCGACCCGGCTCTTCAATCGACGGGCCTTGGCCCTGATTTCCATCACCGATGTGTGAGGATTGTCGTCGATATAGATCGGTGCCTCGGCGAGACGACCGACAGCGTGGCTGATCCTGGTCCACTCAGCCTCACCGATCTTTCCGGTGCGCACCCGGCTGGAATCGACGAGCGCCTCCGAGCACAGGATTCGCTGTGAAAGCTCGAGCTGGCTCATCTCCAGGTTGAAGATAAGCACCGGTTTGTTGTCTTTCATGGCCGCATTGGCGGCGATGCCCAGAGAAAATGCGGTGTTATGGGTCGGGATCATCTCCCGACCGGCCAGGTACAGATGATTCGGCGAGTCGACCGTGATGCACTGGACGGGGCGAGACTCCACCTGGCGAACGTCGACAATGGTCCGCCACCTCGTGGAGCTATGTGGCCGATCTACAACCCGCTGGGCTTCTCGTTTACGGTCCAGACGAAAGACATGCTCGGGTGCGCTGAAGTTGAATCGCCATACATCGGTATCGAAGTTGGTGCGCCGTTGTCTGATTTGGCCGGCTTTGAATCCGAGCGAAATCACCAGCTCATGGGCATCGCTGAGAAGCTGCTCGTTCGACAGCGCTAGCTGGCAAGTCACTTGTCCGGCTACGACGTTGCCATCTGTGTCCATGAGACCCTGCAATAACGCAAGTCGTTGCTTGGGGCCTGCTCGAAGATACTCGACCGGGATGTGCTTGGCCGCCGAGGTCAAACCAAGCTCTTTCAGCCGGCGGGTGAAGGCCAGGCCCCCTCGGCCTCGAGCATCTTCAGGATCGTCGACATGGCGTATTGAGTAGGTGCGCGCCTGCCCGCCCGTGGCCAACGGCTTGAGTACCCAGCCTTCGCCTTCAAATGCCGACACGATCTCGGCATCCATCGTGGTGATCTGAGCCTTGTTTGTGTGACCATCGCCGAGCCAGGCACCCAGGAGATAGGGCTCTATCGGAAGGTCGGCGTCGCTGCACTGCAGCGGCTCCGCGAGCGGTATCCGGTGGTTGGGTCGGCCGTCGGACTCAACCTGGAGCGTGTTGGCGATCTCCTTGGTTGTTCGAATCGCAGGTTCGACCCAACGGTGAGACTGGCTGCGGGAAAGGTTGGGATTGTCCGGGCCTGGACCGCGCCGGTGGGCATAACGAGCACGCTGTGACTTCCAGGCTCGATTATCCCAGGTGAACCATTGGTGCTCGGCGTCAGCAATCAGAACGGATCCATCGTCGAATTCCACTTCGAAACATTCGTGATCGTTGTAGACGGGGCTTTTGTACGTTACGGTTGCCGGCTCCCCTGCTTCGTCGAAGATTTGGTCGCCAACGGCAATCTCGCCCATCGTTGTCCAACCCGTCGGGGTCGGGAGAACGGTGTTGACGTCGAGTGCCTTCCCCATGGCGGGGCGGGCCCCTATTACATAGAGTGCGTTCGGCTGCAGGCCGGCCAGCATCTCATCGAGATCGATGTAACCGGTGGTTGAGCCGGTGATCGACTCGCCCCGTTCGTAGAGCGTCTCCAGACGATCGAGGTTGGCCGACAACAAATCCTTGATCTGGGCGGTGGTGTTGGTGACCCGGCGCTGAGCCACCTCGAACATCCGAGCCTCGGCGTCATCAATGGCCTTGACGACATCGTCGGGCACGCCATACGCCGTTTCGGCGATCTCGTTGGTGACATTGATCAGCCGCCGGAGCAGAGCATGCTCTTCGACGATCTTGGCGTAGTGGGCGGCGTTGCTGATCGCCGGGGTGGTGGCCTGTAGATCCAGGAGCAGCGAAGGGCCCCCGATTTCGTCAAGAAGACCGGCTCGCTGAAGTTCTTCGGCCACCGTGACGGCATCAACCGGTTGCCCTGCGCCGTACAAGCCCATGATGGCGTCGTAGAGATGGCCGTGAGCAGGCTTATAAAAGTGGTCGGGGTCGAGGGTTTCTACGACCTCGGCGATCGCCTCGCGAGACAACAGCATCGCTCCAAGAACCGACTCCTCGGCTCGAAGATTGCTCGGCGGCACCCGCGTTGGTGATGACGGCATTCGATCAGACATGTAGGTGCTCAGCTCTCCCAGCGTCGTTCAACCACATCTGATCATGGCCCACTTGCGTTGTGGAGCTCCAGAGGGAAACAGTGTGGATATTCGCCCGGTCCGTTGTTGATAACTCGGGGATAGCCCGACCGTCGGCGGAGTCGAGGTTTATCTCGCTGTCAATCCAGCCTGACTCGAACAGTCTGCAGCTAGAAGGAGCAAGTTGTGGATGTTGGCAGCAAACCGCTGTCCGCAGTGAGGAATCACCTACGCCGCCTGTGGAAAATGGCTGCTTTCGACCATCTGGCTGTTGAACGATGTGATGATCAGCAACAAACTTCCACAAATTCTGTGGATAACAAGTGGACAAATCGGCATTCAAAAACCCCAGGGCATAACGGCCCTGGGGAAATCGAGTGCGTGGTGTTGGTCCCCTGGAGATCGATCGTTTCTCACTCCAGGGGAACACAACTAGACCTGTTCGACCACCGAAACAGTCACGGGGAACTCCACCTCGGGGTGGGGCTTCACCATGACCACGTGAGATCCGGTGGTGCGGATGGAGTCTTCCATGTTGATCATGCGGCGATCGATCTCGACGCCGGCCTTGGCGTGAATCGCCTCGGCGATATCGGCAGTGGTAACCGAGCCGAACAGTTTTCCTTCGGCTCCGGCTCGAGCTGCGATCTCGATGGGAGTAGACACCAGCGTCTTGGCCACCTCCTCGGCAGCGTCGCGATCCTTGGCGTTTTTGAGCTGCCAAGCCCGCTTCATCGCATCGGCCTGAGCCTCAACCCCGGCGCTGGCCTGCTGAGCCAAACCTTTGGGGATGAGCGAGTTTCGGGCGTAGCCGTCGGCCACCTCGATGAGGTCGCCTCGGTTGCCAAGCCCGGCGATTGTTTCGTGTAGGACAACGCGCATTGCCTAGGCCTCCACAGTCTCTTCAGCGGCCTGCGTGGCCTCAACTTCAACAGCCTCCGCAGTTTCAGCTGCATCGGCGTCCCTGGGGGTCGACTCATTGTCGTCTCGGCGGCCACGACCGCCGCCATCACGACCATCACGACCTCCACCATCACGGTCGTCGCGGCGATTGCCTCGACGCTGGGTGGTGACTCGACTGGTGTAGGCGATCAGGCCCATCTCTCGAGCGTTCTTGATGGCCCGGGCGATCTCACGCTGTTGCTGGGAGTCGTTGCCGGTGACGCGACGAGAGCGGATCTTGGCCCGGTCGGACATGAACCGACGCAGGAGATCGACGTCTTTGTAGTCGACGTATTCAACGTTCTCCGATGACAGCGGGCTGATCTTCTTCTTGCCGCGGCGACTGGAGTCTTTTGGTTTCATCCGCTTGTTGCGGGAATTTCCTTTAGCCATTGGTATTCCTAATTAGTCCTTGTGTTGCCCTAGAACGGTTCTTCGTCGGGGTTGTACGGAGGGGTGTTTCCGGCAGCACCGCCGCCGCCGGCGTTGCCACCACTCGGGCGACCTCCGCCGAAGCCTCCTCCATCGGGGCGTTCGTTACGTAGTACTTCGGCCGTGGCCCAGCGCAAGCTGACGGCCACATCGTCGGCCACAATCTCAACCTTGGAGCGCTTGTCGCCCTCCTGGGTCTCCCAGCTTCGCTGGTCGAGACGGCCGGTAATTGTGACGCGGGTTCCCTTGGCCACCGATTCTGCAACGTTCTCGGCAAGGGTCGACCAACAGGTGATGTCGAAGAAGGAGACGGATTCCTCCCACTCCTGAGTCTGGCGGTTCTGCCAACGTCGGTTGACAGCCACCCCAAAGTTGGCGACAGCCTGGCCCGAGGGGGTGAAGCGAAGCTCCGGTTCCCGGGTGGCGTTGCCGGTGACGGTTACGGTGTTATCGATAGCCATGAGTTTGTTCTTCCTCTAACGCTTAAGCGGTGACGCTGGCCAAGCCGCGGCGATGAGCCTCGCCGAGGGGCAAGCGAATGAACTTATGGCGGATCACATTGTCCGCGAGGCGCAGAACACGATCGATCTCGCTCAGCGCGTTGGGAGCGGCAAACTCCAGAACGACGTAGAACCCTTCACGGGCCTTGTTGATTTCGTAGGCGAACTCACGAACGCCCCACTTTTCGGACTTCTCGAGGGTGCCTCCGGCCTCTTTGGCCAGGCCCTCAAGCCGGTTGATTACTGACTGCACGGCTGACTCTTCAGTGTCGGCCGTGAAGATGACCATTAATTCGTATGCCCTCATACCTGGGCGTCTACCTCCCTACGGACCCGGGGCTGCCGGGGCTCTTGACCTTCAAGAGCAGGGTTAGCAATGGAACGTCGGGCTCCATCACCTTTGGGCCGACTCGCCGGCTGCAATCGCATCCGGCAAGATCGACGATGGGTTGGCACCGAGATCGGCTCCGACGGGAACGTGACACGTGGAGCCAAAGAATGGTGCAGCCGATAAGGGTACCCGGCACCAGGCGCGGCCCCACCGAATGGCCATGAGGAACCGCGACCGGTGGCTGCCGCTACATGCAGCTGAACGCAACGGGACATGACTGCACAATAAAGAAGCCTTGTGACAACGAGTGTGTCGTTAGGAGAATAGGCGCGCTACAGCCGTGGCTTCATCGGCATCCTGGCCGGTCGCAGAGCTGACTTCTGGTGGCTCGGCTATCAACGTTGTGGTGTTCACCGAGCCGGCCAGGTCATCGAGTTTCAGCTCCGACCGAAGGTCGGCCGAGACCTCGTTCAAGCCATCGTCGAGTTCGATGCCGGTGCCGTCGGCCACTCGGACCAAGCCGTTGAACGCCGCAACCGTGGCCGCAGCCTCGATCAGACCCTCGCGGCCGACCTCGGCGATCAGCCGATCCCGCGCCTCGACCAGCTCGGCGCCCAAGTCAGCTTCGTCGATGTCGGCCGCCATGATCGGATTGGCGGCCCGGTTGGCGGCGGTGGCAAAGGCCATCAGTTCCGCTCCAGCCGGAAATCCGTAGTCTTCGGTGGTGGAGCTTGGATCAACCACAGCCTCCATGTTGACCGACTGGTTCAGCACCCGGCTGCTCTCACGGAGCAGCACTGTATGGGCCGTCGTTCAATAGAAGCAATCAAGAGCGATCGTGGTGCGGGCAGCCACCGCCTCCACCTGCACACGAGTCAAGGCTCGCTCCCAGGTGAGCGTCATAAACTGCGCGCCGCGGGAGTAGTGCGAGTCAACCAACTCCCGCCAGAGGTCGTTGGTTAGAGGCACGAGTGACAGAGCCCGACTAACGTTCGCCCGCAACTTCTCAATGCTCTGCGGCACCCACGCCCCAACATCGCCGACTCCGTCGGGGCGCCGCTCTTCCGGTGAGCCAGGCTCGGGATCGGGGAGTTGTATTCGATCATTACCAATAGCGACGTCGAACGTGTCGAGAGTGCGAACTGCGGCCACGACACCAACGAGTTCGGTGTAGACGTCGGCGCCAAGATCGGCGATACGGTCGTCGGCCCATGACCGGCTCAGCCGGCCCGGATCGGAAGCGATGCGATGCACAACCTCGACCGCCGACGCCGAAAGAGAGCCTCTCGACCCGTGGCTGCCTTCTACCGCGTTTGGACTCAACGCCTGACGGCGAGCCCGATCCAAGGGGTCGATATCGGCCGATCGGGACTCGCTCCACGCAGCCAGGCGTTGTTTGCCACTGAGCCAATCTCCGGCTGAGGCCAGTCCGGCGATCGCCGCCAGGCGGGCCGCCACAATGCGTTGCTCGACTTCATCGGTCATAGGACGTTCTTACCTTGAACAGCGACCGGATGGCAAACCGCCACCCTCGCCAGTTGTTGAACCTGCAACGACCTATGTAACCATGTCATAATCAGTGAGACGTTCTTATGCCGCAACCACCTTCCGCCACTGAATTGCAGGCTGCTTGGAAGGATCTCCTGGCGACGACGACCATTCCAGCGGATGTTTTGGATTGGGCGGCCAATCGGGATAATCCAGCGCTGAGCGGCGCCGCTTATAGTTTGTTGGGTCTCCGTTCCGCGTTGACCTTCGATCACAGCGACGCGCTGCTGCAGACGTCCGAGTCAATCGATCTCTACAACAACGTTGACTTCGACGCGATGGACAGCGAGCTTCGGCGAATCCACCAGCAACTCCGCTGGTCGGCTTACAACGCCAGAGCCAAGGCTCTTGGATACACAGGCGCCGATGAAGAGTCGGTGACTGCTCACCGCCAGACCCTCGAACTGGCCGAGTCCATCGGCTACGCACGCGGGATCCTGGTCAGCCAATACAACCTGAGCATCTACCTTCTTCAGTGCGGAGATACCACCGAGGCGACGTTCGTGGCCCACCACGGACGTACGATCACAACACCCGATTTGGATGAGCAGTACCGCCCCTTGAAACATGAGGCACTGGCCTACATTTATTACGGGTCGGGGGTGCCCGACAAGGCCCTCGAACAGCTCCGCCTCACCAGCCGATCCCGCAAGGGTGAAAGCGACTTCAACAACCGGTTGCTGGACATCGAGCTGGCCTACCTCGAAGCCGGCTACGGGGATGCAAAGAGATCGCGCCGCATTCTGCAGGCACTCGACACCAACAGACTTGCCGACGTTCCGGCAAGACTTCGATTTGCCGCCGCGGCAGCCGAAGCACGGCTTCTGGGTCGGGAAGGCCGGTTTGAGCAAGCCCACGAGCTGTTGAGCACCGTCGACCTCAGTGGTCCCGCCAAGCAGTTCAAAGACATCGCCAACCCGATGGTGTGCACCGCCGAGGTTCTCCTATTGGAAGAACGGTTCGAGGAAGCCGAGGCCTACCTGCGGAGGTGGTGCGACGAACTCGCCTATCCGGCCAAGACCAAGGTCCTCATCCTCCGAGCCGAGGCTCTGGCCCAACTCAACCGCTGGTCCGAAGCCCTCTACGCGGGGCGGGCGGCCGAACTGGCCCGCAGCCAGCTCGACCTTGATTCAGTTCGTTACTCAAAGTTCTGCGAGCGGAGGAGCGGAAGCGGCGTTGACGGACAGCCGACGCCGGTCATCGCCGATGTGTACGCTCGACAAGTCCGGCTACGCGATCTACTCGGCCACGACATTCGAGGTCTGTTCAATTCCGTGTTGTTGGCGTTTGAGTCGGTCAGGTTCGCCGGCGACCAACAACAGTACCGTGATCGCCTTTCAGAACTTGTGTCGTTGATCGACGCGCTCCATGACGTACCGGCAAACGCTGCGGCCTATCGGCAACTGGTCGATGGTTCGAGCAAAGCGGACCTTGAGCCGATCTCCATCGCGGTGTTGGCCGACGAAGTACGCCTCCGCTACGCCCTTCAGGCCGAGCGAAAAGGTGTGAGATTGGAGATCCAAACATCATCGGATCTCCACGTCAAGGCCGACCGGGAGATGTTGCGGGCCTGCCTCTGCAATCTCGTGAGCAACGCCATCAAGTTCGCCAATCGGGGGCAGCGCATCTGGATTGAATGGGCCCCCAGCGACGACAAGGTCGACATCGCCGTGACCGACCAAGGCCCCGGCCTAACTGCGGAGGAGCGCAAGCAGATCTTCAGGCAGGAACGCACGTTCGCCGCCGAGCCGACGGCCGGTGAACGCAGCTCAGGACTCGGCCTGCAGATCGTTATTGGTTTTACCGAGCAGATGGCTGGGAAGGTTCGGGTCGAAAACAACTCGGATGGTGGATCACGATTTGTGATTCAGCTGACAAAGGCCGAAGGTCGGCAACTCGACGGAGGCGACAATGCACAAACACAACCTCACCGGAGCGAGGCCAACGAAACCGAGGCGGACGGGCACGTCTCCCCCAGACCCCAACCCAGTGCACACACCAACGGGGCGGGCAATGGCCACCGAGTGCTGATCGTTGACGACGATCAGGCCGTTGTCGATGTACTGGCCGAGCTGTTCAGGCACAGCGGAGCTGATCCCGTTACCGCCACCGACTACGACTCGGCATCCGATGCCATCAAGAATGAAGGACCGTTCGCCCTCGCGATCTTTGATGTCATGATCGATGGGGCGCCGCTTGGCCTCGACCTGGTTCGAGCTGCAAAGGCCCTGACCCCCGAAGCAGCGATCGTGGTGTCGAGCGGGCTCGGTTCATCGCTCATCGATGAGGTGCTCGACGACTGTGTGCTATTGCCGAAACCGATTCACTTCGAACAGGTGGCCGGGCTGGTCGAGTGGAAGCAAAGCGATCACACGCCGAAGCCAAGCAGCTCCGATCCTCGGCCAACTGCGCCTGGCCGCAGCCACATGTTGACCCAGGTCATTCATCGCAAGCACCTCACAAAAGCCGAACTGGATCTGCTCACCACGGCCACCGATCCGGTGGAACTGGCGGAGGGTTTGGTGATTGCCGCGGTGCATGAGTCGATTCACGGCTCCCCCCGGGAAAGTCTGAGGGTTAGCAGAGAGGCCGAGCAGGCGATTTCCGACGGAGTCGAAGTCGACCCGGCCTTCGTGTGGCAGAACATGAATAATCTCGGCATCGTGTTTCAACAACTTGGCGACTTGGACGGCTCACGACATCAGCATGAACGCACACTGGAGTACGCCAAGTTCGCCGACTTTGAATACGGCATACCGCGCTCGGCCATCAACCTTGCCGAGATCTACGACATTCAAAACCAGCCGGTGGAAGCGACGAAGACCCTAGCGTGGGCCTCGCGCCAGATCGGAGCCGACCAGGAGGCCCGGGCCCAGGTACTGGCCCACTTGGGCCGGAGCCTGTTCCGCCAGGGAGACTCGATCCTGGCGATCACCGAACTTCGCCGGGCCCTCACCAACTTCTCGCCTCTTCAGGTCGACGGCATTCGGTCTGCCCTGCGCTGGCTCTTCGAAGCGTATGTCGAGACCGCCGATCCTGAGAGCGCCACAGTGGTTCTCGCCCGCCTCCAACGTCTGGACCCTCACCCTCCTTCTCCGGACGATGTGGCCTTCAACCTTTCGGCCGAAGCAGTGCTGGCGCTCCATGCCGGCGACCCGGATCGTGCGTTGGAGCTCAGCCTTCAGGCGCTGGACATGACCTCCGACGAGCGGGTCGACAACGTCGAGCACATTCCCATCGCCGGCAAGACGCTGCTGCTGGCCTACACCGCGCTGGAAAGATACCAGGACATCGCATCCACCTGGGAGCAGCTCAGATGTGTCACGTCGGCAGGCCAATGCGCCCGTACTTTGACCATAGTGGCCGAAGCGATGGAACAGCTTGGCCGGGCAAAAGACGCTTATGAGCTGGAACGCAGAGCCTTCAGTATCCGGTGCCGCAGAAACCATGCCCTGCCCACAACGGTGACGCTGGCTGCGGAGTTGGCGGCCACCACGAGAGCTGAGTTGGCAACGGCTGAGCTTCTTGTCACCGAAGACTACGCCACCCTGTGGAGTCGCACGGAAGAACTGTCCGATCTGATCCGAGAGCTCCGAGCCAAGACGGCTTTGCTGCTTGCCCAAGCTGAAGAGGGCGACCGATCCGTCGAGACCGAGGTGGCTGATCTCATGGAGAGGACGGAGTTGTGTGTTGGCCGCTTTGGGTTGGACACCTCAGATTTGGCTGTCGTCAACGCCTAGACGGGCGCGACGCATCTTCGCCCCCTGCCGTGCCCGAAGTCACATACAAATAGCTACATTTGTTAGGTATTCCGGAATACCCGATCAAGTAAGTCATGTTTATACTGGCATGACTCTACACTGGCTTGAATATGGCGCGGCTGTTCACTTTCCCTGATCCGGTCAACGAAGTCTCCGCTCGGTTGGTGGCAACCGGCGTGGTGGCGATGGCCCTCACCTTTATGGCCACCGGCTCCAGCGTGGTGCTGATCATCATGACCTACGGTTTCTGGGCCCGCGTGCTCACAGGCCCGACGCTGAGCCCGCTGGGTCAGTTGGCCACCCGTGTGCTCACACCGCTGATCGCGGAGCAGCGCTACCGGTTCGTGGCCGGAGCCCCCAAACGATTCGCCCAAGGAATAGGCGCAGCCTTCACGACTCTCGCATTGGTCGGCACGTTGCTGAATGCACCCGCCATCGCCTACGGCCTCATAGCGGCGTTGACGGTGGCGGCCGGGCTCGAGGCGTTCGCCGGTTACTGCCTCGGCTGCAGTATCTATGGCCTGCTCATTCGGTCGGGGCTCCGACCGGCGGCCGACTGCCCTGAGTGTGCCGACATCTCCGAACGGGTCGAGCAACGACTGGTCGCTGCCGGCCGGTAGCAGCTCAAGCCGCAGGCCAGGCTATTGCCCTGATTGCATCGCGGCGGCCAGCGCCTGGTGATACATGATCAAGGCGGGCTCGTTGGCGCCGAACCGTACCCGGTCGATAGCCCCCGAGGCCACACCTCGTTGCACTCCGGCCATAGCCCGAAAATCTTCGTGCTCCACGGTGTCGATGGTGAGCTTCCAGTTGTTTTCCCAATGCCGTTCCGACGAGTCGGTATTGGGCGCGATCGGGATGTAGAAATCAAGATCACACCACGACCGGTTGGGATCGTCGCCCTGCGGCCACACTCGCCAGAGCTCAATGTGGTCGATCTGCATCACAAACACGGTCGACGGGAACAGCACGTAGACCAGCGCCGTGTGAGGCACAAGATCCCAAGTGTCGGGCGACTGTTCGGCCAACTCGGCCATCGAACGCCTGGGTATCACATGACGCACATGCTCTCCGTCGATGCCGTGGCGGTCGGCGAAACACAGGTTGGGAAAGAAGATCGGGCCGACAGTGTCTCGGTGCAGCGAGGCGAAATGGTACGGCTCAAGAAACGTGTCGATCACCAGTTTCCAGTTGAGTTCAAGATCGAAACGATGACCGCGCCAATGTTCGTGCCCGCCGATGTCGAACCGCCCCAGATCATCGGCGATAAGACCGAGGTCGGGCGGGGCCAACGCCATATCACGGCCATCATGGGCCGACGGGTGAACCCAGATAATCCCATCCGACTCCACCACCGGCAGCGGCCTCAACCCGGGGCCGGGAGTGGAGACCTTCGGAAACGAGCCGCTGTCCGGCAGCCCAACCAGCGTGCCCGCCTCGTTGTAGGTCCAAGCATGATACGAGCACGCGTGACGACGACGGCAGCCCCGATCCTCGGCCACCACCTGGCCACCCCGGTGAGCGCACACGTTGGCCAGCGCCCGCACCGTGCCGTCGGTGTCTCGCGAGATCAGAAGCGGCACCGAAAACTGGTCCCTGGTGATGAATGACCCTGCTTCGGGCAGGTCGGCGGAAAGGGCTACGGCCTGGGGTAATCCGTCGAGCAGCAGCCGCCGCTCTTCGGCCAGATAGCTGGGATCGGCATAGATCGAGGCTGGGAAGTCGGCACCTTCGGCGAGTGTCGGATCGCTCCACGAGATTCCCTCGGCGGCATGGGAGAGGATCGTGGAGACGATCGGTTGAACGTGCTGGTTCTTCACGTAACCGATGGTAGTTGCCGGTGTGGTCTCCGCCCAGACCGCAGCCGTCGGGCCGAGCTATCGTCGAAGCGATGAGGTTTTGTTGCCCCTCGGTGTGGCGTCTTGTGGTGTTGATCGCATGCGCATTGCTGTGCTCGTCGTGCGGGGCCGACGACCCGGTGGCGCCGAGGTTGGTTGGCGATGAGCTGTTGGCAGATCTGAACGGCCCTACCCAGATCACCGTCGGCCCCGAGGGCGACTGGTGGATCGCAATCCTGGGCGGGGGTGAAAACGACGGCACAGGCCAGGTTCTGCGCGTGGACCCCGACCGTCTTGACGATCCACCGATCGTCGTCGTCGATCAACTCGACAAACCAACGGGTGTCGCCATCTTCGGCCCGCTCGGGGCGGAGGAGCTTTGGGTCATGGAGCGGAATCGGCTGACCCGAGGGCCACTCGACGGGTCAGATCGCACGGTCGTCGTTGACAACCTGCCAACAAACGGCCGATCAGAGGGTTCCCTCACCGTTGACAACGCTCGACTGCTTTACGACACGTCGGGGCGGCTGGCCGACGCCGATGGGACGGGTGGCAACGGGACCGACGGCAACGGGGTGGATGGTGCCGTGGTGGATGGCTCCGGGAGCTTGTGGGCGGTCAACCGCAGTCGCGAGATCACCATCGTCGCCGAAGGCTTCAAACACGCCTACGCCCAAACCCGTTCGGTCGACGGCCGGTTGTTCACCACCGAAATCAACGACGGTCGCTACGACGGCAAGGCGCCGAACGACGAGTTGATCGTGGTCGACGAGGGGCAGCACCACGGCTGGCCTCGATGTGCCCCCATCGACGGCGAGGACAACGTGCCGATCGCCGAACACGGCGGCGACCTGGACTGCGGCACGGCCCCCGCGGCCCACGTGTTGTTCCCTGCGGGGGCAACGCCAACGTCGGTTGTTATCTCACCGTGGGACCCGTCCCGACTCCTCGTGGCGCTTTGGAACCGCGGTGAGGTTGTGTCAATTCCCGCCAATCCATCAGCCGTTGCCACCCTTACCGATGACAACGGCCTTGGCTATGAAGTTGTGTACGAGGGAGCGGCCAATCCGCAACATCTTGTGGTCGACGGGGATCGGGTTCTGCTGACCGATCACATCTCCGGCCGCATCGTCGCTCTCAGTCAGAATCCCCGACGCTGACCGGCGCGGTCACCGGGCCCAGCTGTTGATCGGCTTCATCGACTTGAAGGGCGCCGGTCATGATCGCCACCGCTTCGCCTTGGGTGTGGGATTGTGGCGTGACCACAGCGGCCCGACGGCCAAGACGCTGCACATGAATGCGGTCGGCGATCTCAAACACCTGGGGCATGTTGTGGGAGATGAGAATCACCGGCATGCCTCGTTCCCGCAGATCGCTGATGAGCTGGAGTACTCTGGCCGACTCGCGCACCCCGAGTGCCGCCGTGGGCTCGTCGAGGATCACCACTTTCGACCCGAACGCGGCCGCTCGAGCGACCGCCACCGCCTGCCGCTGGCCTCCGGAGAGCGTTTCCACCGCCTGGGTGATGTCTTGCATCGTGGCGATACCGAGATCCTGGAGGTGCTGAGCCGACTCGGCTCGCATCCGTTTCTTGTCGAGCATGCGAAAGATTGAGCCCAGCGGGCCCTCCTTGCGGATCTCCCGGCCGAGATACAGGTTGGTGGAGATATCGAGAGCGGGCGAAACGGCCAGGTTCTGGTAGACGGTTTCGATGCCGGCGGCTCGGGCGTCACTCGTGCTGCCGAACAGAACGGGGCGCCCATCGACCTCCATGGTGCCGGCGTCGGGGGTGTGCGCTCCGGCGAAACATTTGATCAGGGTGGACTTCCCGGCGCCGTTGTCGCCAATGACCGCCAGCACTTCTCCGGGGTAGAGATCGAGGTCGGCATGGTTGAGCCCGACCACGTGGCCGAATGTCTTGACCAAACCTCGGCCGGTCATGATCGGCTTCACGCCGGTTGCGGTTGCACTGGTCATCAGGGCGCCACCTTTCGGATCCACTGGTCTAAGGACACGGCGGCGATCACCAGGAGGCCGATGGCCAGCAGGCGAGGACCCTGGTTGAGGCCAGCAAGCGATAGGCCGAAGTCGAAAACCACCACGATCAAGGCGCCAAGCAGGGTGCCGATCATGGTTCCTCGACCGCCAAACAGTGAGGTGCCGCCGATCACCACCGCAGTAATCGACTCCAGGTTCACGTTCGGCGCCACGTTTGGACTTGCCGACCCGACCCGGCCGATGGCGATCCAACCGGCAATCCCGATGATCAGCCCGGCGGCGCAGTACACCGTGAACAGCGTGCGATTCACGTTGATACCCGACAGTTCGGCCGCCTCCGGATCGTCTCCGACGGCATAAACGTGTGTGCCCCACGCGGTGTTACGCAGGATGTAGGAGAAGAGGGCGTAGAGGAACAGCATCAGGCCGACACCGAACATCAGCCGAAACGAGCCGATACCGATCGTCTCGCCCATGGCTTTCATGCCGTCGGGTAGCTCAGGACCCTGGATGGTGCGGGCCTTGAACAAGATCAGCGACAAAGCCGTGAAGATTCCGAGGGTGCCGAGCGTGACGATGAACGGCGGGAGGCTGAGTCGAGTGATCAACGCACCGTTGACCGCCCCGGCCGCAACCGCCATGATGATCCCGGCCAACACCGCGATCCACCAAGGCCAGCCGAGCGCGAACTGTACGTTGGAAGCGCCAACCTCCACGGCAAGGTTGGCCATCATCATCTGGCCGACCACCATGATGGCGCCGATACTCAGGTCGATACCGGCGGTCAGGATGATCAACGTCTGGGCGATGGCCAAGGTGCCGACGATTACGGTCTGCTGGGTCATCAGCGACAGGTTGCTGATCAGGATGAAGCGGGAGTTGAGGATCGTGAACACGATCATCGACACGATCAGCACCGCCAAGGGGCTGAGGTAGGGGTAACGGTGGAGCGTGGATTGCACTCGAGCGAGCGGTCCGGACGGAAGGTCGAATTCCTCGGACAGATCAATCGAGCCCACGTTGGACGTGACGGATGAATTCACCGGAAGGCTCTCTGTTCTCTTACAGCTTCTCTTGCTGTTCTTTCTTGGACGTTTACTTGCGGGTCTCGACCGATACGAGGAGGGCGGCGGCTCAAACAACCGCCGCCCTCCGCCGTATCAGATCATGTCAAACACGCCGGAGCCTTAGCCCCAGGCGTTGTCGATGCAGAACTGCGAGTCCTCCTGGTCGGCGACGGTCACGGTGTCCACCGGTTCGTCGGTGCAGAGGGTTACGCCGGTGTCGAAGAACGTGCCGTCAGCCGACGTGTTGCTTGGTGGCTCACCGCCGGTGGCGATGGTGTTGATGGCCTCGACACCGAGGCTGGCCATGCGGAGCGGATACTGCTGCGAGGTGGCCTGAATCGAACCATCCTGCACCGCTTCAACACCGGCGAGACCGCCGTCGACCGACACCACGATCACGTCTTCACCAACAACCTTGCCCGCAGCCTCAAGGGCCTCAGCGGCACCGAAGGCGGTGGGCTCGTTGATGGTGTAGACCACGTTGATGTCGGGGTTGGCGGCCAGGCAGTTCTCCATGCCGGCACGACCTCCCTCTTCGTTGGCCAGAGTGGCTTCCAGACATACCCATTCGTATTCGCCACCGACACCGGTGGTGTAGTTGCCTGAGGTGGGTTCATCGCCCATCACGGTGAGGTCGCCGATGTCAATGCCCATTCCCCGGAGGAAACCGTTGTCGCGGCAATAGTCAACCGACACGACCCGATCGTCGAAGATGACGAGGCGGGCGATCACGGCCTTTTCACCGTTGAGCTTGCCGGCCGCCCACTGACCGATGGCCTCGCCGGCAGCACAGTTGTCGGTGGCGAAGGTGATGTCGACCACGTCGGGTGGATCGGTCGGCGTGTCGAGAGCGATCACGTAGAGTCCGGCGTCGCGGGCCCGCTGAATGGCGTCGTTGACGTTGACCGACATCGGTGTGATGAGAATGCCGTCGTGGCCGTTTGCGATAGCCGCTTCGATCAGGTCGATCTGCCCCTGATCGTCGCCTTCGGCCTGACCGGACCCGATGGTGATATCGACCCCAAGCTCGTCAGCCTTTTGCTGTGCACCCTCCTGCATGGCCACGAAGAACGCGTTGGTTGAATCCTTCGTGATCAGTGAGACGGCCACGCCTTCGTCACCATCGTCGCTGCACGCCGCCGCCGCCACTGCGAAAGCGACAAAGAAGGCCAGCAAATACCAGCCCTTGACTCTCTTGAACATTGTGTTTCCCCCTTTGGGACAAGAAGAACGAGGCCCATTGGTCCTCAATTGGTGGAACTCTCCTTGCCCAAAGGAACATTAGTCGAAGCATCAACAAGCTTGCAGATTGACACCGTAAGCCACAAAGTGTCGGATTTTTCAGGGCGCTGTCACCCAGAGAGGTGGGCGGTGGGATCATACGGGTGTGAGATCCACCGATTTCGCCGACTTCTATCAGCGGGAAGCCCACGCTTTGGTTCGCTTCGCCGCCACCATTGTGGGCCCGAGCCGGGCCGATGATGTGGTTGCCAACGCTGTGCTCTCGGTGATGAACCGGGTGATGGACAATCCATCGAGCGACGTGCCCCAGTCTGATCAGGAACTACGCCCCTACCTCTACCGGGCCGTCGCCAACGCCGGGGCCAAGGAGTGGCGTTCGCTGGGACGCCGAGCCCGACGGCTGTCATTGGTGGTATCCCAGCATGGCTTGCCGAACGATCGCTCACCGGGCCCCGATCAGCAGTTTGAGGGCTCCTCGCACTCCGAGATCACGACGGCCTTGGCCCAACTCAGCCCGCGCCAGCGAGCAGTTGTGCACCTCGCCTACTGGGAAGACCTGACCAGCGCCACCATCGCCGAGCGACTCGGCATCTCCGAAGGCTCGGTGAAGAGACACCTGGCCAGGGCACGGGCAGCGCTGCGAACGTCGTTGACCGCCGAGGCATCAGAGGCAACCGAGGCGAGCATCCAGACCAACACCCCAGGGCGTGACACCGGACCGCTGTTCGGAGGCCGACCATGACCAACCAGCACAACAATCACCGACCGGACCATGCCGACGAAGCAATCCGCTCCACCTTGAGTCGGATCGGCGACACATCCGGGGCCCCACCCTCATGGGCGTCTCTTATGGAGCGCCACCAGGCTGAAGTGCCGCGGCGTCGCCGGTATCCGCCACGGTTCGATTTGGCCGACCTGCCGCTCTCGGCCCGGCTCGTCGGAGCGGGGATGATGCTTGCGCTGGGAGCGCTGGTGGGAGGCTGGCTGCTGTCGGCCCTATTGCCGGGAGACGGCACGAACATCGAGTCGGTTGACGAAGCTCCGGACAGCGTGGACACGACGGTTCCGACAACCATCCCTAGTCCTGAACTCAGCCGCGACGGCGAGTCCGAAGGTGTCGAACCGGCCGAGGGCGCCCTCCCGGTTGGCTGCTTTGCTGATCCTCCCTTGGGATTGTCGGGCGAGCTTGAAGTGTTCGAAAGCCCGGCAGTGACCCTTGCCGTCGACAGTGACGGAGACGGGCAGGTGGACGAGTTCGTCGCCGGCGCCGGTGAGGCCGACATCGATGGTGATGGGCTGATCGATCGAATCGCCAGTGCGTCGAGCACCACCTCGGGCCCACCCAGGGTGCAGGTTGTGGCCCAGCTCGGATCAGGATCGTGGATCGTGTCCGACGTCAACCTACCCACCGGCGACGTGCCAAGATTCAATCCGTCGTGGGATCACGTGGACCTCGATGGCAACGGCGACGACGAACTACTCAGCGAGATTCAAGCGAACAACTTCAGCCGAGTAATCGTGTTCGACCTGACCGACTGTGCCATCACGCCGGTACCGGTCGACGGGCCGAATCCTTACGGAGATGGCGGTTTCCCGACGATGGCGTCGTCGGCATCATGTCAGGACACCTGCAACGTCGGCGTCATCTGTCATCCCTCAGGGGGACTGACAAGCTTCCGCTCCGATGCGGTGGACCAAGCCGACCGCTACGGAATGCACAACTGGACCAGTATCGACTGGATCTATCACGACGGCAGGTTAAGCGTGGTCGACGAGGTGAGCGAGGTTCGGCCGTGGAGTGAGCTTTCGCGCCAGAACCCCAACTCGGTCACCTGCACCTCCGACTCCGCCCCGGACGAGTCGGAGCCAGAACCGGTGGATCCGGCCAGACTCGAGGCGGTCGCAACTCTCGCCCGCGAGCTTGGGGTGGAAACCATGGTGGCAACCGGCAAGTGGTGGAACGAGGACGCTCCCGACGAGGCGTATATCGTGGCCGACGGATCGGCTGGCGGGCTGAACAACTACCCGGGTTATCGGGTGGTCGGAGCAGCCGACAATGTGTTGTTCACCGCTTCTCCGAACAGCAAGTGGGCCGACGGTCCCATGCTCGACTTCAACGAGGATCCGATCCTGTGCCCGGCATCGAGTACTCGGCCCGATGGCACCCTGCGGCGAGCCTCATTTAACGACCCGATGCTTCCCATACCTCAGGACGACGGCGGTTGGGCCCTCCAAGTGGAAGGCGACGAGTTTGGAGATCCCATTCCGATCGCCGACTTCGAGGACGGCGATTGGTGGGAGGTTCCGTTATGGCACGTTGATTGTGACACCGGCGAACGTGTCCGTGTGCCGTCGCAGCGTGGCTCAGCCTGGCCGAGCCTTGATCCCCCCAGCGGCGGATGGGAGGTGTTCATGGACATCCTCCAAGTCGGCGACACCAAGTTGTATGTCAACGGCGGTGAGGGTTTTGTCACCATCTATCAGGGCGACGGGAGTGCGCTCCTCAGCACCACGGCGTCTTCCTGGTTTCTGACCGACGACGGTCAGACGCTCGTGGTCGTCGGCCTAACCGACGAGGCCCGCGCCATCGACGTCACTACCACAGATGTGTTGTGGTCGGTCGACATATCCCCCGGAAGCGGCGGCTACAGCTACCTGCAAATCGACAACCGACTGTTTGTGACCGACGATGTGTTCGGAACCGTCACCGCGCTGGACCTCACATCCGGTGCGGTTCTCGCCAGCGGCACGGCAATTGACGGCCTGTTGATCGCCCATGTCCAGTAGGCACTTCAGGCGAGTAGTTATTGCCGTCGAGTAGTTACTGCAGCGGCGTTGGGCGGCCGCCGTCGGCCGCTGAGCGGTAGGCCGCGTCGCAAAGTCGGTGGGCCTCGAGCGCTACCTCGAAGTCGGGGTAGCCGTCGACCCCGCCACGCTCCGAAGCCTGCACCGTTGCGATGAAATCGGCGTCGGGGTTGTGACCTCGCCCGTCGATGGCTTGGGCCGCGTCGGCGAGTTCCTTGCCTTCGAGTGTGCCCGCCGCACCATTACGTTCCCAATGCACCGGACCGTTCCAATCACCCTCTAAATGGAAGTAGGCATCGCGGCAGAACGCCTCCACTCGACGCTGGCTGGGCCGATCGAGCAGGTCGTGCCACACCGACACCAAGGTGGCCTGAGCCCCGCTCTCGGCGATCATCAGCACCGACGCCTGATCTTCGATCCCCTTGTGGCCATGGTGGTTCGCCGTATGAGCGCTGACGGTCTCAATCGGGCCCATCATCCAGCGCAACAGGTCGAGGTCATGGATCGAGTGTTCCAGCAGGGTTCCGGCGCCCGCTTTCTCGTGATCGATTCGCCACGTAGAACCGTAGAGGCCCTGCACCGGCAGGTACTGGTCGTCACGGAAGACGATCGACATCAACGGGCCGGACGCCGGCTGCTGAACCTGATGGCGGAGCCAGCGGAAGGCCGGCGATCGGCGAAGCACCAGCCCAACTTGGTTTGGCACCTCGGCTTCGGCGACCACCGACGCCATCTTCCGGGCGGTGGCAAGATCCACCGCCAGCGGCTTCTCACAGAAGATCGGCTTTCCGGCTGCCGCGGCCCTGGCGACGATCTCGGGATGGGCCGAAGTCCAGGTGCACACGTAGATTGCGTCGCTGGCTTCGATAACGGCGTCAACCGAGTCGAGAACGTCACCGCCATAACCACCGACGAATTGGGCGGCCCGGTCGGAGTCGATGTCGTGACACGCCACGATCTGGGCGTCGCTCACCTCACTGAGTTGACGGGCGTGATAGCGGGCGATCAGACCGCCGCCGACGAACCCAACTCGAACCATCACCGAAGACTAGTCGGGAAGGCTGCAAGAAATTTCGTCGGGTTTCGGCCGGTGGCAACGATGATGGAAACGTGGCCCCCGACGCGACCGCAGAGCGAATAGATCGCTACCTCTCGCTTTACGACGAAGCGCTGCCTCAGGTGTTCGGGTATGTGGTGCGCCGAGTCGAGTCTCAGATCGTGGCCGAAGACGTGACCGCCGAGACGTTCCTTTCGGCCATGGCCACCCTGAAGAACGGTACGGCTGCCGATGTCTCGATCCCCTGGATCATCGGCGTTGCCCGCCACAAGGTTGCCGACCACTGGCGTCGACAATCGAGCGAGGAGCGCCGCACTGAAGCCGCCGCCAAAGAGGCCGAAGTCACCGCTGATCTACAGGCCAGCGTCGACAGTTGGGACGCGGTGCTCGACGCCGCGGTGGCTCACGACACCTTGGCATCGCTCTCAGCCATCAACCGGGCCGCCCTCACCCTGCGGTATCTCGATGGCCTGCCGGTCGGCGAAATCGCTCACCTTCTCGACCGCTCGGTGGGGGCCACCGAATCGCTGCTCACTCGGGCCAAGGCCGCCTTCCGGGCCGCCTATCCCACCGACATGTCGGGCTGCCACGAATCGGGAGATCGCCGTGTCTGATCAAATCTCGAGCCACGATCCCTTCGACGTCTTGGCAACGCCCGACACCCCGGTCGCGCCCCGGCCTCGTTTCGCCACTCAACTTCTTCAACAGCTCCAGGAGGCTTCCATGACCACTCCCGACACCGATGAGGCAGGCACCGGCATCGAACCGGGCCAGCCGTCCAACCTGTTCTACTTCACCCTCCCCGCCCCAGACCTGGATCGCTCAAAGGCGTTCTACGGCGCGCTGTTTGGCTGGGAGGTGGCGGGCGGCTCCCTGGGCGGCCACGTCGCCAACGTCACCCCGGCCGGTGGCCTACAGCCCGGCGCCGGGCCAGGCGATCGCAGTGTGTTCATGACCGTGGCCGACCTCGACGAGGCAGCGGCTCGGGTTGTCGACCTCGGCGGCACCATCGAAGGCGATATCGGATCCGGCGGACCGGGCCGCTGGGTTTCGTGCCGGGACGACCAAGGCACCCAGTTTCATTTGCAGGATCCGTGGCAGGGTGAACACGCCGACTACGCGAGCGACCCTCAAAAGGGTTCCCGGCACGGCGACCTGTTCTACTTCTCACTCCCGGTGCGAGACGGTGAAGCCGGACGGCGCTTCTACTCCGAGTTGTTCGGCTGGGATCTCGGCGCACCGGGATCGGCCGGAGGCATGAACGCCCGGAACCTCGTGACCGATGGCGGAATCGGGGCGGGTCGTGATGGCGATCGGGTGGAGCTCTGGTTCCGGGTCGACGACATCGCCGCCGCCACGACCACTGTGGTGGAGCTGGGTGGAGAGGCATCCGAGGTGTTCGACACCCCGGAGGGTCTCGTCGCCCAGTGTGTTGACGACCAAGGCGTGGAGTTCGGCCTGGCCCAACCCGCCGCCGGATACTAGTCGAGCCGCCTCGGCAGCCGGACAGTCATGATGGTTCCCTGGCCTTCGACGCTCGTAGCCTCGATCGTGCCGCCGTGGGCCTCCACCAGGCCCTGGCTGATCGTCAGGCCCAAGCCGGAGCCTTGAGAGCCTGGTCCCCTGTGGAATCGGTCGAACACGGCGTCCAGCTGGTCTGGGGCCAGGCCAACGCCATCATCGGCCACGGAAACAACCGCCCACTCTTCGGTATCGACGACTTCGGTTCCAATCTCGATTGTGATCCGACCACCGTGATCGACGGCACGGAGCGCGTTGGTCAACAAGTTGAGGAACACCTCGTTGAGGCGATGGGCGTCGGCTTCGATCTCAACCGTAGCCTCGGGCCCCTTGACCTCGATGGTGACCTCCTTGCCTGCCGCTTCGCCGGCGAAGCGATCAGTGACATCTTCGACCAGTACGGCGATGTCGACCGGTTCTTTGTGCAGCTCCAACACCCCGGCTTCGGTGGTGCTCAGTGTCTTGAGATCGTCGAGGAGACGTTCCATTCCGGCCACGTCGACCAGCAGGCGTCGGATCTCGGTCTCATCGATGGTGCGAACCCCGTCGGCCATCGCCTCCAACTCGCCTCGGATGATGGTCAACGGAGTTCGTAGTTCGTGCCCGACATCGGCCAACAGGCGGCGGCGCAAATCGTCCGAGGTCTCCAACCGCTGGGCCATGTCGTTGAACGACCGCGTTATCGGTCCAAATGCCGGCGGCCCACTCTCGCTCACTCGAGCGCTGTAGTCGCCGTCGGCCAAGCGAGCGGTTGAGCCAACCAGTTCGTTGACGGTGCCGAAACTCCGGAACATGAATCGCGCCATCAGTACTCCAGCCACCAAAACCGAGAGGCTCACGATGGCGGCGACCGCGGCTCCCGTCCACCCGGCAAAGAATGCCGTCAACGCCACGGCGAGCACCACCGGCATCACGAACAGCGAAACAAAGACCCCGGCCATGAACCGCCGTATCCAACGGAAGCGACGCCAGTCCTCATTGCCCCAACCACCAGGCCCCACACCGGAGTGGGGGCCACCACCCCAGTTCATTGGCCGCCTAGCCATCGGTGAACTTGTAGCCAACACCGTGCACGGTGAGGATGTATTGAGGTTTACGAGGAGCCGATCCGAACTTACGTCGGATGTTCTTGACGTGGGCATCGACGGCCCGCTCATACGACTCGAAGCTGATCCCGTGGATGGCGTCGAGAAGCTGACCACGGGTGAAGACCCGGCCGGGCTGCGTGGCCATGGTGACCACCAGCTGAAACTCGGTAGGCGTCAAGTCAATCTCAACGCCGCCTACCGTCACCCGCATCTTGGGTACGTCGACCTCCACCTCGGCCACCCTGATCATTTCGCCGTCGCCGGTGCCGGCCCCTTCGACTCGACGTAACAACGCCCGAACCCGGGCCACCAGTTCCTTCGGGCCAAACGGCTTGACCACATAATCGTCGGCGCCCAACTCCAGGCCAACCACACGATCTGTTTCATCGGAACGGGCGCTGAGAATGATGATCGGCACATCCGACACGGTGCGAACCTGACGGATTACGTCGAGCCCGTCCATACCGGGGAGACCGAGGTCAACGATTAGAAGATCGGGGCGATGATCACGGAACATCTGCACCGCCTCGTTGCCGTCGTGAGCCTCCAGAGCGCGGAAACCCGCCTGGTCGAGATAGTCCCTGACCAGGCGGGCGATACGACGTTCGTCGTCGATGACGAGAACCGTCGTCATCGCTTTATTCCTTGGGGTTGGGGAAGAGCTTGTCGATCTCTCGCTTGGCCCGGCGTAGGGCCTCTTCCCAGTCGCGCTCCTCCTCCGCCTGAGCTGCCTCGTCCTGGGCGGTTTGCCTCGGGGAGGACTCGCCGGCCGCTTCGGAGCCCCGGCCGCCATGATGGTGCCACTGCCGACCCCAAGGACCTCCACCAGCGAACCCGCCGACAACTCGGAAGAACATGCCGAACATGAAAATCATGAACATCATCTTGAGGATGAGCAGCGGTAGGAACAAGATTGCTCCTGCTATCGCGCCGACGCCGCCCGAGGCCAGCGCGTAGCCAAGGGCCACGGCGACCAGAAGGGGAATGAACATCGGTAAGCCGCCTCGACGAAAGCCAAACATGATTGCTGTACTCCTTCTTCCTTCCGGCACGTCCGCCGGAAGGACTAACTGACTGTGATAGATCCATCATCACGACCAGTTGTGAAGGAGTTGTGAACGTGTCTGGGAGGTTCATCCAAAGCAGGTTGGGCTCCCGAGATTGATGCCCGAGCGCTAGTTCGTCTTGTACACCATCGAGTTGAAGATCTTGTCGACGATGCGCTGATTGTTCGAGTCGAACAGGGCGACGATGTAGTCGATGGCGAAGAAGTTGTTGATGATGCCGCCGAGGAACCCGCGACCGAAAGCCTTACCGGCTCCAATGGGCTGCTGGGTGTCAGTGCCGAGCAGGGTGAGATTCATCACGCCCTTGCCGATCGACTGGCCGGTGTTGCCCTGACGGATGACCGAGTTCCAGATCCAGACACCGATGATCACGAGGAAGCCGAGTAGCGACAGGATGCCGCCGTCTTCGCCCGCCAACGCTATGAGGATGAAACCGGGGATGTAGGCGATGAGTCCGTCGAGAATCGCCGCAACAAAACGGGCGCCGATACCGCCCTTTTCCCGGCCAGCAACCATTCCACCGGCCATGGGAGCGCCACCCATACCGGCGGCGGGGGCTCCCGTTGGCTGCGGTTCGCCAACCCAGGCTGCACCGTCCCAATAACGATGCGTGCCAGGAGGATCGCCTTGTGCGTAATACCAGCCAGCAGGTTGTTGATCAGTCATTGTGTGTTACCCCTATCCCTCATGAGACAGCCGTTTTCAGCGGAGGTTCCGCTGCCCGCATGAAAGCGTAGCCGATCGGAGGCGGGCTTTCCTGGAACAGCATGGCCGACAAGCGGCGTTCAGATAGCAGCGAACCAACCCATCGACCCTCGTGACGCCATCGAGTGTTGGTGGGGGTGGAACATGTAACGACCACGTTCAGGCAAGGTGAACTCCAAGAATGGCTCGCTCCATCTGTCCAAGCGAGATGATGTCGGCGGTCAGCAACGGCTCGTCACCCATTCCACTTGGATACACGTCGAACATCTCGGCGTGAAGATGGAACGACGCCAATGGGTCGAACTCCACCATGTTGAGCACGTAGGCGCGGACCCGCTGGCCGGTGGGAACCTTGATCGGGAACTTGTTGTAGAAGCCCGACACGCCGTTCCACGAGTACAAGCTCATTGCGGCCGTCGTCGTTGGGATCCCAGCCCGAGAGCGCCAGTACCACCTCGAGAGCATCGGGATCACCGCTGCCGTTGGGCCGACCGCCCGCCTGGTCGACGATCACGGCGCCGTACAGTCCTCGGGCGATGTGGCGATCGATCGGCATGGTGTGGCAGTGATACGGATGCACTCCGGCCGGTCCGGCCTCAATCTCATACACCGTCTCACCGCCCGGCGGAACCGGTTCCCAGCCATCGTGGAACGGTGAATGGCGGCCGTGGAAGTGCAGGTTGTGATCGTGCCCGGTGCGGTTGCTGAAGTGGATGCGTAGCGAGTCGCCTTCGTTGGCTCGCAGTATCGGCCCTGGTGAACTGGCACCATCTCCGGTGGTGTAGCTCCACGCCACAATCGACTGGGTTCGACTTATAGTGTGTTCCACCTCCACCACAGCCATCTCCACCTCAATGGTTCGGGACGACCGAGTGGTGGCCGGCCCGGGAGGAAAGGTCAAGGCGTCGAGGGCTTCTGGACCGAGATGCTCCGGCGGAGCGAAATCACCTCCGTACGGGCCGGCGGCAGCGCCGACCGGCAGCTCGGCCGACATTCGCCCAGCCCCTCCGTATTCATCACCGTGACCTGACGTGTCCTGGGCCGAGTACTCCGACGCCGACGCTGCCTGGTGACCGCTGACAGCTCCCACCAGCCCGGCGCCCAACACCGTGAGGCCACCGGTGCCGAACCGCCGCAGCGCCTCCCGTCGCCGAACCGGCTCACCGGCGGAAGTGTCTTCCTTAGGAGCCGAGTCTTCGGGCGCTGCCCCTTCGGGGACTTCGTCGGTCAGAACACGCCCCCGATGAGTAGCGCTCCGACGGTGGCGCCGAGCCAGACAACGATGCCACCACCGATGCTGAGGATACGACGAAGCAGCGAAGCCTGATGATTCCCGATGGCTGCGAACAACAGCACGCCGAACACCGGCAGGAAGATCACCAGAAGCATCCAGATGATGATCTCAGGCAATGAACGCACCTTATTAAGGCGCCCGAGGAACATCTTCGACGCAACCCAGATGCCTCCGAAGATCCACACCGCCATAGGCACCCACCACATGAGAGCGCCGTAGAGAACCGGCCAGAATCCGGCACCGACTACCACGCCGAGGATGGAGAACCGGGAGTCGTCGAAGGTCACACCGACCGGCACCTCGGGCGTGGTGATGGTGGAAGGGTCGAACTGCAGGTCGTTGAACACGTCAACCGCAGGAAGAGGTGGGGCGTCGACCCCTCCGGGCATCTGCTCGAATTCCAGATCGGGCTTAGGGGCATCGCCGTGTTCGAGCTGCGGATTCTGCCCCTTGCTGGCCTGGGCGATACGACCGAGCGGGTCAGACGATGTGGCCAGGCCGTACCAAAGCGGGATGTTGATGCCGTCGCAGGAATGGAGCCTGGTGAGGAGATACGGCACGCTGGACTTGGCATCGTTGTCGGCGAAACAAGAGCCCTCTTCGAGAGGCCCACCCAGGAGAAGGTCGGCTCGGCCCGATCCTCGAATGAAGTTGTCGCGCACCTCGTTACCGCCGGAAGACCAAAGGTTGGCGTCGATCATCGACACCACCTGCACACCACCGGAGCGGTTGTTGATCATCAGGTTGTTGCGCACCACCGAATCTCGGGAGCCGGCCAACACGACGCCGTTGCCGTAGGCCGACCACTCCGCGGTTCGGTTAGGAGCACGACCCACTTCGCCGTTGTTGTGAATGTAGTTGCCGGCGATCGTCACGTTGTTGGACGGCGGCAGGAGTTCCGAGTCGAGTGTGTTGGGCACGATGCCGGCCACGTTGTTGCGCCACTCGGAGTTGACGATGAACATGTTGCCCGACGAGTTGGTGCCCGAGTAGCCGAGACCGTTGAATTCGGCCACCACGTCGGTGACCACGGCATTACACGGATCACATTGACCGACGTAGAAGCCGGCGTCCCACGATCCTGAGGCGTAGGAGTGTTCGAGGAGGCCGTCGACGGAATCGAACGCGTAGATGCCATAAACCCAGGCGTCGATGGCGGTGAGGTACGAGCCGCGGTAGCCGGTGACGCCCGTCCAAAAGAAGCCGTTGACGGTGTAGCTGCGGGCGGTCATGTTCTCGATGGCCACGCCGTCGGCGGTCACGGTGATGCCGGTGCCGCGGGTGAACTCTCCGTCGAGGATCACGGTGTTGCGGTCGACGCCGCGGATCACCAGGCTGTCGGTGGTTACCGCCACCTCTTCTTTGTAGACGCCAGGTTGGATGAGCAAGAGGTCGCCAGGTTCGGCGGCGTCAACCGCCGACTGAATCGTGGGATACTGCTCGGGAACGTTGCGGACCACGCCGGAGTGAAAGGCCGTCGCCGTGGTGGACGGCGTGGGAATCGTGATAGGGCCGGTCTCCTCATCATCTTCACGATCTTCATCTTCGTCGTCGTCCTGCATCGGCACCGCCGGGGTCGCCGAAGACTCGGTTATCGCGGTGCCGGGTAAGAGCCCCGAACCGAGTGCCAGGAGAAGCCCAAGCACTGCCGCGACTGTCGCCCCGACTGCCACCGCCTTTAGCCAGTTGATCATGGATTCGGAGTGTACTTCGACCATCGACGTCGTGCCCTGGTGCGGGTTAAGGTGGCCGCGTGGGGAAATCAACATTGGCGCTGGTCGCCACCAGTTTTGAGGACGAGTTCAAGCAGTGGGTGGGCGAAGGATACGGCTCCGCTGCGCTTTACATCATCGTCGTGTTGGTGGTGGTGGCCGTGGTACTCAAGGCCACTGGCTAGCGGCTCACTGCTCGAGTGACGGGCGGCTTCGGCGGAAGGCTCTCACATCGTCGAGCCTCTGAACCGATTCAGGAGCAAGCGGCCGGTCGAGATCAGCGATGGAGTTTCGAAGCTGGTCGGGACGGTTGGCTCCGACGATTGGAGCCGTCACCCACGGTTTCGACAGCAACCAGGCCAACGCCGATGCGGCGGGCGATCGCCCCTCGGTGGCGGACACCTCGACCAGCGTCTCGATGATGTCCCAGTTGGTTTCGGAGAACCTCACTTCGGCGTTCTCGGCGGCCCGCACGCTTTCCGGCAGCGGCTCGTTGCGACGGTACTTTCCTGTCAGCAAGCCACCGCCCAACGGGCTATACGGAATCATCCCAATGCCGTATAGCTCACACATCGGTGCCAGTTCCATCTCCGCAAAGGCCCGCATCGGTTCGAGCAGGTTGTACTCCGGCTGCACCGACACAAACGATTCGAGACCACGGCGGTCCGACGCCCACAGCGCCTCCATAAGCCGCCAGGCACTGAAATTGGAGCAGCCGAGGTACCGAACCTTGCCCTGCCGTACCAGGTCGGTAAACGCCGCCATGGTCTCCTCGATCGGCACCAGCGGGTCGATGAAGTGGGCCTGGTACAGGTCGATGTGATCAACACCTAGACGTCGCAGGCTGTCTTCGCAGGCCTGCATGATCCAGCGACGGGACAATCCCTCGCGTTGGCGGGCCGTGCCCCGGTGGTCGCTGAACTGCTCTCCCATCGCTGCTCTGACTTTGGTGGCGATCACCATGTCGTCGCGGTTGCCGCGGGCGGCCAACCAGCGGCCAATGATTTCCTCCGACACGCCTCCGGCGTTCGACGGCCCACCCATCGAGGCCGCCCATGAGCTGTAGCAGTCGGCGGTGTCGATGAAGTTGCCGCCCATGTCGGCGTATGCGTCGAGCACGGTAAAGGCCCCGTCCTGGTCCACCGACCAGCCGAACTGCATGGTGCCGAGACCTGCCTGGTAGACGAACAAGCCGCTTCGCCCCAGTTGCTTGTAGGGCGCAGTGTCGTTGGCTCCGAAGCTCATTGGGATCCCCCTTGGTAGAAGCCGAGTTTGTGGTCGATAAGCGCAAGCGCCGCCTCACGGTCGGCGATCTGTTGTTCCACCAAGGCTCGATGGTCGAGCAGCATCTGCTTTCGTTCCGGTTCGGTGTGATCGCCCTGAGCCCCAAGTTCGCAATAGCGACGAAGCTGCTCCATGGTCATGCCGGTGTTGCGCAGGCAGCGCAGTACCTCGATCCACAGAGCGTCGTCTTCGCTGTAGCGACGGTGCCCGCTGGTGGCCCGGGCCACATTCTGGATGAGGCCTTCTTTTTCGTAGTAACGGAGCGTGTCGATGCTGACGCCAGTTCGGGCGGCCATCTCCGACGGGGTGAGTGCGGTACTGGTCATGGGTTCAGTGAAGCACCTGGAGCACACTCCAGGTCAAGCGCCCCGCCGCTCTTGGTTCTACAAGTCGCCGGCGGGGGCCCAGGTGGAGTGAGTGCCAGACGAGATTCGCTCCGGGAGTTGGATCTTGGCGATCGGGCCATCGGACACTCGGGCCGCGTCGATCACGTAGCAGTGTGACACGTCGTTGATCACGTCGGAGGCGAAGGTGACAAGGTAGCCGTCGTCTTCAGCAGTCGAACCGTCGCGAGGGGCCATCACCGTCTCGGACACGTACACACCCTCGTCGAACTCCAACAGCTCCTCGGCCCCGGTGGTCATGTCTTGTTTGACCAGGCCGTCGAAGGCGAAGAGTCCCTGCGCGCAGCGGGCCAGGTATGCGTAGTTGTACGGTCGCCCCCAATGCCGGCCGTTGATCATCGGGAACTCCAGGCAGCGGTCGCTCAGCTCCTCTTCCCGGGTTTCGCCGGTCACCAGGTTGAACCGCCAGCGGTGATGACGGGCCTGCAGCACGTTCATGTCGAGTGTCTCGAACCCCTTGTGTTGACCGCCGAACCGCTCGGCGCCTCGGGCCGTGGGGTTGTGTTGGTAGAACCCGTCGAGCACCACCTCGTCGCCGTCTTCGAAGGCGTTGGTCCAATGCAACACAAACGTGGGTGACGCTTCGAACCAGCGGATGTCTTCGGTGATCCCGTGACGGGGCACGAGGGCGAAGCGACTGGGCATGTTCCAATCGAACTTGTTGGAGTAGTAGCCGTCGGCCAGAGCCTTGGGGTCCCAGAACAACGGGAAGTCGTTGAGAATCGACCAGTTGGGGGTGAAGGCCATGTCGTGGGGCAGGCGGGGGCCGGGCAGCGGCACATCTATATAGGTGGTGAGTTCGCCGCTGCGGTCGAGCACGCCATAGTGCATGAACGGCGCCTCGGCCGAGTAGTTGAAGAACAACATCTCACCGGTGTGCTCATCGATCTTCGGATGGGCCGACACCCCTTCAGCCGGGAAGCGCCCGCCCATGTCTTCCTTGCCCAGGTTTTCGAGCGTGATCGGGTCGAGGGCGTACAGATCGCCACACTGATAGAAGCTCGCCAACACTCGTCCACGATGCACGACCACATCGGTCGAGGCGTTGTCTTTCATCATGGTGCGAGCGCCCCAACCGTGGTCGGCGATGGCGTTCGATGGGTGCTCGGTGATCCCGGCCCACAGCGAGCGCTTGGCTTCCTGTTCGGCCAGGAAACCCTCCGTGTGCACAAACTCGCTGGCGTAGCGAGCCTCGCCGTTCGAGAACGAGATGGAGTGCAGCAGCGAGTCGCCGTCGAACGGGTGATAGCGCTTGATGGGCTCGAACATGGCGGTCTCGGTGTTGCGAATGTACACGCCGCTCAAGTCAGCGGGGATCTCACCTTCAACCGGCATGTCCCACGCTTCGTACGTCTTGTGCTGCGGCCGCCAGACCCCGGTGCGATACGGGTGATCGTCGTCGGGGGGAAGGGCGGTGTCATACGTGTTGCGAACCGTGAAAGTCATTGCCTCCAGATTAGTTCGACAGGCCTCACGGCGAACAGCCGGTGGGGTAGCTGTCGTTTGTTAGTGGCCCGACCTGGTCGTCTATCGTCGTGCCATGAACCATGTCGATGACATGCCAGCGCCGGGACCTGGGCCTTTCGACGGGATCCGGGTGGTCGAGTTCGGTCAGTTTGTGGCCGCTCCCTACGCGGCGGAGCAGTTCGCCCACGGCGGAGCCGAGGTGGTCATCGTTGAGCCAACTGCGGGCACTCCCACTCGCAACGGCCGCCCACCCTATGGGCTCGATGGCAAGCACTTTGTGGTGAAGGCTCGCGGCAAACGCTCGGTGGCGCTGTCGCTCTCTTCTGAGGAAGGTAAGGAGGTGGCCCGGCGACTGTGCCTGAGCGCCGATGTGGTGATCTCCAACATGCGGCCGGGAGCGATGGTCCGCCTGGGGCTCGACTATGAAACGCTGAGGGCCGAGAAACCGTCGATCATCTACGGCGAGGTCGACGGGTTTGGTCCGGCCGGGGCGAAAGCCGGCAAGGCCTGTGTCGACCTCGTGGCGCAGGCCTACGGCGGGCTGATGGCCTCGGTGGCCGCCACTTCCGATCTGCACTTCGACCGCCAACAACTCTTCTGCGACTACACCGCCGGGATGACCCTGGCCTTCGCCGTGGCCAGCGCCTTGTTTCACCGAGAGCGCACCGGCGAAGGACAACGGGTGTCCACCTCGCTCACCGCCGCCGCCCTCATGCTGCAGCATCGCACCGCGTCGGTGATGCTCGACCACGAACCGGAGCGGCAAGATCTCGCTGCCGATCGATCCGAGGGTCGGCTCGGCTTCGACGAGGCCTTCGCTCGCAGGGAGGAACTCGGTGGGCGAATGCCCTCAACCTACGGCACCTTTCGCACCACCGACGGTTGGATTGCCATCGGCGGGTTGCTCCATCACGTGTCGATGCTCACGGAGCTGCTGGGCATCGATGAGCTTCACCGCAGCGGCTTCCCCAACGACGACAAGGTGGTGGCGGCAATCGCCCGGTGGTCAACCGAGGATCTGGTGGCCGCAATCGAACAGCTGGGAATACCGGTGGCCGAGGTGCGGCTGCAGGAGGAGGTGCTGCTCGATCCCGACGTGGAAGCGGCCGGCTTGGTAGACGAGCTGATCCACCCTCGCATCGGAGCGATCAGGATGCCGGCGGCTCCAGCCCGTTTCTCCTCGCTGCGTTACGAGGCCCGACCCGACACACCAACGCTGGGCCAGCACACCGTCGAGGAGCTGAGCGACCTGGGCTACGATCAGGCCACCATCAAACGCCTTGTCGACGACGGCATCATCGTCGCCTGACCGACAGTCTGAAGGAGACCATGGACACCACGCTGACCCGACTGCTCGACACCGCGGCCACGGCCCGGGCGGATGAGTTCGCCTTGGCCGATGCCCCAAACCGGGAGGCGTTTTCCGGCGGCGAGGCCAAACGCTACACGTGGGGCGAATTCAATGCGGCAGTGGCCAACGCTGCCGGCTCACTCGCCGAGCTAGGCGTCGCGGCCGGTGATCGGGTGGCGATTCAGTTGGCCAACATCGTGGAGCTTCCGGTGCTGATCTTGGCCTGCTCACGGCTGGGTGCCGTGGCCGTCCCCTTCCCGATCCAGCATCGAGCCCACGAGTTGCGACACGGCTTCGGCATGGCCGGGGTAAAGGCGGCGGTGTCATGCGATCGGCCTGACCGGGCCGACCAGATGGATGTGCTTACCGCGGTGGCCGCCGAGCATGGCACCGATGCAGACCCGGTGATGGTGGCCTCGATCGCGGCTGACTTCGACGGCCATGTGATCAACGCCCACCCAGGGAGGGGCGATACTCCCGCTGCCGCCCTGAACCCCGACAGCGATGCCACGATCTGTTGGACGTCGGGTACCACCGGTACCCCCAAAGGCGTTCCCCGAACCCATTCGATGTGGGGTGAGACCGCGCACTTCCAGGTGAACGCTCTCGGCCTCGGGGCCGACGATCGGATCCTCTGCCCGTTCCCGCTGGTCAACATGGCCGGCATCGGCGGCATGTTGGTGCCGTGGCTGCTGTCGCAATCGGCCCTCGTGCTACACCAGCCGCTCGACCTGCCTGTGTTCCTGCAGCAACTGCAGTCGGAGCGGATCACCTACACCGTGGCCCCTCCCCCGCTGCTCAACATGTTGCTGCGCAACGAACAGATCCTGGCCGACGTCGACCTGTCAGCGCTGCGAATCATCACCTCCGGCGCGGCCCCGCTCGATCCGTGGATGATCGAAGGGTGGGAGGCCCGAGGGGTGCAGATCTGCAATGCCTTCGGCTCCAACGAGGGAGTGTCGATGCTGTCGACCCAGTCCACGGTTCCCGATCCGACCAAGCGGGCCCGACTGTTTCCGGAACCGGATCGCCCTGGTGTCGAAGCCAAGCTCATCGACCTGCAGTCCGGCGAGGAGATCACCGACGTCGAGCAGCCCGGCGAGTTGTTGTTCGGCGGACCGACGGTGTTCAACGGCTACCTAGGGTCCGACGGATCGGAGTTTGTGGACCTCGACGGCACTACGTACTTCCGCTCGGGCGACATCTTTGAATGGGCCACTCCCGCGCCGACCGCCGATGACGACGGGCCCCGTCTCCTACGATTTGTCGACCGGGCCAAAGACATCATCATCCGAGGCGGCATGAACATCTCGGCCGCCGAGGTTGAAGCTCTCATCTCCCCGCATCCTGCTGTAGCCGAGTGCGCCGTTGTCGGCTACCCCGATCCCGACCTGGGCGAACGGGTGGGGGTCTTTGTTGTTGTCGCTCCGGAAGCCGACGCCCCCGACCTCGACTCCGTTGTGGCCCACATGCGGGAAGCCGAGGTGGCAAGCTACAAATTGCCGGAGCGTCTGGAGACCATCGATGTGCTGCCCCGCAACCCGGTGGGCAAAGTGGTCAAACCCGAGCTGCGGGAGCGCTGGCAGTCATAGGTACTGGGGTTGGACGAACGGTCAGATGCCCACGTGCAGCACCCGCATCATCTCGTGATCCTCGTGCGACAAGATATGGCAGTGCCACACGTACCGACCGGGCTTGTCGAATCGAGCTCTGATGGTGGTGACCTGACCGGGTAGGGCGGTGACCATGTCCTTCGGCGCGTTTTCGATGTACTCCGGTGGGGTGGGCAAGACCGCTCCCTTGGTGAGGCTTTGCAGCTTGAACCCGTTGCCGATAGCGCCGCCGTGTTGCACTACCGGCTGGGCCAATAGGTAGGTGCCGTCTCCGTGCGCCTGAGACGGGTCGTCGAGCACCCGCTCCTCCTCATCGGTTTCGCTGTCCCAAAGGATCTCCTCCCGCTTCACGATTTCGAAGTGCACGAGATGCAGATGGACGGGGTGGGCATCGGCGGTCACGTTCCAGATCTCCCACTCCTCGGTGTCGCCGAGTGCCGGATTCTCCGTGGTCGGACTATGCCAGGCCATGGCCCCTTCCATTGGGCCAATGAGGCCGACGTCGCTGTAGGCCGGCGTGGCCGGCCAATTGACCGGATTCCCTGCGTAGTCGGTGGCCGGTTCAGCGGTACCCAACATCGGTTGGAGCCGACCAAACTCGTCCATGCCTTCAAACAGCGCGACCTTTCGCACCCGGTCGACCGCCGAGGTCACCGCTCCACCTCCGGTGCTGAAGGCCGGGGTCACGTCGGGGATCGAGGTATCGAGCGGGGCCACCACGTCGAAGGCCATGATCTTGTCGGTGTGTTCAAACACCATGGGGCCCGGGATGTCACCACCGAACGGTTCGTCGCCGCCGATGTTGCGCATGATGACCCGGCTGCCGGGGGCCACGGCTCCGAAGTCGACCACAACGTCGTAGCGGGCCCCGGTTTCGATGAGCAGCGTCTCGGTGGTTGTGGGGCTTGCCGCCAGTCCCTGGTCGGAGCCGACCACGGTGAACGGCAGCGGCCCGTTGGCCCCCGCCAACGTGGTCGCACCCGCAGGCGCTTCCCAGAATTGCACGGCGAGGAAACGACTGTCGCAACCGTTCAACAGCCGCAGTCGGTAGTTGCGGGGCTCGACGTCGGCTTTCGGCCAGATCTTGCCGTTGACCACCATGTGGTCGCCGAAGAACTCGGCCAGCGCTGTCGGGCCGCCGCCGGGGAAAACATCAGGTGGCAGGATGGCACCCTCGCCGGTGATGAAGTCGTCGTAGAACGGATCGCCGGGGAAGGCGGGGTAAAACAGGTTGCCCCGGTCGGTGAACATTCGGTCCAGGATGGCGTAGGCCAGTTCATAGGGTCCGGCGGGAAGGCCCAGGCTGTTGCCGATCTCGCCGGTGTCGTCGCCGTCGCGGAGGATGTAGAACCCGGCGAGCCCGGCATAGACGTTGAGCCGGGTGATACCGAGAGCATGGTCGTGATACCAAAGCGTGCCGGCCGGCTGATCGTTGCTGTAGACGAAGTCCTTCACCGCTCCACCAAGCGCATCCCATTGTGGCCCGACCACCGCGTACTCGGGGGTGTAGAAGAACTCGGGGTTGCCGTCGAACTGGAAGTCACTGTGACCACCGTGGAGGTGGGTGATGATCGGCACCCCGTCACGGCCCAGCGTCAGATGTTCATAGCCGTGAAGGCTGTAACACCAGTGCAGTGACGTGTCGACGGGCAGGAAGTGAGGCAACGGTTTGCCGTTACGACCAACCAGATCATTGTTCCAGCGGACGGTGGTCGGTGTGCCGCTGTGAGCCACGATGGTTTTGCCGGGCCACGTTGCGCCCGACTGGTCGCCGTAGCCCCAAACCGTGGTACGCAGGCGGCGACGACCATTGGCGGCGACAAGCCCGGTCTCATGTCGGGCCGCGCTGATCGACAGATTGTGCGAACCGGCTTTGGGCCCACCCTTGATCGGCTGGAAGATGAATCCAGGATCGAGAGCGTTGGGGGCGGCCTCGACAAAGCGAGGTTGAATGGCCGGATCGCTCAGCCTGGACGCGGCAGGAACGGCGGCTACCGGGGTGGCGGTGACACCATCCCACAAAATGACTCCTGCGACCGCTCCGCCGGAAGCGCGCAGGAACTGGCGGCGTGACAAAGTATTCACGGGATGGCCCTCCTGAGGTTTGTATGGTCCGCCGGGGAACCCGCCCGCACAGCCGCCGACTCGGAACCGCTTACTTTGTATTGATTTCAGTATTGATTTCGGTGTATGGCTCCCTCCATCATGAGGATTGACTAAGAATCGGTATAGGGCCGATTGCCCCTATTTACGCCTGGGTTTGGTGGCCAGAGATCGACATCGATCCCTCATCGGTGGGAAAGTGGAGGTATGAGTTCCAGTGCTTCACCGGCTGCCGTCACCTTCATCTTGGGCGGCCATCAAACCGACTTCGCCCGCGCCATCGTCAAGGAAGGCATGGACGTGTCGGATCTTGTCGCCGAGTCGGTACGGGCCACACTGGCCGACGCCAAGGTCGACGCTTCCGACATCGAGGCGATCCACGTCGGCAACGCCTTCGGCCAGCTCTACAACGGTCAGGGCCACATGGGGGCCATGCCGGCCACCGTCATTCCCGAGCTGTGGGGCATACCTTCACAGCGCCATGAGGCGGCCTGCGCTTCCTCGTCGATGGCCACGCTTTCGGCGATGGCCGAGATCGAGTCGGGCCGCTACGACTGTGTGATGGTGCTCGGCGTTGAGCAGGAAAAGACAATGCCGAGTGGCCAAGCGGCCGCGGTGCAGCAGGCAGCGGCCTGGGTCGGTCACGAAACCGACGGCATCGACTACATCTGGCCCCACACCTTCAACGAGCTGGCCGAAGCCTACGACAAGCGCTTCGGGATGGACGACGCCCACCTGCGGGCCATCGGTGAACTCAACTACCGCAACGCCAAAGCCAATCCCAACGCGCAGACCCGCACGTGGGACATTTCCAGCGACAGCTTCTCCGACGACGATCGGGTCAACCCGGTGATTGTCGGACGGCTGCGCCGCAACGACGTCACCCACATCACCGACGGGGCCGTCGGGCTTATCCTCGTCTCCGATCGCTGGTTGGCGGCTCACGGACGAACCGAAGGCGCCGACCGACCCAAAGCTCGGATTGCCGGATGGGGTCACGCCACCGTTGGCCTGGGATTGGCCCAGAAGTTAGAGCGGGATGACTCCTCGCCCTACGTGATGCCCCATGTGCGCACCGCCATCACCGACGCCTGGCGCCGGGCCGGAATCGACGGCCCCGACCAGCTCGATCTGATCGAGACTCACGACTGCATGACCCCGTCGGAATACATGGCCATCGATCACTTCGGCATCACCAACCCCGGCGAAAGCTGGAAGGCGATCGAGGAACGTGTGCTGGAGCGGGATGGCTCGATGCCGGTGAACCCCAGTGGTGGGCTGATCGGCGGTGGCCACCCGGTGGGTGCCACCGGGGCGCGGATGCTGCTCGATGCCACCAAACAGGTGTCGGGTGCGGCCGGCGACTACCAGGTAGAGGGGGCGCAACGAGCGGCCACCCTCAACATCGGCGGTAGTACCGCAACCATCGCTTCGTTCATCGTCGAGTCGCCATAGTCTCCGTCGCATTCCGATCAATGAACATCTAGATACCGCTGAGGTACAAGACGGTTCCCACCTGCGACGCGTGCCTGGCTACGAGTTTGGACTCGCTGTTACCTCGATGGTTGCCACCATGCCCTCCCATTCACCCTTCTTGTTCTGAACGGCATGGAGGGAGCAGAAAACGTTGTACACGCCGGGCTCGGTGAAGGTGTAGGTCCACGTCTCGCCGGGCTTTTGGTCCTCTCCCGACGGCTCCCTCGAGTCGAAGGCACCGTTGGCGTCGATCACGTTGTGGTCCACCCGACCTTCGTTGGGGAACTCGACGGTGGATCCGACGTCTACCACCAGCAGGTCGGGAGCGTAGCGGTTGTCGAACATCTGCATAACTCCCGCATCGTCGGATGCGGTATCGCCACAGCCGACCGTAGCGATTGCAGCAACGACGGGAATCACTACGAGGGCCATCACCCTGTTCATCAACTTGCGCACCGCCGAGAGTCTAACCGGCGGCCATTGGCCCGCATCGTGAGGCCCGATTACTGTTGATACGACCGACAATCACTGGCGTGGTCGACTAAAAGAAGGGGAAGATGGTTATGTCTACGGAGCAGAGTCCCGCGCTCCCTGGTCGGCTCGGCCGACCGGATATCGAGTTGCGGGACGACCCGCGGCTCGATCCACGTTTGCTCGCCCCGCTGGCTGGGATCGAACTCGACGGCTCGCCGCCACCGCTGCCGGTGGACGGCGACTCACCAATCGAGGCCATCCTGGAGTTCGCCAACGTCGCCGAGGAAGGGTTCAACGCCCTCGGCCAGATCTTCACCGCCTCCACGCCGGCACCAGAGGGGGTGGACAGCTATACGGAGGTAATCCGGGGCATCGACGGGAATGACATCAACCTATACATTCATCGCCCGGCCGACATCGACGGGCCCCTGCCCTGCATCGTGCACACCCACGGTGGGGGCATGGTGATGCTGGAAGCGTCCAACCCGTCCTACACTCGCTGGCGGGACGAGCTGGCGGCGGCGGGGCTGATCGCCATCGGCGTTGAGTTCCGCAACGCCGGAGGAGCGCTCGGGCCCCATCCGTTCCCGGCCGGACTCAACGACTGTGCCAGCGCTGCCCAATGGACCATCGACAAAGCACGGTCGCTCAACGCGTCAAAGGTGATCATGTCGGGCGAATCGGGTGGCGGCAATCTGGCGTTGGCCACTGCGTTGAAGGCGAACCAGGAAGGTTGGATCGGGGGCATCGCGGGCGTGTACGGCCAGTGTCCCTACATCTCCGGGGTCTACGCGAAACCGCCAAACGAGCTGACCTCGCTTGTCGAAAACGACAACTACTTTCTCAACGTCGAACAGCAGATGGGCGCGCTGGCCAAGGCTTACGACCCCGAGGGTCGCAACACCACCAACCCACTGGCCTGGCCCTACCACGCCACCACCGAGGACCTCCGGGGCCTGCCACCACACGTGATCTCGGTCAACGAACTCGACCCGCTGCGTGACGAGGGCTTGGCCTACTTCCGCAAGCTCCTGGCCGCCGGGGTCGACGCAGTCAGCCGCACGGTGAACGGCACCGTGCATGCCGGCGACTGCATCTTCCTCGACGCCATCCCCGACGTGTACCGAGCCACGATCGGCGACATCAAGCGATTCGCTGACGCCGTCTAGCGTTACTGGCGCTACCGAAGCGGTACAACACGCAGTTCGCGGGCGAAACCGGTCACATCCGACCGGCTTCGCCCGCGTTCAGGCCGCTAAGGTTGTTGATGTTTTGACTCCGGCCAAAGGACAGGCTTCGTGCACATCTTGGGATTCGCCGCCAGCAACAGCAGCAAGTCGCTCAACGGGAAACTGGTAGGGCATGCCCTCGACCTGCTGGCGGGCGACCTGGACGGTGACGGCCCCGGCGGCCGCACGGTCGAGCAGCTCAACATTCACGATTTCGAAACGCCGATCTACAGCATCGACCGCGAGGAAGCCGATGGTGTGGCCGACCTGGCCAAGCAGTTTTACGGCAGGATCGGGGCCTCCGACGCCCTGGTGGTTTCGTTCGCCGAACACAATGGCCACTTCCCTGCTGCGTACAAAAACCTGTTCGACTGGATGACCCGCATCGACCGGGCCGTGTATCAGGGCAAACCGATGGTGATGCTGTCGACGTCACCGGGAGGCCGCGGTGGCGTGCGGGTGCTCGAGTATGCGGTGGCGAGCGCCGCTGCGTTTGGCGGCGACGTGCGAGCGAGTTTGTCGGTGCCAAACTTCCACGACAACTTCGACGTGAACTCGGGGCGGTTGACCAACGATGACCTGAGCGCAGCGCTTACCGCGGCGCTGGAGAAGCTGCTGACCTAGTCGCCCTCTGAGCCTTCTTCGCCGAAGCGCTCGGCCAGGTTGAGATCGGGAAGGTCGAGTTCTTCGGCCACGTCGTCGAGAAGCTCGAGTAGTTGCCGCCGGGCGTCACCGTCGAGCCGGTCGCCCACCTTGTCGGCCGCTTCCTCCAGCTTTTCGGCTGCCTCACCCGGCTTGCCCTCCTCGGCTTTCTTGGTGGCTTCCTCAACCTTTTCCATGACGTCGCGGATCTCTTTGGCCGTGGCGTCGATCTCGTTGGCCCGATCGGTCATGTCGTCGACAAAGTCGTCAACGCTCTCGAGGCGGTCGATCAGACCACCAAGGCCAAACCCAAGACCGCCGTCATCGTCGCCGTCGCCGCTGTCTGCCGGGTCTTCGGAGTCGGCTTCGTCGACAGGCTCTTCCACTTCAGTGGTTGTGGTTTCCTCGACGGTGGTGGAGGTCGACGGTACGGTCACCGAGGTGTCGGGGTCCTCGACCACAAGAGCTTGCTGATCGTCGTCGGTTGATCGGTCCAACACGTCGCTAAGCAACGCAATGACCGTGATGACCGCGACCAACGCCACAACCCCAAAGACAGCAGGACCGATCCACGCCTTACTCGGAGGGTTTGGGGACCTTGGTGGCTCCGGACTGGAAAGTCCATCCGGGTTGATTGGGTTGATCGCCATCGGCGGCCGTGAACCCATCACCTGGGTGGCTGTGGGGTCGTGCCCACCAACAGGCGGTGAGGTTGGGACAGCGCCGTAGGCCGATGCGGCGGCCACGTGAGTGCTTACCGCCGCTGACCGAGGCATGGCCATCGTGGTGGAGGCGGCTGGAGCCGGGGCTGGTGCTGCCATGGGTGGGGCCACCGCCGATGGCGCCGCGGCTCGCATGTCGGTCAGAATGCCGTTGAGCTCGGCGGCGACCATGGTGGCGGAGGGGCGATCGGTCGGCGACTGGGCGAGACACTGGTCGAGCAACTGCCCGATCGGGCCGGGCAGCGATCGTCGTTGCCCATCAGGTGCCCGGCCGGCCAAGAGTTCATGCAGCACAACGGCTAGTGAGTAGACATCGGACCGGTCAACCGGCGGATGTCCGGCGAGGACCTCCGGCGCGGCGTAGTCGGCCGTGGCCAAAACCGCGGCTGGCGGCTGCTGATTCGCCCTGGTGCTGGCGATACCGAAGTCGGTCAGCTTCGCTCCGCCCTCGGCCATCAGGATGTTGCCTGGTTTCACGTCTTGATGGACCACTCCGGCCCGGTGAACGGCAGCCAAAGCCCGGCTGATCTGCATTCCCGTTTCGACGATGCGGTCGGCCGAGAGTGAGGACCCGACCTGAGCCAGCGACGGTGCCTCCACTAGCTCCATGATGAGGTACGGGCCGTCGGCGTCTTCGCCGGCATCATGGACCGACACCAGATGAGGATGGCTGATGGCGGCCGCCACTCGGGCTTCCTGGCTCAGCTGCCCGAGCCGGTGGTCGGGGCGATACGGACGTTTGAGTGCCACCTGGCGTTCAAGCCTCACATCGCGGGCGCGCCACACCGTGGCCATTCCGCCGGAGCCGATCACCTCGATCAGCTCGTACCGTCCGTCAACCAAAGGAGCCATAGGTCGCAAGTAGTGCACGATCAAGTGTAGTAACCGAGCCGCCGATGTGTCGGTCGGTTCCTACCGTGGCCCCGTTTCGTGCCGCCATTCCGGCAAACGTTTTGACCGCAATAGAATCAAGTCGTGAGTGACAACGACGCCCTGCGAACCGCCCTCGACTCCACCGGAGTGGAGTACGAGATGATCGACTGCGACCCGGCCCTGGCCGACACCGCTCAGTTCTGCGAGGCCTACGGCTTTGCCATGGAAGATTCGGCCAACGCCATCCTCGTGGCCGGAAAGGCCGACCCTCCGGTGTACGCCTGCTGCGTGGTGCTCGCTCACACCCGCCTTGATGTCAACAAGGTGGTCCGCAAGAAGCTCGGCACTCGTAAGGCCTCATTCGCCAACGCCGAAGACACCGAGCGGCTCACCGGCATGATCATCGGCGGCGTCACCCCATTCGCTCTGCCGGAGAACATTCCGGTGTGGGTCGACGCCCGGGTAATGGACCGTGACCGAGTGATTCTCGGCGGCGGTACCCGAGATCGGAAGGTCCTGGCGCCACCGAAGATCCTGGAAGCGGCCGGCGCCGAGGTGGTGACCGATCTCGCCAAAGAGCCGACACCATGACAAACCCGGTGCAGATTCAACGGTTGATGGCCGACCTCGCGGCCTTGGGACGGCATGGGGCCACCGAACGTGGAGGAGTCAACCGGCCGGTGTTTTCCGACGCCGACATGGCCGCCCGAGAATGGCTGCAGGATCGCTGCCGACAAGATGGCATCGGTTATCGCACCGACGCCATCGGCAACATCTTCATGTCGCTTCCCGACCACTCCCTGGCCCGCGGTGCTTCCGACCAACCCAAGGTTTGGACCGGCTCCCATATCGACACCGTTCCCGACGGCGGCCGCCTCGACGGCGCCTACGGGGTGATGTCGGGGCTGGAGTGCCTGCGGGCCATCGTCGATTCCGGAGTCAAGGTCGAACGACCGGTGGAGGTCATCGCCTTCACCGACGAGGAGGGGGCGTACTCCGGGTTCCTCGGCTCACGCGCTTTGGCCGATGGGCTCAGCGCCGACGAGCTGAGCACGCTCACCGGCCGTCACGGAGAACCGCTGGCCGACGGTCTGGCCCGTGTGGGGTCGTCGGTCCAAGCCGCCGCCTCGCAGAACCCGATCAGCGAGGGCGACGTGGCGGCGTTTGTCGAGCTGCACATTGAGCAAGGCCCCGTTCTCGAGAATGCCGGTGTCGACATTGGAGTGGTGACCGACATCGTTGAGGTGGCCCAGGGGCAGATCACATTCCACGGCCAGGCCGACCACGCCGGCACAACGCCGATGCATTTGCGTCGAGACGCCACACGCGCCGCCGGCATGTTTCTGGCCGGCCTTCCCGAAGTGGCCGCGGCGTCGGAAGCCGCCGTCGCCACCTGTGGGCTGATCACCGTGGAGCCAGGTGCCACCAACATCGTGGCCGAAGCGGTGAGGCTCAACCTCGACGTTCGAGACAAGGCCGGGCAGGTGCCCAAACTTCAAGCCAGGGTGGCGGCGCTGGCCGAAGCATGCCGTGATGAACACGGCCTCGACTTCGACCTCAACTGGCAGATCCGCACCGACGGCGTGATCCTCGATGCCGACATGCAGCGACGGGTGGCCGCCGCCGCCGATCGGGTGGGGGCTTCACACCAGCCGATGCCGTCGGGTGCCGGGCACGACGCCCAAGTGATGGCCCGTCGTGTTCCCACCGGCATGATTTTCGTGCCGTCCGAGGGCGGGCGGAGCCACTCCCCGGTTGAGTCCACGTCGGAGGCGATGTTGGAGGTGGGCACAAAGGTGCTCTACGAGGTGCTGGTCGACCTAGGGGCCTAGCGAGTAGGCACCTCATGTGCCTACTCTTGGCCTGGAGTTCATCGAATTCGGAGCTTTGCACTCCACCTACCCGCTGAACTCCCTGCCGGTTCCGGCCGGTAAGGCGTTAGATTTTAGCGGTGGAATTACGACTGCCAGGACGAGGCTGTGAACCGATCACCCTGTGGGGAAACCCGGTGCTGCGGCAGCAGACCACGCAGGTCAAGGTGTTCGACGCTTCGGTCCAGCGGCTGGTCGATCAGTTGTTTGAGACCATGTACGCCATCGATGTAGGGGTCGGCCTGGCGGCCAACCAGATCGGCAGAACCGACGCGGTATTTGTGTTCGACTGTCGCGACGGCCTGATCGGCCATGTGGTCAACCCGGTAGTTGAACGCATCGGCCTGGAGATTCAAGACGGCGAGGAAGGTTGCCTCTCGCTTCCCGGCCTGGGAGCGCCAACGGTTCGCTTCGAGGCTTGCCGGGTGCGAGGTCAGAACGCCAAGGGTGAAGACATCGTCTACGAGGGCACCGGTCTCCGGTCACGAGCCTTCCAACACGAAACCGATCACCTGAACGGCAAGCTCTACATCGATCACCTCAACCCGGAGGTGCGGGAAGAGATCGAGGAGGAAATGCGGGCCAGCGAATGGCACGGCAAGAACTCACTCGATCCCAAATCCAAGATGTACCGCCGCGCCCAGGAAGGCGAGTAGCGCTACAACGGCTTGACGGCGCCGTTAGGCATCGCCTTCGCTCTCGGTTGTTGTTTCGTCGATCTCGGCCGGCACCTCAAACGACGCGTCCGGCAACGACTCGAAGAAGTCGGTCAACTCGTTTTTGCGGGCTTCCCACTGGGCCGGGCTCATCGCTGCCAGCTGATCGGTGAGGTTGCCCATGATGGTGGGCCAACCGGATACGTACCAGCGGCCGTCGCGCTCAATCACTCGAATGTTGATCTGTGCCCGGTCGGTCCACAGCCACTCCGGCGTCGCCTCGGTGAACTCGACAGGAGGGTTGGTGTCGGGTTCACAACTGTTGAAGCCAGGTTCATCGTTGGTGAACGAAACGTCAAAGCAACCATCGGCCATGGTGATTTCAGCCGCTTTCTCGCCGTCGACAAACAAGGTGGCTTCAAGCAGCTCGACGCCAACGGTTTCGCGACCTCGAATATCGTTGCTGGACGTGACGATCCTGGTGAGCTCCCAATCCTCGTTGTCGGGGATGTCGCCCGTGAAGTCTTCGTCGGTGTCGGCGGACAACTCCTCGATCGTCGGATCAAGGAACTCGCGGTAGTCGTAGAGGGCTCGGAACTCCACCGGATCGAGTCGGTTGAGTACGCCGGTGAAATCGAACTCGAAGACGCTTTGGATCATCTCCTCGACCGCCTCTTTGGGTTCGTCGGCACCGACGGCTAGACGTTGCCCTTCAAAGGCCGGGTTCGGCTTGCCTTCCGAACGGCGAAGCGATTCAGCCACCGAGTAGTAGAGGCTGAAGTACCAGCCGCCGTTCTCCTCCACGACAGCCACCGAGACCGGCTCGTCGCCTAGGTCGGTGACGCTGCGCAGGTCATCGGCCGACAGCTCCCCAACGGTCTCGGAAGCAAACTCGGGAACGGCATCCGGATCGAGCTCGGTAATGAACGTGCCGCCGGTGGTGGTCAGGTAGGAAACGGTCGGGCCCACCGACTCGATCTCGTAGGTTACGCCGGCGAGTTCGAAGGTTCCGGAAGTCGGTTCACCGGATTCCTCGTCGGCCTCGACCAACGAGGAGAACAAACCTTCGTCGCCCTCCAATCGATCCAGCTCGTTGAAGAAGTGCACCACATCAGCCGAGATCGTCTCTCGTTCCGAGGGCAGCCACAGCTCGTAGACACCCAACACATCTTGATTCTCGAGCGCCGCCACCATCTGCTCGGCAGCGAGCTCGGGCGACGCCGGACCCGCCGTGGTCAGGAAGGCCTGGCGAACGGCGAACACGCCACCACCAGCCAAAGCCAACAGGGCCCCGATCAGAAGGACTCGACCGACCAGACCGCCTTTCGACCTCTTGCCATCATCGGGAGGGGGTGCGACGGCTACGCCCGGTGGTGGTGCCTTCGGCGGCTTGGGTGCTTCGACGGTCGGAGCGGGGGCGGCGGGAACGATGTCGCCTGTCTTGGTGTACATCGGGCCGTCGTAGGAAGTGTCGCGACGGGCCGGCACATGCCATGAGTAGGCCGTGGGCTCCTCGGTTGACACCGGGGGTGAGGCACCCCACGGCGTTTCGTCCTGCCATTGCTGAGAGTGCGGTTGGGATGGGCTTTCACCGGGCGGAGCCTCCAAGGGCGACCAAACATCGGGCTCCGCCGGCATCTGATCGGCGCTGGGGACCTCCCCGGTGGTAACCGGTTGCACCCAAGGATCAACCAGAGGCGCCGGTGGCATCGACCCCTCCACGGGACTAACGGGCGGCGGCGGGATTGGCGCCTCGCCGGGTTCGACCACAGGCGGTGGTGGCGGCGGTCTCTCCCCTCCAAGATCCACCGGAGGAGCAGCGATCGGGGCATCCATCTCAACCGGCCCGGTTGGCGGTTCCTGGATAGGTTGCACTTCCCTTGCGGGGTCGGCGTCGACCTCATCGGCGTGAGCCTCAACGCTGTCGATCTTCTGAGCTTCGAGCTCCGCTGCTTCACCGTCGTCGGGATCGCTCCACATGTCGTCGACCGCAGGCCACTCAGCGGAGGGATCTGCGGGCTCAGCGACGTCGAGCTTCGGCTCCACCAGCGGCGTCGCTTGGTCGTTCGGAGGCAGCGGAACATCGTGGAGTTCCTGTTCCTCCGAGCTTGGCGCCTCAAACATCTGGGCTAGCAGTTCAGCGGGCGGAACGTCGATCGAATCGGCCATCGACGGTTCGGGTCCGCTCGGCGCTCCAAGCATCTCGGCCAACAGTTCTGGCGGCGGGCTGTCCAACAGGTCGGCCAGCGGGTCGCTGTTGTCATCGGGGGAAACCTCGGGCTGATCGTCGCCGTCGGCAGCCGCGGCTTCGATAGCGTCGGCCAGAGTCACGCCTGAGCCATTGCCCTCTTCGGGTGTGGATTCAAGGTTTTCGCCAGGCACTCCATCGTTGACGACAGAATCCTCGATCGGTTCGTCGGAACTCGGTTCGTCAGCGGCCGTATCGACGTCGGGAACATCAGCGGAGTCGACTTCAATGTCGTGTCCGTCGCTATCGCTGCCGGTTAGACCCCGGATCGGGGGTGGTGGAAAGTCGAGAGGATCTTCCGACAATGCCGGAGGCGGAGGGGATTCGCCGTTCTCAGATGGGTGTTCAGGCGGCGGGGAATCGATACCGGAACTATCCGCTTCGGTCGGGGGTGGAGGCGCGCCGCCTGCTGATGGCCATGGCGGTGGATCATCAACCCAGGCCGAGACCGAGGCGGTGTCGGCCTCAGGCCGTTGATCTGTGACCGGCGGCGGGATCGGCGCAGGGATGTCGGGAACGGAGATCGACATTTCCGATTCGTCGATCAATTCCTCGGGAGCCGGCCACGGGGTTGCTGATTCTGCCGGCGGTGGCGGCTGATGCTGGGGTTCCGGCCGCTCGACCAGCAAGTCTTCAAGGCCAAGCACGTCGTCGACTGGAGGCGGCGGTTGGACAACCCCTGCTTCCTGGCCCGTTGGCGGCGGCGGGCTCTGTTCGGTGTCGCCAAGTAACTCCTGTAACGGGCTCCACTCAACAACCGGAGGTACGCCTAGCGAATCACCACCCTGGAACGAACGTTGGCCGGCCTCCCCGGTTTCGAGGCTCGGCTCACTGCCACTCTGACCATCGCCCATGGCTTGATCATCACTGTTCGACATAACTACCGCCTAAGTCGGCTTCCCTCCACCACGCTGCGCCACCAACCTCAACACGCGTTGGACAAGTATCAAGAATGATATCGCAATAGCGGCAAGGCTACCCAGTAGCGCCAACTGCGCCCCCCAAGCCATGGTCGCCGCCAGCGAGATGGTGGCGGCGACCACCGACTCCACGACTCCGGCGACGAGCAATCCAGCAGCCGCAGTCGGGGCCATGTCGACGACCGCGGCGAGCACGACCCCGGCGAGCACAACCGGCAGGAGGAACCAGATCACCCTGACCGCTGTGAGCTCATCGAGACCGAGGGTTTGCAGCGTGCGAAACATCTGAAACGAGCTTCGCTTGACCTCACCCGTGACCACCCACGGAGCCCACATCAAGGCGGCCAACACCACAGCCAACCCGGCCACCGCCAGGCGGGCTATCAGGTGGATTTGATCGGGTTGGCCGGTCACCGCCAGCTTCCGTAGGTGCCGTCGACGTTCACCGCGGTGTAGGGGTTGTAGGCGATTTCCCACTGCTCCCCGTCGGGTCCGGCCACGTAACACGAGTAGCCACCCCAGAAGACTTCTTCGGGCTCCTTGACCGCTGTCGCCCCAGCCGCCGTTACCTGCTGGAAGACGGCGTCGACCTCTTCTTTGCTGTTGAGGTTGTGGGCCAACGTGAACCCACGGGGAGAGCCCACCTCAGCACCGTGTTCCTCAGCCATGGCGGCCAGTGGGTAGAGAGCGAACTGGAGGCCCGGCAGCTGGAAGAACGCGATCTCGTCGGCGATCGGTTCGACCTCGCTCCACCCAAACGCCTCGCGATAGAAGGCCCGGGATCGGGCCAGGTCCGACACAGTGAGGGTGATGATCGACAGGCGCTGCTCCATGGGCTCCACTCTAGGTGTGTGGCCCGAGTACCTTGTAGTGATGTCTGATCAGAGCGGCCTGAAGTACGACGTGGTGGTGGTTGGAGGCGGACCGTTCGGATCTGCGGCGGCCCGCTATTTGGCCGAATCAGGTCGGCGGGTCGCCGTGGTGACAAGCCCTGAGCCGGAGACGTTCGAGACGCCTGGGGCAAGGCCGATGGCCAGCCACTACGACCAGGGTCGTATCGTGCACGCCGGTGGGTCCGATCCGGATTATGTGACGCTGGCGGCACCGTCTTCGGCACGGTATCCGGGCTTGGCCGAGCGAACGGGTATCGATTTCTTCCGACGTCGACCCCTGGTCATGTTGGCCCCCGACCCGGAGGTAACGCTTCGTCAGTCCTTGTCGGTCGGTGCCGATGTGCGTGCGATTGCGTTGGATGAGTTGCGGGCGTCGTTTGGCATCGCTCCGCCGCCAGGTTTTGAGGGAGGCGCCGTGATCGAGGAGACGACGGCCGGTTTCGTCAACCCTCGGCTGTTGGTGCAGGCCCAGCTGAAGGTGGCGACCGAGGCCGGTGCTAACCTTCATGCGGCTGCGGCAACGTCTGTCGATTTCGGCGACGGGGTGCAGGTCGGTACTGCTGACGGCCGCCGGATCAACGCCGACCAGCTCCTCTTGGCCACCGGACCCTACGGCACAAGTTTGATCGACGGTGGGGCCGCCGATGAGCAGATGCATCGGCCGATCCAGCGGCGGCTGCGGACGATCGCCCTCATCGAGATCGACGATCCAACGGACGAGCTTCCATCACTCAGCGCCGGTGGGTTTCTCCACCCGACGGCAGACAACCCAAAGTTGGAAGAAACGTACTGGGTGCCACCGGTGCGCTATCCCGACGGCGGCAGCTTCCTCAAAATCGGCGGTAACTCACTGCCGATGATCACCGCATCCGACGATGACGACATCGGTCGTTGGTTCTCCGGAGGTGGGTCGGCGGAGGAGGCCGACGCACTGCTGGCGCTGGCTCACGATCTGCTACCGGAACGCCGACTTCGGCTGGCCGCGTACAAACCGTGTGTGGTGTCCTACGTTCCAGAGGAGCAACCGATTATCGAGCGCGTTCACAAGCACGTGGTGCTGGCCCTTGCCGGGAACGGGTCGGGCGTGAATATTGGCGACGAAGCGGGCCGACGAGCCGCCGAGCTTGTGCTGAACTCGGCCGCTTGAAGCACGCCTCTACAGGCCGCCCGACTCACTTTCGTCGTCGAGAACATCGCCGTCGATGAAGCCTTCCTCTTCGAAGCGGCTGCGGGCGGCGTTGACGAAGTTGGTCAAAGCTTCGTTCACGTAGCGATCGGTATTGCTGAAAACCTTGTTGGCGTTGTCGCTGAAGGCCTTTGCTCCGCTGATGGCGTCGTCGGTGAACGGACGGGGTTCCCCCCGACGGTGATACTCGCCCGACACGATCTTCCAGTAGTCGCCGGAGTCGACCCAGTTACGTAGCTCGGCCACCCGGATCACTGGGAACGGGTGGGTGCGGGTGAGCGTCGACATCATTCGGTAGTAGGCGTTCAGCCCGGTGTCGCTCCGATACTCATTGCTCTGCTCGACAAAGGCGTCGATGCTGAGTTCTTCGCGACGACCGCGGATTCCCCCGGCCATCACACACAACATCCCGCAGGCGGCATCCAGGTTCTGGGTTGCCAACAACCCGGCCCGATCGGACGAAATCTCGGCCTTACGATTCCACTCCAACAGCGCCAAGGTGATCGGAATGATCGCCTGATTTATCACCGGAGTGAATGATCCACCAAATGCCAGCAACAAATGAAGCAGCGTGCGATAGAGGGCATGTTCGCTCATGATGTGACCGACCTCATGACCGATGACGACCTCAACCTCAGCCGGCGTGGCCAGTTCCACAAGAGACGAGTTGAGCACGATAAACGGATTGTCCATGCCGACGGCACCGGCATTGGCGATGGGGGTTTGAGTGATGTAGAGCGGAGGGATATCGGTGTCCATGACGTGGCAGACGTCCACCAGCTGCTGGTATATCGCCGGATACTGCTCAGGCCCGACCCTCACCGCCTGCGCCTTGTAGACCATGGCGATGTTGCGCTCACCAAATGTGCCCACCACCTTTTTCAACAGCGTGTCGAACCCGGGAATCTTACGCAAAGCGTTTAGAGCAAGGCGATCGGCCGGATGTTCCCAGGCAAACGAGCTGATCTCGTCGAGCTTTGCTCTCTTGGCCACAGGGAGTTCGGCTGGCAAATTTGGTTTAACGGTCACGACTTCGAGAGTAGCTGCTGGCCGCCCGACATCGCCGTCAGCCGGCAGCGATGTATCATAAGCACCATGGCTCTGATGATGAAACCAGGGTGGGCGCTCCTCATTGCCGGCGTCGGCTCATACATAATTAGCCGCTTTATCGGCGTTGTGCCTTTGATCGGGGGGATCGTCGCCACCATGGCGTTCTTGTTCGCGATCTTCGCCGTGATCGGCGGTATCTGGCTCATCGTGGCCGACGCCCGCGCCGCCGACTAGTTGCTGCCAGCACTTCGGGGGATCGCACGGCGATTTCGGTGCTAGCGATCCAGAGCTGTCTGAAGCTCCTCATCGACTGATAGCTCCGACGCCCAGTATCTGATGTAGTCCCAATCGAGTCGGTCGTTGTTGGCTTCAATCATCCCAACCACATCGCCGAGTTGCCGATCCGAGCCCGACATCTTCATCCACTCCAGTTTCGACAAGATCGAGTCCTCAGGCGACACGACAAGCACTTCGACGTCGCCGATCTTGGCCTGAATCCTGCGCTTCAACTCGGACCGACTAAAGGCGCGGTCCTTGCGGATCATGAGGTCAACCTTCCAACCCGTCATCACCTCGACAATTGTGAACATCGAGCGGTGGGCGAGGGCTTCGAGTGGATCGGTGAGGTAGTGGGTCGTTGGGTCAAAGAGACCTCGAAACGTTTCAAGCTGCTCTTGTGTGGCATCGACTACAACATCGATGTCTCGCGTCATACGTGGCTCGCCGTGCAAACTGCTGGCCAGCGAGCCCGAAACCATGTAGGTGATACCAACCGAGTTCAACCGATCGACGACAAGTCTCAGAAGCGAACGCTGCTCGGCGAGTGAGCGATTCATCCGCGCCGTTGCGGATCAAGGAGCTTTTCCGTCAGCTCCGGCCCGTGGAGAATCGTCAACCACGCTCGGTGCACCGCCTCATCGTCAAAGTCCGGGTGGCGCATCCGAATACCGGCAAGAGTTACCTCTTTGACTTCGTCGGCCATCTCCATGGCGGCCAGCATCCGATCACCAGGCGTCATTGCTGCGAACGCGGCCCGCTGCACCGCCTTGGCGTCATTGGATTTGCCGGAGATCGACACAACGTTCAGCGTACAAGAACACCCGGGCCGGAGGCGATGACTGGCCGGCTTGCCAGACCCTCGCCGTGGCAAGATTGGGGGCGTGACTGCTACACCCAAGATCTCACTGCTCGGCGTCCCGTACGACAACCACTCGTCGTTTCTCCACGGCTCGGCCAATGCACCCAAGGCGGTTCGACGGGCGCTGCACTGTGGCTCGGCCAACTACACCACCGAGCTGGGGGTCAACGTCAACCCCGACCGGTGGACCGATCTCGGCGACCTGACGCTCTCCGACGGCCCCGGCGGTGACCCCGAGCCAGTCCTCACCACAGTTGCCGACGCAGCCCAAGCCGCCACGGCCGACGGTGGCCGGCTTCTGTCGATTGGGGGCGACCATATGGTGACGTGGCCGTTGATGCGAGGGGTGGCCGCCAACCATCCAGAGCTCACGATCGTTCACTTCGACGCCCACCCCGATCTCTATGACAGCCTCGACGGCGACCGCTACTCCCACGCCTGCCCGTTCGCCCGGATCATGGAAGAAGGCCTGGCGTCTCGTCTGGTTCAGATCGGCATTCGCACCATGACCGCCCATCAGCGGGAACAGGCCGACCGCTTCGGGGTTGAGGTTCACGAGCTACGGATGTGGAACGGGCGGCCACCCATAGGTCTGTCGGGCCCGGTGTATGTCACCATCGACGTCGACGCGCTCGACCCGGCGTTCGCTCCCGGCATCTCGCACCACGAACCCGGTGGGATGACCACTCGTCAACTCATCAACTGTCTGCATCAACTGGCCGAGCAGAACGCCAACGTGGTGGCGGCCGATGTGGTGGAGATCAACCCCGACCGCGACATAAATGACATGACTGCGATGGTCGGCGCCAAACTCGCACGTGAGCTGCTGGGGCTGATGGTCCCTTAAGTACCGCAGAAAGTACGGAAGGTCTTGTCGAAATCCTCGGGGGCCGGTTGGGCGTAGCGCTCCAACCCTTCACGCTCGACAAACGGATCGGTGACCACCGGCAGCAGTTGCTCGAACAGCGTGAGGTCGCCGTCGGTGGCGGCGTTGAGGGCTTCGTCGACCAGATGGTTACGTGGAATGTAGATCGGGTTGACCTCGTTCATCCGGGCGGCGACCTCACTCCGATCCCGGTCGACTGAGCCCAGCTCGGCTCGCCACTGGGCCAGCCATTTGTCGACGAGCTCGGTGCCGGCACCGTCGGCCGGAGCGACGAACTCGCGAACCACGTCGTCGTCATCGGCGACCACGGCATCGGCGAGACGACGGAAGAACGACGTGTAGTCGACCCGTTGGGAGTGCAGCAGCTCGGCCAGCGTCGGAACCAAGTCGGCGCCGCCGGAAGAAAGACCAAGCTTTGCTTCCATGCCCGATTGCAGCTCACGCTGGAAGCGGCCGCCAAACGATTCCAGTACTTCAGTGGCCACCGGGACCATCGCCTCCGGCTCCTGTCCGGAATCGGCGGCCATCAGTGGCAGGAGCGTTTCGGCCAGACGGGCCAGGTTCCACTGGGCGATGATCGGCTGGTTGCCATAGGAATAGCGGCCCTGGTGATCGATCGAACTGTAAACGGTGGCCGGGTCGTACCGATCCATGAAGGCGCACGGGCCGTAGTCGATGGTCTCACCGGAGATCGTGGTGTTGTCGGTGTTCATCACGCCGTGGATGAATCCAAGCAGCATCCATTGGGCCACCAGCTCGGCCTGAGCCTGAATCACCGCTTCCAACAGCGTGACGTAGCGGCCTTGCCCGGTGGCGGCCAGCGCGCTGTCGACCGCCTCCTGATAGTGACGCTCGATGGCGTAGTCGGCGAGCTTCTTGAGCACCGACGGGTCTTCAAGCCGAGCGGCGTATTCGAACGTGCCGACCCGCAAATGGCTCGACGCCACCCGAGTGAGAACCGCACCCGGCTCGGGCCGCTCTCGCCACACCTGCTCACCCGTGGTGACAACGGCCAGTGCTCGACCCGTGGGCACGCCAAGAGCATGCATCGCTTCGGCGAACAGGAACTCCCGCAGCATCGGCCCGACTGTGGCCTTGCCGTCGCCGCCCCGCGAGAACGGCGTGCGTCCGGAACCCTTCAGGTGGATGTCGACCCGACGACCGTCGGTGCCGACCACCTCGCCCAACAGAAGCGCCCGACCGTCGCCGAGCCGCGGTGAGTAGCCGCCAAACTGATGCCCGGCATAGGCCATGGCCAGGGGGGCCGCACCCTCCGGCACCTCGTTGCCGCCCAAGATCTGAGCTCCCACCTCACCACCAAGAGCTTCGGCCTCGATCGAAATGATCTCGGCCAACTCTTGGTTGAAGGCCACAAGCTCAGGGCTGGGAACCTCCAGCGGTTTCCACTCCAACCCCAATTCGGGGAGGACGGAGGCGTAGGTGTTGTCGAAATCGAACAGCCGGGAGGTCATCCCCTTCAACGCTATCCCGTTATGCAGCAGGGAGGGTAACCATGAACCGGGCCCCGCCCAGCGGCGAGCGGTCGACGGCAACCGTGCCGCCCATGGCCCCAACCGTGGCTTTGACCACCGACAAACCGAGACCGGCGCCGCCACCATCTCGGCTGCGGGAATCGTCGAGCCGGGTGAACCGCTCGAACACGTCGGCTCGGTCTCCTTCGGCGATCCCCTCACCATCATCGTCTACGGTCAACACCACCTGTTCCTCGACGGTCGTCAAGCCAACCGCCACCTTCGAATGGCCGTGGCGAGCCGCGTTGTCGAGCAGGTGGCCGACCACCCGAGCCGCCGCCAACGGATCGCCTTCGATTCGTCCGGCCGAGACCGCCGTGCCGTCCACCGGTAGCCGTCGAGCCCGCCGAACCTCGTCGAGCACCACATCATCGAAGTCGAACACGGTGGTGTGCGCCATCACTCCGCTACGATCATTGCCCGCCACCTCATCATGACGAGCCAGCACCAGCAGATCTTCCACAATCGACGACAGCCGACCAGTCTCCCCCTGCACAACCTGAGCCAGATCCTCCAGCGACGTGGAATCGGGAGCGGCCAGCGCCACGTCGGCCTGGTTGGTCAACACGGCAAGCGGGGTTCGCAGCTCGTGGGAGGCGTCGGACACAAACCGCCGGCGCTGCTGATCTGATTGCTCCAGCCGGTTCAGCATCCGGTTCAGCGTGGTGGCCAAACCTCCGATCTCATCGCCGCGGTCGGCGCCGGGCAGTCGCTCTTGCAGATCGGTACTCGATATGAGGTCGACCTTCCTGGTCATCGCTCCCACGGGAGCCAAGGCGCGACCGCTGATGATCCACGTGGCCACCGCCGCCAGCATGGTCAGGACCGCAGCCGCCCACCACAACACCGTGCGCACGCTGTCGACCGCCGCCAGCTCATCGGAAGCGTCGGCCACCAGACCGTAGGTGACGCCCTCGATCTCCACCTCGTCGAATACGAGGCGGCTGTCGAGCGGCTCAAACTCAAGCACCTCCCCGTCGTCATCAAACGAGATATCGAACGCCGACTCGTTGAACGAGCTGTCGAGCAGATCGAATAACACGAACAGAGGAATCTGAATAGGGTCGACGTCAAGATCATCGACGAAAATCGGCTGCTGCACTTGGCCAGAGGCGGTCACAGGCCACACCAACTCATCGAGCCCCCAGTCGTCGTAGAAGCCGGCGGGCGAGATGTACATCACCCCGTCGGTTCCGAACCTGTCGACCATCTGTCCGGTACTGGCCTCAGGAATCGTAAACGGAAAGTCGGGCACCGGTTCGAAGTAGCCTCGAAGCTCGAGCGTGACTTGGGCGACGGTTTCCTCAATCAGTTCATCATCAATCGCCTCCAAGTCATTGGTGGCGAACTCGTCTTCAAAGGCGAACTCGTCGAAGATCAGGCCCTCGACCTGTTGCTGTATCGGTTCCAGTACACCGTCGGCCACAACGTCCCGTAACAGCGTCGGACCCAACCAGAGGCTCAGCGCCGACAGCACAGCCGTGGTCAACGCCACCAGCAGCGTGAGACGAACCCGAATCGTCACCGACCTGATCCTTCTGATCCTTCTGCAGCCACACGCTCGGCGCACCGATCATCCACGAGCTGATAGCCCACACCTCGTACCGTCTTGACCACCGTTCGGTTGGCCACCTTGTCAATCTTGCGGCGCAGATACCCGACGTAGACCTCAACGATGTTGGGGTCGCCGTCGAAGTCCATGCCCCACACAGCGTCCATGAGTTCACCCTTGGCGACAATGTGTGGATGGCGTCGAGCCAAGGCTTCCAGCACCGCGAATTCCCGGGGTGTGAGCTCGGTCGGTTCGCCGTCGAACGTGCAGGTCATGGTGGCCGGGGTCAACACCAGATCCCCCACCGTGAGGTCGTCGGCCCGTGGTGTGGAGCCGCGGCGGATCAAGCTCCGCAATCGGGCCACCAACACCACGTGGGAGAACGGTTTTCGCAGGTAATCGTCGGCACCCAGGTCGAACGCATCGGCCTCGTCGTACTCCCCATCTTTGGCGGTGAGCATCAGGATCGGCGTCCATACCTCGTCGGCCCGTAGCCGGCGGCAGATCTGGTAACCGTTCATCGACGGGAGCATGATGTCGAGCACGATGGCGTCATAGGCCCCTTCTCGGCCTCGCCACAACCCATCGGCGCCGTCGGCCACGTGATCGACCTGAAAACCTTCGGCCATCAGACCGCGCCGAACCGAGTCGGCCAGGGTCAGTTCATCTTCGACCAGCAAGACGCGCACGTCGACCAGTGTGCCAGATGTACCTGAGAAGAAGCTGAGACCGGTCGGGGGGCCGGCGGCGTTGTCTCCACCGACCCCCGACGGCTAAATCTGAGCAGCGGCCCGCTTGATTGCTTGGCGAATCCGGAAATAGGTTCCGCAACGGCAGATGTTGTCACTCATCGCGGCGTCGATGTCGGCGTCGGACGGATTGGAGTTCCGTTCCAGAAGTTTCACCGCGGCCATGATTTGACCGGCCTGACAGTAGCCACACTGGGCAACGTCCTCGTCGATCCAGGCCTGCTGAACCGGATGCAGCACGTCGTCAACGGCCAAGCCTTCGATTGTCACCAGGGTTGAACCGCTGACGTCGGCCATGGGCACAATGCAGGGCCGTACCTCGTCGTCGTCCTGGAAGATGGTGCAGGCGCCGCAGACACCCACCCCACATCCGTATTTCGGACCTAGAATCCCCAGTCGATCCCGGAGCAGGTAGAGCAGGGCGTCGTCGTTCTCGGCGTCGATCGTGACGGGAGCGCCATTTACGTTGAACGTGATCTCAGGCATTGGCTTAGGCCTCCGGGTAGAAGTCGACGAGTGGGAACTGACGGGGTTTTATGCCGGTGGCCCGAGCGAACGCGTTGGCTATGGCTGCGGCGGCGGCGGGAACCACCAGTTCGCCGGCCCCGCCGGGACGTTCGCCGTTTGTCGGCAGGAAATGGACCTCGATCTCGGTCGGAGAATGCACCATGCGAGGGATCTCGAAGTCTCCATAACTGCTCTCTCGAATCGCACCGTTGTCGAGATGAAGGCCGGTTTTGACGACATAGGCGATCGCATCGTTGACCGCACCGATCGCCTGGGCTTCGAGACCCCGGGGATTGACCACCCGGTTCACATCGAGGGCCACAATCACTCGTCGAACCCGCATCTCCTTGTTCTTGCCCTTGCGGTTGACCCGAAACACTTCAACTTCGGCCAGCACGCCGGCCCTCGACTTGTATTCCTTGTGGAGGCCAAGCCCCTGGGCCCACCAGCGGCCGTTCTTGATCGGAACCTCACGACCCCACGGACCTTCGGCTCCGATCTTGGCCAGTACCGCTTTCGAGCGGTCGTCGTCGAGGCGATCCATGCGGAACTGGAACTCGTCCTCGCCCAGTTCGCGGGCCAGTTCGTCGATGATCACCTCGTTGGCCACCGCGGCGGTACCCGAGTAGATGCCCCGCCACGACGACGTCGGCACCGGGAACGGCGTTTCGTTCAGCGCCAGCGTGGTTGCGCCGACGTTGTATTGGATCAGCTGCGTGGTATGCCAGATCGTCTGGCTGTAGCCAAAGGGGTAGAACTCGCCGCCGAGGGCCGTGAGCGCTTCGCCGAACCCATGCCGTAGGTCGAGTTCGGGGGTGGCGCAGCGATGATCGAAACTGAGGATCTCAGCCTCGGTCAACAGCGTTGGTGGCACGTAATTCACCTGCACGTTGTGAAGGCTAAGCGGCCGGGCTCGGCCGAACTTGGTGTCCTCCTGTCGGGTGAACATCAGCTTGATCGGACGGTTGGTGATCGACGAGATCCTGGCCGCTTCGACGGCGGCGTCGAAGAAGAGACGACGGCCGAACGAACCGCCGGATCGAATGACGTTCACCTCCACGTCCGTCGGTAGTATTCCGAGGTCGCGGGCGATCTTGGCTTGCGCCGCGATCGGGGTCTTGGCTCCCGTCCACACCCGGGCTGTGGCTCCCCGAACATCGGCGATCGCCGTCATGGTCTCCATCGGAGCATGGGCGAAGTAGGGGAAGATGAACTCACCACCGACCGTCTCCCCCACCAATGGAGGCGGCGGGAGCGTCGGCAGATTGATGGCTCGCAGCTCTTCGATGATGTCGGCATCGGAGAGGTCATCGGCGGTGCCGGGATTCCAAACAATTTCGAGGGCGTCTCGGGCCCGGAAGGCCTCCCCAAATGACCGGGCGACCACGGCAACACCCGACGATGCACCTTCCACGTCGATGGGGACCTGCACGATGTCGAGCACACCGGGTAGGTTGCGGGCGGCCGAGTCGTCGTAGAAATTGACCGTGCCACCGAGGGTCGGGGGCCGGGCCACCACACAGGGCATGGCGTCGGGCACCACGTCGAGATCCATGGCGTACTTGGCCTGGCCGGTGACGATGTCGCGAGCGTCCATCCGGGTCTGCGGCGTGCCGATGACCCGCCAGCGGGACGGATCTTTCGGCTCAACCACTCTGGCCGCGTCGTTGCGTCCTTCGACGCCTTCGCTCAGATCGGCGTAGTCAATGGTGCGCCCGTCGGGAGCGATGGCCTGACCGTCACGGGTGACCACCTGATTGGGAGTGACCCCGAACTCGACGGCGGCGGCGGCCACGATCACCTGACGGAGTGTCGCCGTGATCTTCCGTAGCGGATCCCACAGCGAGGTGACGGAATGGCTACCACCGGTGATCTGACCAGTGGACCTCCGAATCTCCGCCGGGGAAAGGGTGGTATCGATTTGATCGATCCGAACGTCGAGTTCCTCGGCCACCATCATCGTGGCGGCCAAGTCGATCCCCTGGCCCTGCTCCATTCGGGGCAGTTCGAACCGAACCCGATTATCTGGCGTGATCCGAATGAGATAGTCGTAGTAGTAGGGATCGCCCGACATCAGGAGCAGGTCAGTCAGATCAAGCTCGTCAGCAAACTCGGGAGCGGGAATGATCTCGCTGATTCCGACCACTGCTCCAGCTTCGGCGGGAGCGAGTGCATCCCACCCAACCCGTAGTCCTACTGCAAGCCCGGCTCCTTTGACCATGAATCCCATGAACTGACGACGGCCGAGCCGGGTGGGTGAATCCGCTTCGACGTCATCCGTCGGAGCGCGCAGGGGTAAGTCGCTATGGACTGGCAATGCTGCCATCTTTTGTACCTCTCGTCGCGGCGGTCGACGAGCGGGAGAACCTGCGGTGGTGTCGCCGCACTTGGTTGTCCGATTGTGGATGCAGGTCTCGTCGTTGCGGGAAACCTTATAACACCGTTAGTTCGCCATGCAAATAAGTGGGCGGTTGCCCGGCCGCTTACTGAGAACGTTCTCAGGTGCTCTCAGATTGGGTTCAGGTCGGTCCCGGATACTGCGGGACATACCAACCCCGAGAACACATCCAACAACTGAAGGAGAACAACCGTGACCTCAACAAGCAAATCCAACCGCGATCAACCCCGTCGTATAACGACCGCCCTAGCCGGAGCCGCAATCGGCATCGGCAGCATCACCGGCGGTCTCCTGCTCCTCGGCCCGTCGGCCAGCGCTCAGGTGGCGGATGAGCAGGCTCCGGTTGAAGCCGTGGCCGCCGACGACACGACCCTCGACGGAGAGTGGAACGGCGATGTCGAATTCGATATCGAGCAGATGCAGGAAGAGTGGGCCGCCTTCGACGGCTGCCTGGTCGACCAGGGTGTACTCACCGCTGAGGAACTCGAAGAGATGTACGCCTACCCCGAGGACTGGGAAGACGGCGACTTCGAGGACTTCGACGAATTCGATGATGAGTTCGATGGTGACCACAGCGACTTTGACGGAGACTATGGAGACATGGCTTTCGCCACCGTCGAGAGCGACGGCGAGTTGACCTTCATCGAGTTCGGTGAAGAGGACGGCTCGGTCACCATCACCAAGAACGGCAACGACATCACGGTGAGCAGCACCGGCGATGTGTTCCAGGAGACCATCGACCTCGACGCCGAAATCGACGCTGAGTTCCTCGATGACGGCGACTACGAGGACTTCGACGGTGATTTCGACGGTGAGTGGACCCCCGAAATGGAGGCCGAACTCGAGGCCGAGATGGCCGAGTGGGACGCCGCATTCGAGGCCTGCGAGGACCTCGCACCTGAAGGTGCACTCGACTACGAAGACCTCGACGATGAAGGTCACGAAGACCAGTAGCCCCAAATCAGGGGCTGACTGATCGTCGAAAATCGACTAGCGTCGGAAGACAGGAGCGGCACCTGGGATCCCTCCCCCAGGTGCCGCACCCGTTTTTAAAACACCACCCCAAGTCTGCGTAAGGTCTGCCACAATTTCGCCATGGGTTCCCATTTCGACAGCAAGCACGCCATCTCCAGCGAAGATCAACTCCGCCAGCTGTATCGCGAACCTTCGGAACGGGTTCGCAGCAAGAAGGGCCAGGTGATCGACGGGGCCGCTGCCAAATTTGTGGCTCGTTCACCATTTTTTTGCCTCGCCACCGCCGATACCGACGGCCGATGTGATGTGTCACCTCGGGGCGGTCCGGCCGGACAGTTGAAGGTGCTGCCCGGGGGCACAGCGGTGGCGTTCCCCGATCTGAGCGGCAACAACCTGATCGACTCGCTCAGCAACATCGTGTCGAACCCCCAAGCCGGGCTGTTGGTGATGGTTCCCGGCAGCGACGAAACGCTCCGCATCGACGGCAAAGCCACCATCACCACCGAACCGGAGATCCTGGGATTGTGGGACGACGAACTGCGCACCCCGAAGGTGGCGGTGGTTCTCGACATCGACGCCGCGTTCCTTCACTGCGCCAAGGCATTCCGCCGCAGTTCGCTGTGGGATTCGTCCTCCTGGCCCGAAGCCGACGAGCTGGAGGCACCACGGGTGTTCAACGCCACGGCGGGTACGTCGATGGACCCGGCGGAGATGCGCCACTTCCTTGAGGCCGACTACGAGGCCTCACTCGAAGGTGAGCAGCCGGCCGAACAGCCTTAGAGCAACCGCAGGGTCAACGGATAGCGGAAACGTTCGCCTCGGGATGCTCCAATGGCGGCCATGATCGGCAACACGAACTGTGCCAGGAAGATCAGGAGCAGCAGCGGAATCCCGATCAACACGAAGACCAGCAGGAACGACACAAACGCCGCGATGTAGAGCGTGATCTGGAAGTTGATCGCTTCCTTGCCGTGGTAGTCGATGAACTCCGACTCGTCCTTCTTGATCGCCCAAATGATGATGGGTCCGATGATGCCGGTGAATATGGCCGTGACGTGGATAAGCAGGGCCATCGTGTTTTCATCGGTCGTTCCGACGGGCACCGGCGATCCTGCTGGAATCGGGGCTCCTGGCGGCGGGCTCACCGCATCAGTCCAAGCCTGGCCGTCCCAATAACGCTGCCCTCCGCCGTCGACCGGGTACCACCCGGCGGGTGCCTGTTCTGCAGGCCCTGGATTCATGTTGCCCGGTTCGTTGTGCCCTGAGTTCATGATTCAAGTCAATCACATTTGGACTAGGCCTCGACCGCGACAGGCTTCAGTTCTTCGCTGATCTCCTCAACAGACGCCACCCAAGCATCGGCGGCCGCGGCTGCTTCGGAACCGCCCTCGCCAGGGTCGACGGCTACGAACAAGCAGCCGGCGGCACGAGCGGTGTCGAGATCTTGTGTGCTGTCTCCCACAAAGAGCACCGCCGAGGCGTCGAGGCCCCAACTCTCGGCGATTCCCCACAACACCTCGGGTTGCGGCTTCACACCGTTGCCGTCGTCACCGCAGTGCAGCGCCGACAACAGATCATCAATGCCAAGCTCGGTCAGTTCATCGATGGTGTTCTGCCTGCTATCGGATGTGGCCACCCCGAGCCGGTAGCGGCCGCTCAACGCCCGCATTGTGCCAGCCACGTCACCGAGGGGTACCAAGGGCCCGAACTCCGCTCCCTCGACGCCGGCCAGGATGGCGTTGACCGCTGCGTCGGGCTCCCATCCACGTTCGGTCAGGTGGGTCACCGCGATGGCGAGCAATTCCCCTTCGGACTTGACCGCCGCCGGACTTCCCGGTTCCAGCCGCTCACGACCCACGCCTAAAACTGCGGCCAGGGATTGTTCGGCATCTGGGTCACCACCGGCGGCCGCCGTCGCGGCGATGATGCCACGAAAGAATGGCACCCAACGGCTCTCCAAGTCCGCCAGAGTGCCGTCTTTGTCGAACACGATTCCCTTTATCGGCTCCAGTAGGTCGGGGGACGCGTCACGAAGTCTTGCCATTCGGCACAGCGTAGAAAGATCGATGCTGAACGACGCCCAATCGAGCATTCTTGGGTGTCAGTCGGGACATGCTGAATCCTGACCCGGATCGAGGCCTAGCTCCGCAACTGTTTCGTTGACCACGTCGATAACAGCCTTGACCGCCGGTCGATCGGCGCTGGAGGTTCGATAGATGAGATCAATCGACCGATAGGCCGTTTCGGTCGTGTCGAAGATCAGCACCTCGTCGGGAGTGTCCCGAAGGCCGAGATCGGGCACAAGGGCGACACCGGCATCGGCGGCCACGAGTCGCAGCGTGGCCGGGTAGTCGTCGACATGATGGATGATGCGAGGATTGAGCCTCGACCGATGATAGATCTGCATCGCCACCGCGCCCCCGACGCTGCCCGTTGGATGGGCAATGAAATCCTCATCGGCGAGGTTTGAAAGGTCAACCGGCTGGCGCAGCCCGCCCAGGCGAGCAGCAGGAACGACAAGCCGGAACCAGTCACGACAGACCGTCGCCCGAGTGAAACCCGGTGGCGGCACCCATGGATCGTGTTCGTGCCCGATGGCGAAGGAGAGGTCGAGACTGCCGGCGCGCACCAGCTCAAACGGCGACTGCGGGCCGCCGATGCCCGCCTTATTTCAGCCGTCACCAAACAGCAGCGAGTGCAGGCCGTCCGGCACCGATCCCCGATGCCACGGACAGGGTGGGGAAAGTGGGCCGCGCGCCAGTGTCGTGATGCCGTGAGCGGTTTGAGGCTTCGATTCGGGTGATACCAACCCTCGAACCTACGACGCGGGAACCCTTCGGCCGGAGATGTCGTCGACGGTGATGCGCAGCCAGCGGAACTTGGGGCTCGTGGTCCAGGGGCGGATGCCGAGCGACTCGACGTACATCACGTCTTCCACCAGCTCAACCTCGCGACCAACGCCATGAGCGACAACGCTCCAGCCCAGGTGATCGCCTTCCTCTACACTTCCGGAGAAGTCATCGATTTCGAAGGCAACACCTGGGCCGAGCACGGCAGCCGCCAGCTTCGTCCCCGGGATGGTGTGAATGACGATGTCTTTACCGTCCAACTTGTAGTTGACCGGGAAGATATCGGGCTTATTCGCTATGGAGGTAGCGATGCGCCCGATCTCTTTGCTGGCAAGAAGTTCCCAACATTCTGCCTCACTAAGGATCTCGAGACCGGTCCGTTCATCGATCATTGAGATCCTCCTGTGGTATCGGGTAACTCCGGGCTTCCACCGCGATCGTACGTCGAGGATCTGATCCGCCCGTAGGGCCAAAAGGCCCCAGTGCCGTGCTACGTGCCCAAAAAGATGATGACCCCGACGAAGCAGGCATGGCGGGGAGAGAGCCCAGTGGGCCTAACCGTGCCTGCTGTTCGTCGGGGTAGTAGCGAGTTGCTGCTCGCCTTTCATCTACTACGACAATAACCCGAACCAGGGTGGTTTGTGAAATGGGCGATTACACCGGGTTGAGCGGCCTCTCACCAGAGGAGTAATCGGCGCTGTGATCGGGTTGTAGTCGGAGCGGTCAGCGAAGCTGAAACCCGAGTCCGAGCTCATCATCGGGCTTGAGCACAAAGGTATGAAATCCGGTTGGTGAGGCCCTGCCGCCAACTTCGGTGATCACCCCGTCGCCCCCGGCCTCCAACGCGATGACCTGACCGGTGAAGAGGCCGCCGGCGATCCCGCGATGAGCCAATATGTCGCCTTCCCCGAGTTCGCCGCGGCGATGGAGCACGGCGAGACGGGCCGATGTTCCCGAGCCGCACGGGGATCGATCAACCTCGCCGTCGGCGAATACGGTGATGTTTCGCTGGGAAAGCACCGCACCGTCAAAAGCCGGATCGGAGGAGGGCGGTGGATCATCGTCGAAGAAGATGACGCCGTACAGGCCGGATAGCCGATCGTCGGTCGGGTGTTTGGTTGCTGGGTGATCGGCCAGGGCCGCCTTGATGGCCCGACCGAGTCGCACGAAATCGTCGACGTTATTGCGCTCAACAGCCAGGCCGAAAGCCGCTGCCGGCAACACGGCATAGTGCGCTCCGCCGTAGGCTACGTCGACGGTTACGTCGATCGAGGAGGACGCGCCGTCGATCGACAGGGGTACATCGAGTTGCCGGACGGTGGACGGTACGTTGGTGAAACGCACGTGTGCCACTCGACCATTCGTCACCTCGGCCGTCACTGCGAGCCGACCAGACGGCACGTCGATTTTGAAGCTGGTCTCCGGTTCGCTGATCGGCACCACGCCGTTCTCCAGTGCCCAGGTGGCCCCGGCGATGGTGCCGTGGCCACAGGCGGTCGAGAAGCCATCTTTGTGCCAGAACACCATCCCGAACTCGGCATCGCCATTGTCGGGAGGGGTGACGAAACACCCGTACATGTCGGCGTGTCCTCGGGGCTCGTTGCACAAGAGGCGGCGCACTTCGTCGAGCCGGGTCTCGGCATCAGCCCGTTTGTCGAGCACTGTCGCACCGGCGAGGATCGGCACTCCGCCAACCACGATCCGATACGGCTCACCGGCGGTGTGGTAGTCGACGGTGCTCACAGTCATTCTGGTCACAGCCCTAAAGCTATAGAGTCGGACGGTGCTAGTTCAAGGAGCGTTTACTCAAGGCGTGTTTGCTCAAGAGATCGGCGATGGGGTTATCGATAACATCATTATCAGTTCGGATCTGCACCGTTGGTGGGGTGCGGTAACTCTGGCGGTGCTGCTGGCCACGGTGTTGCTACTGGCAAACGATGTGCGACGGAAGCGGGCGGCGTCGCAGCCCACTCGGTGGTCTTTTCTGGCCGCACAAATCACCTTGGTCGGCCAAGCGCTGCTCGGCATCAAGCTGCTCGACCAGGGTCAGGGCATTCTGCAGCTCTACATCCATTACATCGGCGGGCTCATCCCGCTCGGCGTGTTCCTAGCCGGTGGCTGGGTGGCGCGCGGCGACACTGTTCGATCGGCCCGTCTGTTGCTGGCCCTATTGATTGTGGGATTGCTCTCTGGCGTGATGGCGTTCACCATCGGCCAGGCCTACGTCAACCGGTAGAGCGACCTGGCTCACTCGATCCAACTTGCCGTCGCCGAGCCCGATGAAGGGCCAGTGCCCGGAGGACGGGTCCGCCAATGAGCAGCGCGAGGACTAAGACTCCCAGGATGAGGCTGTGGTCGAAAGTCATCGGCTCACACCCTGGCGGCCTGTTGCGATGTATCACGAGGGCCTGGCTGCCGTCGTACTACTGAACAGCCGATGGGAGCCAACGATGAGCGAATTCGCAACACAGAACTCAAACGACAGAACCTTCGATCTCGTGCCTGACCTCGGATCTTCCGATAGATACAGGGCGACCCTCAGCTCGGTAGGCGAAAGCGCGTTCGCAATCTCCGGAGAGGCACGGGCCATCGGAGAGACCATCGACGCCCTGAATCGGGCTTTCGCAGGGTTGACGGGCGAAGGCGGTAGCGACACTTTTGGCGGCTTCGGCCTCCTCGGCCTGCCGATCATGGCCACATGGGCTGCGATCAAAAAGACAGCCGAACAGTATGTAGGGCATCAAACCGGTCAGTCGCTAAGCGAGTGGATGGCATTCGTCGACGCGGCGTCGGATCAATTCAACCGATACGTCGCCACTCTGGATTCGCTTCAGGCGTTCACCGGTTCCCGAGCCGATGCACCGACAGATGCTCTCGACGCAACGGTCCGAGCCGACTTACAGAAGTTCGACGACGTCCGCCACGCCACTCAAGCCTGGAAGGTGATTCTCAATCAGGTCGCAAAGATCGGACAATTGGTCGACGCCTTCTTGGCCGCCCGCGACAACGCCGCATCAGATGACGTCGCCAAGTCGAGTGAAGGTCGACCATGGGCCAAGATTCAAGATCGGGTCAGCGAGGCCGTAACCCAAGGCAGCCTCGGGTCGGTCGATTTTCGAGAATGGCTGTTCAAACCACTGGTCGACTTGAACGATCAGGTGCAGGCTCTGCCCTCCGCAATCGATCGGATCAGCGACGAGGTTTCACTACTTGAAGTGAAGCTGGAGTTGGCGGCGACACAGCTGAATGCTCTCGCCGGTGAGATCACCGACGACGAGGTCCGTATTGTTCAACTTCGGGTTGCCGGCAGCGTGCTGCTTCCCGGTCTGATCTCACAAATAAACACCGCCGAAGCGATCCTGACCAAAGCCAGGCAGCACGCCGAACGATTGGACGAGTTGAGTACGGGTGGCGAGATCACCCAGGACATCTATGAACGGCTCAGAGCGAGGTACACCGATGATGTCGACGCCGCTGCCGACAAGGTCACCCGACTCAGGGCCGACTTGAAGGCTTGGCAGACAGACGGCCCAGCAGCCGTAGCCGGCGGCACTGCATGGTTGGATGACCGCATTAAGCTCATCGAAGGTCGTGAGATGGTTGAGGGTGGGGATCAGTTCGCCGGCCGTCTCGCCCTTCTCAACGCCGAACGCCGGCAGCTGGCACGCATCGCCGGATATCTAGAGGCGAACACGTCTTAGCGGCACCGCCCGATCCAGGTCGGCACGCCCCTGTATCGCGACGGCCACCCGGGTGACCCTGAAGGCCACCCGGGTGCGTGTCAGTCGGTGTTTCGGCTCTCGTCGAAGCCGCGGTCGCCGAGGTAGATGCGGGCGTTGCCGTTGGTGCCCAGTCGCTCCATGGCCTCGATCTCCCGCAGCCGCAGCAGCGCCGGGTTGTCGAGGTAGGCCTGCGCGCCTTCGGCTCGGATCCGCAGCTCATCGGCCTCAGCCTGAGCCTCGATGCGAGCCACCGCGGCATCGGAGTCGGCTCGCACTCGTCGAGCCTCGGCCTCAGTACGGGTCTCCACAAGCTTGGCCTCGGCCAGACGCTCGGCGGAAAGCACCTGATTCATGATCGTCTGCAGGTTGCCCGGGAATACCAGGTCCTTCACGTCGGATCGTAGAATCTCCACGCCGTAGGTGGCGGCGATCGGGTGCACTTCCTCCAAGATGTCGGTCGAGAGCTGGTTGCGGTTCGTCAGGATCGCCTCGAGGGTCATGGTGGCCAGCGACCGACGAGCGGCCAGCTGCACATCGGAGTAAAGACGGTCGGCGTACGACGCCACCCTCTCAAGAGCGGCCACCGGATCCACCACCTGGAACTGGGCCACGATGGTTACCCGGACGGCCACCTTGTCGGACGTCAGGATCTCCTGTCCTCGGATGGTCAGCTCGCGCTCCCGCATGTCGACGAATGCCACATGCACCTCGGGAGCTCGACGGAACCACGTCCGAGCCTTCACCTGGTGTCGACCGGAGTCCAACACGTCGGTCAGGCGCCCGTCCTCATACCGAAGGCCTCGGTGCGTATCGCGGACAACGACGTACTTCGGAGCCATGGACCGTGGCCAAGAGGTGGAAGCCTGGGCTTCGCCGGCGGCAGCCAGCGTGAGGACGTTCTCGTAGGCATTGGTTGCAGTGTTTGTCATGATGATGCACCTCCTTCAGGTGCTGGGGTTTTGGTTGGATAACAGATTGGCGAAAGGTGATGCCGGGACGGGAGTCGATCTGAGGGACGGGAACTCAAGACAGGCAATGTCGAGTAGCGGGTTCGAACCGCTGTAGCAAACCATGTTCAGTGGCCGCCTCTGAATACCGCCGGCATCGAGGCTTACGGTAAAACAGTTGCTTCAACGGCGCCGTGTAATTGCCGTGCGGTTTCAGGGCGATTTCAGACCCGTTACGGCCCACGTAGTCGACCGATCACAAGGAGCTTTCATGCCACCAAGTTCAGATAACACCACTGTGTTGTTCCTGCACCCGGGAGCCATGGGTGCTCGGCTTGCCGGCGAATGCCGAGCGGCAGACCGGTTGTGGGTGGCCACCGACCGATCAGCGGCCACCGTCGAGCGCGCTCAGGCCGAAGGGCTCGAGCCGGTGGCATCGGTGGCAGGGGGCGTCGGTCGAGCCGACCTCGTCGTCTCCATCTGTCCGCCGGCGGCTGCCGTCGATGTGGCCCGAGAGGTGGCCGCCACAGGATTCAGCGGACACTATCTCGACGCCAATGCCGTGTCGCCGACGACGATGGTTGATGTGACCGCAGCGTTTGGCGGACGAGCGACCGTGCTAGACGGCGGTGTTGTTGGACCTCCACCAGGCACACCGGGAACCACTCGCTTGTTCGTGGCTGGGGCTGACCCTGGCGAGTTGGATTGGGTGGCATCGCTGTGGGCCGGTTCGACCCTTGAGGTCATCGCCCTCGATGCAACGATCGAGCAGCCGTACCCCGCCTCGGCGTTGAAGATGGCCTACGCCGCATGGACGAAAGGATCGTCGGCCATGCTGATGGCGGTCTGCGCCGCGGCCGAAGGTTTGGGAGTCGCCGACCACCTCGCCGCCGAGTGGGACCGTTCCCAGCCTGGCTTGTCGGAACGATCACACCGCACTGCGGCCGGTGTCGGTCCAAAGGCTTGGCGCTTCGCCGGCGAGATGCACGAGATCGCTCGCACCTTCGACGCGGTGGAAACACCGGCAGCGTTCTGGACCACGGCAGCCGACGTGTACGACCGCCTCGCTCCACTCAAGTCGAAGCCCAACCCCAACCTCGACGATGTAATCGACCTCCTCGGCGGGCGCTGACAACCAAATTTGGATGCAGCGAGGGTGTGCATTTCGAGTGGATAACTGGTGGACGATTCGAGAAACTTTGGGGGTAACAAAGAAAGTCTGCGGACAACCCTGGGGATTTTGAAAAACCTCTTGACCGCCATTTGACCGGCATGCAACGATGCTTTCACTCAACCAACGAGCTGGTGAACCACGAGGGAACCGAAGCTTGAAACCGGGCAACCGGAAGACGGCAAAAGTGAACTCGCCACAGTGAAGTAGCTCCAAAGTTGACAGAAGCAGTTCCGCACGGTTGAAGGAATTGCCCCGTGAAGCTTCGGCTGATCAAGGCAACGATTGAAACCAACCCGCTGGGCAAGCTCCCGAGTAGAACGGATCTTCGGAACCGGGAAACTCGCGAAGGCCCATTAGCTAGGAAGCAGGCTGGTCTTCGGATCGGTCGGCAACCGAGCCCTCAAGGGTCCGTCGGTTCGAGAACTCTCCTCGGAGAGGGCTCAGGATCATCGGCTCAGGAGGACGGGTGGTCGGCAGCTCCAACCGAACGGCTCTAACGAGCAGGTAGGTCGGAGCCCTCCAGGAGGCAGGAATCCTTCGGGGTTTCTCCCACCCGGAGGAAACGCCAACCAAAACGGCACTGCCCGCCAGGCCTCGGCTTGACGGGCAGTGGAAATCTATCGAGACAAACAGTACACCTGCGAAGATCGATAGGGGTGGACTCTGCTTCGAACTTTCGACGCTCCCGGGTAGTCGGCGCAAGCCGACCACCCTGGGGGCGTCGCTCCTTTTTCCCCTGAGTTTCGGTGCCTCGTGTCTCGGCAGGGGAATTTGGCGCGTCTGGGGCGGAAGGACCACACGGCGCTGGGTGAGGGTGGCGACTCGATCCGGTCAATTTGAATCATCCTGATTGTTGCACCATCAAGAATTTCTCCTTTGTCCCCGATGACTTCTGGGTCCCGCCGCACAAATCATCGACCCAAAGGACTCAACAACGATGAGACGCCTCCGCCTGGCAGCGATACTTGCCGCTGCCTTGACTCTGCTTGCCACCGCCACCGCGGCGGCAGCCGTCGGCCCCAACTCGGCCGCCGGTGAGCATGCCAATCCCCGAGCCATGGAAGGTTGGGCCCGCGGACAAGCGGCGATTGACCAAATCGGCGATCGACTACCCGAGGTGGCCGAAGCCAACGGGATGGTTGGAGCCGAGCTCCGGGCCATGCTGCTACACGACGAGACTCTGGCCGTCGACGCCGCCAACAACCTGGCCTATTTCGACGTGCTGGCCCCCGGTGAGGTTGAAGCCGACGGTTCTGCTTCCGCCAGTGCCGCGGCCGCTCCCCCGGTGACCGGACCCGAGTTTCAACTCGAAAGCCTGCCCGGCGCCTCCAAGACCATCTACCTGGACTTCGATGGCCACACCACCACGGGAACCAACTGGAACAGCGCTTATGGCGTGACCACAATCGTGTCACCGCCTTATGACATCGACGGCGATCCCAACACCTGGTCAGCCACCGAGCTCTCGCGAATCACCGACTCCTGGGCCGTGGCGGCTGAAGACTTCGCCCCCTGGGACGTCAACGTCACCACCAAGGATCCTGGCGTCGACGCCCTGACCAAGTCGGGCAGCGGCGACACCACCTGGGGCATCCGGGTTGTGATGACCGACGACACCTTCGCCAATTGCGGCTGTGGCGGTCACGCCTACATCGGCTCGTTCAACTGGGGTGACACCCCGACGTTCGTCTACAACTCCTCGTTCAAGGGCATGTCGGAAGCCATCACCCACGAGGTCGGCCACGCGCTGTACCTCGCCCATGATGGCGACGCCTCAAACTCTTACTACACCGGCCACGGCTCCGGCGACACCTCGTGGGCCCCAATCATGGGTGTTGCCTACTACGTCAACGTCGGCCAATGGAGCGAGCAGACCTACTTCGGAGCCAACAACAACGGCAGCGGCGCCAACTACGGCTACGGCCGTGACGACACCCAGATCATCGCCACCCAGAACGGCTTCGGCGTCAAGGCCGATGACCACGGCAACAGCCCGCTGAACGCCACCCCGTTGGTGGGCGACACGCCGACCGTGAGCGGCTTGATCGCCACCGACACCGATGTGGATGTGTTCAGCTTCAGCACCGCCGGCGGCGTGGCCACCTTCAGCGCCACTCCGGCCGCCCTTGCCCCGAACCTCGACATCGAGATCCGGGTCCGGGACAACACCGGCGCTCTGGTGGCCGTCGGAACCGACCCGGCCACGCTCAGCGCTTCGCTCACGGTCACCTTGGTGGCCGGCGACTACACCGTTGAGATCGACGGCGTCGGCGTTGGCAACGAAACCGTTGATCCGCCCACCGGCTACAGCGACTACGGCAGCCTCGGGGTCTACACCCTCAGCGCATCGTTCGACTCGACGCCACCTCCTCCCCCGCCACCACCATCCGACGATGCCGTGGCCAACGGTGAGACCACGTTCGCCGGTTCGGTGAGCGGCAACTACGCCGCCACCCACATCGCCGACGGCACCAGCCAGACCATCACCGAAGTACAGTCGGGCGGCAAGCCCCGTGACCGCCACGACACCCTCGATCATCAGTGGACGTTCGCCTCACCCGGCGGCGTGCAGACCCTGTCAATCGTCGCCAACGTGGCCGACGGAGGCGACCTCGACGAAGGCATCAGCCTCGAATGGTCCGACGATGGCAGCAGCTGGGTTGCGCTCGACACCTTGACCGGATCGGTCAACGCCTCGTACCTCCTGGGCAGCCCGAGCGGCACCGTCTGGGTTCGAGTGATCGATACTGACTCAACGGCCCGTGAGCTTGGCTTCGACTCGGTCAGCGTCGACTTCCTGCAGATCTCCGGCGAGGAAGTCACCGACCCGACGTTGGCCCTCCTAAGCTCGATGAGCACTTCGCAGATCTCCGCCGGACGAGGCGCCAGCTTCGGCCAGGTGACCGTGACGGTTGAGAATGAGCTCGGTCAGCCGGTCAGCGGCGCCGAGGTATTCTTCGACTTCAACGGTGATTTCAACGACATCGGTTCGGCGTTCACCAACGGCTCGGGTGTAGCAACCTTCACCACGTCGAGCTCGGTGAAGAAGCCGACGTGGGACGTCTGCGTCACCGACGTGGTCGCCTCGGGCCTTACCTATAGCAGCGGAACCGTCTGCCAGGCTGGCTAACCGCCGAGTCCCCTAATCTCCCACAACTCAATAGTTCCGAGGTGTTCACAGGCCCCGGTCCGAGATAGGTCACCACGACCTTGCCTCCGGACCGGGGCTTGTTGTTGCGCACTCCTCCGAGTGTGACACAGATCATATTGAACGAGCGTTTAAACTTCTGTACTTTGTTGGGTGTAAGGAATTAAACGAACGTTTAACTAATGAATGGAGAGTTCCAGATGACCCCCGAATCCGCAGTAGCCGACAACATCCCAATCGCCTTCTATTTGGCCTACGCCACGATCACCCTGGTGTTGGTGGTGTGGTTGGCCCGCACCCTGTTCAACGCCGGCAACCAATTCCTCGAAGATGTGTTTGAGTCCAAGGAGCTTGGTCAGGCCGTAAACCGCCTTCTGGTGATCGGCTTTTATCTCCTCAACATGGGATATGCCTTCCTGCTGTACCGCCTCGATCCCAGCTACACCTCGGTTACCGAGGCGTGGAACCAGCTGGTCAACCGGCTCGGCATCTTGTTCCTGAGTCTCGGCGTAATCCACCTGTTCAACATGGCGGTTCTGTGGCGAGTGCGGACTCATCGTGAGCGCAACGCTCGAATCCCGGTCGGCCCAACGAGCTTCCAGGCTCCGCCTCCTCCCGCCGGTCCGGATCCGGCCGACTTCACGCCGCCTCCGGCCATCGCCTAGGACCAAGCGTCATGTCTGAACGACTGAACCCGCTGGGGCCACCGACCCGCCTCACCGTATTGACCGACAGCGAATGCTCGCTCTGTCGCCAGTGCCGAGCATGGCTGTCGAGTCAGTACCTCCTGGTGCCGATCGAGTTTCTCTCGGTCGGCTCGCCGGAGGCGGTGGCCCGATACCAGTCCGCCGGCAATCAGCGCAACGTGCTAATCGTGGCCGACGAGCACGGTCGGATCTGGATGGGTCCCGACGCCTTTGTGATGTGTTTGTGGGCCACCGACCGGTACCGAACCTGGGCCCACTGGGCCGCCCGACCGGGATGGCGGGTGATCGCCCGCCACTTTTTCAAGAGCGTGTCGTCCAACCGGCACCGCATCAGCCACATGATGAGCGGCACGTGCAGCGACGAAACCTGCTCTACCCACGGACCCACACCGGCACCGCCGCCGCCCCCACTTCCGGCAATGCCGCCGCCCGACGGGCCTCGTCTTCCTTCGCCGACCGATCCGAGTGCTCGAGTCGTCCTCGGCCTGCGATGAGGAGGCCAGGGCCGACGAGGCAATTGGGCTCCGGTAGCGCCACACTGGAGCCCATGGCCACCAAAAGCCGTCCATCGTCAGCAGAAACAAAACAGAGAATTCTGGAAGCCACGGTCGAAACCCTACGGACCGAGGGAATGATGGGGACCACGGCCCGGGCCATCGCTCGGGCCGGCGGCTTCAACCAAGCGCTCATCTACTACCACTTCGAATCCTTGGAAGGCCTGTTCTTCCACGTGGTGCAAGACGTCAACCGCCGCCGTCTCGAGCACTTCGGCCCTCAACTCGACGAGGTATCCACCCTTGAAGAACTGATCGACTTGGCGATGGAGTTGCAGAGCGGCGCTCCCGATCCCGCCGACAACTCGGCGGTCGCGCTGCTGGTTGCGGGTTGGCCTCCGGAGAGTCCGATGGGGCCGAAGGTGCTCGACCTCCTGCGGCCGTGGGACGAAGCGGTGGCAGCCGCCGTTCGGCGAATCACGAGTGGCTCGTCGCTGGCCGAGATGTTCCCGGTCGACCAGCTGGCCCACGCCATCTCCGCGCTGTTCATCGGCCTCCACCTCTTGGCCCGCCTCGACCCCGAAGACAAGACCAATCTTGAGGTTTACGACGCATTGGGCCGGAGCTCTCAGATGGTGAGCAGGCTATTGGCGGCCTTTCCAGCAGCCCCCAAGGGCAGCAAGCCGAACGACAGCAAGCAGTAAGTCGCAACTAACGGTTAGGATCGATCCATGAAGATCGACATCCACCAAAACCACGCAATTTCATGGATCGACCTGGCCGCTAAAGATCTCGACGGACAGATCGCCTTCTACAAAGAAATGATGGGCTGGGATACCTTCCAGATTCCCGAGACGCCGTACACCATGTTCATGTCCGACGGACTGCCGGTTGCCGGCATCATGGGCCTGACACCGGAGATGGGCGAAATGCCATCGGTCTGGTCCACCTACGTTGCCGTCGACGATGCCGCCGCCACTTGTGCCCGCGCCGTCGAGCTCGGCGGAACCGTCTTTCAGGAACCGTTCGAGATTCCCGACGGCGGAAAGGTGGCCGTGCTCGGCGACCCGGCCGGAGCCGCGATCTGCCTGTTCGAAGGTTCAAACGACAACGGATTCCGGATCATCGACGAGCCGGGCGCGCCGTGCTGGTTCGAGACGATGTCTCGTGATGCCGACGCTGCCGTCTCGTTTTACAGCGAGCTGTTCGGTTGGTCGTCCGAGCCCATGGACGGGATGCCCTATCACGTGTTCAGCCTGGGTGACGCCCAGATTGGCGGCTGCATGCAGATAGGCGATGAAGTGCCGGCTGACGTGCCTTCACACTGGCAGGTTTCCTTCTCGATCCACTCTTCGATCGAAGACTTCATGGCCAAGGCCACCGAGCATGGTGCCCAAGTGATGATGGGGCCGATGAAGACGCAGTACGGTGACGGTGCCGTGATCATGGATCCGGCCGGTGCCAGTTTCGTCGCCTTCGATCGCTCGACAGCCACCATGTAATACGGCCACCATGTAATACGGCCACCATGTAAGTGGGCGAGGTAGGGTCGATAGTCGAGTACCAACAAACTCCAAAGCTGATTGCCGTCGCCGATTGAGCGCGCGATCATGGCGGCGCGGGATGATAGGAACAAGATGAAACAACTCACCGGTGTCGACGTCGGTTTCCTGGTGATGGAAACGCCGAATACCTACGGGCATGTCAACGGGCTCAGTATCTACGAGCGCCCGTCGCCCGACTTTCGGCCTTTCGACGTGGTGAGAGAACGAACCCGCATCCTGGTCAGCAACCTGGAGCCGTTTCGCCGCAAGTTGGTGGAAGTACCGTTCGATCTTGATCGACCCTATTGGATTGAGGACGGAAACTTCGACCTCGATTTCCATGTGCGCCATATCGGTCTGGCTCCCCCAGGAGCGGCCGATCAGCTCGCCGAACAGGTGGCCCGCATCGTCGGTCGCAAGATGGACCGGACGCGGCCGCTCTGGGAAATCTATGTCATCGAAGGTTTGGCTGACGGCCGCTGGGCGTTGCTTCAGAAAACGCATCACGCCACCGTCGATGGAGCCGCCGGTGTCATCGCCATGATGATGGTGGCCGATGACGGGCCCAACGGGGAGTGGCACTTCGAAGAGCAGCCGTGGTCGGGTGAGCTTGAGCCATCACCGAGCGTGCTGTTGACGAGGGCCATGGCCAACCTGGTACTGAATCCGGTGCGCGGAACAAGGCTCGGGGTACGGATGGCTCGGGACATGGCCCAAGCAGCCGGCATCTCCGGCATCGGCGAAGTTGCCAAACGGGCAACCGGGCTGCTCGGATCCATCAATCGCCTCACCGATCCGTCGGCCGCACCAAGCAACAACGAGTCGGCGGTGAACATTCCTCTCACACCGGCGCCTCCGACCCCATGGAACAAGTCGGTGAGTGCCCACCGACGTTTCGCGATGCGCAGTGCCTCACTCGACAATCTCAAGGTGCTTAAGAACGCCACCGGCGGAACCCTGAATGATGTGGTCATGGCGGTGTGTGCCGGAGCGCTTCGGGCCTACCTGATCGAACACGATGCGCTGCCGAGCGCCAGCCTGCGGGCCATGGTTCCGGTTTCCATTCGCACCGGGCAAGAGGAAGACCCGTGGACAAACAGGGTGTCGGCGATTGTCGCCGATCTGCCCACCGACTGCGACGATCCGATTGAACGAGTCGCCCGTTGTCGTGAAGCCATGAATGCGGCTAAACACACATTCGATCTGGTTCCGGCCGAAACACTGGGGCAGGTAGCGGACTACTCGTCCCCGATCGTGGCCGCTTCCGCCCTACGACTGGTCCATCGCCTGAAGATCGCCGACCACATCAACGCGCCGGTCAACGTGGTGATCTCCAACGTTCCCGGCCCACGGGAACCCCTCTACTACGCCGGGGCGAAACTCGACGCTTACATCCCGGTATCGACGATCACCGATGGGATCGGCCTCAACATCACGGTTCACAGCTACCTCGATCGCCTCGACTTCGGCCTGATCGCCGACCGCGAGTTGGTGCCGGATCTCTGGCGTCTGGTTGATCTGCACATCGCCGAGATCGACAATCTGTTTGCCGCCACCGGGGCCGACTATGCGGTTGAGCCGTCGCCACCAGCGATGCGGTACGGCGGCGATGGCGTTGAGCCTGTTCCACCAAGTTCGTCGGCGGTCGAGGAGATGATCGCAGCGCGGTCCGCTCTCGACGCGGCACTCCTTGCGAGTGATGCCGCCTCGGCGAAAAAGCCAGCAGCGAAGAAGAAGCCCGTAGCCAAGAAGAAGCCGGCCGCAACGAAGAAATCGGCAGCGAGGAAAAAATCGGCTGACAAGAAACCGTCTTCGTCATAGCCGACGCTCCGGCGGGCGCCTTATAGACGTTGCGTGGGTTCGTTCATGGCCGCTTCGATGTCGGCAACCACGACCTTGTTCATGCCCATCATGGCCCCGAGGGCACGCTTCGCTCGCTCCGGATCGGGATCGCCCAACAGCTCACCAAGTTGCCTGGGGATGATCTGCCACGACACACCGAACTTGTCCCGCACCCACCCACACATGAGTTCGAGTCCCTCGTCGGTCAGACGGTCCCACACCATGTCGATCTCATCCTGCGTATCACAGGTCACAACCAGCGAAATCGCATCGTTGAACTCATGGTGGGGTCCACCATTGAACGCCAGGAGTGTCAGATCGCCGATTCGGAAGTCGAAGACCGGCATGTCGCTGTCGGGGACCGGTTCTCCGCCTCCCACAAGTTCGCTGTCCGGGAACACCGACAGGTAGAAGGCCACAGCCTCAGCGGCGTTGTGATCAAACCAGAGATGAGGGGAAACGGACAGCAAACAACGACCTCCAGGCGGTCCCGCACGGCGTAGCTCTCAGCAGTGCTACGATCCTAGGCCACATGGCCGAACCCTGTGACCAACCGCTGCCCAACGCTCGAGTGATGGTATTCATCGACGGGCAGAACCTGTTCAAAGGTCTGCGGCGTCGCCACGGAGTTCGGCTCCACCCGTTGCTGTTGGCCCGAGAGCTCACCGGGCCCGATCGACAGCTCGTCGGCACCCACTACTACTCCGGAATCCACGATCCCGATGTGGACAACCACATGTATCAGCTCGTCAAACGACGGCACGATCTCATTCGCCGCACCGGCGTGAAGGTGACCGAGCGGACGTTGCGCTATCACTGGGAGTGGCGGGTGGAAAAGGATGACGTGCCGCCGCCGTGGTACGACAATGCGCCCAAACGAAGCAAGGCCCGGGTCTACAAACATCGAGCCGCCCGCGAGAAGGGCATCGACGTCGCTCTCGCCCTCGACGCGGTCGGCAGCATCCTGACCGACGGCTGTGATGTGGCGATCGTCGTATCCCGCGACCGGGACCTCATGGAAGTGGCCGAGGAGGTTCGGTCCCGTTGTGAGGGGGTGCGGTCGATGCGGGTCGAGGTCGCCTATGTGTCGGAGCAACGAGGCGATGAGGAACGGGTTCTGCAAACCCTAAGCAGCTACGACGGATTCCATGAGATCGACGACCGGATCATCGAGGCTGCTCGTGACACGTTCGATTACGGCCACAAACTCCGCAAGGCCGACGTCGAAAGCTTCCTCGACAGCCTCAAGCTCTAACCCTCAATCTCTAGCCCTCAGACCGGGGGCGAGCAGACCGGAGTGAGCACGAGCGACCACCACAGCCACAGCTCGATGCCGGCCACCGCAGCGGCTGCGGCGAACACCACCAGTCGACGGCGATCGGCGGCCACAGCGAACGCGATTCCCACCGGCATCAAGGTGGCCACCAAGGTGATGGCACGACTGGGGTTCGTCTTGGCCCCAACCGCTACCAACTCAGCGTTGCAGTCGAACCAGCCCTGGTAGATCACGCCGAGCATGACCAGGGCCGCCATGGCAAATCCGATGACACTCACCAGCCAGATTCCGGCGGCGGCGACAACGGGAAGTTGGGGACGGCTGGCCACCGCCGAAGCCTACAGGCATGAGCCGTCAGTGACCGCTGCCATTTTTGCCAAACGGTAGCGTTGGTAAAATGATCACATGGCGCAGACGGACCAACCGGAGACCAAATCCGGCCGCACAAAGCGGGGGCGGCCTCGTGACCCGTCGCGAGACCGGGTGATCCTTGATGCCGCCCGAAAGGTCCTCGCCCTACGCGGCTATACCGGTGCGACCATGGAACAGATCGCCCGACGAGCCGGGGTCGGCAAAGACACCTTGTACCGCCGATGGCCGTCGAAGGATCAGTTGGTTATCGACCTGGTGGCCTCGGTGGCCGAGGAAGCGGTCCTTCCGAAACCGGTCGACCCCGACCCCCGCATCAACTTGTTCATGTTCTTGAAGGACATCAACCACTTCACCCGCTCCACCGACTTTGGATCGGTGATTGCCGGGATCGTTGGCGAGGCTGCTCGCAACGAAGAGCTGGCGGACAGTTTCCAGGCCTTCTGGGCTCGCCGCCGAGCCATCGCCGCCGAGCTCGTGGTCGATGTGGTTGGTCCCGATGTCGGCCCCGAGCAGATCGAGAAACTGCTCGACAATCTGTTGGCCCCGCTCTACTACCGCCTCCTCCTCACCGGCGCCGAAACCACCGACAAAGACCTTTGGGTCTTGGTCGCTGCGCTCCCCTGGACCACCCGGCCCGAAGGAATCGAAGACATCGATTTCCAGACGGCACTCGTCCCAACCGACTAGCTCATTCGAGCAAGAAGTCAAGCCACCAGGAGCGGTCGGAAGCCGTCAATTCCAGTCGGAGTAGATCCATACGCCGACGCTGGCCGGATCATCGAGTTCGTAGAAATAGAGACAGGCAATATCGGCCGAGCCCGGGGGGTTCGATGTCGAAAACCGGGACTCGGCCCGATTGCCCTCCGGCCACGGGACGTCGGACGGCTGGTACACCGAATTGCTTGGGGCCGGCCCACCACCGCCGCCAAAACAGGTCATCATGTCGTTGGCGTCGTCTCCGACGTCATCGGCAGTGGCAAAGCCGAATTCGGCGAGCAGCGCATCTCTATCATCTCGGTCGATCACCAGAATCGACGAAGCTCCCCGGTCGACCCCCAGCACCGCCCAAACCGACGCCGAGGCGTCCCCAAGGGCCTGGATTTCGCGCGCTGAAGGCGGCAGCGTGATCGAATGCTCGAACTCAAGCCGTTCGCGCGGCGAGCGATCGGGCCGGAAGAACAGAAACGCGCCGATCAGAACGACCAGCCCGACAACGGCAAACGCCATCGGACCGCACCCGATTCGCCGACCGTTCGACGACGGCGCGCCCACGAATACCGGGGCCTAGGACGAGCCGGTGAAGAGCTGGCCGCTCGCCAAGTGGTCGGTGGCCTCGTTGGCCGCGTGAGCAACAGCAGTTCCCGATGCAATGTCGGCCGCCCGGTTCTTGACCTCCGTGCGGGCCACCACAAAGTGGTGCACCTCATCGGGGCCGTCGGCCAGACGAAGGGTGCGTTGACCGTGCCACATATCGGCGAGAGGGAACCACTGACTGATACCGGCGGCGCCGTGCATCTGGATCGCCTCGTCGATGATGTCGCAGCACTTCTCGGGGACCATGGCCTTGACCGCCGATACCCAGATGCGGGCCTCGGCGTTTCCAAGCGTGTCCATCGCCTTGGCCGCTCGCAACACCATCAGCCGCATGGCTTCCACCTCGATGCGACAGCGTGAGATCACTTCCATGTTCTTGCCCAGGTTGATCAGCTTCTTGCCGAAACCATCGCGGCTCACACCGCGGTCGACCATCATCTCGATCGCCTTCTCGGCCGCTCCTATCGAACGCATGCAGTGATGGATACGACCGGGTCCGAGTCGGAGCTGCGAGATCTCGAAGCCGCGCCCCTCACCCCACAGGATGTTGTCCTTCGGAACGCGGGCGTCGTTGAACTTGATGTGCATGTGCCCATGGGGGGCGTCGTCGGCGCCGAACACGTGCATCGGCCCAAGGATTTCCACTCCGGGAGCATCGATCGGCACGAGAATCTGCGACTGCTGTTTATAGGTATCGGCGTCGGGATTGGTCTTGACCATGGTGATCATGACTTTGCAGCGGGGATCGCCAGCGCCGGAGATGTAGAACTTCTCCCCGTTGATCACCCACTCGTCGCCGTCGAGGTAGGCGTTGGTCTCGATCTGCTTGGCGTCGGAACTCATCACTCGGGGCTCGGTCATGGCGTAGGCCGAGCGGATCTTGCCTTCGAGCAACGGCTCCAACCACTGCTTCTTCTGCTCGGGCGTTCCGACCCGCTCGAGCACCTCCATGTTGCCGGTGTCGGGAGCCGAGCAGTTCATCGATTCCGACGCCAAACGATTCTTGCCCAGTTCGTTGGCGATGTAGGCGTAGTCGAGGTTGCTGAGCCCCTCACCAGTCTCGGCATCGGGAAGGAAGAAGTTCCACAGCCCTCGCTCCCGGGCCTTGACTTTACAGCTTTCGAGGAGATTAAGCTGTTCCTGGGTGTAGCTCCAGCGATCCTCCCGGTTCTCACCCAACCGGTGAAATTCCTCGGTGACGGGGTCGATCTCTTCTTTGATGAACGACTTGACCGCCTCGTAGAGGGGCCGGACATCCTCCGACATGCGGAGATCGAAATCGTCCATGCTTGCGCTTTTAAGAGCTCCACCTGTCATCGGGTACCTGTCCTTGATCGCTGTTGGCGTTTCTTCGCTTGGGACGTGAGTCCGGTTTCGATAGTACTTCGCCCCCCTGGGGGTAGTGCCAACTGAACCGGCGATTAGGTGTTCTGGTTACTAGTGCGTGCTTGACCACTGCCGCAGTAGGTCCTGCTGCTCCGGTGTTCCGAGCGCGACGAGAATGTCGCCTCCCTTCAACACGAGGTCTCCGGTGACCTGATTGATCCATTCCCCGTCGGCTCGGCGTACCGCCAGAACGGTGACCCCGGTCTCCTGTCCAAGCTGACATTCCCGGAGCGTGCGGCCCACCAGACCGTTGTCGGGTTGGACCTCGATCTCACCAAGACGAAGTTCGAGTTCCTGGTCGTGCATCGATTCGCCAAGGAAGTCGGCCACATGAGGATGCAACAGGAACGAAGCCATGCGGCTGCCGCCGATCTCATGCGGGTTAACCACTCGATTGGCTCCAGCGGAACGAAGTTTGGGGCCGGCGGTGGCCCCATTAGACCGGGCCACGATGAACAGATCGGGGTTGAGGGCTCGGGCCGTCACGATGGCGTACATGGTGTCGGCGTCGGTGTCGAGCGCCACCACCAGATCGCGGGCGCGTTTGATCCCCGCTTGCAGTAGATGGTCGTCGGTTGTGGCATCTCCGGCGAGAAAGTGCGCGTTGATCGATGGGTCGATCTCAAGGTCTTCGTCGGTGTCGATGATCACGATCTCCCGTCCGCGCCCTGAGAGCGTGCGACCGATCGATCGCCCCACCTGACCCCATCCGCAGATAATCGTGTGCCCTTCCAGTGACTCGACTGCTCGCAACATCCTTGTCCTTTCCAGGTGGCCGCGAAAGTGGCCTTCCATGAGGCCGTCCATCGTGGCGCCGATCGTGTACAGCGCTATGCCCACTCCACCGAGCACCACAAACGACGTGACGATCCGATAAACGGCGTCGGTCCGGCCACCGATCTCGCTGAAACCGACCGTTGAGACGGTGATCACGGTCTGGTAGTAAGCATCGACCCAACCCAGGCCAAGCAGGCGATAGGCGATCGTGCCCGCGGCCAAGACGCCGGCGAAGGCGATCAAGCCCAATCTTGTTCGGCGCCACGGGTTGGTCATCACTCATGAGAGTACCGGCCCTGAATCGCCAACGGAGGTTCCGGTTGCCTACGCTCGATCTATGGATCCCAAGGCTTGGCATAAGACGGTCTGCATTCTGTGTTCGAACAACTGCGGTGTTGAGGTTCGGCTCGACGACCGCGAGATCACCCGGGTTCGGGGGAACAAAGCCCATGTTGCCTCGAAGGGCTACACGTGTGAGAAGGCGCTGCGTCTCAACCACTACCAGAACGCTCGGGGCCGGTTGACGTCGCCGCTGCGACGGGAAGCCGACGGCACCTTCACCGAGATCGATTGGGATACCGCTATCGCCGAGGTGGTGGCGGGCTTCGCTCGGGTTCGGGAGTCACACGGCGAGCGAGCCATGATGTACTACGGCGGAGGCGGCCAGGGCAACCACTTGGGTGGCGCCTACGGTGCGGCCTCTCGTCGTGCCCTTGGGATACGGCTACGATCCAATGCTTTGGCTCAGGAGAAGACGGGCGAAGCCTGGGTTGACGGTCGCATGTTCGGCACGCATACCCACGGCGACTTTCATCACGCCGAGGTGTCGGTGTTTGTTGGCAAGAACCCGTGGCACTCCCATGGGTTCGACGAGACCCGTCGGGTGTTGAAGGCGATCGCCGCCGATGAGGGCCGCTCGATGGTCGTGATCGACCCTAGACGCAGCGAGACTGCCGACCTGGCCGACTTCCACCTGCAGGTGCAGCCGGGCACCGACGCTTTTTGTCTGGCGGCGCTTGGGGGCGTGTTGGTGCAAGAAGGCCTGTTGAATCGACCGTGGCTCGACGACAACACGGCCGGTGGTGAGGCCGTTGTGGCCGAGTTGAGCCAGGTGGATGTGGCCGGGTTCGCTCTTCGGTGCGGGGTCGACGAAGACCTGATCCGGGCGGCGGCCCGACGGATGGCCGCCGCCGACAGTGTCGCAGTGCTTGAAGACCTCGGGATCGAGATGGCGCCCAACTCGACCCTGGCCTCCTACTTGCAGAAGTTGCTGTGGGTTCTGGTCGGCAGCTTCGCCAAGCCCGGTGGGATGACCACTCATTCGTCGATGGTGCCGCTGTTCAACTACGCCACCGCCGGCAATGAACCGGCCACGCCGGTGACAGGGAGCCCGATCATTTCCGGCATGGTCGCTTGCAATGAGATTCCGGAGCTTGTCACGTCGGATCATCCCGAACGGGTGCGGGCGATGTTCATCGAGAGTGCCAACCCGGTCCACTCGTTGGCCGGTGGCAACGACTGGCGGGCCACGATGGACGCCCTCGACTTCTCGGTGGTCATCGATATCGCCATGACCGAGACCGCTCGGTTGGCCGACTACGTGCTGCCGGCCAGCTCACAATATGAGAAGGTCGAGACGACGTTTTTCAGCTTGTCGTTCCCCGACAACTCGATGACCGTGCGGGCTCCGATCCTGGAGCCGTTGCCGGGCACGTTGCCGGAGCCGGAGATTCACAGTCGAATCGTGCGGGAAACTGGGGCTGTCACCGATGAGATGCTGGCGCCGTTGCAGGCCGCTGCTGAGCAAGGCCGTGAGGCGTTCGCCGCGGCGCTGGGTGCCGCCGTGACGGAGAACCCGGCAGCTGCCGCCTACGGTGCCGTGGTGTTGTATGAGACCTTGGGTTCCACGCTGCCCGAGGGTATGGCTGGAGCGTCTCCTCTTTGGTTCACCGCTCAGCAGTGCATGATGAACTATCCCGATGCCGCTCGAGCGGCAGGGTTTGAGTCGGCGGACGAATTGTTTGATGCCTTGGTCACGTCGCCCGATGGTGTGGTGTTTACACACCACGAGTATGAGGATTCCTGGTCGATGTTGGGAACCGACGATGGCAAGATCAACCTCGATTTGCCGGAGATGGTGGCCGACTTGGCGGCGTTGTCGGAGTTGCCGACCGATCATCGCAGCGACGACTTCCCGTTCATCCTCTCGGCCGGGGAGCGGCGCAGCTTCACCGCCAACACGATCATGCGTGACCCGTCGTGGCGTAAACGGGACGCCGAGGGAGCGCTCCGACTCAGCCCGGCCGACGCCGCTGCTCTTGGTGTTGAGTCGGGGGGAAGGGTGCGGGTGACCACCCCCGGCGGCACCGCGGTTGCCGTGGCCGAGGTGAATGAGACGATGCTCGATGGACATGTGTCGTTACCGAACGGAATGGGCCTCGACTACTCACCGGCCGGCGGCAATCCGGAAGCGACCGGCGTCTCTCCCAACGAGCTGACTACCACAGACTGGCGTGATCAATACGCCGGAACGCCGTGGCACAAACACGTGCCGGCGCGGTTAGAAGTGGTGTCGTAGCCCTTCCCGCCAACGTCAAACACTCAAACAACGTTCAAGAATTCCGCCGACCCTGCCGAAGCCTTGAGCTGGGAGAACCGCCGTGGGAACCGGGGGGATCATCGCAGCCGAGAGCCTGAGTCATTCGCGTTCCTGCCCAACAGATATCCGGAGGGATCGTGGACATCTTGACGCTGGTCGGGCTCGCCGGCTTTGCCGCCTACATCGGCTCGTACGCGCTTCTACAGCTGAACTACATCGACGGCAACGGAGTGGTCTACACCGTGGCCAACATCTCGGCCGCCACGATGGTGTTGATCAGCTTGATCGAGCAGTTCAACCTCGCTTCGATGCTGATTCAGGTGTCGTGGATCACATTCGGACTGATCGGTCTCGCCCTTCGCTACCGCAACAGCCGGCGAGCGCCTGGTGCCGATGTGGCCAGCAGCGGCCGTTCACGAGGCGTGCCGGTGTTCGAACCCGGACCCGAAGCCCAGCCGGTGCATCGAGTGCATCCAGCCCAACGAGACGTCGCGGCTCCGACGCTTGAGCGCCTGCGGTCACGTTGAGCGGTGCTGGTCGCGCTAACGTCTTTGCGACTTTGACCTCGGGTCAAGCGGCTTGGCCACTCCGGCCCGAGTAGTTGGCAATCGCCGTGTCAGCTCGTCTACGGACATAACGCCAAGTTGAATCCGGCATATCTCCGGCTACTTAGAGACCCCAACTCACGCAGCGCACCCGACCACGGGCGACCTCACTCCGGAGGGCGTCGGATACCATCTTCGTCGGCCGACCGTCGATCGAGACGTCGACCCCGTCTACCGAGGCTGCCAACTCCGAAACCGTCATCCTACGAGCGCGAAACGCGACCTGAGGCCGCGCTCGGCTCAAACGTGATGCCGTGGAAACTTGGCCCGCGTGGTCCAATCGAACATTGAACTCAGGCTTTCACCGTCGCCGATGCGACGAATCGCCTCGCTCAACAGACCGTCGATCGATACCGTCTCAATTCGGTCGCACAAGGGCGCTGGTTGCGTCTCAATCGTGTCGGTGACAAACAGCTTCGAGATCTTCGACTCCATCAGCAGATCCATCGCCGATGCGGAGAACACACCATGGGTGATGGCGGCGTAGACCTCGGTGGCACCCATGTCGAGAAGTTCGGCTGCGGTGCCACACAACGTCTTGCACGAGATGGCGAAGTCGTCGACGATCACGGCCTTCTTACCCTCGACCGAGCCGAGGATGCCAAGCACCTCGGCCGAGTCGTCGTGACCGGCTCGCATCTTGTCGGCAATCGCCACCGGGGAACCCATGTAGGTGGCAAACTCTCGTGCCTCCTTGGCGAAGCCCGTGTCGGCAGCAACGATCACCATCTCGTCGACGTTGTCGTTCATCTCCTCCATCAACCGGTCGGCCAGGATGGGAAGCGCCATCAGGTTGTCGACCGGCACCGAGAAGAAACCCTGGATCTGTGGAGCGTGAAGATCGATCGTGACCACCCGGTCCACCCCGGCCGCCTCCAGCGCATCGGCACAAACCCGAGCCCGGATCGAGACTCGAGGCTCATCCTTCTTGTCGCCCTTGGCGTAGCTGAAGTATGGAATCACCGCTGTGACCGAGCGAGCGCTCGCCCGCTTCAGCGCATCGACGTAGAACAGCAACTCCATGAAGTTGTCGTTTGTGGGATACACCGTGGTCTGCACGATGAAGGTGTCTCGACCCCGGACGTTCTCCAGGATGCGGACAAAGGTGTTGCCCTCGCTGAATGTGATCGTCTCGTTCTTGCCAACCGGCAGACCCAGCTGTTGACAGATCCGAGCGGTGAGTTTGTGACTCCCCTGACCAGCGAATATCGACGTATTTTCCATATGGTCCATGTGGTCCGTGTGGTCCGTTCCTGTTGGCCGCCCGTAGAGCTGCCGGCGGTAGCAGCTTCGACACAACTATAGGTCCGTGCAGTGACAGCAAATCCAATCGAGAGACCACGCTACGGTGAAGTCGATGACCGACGACGATCGCAAACCCCAGTGGCCGGGCATGGACATCGATAAGCGAACCGTCCAATACTCGCCCAGCTCCATGCTCGACGGTCCACTCGATCCGTATCTCGAGGAGTACGCCGCCCGGAGCGCAAGGGCTCGGGCCGTCCACAACGTCTTGACATTTGAGTACGGCCCTCGCCCGGCGAACACAGTCGACGTGATCCTCCCGCCGACGAGAATCGGGGTGGAGACTCCGCTCCACGTGTTCATCCACGGCGGTTACTGGCAGCTTTTGTCGAAAAACGAGTCGCTGTTCCTGGCCCCCGAGTGTCTGGCTCGTAATGAGGCGTTCGCCGCCGTCGACTACACCCTGGCTCCCGAGGCCACTCTCGATCAAATCGTCGACGAGTGTGTGGCTGCGGTCGAGATGCTTCAAGACCAGGTCAACAGCTCTCGAGTCACGATTTCCGGTTCCTCGGCCGGCGCTCATCTCACCGCGATGGTTGCGGCGCGGCTCACCGGATCGGCGGCATGCCCTGCGGCTGTCATCCTGGTATCGGGCGTTTACGACTTGGAGCCCTTGGTGGCCACGTCGATCAACGACGCTGTCGGGCTCGACATCGCCGCCGCCCACCGCAACAGTCCGGCCCGCCTCGACCTCACGGGCTTTCCCCCGGCGGTGCTCGCCTGGGGTGACAACGAACCCGACGAGTTCAAACGCCAGAGCCGCCGCTTCGCCGACCTGATCCGTGCCGCCGGCGGCACGGCCGTCGAAACCGAGGTGGCGGGCCGCAACCACTTCGACGTGGTGTTCGACATCGTGCCCAACCTGGCCGATCTTCTTCCCACCACGGCCTCATAGTGAACTGAGACTCCGATGCCCGCACACAAACCCGACATTCCCCAGATCGTCGACCCGGCCATGGTCGACACGGGCCTCGCCCCACGCCCCATGGGCATCAGCACCGACGAGAGCCGAGCGGCAGCTGCCGTCGACACCGACGGCCAACCGATGGTGGACTTCGACGGCACCACCAACCCCTACATCGATTACCAGTACATCGACATCCTCCACTCGCTTCAGCAACCTCGTTCCGACGGCTACGACGAGATGTGTTTCATCGTTATGGGGCAGACCAAGGAACTGCTGTTCAAAGGCTTGCACTTTGAGCTGCACAATGCCCGCCTTTTGATCGACGCCGATCAGGTCGAGGAGGCGTTGGTGGTACTGGCCCGGGCCGGTGCGTTTGTCGATTATCTGGCGGCGTCGTGGGATGTGCTGGAAACGATCACGGCCGAGGGGTTCAGCCAGTTCCGTGATCACCTCTCGACTGCTTCCGGGCAGTTGTCGTTCATGTATCGGCACGTGGAGTTTGTGCTCGGCAACAAGAGTCGGGAGTTGGCTTCGGCCCATCGCAATGTGCCTCAGGTGTGGCCGGCGATCGAGAAGGCGTTACATGAGCCGAGCCTGTACGACCGGGTGATTGCCTACTTGGGGCGGCGGGGTCATGCTGTGGATTCGGCTGCCCTCGACCGGGACTGGGCCGAGCCGTACCCGGCCAATGAGTCGGTTGAGGCGGCGTGGCTCGCCGTGTACGCCGACCCGACACCCGGGAACATCGACTACCGCTTGGCCGAAGCGTTGGTCGCCGTCGACGAGAAGTTCTCCACCTACCGCTGGCGACACTTCCGCTCGGTTGAGAAGATCATCGGTTTCAAACCCGGCACCGGCGGCTCATCCGGAGTCGGCTGGCTACAACACGTCACCAACCACCGCTTCTTCCCCGAACTGTGGTCGGTCCGAACCAAGCTTTAGGTCGTGTCGCTGGTTAGCCGGCTGTCGGATCGGTGACCTGTCCGATGAATAGGGTCGCACCGGTTACGTCGTCGACAATCCGATAGAAGAAGGGGCGGTCGACCCGAACCGGCGGAGGGGTCGGCCCGATATACCCGCCAACTTCTCGAAACGCCAGAGCGGTGGCAGCGGCGGCTTCAACCCCTGTCTCGTCGACGGCCAGGAACGTCTTGTGATACACGTCGTCCAGTAGCAGCCGATCGCTGTCGGCCATGCCCCGAAGGTTGCCCGGCTTGAATATCTGTTGGATTCCCATAGCCTGCAGCGCCTTTGCCGGCCGGACGGTCGAGTGGGTCTCGAGTTTCGGGAACCAGAACTTCGCGTCGGGCCCGGTCGTGTCGGCATTCTCGAGGGCCACAAATGCCTCGTCGATCTCGGAGGCAACGTCCTCGAACCGCCCTTCCTGCGGCAAGATCACATCAAAATACAGATCGCCCATCAGCCTTTTGCGGGCACCGACCCACGAGGACCCCCCAGCCGTCACGTCGGCCTCTCCAGCCATCATCGGAACCTCCACCGATGAGCCGTCGAGTAGGAAGAACTCATCGTCGGTTGTGTCACCCTTGAGGAACGGGAACGACCAGTCGGAGTCAAGATGAAGGGCGTTCACCAACACCAGCTTGGTATCGGGGGCTAGGGCGTCTTCCGGTATCAGATCCTTGATCCGATCTTCAGTGCGCTCCTCGACCCAGCTGTTGATCTCCCGGGCTGTCGCGGCGGGGTCAGCCTTGAAGTCGACGTTGTTGAGGCCGCTCCCGTAGTTGCTACCGATCACATCGAGATAGTCCGGCTTGAACTGAAAGTCGTGTTGCAGATACGCCGCGTTGGCGAGGTGGACGAGTTGTTCCTGCTCGGGGATGTCGGCCGGGTCTATCTCGGGCGGAGGGTCGTCACCAATCGGATTGCCCGACGTAGCGAACGTCAACGAGCGACGGTCCTCAAGCTCAGCGATCAGTGCGTTCATCGAGCTGTGGTAGACCTCGGGGTCCTCAATCCGGAGTGCCGTCCGCAGCTCCTGTTGAGCGTCACCGGTCGCACCCGGTTCGGTCATCGCCAACACTACGGCGATGCTCGCGGGTGAGATGGCGACGTTGCCCTCGGGGTCATCCTGTCGCACGCCTTCGAACAGCTCGACGCCGAATGCGGAGACGGCACCCCCGGCTGTAGAGGCGCTGACCGTCGACTCCTCCCGGAACGCCAGATCCGGAGTCGAAGACTCCTGTCTCGCCTCCGTCGTCACATCGGTGGAACCACACGAGACGGCGACAACAGACGCCGCCACCAAAGCCAACAGGCCCATGGCAGCACGTTGACCGATTCTTGATCTTCCCTCACTGGTCATGCCCTCCTATCGGCCTGATGGGGGGAACGCTTAGGTCGGGCGCCTACAGGTATTCCACGCCAAGCTCGGACAGGAGCGGGCGCAGGCCGTAGAAGTCGACGCCGAGTTCCCCGGCGGCCAAACGTTCCCGGGTCTCGGCCTCCTTGGCCAGACGAGCGTTCGACTGTTCCAGCGCCCACTCGGCCTCGGCTCGGGGTACGGCGACTACGCCGTCGTCGTCGGCGCAGATCGCGTCGCCGGGATTGATGATGATGCCGCCCACGGTCACGGGCACGTTGACCGACCCGGCCACCGCCTTGATCGGCCCTTGGCACGACACGTAACGGCTCCACACAGGGAAACCCATCTCTCGTAGATCCTTTGTGTCACGCACGCCTGTGTCGATCACCAGGCCTCGCACTCCCCTGGTCTGAAGCGATGTGGCCAGCAGGTCGCCGAAGATTCCGTGGGCTGCGGGGTTGGCCGGGGTGGTGGTGGCCACGACCATGATGTCGCCAGGCTGACAGACCTCCACGGCGGCGTGGATCATAAGGTTGTCGCTGGGGTGAACCAGCACGGTCACGGCGTTGCCGGCGATGCGGACGTCTTGTTGAATCGGCCGCAGCTCGGCACCAAGGTAGCCCCGCTTGCCGATCGCTTCGTGCACGGTCGCCGTGCCGATCGGGGCCAGCTGATCCACCACATCCAGGGGCGTACGCTCGATCTCCCGCACTACCACGTGTCTCCCCCGCCCGTTGCTCTTCTTCGTTTCACTCACGCCGCCACCTTAGTAGCGCTTTCGCCGATGTCTGGACGCAGGCAGTTCACTATTCGCCGTTGGCGTCCAGAGTTCGAGAATCGGGCGACCCCTAGTAGCCTCAGACTCATCGAAGTCTTGGCTTCCAGAGACAACCTACGAGCCAAGGAACATCGATGGAGGAACTTCGGCGCTACCTCGCCGCTCACCACGGCGTGATCACGCTGGCCAAAGCCCGAGAGCTTGGCCTCTCCGAAGGGCAAGTCCGCTACCGCCTCAGAACCAGCGCCTGGGTGCCGATGGCGCCCAAGGTCTACCGGCTGGCGACTGCTCCCGACAGTTGGTCCGCCTGCGCTCGAGCGTATGCACTTTCGGCGCGAGGGGTGGTCAGCCATGTCAGTGCTCTGGTGGTTTGGAGGATCGACGGCGACTGGCCCGACTATCCAATACACGTGGCGGTGCCTGCAGGCAGGCGGCCAAGAAACCCAAGGGCGATCATTCATCGCATCGATGAGTTTGATCGGGTCGACGCGCGAGTTGTCGACGCGGTCCCGGTCACCGGTCCAGCTCGAACAATCATCAATGCTGCCGGACTCCTCACCCTCGACGAACTGGATACCGCCATCGACTCCGTAATCCGACAGCGGCTTACGTCGATCCCGGAGCTGGTCACGGAGCTTGACAAGTTGGGCTGCCGCGGTCGGACGGGCGCCGCCGGACTTCGGCATCTCCTGGACAAACGAAGCCCCCGTGCCCGCGTTCCGGACAGCCGTTTTAATCGCCTTGTCGGCCAGCTGTTGGTCAATGCCGGCCTGCCGGAGCCGGCATACGAGTGGAACATCGAGCGCCAAGGCGTGTTTATCGGCCGAGCCGACCTGGCCTACCCGGCGGCCAAGCTCGCAATCGAATGTGACAGCGAAGAATGGCACCGAAATCGACGGGCCTTCATAGCCGATCCGCGGAGGAAAAACGCGATGTTGTTGGCCGGCTACCGGGTGCTGTCGTTCACCTGGGACGACTACGCCCGGCAACCAAACGGGTTGGTTGAGACGGTTCGACTGGCGCTGGCCGGAGGTCTGGACGTACACGGTGAATAATCACCGGTTTACGTCCAAACCTCGGGGATTGGAAAGGGAACCGACTCTACGATTCCGCTGGGTTGATGCTGAGCGCTTGAGCGACGTTGGGCCAGGTGTTGGCGATACCGATGGTGTTGGAGCCGGCGAAACACAGGCCGATGGCTCGGCCGTCCATGTCGGTGAGGCCGCTGCCGCTATCTCCACCCTGGAGGAACGGGCCGCTGTCGGCGGTGATGGCCACCTGGTCCACAAACGTGGCCGGGCCGTCGGGATACCCCTGTACTACAAACGTGGCGTTGACCTGAGTGACCGAACCCTTGGTGTAGCTGGTGGTGCGACCGAACTTCTGCACCTCCATCCCGAGCGTTGGCGTGCCGGTGTCGGTGACCACGCCGATCTCGGGGGTGGTGCGGTCGTACTCCACCTCGAGCACGCCGAGGGCGGCGTCGACCAGGTTGTCGGTGGGAGGCTCCTCGTGGGACTCGAGCGTGCCGACGGCCGCCGATTCCCTCACCGGCCGCAACCGAGTGCTCGACCCGACCAGTCGAGCCAGCGTGTTGAGCGCCCCGGCGGTGGCGCCGGCGATATTGCAGTCGCTGGGGATGTCGGGCAGCGGAGGTGTGCCACCGCCGCCGGACGAGCCGATCGGCACAAAGTCGGACAGCTGAGCGATCACGTCCGAAGGTGGGCTACCGCCATCGGCGTTGCCGGGCTGGGTGATGGTTGTGACGTCGCGCTCGCCGACCGGGGTGTTGTTGGATGCGATCACGTGCCAGTTCGACAGCAGATAACGCCGAGCGGAACCGGCCTTTTGCACGATGAACCCAAGCGTCCCAGCGGTGACCCCAGGGTTGAGACCAATCGACAATCCGGGAGTCACGGGGCGAATGCGCTGCTGCGGATCGACCGCCGCGGCCTCTTCCGTGGGCAGGTCGCTGATCACCCGGATCACACCTGTCTCGACCACGTCGGTGGGGTCGCCATGAAGCTGCTCAGGAACCCGGTCCCCTTCGGCCAATTCCGACAACGGCACCTTGTGGGTCACCGACACGACGTAACACTCGACCGGATTCCCGTCGGCGTCGCGCACGATCTCACCGTTGGAGATCTTGTAGCCGATGCCAACACCGACCACATTGGGCAAAACCAAAAGCTCGCCACAGACTTCCTGAACATCTCTCATCTCATCCCCCTCGGATCAGGACCATGCCGGTCCAATGATGTTGATGCCGATGGTAGTCAGGCCGAATGACGCTTGCTTGTCGAACGTCCAATCGTGGCGCAGCACCCCAACGCCGCTGAACTACTCGTAGTGATCGATCTCGACTTTGTCGGTGCGGAGTTCGACGATGGCGGTGTTGACGTCTTCCACAGCCTGCTCCAACATCGACGCCGCCTCCTCGGCCGAAACACCGAAACCGATGGAGTCAATGAGATGGCCGAGGCGGTCCTTCGCTCGCCACGCCGCAAACCGGGACCATTCGTAGAACAGCACCTCGGGGTCGTCGACCACACGAAGGTCGGCGCTGCGGCTTTGCATATCCGTGGCGGTGTTGGTGGCCACATAACCGTTGACCATGGTGATGCGCTCGGCCGGAGCAGTGAGGGGACCGCCGCGGTGCACAACCATGTTTCCGTGAAGCGCCACCACCCAGCCCGGCCCGGGTAGGTCGGGAGCGACCACTCGATCACCCGATGGCATCTCCCCCGCGGCCTTCATCGCCGCCGCCTCAGCCTTGGTGCCGACGAAGTATTCAAACCGACCGCCGGGAGTCTTGGTGGGGTCGGTCACCGACATCACATAGTCGAGCGGCAGTGTGTCGTGATGCCACTTGTCGACCGCGGTGTCGATCTTCGACGGTTCGAAATTGAGGTGGCCGAGATGTAGCCCCATCGGGTGAGGGGCGACGTCAATTCCGTAAATTGTGCTCAGATGGGCGGCGACCTCGGGGCTGAGGCACAGATCCCGCAACCACTTCGACCGATACACCCCACCCCGCACCGTGTTCTCGATCCGGTCGCCGGCCGGGCGACAGAACTCCCGCAACCGACGAGCCACGGTCAGCATCACGTCGGCCCCCTCACCGCTCAACATCCGGAACGGCTTGGAGATGCCAAGTGTGGTGGCCTTGCCCTCAATGTCAGCCGGTTCGTAGCCGAGGTCGGCGAGCGTGACCACATCTTCCGGTTCGGTGAGGGCCAGGTGGCGGTCGGGATTGAAGACCGGTTCGTCGGCGAGCCATTGGTAGCCGGTCGGTTGCGCTTCGGGAAAGGAGACTGCCACGTTCATGGAGTTATTGTGGGCCCTCGGCAATAGTTGTGTCGAGTGAATCTATTAGTATCAATACATGCAGAGAGTGCATCTATCAGCTGAGACGATCGACGGCCGCTGAGTGGCGCTCGACCGGCATCATTTCCAGCTGCTGGCGGCTATCGCCCAACACGGTCAACTTGGCGCCGCCGCCCGCGCCTTGCACCTCAGTCCCTCAGCAGCCAGCCACCGGATCCGAGAGGCCGAACGGCGGCTCGGGGTGACAATCCTCGAGCGAGAAGGTCGGGTGGCGAAACTCAGCCCCGCCGGCCGGCTGCTCGCCACCACGGCCCAAGCCACCGAACGGCAACTGGTTCAGGCCGAACAGGCCAGCCGTTGGCTGACCGGGCCGACCGAAATCGAGCGGCTACGGGTGGGAGTCGGCCCCCTCGACACCGCACCCTGGTTCCGAGCGCTCTTTGCCCGACCAGACGAACACGGACTTCACAGCGTGGATCTTGTGACCATCGCCGGGGGCACCGAGGAGCGAGCCCTTCGAGCCAACGAGATCGACGTCGCCATCGTCCCATCGAGCGATCGACTCTCATCTCCCAGCCACCACCATCTCGCCACCGATCGCCTGGTGGCCGTGACCGACATGACGTTCGAGCTTCCCAACGGAGACGTCGCCTTCGCCCCTCGCCACGTCAGCGGCCACGATTACCTGGCGGTCAGCTTCGATCCACTTCCAGGCTGGGAGCTCGACCAGTTCCTCGACCCGACCGAATCGGAACCTCGGTCGCTCAGACTCGTCGACCGAGCATCGATGCTGCTCGACTTGGTGGCCAATGGCCACGGCCTGACCATTCAGCCGTCGGCTGTTGTCGCAGGCTCGATGGCCGATGGCCGGCTACAGACGTTCGAGCTCACCGTCGAACTCCCTGTCCACTGGTATGCCGTCACCGGCGCTGATCCGTCACCCCTCGTCGCACAGCTGATCAACCGCCTTATGTGAATCAAGCCGATGGCGCCACGGCTTCGACGATGACGGCGGGACGGCCGACGATCGAATCCTTGGCCGCAGACACAACCGACAATCCAGCGGCGCGCATCGCCGCCGCGACCTCGTCGGGGTCGGCGGTGTGGAAGTGGTGGCTGTGCCCATCATCGCTATCTGCGCCATCTTCGTCTTGAGCATGGCGGCGGGCGCCGACGGTTTCGTACTCGGGGTGTGCCGGATCCTCGAAATCCTCATCGACCAACAGCACTCGCCCGCCAGGGGCCAAGACCCGGGCCAGTTCTCGGATCCCGGCTTCCAGGTCGACCCAGTGGTGCACGGTGTTGACGGCGAAGGCGGCGTCGATCGACTGCCCGTCGGCTCCGGTGGCCTCGGCCGCCCCGTTCACGATCCGTATCCGACCGCCCAGCCGCTTGAGCCTGGCCCGCAGACCGAGAATCCGTCGCATGTACGGCGTTGGCTCAACGGCGATCACCGAGCAACCCGACCGGGCCGCCACGATCGAACCGGCACCCATCCCGGCGCCGATATCCATCACCGTTTCGCCCGGCCGGGGTGCGAGGCGATCCACCACGGCATCGTTCACCTCGGAGGTCCACATCCGCGGCGCCATTCGCAGATACCGCAGCATGGCGGCAACGCCCTGGTCGTTTTCGTGGCCGTGGCCATGGCCGTGCCCATGAGTGTGATCGTGCTGATGTTCATGATCGTGCGCTGCGCTCATAGTTCAGTCTGCCACCGGGCCCGCGGATAGAGTCGGGCCATGACGATTCGACTTACCTTGGCCGGAGCCGGAGCGTTCGGGATCAAACACCTGGACGGTTTGGCCAAGATCGACGACGTGGAGGTGGTGTCGCTGGTGGGCCGCACGCTCGACAAGACCCAGGCGGTGGCCGACGAGTACGGCATCGACCATGTCACCACCGATCTCGCCGAGTCACTCGCCCGCCCCGACGTCGACGCCGTGATCCTCGCCACCCCCACCCAGATGCACGCCGCCCAGTCGATCCAATGTATGGAGGCCGGCAAGCACGTCGAGGTGGAGATCCCTCTGGCCGATTCACTCGCCGACGCTCAAGCTGTGGTGGCCAAACAAGCCGAAACCGGGCTGGTAGCTATGTGTGGCCACACCCGCCGATTCAACCCGAGCCACCAGTGGGTGCACAATCGCATCAAGGCCGGCGAGCTCACCATCCAACACATGGATGTGCAGACGTTCTTCTTCCGGCGCACCAACACCAACGCCAAGGGTGAACCTCGCTCGTGGACCGATCACCTGCTGTGGCATCACGCCGCCCATACGGTCGATCTGTTTCAGTATCAGACCGGCTCACCGGTGGTGGCGGCTCAGGCGATGGAGGGTCCGCATCACCCCGAACTCGGCATCGCGATGGACATGTCGATCCAACTCAAGACCGAAGCCGGACAGCTGTGCACACTCGCTCTGTCGTTCAACAACAACGGGCCGCTGGGCACGTTCTTCCGCTATATCGGCGACACCGGCACCTACGTCGCCCGCTACGACGATCTGATCGACGGGTGGGATGAGCCGATCGACGTTTCCCAGGTGGATGTATCGATGAACGGCATCGAGCTTCAGGACCGGGAGTTCATCGCCGCGATCCGTGAAGGCCGAGAGCCGAACTCCAGCGTGGCCCAGGTGCTGCCTTGTTATGAGGTGCTGCACGATATCGAGGCTCTTCTCGGCTGACGAACCAACACCGGAACCGCCCTGTCCCGGTGGGCCAACCGGAGCTTGACCATCGGCCCGATCTGCGGCGATACGACGGCAAGCAAGACCAGCACCACCCCGCCGAGCTGCACAGTTGTTAGCGACTGACCGAGGAGCGCCCACCCGGCAACGGTGGCAACCAGCGGGCTGAGTAGCCCCAGCAGGCTGGACACAGCCACCGGCAATCGCTCGACGCCTCGGAACCAGTTGGCATAGGCCAGTCCGGTGCCCACGGTAGACAGCCAGATGAACCCACCGATGTTGATCCCGGTGACCGCGGCAGGCAACCCTTCGAACAGAAGCGTGATGGCGGCGAGGAAGATCCCACCGGCGGTGAGCTGCCAGCCGGTGAAGGTGATGAGGTCAACCGGTCGGCCCCAGTGTTTGGTGAGCACCACCCCGGTTGCCATTGACACGGCACCGGCCAGAGCGGCCCCAACCCCGATCGGGTCGAGAGCCGAGCCTGGGCCCAACACGAGCATCGCCACACCGGCCACACCGGCGATCCCCGCGAAGGCAGTGAGAAGCTTCAGCCGCTCACCGATCACCACGGCGGCGATCGAGGCGGCCACCAGAGGCTGAATCGACCCGGCCGTCGCCGCCACCCCTCCAGGCAGACGAAAGGCGGCCACGAACAGAAGCGGGAAGAACAAACCGATGTTGAGCATCCCCAACACGGCACTCCGCCACCACCAGGTGCCAACGGGGAGCCGCCGCGACCAGAGCACAAACGCCAATCCAACCGGGAGTGCCCGCACGCTGGCCGCGAGGAGGGGGCGGCCGTCCGGCAACAGCTCAGAGGCGGCGATGTAGGTGGTGCCCCAGACCGCCGGGGTCAGGGCGGTTCTTGCAGATTCTCTCAACATAAAGATAACTGTGAGACAAATATATCTTTATGTCAAGATATTTCTCTTGATGTTGAGACACTTAACTATGGCGCACTACAGTTCCACCATGGAATCCCCGAAGTCGGATCACGTGGATCAGATCATCGAGCAGTGGGCGGCCGAACGGCCCAACGTGGATGTGTCGGCGATGGCGATCATCGGTCGGATCAGCCGCCTGGAGCGGATGATCCGCCCCCGCTTGGTTGAGGTCTTCGCCAAACACGATCTCGAGTCGTGGGAGTTCGACGTGCTGGCCACCCTGCTTCGCAGCGGTGAGCCTCATCAGCTCACGGCCGGTGATCTCCTGGCCTCAACCATGGTCACGTCGGGAGCGATGACCAACCGTATTGATCGTCTGGAGAAGCGTGGTCTCGTCAAGCGGCTCAAGAGCCCTACGGATGGCCGTCAGGTGCTGGTCACCTTGACCGCCAGGGGCATGAAGAAGGTCGACGCCGCGCTCGTCGACCATGCCGCCAACGAGGCCGCGATTATCGCCAACCTCTCGGCCCGGGATCGATCCGACCTCACCCACCTGCTCCGTCGGTTGACACACACGGTTTCGTCGACCAACACCTAACCCAATCCCACCAACACGAGTCCAAAGGTGATCACGGCCACGCCGATGAGCTTCGGCCGATGGCGAGACTCGCCGGCGACCACGATGCCTAAGGCCGCACCAATCGGGATGCTGAGCTGACGAAACGCGGCCACGTAGCTCACGTCGCTGACGTAGGCCATCGCCGCCAACGCCAGACCGTAGGTGGCGGTGATCACGGCGCCGGTCAACATGCCCGTGCGTAGTAGTGATCGATCGCCGATGACGGCTCGCAGTTGCCGTCGAGTGACCGATCGGGCCACGGTGAGCCCAACGATGCCCAAGGCCGTCGCCCCGGCCTGAAGCGAGATGTAGAAGAGCGTCACCCTGGTTTGCCCGGTGACGTCGTCGATCAGGGATTCGAGACGGGTGAGCGCTCCGTCGTCGATCAGGGTGTAGCCGGTGGTGCCGATCGCGGCTACGGCGGCCATCACGTAGACCACGCCTCGATAGTCGGCCCACACCAGCCTCCGGAAGTGAGGCAGCGGGAGCACCACGCAGCCGATCAGGATCAGGACCATGCCGATTAGGCTCAGCGTCCCGATCTGATCGCCCCGTCCGAGCAGGAACCCAACCCCCGCCACCGCCAGCACCGGTAGTGCCCGAGCCAGCGGGTAGGCCAACGAGATGTCGCCCCCGGCGTAGGCCCCGGCCAGACCGTGTACGTACACCGCCTGGGCCACGCCCGTGAACACCAACAAGAGCCACACGGCGCCCGGCACGTCGTCGACCAGCTCGACGTTGGCCACCAACACCGGGATCATGAGAACCGCCGCCGTCGCCGCGGCTATGGAGAAGAAACCCATGGTCGGGCTGCGGCGCTTCGACACGTAGTTCCACCCGGCGTGCAAGACCGCCGATAGGGCGATGAGGGCGGCTGCCGTCCAGGTCACCCGGCCACGGTATCGGGCGGAGCTCAACGGCCAGCACATGTCACAAGAAGCAGCCGGCGGTCTCGGAGGCGGTGAGCTGTACTCTGAGCGCGATGGAGAGATGGGGCCGGTTGGCCGTTATCACCGGCGTCGTGTTCTGGTCGCTGGGAAACCTGGTGGTGCGCGACGCGTCGCTCGACGGGCCACGGCTGGCACTGTGGCGCTACATCATCGCCGCCGGCCTCTACACGGCCTATCACCTTCGACGGGTCGGGCCGTTGAGCCTGGCCGATGCCAAGATCGCAGCTCCCGCCGCGATCGCCATCACGGTCGAGATCGCGTTGTTCTTCACCGCTATCCAACGCACCACGGTGGCCAACGTGACGGTGATCGGATCGCTGGTCCCTCTAATGCTGGCCGGGGTGGCGGTGAAGCGCTACGGCGAGCGCATCCCGGTGCCGGTGATGATCGCCGCCGTTTTCGGGCTGGCCGGTGTCGGAGCGGTGGTGTGGGGATCGGCGTCGGCGGTGCGCTGGTCATTCACCGGCGACGCGTTGGCCTTCGGTGCCCTCGTGTTTTTTGCCGCCTACTTCGTGTTCGCCAAAGAAGCCCGGGAGCACCTGTCGACCATCAGCCTGCAGACCTACACCACCTACATCGGCATACCGGTGCTGCTGGTTGCCAGTTTCCTGGTGGGCGGAACCGCCGCTCCACCATCGGGGGCCGAATGGCGTTTCCCACTGATGCTCGTGGCGCTGCCTGCCACGGGACACATTCTGGTGAACTGGGCCCATCGCTATGTCACGCTCACGTTCGCTTCGTTGATGGCTTTGGCAGTGCCGGTGTTGTCGGCCGGTGGAGCGTGGTTGGCATTCGGTGACGCCCTCAATCAGCTTCAGGTGGTCGGCATGATCGTGGTACTCCTCGTGTTGGCCTTCGTGGTGATCGAGGGGGAGCGGGGTCGGTTCAAAGGTGGGTCCGAGGAATCGGAAGGCCATGGCGAGCCGGTTCCGGCTTGAGCACCGACAGCGTCTAGCGTTGTCGCCATGACAAACGAGCACTACCCCGCTCCCGCCGATGCCGACGCCCGGCGGGCCGCTCCCCCAGTGATTTGTTACCGCGTCGACCAACTACCGCCGTCCGGGGTGGAGGCGAAGGCCACTGCTGCGGTCGACGCGACGGTGGTGGAGACCGTGACGGTGCCACCCCGAGACGCCCGAGTGGTGGCCGTTCCGGCGGGCCACACGTTTCGAATCACCAGCGTCGACGGTCCGCAGGTGGGTGACCTCAACCTGTGGAACGCCCACGATCTCACCGAGCGGTTCTTCAGTGGCAAAACCCGCCAGCTCCACGCCACCCATGTCGGCATCGGCGATCGTCTGTGGAGCACGCTTCCTTCGCTGCGCCCGATGGCCACCATCGTGGCCGACACCCTCGACTGGTACGGCTGGGATGCCGACGGCGGCGGGGTACACGACGTGATCGGCACCCGCTGCGATCCCTACACCAATCGCCTACTGCAGGACGTGGACTATCACTACTGCTGCCATTCCAACCTGAGTCGGGCACTGTCGCTCCATACCGGCATGCCGGTGACCGAAGCCGAGCTCCTGGTACACGACGTGCTCAACGTGTTCATGTGCACCGGGTTCACCCTCGACACCCACCAATACTTCATGAAGGCCAGCCCCGTTCGCCCCGGCGATTACATCGAGTTCTTCGCCGAGATCGATCTGCTCATCGGGCTGTCGACGTGCCCGGGCGGCGACTGCGGCAGCACCCACTCCGACGACAGCACGCCGTGCTACCCGCTGCAGATCGACGTCCGCCAACCGTCAACGCCGGTTGAGGGATGGGCTCCGGCGGAGCCAAGCGCCTACTCCCGCACCCACGGCCTTTCCACCGGCCCCCGTCAAACCCATCGAACTTTGTGACGTTTGCGTCCCCCTACCTGGGACGCAGACCGCACAAAGTTCGGCGTGGCTGGGACGTAGACCGCACAAAGTTTGACGGCGGTCGGCTAGGCCTCGAGGTCGTCCCACCAGTCGGCCATCATGCTGGTGGCGAGGATGTGTTCGACTTCGTCGATGGTGGTTTGGTCGAGACGGTCACGCCAGCGATGTATGGCCGTGGCCGCCGACTCGTCGAGCTTGCCCCACGGGGTCACGCCGAGACCGTCGGCGATCGTCGACTCGACGTCGTCCGTCCACGGCAGGCCCACAAACTCGTAAACGCTCTTGGCGATCTCGAACGGCTGCGTGGCCAACGACTCGTACCGGAGCAGCTTGTACTGGGGAAGACCCTCCCCCGCTGCGTGCACCTGCTCGGTCTGGTAACGACAAATCCAGTTCTCCGAAGCGAGCACCGACATCTGATCGATGTCACCCAGACGTTCGGCCCAGCCCGGTTCGTTGGCCGCGATGCCTTTGAGGATCTGAAGGTTCGAGGCGTGAATCGGGGCGACATCCTGGTCACCCAGAAATCGGCGGTTCCACGAATCAGTGCGCCCGCCGGGATGACGTACGATGTGCACCACCGGGATGTCGGGGCGGTTCTTCAGCACCCAGGTGGCAATACCTGGCCAAGCGTTCAGCTTGAACACACCCAGCTGCTCGCGCAATTTCTCCTGACTGCCGACGTAGAACGGTGTGGTCCACTCGCCCTTCCGAAACCGGGGACTTACAACCGACATGGCCGCACGCAGCTTTGGGCGACGGGGCCAGTTGGCGATTCCGGTGCGAAGGGCGGCGTCATGCACATAGTTCTTGGGAGACTGGATGCGTAGGTCGAAATCGCCGGTGTGGGTCGACAGCCAGTCGGCCAGCCAGTCCCACTTTTCGGCGTAGGCCGCATCGGTGCCGGCCACGTCCCAGCGTGAGGGCAACTGGTCGAACGGTGAGCCCTTGCAGTTGTACGGCTCGTTGCGGCCGTGGGTGAGGGGACTGGCGTCGAGGATGTTCAGCAGCCAATTGGTGCCGCAACGGCCCGTGCCGATGATGAGCATGTATGGCGGTAGTGCAGCGTCCGGCGACATGGATGGGAGCATAACGGTGGCTATGGTCGCCGACAATGGGCAGGAAATACGACCGCCGGAATCAGTGGAATTACACTGACGCAGTGACCGATAGCGGATCAGCGGAAGAGAATCGATCGACGATCGTCGTCGGCTCTTGCCCGCTCGACTGTCCCGACGCCTGCGCTTGGCTGGTCACCGTGGACGAACCTACAGGGGCCGCCATCAAGATCCGAGGAAATCCCCACCACCCGATCACCGCCGGCGAGTTGTGCAAGAAGGTCAATCCCTGGTTGAGCTACGCCGCCGATCCCACCCGGCTTGTCGAACCGTTGCGACGTGTTGGCCCCAAGGGGTCTGGCGAATTCGAGCCGATCGCCTGGGACGACGCGATCGCCGAGATTGCTGAACGCTGGTCGGCCATCATCAGCCGATCGGGGGGTCAGGCCATCTGGCCCTACGTGAGCACCGGCCACCAAGGCTGGATCCAGGGCAGCAATGCCCACCAGCGGCTGTTCAATCGAATGGGCGCGATCACCAACCACTCGAGCATCTGCGCCGCCGGCGGATTTGCAGGGATGAGCTACAGTCTGGGCGCCGGGGGCTGGACCGAGCCGGAGGAATTCGCCGAGGCCGGGCTGATCATCTGCTGGGGCACCAACACCAAAGTGACCAACCGCCACCTTTGGCCGTTCATCGAACAGGCCCGAGGCAGGGGCGCGAAACTGGTTGTGGTCGACCCGGTCGGGTCCCGCACCGCAGAGGCTGCCGACCTACATCTCGCGCTGAAACCCGGCACCGACGGAGCGCTGGCGCTTGGCCTGATGAACGCCATCGTCGACGCGGGAGGCGCCGACAAACGGTTTTTGCATGAGCGATGCCTGGGGTGGGATGAGTTCGCCCCCACGCTGGCCGACTGGACACCCCAGCGAGTGGCCGACGTATGTGGCATCGACGCCACCCAGGTCACGGCCCTCGCCACAGACATCGTCGACGCACGCCAGAGCCTCGGCCCTTTGGCCATCCGCATGGGCCACGGAATGCAGCGCCACGCCCACGGCGGGCAAGCCATGCGAGTGGTGGCGTGCCTGCCCGCCATCACCGGGGCCTACGACCAGGTGGGAGGCGGCGTGCTCTACAGCCTCTACGGCGACCGCTACGGTTTCAATCTCGACGCCTCCCGTCGACCCGACCTGGGCACCCGGGCCCGCACGCTGGCCACCACCAACCTGGCCATGAACCTGCGCGACCTCGATCCCCCAGTCGAGTCGATCATCTTCTGGGGTGCCAACCCGGTCGACTCGAATCCCGACACCCTCGGCGTCCGCTCCGGTCTGAGCCGGGAAGATCTGTTCACCGTGGTGATCGACTTGTTCCCGACCGCCACCACGGCTTACGCCGACATCGTGCTGCCTTCAACCATGCAACATGAACATCTCGACATCACCGGCTCCTACCACCACCGCTACATCCAGTGGAATGAACCTGCCGTCGAACCTCCCGGCCAGTGTCTGCCGCACACCGAGATCTTTCGTCGCCTCGCTGAAGCGATGGGCTACGACGACCCCGCCTTTTTCGGATCCGACGAGGAGTTCGCCGCCGACCTGCTGTCGTCTCAGGAGATGGGCGGCGCCGGGATCTCGGTGGAGTCCCTCCGCTCTGCCGGTTACCTACCGATGCCGGATCGGCCAGGTTCGGCCGACAGGCCGTTCGGCACAACGTCGGGTTTGTTCGAGTTCGTCTCGGCTAGGGCCGAGGCCGACGGACACGGGCTGCTGCCAAACTTCCGATCGTCCGCCGAAGCAGCCCGACCGGCGCCAGGGCATCTAGCCTTGATCGCCGCCGCCAGCGACCACCATGTGAACTCGACCTTCGCCGGGACCAAGACCGTGCTTGGTCGAGGATCGCAACCACAATTGTGGATCCACCCCGATGACGCCGGGCCGCGAAACATCACCGACGGCGCTGAGGTGGAGCTGCACAACGAGCGAGGCTCCGCCCGTCTAACCGCCGTGGTCACCGATCGCACCCGGCGAGGGGTGGCGGCGACCACAAAAGGATGGTGGGGGCTCGGGCTCAACAACACTATTCTCGAACGTGACGCCGACATGGCCTCGGGCGCTCGCTTCCACGACAACGCCGTGCTCGTCCGGCCGGTGGAGCCATGAGTAGCATTGAGGTTTGGTTCGGCGGCGACCGACGGCAGCTCGCCACCGACGACACATTAACCATCGGCCGCAACGCCGACTTGTCGCTCGCCGACAACCCCCATTTGCACCGAAAGCTGATGCTCATCCAACACGTCGACGGGGTGTGGTGGGTTTCCAACGTCGGCACGAGCGTCATCGTTCGCATCTACGACGACCGGTCACCCAGCAGCATCAAACTGGCACCGGGCTCCACCGTCCCCGTGGGATTCCAGGCGGGAACGATGCGATTCGATGCCGGCAGCCTGTCGTACGAGATCGGGTTTCACTTGTCGTCCACCCCCGACCTGTCCAATGAGATCTCAAACGAATCTGGTCACGAGACGGTCGGGGTCAAAGATCTCCATCTCAACCTCGAACAACGGATGATGGTCGTGGCCTTGGCCGAGAACCGGCTTCGCAATCCCGACGCTGTGCTCGCCGACATTCCAGCCAACCGCAACGTGGCGATGTCGCTTGGGTGGACCGTCACCAAATTCAACCGCAAGCTCGACAATCTGTGCCTGCGCCTTGACCGCCGTGGAGTCAGCGGTATGCGGGGCGACGTGGCGTCTTTGGCCAGCAATCGACGCGAGCTTCTTGTGGAGTTCTTGATCAACCAGGGTGTGATCGACGTCGATGATCTTATTGATCTCGATAACCATCGCCGCTCACATCAGAACGAAGGTGGCTGAAGACCGCAGGGACCGTGCAGGGCTTAAGAGCCCTGCACGGCCTTCCCTCCGGAAGCCGAGACGCGTCGGAGGTCAACCGCCTCAAAAAGCCTGACGTGTCCGGCCCACCCGGCCGCAGGCGGCGTATCCCGTGCCGAGGTGGGTTCCTGATTCGACAGTACCGCGGACGAGCCAACCCGGCCCCTGGGGACAACTCCCCGGTTCAGCTTCGAGTTGCGATCACGGTGCCTGCTCCGCTGGCGCGCGCCCGTTCGATTGTGAGCGAGGCAATCGCCGTGTCCTGCGCTCCGGTTCCGGTCAAGTCACACACCGTGATCTGCCCAGGATCTGAGCGACCCGCGTTTCGATCAATCACGTGCCCCAGCTCGACGACGTCGATGACCAGACCGGAAGCAACCACCGCCCTCAGCTCTCCTAACCGAACCGATTGGGCTTCGGCGTCGCAAACAAACAAGTCGGCGGCGGCCGACACGTCGGGGGCCAACTCCTGTTTATGTTCGGCATCGGACCCCACAGCCGTGATGTGCACACCGGGTTTGAGGTCGGCGGCCGACAGCAGCGGCTCGGTCGAAGGGGTGGTGGCCACGACAATTCCCCCTTCGGTCACGGTGTCGCCAGGGTGGGAAACCAAGCTGATGGTGATGCCGAGATCGGTAGCGACGGCCGCCGCGAACGCGGAAGCCGCCTCCTCCCGTCGAGCCCACACCAACACCTGATCGACGGGACGAACCAGCCGCAGCGCCTCAATCTGCAGCCGAGCCTGAACACCGGCACCAAGCACCCCGACCGTTGTGGCGTCGGCCCGAGCCAGATGTTTGGCCGCCACCGCCCCGGCGAGCGCCGTACGCACATCGGTGAGATAGCCGTTGTCGAATAGCGCCGCCGCCGGGATGCCGGTGGTGGAGTCGAACACCAACATCAAGCCGCCGAGACTGGGCAGTCCGAGCGAGGGGTTGTCGAAGAACCCGGCTGAGACCTTCACCGCTATCCCATCGAAGCCGGGGAGGTAGGCCGATTTGATGTCAATCTCCCCTCGATGCTCAGGCACATCGATCCGTTGGATCGGCGGCATCGAAGCCCGCCCGGCGCTGATGATCGGGTACACCGTCTCCACGGCGGCCATCTCCTCGGGCCCAAGCCCTACCAGCTGTCGGATCTCGGGCTCGACCAGTACGGTAATCTCGGATGTGACGCTCAAGGTCAGGCCCCCTGGAATTCCGACTGTAGGGTCAAGACCATGGACGGTAACACAGAGCGAGCAGACCACATCGACCGGCTGGAAACGCGAGCGGTTTGGAGTGGCGAAGAGCGCTACCTTCTCGATCGAGCCACGCAGGTTCCGGTGGTTCACTCGGTGGGTTTTGGCTATCAAGACGTGGACGAATGGTACGACGTGGCCATAGGCCAAGCCGAGGGCCACATCTACGGTCGCAACACCAATCCGACCGTGCACGTGTTTGAAGAGAAGATCCGGCTGCTTGAAGGTGGAGAGGCGGCGACATCGGCGTCGACCGGCATGGCCGCCATCTCCAACACCCTCTACGCCTTGGTGGCGCCTGGGCAACGAGTGGTGTCGGTAAAGGACACCTACGGCGGCACAAGCCTGCTGTTCACCGACTTCCTACCGAAACTCGGTGTTGAGGTGGATCTGATCGACACCACCGACCATGACGGCATCGAGGCCGCGCTGTCGTCGGATTCGGCATCTGGACCGTGTGATCTGCTGTATCTGGAAACGCCGACCAACCCCACGTTGAAGGTGCTTGACCTGCCTCGTCTGATCGCTGCGGGCAAAGCGGCCGGAGCCATCACGGTGGTCGACAACACGTTCGCCACCCCCGTCAACCAGCTGCCCTTGTCGTTCGGGGCCGACCTGGTGGTCCACAGTGCCACCAAGTTCCTGGGTGGACACGCCGATGCCCTTGGGGGTGTGGTGGTAGGCCGGGCCGACCTGGTCAAGAAGGTGTACCAATACCGGGAGATCAACGGTGCCACGCTGCACCCGATGGCCGCCTATTTCCTGCTTCGAGGTATGAAGACGTTGCACCTGCGGGTTGAACGTCAGGCCGCCAATGCCATGGCCGTCGCTCAGTATCTCGAAGGCCACGACGCTGTCAGCCAGGTGAACTACCCGGGCTTGACGTCCCATCCTCAGCATGAGATCGCCTCCCGACAGATGAAGGGGTTCGGCGGGATGTTGAGCTTCGCTCTTCACGGCGATGTGCCCGCGGTGAAAACGGTGCTGCCCAACCTCCGACTGGCCCACAGGGCCGCCAATCTCGGCGCCGTGGAAACCACTGTCGGGCCACCGATGACCACTAGTCATGTGGAATGCACCCCCGAGGAGCGAGCAGCGCTCGGCATACCCGAAGGCCTAATTCGCTACTCCGCCGGCATCGAACACATCGACGACCTCCTCGCCGACCTCGATCAAGCACTCTCCAAACTCGCCTAACCCCCCGCCGAACTTTGTGCGGTCTGCGTCCCAGGCGCTCCCAACTTTGTGCGGTCTGCGTCCCAGTTGATGGGGCGCAAACGTCACAAAGTTCGATGGGCGAGGCGGGCGATGACGGGAAGTTCGGCGTTGGCGCCGGAGCAGACAACCACCGTGGCACCTTGTTGCTCGGGCGGGGTGATCTTGCCCGACTGGAGCGCCGCGATCCCAACGGCACCCGCCCCTTCCAGGATCAGGCGGTGCTCCTGTAGGGCATAGGACATGGCAGCGGCGATGTCGTCTTCGGTCACCAGGACCACGTCGTCGACATACCGCCGAGTGATCGGCCAAGACGTGTCGTTGTCGAGGCCGATTCCGCCCTGAAGACTGTCGGCCAACGTCTCGACCTCCGGGAGTTGCACGGGACGCCCGGCGGCCAAACTGGCATGCATCACCGCGCCGCCTTCCATCGACACGCCGATCACCTTGGCTGCGGGAAGGAGCGTTTTGATGGCCACGGCCACACCGGAGATCAGACCGCCGCCGGAAAGCGGAACCAGCACCAGCGCGGTGTCGGGCCTCTGGTCGACGATCTCCAGCCCACACGTACCCTGGCCACAGAGTGTCACCGGATCAAGGATCGAGTGCACCAGCATCGGACCGCCGGGGTCCTCCGAGGCGGCGATGGCCCGATCGAAGGCTTCGTCTTGGGAATCACCGCCGATATCCAGTCGGCATCCCAACGACTCCAACAACGCGATCTTGCCCGGAGGCACGTTGTTGCTGACACAAATCGTGGCGTCGATGCCAAGTTCTCGGGCCACGTGGGCCACAGCCCGACCGTGGTTTCCGGTGGAGGCGGTGATTACCCCTCCGCGCTCGCTCTTCGTGGGAGAGGGACCCGATCTTGGCTGCGGCGCCGCGGATCTTGAAGCTACCGGTGAGTTGCACACAGTCGAGTTTCAGGTGAACGTCGTGGCCGCTCTCTCGTGACAGCACCCGGTCGGGTCGCAGCGGGCTCACTGCCGCGAACCGGTACACGTCTTGAGCCACCGCTCGAATTCCCTCGACGGTGACCTGATCGGCCCGCCCACCGTTAGTCAAGGATGCGGACCTCCCGGGGAACGTCCATGAGACACTCCGCCGGTCCGTCGTCTTTGATCAGGATCGTCTCGGTGATCTCCAGGCCCCAGGTGTCCATCCAGAGGCCGGGCATGAAATGGAACGTCATACCCGGTTCGAGGATCGTGTCGTCTTCGGGTCGGAAGCTGATGGTGCGCTCACCCCAGTCGGGTGGAAAGCTCAAGCCGATCGGATAGCCGCAGCGGGCACCACCTCGGTCAAGCCCTCGGGCCGCCAACGTGTCGCCAAGAGCGACGGCCACGTCGCCGGCTCGATTTCCAGCCCGGGCTTTGTCGATCCCGGCTTCCAACCCTGCCATGAGCGCCGCCTCGGCGTTACGGATCAGCGGTGGCGGATCGCCGATGAACACCGAACGACACAACGGGGCGTGATAGCGCCGGTAGCAGCCGGCCAGTTCGAAAAACGTGCCCGCTCCTCGTTCCATCGGGGCATCAGTCCAGGTGAGGTGTGAGGCGGAAGCGTCGGCTCCGGTGGGGAGCAGCGGCACGATTGCGGCATAATCCCCGCCGTGTTCGGGCGTGCCACCGATGAGCGACCGCTGGATCTCAGCCACCAGGTCGTTCTTTCGCATCCCCGGCGTCAGCACTTCGTCGATCCGCTGATAGGTGGCCTCCATGATCGACCCGGCGATCCGCATGTAGCCGATCTCGGCCTCGGACTTCACCGCTCGCTGCCAGTTGACCAGCCCGGTGGCGTCGATCACCCCGCCGTCGGCGCCGTCGGTGGCGGCGTTCAGATTGGGGTTGCCGGTGATCTGAGCCAGCGTCTGGCAGAACTCCCGGTGGGCCTTCCCCGAGTAATAGTAGTTGTCGAGCTCCACTCCAATGCGACGGTTGGCCCACCCCCGGTCGTCGAGCAGCTGGGCCAGGGTTTGCAGCGGATGCCGCTCGGTGGTCTGTACGTACGACTCGGGGTAGGGCACGATGTCGTCTTCGGCCAGCCACGTGGTGCGCAGGGCGGCCTTGGTGTCTTGGGCCCGACCCCAGTAGAGCGGGTCGGCGTCATGGGTGACGATCACGCCCTGGTAGGTGTAGAACGACCAGGCGTTGTAACCCGTGAGCCAGCACATGTTCGACGGGTCGGCCACAAACAGCACCTCGACGCCGGCCGCGTCCATCGCGGCCCGGGTTTTGGCAAGACGAGCACGGTACTCGTCGATGGTGAAGGCAAGATCAATTCCTGTTGGCATGAGCGCCGACTGTAGATCCTGTTGTCAGTACGGTCTAGCCGAAGACTCCGGTCAGGATTCCTTCACGGTCGACAGGGCGTAGTCGATCAGGGTGTCGTTGAGTTCCACGCCGTGTTCGGAGCGAGCGTGCTCGGCCACCTTGGCCAGCAGCTCTTCCTTCGAATCGGCGGTGGCACTGTGTTTACAGTCGGTGACGCCTACTCGGCTACAAGCGAATTCGAGAGCCATTGGCTGTCTCCTTATCTCCTCGTCTGGTTGAATCAGGCGGCTGACCGTTCGCTGACGGAGGCGACCGCACCTTCCACAGCATCGGCCACGGCCAGCAGATCGTCGCGGACCGGTGTTAACAGTTCACCGAGCGGAGCGGTGCGATGGGCTATTGCCCGAACACCAAACGTGATCTTGCCCAACGAGTCGTTGACCGCCCGCAACACCATGATCACCCGGATCAGGTAGAAGGCCAAGGCCACACAAATGAGGAGGGCGACGACGATGGTGACGATGGCGGCAAGAGGCATAACGATTGTCCGTCCTACAGCAGCGGGCCGGCTGCGGTGAGATAGCGGACGGCGAGGCCCTTGGCCGCCGACACCAGATCGCGAGTGTCGGCCACGGCGGGCACAGGATCAAGGTTGCCGGTGAGGTTCACGCCGTGCTCCAGAATGTCGTCGGCGTAGCGCTGGATCTCCAGCGCCGGGCGAATCACCCTGTTGGCGAGGAGCAGAATCACCGGCACGAGGGCAAGCAAGGCGATATTTCCAATCCACCAAAGCCACATCAGCGGCCCCCTTCAACGAACTTGAGATCACGACAAGCGCCGCCACGTCCGAACGGCTGTGTGGCCATACTAGATGCAATTCACACGTAGTGAAAGATCAAACCGTCGCTGCACCGTTTCGACGACAGCGTTCCTACAATAGTGCGACGAGCTTTTCGACGGCCTGCACGGCCGGGGATGCCGCATCGAGGTCGACCGCCGATACGCCACGGCGATCGGCTTCGTCGACCACCGCATCGTGAGGCACCGAAAGAATCTCACGGATGTGATCGCGGTAGTCGGCGAGGCCGTCGACCACCCGAGCGTGATCTTCGTCGTCGACAATCTTGTTGGCCAACACAACGATCGAGCCCTGGCTCTTCTCGCTGGCAACCGTGATGGCTCGACGGGCGACGTCGATCGAACGTGGGGTTGGCTCCACCACGACGATCACGACATCAACCGCGGCCTCGGGCAGCCGGGTTAGGGTGCCGATTCCGGCTTCAAGGTCGGCCACGATCGTGGTGTCGGATTCGGTAACGGAGCTGAGCAACTGCTCAGCGGACAGGCCACATCAAGGTCAACCGGGTTCGGGATTCTCGATCCTGGTGATGACGGTGAGCCGCACGCCGTCGGGGGCTTCGGTGCCATAACGATCGGTGATGGCATCCCACGACGGTGCGTGTTCGCCGTCGCCATCGTCGACCTGTTCTCTCAGCGACAGGAGCCGCTCGGTCTCCTCGTCACCGACGCCGAGCGAAAGACCCAGGTTGGGGTTGGTGTCGCAATCCATAGCCACCACCCGACGCCCGGTGCCCTGATAGGACCGAGCCAACGACCGGGCCAGGATCGCGCTGGTGGTGGTCTTCCCCGACCCCCCTTTCCCAACAACAGCAATCTTCACTGCTCTCTCCTGTTCACTGCTCTCCCCTTTTCACTCGCTCCAGTCGGCTCAGCCCAGGATAGAGACCGGCCACCCGATCGACCAGGCGACCGGCGGCTCTCACCAGCTCACCCTCAGGGTCGGCCTCGAGAGGCGCCTGCCCTTGGCGATCGGCACCGAGCACGCCATCGTCGTTGGGTACGACAACCGCCACCTCAACTCCAAGACGGGCCTCGATGCGGTCGACGTCGCTCTCGTCCTCAACCTTGTTGGCCACGACCAACAGGTGGGACGGCCGCCAGTCGGCCTTCTCCAGATTCAACAAACGCCGTGCCGAGTGCAACGACTTCACTGTGGGTTCGACCACAACACAGATCACATCGGCGTACTTCGCCCATCCGGCCATGGCCTGCCTGGTTCCACCAGGCAGATCCCCGACGAGGTGCCAGCGATCGGGGCTCATTTCCCGCACCACCTGACTCCACGCAAACTGAGCCTGCCGCAGGGTGACGATGTGCCCCCACAGATTTCCGAACTGGAGGTAACGGACGCCATCGGGACCGGCGGCGGCATAGCGTTCGACAAACTCGTCGGCGGTGATCTCGGGATTGACGATCCAAGTTGGACCATCCTCGGGTCCTTCGATGACCGCATCCTCCGGGATGGGTTGATCGTCGACCGGAACGCCGAGCGCGTACGGCATGCCCGGTAGTGGATCGGAGTCGAGAGCAACAACCGGCTCGTCGAACTGACGGGCCAGCAGACGAGCAAACGTTCCCGAAATCGTGGACTTCCCCGAGCCACCCTTTCCCACGAAGGCCACCCGCACGTGCGCGGCCGAAGGGTCGCGGAACTCCGGTCTCGGTTTCGGCTTGGTGGTGACGTCCATGATCATCAGCCCCCGACGAAGATCATCTCCGACTTTCCGTCGGCCACCTCGGTGAGAATATCGCCGAGCACTCGGAATCGGCCGCCGATCTTTGCCGCTTGTTCCTGTGACACCCCACGGGCGTCGGAGCTAAACGGTCAAAGCGAAACGAGGAACGGTCCATCGGCGGCCGCAGCCTCCACCTTGGCCCGCACATCCTGGCCCTGCTCGGTGTCGGGCAGGGTCGACACGTCGGCAATCACCACCGCCCCACCGGCCAAACGAACTTCGGCCTCCAGCCCGGATCGGGCGGCCACGTTGGCGAAGTGGTAGGCCCTGAACAATGCTCCGGTGTCTTCGCTGGGGTCGGCGGTGGTGAAAAAGATGAGCTTTCTTCGCTCACCCGTCGCGGGCATTGGGCTCGACGTCTCGGTCATTGGCAACTCCTGTCTGAGGTAACTGTAGCGGTGGCGGCGTTGAGCAAACGCGCCGTCTCGTCGTGTTGCGGGTGGAACAACACCGACTCGGCTGGACCATCCTCCACCACCTCACCGTCGGCCATAACCACGATCCGGTCGGCCAGCATTCCGGCCAGAGCAAGATCGTGAGTAATGAAGATGAGCGTGGCGTCAAGATCGACCTGGACTGAAAGGAGCTGTTGCGCCACCGACTTTCGAAGCAGCGCATCGAGCATCGACGTCGGCTCATCGGCGAGGATCAGCTCAGGCTTGGCCACAAGGGTTCGGGCCAGCGCCACCCGCTGCCGCTGCCCCCCGCTGAGCGACCCGACGTGACGATGGCGAAACTCCTCCGGCGGCTGCACGCCAACCGACAACAAGGCCTCGTCGACGGCCGCGCCGTGCAGGTCGGCGGCAACACCGGCCACGGCCAACGGCTCGGCCACAATTTGGGCGACGGTCATCCCGGGGTGAAGCGAATCGTAGGGATCTTGGAAGACGGTCTGGACCCGACGGCGCAGCTGCCGGAGCCGGCCGCCACGCAGCTGAGCGATGTCGGCTCCGAGCACCTCGGCTGTGCCGCTGGTGGGCAGAACCAACCCGGTGGCCACCCGGGCCAACGTGCTTTTACCCGCTCCCGATCGACCGACAACGGCCACGCGCTCACCGGTGCTGACCGTCAGCGAGACCGACTTCAGAGCGGACACCGGCTCGTCGAGACGACGCCCCCGATACTCAACCGTCACGTCGTCGAACCGAAGCGCCACCGAGGAATCCGAGTGCGGGGACGGCCCGCCACCGATGTTGTCGCCGTCGTCGAGACGTTGGCCAATCCGCGGGAAGGCGGCCACCAGCTCCCGAGTGGCTGCGGACTGTGGATCGGCGATCACAATCTCCGCCGGGCCCTGTTCCACCACCCGGCCGGCATGCATAACGGCCACGTCGTCGCAGGAGGACGACACCAGTGGAAGATCGTGGGAGATAAGCAGGATGTCGAGGTCAAGGTCGCGGCGCAGATCCTGCAACAGTGAGACCAGTTCCTGTTGGGTGATGACGTCAAGCCCGGTCGTTGGCTCATCGGCGATCAACAACCGAGGGCGGTTGACCACAGCCATGGCGATCGCCACCCGCTGGCGTTGTCCACCTGAGAGTTCGTGGGGGAATGACTCGTGCCGGTCCAGCGGTATGCCCACTCGTTCGAGCGCCCCGGTGGCGGCAGCGCCGGGATCTCGGTCGGCCCGCGAGATCAACGCTGCGGCCTCGGCCACCTGCTGGTGTGCGGTCATCGTGGGATTGAGCGAACTCATGGCCGCCTGGGGAACAAGGCAGACTTCGCGTCCTCGGACCATGCCCAACCGGGCTCGACCCAGACGGCGCAGATCCTGCTCCCCCAGCATGACCACCCCTTCGGTGACCCGGCCCGGATAAGGCAGAAGGCCGAGGACCGCGTTGGCCACCGTGGACTTGCCGCACCCGGAACCGCCGACCAACCCGAGCATCCGGCCGACCCCAACCGCTAGGGATACATCGTTCACGGCAACCCGAGTTGGGTGATTGTCCGACAGCTCGTGGTCCTGCGAGTAGGAGACCGTCAGGTCACGGATGTCGAGCACAACATCGTCGGGAGCCGGTGCCGGCGGCTGGGCCGACAGCGTGCGGGTCACCGGTCGACGCCATCCGTGCGACACGAGCAGCGGCTCGGCCCACTCCTCCAAGGCGTAGCCCACGAAGGCCAGTCCAACCGTCAACACGGCAAGTGCGATCCCCGGTGGAACCACCCACCACAACCAGGCATCGGTAAGGATCGCGTTGCCGTTGTTGGCGAAGTACAGGGTCGTCCCCCAACTCGGCCGGGTCGGATCGCCGAGGCCAAGAAAGGCAACACCCGACTGCACGACGACCGCCACCACCGCAGCACGCACAAACTGCGACAACAACAGCGGCACCAGACGAAGCAGCAGATGCCGGTAGAGGATCCTGAAGGTTCCGGCGCCCATGGCCCTGGCCGCCACAACGTGGCCGACGGTTGCGAGCTTCAGCACTTGGGAGCGCAGCAGGCGGGCGGGACGAGCCCACAACACGGCGGCAATGAGCAGCACAAGAATGGCCAATCCCCGACCGAAGTAGGCGGCGAGTACCAACACCAGCACCAGGAACGGCAGGGACAGGGTGATGTCGACCACACGCATGATCACCACATCGACCCAGCCCTGATACCACCCGGCCACAAGGGCCGCACTCAGACCGATAACCGTCGCCACCACCGCGGCGATGAGCCCGACAGCGATTGAGACACGGGCTCCGAACACCAGCTGAGCCCACAGATCTCGACCCAGATCATCGGTCCCGAGCCAGTGATCGCCCGACGGGGCAAGATACGGATCACCGCTGGCCACATCGGGGGGATGGGCAGCGACGACGTCGGCTAGAACGGCCATTCCGACAACGACAACAAGCAGCCCCGCCCCAATCACCGCCAACATGCTGGTGGTCGACTGAAGGTCGGTGAACCGGCGGCGACTCCCATTGCCACCCCCACTCCCGCTCCCACTCACGGCCATCAGGACCTCATCTCCGGTCCAGCCGATCAGCGATCGAACGAACCCGGGGATCGAGCAACGGATACAGCAGATCCACCGCGAGGTTGGCGGCCACCGCGATCAGCGAGAGGAGTAGAAACACGGCCTGCAGCACCGGGTAGTCGCGAGCTCTAACCGCGGCGAACGCCAGCGACCCCAGCCCCGGATAGGAGAACACCGTCTCCACCACCGTCGCCGCTCCCACCAACGTTGAGAACCCGAGCAGTGCCACGGTCGACACCGGAATAAGCGCATTGCCAGCGGCGTGCCGCTTCACTCCCTTCTCATCAAGCCCCTTGGCCCGGGCCATATACACGTAGTCCTGCCCCAACTCCGAGATCATGGCCGAGCGAGCCACCACAAAGACCGAAGCCAGGCCAACCAGACTCAACGTGGTACCTGGCAGTACCAACCTTCGAGCGACGTCGACGAACCAGTCGAACCCCGTGAGTCCTGATGCCGCGGAAGCGCCGTAAACCGGGAACCAACCGAGCGTGACCGAAAACACCAGAAGCAACATCAGGCCAACAAAAAAAGCCGGTAAGGCATCGACGGCCAGCACGCCGGCCAACAAGCCAACGTCACGCCTCGACCCTCGACGCCAACCGGCGGAGAACCCCATCGCAATTCCCAGCACGGTCGACACCACAACGGCGGTCCCAACCAACAGCAACGACCAACCCAGCCGCTCCCCCACAACCGTCGACACCGAACGCCCGTCTCGAATCGATACACCGAGATCACCTTGGCTCATGTTGACGAGGTAGCGCCCGAATTGCTCAGTGGTGGAGCCGTCGAGATCGAACCGCTCAAGAATCTCGTCGCGGTCAGATGCGTTGATCACGCCCGACTCGGGCGGAGCGAGGTAGTCGACCGGATCGCCGGGCGCCAGGCGGGGCAGCACAAAGTTGATAACGACCGCCGCGGCCACGGCGATGAGGTAGGACCCGAGAACCCTACCCCAGCGCCAGACGTTCATTGAATGGGCCGCTGATCAGTCGGTGACCGTTACCCCACCGTCGCCAGAACCATCTCCGGATCGACGACGGGCGGCAACCACGCCACCGCCCACAACAGCGAGGATCGCGGCACCGATGGCCAGGGCACCGCCGGTTCCGAGACCGCCGCCGTCCTCGGTGACTTCAGATTCGCCGTCGTCGGACGCTTCCTCATCGACCGGCTCGGCTTCAGCTTCGTCTTCAGCCGGCTCATCAGCCTCCTCCGGCTCCTCAGCTTCCTCCTCCATCGCCTCCTCAGCCATCGCTTCGGTGTTGGCGTAGTCGGGAAGGAACGAACGTTTCGTGAACACGCCGTGGCCCGGATCGGAGATCCATCCGTTGTAGGCCGCCGGGCGGTAACCCCAGCGACCGTCGGGATAGAACAAGGTGACAGCAGGAGCTTCGTCGGCGAAGATCTCCTGAGCCTGGTTGATCAGGGGAGCCTTGTCGGCACCGGCTTCGTCGAGCGAATCTTCAAGGATGGAGTCGAACTCGGCGTTGGCATAGCCGCTGAACACCGCTCCAACGCCACGTCCGGGTGTGTGGAAGAAGAAGAACAGGTGATCGGGGTCGGCGTGAGCGTGCGACTCGAACACGGCGATGAACATGTCGACCGTCGGCGGGCCGTCGGGACCGGGACGTCGAGCCGCACCGATGGCGGGGGCGTCGAGCGGTTCGACGGTCACCGCCACACCGAGGGGGGCGAGCTGTTCGGCCACCAATTCCCCGGAGCGAACCTGTGGCGGGGCGGCAGCGTTCACGAGAAGGGTGAACGCCAACGGTGTGCCATCGGCCGAGACCCTAACCCCATCGTCGCCCAGGGTGTACCCGGCGTCGTCGAGCATCGTGGCGGCGGCCGCCGGATCGTACTCGTGGCCACCGGTCGGGTGAGCCCACGGTGAGTCGGGGTGAGTCCAGGTGTCGTTGCCGGGACGGGCGTTGCCGCCCTCGATGGTGGCCACAAAGGCATCAAGGTCGAGACCCATGCTGATGGCCTTACGCACCACCGGATCGTTGAGCATCGGCTTGCGGGTGTTGAACATCAGATAGATCGATTGCATCCGGCTGCCGTTGATCACCTCGACGTCGGGATTGCCACCCAACGGTTCGAGCAACGGGGTGGGCACGTTGCGGGTTACAAAGTCGAGCTCGCCCGCCTGCAGCGCGGCGAAGGCGGCTTGGGCATCGGACACCACCGGCATCACAATCGTGTCGACAGTGGGCGCACCCTTGAAGTAGTCGGCGTTGGCCTCCAACCGGTAGGACTCACCGGGCTGATAGTCGACCATCTTGTACGGGCCGGTGCCGACTGGCAGCGAGGTGGCATCGGCTCGGGGATCTTCGACCCCGTCCCAGATGTGTTGGGGCAGGATCGGCAGATCACCACCGGGAAGTAATTCGAAGGTGCCGACCGGTTCGGCGAAGGTCAGCGCCACCGTGATGTCATCGATGACCTCGGTCGACGCGAAGACGGGGTGGTCGTACACGTGATGGCCGTAGCGTCCGGGCCCGGCGATGTCGCTGAAATACTGGAACGTGAAGGCCACGTCCTCGGCGGTGAACGCTTCACCGTCGTGCCAGGTCACGTCGTCTCGGAGCGTGACGGTCCATGTCCGAGCATCGTCGGAGGCTTCGGCTCCGGTGGCCAGCCAGGGCTCGGGATTGGGCGAGGCCTGCGACCAGAACAGGGTGTCGTAGACCAGCATCGTGAAGTCGTGTGTGATCGGCAATGCCTGTGGCGTGATGAACGGGTTGAGGTTCTTCTCGGCCGCATGTAATCCGATGCGAACCACAACCTCCCCGTCCCCGTCGTCCTGTGCCGCCGCCGGTGAAATCAGCATCGACAGGACAAGTCCAATGGCAGCGAAAATAACCCATACCTTGCGTCGCATGAGCAGTGAACGTAGTCCCGAGCACCGTCTCTGTCGAGTTCTCAACTAGATGCAATCGACATGTAGTTCCGCTTGGCGAGGTGCGGTCCGTATTCTGGTTGAGGTGCGAAAGGGCATCAGAATCCGAGGAACGGTGCAAGGCGTCGGCTTTCGTCCGTTCCTCCACCGTTTGGCTTCGGAGCTTGGGCTCAGTGGCCGGGTGTTCAACGATGCCGATGGGGTCTGGTGTGAGATCCAAGGTAAAGCCGAGGCAATCGATCAGTTCGAAGAACGGCTGAGGGCTGAAGGGCCACCGTTGGCGGTCATCAACGAACTCACCACCACCGAGCTGGAAACCGAAGCCGACGACCAACGTTTCGTGATCGAGTCGAGCCCAGGGCTCGCAACCGGCGCCACGCTCAGCGTTCCTGCCGACATTGCCCCGTGTGAGGCCTGCCGATCGGAACTGTTCGATCCTGACAACCGGCGACACAACTACCCCTTCATCTGCTGTACCGACTGCGGCCCGCGTTTCACGGTGGTCGACGGCACTCCCTACGATCGCCTGCGGACCACGATGGCCGGATTCCCGCTGTGCGCTGCGTGTGAAGCCGAGTATCTGGATCCGGGCGACCGGCGCCACCACGCCCAAGCCACCTGCTGTGGAGCTTGCGGACCGCGCCTCTGGCTCAAAATCGACGGCGAGCTGATTCGGATAGATACAGCCAACACTGCGGTGGTGGCGACAGCCGAGGCGATTTTGGCTGGGCGCATCGTGGCTCTCAAGGGCGTCGGTGGCTATCAGCTCTTGTGCCGGGCCGACGACAACGATGTGGTCGCCGCGCTTCGCAGAGCGAAACACCGGGACGAGAAGCCGTTCGCGCTCATGGTCGCCGATCTGAGTGCGGCCGAAAGGTTGGTGGTGCTCACCGACCTCGATCGGCGAGCGCTCACCGATCCGGCGGCACCAATCGTGCTCGCCCCACGAACGCCCGGCACCAGCGCCATCGTTGCCACCGCCGTGGCCCCCGATACCGACCTGCTCGGCGTGATGCTGCCGGCCTCGCCGATCCATCTGCTTCTCAGTCGGGCCGTCGGCTCGATACCGCTCGTGTGCACCAGCGGAAACCTCTCCGACGAACCGATTGTGGTCGACGACAACAGGGTCGAAGCCGAGCTGGGTGCGATCGCCCCGGTGATCCTCGGCCACAACCGCCCGATCTCTCGAAGGGCCGACGATTCGGTGGGGAGAACCATCGACGGATCCTTCCAGGTGCTGCGCCGCGCTCGGGGGTTTGCGCCGCGGCCGGTTCGGCTCCCGCCCCAACTCGACGACGGACCCGTTGTGCTGGCGGTTGGGGCCGAACTCAAGAACACCGTTGCTCTAGCCGTCGGCGGCAACGCCGTTTTGTCGGTGCACATCGGCGACCTCGACAATCCGCGAGCAATCACCGATTTCGAACGCACCGTGTTGGATCTCGTGGACATGGTCGGCCAGGCTCCCGACCTTGTGGCCCACGACCTGCATCCCGAGTATCTGTCCACCAAGTTCGCCCTGGCCGCCGATCTGGCTCCCACCGTCGGCGTTCAGCACCATCACGCCCATCTGGCCTCGTGTTTGACGGACAACGGCCTGGGCGGCGAGACCGTCCTCGGGGTGACCTTCGATGGTCTCGGTTGGGGGCCCGATCGATCCCTTTGGGGTGGTGAGTTTCTGGTCGGTAACGCCGCCTCGTTCGAGCGAGTTGCGCACCTGCGACCAACTCCGATGCTCGGGGGCGAGGCCGCGGTTCGGCAACCCTGGCGAATGGCCTTGGCTCACGTGACCGGCTCGGAGATGGAGACCGAGGGCCTGGCGCTGCTGGGTGACAATGTGGTCAACGCCGAGGCCATCGATCCGCTGATGGCCCAGCTCAAATCGGCCCCGGCGGCGTCGCCGTCGGTGCCGATGACCACATCGATGGGTCGGTTGTTCGACGCGGTGGCCGCCCTTTGTGGCGTGTCAGCGGGTGGGCGAGTGGCCTACGAGGGGCAGGCCGCCATCCAGCTCGAGCAACTCGCTCTCCTCGCCGTGAACGACGAGCAGGCTTCCGCCCGACGCATTCGCTATCCGGTTGTGTTTGGACCGACCGTCGAGCAGATCGACCCGGGCGTAATGCTGGCGTGCATCGTGTCGGACCTCACCAACAACACCGCGCCGGAAACGGTGGCCCACCGGTTCCATCAATGGGTGGCCGACGTGATCGCCACCGTCGCCACCGACACTCGATTCAACGGCCACAGCGCCGTTGCTCTGACGGGTGGGGTTTTCCAGAACCGCCTCCTCACTGAGCTGACGGCCACTCAGCTGCGAGCCAACGACCTAACCGTGTTGACCCACCATCAGGTGCCGCCCAACGACGGAGGCATCGCTCTTGGACAACTGGCCGTGGCCCGGGCTCAGGCCCAACACGGCGGCTGACATCGAGCCGCGCTACCATCCCGATCATGAAGATCGGTGTGGTCGGCAAGGGAGGCGTCGGAAAAACGACGGTGAGCGCGCTCATCGCTCGAAGTCTGAGGCAACGCGGCCGGAGGGTGCTGGCCGTCGACACCGACTCCAACCCCAATCTTGGCTTTTCGCTAGGACTGGGATTCGACGAGATCGAGTCGGTGCCCACGGTGCCCCGGTCGATCGTGGTCGGCACCAGAGGTGATCTCACGGTGGAGGAAGTGATGGCCGACTACGGCATCGCCACTCCCGAGGGGGTCACGCTGATGTCGGCGTTGCGGGTGGATGAAGCCGGCGCCGGATGCACCTGCGGCGGTCACGCCACTGTTCGGTCGCTGCTCGGTCAGGCGCTCGACAGCGAGGTTGACGACACGATCATCGACATGGAGGCCGGGATCGAACATCTCAGCCGATCGGGTGGCACATTGGCCCACGCCGATGTGCTGGTGCTCGTGATCGAAGCCAGCCGGAAATCGGTCGTCACCGCCCAACGCACCATCGGCTTGGCCAGGGAGCTGGGAATCGGGGCCTGGGTTGGAGTGGCCAACAAAATCGAACCCGACCATCAGGAACTACTACACGAGCTGTGCGCCGATCACGAGGTTCCGCTCGACATCGTCATCCCCGCCGATGGCGCCGTGCTTGAGGCCGACCGCCGAGGCACCCCACTCGACAGCGGCCGAGCCCGCGAGGTGTGGGCCGCAGTCGAGGCACTCGTGGATCGGTTACTACTCGATCACGCGGTCGCCTAGCCGTTAGCTGGCTACATCTTGCCGGCTACCTCTTGGCCGCCAACAGCAACGTGCGGCCGTCGCGGTCCTCGGTGGTAGGCGGCTCGAAGCCCCCGGCGGCAATCCACCGCTCGTAGTCTTCGAGCTGATGGGTGTCGCCGTCATTGCCGGCGATCAGCATCTGGATGGCGAAGATCCGGGACACGTCGCCTCGACGCCGGAGAAACGTGTTGATGGCTAGCCCCCCACCGGGATTGGTGATGGCGCCGAGATGCGGGAACAGCCCGCCGATCCGGTCGGCCGGTTGGGTGTGGGTGAAACCAAAGGCCAGCACCAGATCGTAGGTCCCAGACGGGCGGCGCTCGAACACGTCACCGCCCCAAGTCTTGATGCCCGACTCGGCAACCGATGGCCACTCCGACACGATGTCGATCACCTGCGGTAGGTCGACAAGCGTGACGTCGAGACCACGACGGGCGGCTTCGATCCCGTACTCGCCGTGCCCTCCGGCCAGGTCGAGAACCGACTTCGTATCGGGAAAGCGGGCGAGACACCGATCGATCACACCAGGAGCCTCCACCTTCGCCCTGGCGCCGAGCGAACCCAGCCAACCCTCAAGGCCTCGGCGCACCCAAGGGCGCTTCTCGTGGTTGACCGGATCCTCCAGGCGTTTCGGTAGCTCGCTGCTCCAGCGCCCGATGAACTGAGCGTGCTGGGCGAGGATCTTTCGCTGGGCCGCGTCGGGCAGTTGCGGTCCGCCACGGAACACCGGGGAGCCGCTTTCGGGCTGCTCCTCCACCACGCCGAAAACGGTCAGTGCCTCCAGCAGCGCTCGCGCCGACTTGGGATGCACGCCGGCCCTTTCGGCCACAGCTTCCGCCGAGCCGGGAAGAGCGTCGAGCACCCCGGATTTGTCGGCCAGATTCGTCAACACCACCATGCGCCAGTCGGCAAGGTCACCGGGTTGGGCAAGGAAGCCAAGATCGATTGTCATGCCAGCGAAGTTAGCGGCTTCTAGCAGATCCGCGGTAATGGATCGCCGACGAGCATGTCGAGGATCCTCGTGCCACCGAACGGTGTGCGGGCCACCACCAAACCCTGATGGTCGTCGACAATCCGGCCGACGATCGCAGCCCCTTGCCCTCCGGGCACCGAGGTCATCGCCGCGAGAGCCCGGTCGGCTTGATCCGGGGCGACGACGGCCACCATTGTGCCTTCGTTGGCGATGTACATCGGGTCGAGCCCTAGGAGTTCACATGCCCCGGCCACCGGACGGCGAACAGGTACATCGGCTTCGTCGACCTCAACTCCGCAGCCCGCAGCCGCGGCCAACTCGTTGAGGACCGACGCCACGCCGCCCCTGGTGGCATCACGCATCCAGCGAACCCCGGAATCGGCCGCCGGGGAGCTGCTCATCAGCGCCTCAACCAGCGGTGCCACTGAACGGGTGTCGGAAGGGATGTCGGCCGACAATGCCAGATCGCCTCGCGCCACCATCACCGCGATCCCATGATCACCAATGGGACCGGACACGAGCACGACGTCGCCAGGTTGAACGAGTTCAGCTCCCAGTCGCACCGAGTTGGCGCGGAAGCCGATGCCGGTGGTGGTGATGTAGCAACCGTCGGCCGAGGCACGCTCCACCACCTTCGTGTCGCCGGCCACCACCGTTACCCCGGCGGTGGCTGCCGCCTCGCTGACCGCCGACAGGATCTTTCGTACCTCGGCGACCGCCAGACCTTCCTCGAGCACCATCGAGAGCGTGAGAGCGTGGGGCCTCGCCCCCATGACCGCCAGATCGTTGACCGAGCCGTTGACCGCTAGATCACCGATTGACCCTCCCGGGAAGAATCGAGGGGTGACAACAAAAGCATCGGTCGAGACCACCAGATGGTGATCGGCGGGAACGTCGATGGCGGCACCGTCGTCGAGGTTGGAGTCAGAACTCTCCGCCAGCGAAGGGATGATCACACCCTCGATAAGCGACTGGGATGCTTTGCCCCCAGCACCATGGGCCATGGTGATCGTCTCGTCTTTGAACACCGGGGCTCGTTGACGCCACGCTTCGATGCGAGCCATCGCCTCGGCTTTGCCGTCCGACGTTGCAGCCATCTTTCCGGCCTATCCGGCCTGCACCGGGATGCGACCCCTAGGGGTGTAGCGGCCGTAGTTGTAGTAGGCGGCGCAGGCGCCCTCCGACGACACCATGCAGGTGCCGATCGGGGTTTCCGGGGTACACGCCGTGCCGAACACCTTGCACTCCCACGGACGCAACGCCCCCTTCAGCACCTCACCACACTGGCAGGCTTTGGGGTCGGCGACCCGCAGGCCGGGAACGTCGTAGATCCGGTCGGCGTCCCATCGGGCGAAGTCGTCGGCCAACGCCAAACCCGAGTGGGGTATGAAACCCAAACCTCGCCACTCGAAATGGGGACGAACGGTGAACACCTCACGCATCAAGGAGAGGGCTGTGACGTTCCCATCGTCGGACACAACCCGGCGGTACTGGTTCTCGATCTCGCAGCGACCCTCGTCGATCTGTCGGAGCAGCATCAGCACACCCTGCAACACGTCGACCGGTTCGAACCCTGCGGTGACCAACGGGCGTTGATAACGAGAGGCCACAAACCGGTAGGGTTTGGTGCCGATCACCGTGGACACGTGGCCCGGTCCGAGGAACCCGTCGAGCGCCATACCGGGCGAGTCGAGGATGGCCTTGAGCGGCGGCACGATCGTGACGTGATTGCACATCACCGAGAAGTTGGCGACGTCGGCCTCCCTCGCTTGCAGAATCGTGACCGCCGTTGACGGAGCGGTGGTCTCAAAACCAACAGCCAAAAACACCACCTGGCGATCGGGTTCCCGCTTGGCAATCTCCAAGGCGTCGAGCGGCGAATACACCACCCGCACGTCGGCGCCCTGAGCCTTGGCCTCCAGAAGATTCGACGAGCCCCCGGGAACCCGCATCATGTCGCCGAAGCAACACAGGGTGACTCCTTCGGTGGAGGCAATGGCCAGAGCATCATCGATGCGTCCCATCGGGATGACACAAACCGGGCAGCCGGGGCCGTGTACGAGTTCGATGCACTCGGGCAGGATCGACTCGATGCCATGACGGTAGATGGCGTGAGTGTGTCCGCCACAAACCTCCATGAACTTGAACGTGCGGTCGGGATGGCGACTGATCACCGTGTCGATGTCGGCCAGCAGGGCGCGAGCCGCCACCGGATCGCGGTACTCGTCGATGAAGTTACGTTCGGGGTTGGAGTCACTCATCGCTGTGATCCTTCGTGATGTGATCCGTGGTGACGTGGTCCGTAATGATGCGGTTGATCATGATGTCGAGCAGGACCGCTTGGGCTTCCTGTATGCGGTGAACGGATTGCGACCCTACCGCCACAGTGTGGTCGACCGACGGGTGGGCGGCGAAACCGGTGCCGTTGTAGCCGGCGAAGCCGATGGTGACCATTCCAACGCTCTTGGCCTGGTCAAACGCCGACAGCAGATTCGACGATGTGCCACTTGTGCTGAAGCCGACAAGAATGTCGCCCGGTCGACCCAAGGCCTCCAACTGGCGGGAGAACACATTTTGGGCGCCAAGGTCGTTGCCGAGTGCGGTCACCACGGCGTAGTCGGAGGCCAACGACTCGGCCGCCACTCCCGCGTGATTCAGCAACCGGGCGGCTCGGGCCGCGTCGCAGGCACTGCCGCCGTTGCCCATCGTGAGCACCGTGCCGCCTCGGGCGACGGATTCGGACACGGCGCTGGCGGCTGCGCCGAGGACTTGCTCGTTGGCCGCCACCGACTGTTCGGCGACCGTGGCCGACTCGGCGGCTTTCGCCTCGGCGGAGTAGGTGAGATCAGCAGCGGCCTCGGCCACGGGTCCGTCGAGAAACGGGTACAGGAAATCGGTGGAGTCGCCGTCATCGCTCAACGTCTCGTGGTTTGGCTGCTCGTCGATGTCGGCTGAGGCCAGTTCGAGTTGCACCAACTCCCACAACAGGTGGTAGCAGGTCATGATTTCCGCGTCGGACAGCGCCGGGATCTCCAGATCTGGTTCAGCGACGGCTGCGCTCCGGTCGGCAGAGTCCCCGATCACAAGAACCACGTCTCCGGGCCGAGCGACCGGCTGCCCCTGTTCCAGAAACCGGGCCGGGAGAGCAACCGCTCCGGTGACGGCAGGATGGAGAAACTCGACCGCCACATGGCGGCCGTGATCGGGCATCGTGGGAGCCATCACCACCAGCCGACCCCCCGACGCAAACGCGTCTGCCAGACGACGAGCGGCGCCGACCGGATCGGCCTGGCAGTCGATCATTTGAGTGAGGCGGTCATGTTGGGTCAGTGCCGAATGCTTCCACTTCTTCGTCGTACACCGACCCCAACTCCCGCATGAACGCCAGGGTCTCCTCCGCTTCGGCCTCGTCGATCTTCGACATGGCGAAACCGACGTGAAGCAACACCCAGTCTCCGACGCCGAGCCCATCGCCTTCGGTGTCGACCATGATCGTGTTGACCGCACGCTGCACGCCCTCAACCTCGACCGTGGCGGTGTGAGGGCCGGACGGTTCCAATTCGACTACTCGGGCGGGGATTCCTACACACATCTCAGACGGCCTCCGCTGCAGTATCGCATGTAGCGGCCGCTGGTGCAGCAACCAAATGTTCGGCGACTTCGGTGATAGCGGCTACGACCTCACCGCCGGGGGCGAAGTCGATCAATGAGGATCCGGCGGCATCGGCATCGAGCACAACCTCATCGAACGGGATCCGGCCTATCAGCTCAATGCCGTGACGACCGCAGAACTCCTCGATGGCGTCGTAGTCGGTCTGCGATCGGCACTTGTTGGCCACCACCGCCACCCGACCGATCGCCGTTTCCGCCGCCAAGGTGGCCTGAAGGCGCACCGCTTCGAGCGAGCGAAAGTACGGCTCGGCAACGAGCAGCAACACGTCGGCGTTACGGGCCGTGCCCCGCGAGAGATGTTCGGGCGATGCTTCCAAGTCGAGCAATGTGACGTAGCCGCCGTGGCTTTCGAGATCGGCCATGAGAGCGCTCACCGTGGCGTGGGCCGAACACAGACATCCCTCGTCGGCGTGATCCGGTGCTCCCATCCGCAGGAGCTGCACGCCGTCGGGAGCGGCTGTGGAATGGCGATCGAGAACGGTCGGTACCGGTTCGGTGAGCCTCGGTCCTTCGAACCGGCGGGCTACCAGCGACGTGGGGAGAAAGCCAGGTTGTGCACTTGGCTCAGCCAGGCCGAGCGCGGGGCCGAGATTGGGATTGGTGTCACCGTCGATCGCCACCACCCGGTGCCCCGACCGGGCCAGATGGCGAGCCATGGTGGCACAAGTGGTGGTCTTGCCGGCGCCGCCCTTGCCGGCGACCGCGATCTTGATTCCTGCGTTCACCTAGCGACCGATCGGGCCGACGGTCTCAGCGGCGTCGAAGGCGCTGAGTGCCGCGCTGAGGCCATCACGCACGGCCACGAGCCCGGCCAACGAGCGGGCCGCTTCGTCGTGACCGGCAGTCGTCAACTCATAGACCCGACGATCTGGTCCACTGTCGGACGGCTCCCAGCTGGACGCCACAAGGTCGCGTCGGCTGAGGCTCTGCAAACCTCGATAGACGGCGGCAAGATCGACCGGCAGGCCTTTGGCCTGCACCTCCTGGCACAACTCGTACCCGTAGGATCGGCCACGGTCCCGAAGGGTGAGTAACAGGAAATCGGGAAGGAACTTGCGGGGGATCTCAATGGGGGTTTGTTTGTCGATTTGTTTGGTCATGGTTAGTGCTCGTGTTCCCCGTGTTCATGATCATGCCCATGATGGTCGTCGTGCTGGATCCGGTGGGCCAAACAGGCTTCGGCCTCGTCCACCGAGGCGTGACACCAGCAGTCGTCGCTGCATTCACCGTGGGTCGGTTTGGTCAGCTCGGAAAACGACGAGGCGAACTCTCGGGCGCCATGTTCGAGACCAAAGTCGGAGAGGGCATACCAGTCGCCGTCGCGAATCAGATAGCCCTCGTCGGCCAGACGATCGAGATACGTCATGCCGATGGCGGCGTCAACACCGAGGAACCGCTCGATCAAGCCAGGGTCGACCACATCGCCGAAACCTTCACCCCGTAGCCAATACATCACCTGCAGGATCTCGCTGCGCCAATACAGGGCGGCCAGAGCCTCTGATTTCGGGGCGACCGGGTCGGCGCTCATCAGCCGCCGGCGCCCAGCGATTCCGCCTTGGCCGACACGGTGTCGAGGGCACCCGCAATGCCGGTGAGCTGTTCGTTGATTCGTGTGACCGAGGGGCCGATTGATTCGGCCTGGGTTTCGATGGCTCGAACGCCGAAACTGACCTTGCCCAGATTCTGCGAGATGCGGCCCAGGGACCGAGAAATGGCGATGAGATAGGCGGCCAGAACGCCGACGACAACCAGGATCTCGACGACCGTCAACACCACCAGAAGTGTCCTCACTGTGCACCTCCGTCACCGTTTGACGTACCGGCGGAACCGCCAACGGTGTCGAGGAAGTCGTTGTGTTTAAGAGCCTCTTCGGTGAGGGCGTCGAGCCGAACCGTGGTTTGATGCAACATCCAGGTGGTGGCGGTGTTGCGAGCCACCTGTTTACCGGCCTCCCAGATGGCCTCCGAACCGGACTCGATGCGCCGAACCTGGGTGTAGAAGAGGTGTAGCAGCACTACAGCCACCAGAGCCACCACCAGGCCAAGGCCAAGGGTGATCCACCACATCGTCTCGGTGCTCATTCCGATACCCCCGACCCAAGGTGTTTGGCTGCGAGGTGTTCCCGAATTGCTCCGGCGCCGTCGGTGATGCGCTCGATGGCGTTGTTCACGTTGTTTACCTCCCACAAGGGAGCGGTGTTGTCACGGGTCTCGTGCAGGGCGGCCAGAATCGACTCGGCCTTGACGGCGGCGTCGCGTGCTCCTCGAATCATGAGTAGCAGCAACACCACAACCAGGAGGATGATCACACCGGCGATCACGTATCCGATGATCCATGCCGTTGACACCTGACCTGCCCCCTTTCTGAGAACGTCGAGTAGATGCGATTCACATATAGCAGCTAAAGTTCAGAATACGCACAGTTCGCGCACTTCTCAAGTGAAGGGGATCCTCGTGACGCAATACACCAAGGTGGTACCCGGGGTTCCTCACGGGGAGATCGAGGCCATGCCGTTGATCACCGACGGCGCCGATCCGTTGGCCCCCATTGCCTACCGTAGTCCGCACCGCCGCGAGCCTGAAACGAAGGTCTCGGAAGGGCCACTGGAGAAGGTCTACCTGTTCTGGATCGTCGGCGCCAGTTGCGACGGTTGCACCATCGCCATCTCCGGTGCCACCCATCCTCGGGTCGAGCACCTTCTAACCGGCCGAGTGCCTGGCTTACCGAGGGTCGAGCTGATACACACCGTGCTGTCGGTCGAATCGGGGCCGGAGTGGACCGAAAACCTCCGCCTGGCCGCCGAGGGCAAACTCGACGCCCCCTACCTCATTGCCTGGGAGGGGTCGATCATGGACGAGACGGTGTCGGGCGAATACGGCTACTGGATGGGGCTCGGCGAGGATCGCGAAACCGGCCGCCAGATCACCTCGCTTGAGTGGCTCGACCGCATGGCCCCCGGCGCAGCCGCCGTGCTGGCCATCGGCACCTGCGCCTGCTGGGGAGGAATCCCCGCCGCTCACGGCAACCCCACCAACGCCATGGGCGTGATGGACCACCTCGGCAAGGACTACCGCTCCACCTTGGGTCTCCCAGTGGTCAACATTCCGGGCTGCTCTCCCATCGGCGACAACATCACCGAAACGGCAGCGGCCGCCTTGCTCTTCCTCAACGGTCTGGCCCCACTCCCCGAGTTCGACGAGTTGGGTCGGCCGGCCTGGCTGTTCACCGAAACTGTGCACCGCCACTGCCCCAGGGCGGGGTACTACGAAGAGGGCCTGTTCGCCCACTCCTACGGCGACAAGGAATGCCTGGTTGAGCTTGGCTGCTGGGGCCCGGTGGTGCAGTGCAACATCGCCGAACGGGGCATCGTCGACGGCCATGGCGGCTGTATGAACATGGGCGGGATCTGTATCGGCTGCACCATGCCCGGCTTCCCCGACAAGTTCTCGCCGATCTACGAACGACCACCCGGCGCGCTGCTCTCAACCAACACCAACCGTGTGGTCGGTGGTTTCATTCGCCGCATGCGCTACCTGTCTCAACGCGACAAGATGCGCTCGACTCGGTGGGAGGACAGCCGCGATCTTCCCAGCGGCTGGCGCCGCTACAAGACTCAGGCGGTCGGGGCCGAACGGCTCGTCCACAAGCTTTACGCCCGCAAACAACATTCTCACGAGGGTGGCCAGTAGCCAACATGTGTTTCAAGAATCTTCCTATTGAGTTCGATGCCAACGGAAAGGCTCGCTTGGTCGAGGGGATGACCAATCCCTACGCCGTTGCGGTAGCCGAACCGCGGGACTTCGTGCGCGATGCGACCGGGCGATCCGGCGTCGGATCGATGGCCGCACCACCCAAGCTGCGGGAATGGAGCATCGATCCCGTCACCCGGGTGGCCGGGGCGTTGGCCGTGCACACCGTTCTCGATCTCGGATCTCGCCAGGCCGTAGAGGCACACTCGATGGCCATGTTGTTCCGGGGGTACGAGATCATCCTTCAGGGCCGCGACCCTCGCGATGCGATCGACATCTCCTCCCGAGCCTGCGGCGTGTGTGGCGGCGTTCACTCCACCGTGTCTTCGATGGCGATCGAGATGGCGTTTGGCATCACCCCTCCTCCCCTTGGTGTGTGCATTCGCAACCTGGGTGAGGTGGCCGAGATGTTCTACGACCACCCACTCCATCTCGGTCTGCTGGCCGGGCCCGACTACTCGACCGCAATCGTGTCGGTCACCAACCCCGAACTGGTGGAGCTGGCGGAGAAGACCCCTGCGCCTCACGCCAACGTGCACGGCTACCGCACGGTCAAAGACATCATGGACGGGTTCAACCCGCTTGAGGGTTCCATCTACCTTGAGGCGCTTGAGTACACCCGCATCGCTCGCAAAATGTGCACGTTGATGTACGGCAAGTACCCCCATCCGTCCACGCTGGTGCCAGGCGGTGTGTCCACCACGGTGAGCACCACCACATTCAACGAGTACTACGCCAACCTCGGCAAGATCTTCGATTACGCCAAGCGAATCGCCGGGATCTGGGACGACATCTGCGACTTCTTCCTCGCCACCAACTCGGCCTATTCCGACGTCGGACTGCGGCCGTCGAACCTGATCCAAACCGGAATCTGGGACGACCCTGAGGTCTACGACGCCACCTACGCCAACATCGACACCTGGGGTCATGCCCGCTACTCGGCACCCGGGATCATCAAAGACGGTGAGCTGGTCACCACCAAAATCACCGAGATCAACATGGGCATCGAGGAGTTCGTCGAGCACTCCTACTACGAAGACTGGACCACCGGCAACAACGGGGCCGGCCCTCGATTCCCTCACGATGAGCTTGGCAATCCGCTCTCGCCGTACCACGCCTGGAACAAGGAGACGATCCCACGCCCGGAGGGCAAGAACTTCAAGGAGAAGTACTCCTGGTCAACCGCTCCCCGCTGGGACCGGATCGCGATGGAGACCGGCGTCTACGGGCGGATGTGGACCACGGCGTTGGCCCAGCAGCTGCCCGACAACCCCTACATCGAGGCCACCTGCGACGGGCTCCGGCTTCTCATGCCGGCTCACGATCTGCCCGAGATGGAACTCAACTGGAAGGTGCCGGCCAAACTCAACGCCTTCGAACGCAACCGGGGTCGGGCCTACGGCATCGCCTTCACCGCCGCCATCGGCATGATCTGCCTCAACCAGGCCTTCGAATACTGGCGTAAGGGTGAGACCAAGGTGTCCACTCCGTTCACCGTGCCTCGCGACGAGCGTGTGTCGGTTGGCGTGTGGGAGGCCGGACGAGGCTACCTCACCCACCACATGCACATGGACAAGGGCAAGCTGCTCAACTACCAGATCAACACTCCGTCCACGTGGAACGCAGCGCCCCGGGATCCGTTCGACAACCCGGGCCCCTACGAGGAAGCGATCGTGGGAACACCGCTGTTGGAGAGCGTGGCCGACGACGACATCAAGGGCATCGACATCCTGCGAGCGATCCGCAGCTTCGACCCGTGTATGCCGTGTACCACCCACATGGACACCGGTCGAGGGATCATCACCCGCGAAGTAAACTCGTGCGGGTGCACCCTCGAATAGCGTCGTCAACCATTTGCCGAAGGGTTTCATCGTGAGCGGGCTCGATCCGACTGAGCGCGACGCGGTGCTCGACACCTTGCTGGGACAAGGGGCTCAGGTGCGGCCCGGGGGCGATGCCCCACCAGGGTGCACGCTGGTCGGCGGCATCGGTCTTCCCTGGTTGCGTGATCTCGACTTCGGCACCAACTGGCTGGCCCGGGCTGCTGAACTGGACTGGCCCGACGATGTGGTGCTGGAGGACCTGTCGTATTCGGCCCACCGTGTGCTTCACCGACTGCAGGAGTTGCAGCCGGGCCGCGTGATCCTGCTCGGCTGCATGCCCCGAGGCGTCGACCCGGCGGGCACCATCCGCCAATACCGATTGGGCGACGTGCCCGCCCCCGACGCCGAAGAGGTGCACGAACGACTGGCCGAAGCCGTGGGCGGCATCATCGACCTCGATCACACCATCGCCGTGTGCCGCCACTGGGATGCGCTCACCGACGATGCCGTGATCATCGAAGTTGAACCCGAGGACCGCGAGTTCGGTTGGGGGTTCTCGGCGCCCGTCGAGGAGGCGGTGAACGAGGTGGTCGAGCGGGTGCAGAACCTGGTGGGAGATCAAACATGAGCGAGAGTGCCGACACCAGCCTGGCCTACGGCCAGATTCTCGACCGGGTGGCCGAGTTGGCCGAGCGGCTTCTTGAGCATGATGATCCCGGTGTTCGTGCCGACGCCGAGGCCCTGGTCGACTGGCTTGACGTCTTCCATCGAGAAGGGCTCGGTCGACTGGTTGAGATGATCCGCCACTGGCGAGGCGATCTGTTCCTGGAACAAGCCGCTCTTGATCCCGTGGTGGGCGAACTCCTCAACACCTACTCACTTGGTATCGACGTGGACGAAGCGACCACCGAGCGGGTCGTGCAGTTGGCGCTCGACGACGTGCGACCCTACGTGCATTCCCACGGTGGAGAGATCGAGGTCGTTTCGATCGAAGACGGCACAGTTCGGCTCCGGATGCACGGCTCCTGCGACGGCTGCACCGCCGCTGATCAGACCGTGGCCCAGCAGATCGAGGTGTCGCTTCGGGAGCACTGGATCGATTTCCGTCGGGTGGAGTTGGAGGAGCCAACGGCTGAGCCCCATCCCCCACCTCGCCCCGGTCAGGTGACCACCGGATTGACCATCGGCACACCGTCGACCGACACCCAACCGCGATGACCGCACAGGCCGGTGGGCCCGATGTGGCCGACATCTGTTTCACCGCTCGGGCGCTGGCCCAGTCACACCCGATGACGGAAACGGCCCGACGCTATCGCCAGGCGTGTTTCCAGCAGGAGCGCCGCGATCAACCACTCCCCGAGTTCGCCGACTGGGCCACCACCGCTCTGGACGTTGGCTACTGCCTGCGTCGAACCGAAGAGGACCTCACGGGAATCAAACCAACCCTGGTCGAAATGGACGACTCCTCGCTCGCGACCGCAGGCACCGTGATCGCCTCCGAGCTTCGCACGGGTGACCCGGCGGCCGTTGCACTCCTACCGGGTGACACGACGGTGGCCGCCCTCGACCGACTGATCGCCACCGAACTCGACAAGAGGGCCGACAACGTTCGCGAGCAGCTGGCCGAATCGGATTGGCGTGACCTCGAGAACTACATCTCCTGGTGGGTGGTGCACGGCTATGCGATCCGGGCAGCGGAGGCGGGCCATTCCAGCGCCGCCACCGCAGCCGACGGCCGCCAAGACCCTCGCATTCTGATCGTCGGTGTTGGCAACGTGCTGCATGGCGACGATGGTTTCGGTGTCGAGGTGGCCGCCCGCTTGGAGGCGACCGAGCTTCCCGACGGCGTGGTGGTGGCCGAGACCGGCATCGGCGGGATCCACCTTGTGCACGAGTTGATGGCCGGCTACGACGCGCTGATTGTGGTCGATGCGGTCGATCGGGGGCGTCCTCCCGGCACGGTAATGGTCATCGACGCCGACGTGATCGACGTGGAACCGATGCCGGTGGAACAGCGCCACGACCTGCTGGCCGATATGCATCTGGCCACGCCGGAACGAGCACTGATGGTGGCCAAAGCAGTCGGCGTGTTGCCGGATAACACGCTGATCGTGGGCTGCCAGCCGGTGGAGGTTGAAACCTTGGGGATCGGGCTTACCGACGAGGTGGTCAGCGCCGTGGATGTGGCCGCCGACATGGTGTTGGAGGAGATCGAACGCATTCGCCACGAGTACATCCACGGCGCCCGCCAAGGAGTCAACAGTGGCTGAACCATCCGGCCACGGCATCGACCTTGGTGCCCTCGAAACCCGCTTGGCCTCAGTTGATATCGCCGCCGATCCAGATGAGTGGGCCATTTCCGCCTACCGGTTGGGGGTGGCCCGCAGCGAGCTGCTGGTCGACCGCTCGGAGATCCCCGACATCGTAGGTTTACTGCAGAAAGCCGGAAGGATCCTCACCGCCGAACGAGCACCGCTCGAACACGGACGCATTCTGACGGCCATCGGGAACTGCGAACGAGTGGCCGGTCGTCCCGATCTCGCTGTCGCAACTTTTCAACGTTCTGCGCAGCTCCTGGCCGGCCGGGCCAATCGAGTCGAGCAAGGAGCCGCTTTGGCCAACGTCGGCCTTGCGCTCACAGAGACTGGTGACGGCGTTGGTGCCATCGCCGCCCTCGACGATGCCGTCGACCTCCTCCGGCCCGAACCGGAAACCGAGACCGACGACCAAAGGCCTCGCACGCTCGGCGCCGCCCTGCTCAACCGGGCCCAGGCCAAACAAGCGCTTGGTGATGACGATCACCTCGCGTCGGCGGTTGCCGACTACCACGCCGCAGCCACGACGTTGAGCCCGGAGTCCCCGCAGGCAGGTATGGCCTGGCACGGCCACGCCACAGCACTCCTCGAACAAGCTCGACGACAGGGCTCCGCAATTGCGCTGATCGACCAGGCCATCCAAGCCGTCGACCGGTCGATCGCGGTGTTCACCTACGACGGGTTTCCGTTCCAGCACGCCATCGCCCGCCACAGTCTCAGCGTGGCCCACCACCTGCGCGCCGATCATCGGTCGTCATCGGATCCGACCGGCTCGGAGAACGCCCGCCTCGATCTGGCCCTTGCCGCCCATCACGGTGAGATGGCTCTAGGTTTGTTCGACCCTCGGCTTCACTCGGTTCAGTGGCGCACGGTTAAGGCCACACTCGACGAAATCGAAGGCGCCGTTGCGCCCCAGAACCTCAGCCAGGTGCTGGTCGACCTCCTCGGCTCGGTCGACGAACAGCGGCGGGTTGCCGTTCTTCGCGATCGGCTTGTGCGCCTGGGATCTTGGCCGGAGGTTGCGGTGGCGGCAAACTTCGATCGCCTTGGCGCCGCGTTGGCCGAGCGAGATACGGAACACTATCGGACAGTGGCCCAGTCGCTCATCTCGGTGCTGATGGAGCTTCCGGATGCGATCCTTGAGGTGGCGTGCCGGAGTCTTGTCAACGCCAACAAACTCTCGGTGAACCCTGAATCGGCCAATCGAGCGCTCGACGATGCCATCCAGGCTCGACTGTTCGGTCCGCAGCGAGTTCGAGTCCGCGATCTGCTTGAGCTTCATGGCTGGGAGCGTCCGTGAGTTCTGCCGACCCGGGCTCAGCGGAGGCTGCCGCCGAGGCATTGGTGCATGCGGTTGTCTGGGGCGAGCACACCGTCGTTTGGGAGCTACTCAGCTCCACCGGTAGGAACACCGCTCTCACGGTGGCTCAACACAACGGCATGGATCGGGTGGCCGCCGGGCGGATTCGTGACGGCTTGGCCGACCCGGTTGAACTCGATGACTTTCTGCGTCAACTCCTTGGCGGCATACGGCGAGACCTACGTTCGATTGAACTTGGCGAGCTACAGGTCGACCATGTTGAGCTGAGCAGCTCCGGTGATGAGGCCACCGGTCATCTTGTGGTTCCGTCGACGATTCCGGGGGTGGAGAACTGGTCGGCCGGCACGCTACGGCTCAGCCACGGTGACGACGGACGCTGGCTGATCGACCACTTGGAACCAAGGATCGCCGGTCCATGAGCGCTCCGCGTCGAGATGCCGATGTGGCCGTCTCGGCTCCGGCGCTCGCTCATCAGTGGGCTCGCCAGGAAGGAGCGCCACACGGTTCGGCGGTTGTGGCTCATCGCGAGGTGGCCGGACGGTTGCGGGGCGGCATCGAGTGGATTGAGCCGGTGGCCCTGGCCGTGAGTGTCGTCGCACGGCCCGCCGAGCTGCCCCCATCGATGAGCGATGTCACGTGGCTGGCGGCCGGCTTGGCCGCGGCCGACCTGGAGTGGGATCAGCGGCCCGGTCCGTGGTGGCCCGATTGCGTCCAGCCGCCCACCGATGGGTCGTCGGACGGACCGAAGGTTGCGGTGACCGCCGAGTCGGTGTTGGAACCAGGCCGAGTGGGATATGCGCTGCTCACGGTGCGGTTGGCCGGAACGGCCCTTGACGATCCATCGGAGCGGAAACGACTAAGCGAGGCCGCGGTAACAACACTGCGGTCTTGGGCCGACCTGTTGGATCGACCTCATGAGATTGTGGCTGCCTATCGGCCCGAATGCGCAACGCTGGGCCAAGTGGTGCGGGTGACGCTAAGCCCCCACGGTTCGACCAGGGGAACCGCAGTTGACATCACCGACGAGGCGGCGTTACTACTGCGGTCCCCCACCGGGCTTGAAGAATCGGTTCCAGTCACTTCATGTCGCACCGTCCAGCCGGTCGATCCCGGCGCCGCGACATAACAAACTGATCCAGACGGCGACTTAGGAGTTCAGCGGGTAGGTGGAGTGCGAAGCTCCGAACACGATGAACTCCAGGCCAAGAGTAGGCACATGAGGTGCCTACTCGCTAGGCCCCTTAGACCTGGCGACCGGCGAACAGCAGCATCTTGGTCTGCTCGTCGGCGTCATCGGCGGCATCGATGGCCGGACCGAACATACCTTCACCGCGCATCATCGGTTCGGGGAAACGCTGTAACCCGGCGTAGGCCGCGGTGACCGCAGCAGCCGGAAGCTGCTCATCGGCGCCAATGGCGCGAGCCAGGTCCCACGTGTGAATGAGTAGGTCGCTGGCGGAGATTCCCATGGGCACGGTCTTCGGCACTTCACCCATTGGGCCACCGTCGGTTGTGCCTTCGAGCGCCTCAGGCGTCAGAGCGGCACGGATTGCATCGCGTGCGGTCGGCCAATCGGCTCCCTCGGGAATCTCGGCGCCGAGCATGTTTCCGGTGTATCCGGCCTGCACACCAACTGCGTGGTCGACCAGATCCTTCACGGACCATCCTTCACAAGGGGTCCCCGCTTCCCACTGCCCTTCGGTGATCGCGTCGTAGCGCTCGGTGAAGGCGTCGGCCACGGTGTTCCACATGTCGATATGTTGTTGACTCATGGGCCGATGCTACCGGCTATCAGCGGATCCTCCGGGCCGCGACGGCAGCTTGGCCGCCACCTCCTGCTGTAGGGAAACCAGATGGGAACGGAACAGTTCCGTTTTTGCTTGCGCTCCGCATTCCGGTCCGGCAAACTTCTCGCCATGACTCAAATCGGCAGCAGTGGTAGCAGCAGCAGTGGCGACATGGATCGCCTTGTGGAATGGCACAACGGCGACAAGGTGGGTGCCCCGTTTTCCGATGCGGAAATGGACCGTCGGCAGTCGATGTTGCGCACCCACATGGGGGCCAACGACATCGACGCCTGCCTGTTCACATCGATGCACAACATCGGCTACTTCTCCGGTTTCATCTACTGCTCATTCGGCCGTCGCTACGGTTTCATCGTCGATCAAGACAAGGCTGTTTCGATCAGCGCAGGCATCGACGGTGGTCAGCCCCACCGCATGACCCACGGCTCAAACATCACCTACACCGATTGGCGTAAAGACAACTTCTGGCACGCCGTAACGACCCTGGCCCCTGGCGTTCGGCGGCTCGGTGTGGAGTTCGATCACCTGACCGTTGGCAACCGGGCCGAACTGGAAACAGCCATTCCTGGCGTGGAGCTGGTTGACGTCGGCGTCGACACGATGTGGATGCGCACGATCAAGTCGCAGGAGGAGATCGATCACATCAAGATCGGTGCCGCCGTCGCCGACATCGGTGGTGCAGCCTGTGTGGAAGCCATCGCCGCCGGAGTGCCCGAGCACGAGGTTGCTCTCGCCTCCACCCAGGCCATGGTTCGTGAGATCGCCTCCCGGTTCCCATTTGTTGAACTGATGGACACCTGGACCTGGTTCCAGTCGGGCATCAACACCGACGGTGCTCACAACCCGGTAACCAACAAGAAGATCGAGGCCGGCGACATCCTCAGCCTCAACTGCTTCCCGATGATCTTCGGCTACTACACCGCTCTTGAACGCACGCTGTTCTGCGAGTCGGCCTCCGACGAACACCTACGGCTTTGGAACTTCAACTGCGACGTACATCGTCGGGGGCTGGAGCTGATCAGACCCGGCGCTCGCTGCATGGACATCGCCGCCGAGCTTAACGAGATGTACCGGGCCGAAGACCTGCTCCAGTACCGCAGCTTCGGCTACGGCCACAGCTTCGGCGTGCTCAGCCACTACTACGGCCGTGAGGCCGGTGTGGAGCTGCGAGAAGACATCGACACCGAACTCAAACCCGGCATGGTCGTTTCGATGGAACCGATGATCATGATCCCCGAGGGCCAGCCCGGAGCCGGAGGCTACCGGGAACACGACATTCTGGTGATCAACTTCGACGGTTCGGTTGAGAACATCACTGGATTCCCGTTCGGGCCCGAGCACCTGATCGTCAAGTAGCGCTTATCACGTAGCACTTATCAACCAGCACCAACTATCACGTAGAGTCTGACCATGACCGACAATGGGCGAGGTTTCGCCGACGAGGAGTTCGCAGCCCGTACCGAACGGGCTCAGAAGCTGATGGCCGAACAGGGCCTGGCGGCGCTGATGGTTTGTACCGAACCGGAGGTGCGGTACTTCACCGGTTTCCACACACCGTTCTGGCAGTCGCCCACCCGCCCGTGGTACACGGTCATCCCGGCGTCGGGTAAACCGATCGCCGTGATCCCGTCGATCGGGGCGCCCTCAATGTCAGACACTTGGGTCGACGACATCCGCACCTGGTCATCGCCTCGGCCGGCCGACGACGGGGTCAGCCTGCTGGTGGAGTGCCTCAACGAGGTGGCCGGCGGTGGGCCGGTCGGACTCCCGATGGGACCGGAGACCCATGTGCGGATGCCGCTCAACGATGTGGATCGGGTGCGGGAGGCCGTCGGCGGGTTCACCGACGCCACCGACGTGATCGTCACACTCCGGCAGGTGAAGTCGGAAGCCGAGATCGCCAAACACCAAACGATCTGCACGATCGTGTCCAACGCCTTCGACCGGATCCCCGAGATCCTGTCAACCGGTATGACCGAGCGGGAGGCGTTCGCGGCCTTCAAGAAGGAGATCCTCGACCAGGGTGCCGACGACGTGCCCTATCTTGTGGGGGCGACCGGGCCGGGCGGCGTCGACGACATCATCAAGGTGCCGTCGTCACGCACCATCGAAGCCGGCGACCTTCTCATCTTCGATACCGGTTCAACCTACGACGGCTACTTCAGCGACTTCGACCGCAACTACGCCTTCGGTCACGCCGACCAGGGTGCCAAGGACGCCTATCGGGCCGTGTGGGAAGCCACCGAAGCCGGTTTCGCTGCCGCCAAACCAGGCGCCACCACCACCGATGTGTTCAACGCCATGAACGCCGTACTCATCGCCAACGGCTCGCTCGGCAACGACGTAGGCCGCATGGGTCATGGTCTCGGAATGCAGGTGACTGAGTGGCCGTCTCACACTGCCGACAACAACACGGTGATCGAGGAGAACATGGTATTGACATTGGAACCCGGACTCATCTGGGAGCCGGGCAAGGCCATGGTTCACGAGGAAAACATTGTGGTTCGGGCCGGCGGTGCTGAAATGCTGAGTCGCCGGGCCGCTCCGGAACTACCGATTATCTGAGGTGCCCATGAGCGTTGACCTACCCGAACTCGTGAAGCTGCCGTTCGGCACCGACAAGGGCTACGGAGCCCGAGCCACTGTCGGCCTGATCGTGCTCGAAACCGACCACACGATCGAGGTTGAGATGGCGGCTTCTCTGGCACTGCTCGACGTGCCCGATGTGGCCGTCTACCACGCCCGAATCCCGATGTTCCACGAAGTAACACCGGAAACGCTCGCAGCCATGGAGGCCAAGCTCCCCGAGACGGCGGCGCTTCTCCCAAACGAATTCGATTTCGCCTCGATCGGTTACGCCTGTACGTCGGCTTCGACGGTGATCGGCCCCGACCGGGTCACGGCCGCCATCCAGACCGCGCATCCCGAAACGTCCTGCTCCAACCCGCTTTCGGCGGTGATGGCCGCACTCAAGGCCCATGGGGCGAAGCGGGTGGCTCTTATCACGCCTTACACGGCCGATGTCACCCGACCCATGGCTGAGCGGCTGAGTGAGGCCGGTTTCACCATCGGCGCCATGGGTTCCTTCCTGGAAGCCAACGACCACGTGGTGTCGCGAATCTCGCCGGAGTCGATCATCGAAGGTGTGCGTAGGGTCGCGGCCGAAGGGGACATCGACGCCGCGTTCATCTCGTGCACCTCTCTCAGAACCATCGACGTGATCGACAAACTTGAGGCCGAGCTTGGCATCCCCGTCGTCTCAAGTAATCAGGCATTGATCTGGCATCTACTTCGACTGGCCGGCGTCGATGACCGAATCGACGGCTTCGGCTCTCTCTTCAGCCTCTGACGCCGGAAACACTCTTGATCGCGGGCGAAACCGACCACAAGTGACCGCTTTCGCCCGTGAACTCAAGACGGGCACCCTGTCGGACGGTCGCAGTCAGTCGCTCGGGGTCTACGACAAGACGGCCTGCATCGCGATAGCGTCGCCCATTTTGACGAGACCTGGGTGGTGGCGCATCGCCAGGATCCCGTCGATCGTGGCGTGATATTCGACGGGGTCGACGCCCAGCCGCCGGGCCTCGTGGACCCGGGCGATCGGCTGGCCGGCCGTGATCGCCCCACCGAGCGGCACGAGCCACTCGATGAGCCCGTCGACCTCGCTGATCACATAGCCGTTCTCTTCGGGAGTCGTAATCCTCTGCGAAACCGAAGAGGCGGCGGCCGCAGCCTTGGCCGGTGCCGAGTCGGGATCCAGAACGTCCCAATGCACCAGGAGGTTGCGGACGCCGGCGTCGGTGATGTCAACCAGCTCGGGCCGGGTGGAGCCGGTGCCGCCAATCTCAGTGGTCACAAACGGCTTACCCACACCCGAGACCAGCGTGTCCCACATGCCGAGGGAATCCAGCTCGACGAGCTGGGTGACAAACGGGGCGGCGAAGGCGTCGGCCGCCGCACGGGCTGCAGCGTCGACGTCGGGATTCACCAGGGTGGCCACTGACGATGCCATCGGGATGAACTCAAGGGTGCGGCCACCGTCGTGAATATCGAGAACGGCATCGGCCAGCGGAAGTAGGTAGCGGGCGAAGTAGTCGGCGATGCGTTCGGTCTGGGTGCCGTCGGGTCGACCGGGGAAGCTCCGGTTCAAGTTGCCTTTGTCGATTGGCGAGGTGCGGGTGCCGGCGGCGAACGCCGGCTGGTTCATGGTCGGGGCGATGATCACTCGACCGCCGATGTCAGCGGGGTCGAGCGAGTTGGCCAGCTTGATCAGCGACAGCGGACCTTGATACTCATCGCCATGATTGCCGCCCGTCATCAACACCGTGGGGCCGTCGCCGTTCTTGATCACAGCGATCGGGATCATGATCGCCCCGTAGGCCGCATCGTCGCGGCTGTACGGCAGCACCAGGTGACCGTGACTACGACCATTGGCGTCGACGTCGACCGTCGACGAGATCGGGCTTGGCGGCAGGTCTGCTGTGGAACTAGCAGGACTCATACTGACAACTCCTTGGGAGCGGAACGTCGGACGTCGACGATCACGACGGCCATTTGATCAGTGGGATCCCGTTGATCCGATCGAACAGATGCTGAAGAAAGAGAAGCCGATTGGCGGCGATGGCTTCGGCCGACTGTAGCTTCGAGGCATCGATGAATCCTTCGAACTCTTTTAGTATCGCCACTCGTTCGCTCTCAAGATCGAGCTCGGGTAACAGAACCGCGAACATTCGGGCGGTATGAGCGTACGTCTGATCGAAGATCCGGCGGACGGGCCCTTCTACCATGATGCCCAGCAACATCACGTGATAGGCATCGAACAATGTGACCAGTTCGGTGGTTGATGCCGACTCGTCAACTCGTCGACGCAGCTCGAGGGCTTGATCGATGATTTCATCCACGACCGGCAGCCGCACCACATCGGCCATGAGCTCGGTGATCTTGATGCGAACGGCCCAAACCTGGGCGAGCGCCGGGAAGTCGACCTCCGACACCGACGCTCCCGCACTGGGGCGGATGGTGACCAGCCCCTCCGCCGCCAGTTGGTCGAGCACTCGACGGATAGGGGTGCGGCTGGCGCCGTACTCCGACGCGAGCTGTTGCTCTCGGAGACGCTGGCCGGGCTCAACTTCAAGATGAATTATCTTGTGTCGAAGATCCCGGTAGATCGCCTCGTGTACAGCCCCCACCGAACAGATTGTATACAAACTAGTGACGTGCTGTATACAAGAACGCCTCGATCACGTAGACTCGCAGGAAGCTTACATCGCTGCAGTTCCCCTGCAGCGACATCCAAGGGGAACGAGACGGGGGTAAACGTGGCAGACACCGCGACCGCAGGTGCAACGGACCAAAGCAAGAATGGTTACGTCGTTTTCGACGAAGTCCAGAAAAGCTACGACGGTGAAACCCTCGTCGTCAAGAACCTTAATCTTGAAATCGAGAAGGGCGAATTCGTCACCATGCTCGGCCCTTCGGGCTCGGGCAAGACCACGTGCCTGATGATGCTGGCCGGCTTCGAAACCGCCACCCACGGCGACATCTACCTGGACGGTCGCTCGATCAACAACATCGCACCGCACAAGCGCGGCATCGGTATGGTGTTCCAGAACTACGCTCTGTTCCCCCACATGAGCGTGGCCGAGAACCTGTCGTTCCCTCTTGAAGTACGCAAGATGAGCAAGTCCGAGCGTGAAACCAAGGTCAACCGAGCGCTTGAGATGGTCCGCATGGAAGGATTCGGCGGACGCCGACCGGCTCAGCTTTCCGGCGGTCAGCAGCAACGCATCGCCGTGGCCCGAGCCTTGGTGTTCGATGCAGAGCTCGTGCTCATGGATGAGCCCCTCGGTGCCCTCGACAAACAGCTCCGCGAGGAAATGCAGTACGAAATCAAACACATCCACGAACAGCTGGGTGTCACCGTGGTCTACGTGACCCACGACCAATCCGAAGCGCTCACCATGTCCGACCGGATTGCAGTATTCAACGACGGACGTATTCAGCAACTGGCCGACCCGTCCACTCTCTATGAGAAGCCCGAGAACTCCTTCGTGGCTCAGTTCATCGGGGAGAACAACCGCCTCGACGGCATGGTCGACTCACTCGACGGCCCGACGGCGAAGGTTTCGGTCAACGGCTCCTCCATCTCGGCCCTGGCCGTCAACTGTGAAGGCGAAGGCAAACCCACTCAGCTTTCGATCCGACCCGAGCGGATCAACATCGGCGGCGACGGCGAAAACGTGGTCGATGCCGAGGTGAAGGAATTGATCTATCTAGGCGACCACATTCGTTGTCGCCTAAACGTTCTTGGCAACGACGAATTTGTTGTCAAGGTACCCAACGCTTCAGACCAGCCGGTTCCCGAGGTCGGTGGTCGCACGCAGGTCAGCTGGAGCTCCGGCGACTGCAGAGCGTTGGACCTGGCCGAGGTCGCCGTCTAGTTAGCGGCCTCCGGTCTACCAACCAAACCAACTGGGGAGAAAGAAAGTACCAATGAGCAAGCAACTCAAAAAGATGTTGACGCTCCTCGCACTGATCTTCTTTGCCGCCGGCGCCCTCGCCGCCTGCGGAGGATCAGACGGGGACGACGGCGATGGAACCGCTGCCACCGACGACGGCGCTTCCGAGGATTCGTCCGATGATTCCAGCGACGACTCCGCCGGCGACGATTCAGACGATGATGCCATGGAAGATGACAGCGACGATGGTGGCGACGATTCCGCCGGTGGCGTCAGCGAACTAACCCTCGTGTCATGGGGCGGCGCCTACCAGCAGTCGCAGATCAACGCCTACTCCGACCCGTATTCCGCTGAGACCGGTGTGAACTTCATCTGGGACGAAAGCTCGGCCGAGGCCGTAGCCAAGCTCCGGGCCATGAACGAGGCCGGCAACATCACGTGGGACCTGGTCGACGTGGTCGGCGCCGATGCCATCCGCCTCTGCGACGAGGGCCTCGCGATGGAGATCGACTTCGACAACATGCTGGCCCCCGGTGCCGACGGTTCATCGGCCTCCGAGGACTTCGGTGAATACCTGGTGAGCGACTGCTTCATCCCGCAGATCGTGTACTCAACCACCGTCGGATACCGCACCGACCTGATCGACACGCCGGAAGACATCTGCGCCATCTTCGACACCGAGAAGTACCCAGGCAAGCGTTCCCTGGAGAGCCGCCCGCTCAACAACATGGAATGGGCTCTGCTCTGCGACGGTGTGCCCAAGGAAGACATCTACGATGTCCTCGCCACCCCTGAAGGCCAGGACCAGGCGATTGCCAAGCTCGACACCATCAAGGACGACATCGTCTTCTGGGACGCCGGGGCCGACACCCCGCAGCTCCTGGCCGATGGTGAGGTCGTGATCGGTTCGACCTACAACGGCCGTCTCTTCTCGGCCATCGAGGAACAAGGTCAGCCAATCGGCATGCTCTGGGACGCTCAGATGTTCGACTTCGACGGCTGGATCATCCCGGCCGGTCTGCCCGAGGATCGCCTTGAGGCCGTGCTCGACTTCGTGTACTACGCCACCGACACCCAGCGTCTCGCCGATCAGGCCAAGTGGATCTCCTACGGTCCCGCTCGCGCTTCATCGGCTCCGCTCGTCGGGCAGCACGCCGATCTCGGTATCGACATGGCTCCGCACATGCCGACCGACCCGGCCAACGCCACCAACATCTTCGTCACCCAGTACGACTTCTGGGCCGACTACCGCGACGACATCGACACCAAGTACCAGGCCTGGCTAGCCGGCTAATGCGTGTTGGCCCTCGGCCAACGCCAGCTAACAGCTAACGACTCGTCGGTGGGGTGGGGTTCACGCTCCACCCCACCGATGGATCATCAATAACGCAAGCTCACGAACCGAAGGGGAACCGGCATCCATGAGCGATACCGACACACAGGGGAAGATTCTCGCCGCCGATGGCACACCGCTGTCGAGAAGCCTCAATCGAGCACTGCGACGGGAGAAGATCAGGGCGCTGTTGTTGATCGCTCCCCTCCTGCTGTTTGTCGTCATCAGCTTTGTGGTGCCCATCCTGGGCATGCTGTTGCGCTCGGTCGACAACTCCGTTGTGCCCGAGACCCTTCCCCGAACCACCGAGGCCATCGCCGATTGGACTCCGGCGAGTCCCGACGACCTGCCGCCCGAAGAGGTGTATACCGCCTTCGTGGCCGACATGCAGATCGCCGCCGACGAGCGCACCCACACCGTGGTCGGCGGCCGATTGAACTACGAAACAAACGGCGTGGCCTCCAAGTTCCGTCAGCTCGGCCGGGCGGTGGGTGATTGGGACCTTGAGTCCGACGGCCCGTTCAAAGAGCTGTTGATCGCTGAAGACCCGTCCTGGGGCGAACAACAGATTTGGAGCACAATCAAGACCTTCTCCGGCGACTACACCACCGGTTATTACGCCGGCGCCGTCGATCGTTCGCTCGGGGCCAACGGCATCGAAGCCCGCCCCGAAGACGAGCAGATCTACATCACCCTGTTCTGGCGCACAGTGCGGATGTCGCTCATCATCACGTTCACCTGTTTCCTGCTCGGCTATCCGATCGCCTGGATCCTGTCGAACTCCAAAGAGCGCAACGCCAACCTGATGCTCATACTGGTGCTGCTGCCGTTCTGGACGTCGCTCCTTGTGCGAACGTCGGCCTGGAAGGTGCTCTTACAAGAGCAGGGCATCATCAACGAGTCTCTCCGATCGCTCGGCATCATCGACTCCTCCTTGCCGCTCATGTACAACCAGTTCGGCACGATCGTGGCCATGACCCACATCCTGTTGCCGTTCATGATCCTGCCCATGTACTCGGTTATGAAGACCATCCCGCCCTCGTATGTTCGGGCCGCGAAGTCTCTGGGCGCCACCGACTTCACCGCCTTCCGCCGGGTGTACTTCCCGCAGTCGGTTCCCGGCATCGGTGCCGGCGCAATCCTGGTGTTCATCCTCGCCATCGGCTACTACATCACTCCCGAGATCGTCGGCGGGACCACCGGAATCTTCATCTCAAACCGCATCGCCTACAACATCTCGTCAACCCTCAACTGGGGTCTGGCCGCCGCTCTCGGCGCCATCCTGTTGGCGGCGGTGCTGGTGCTCTATTGGGTTTACGACAAGGTTGTCGGCATCGACAACGTGAAGCTGGGATAAGCGGAAGTTCAGGAGCAGACAGGAAACATCATGGCCAAACTTCCCTCGTACACAACTCCAGCCCAGAAAGCCTGGCACTACGGTCTCCGCATCCTGTGCGGCATAATCTTCTTCTTCCTGGTGGCCCCGATCTTCGCCATCATTCCGTTGAGCTTTTCGGCCGGTGACTTCTTCACCTACACCGAAGGCATGTTGACGTTCCAGCCGGATGCCTACTCGCTCAAGCACTACGACGATGCGCTCACCAACTCCGAGTGGACCAACGCGATTTGGAATTCGTTCCGGATCGCCATCCCGGCCACCATTCTGGCTGTTTCCCTCGGCACGCTGGCGGCCATCGGGCTCTCGCAGTCTCATGTGCCGGGGCGGCGAGCGATTATGGCGATCCTCATCTCGCCGATGATCGTGCCGCTGATCATCTCGGCCTTGGGCATGTTCTTCTTCTACGCCCCGCTTGGCAACTTCATGCAGGACACGTTGAGCATCCCCCAGGATTGGGTGGAGTACATCAAGGTGGTTTTGGCCCACACGGTGCTCGGAGTGCCATTTGTGATCATCACGGTCACTGCCACCCTCGTCGGCTTCGACAAGTCGTTGACTCGGGCAGCGGCCAACATGGGGGCCGGCCCCGTGCGCACGTTCTTCAAGGTGCAGATGCCCCTGATCCTGCCCGGCGTGATCTCGGGCGCCCTGTTCGCCTTCATTACCTCGTTCGACGAGGTGGTTGTAATCACGATCATCGGATCGCAGAAGGTGCAGACGCTGCCGTGGCAGATGTTCGTCGGTCTGCGAGAGCAGATCTCGCTGACGATTCTGGCGGTCGCCACCCTGATGGTGTCGTTCTCGGTGGTGCTTCTGGTCACCATCGAGTTGCTACGTCGACGCAACGAGCGGCTCCGGGGTCTCAGCCCGACCTAGTCAAGTTCGTCTATCTCGTCGGGAGCGAAATCCTCCCAGCGAGCACTTGGGGCCGCAGCGGGATTTCTTGACGGGAAATCTGACGGGGAATTCGGGGCCGGGTCCTTTTCCGGTCCCGGATCGCCATCTTCTTGGGGAGCATCGTGTTCGTCGTGGCGCTCATCGCTGGGCGCGCCTGCCGCCACCAACGCCGCCGTCAACCAGGTGGTGATGGGCACGGCGGCGATCAAGCCCATCGAACCGCACAAGGTGCGGACAATCTCAACCGCCACCAGTTCCGAGTTGGCGATCATGGCCAGCGATTGGTTGGAGATCACGAACAGCAGCAGCAGGGGCATACTCACACCGGCGTAGGCCAGCAACAGGGTGTTTACCGTGGCGGCGATGTGTTCCCGACCGACCCGGATACCAGAGGTAAAGAGTTGGGCCCGGTTGAGCTTGGGGTTCTGAGCCCGGAGTTCAGCCACGGTTGCGACTTGGGTAACGGTCACGTCGTCGAGCGCTCCCAGGGCGCCGATCATCGCACCGCCGAGAAGTAGCGACGCCATATTGATGTTCTCGGCCACGATCGGAACCAGCAGCCCTTCCTCGGTTGCCAGACCGGTGAATTGCGCCAGGTCAAAGAACAGGGCCGACAGAACCAGCGTCAACAACAGCGCCGCCAAGGTGCCGATGAGCGCCACGGTGGTGGTCGGCGTAACCCCATGAGTCAAGTAGAGACTGGAGAACGCAATGATCGACGCCGCCACCACGGAGACCACGATTGGATCGTGGCCGTCGAGAACCGACGGGGCCACGAACCCGACCAACACAAACACCGTGATGGCCATGGACAGAAGCGCCCGTACCCCTCGCACCCGACCGAGCAGGATCACCACGGCGGCGAAGACCACAACCAGAATCACCAAGGTTGACCGGCGATCGTGGTCGGCGTAGGAGTAGAAGTTGGTCTCGGGCACGTAGTCGATGATGATCTGATCCCCCGGAGCGACCTCCGGCAACGGCGGACCGCTTCCCTTCACGAACTCCGGCAGGGCGAGCAAGGTATTGGCGTCGGGTCCTTCAGCGGGAATAACCACGATCGTGCGGCATTCCCACACGTTGCCTTCCGACGAGAACTCACACTCGGCATCGATCACTTCATCGACAGTGGCCTCGAAGCGTTCCGACTGAAGGCCGACGATCGTCGCTTCCTCATCGATGGCCTCCCGCCCTGATCCGTCGGGCCACAACGTGGCCAGGCCAAGCAACGTGACCACTCCGGCCAGACACAACACAGCCAGCAGGCCACGCAGGACCGGATTCCGCATCCACTGTTCCCAAGTGCCCTCCATCTCGTGCGAATGAGCATGGGAGTGGGAGTGCTCATGCGGGTGGGCATGGGTTTCGGTCTCACCAGGGTTCACCCGACCGATAGTAGGTGTACTGGTCTCTCACCGGGTGACAGCCTCGGCGATCAGGGAGCGGCGCCGTCGTTGAGGGTTCAATCTAATAGCGACTTCTGTGGTGACTCATGCAACCAGCTCACTGTCGCACTCAGCCAGAGTCGCTATTACGTTGAACCGGCGCACCCCGCAACCTCGGTCTGGCATCGGCTCAGGATCTCCGCCACCAAAACGGCGTCGTCGGCCGTCATGGTCAATGGGATACGCATGTCGCAGATTCCCTGCAGAACCGCGGCGGTCGCTGGTAGCGGCTGTTCATCGGCGTAGCGCCAGTGGTCGAAGCGGCTGGTGAATCCCAGCGGCTGCGCTCGTCCGAACCACTTCACGGAAACACCGTGCTCGCCGGCCAGCGTCACAAACCGCTCCATCGCATCACCTCGCAGACCGGGGTCGAACTGGATCGACGAGGCCACGTACTGCTCGTTGGCGGCACGGGCGGGCAGGCTGAAGCCGGCCGCACGCAGCTCGGCCTCCAGCTCCCGATAGCGAGCGTTCCAGTGGGCGGCACGAGCAGCCAGCTCCGGGATCTGCGGGCGAGCCACGGCGGCGGCCCAGGCCGTCATGCGAGACGAGCAGTTCGGCACTGTCGGAGCATGGCGGGCCATGACCTCTTCGGGCGGCACAATGCCGTGCTGGCGATACAACATATAACTGCCGGAAAACAGGATGGCTCGGGCGGCCACGTCGTCGTCATCGGTCACCAGCAAGCCACCTTCGCCGGAGTTGATGTGTTTGAACGTCTGGGTGGAGAAACAGCCGGCGGCACCGAAGCGCCCCGTCGGGGTCGATGCCCAGGACGCTCCCATGGTGTGGGCACAGTCTTCGATCAGGGTGAGATCGTGCTCTTCACACAACGCCTGGACCGCGTCCATGTCACTGATGTGTCCCCGCATGTGCGACAACATCAGCACCTTAGCCTCAGGATTGGCGGCCGCCTTGAGCGCCAGATCATCGAGATCGACGATGAGGTCGGTGGTGACCTCGACGAACACCGGGCGAGCGCCGAGGCGATTGATCGACCCCGGCACCGGGGCCAGGGTGAAAGCGTTCATCAACACCGCATCGCCCGGTTCCACGCCCACGGCGTACAGGGCCGCAGTCAACGCCGCCCCACAGCTGTTGAAGGCCACGGCGTAACGGGCGCCAACCGATTCGGCGAACTCCCGCTCCAGAGCGGCCACGTCTTGTTCGGCAGCACCAAGCTCGCCGTAGCGAAACAGGTGGCCGGTGGCCATCAACTCGTTGGCTCGAGCGATCCCGGCCTCGGGGATCGGAGGTGGGGCGGTGAAGTCGAGCTCGATACGAGGGATGCCGGTGTTGGCCATCAGGAACCCCGCAGATCAGCCCGCAAATCAGCGCTGCGGGCGTGACCTTCCATGCCTTCGTAACGAGAGATACGAGCGGCAACCGGCGCCTCGATCGCTCCGGCTTCGGCCGTCAGCTCCTGCCAGGTGAGCTGTTTGGTGAAGGCCAGGGCATTGAGACCGCCGGTGTACCGGGCGGCCCGGCCGGTCGGGAGAATGTGGTTGGGGCCCGACGTCTTGTCGCCAAAGGTCACGGTGGTGTTGGCGCCGAGGAAAAGCGAGCCGTAGTTGCGCAAACGTTGGCGCCACCAGTCAAGATCGGCGGCCATGATCTGCAGGTGTTCGGGCGCGTAGTCGTCGCAAACGAGGGCCGCCTCCTCCCGGCTGTCGACCACGATGATCTCGCCGTGATTACGCCACGCCTCGGCGGCTGCTTGGCGAGCAGGATCGGGCAGCGCTTCGGCGAAACCGAGAATGATCTCGTCGACCTGTCGCCCCAAATCGGCGGAGGTGGTGACCAGCCAGACCGGTGACGTCGGACCGTGTTCAGCCTGGCCAATCAAGTCGGCCGCCACCACCTCGGCATCGGCGGTTTCGTCGGCGGCGATCATCGACTCGGTGGGTCCGGCCACCACGTCGATCCCCACCTGGCCGAACAGCTGACGTTTCGCCTCGGCCACAAAACTGTTGCCCGGACCCACGATGATGTCGGCCGGAAGGCCGGTGAACAGCCCGTAGGCCAAGGCGGCGACACCCTGCACCCCGCCGAGGCCGATGATGTGGGTGGCACCGGCTACCCGAGCGGCGTGCACGATCGCGGGGTGCACTCCACCACGGTGCGCTGTTGCCGGCGAGGTCACGACGATGTTGTCGACTCCGGCCGCCTTGGCCGTGGTCACACTCATCAGGGCCGATGCGATGTGGGCGTAGCGCCCCGCCGGCACGTAACACCCGGCCACCTCAACCGGAACGGTTCGCTGCCCGGCCACGAGTCCCGGCGCCACCTGCATCGAGAAGTCGGTTACCGAGTCTCGCTGTCTTTGGGCGAAGGCCTGAATGTGGGCATGGGCGTAGTCAATGTCGGAGATCAACTGCGGATCGAGTTCAGCCGAGGCAGCCTCGATCTGCTCGGCGCTGAGCACAATTTTGTCCGTCCAGCCGTCGAATTCGGCCGCTAGTTCACGGGCCCGAGCTTCACCGCCAGCCTCCAGTTCAGCCAGTAACGAGGCCACCCGAGCCCGCACTTCGGGGCTGGTTTCGTTCTTTGGCCGATCGGCCTTCTTTATGTGACTGACCGGCACCATACACTCCTCAGATAGGACGTTAGACATTCTAACTCGACGATGCTAGGGTGCTCAAGGAACGAGTAGGTGACGCGCTCTCAACCGGTCGCGTCACTACACTCGTGCATCAGACAAACTGATTGTGGCGTGGGAGAGAACGTCTCCACCAGGCCGCAACAAGGGGAGAACAATGAAACTCAAACTGTCCTTGGCAATCTTTGCCGTGTTCGGTCTGCTTGTTGCCGCCTGCGGCGACAGCACCGAGGGCGGGGCCGGAGACCTCGACGAGCTGAACGTCGCCTACTTCCTTGAGTGGCCGACACCAAATCAGTTCGAGCAGAACAACGGCACCTACGCCGAAGAAATGGGCGTTCCAGTCAACTGGAAGAACTTTGCCACCGGTGTTGAGATGTCGGCTGCCATGGCCGCCGGCGACATCGACATCGCCTACAGCCAGGGCCTCGTTCCGTTCGTGAACGCCGTGTCGGCCGGTCAGGATCTGAAGATCGTGGCCATCGCCGTTTCCTACGCTGAAAACGACAACTGCGTCGCCGCCACCGATCTCGGCGCCACTCGCGACAACGCCGCTGAGGTCCTCAACGGCGCCACCGTGTCGGTTCCGGTCGGCACCGTGGCTCACTACAAGATGCTCAAGTCAATGCAGTACATGGGCGTCGACACCGACAGCTTCGACATCAAGAACCTCGATCCGGCCGAAGGTGCCGCTGCCCTCCAGGGCGGCAGCGTCGATGTCGCCTGCGGTTGGGGTGGCGGTCTCCAGCGCATGAAGGAAGCCGGCAACATCCTGATGACCGGTGGCGAGATGGAGGACGAGATCGGCCTGAAGGTGTTCGACGTTGTGTCGGTCACCTCCGAATTCGCCGAAGAGCATCCTGAGGCCGTGCAGCAGTTCCTCGACATCACCGAGGCCGCCAACCGTGGCTGGGACACCGATCCCGACAGCCGCCTCGAAGGCATCATCGCCGAAACAGGCGGCATGGATGAAGCCGCCACCCTCGACTCGCTTTCAACGTTCAGCTTCCCCGACACAAGCGAGCAGCTGAGCGACAAGTGGTTCGGCAACGACGTACCTGTGTTCATGAACGAGGTCGCCGAGCTGTTCGTGGCCGAAGGTGCGCTCGAGTCCAAGCTCGACGACTACGGCGCCACCATCGACACCTCCTTCCTGGAGGCCCAGGGCTAATCCTGCTCTGAACTGAATACCTAAACGGCGTTGGGGAGGATCCGGCAACTGCGCCAGATCCTCCCCACTGCTACTTTTGAACAGATACAAACTGAGAAGAGTCAACAACAAAAGGGGGTCCAGTGAGCGAACTCGATGTCGAAGGACTCGGCATGATTTACGAGCTTCCCAACAACCAATCGGTTGAAGCACTGAAAGACATCAGCTTCAATCTCGACAGCGGGCGCATACTGTCGCTGCTCGGCCCGTCGGGTTGCGGCAAGACAACCATGCTGAACATCATTGCCGGTTTCTTGAAGCCCACGTCGGGAACCGTCAGCATCAATGGCACTCCAATTTCCGGCCCCGGCCAAGAGCGAGGCATGGTCTTCCAGCAGGGGGCGCTGTTCGAATGGCTCAACGTTGAGGAGAACGTGTCGTTCGGTCCGAACATGAACGGCGCCAATCCAGCCGAAACCGCTGCCAAAACCGCCGGCCTGCTCGACACGGTCGGCCTCGGCGGGTTTGGCAAGAAGGCCATCTACGAGCTTTCGGGTGGCATGCAGCAGCGTGTCGCCTTGGCTCGCTGCCTGGCCAATGATCCCTCTCTCATTCTCATGGACGAGCCACTTGGCGCTCTCGACGCACTCACCCGGGAGAAGATGCAAGGCCTGATCCTGGAGCTTTGGGATCAGACCAAGAAGACCATCATCCTAGTGACCCACTCGGTCGAGGAAGCGCTCTACCTCGGGGATCAGCTGTTTGTGATGGCTCCTCGTCCTGGTCGTATCGAGCGGGTTTACGAGCTGCCGTTCGCCAAGGCCGCTCTTACCGAAGATGCCCGCGAGTTGAAGAACTCCCGGGAGTTCATCGAGAAGCGCGAAGAAATCCTCTCACTCATCTGGAACATGGAAGAAGAGATCATGGGTCGAGAAGGGCAGGCGGCGTAGCGATGGTCAGTGGACAGTACGACAGCAATTCCAACATGGCCGCCGGGTCAGGCGGTCTCTTCGGCACGGTGGTAGAACGATTCCGACCAAAGAAGGACCCAACTCTCGACCGCAAAACGGTGACCTTCGGCGACGGTGCGGCGGTGGTCGGCAACCCGCTGTTCTCGCTTCTCACGGTGGTCGGCCTCTTTGTGTTGTGGTTCGCAGCTGAAGGCATCGGCCTCACCAATGACACGTTCTTCCCCGGTCCCGTTAAGACCTGGGACGAGTTCTGGACGGTTCTCACCACCGATTCATTCAACCGAGCCTACCTGCACGAACACATTCTGTTGAGCCTGCAGCGAATCCTTATCGGCTTCGGTGCCGGTGTGCTGCTCGGCGTGCCGGTCGGGTTGGCGATGGGCTTGTCGAATATCGCCCGGGCCATCTTCGATCCGATCATCGAGCTGTTCCGCCCGGTACCACCGTTGGCGTTCATCCCGCTGCTAATCCTGTGGTTCGGCATTGGTGAGACGTCGAAGAACGTGATGCTGTTCTTCGCCGCCTTCTTCATCATGGTGATCGCCGCTCGCTCCGGTGTGCTCGGTGTTCGCATCTCGAAGGTGCACGCGGCGTACTCGCTCGGTGCGTCTAAGAAACAAATCCTCCGCCATGTCATCCTGCCCAATGCGCTGCCGGAGATCTTCGTCGGCATGCGAGTAGCACTTGGTGTGTGCTGGGGAACGTTGGTCGCAGCTGAACTGGTCGGCGCCGACGTTGGTCTGGGGGCCATGATCTGGCAGGCTCGAACCTTCTTCCGCAACGGCATTGTGGTGTTCGGCATCATCGTCATCGGCATCATCGGCGTGATCCTCGATCAGATCATGCGCAAGGCCGAGGAGCGTTTCATCCCCTGGCGAGGCAAGGGCTGATCCCCACCCGCACCCCCTTCTCTCTCTCTGAACTTTGGCGGCTCTGGTACCCCTCAACCGGGTACTGGGGCCGCCAAAGTTGTCTCTGGGGGGTGCCTTACCCGCAAAAGCTCGGAGGGGGTAGGCTTGGTTATGGCCTCTAACTACGCCTTACACGCCTACGATCCGGATGCTCGACGACAGTTGGCCGGCGCCATCGCAGCAGTCGCCGTTGACCACCTCGCCACGGAGCCGGCGATCGACAGCCCCGTGGTGCGTTTGCAGTCGCCGGAGCAGCTGGCTGAGCTGTTCGAGGGCGCAGGCGTACCGCTGGAGCTTGGTCCGAAGCTCAGCGCCGCTTCGCCAGAGGAGCTGGTGGCCGCGGCTCAGCTGATCGCCGACTACTCGGTCAACACCACCCACCGCCGCTTCTTCAATCAGAACTTCGCCGGGCCCGATCCGGTCGCTGTTGCCGGCGACTGGCTGGCTGCCACGATGAACACCACTGGCGCCACCTACGAGGCGGCCCCCGTATTCACATTGATGGAGGCTGCGCTGCTTCGCAAGCTGGCGACCTACGCCGGCTATCCACCGTCAGCGGCCGACGACATCGCTCCCGGACTGTTCGCTCCTGGTGGCTCCTCGGGAACCCTGTACGCGCTGCAGTTGGCCAGACACCGCATGTTCCCCAACATCACCGCCGAGGGCGCTAGCGGTGAGCCGGTCGCCGTCTTCGTGTCCGACGCCGGGCACTATGCGGCCGAGAAATCGGCGGCCCTGCTCGGCATCGGCACCAACGCGGTCATTGCCGTCGACTCCGACGACGAAGGCGCCATGTTGCCCTCAGCCCTGGCGGCCGCCATCGCTCAGGCGACCGCCGACGGTCGACGTCCGATGGCCGTGATCGGCACGGCCGGCACCACGGTCACGTCGGCCTTCGATCCTCTCGACGAGCTGGCCGACATCTGTGAACAGCACGGGCTATGGCTGCACGTCGACGGCTGCTGGGGCGGATCGGCGCTGTTCTCCCAGCGGCATCGAGAGTTGATGGCCGGCGTCGAACGCTCCGACTCCCTGATCTGGAACCTGCACAAGATGATGGGCATCACCCAGCAATGTTCGGCGCTGCTGGTGAAGGACCCGACCCAGCTCGACCCGTGTTTCGCCACCAGGGCCGACTACCTGTTCCAGCCCGACAAACTCAACGCCCACCTCGATACCGGCGACCGCCACTTCCAGTGCGCTCGCCGGATCGACTCAGCCAAACTTTGGCTCACCTGGAACGCCTCCGGCGACGACGGTTTCGAGGCCCGAGTCGACCATGCCTTCGACATGGCCGAGTTCACCCGCTCCCAGCTCAACGAGCGCGACGACTTCGCCATCATCGTGGGCGGATCGTTCACCAACGTGGTGTTTGTGTGGCTACCACCCGAGCTGCGTCCATTCCCCGGCCTGGCCAATCTCGACCCCGAGGCTCACGCTCGGCTGCACGCCATCCCGGCCAAGATCAAAGAGGCGATGCAGTCGGACGGCACCGCCATGCTCGGCTACCAACCGGTGCACGGCATCAACACATTCCGTTTCCTGTTCGCCAACCCGGTGGTTTCCGAGCGAGACGTGGCCGACATCCTCGACTACATCTCGCGAGTTGGTTCCGAACTCTCGTAGACCGTAACTAGGTCAATCCGACGGTGAGGCCATCAGCTCAAGGCTCACACTGCCGTCGTTCATTCGTCGGACGACGAGCAGACGGCCGGTCTGGGTCTCCGTCGTTCCAAAGGCACCGTCGGTTTCAAGCTCGGCAACGTCCGGTTGTTCGCCAGTGCCTGACTCGGTCATCACGACGCGAACTGAACGAGCGCTGCACTCGGCGACGTGAACGTCGATATCACCGTCGTCGAACTCAGCGCCATCCCCACAGCTCACGGTCGCCAGCTGACTGGTGCCATTGTCGATCACCGAGGGACCGTCGGGTTGCGCAGCGCGATTTCCCACGATCACTGCGCCGACGACGACAAAGGCAAAGGCCCCCAACCCGCGCCATAGCCGGCGTCGTTTTCGGGAGGACTCCGTGCCGTAGCCGAAACGCGAATCCGGCTGGCCGGGCAGCCCGGACGGCGAGTAGTTCTCGTAGGGCACCGCCGGGTGCTGTCCGCTTTGTGGGAACGGATTGAAGTTAGACACTATCGATCACCACCTTCCCGGCTGCCACAGTGCTACTGAACTCTAGTTCGCCATCGCCGGGCAGAATCCTCACCTCAGGGCCGATCGACCTACCCCAAGCTCAAAGACCCACCCAAGACCGTCACATTACCGCCCAGTAGACTGGACAAGGGGATTAAACCAGAGCGAAGGATGTGGGATTGGCGTCGGATAGGGGCGGACTAGTCGAGGAGGTCGACGAGGCCTCATCGCCGCGCCCGCTCATCCGAACGCTGGCGCAACCGGACCCAGAGGTTGGATACGGGCCCGAGTCCGAGGACCCACCTCCCACATCAACCGGCGATCCTGATTCGACAGGATCCGATGAGCCACTTACGGGCGCAAATTCTCTCGGCGAGGGTTCGGCGTGGGCAATGGCGGTTCTGGGAATCGTATCGCTGTCGGGGCTGCTGTTCTGGGTGCTGGCCGCAAGCTACTTCGACGAAGACGCCGTCGGCCGAGCCGCCGCCTGGTACACCCTCATTCAACTTGCCGTCATCGGTTCGGCCTTCGGGGCCCCCGTTGTCATCAATCGATCGGCCGGCGCCTCCGATGCCACGACCACGGCAGGAGCCGCAGTCGCCGTGGTGGCTGTCCTGGCCGCGGCTGCCGGGCTCATGGCACCATTTCTGGCCGGGGAACAGTGGTCGTCGTTGGCCGATCTCAGCCGCCCGACACGATCGTTGCTCGTCCTGTTCCTCGTGGTCGGTTCAGCGCTGGTTTTACTGGCCGATGCCCGTCTGGTGTCGCTTCGACAGTGGCGCTGGTTGTTTGCTCGTGCCGCTGTCCCGTCAGTCGTCCGAGTGTCGTTGGTGTTCATCAGCCCGTGGAGCGACCAAGCGGCCTGGCTGCTGATCGCCGCCGCCGCCCCGGTGGCAATCTCCGGCTACATGGCGATGGCAGCCCTGATCTACCGCCGAGCAGTCGAGATGTCGAACCCCCGACACCTCGACGAGCCGACCCGTCGGTACTTCGCCGTGCAACACCTCGGCGCGGTGGCCACCCAGATCCCCTACCACGTGGTGCCGTTCCTCGTGGCCCGTCAGGTAGCGCCGTCAACCAACGCCGCCTTCTATTTCGTGTGGGCCATCGGAGCGATGGTGTCGATGGCGCCGGTGGTGCTTACCCAGGTGTTGCTGAGCGAGTCGAGCCTGGCCCGAACCGGGCGAGTAACCATGGTGCGAGCCACGCTCGCCGTCAACGTCACGCTGGTGGCGTTGGCCTGGGGCGTAAGCGTCTTGCTCGGACCATGGCTGCTCGAACTGTTCGGCCCAACCTACGGCGAGATGGCCGACGTGTTGCCGTTCATCCTTCTCGCTTCGCTCGCCTGGAGTGTGGCATCGGTCGGTCTGACCGAATCCCGCCTTAATCACGACAACGTCACCACCACCGCCATCACTCTTACCATCGCCATCGGCTCACTGCTGCTCGCACTGATGCTGATGCCCGGTGATCCCGTGTGGGGCGCCGTCTACGCCTGGCTGATCGCCAACGTGGCCGCGGCTCTGGTCGGGCTCATCATGGTCGACAGGCGCTCCGTATGAGTACGCAGGAGCTCACCCCCCACCGAGGCACCGCCAGGTATCGCGAACGCCGGCGCCTCTCCCCTGGAGTGCTGCTGATCTACCTTGCCGTGATGGCGCTACTGCTGGCTGTGGGGTGGTACGCCGGCACACGCTCGACAGAAGAGCGGCGCACCGCGGTCACTGACGAGATCGACACGTCCGGTCAACTGACTGACAGCTTCGAACGGCCGAATACGGCTCTGCCCGCCCCTCTCGACGGGGCGGCTGCCATCGATGCACCGTTATGGGCTCCCCTGGGCTCAGGCTTTGAGCTCACGCCGGAAGCAACAGCCCGAGTGGCGGCCAATCCGGTGGGCGAAAAGTCGATGGCTCTTACCAATCCTGAAGCCAGTGACGTCACCGTGTTGGCAACCGTGGCCAATGCTCCTCAGGGGGCCGGCGTGGTGTTCCGCTTCCAGGATGTGTTCAACCACTGGTCGCTCATCTCGGCTCCCGACTTCGGAACTTGGAATCTGGTTCAAGTCGTCAATGGCGAGCCGGCTTTTTCGCAGGGAATCGGACTGAGCTCCAACACCGCCGGTACCGATATCGCCATCAGCGTCGACGGGCCGAGCATTCGGATCTTTGTCGACGGCAACCCGGCACTGGCCTTGGTCGACCCCACCTTTCAGCAGGCCACAACCGTTGGTCTGGTTGGCCTAAACGGCTCCGGTGCGGCGTTTGACGAGTTCACCGTGGTGGCGAATGACCTGACGCTGGCTCCAGCTGTCACAAGCGAGTCCGTGCCGGGCGACGGCTGACGTTGCCGCCATGACCACCACGACCGAAATCGTAGAAACCCACTCGGCAACGTCGCAGTCGTCAAGCCGATGGATCCCGGCGCTGGCCGGATACCGAGCACTTGCGGCACTGGCGGTTCTCGTCTTTCACATCCTCTCGCTCGACTCTCGACGAGGCGTGATCGGCCAATGGACAATTCCGCTCGGCAACGCCGCCGTGACGGTGTTCTTCGTGTTATCCGGCTTCCTGATCTACCGGCCGTTTGTGGCCTGGGCCTTTGGCGACGGGCCACCGGTGAGTTGGTGGCGGTTCATCGTTCGCCGAGTCTCCCGGATCCTCCCGCTGTATTGGGTTGTGCTCACCTTCTACTTGTTTGTCATCAAGCGCGACACCACGTACACACTCGACGAGTACCTGACCGCCTACTCCCTCACACAGAACTTCCGGGGCGCGCTCGTGTTCATCCCCCCGTTCGTGGCTTGGTCGCTTTGTATCGAGTTGTGGTTCTCGGTTGCCCTGCCCATGATTGCAGCCCCTCTGCGTTGGCTCGGAGCTTGGCGACCACGCCTGCACCGATTCCGGATTCAACTCGTTGGGATGGCGGCGCTGACGTTGACTGCCATCGCGTTTCGGGAATGGGCACTGCGCCTACCCGACGGAGATGGCGAACTCCTATGGGTACCCGCGTACCTCGACTGGTTTAGCGCCGGGCTCATCCTCGCCGTTGTCAGCCACCATTGGTCGAGGGAAGGCTCGCCGTCGTGGGCTCGCCAGGCCGCCGACAACCCGTGGCTGCTCGGCACATTGGCCCTCACCGGGTACTGGGCGGTCACACAACTCGGCCTTCCTGGTGGTTTCATCGCCCCGACCGGCTTTCAAACCCATCTTCAGTTCACGTTGCAGGCACTGGTCGGGTTGGCGCTGTTGGCCAACGCCACCTTGCCCGGCGCACGGATCAACGAGGAACCGGGGATCTTGTCGACGCCGGTCTTGGCCAAACTCGGAGCCTACGGCTACGGCATCTATTTGATCCACAGCCTCGTGATCGACGAGTTGATTGACGTCTGGCCTGACATCAACCGACTCCTGCTTCTTGCCATCGTGCTCCCGGCGACCGTGGCCCTCTCGGCTGCGGCCTACTACGCCGTCGAACGGCCGGCTTCCCGACTGGTCAATCGCTACGTGGGAACCTACAGCGCCAAGCCGTTGGCAGCAGGACTCCGCCAGTGGTCCGCCCAGCCCCCGCCGACCCTCATCACCGCTGCTCCCGTAGCGTTGCCGAGATCAGCGGAACGGTTGGCGGTCGAAGCACCAGCCGAGGCCCGGCAAGGCACCTGGTTCCGACCAGAGGACGCCGCCCAGGAGCTCGATCTGAGCGACGGTTTCACCATCGTTGACCACCACGGTACGGATGGCGGTTCTAGTAACGGCAGCTCTGACCACTCAGCGACCAACGGGAGCCACGAATCGGACCACATCGATCTGCTTGACCTGATTCGAACCACCCGTGATCTCGAACCCGAGGAGTTGCCAAGCCCCGGCCCGGCGTGGATTGCCGCCGGTGGAGCATTCGTGGCCCTGGCCGACACCCGAGAGGAGACCACGCCAACCCATCGAACCAGGATCCCGGATCCCGTCCGGGAACTTTTCGACGTGCTTCGACGCCCGTGGGTGGCGGCGGCGCTCCTGGCCGGATTGAGCCTGGTCACCACGATCCTCGCTGCTCCCGGACGATATGTGGCCGACGCCCGATTCGAGCTTTTTACCGACCCGGGCACACGCCTTCAGCGCATGTTTGTGCTCTGGGATTCAAGTCGAGACCTTGGACGGGTGGCGGAGGAGTTCTGGCCGGGAGTCACGCTGCTGGCGGCGGCTTTCTCCGGTTTGGGTTTGGAGCCGTGGCTGAATCAGCGACTGCTTCATGCGCTCCTCATCACGATGGCGGCCACTGGAGCGATGGTGTTGAGTCGCACCCTTCGACCGCAGCACCACTGGGGCGCCTACGTTGTCGCCTTGCTCTACGCCTTCGGTCCGTTCTCGGCCATCTACCTCATTCCTTCAACGCTCTATGTCAGCCATGCCATGACCCCATGGCTCGTGGTGGCCGTGATCCGGGCCACGAGGGGAACTCGTCCGCTGGTGTGGGCCGGGGCAACTGCACTCGCGTTTGTAATGGTGGGCAACGCCGACGCCCCCGGTCTCGTGTTCGCTTGCGTGCCGGCCATGGTCACCTGGATCGCCCTGGTGTTATCGACGTGGCGGGAGCCGGCGCAGCGACGTCGTATCTGGGCCTTTACCATCGTCACCACCGTGGCGACCCTGCTCGGCAGTGCCGCCATGTTGGCCAAAACCTCGATTGGGGCATCGGCCCTGGCGTTGCGGCTGATTGAAACCGAGTCGGTCGAGACGGTGGCTGCGGCCACGTCGTTCAGCGAAACCATGCGGGGCATGGGTTTGTGGCTCAACCTGTTTCGAGTTGGACCGGTGGCGCTGCGCTCTCATCAACTGTTGTTTGTCAACAATCCGTGGGGAGTGGCGATCACCTTCGTCCCGGTTCTGGCTGCCGTGCTGTCGTTGATCTGGTGGCGGCATCGAGCCAATCTGCTCGCCCTGAGCTGGATCATCATCGGCATCATCCTCGCCGTCGGCCCCCATCCCGTCGACAATCCAAGCCGCCATGGTCAGATGCTCTTGAGCCTCTACGACGCTTCGGATCTGGCCTTCGGGTTCCGCAGCACCCACAAGGCCGGCACGATCATCGCCCTCGGCGTCGCCGTCCTGGGGGGCTGGGCGTTGGCTGCACTGGCGACCTGGCCCGCCCGACAGCTTCGTTCCCTCAGCCGCGCCCCGTTTGTCGCCGTCGCCGCCGCCCTGGCGATGCTGACACAACCGTTCTGGTACTCCCCGCTGTACGATCCCCAGTTCCAATCCAACGGGGTGCCCCAACACTGGGAAGACCTCGGCGCCTGGTTCGACCAAAACCCTCCAGCCGGCCGGGTGCTCGTGCTGCCCGGATCCACCAACAACGGCTACCAGTGGGGTCGAATCGGCGACGATCTGCTCGATCCAATCGTGCCGAACCGGGTGGTGGCGTCCACCCTTCCACTCAGTACATTGCCGGGCGCCGACGTCATCCGAGAACTTGACCGCGCCATCACATCGCCCGCCTACCAAGCCGGCACACTACAACCGCTGGCCCGCCACCTCGGCATCTCCACCATCGTCATCCGAAACGACCTCGACTGGCAGCTCCAAGGCCTCCCTCCGCCATCAAACCTCGATGCCCTCCGAGCGGATCCCGACCTGAGTCTCACCCACACAATCGGAGATGAAGGCACTGGCGGCGCGCCTCCTAACTACCCGCCCCTGGAGATTTATGAACTCGACATCGGCTCAAATACCGCCGACTTTCTTTCGGTGACCGGTGGACGATCAACCATCGTGGTCGATGGCGCCACACCCGCTGTTCTGGATCTGGCCGCTCTCGGTCTACTCGATCAGGGACATCTGGTGCGATACGGACCAGAGCTTGATCAGGCCGATCTCGACGGGATCGCCGACGACGTGGCCTTGGTGGTCCTTGGCGACTCACTGGTGGCGGAGCAACGGCGTGTAAACCACTACGGCTACTATCAGGCGCCGGCCGAGGTCGGGTCCGAGAACAACCCTTGGCTCCCCGGTTTCGACGACGATGCATTCGTTTGGCCGACGGCGGCGGGAGCCACGGTGTCGTCGACGATCGATCGATGGCTGCTCACATCAGGGCAGCCGATGGCGGCGTCGGATGGCAATCCGGCCACCATCTGGACCGTTCCCTTCCTAGTAGAAGGTGAACCCCAAACGTGGTCGGTGGCATTCGACGAAGACCAGCCCGAGGGCGTGATCGAGCTTGACGTTCTTGACGGCGAACAGCGGCTCGGTTGGGTCGAGGTGATGGTCGACGGTCAGCCGCTGCCAACGTCGCTCATCGACGGCCGGCTGGTAGTCGAGGTGCCTGAATCGTTCCGCTCCGTGGAGATCACGCTTCCGGTTGAGCGGCCGGGGCGGCAACCGGTCGGGCTTCGTGAGATTCGCTTCGACGATGAGCCTCTGGTGTCCGACGCTGGCCTTTCCACCCGGTTGGTCGAAATGGCAGCCCGGTCGGACCTCGACGCGGTGCCGGTCCTCATCCGTCTCGGCCCAGCGGCTCCGTCCCCATCACCCTGGCAGCGAACGATTTCCCTGTGGCGTGGCGAGGTCTTGACGTTCGCAGCCGACATCGAGCCGGGCCAGGAGATCGACGAGCGCTGCCTCAACGACATCATGACCGTTGACGGCCGAGCGGTTTCCGTTCGGTTCACGGCGTCAGCCGACGGGATCACGATGAGCCCATGCAATCCGGCGAATGAACTTCGCCTCGACGCCGGGTCACACGTCATCGAACTCAACCCCGGTGAGCACCGGATCGGTATGTTTCGGGCCGCTACCGCTTCATGGGTAGCCGGCGGACTGTCGCTCGACCCGGTCTCCTACCAACCGGTGTCGATCGGCGACGGCCTTCCGCCGGGAAGCACCCTGGCCACCTCACACTCGTTTGATAGTCGGTGGCAGGCTCGCATAGGTGGGCAGCTTGTGACAGCGCAGTTGGCCGACGGCTTGACCACGTTCACCGTCCCCGACTCCGGCGGCCGTCTCGAAGCCATCACCTTTACCGCCGATGATGACTTCAGGTTGGCGCTCTGGCTGAGCCTGATCGGGCTCCTCATCGCCGGGCTGGCGCTCACTACCGGTCGATGGACGGAGCGTTGGTTCCTAGATCATTCTGATGCGGAGGAACCAAGCGGCGGCCGGAAAGTAGGCCTGCCGAGGGTTTCGGGCCGGGTAGCGGAGGCGGTGGTCGGCGCGACTGCGCTTGCTGCCGCGTATTGGTTCGCCGGGCCGTGGGGCGTAGCTGGAGCGGTGGCCACTGCTGCACTTGTGAAGCTGGCGGGCTGGCGTTTGGCGATTGCAGGCGTCGGCCTTGGCATTGTGGTGACTGCGGCAATCACCGTCGAACCGACGTTGTCATCGTTGAGCGTCCGCCCGACCGATGCCGACAACGCCGGACGAGTCGTGGTCGGTGCGCTGGTGATGGTGCTGCTACTGAGTGGCCTTGACCAACAGGTCAAGTTCGACTCAACGACGGGTGATGTCGATGACGCAGTTCCAGCTGGCGAACTCCCGTAGCCCGGGAATCTTCATGATGAATTTCAGCGCCGGATAGTAGCGGGGATGGATCGAGTTCACCTCGAAACGTGAATCTCGACGGACCTCTCTCGTCACCGCTCCCACGTAGGTAGGCCACAGCCCCTCAAACGGGACGTTCTTCCGGGGCGGGCCAAACAATCGCTTCCAGAGTGACGGGCCCAGCTTCGGACCGAGCAGGTGCAGCGGCACAATCTCATGACCACCCCACGGCGAATACCAAGGGGTCCAACTGATCCAGGCCCAGGCACTAGGGCGACAGACCCGGGCGATTTCATCGAGCACAGCCGATGGATCGGGCACGTGTTCCAAAAGGTTGGAGCAGAACACGCCATCTATCGACGAGTCGGGAAACGGCAGACGCATGCCGTCGCCCACGATCGCCGACACGCCGTTGCGGTTCGCCTCCTGCACGTCATCGGCTCCAAGGTCGAGACCGACGACAACGGCTCCAGCCCGTTCAAGAGCTAGGGAATACCAGCCCGGCCCACAGCCGAGATCCAGAACTCGACGCCCGTCGACCGGATGGGGAAACGATGCCATCGTCCGATCGGCCAAACCAACATAGAAGGGGGCCGGGTCGGTCTTCTCGTGCCGAAATCGCTTGAGGATCTCGAGAGCCGAGGGCGGCGTGGCCAATTCAGTCACTTCACTACTGTCGGCACCGACTTCACGGCCATTGACTCCATCGCCATTGACCGGGACGGCGCAGCCACCACCTCGTCGAGCACAGCAGCGAACGACCGCACCAGGCGGCCGACCCCGAACTCGTGGGCTCGGCAGCGGGCGGCAGTCGCCATATCATCACGGGCCTCGGCGTCGGAAGCCAGAGCCAGCCATTGTTTCACGAAGTGATCGGTGTCGTGGCAGACCCACCCGGTTTCACCGTCAACGATCGAATCGCGCACGCCGGGAACGTCGAAGCCAATTGCCGGCGTGCCTTGGGCTGCAGCCTCCATGATGACCAAACCCCAGCCCTCCACATAGGAAGGGTGGAGCAGTACCGACGCCTCGGCCAGCAAACGGTCACGTTCGGCCTCGGTTACCCGACCGGCCAGCGACGCCCCTTCCGACAGAAGCGGTTCGAGACGGGCCCGCTCGGGGCCTTCGCCGATGATGACCAAACGGCCACCGGTGGCATTGTGAATCTCGGGCCAACGTTCGAGCAACAGGTGGAACTGTTTATGTGGAACCAGCCGACCACAGGCCACAAACAACGGCGGATCCGATTTGGCCGCCACCGGCTGCGCGGGCACGGCGGTGGAGTTGTGAACGATGCGGATCCTCTTGGGGTCAACCCCAAGCCGTTGCAGTTCAAGACTGGTGGATTCGGACACCGCGATGAACGTTGAGTTCCGGTAGATCAACGGCATCATCCGACGTTCGAGGAATCGGCCGAAGGCCGCCACCGGAGCCGGAAACCATTCGGCCCACATCCTGGTGTGGATGTGGTGGACAAGGCACACAGTTGGTCGGCGCCGGAAGAGAGGCGAATAGAACGTCATGCCGTTGGCCACGTCGATCACCACGTCGTACTTTCGACGTTTGGTCAAAAGCCACAACGGTGCCCGAAAGAACTGACTGAACGTTCCCCCATTTGCGCTGGTCTCATAGGCGCGCCGAGCAACAGGAGCAGCCGTGGCCAGGTGAACGTCATGGCCCATCTCGTGCAGCCCGTGCAGAACCTGATCCATATACACCTCGGAGCCACCGGCGTAGGGGTGGGCCAGCTCTCTTGAGGCGTGAACCAGGATCTTCATGGGCCGAACGCTTGTGTCAGACGGTCGGCTCAGGCTCGCCGAGCCAGCCGGAGGCCGTAGGCGAGGGCCACGCCGATCAGTAGCAGCACCAGCGCGATGCCGACGAAACCGCGGATATCGTCGCCGTCGTCGTCACCGTCAATCGCACCGGCTGACTCGTCGTCATCAGCGTCGTCGTCAGAGCTGTTGCCATCGTCGGAGTCGTCGGAACTGTCGCCGGTCTCGGCCGCGTCATCGTCGGAGTCGTCAGTGGTGTCATCAGCGTCGTCGGTACCACCAGACGGAGCGCCGGCGAGTCGGGTCTCCAACACAAAGTTGGAACCTGGCTCCATATTCGCACCGGCCAACGTCCAGGTGAGTCCGGCAAAGGCCGGGGTTACCGCGGCCACCACCCATTCGAACGGCAGGCCGTCTTCGTCGGTTCCGACCACGTAGACGAGGAAGTCTTCATCGATTTCGTCGGGTGCGGTATAGCTGTATCGGAACTGGCCGTCGTCATCGGCGGTTCCTGACGCAATCTCGGCGATAACCGGCAGGTTGTCACCGTAGGATTGCGCCGCCGCCGCAGTCGACACGACGGCGACCATAGCTAACGCTGTTATGAGAACACCCAGTTTTTTGAGCCACTTCATCGCAGCCCCCCACATCATTCCACTGCTCCAGGGGTCTGATTCCCCTGGAATGCGCCAAAAACCCTCCGACGACAAGGTAACCCACGGGTAATGTGCAAGCAACCGTTCTCAACTATTGCCTACCTAATCGATATATTTCCATGCCGAATGATCTAGGGGCGACGGCGGCTCCACCAGAGTGCACCGACGGTTGGGGCGATCCCAAACAGCGCGATTGCGCTGCCGGGGAGGCCATCAGACCGGGTGTTTGAAGCTGTGGCCGGCTGGGTGGGTACCACCTCATAGAGGAGGTACCCGTCGACGTCGACGTGAACCTCGATCTCCGGCTCATTGGCCAAGCGGCGGTAGAAGTCGGCCTCGGGCGACCCGCTCACCAGCACCCAGCGCACACCAAGCGCCTGGAGCTGTGGCCCAATGGCTCGTCCACCCCGCACCTCCACGTCTAGCGCCGCCAACTCGTCCTCCAACGCCTCTCCTCGTTCCTGGGCGGCCGGGTCGAGACCGGGGTTACCGCTGACCCAGACGTGCATCGGATCTTGCTCGCCAAGTAGCCAGGGCGCCGGTTGCAACACGTTACGCCCCTGGCTGAGATCGAGCCGGTCGTAGCGACGCCAGGGGAAGACGACGATTGGACCTGGGTCGGCGGCCAGTGCACCTTCTATCGTGTTCCAGGATTCGGGTGGGTCATGGGCATCAAGGCGGCCGCCGGCTCCCCACAACCCGGGCCAGGCAGTCATCACCGCCATCGCGGCGATCAGCATTGGAGGGCCAAACGTTAGGTGAAGTCGATGCTCGGGCCACACGGCCGACGACCTCGTGACGAACACGCCGATTGCCAGGAACGGGAGCGGCCAGAACTTCTGCGTCTCTCGGGCGACGCCAAGCGGCCCTTGCGCAACCACCTCGACAAGCGCGTCAAGACCAGGGATGGCGCTGCTCACGACAGCGACGCCGCCGATCAGTCCTGCCCACAAGAGCGCCCGATCCCCCACCGCCAGGTCAAGGTGCCGACGGGTGTCGACAATCGCAATTCCCAGAAGGAGCAGCACCATCATCCCAAGCAGCGCGGCCGGGATGGAGTTTCGAGCGGCCAAGTCTTCGGAGCCGATGAAAAAGCCGCCGCCAACAGCCAACGCCAACGCGTCGCCCACGTTCTCCACCCGGGTGGCAAACGCGCCCACGTCGGTTTCCGGCAGCGGAATCCCTCGGCTGACGGCAACCAAGCCCGGCACAACCCAGATCGACTGAGCCACAACCACCGCCAGCAAGCGTCCCGCCTTCGTCAACCAACTCACGCCACTGGATCGGTCGAGCACCACATACAGCGCAATCGGAAGCAGACCCAGAACGGCACCACTCGAACCGGTCAGAGCGAAGAGAGCCGCCCAGCCGAGCGCTCCTGGCCATGGACGAGAACGAAGCGACAGCAACAGCCAGGGCAACATCGCCGCGGCCGCCACGAGCGGCAGGTGACCAACCGCGGCCCGAGTCAAAAGGAACGGCGAAATCCCATAGACCAGCGCAAGCGAGCCGGCGACCGGCGCCAAGACTTCTCGACCGGCTGCTCCGAACAATCGAAACGCTCCGAGCACGGCCGACGTAACACTGGCGACGAGCAGAAGCCCAACCACGGCCGGTCCGGGGACTACCCGGCTGGCCGACGCCAGGATCGTGTAGAACGGCACCCGTCGGGGCAGCTCGAGGCCCGAGCCATATTGGCCCGGCGGTACCGGAATGGTGGGGCCGATCACTTGGTCCCAGTTCAGCAGCATGGTTCCGCTGAACGTCTTCGCCGCCAGCGCCAGCCCGGCAAGTAGCCCGACCGCGGCCACCAGTCGCTCCATCTTCTTTGACCGGTAATCGGTCACGCCGGTGGCTCCCACCCGTCTCCGTCGTGGATGAACAGGAAGGCGTTGATGTACTCGGCGCTCTTGGGCCGGTCGACGTGGTCGAGCTGATCGGCCTGCACATCGAACTCGTCGAGCCGATGCCACGTGGAACGACGAGTGGTTCCCCGCAGGAACCAACCTCGGTAACCTCGTTGGCCGAGCCAGTCGAACACGGTGGCGATCGGAACGTCGAGATGACGCTGCTCGATCTCGATCATCAGACGAGGGCGGTTGGCTTCGATCGTTTGGGTGGCGCCGGAAAGCGCGGCCAGCTCCAGGCCTTCCACGTCGATCTTGATGAATCCGACGTTGGTGATCGAGCACGAGTCGATGGTGACGACGTCGACCTCCAAGGATTCGGTGGAGTCGCCACCGTGGGCGGCGTGGCCGGCGTCGGGACGCAGCGTGGCCAACCCGTCGGTGCCCGGAAGCGCGTCGGGTCTAGTCAAGGTTGCCGTGCCTGGTTCGGCGCCCACGCCCGCTTGGTGAACGTGCACGTGGTCGGGGGCCCAATCCCGTAGGCGAGCGGCGAGCTGAGGCTGCGGTTCAAAGCTGTGCACCGAGGGGCAACGTTTGGCCAGAGCAGCGGTCCACGGGCCCCACCAGGCCCCGACGTCGACGGCGGTTTGCCCCGGAGGCAGGTAGTGGTCCAAGCGGCTCAGCTCCGGCTCCTGCAGCGGCCAAAGACGGTGCACGGCAGCGCGAACCAGTGTCGGAGGGAGGGCGTTCAACACCCGATTGACCACGGCCACGGATCAACAATAGAGGAAATCGCAACCGGCAATGGCCGGCGCTCCTTGACAGGACCGGAAGTACCAATTCGAATGAGTGGTGATGAAGGCAATCACCTACGCACAGTACGGAGGCCCCGACGTGCTGCGGGTGTCCGAAGTCGACAAGCCCGTTCCCGGTGACAGCGATCTGCTGATCAGGGTGCACGCTGCGGAGGCGACAAAGGCCGACTGTGAAATGCGGAGCTTCAAGTTTCCGGTCAAGTGGTTTTGGCTCCCGCTGCGTCTTGCCATCGGAGTCCGCCGGCCCCGACGCCAGATGCTCGGTGTGTATTTTGCCGGCGAGGTTGATGCCGTGGGGCCGGCCGTCTCCCGTTTTGTCCCCGGGGCGAAGGTTTACGGTGCCGTCGGCCTGAAGGCCGGCGCCTACGGCGAATACGTCACGGTCAAGGAGACCGGCGTCGTTTCGGAGAAGCCGTCGAACATGACGTTCGCCGAGGCCGCAGCAGTGCCGTTGGGCGGGATGAACGCACTGCACTTCATGAGCAAGGCCGATATCTCCCCCGGTGAAGATGTTCTCATCATCGGTGCCGGGGGCAGCATCGGGGCTCACGCAGTGCAGATAGCCCGCTCCATGGGAGCAAACGTCTCCGCTGTCGACCATCACCGCAAAGAGGCGTTTGTACGCGGCCTCGGGGCCGGAAGCTTCGTCGACTACACGAGTTCGAATGTCACCGCGTCAGGCGACACCTGGGATGTCATCTTCGACATGGTCCCGAGAACGTCTTACAGCAAGTTGCTGTCGATGCTCCGCCCCGGTGGCCGGTATGTCAACGGCAACCCGACGTTGCCGGTTCTGCTCCGATCGGTGGGCACCAATCGGTTCTCGGAGCACAAGGTGATCGTGGCCCTGGCCGAGGAGGCCGCACCGCTACTCGGGTCGCTTCGAGAAATGGTGGAGGCGGGGAAGATCCGCTCGATCGTCGACCGCGTCTACCCGATGGACGAGGCGGCCGAGGCCCACCGCCGGGTCGAGACCGAGGAGCGGTTGGGCGCGGTCGTGATCGATATCGGCGATTCGGAACGGCGTTAACCGGGAACCGGCTCAGCCGTCGATCACTTCGATCCGGAACAGCTCCCCACCAAGCCGCTGAACGAAGATCGTGTTGCCGTATCGATCGGTGAAGTCCTCATTCCCGACGGCAACCTGTTCGACGCGCAACGGGTCGTCGCCGTGCATCACTTCCATCACCGCGCCGCCTTCGCCGCCACATCCGGTGATGGTGATGTCGAGGGTGCCGCCGTGGAACGACGCCGTTTCGCCACAGGCCACGGTTTCGACGGCGATGTACTCAGGGCGAAGCTGGTTCGGATCATCGGCGCCGCTGAACGTGACAAATCCGACGACAGCGACGACCGCTGCACCTGCCGCCTTAAGAAGCGTTCGGATCTGACTAACGCTGAGGCTCTGGCGACGAGGCCGGCCAACCCGGGATGAGATGTCATCGGGACGTCGGCCGTGGCGGATGACGTTGGAGGATGGATCACGATCCCGGCTAGCAGCCCAGTGGGAGATCGGCCGGTCCTCGGCGGCTACGCCTTCATCGTCTCGCTGAGCCTGCTCCTTTGACACCAGCGGATTGTGTTCGATCGGCTGCGGCCGAATGTGATGAGGTGGCGGATCGGGTGCTGGAAACTCGGTCATTGGCGTGTCGGACCCTCAGCCGAAGAGGCGGTGCAGAACGTTGTAGGTGTCGATCGTGAGCGTGCCGCTGAGGTCGAGCTTGACCGACGGGGTCACGATCCCACTCAAATCTTCTTCCAGCGATACGGCTCCAAGCTCGATCTGATCGCTCAACGGGTCGGAGGTCGGCTGCACTCGTTCACACACCCAGCGCAGATGGTCGAGTAGGTAGCCGTCGCGGTTGAGTCGAGCGGTCGATGTTTCCATGGGAAAGCCGTCGGAGATGATGACAAGAACCTTGCGCCGAGCCGAGCGGGCCGCCAACCGCTGAGCGGCCCAAGCCACCGCCTCGCCGTCAACCCCCTCGCGGTAGTGATCAGTGCGCATCATGGCGGCCAGGGAGAAGCGGCTTTGCCGCCAGCTCTGGTCGGCCGCCTTGTACACGATGTGCTGGAGGTCGGCGATCCGCCCAGGATCGGCCGGTCGACCGGCGGCTTGCCACTCCTGCCGGGCCTTGCCGCCACCCCACGAAGCGGTGGTGAAGCCGAGCACCTCGGCCGTCATGCCACCCATCTCCAACGCTCGAACCAGCGTGTCGACCAGAACCGCCACGCCCTGATAACGCTGCAGTTTCATCGAGCCCGAGGTGTCGATAAGGAAGGTGACCGTGGCATCGGCCGACGGGCGTGCTATCGGCTGTTTATAGATCCGGTCGTTGGTGGGATTGGCCACCACTTGGGCCAGACGGGCCGTGTCGAGAAAGCCGTCGTCCTCGCCGCCCCGCCAGCCGTCCACCGTGGTCGAGCCAAACAACGCCTGCAGCCGCAGTGAGAGTCGGGCCAGCGAAACCACTTGGGCCGAACGGTGCTCCTCCAACTCAGCCCGTAGCCGTCGCAGCGTCGGTGCCGGATAGAGCGAGCTGCCTGCGACCTCGATGTCGTGGGCTCGGGTGAACACCCGGTAGTCGCTTCGACTGTCGGCGATCGACGGCCCACCGCTACCAGCGTTGAGTTCGTAGTCGAGGGCGTCCCAGTCGAGGGGGATCAACAGCCGGGCCCGGTTGTCGTCGAGCGCCGCTTCCGCTTCACCGGCATCGCTCACCATCTCGGCGATGAGGCGGGCGATCTCCGCCGCCGGTTCGGCGAATGCCTCTTGGTCTTCGACGAGGGAGGGCAGTGGTTTCAGGGCGTGGCCCACCAACCTCGACAGGTTGCCCCGGGTCACCTCGATCACGTCGTCGACCTGCTCGGTGGTGGGCCGACGCAATAACCGGGCCCGCAGCATGTGGGTGATGGTGAAGATGAGCAGTCCGACGCCGGTCTCGGTCAGCCGTTCGGCCTGGGCTGTTTCGCTCCACCGGTCGAACGCGGCGGCGCAGTTTTTGGGCACTCCACGCCAGCTCGAGGGGGTGAGCGCTTCGCAGCGAAACTGCTCGGCGATGTCGAACACGATGCGTTGCAACGGATCGTCGGGCGACAACGCCAGATGCAACGCTCGATCACTGTGGCGAACCCGCAGTCCCAACGCATCGACAACACCGCGACGCTCGGGGCTCGACAGCGTGGCCAGATCCTGCGCGAGGTAGGGCACGACGATTCCGACCGGGTGACCCTTCACCTCCAGCCGCTGCCCTCGAAGTTCGGCCGTCGGCTCGGCGGCTACAGCCCGCAGGCCGGCCGACGACAAACGCTGGGTGAGGCGCAGGTCGGCAGCAACCGGCGGAGCAGAACTCATCTAGCCGAAGACCCGTTGGTAGTACTCCAACACAATCGCGCCCTCAGCTTCGTCGCACTTGTTCACGTACGAGAGTCGGAAAGCGGTGAGAGGGTCACCGAAGGTCAGGGTGTTCTCGGCCCAGGCGATCACGGTGCGAGGCGACATCAACGTCGACACGTCACCGGCGGCGAAACCGGTGCGGGTCATGTTGGCCACTTCCACCATACCGGCCACCAGTTCGTCACCATCGGTCCGCTCGGCACCGAAATTGACGAGGCCGGGAACCTGGCCCAACACCACACGCTGTTCATCGGCCGGAGCGAGGTAATCGAGGTGGGCCACGATGTTCCAGCGGTCGATCTGAGCCTGGTTCAACACGTTGGTGCCGCGGTACAAGCCGGTGTGATCGCCGAGGCCGACCGTATTGGTGGCGGCGAACAATCGGAACTGCGGGTGAGGGGTGATCACCTCGTTGCGGTCGAGCATGGTGAAGCGACCATCTCGCTCCAACACTCGTTGGATGACAAACATCACATCGGGACGACCGGCGTCGAACTCGTCGAACAACACGGCAACCGGGCGACGGATGGCCCAAGGCAGCAGACCCTCCTGGAATTCGGTGACTTGCATTCCGTCGCGGACAACAATGGCGTCGCGGCCAACGAGGTCGGCTCGGGTGAGGTGACCGTCGAGGTTGATACGCAACAGCGGCCAATTGAGTCGAGCCGCCACCTGTTCAACGTGGGTCGACTTGCCCGAACCGTGAGCGCCCTGCAACATCACCCGACGGTTCAGCTCAAAGCCCGCCAGCAGGGCCAAGGTGGTCTCGGGATCGAAGTGGTACGCCGGATCGATCTCGGGGATATGGGCAGCCAGCTCGGTTCCAAACCTGTCATCGGCCGGACGGTCGAGCACGGCGATCTTTCGATTCCCCAGTGGTGTGTCAGGGTCGAAGCCAAAGAGCTCGGCCGCTGTAATCATCAGTACCTCAGTGGGTTGGGAGCGGGGAAATTAGAGCCCTGAGTTTGAAGCTCTAACTCCAGACTACTCGCCCCCACCCAAATGCTGGCAACCAGGCCGGGGGCACCGGTGGCAGATCTACGGCAGCCGACCTTAGGACACGCGACACCAACTGAGATTGAAGTCGTCCAGCGTGTCGTGGTGTTCCACCACACATGTGCGGTCCGTCGGCTCGATGGTCACGCCAACCCGGCTGAGCGTCACCCACCAAGTGCTGGTTTCCAACGGAATCTCCTGGACGATCGGGGTGCCCGGCTCACCACACGTTGCCGAATCGCCGGCACTGGTGCTGATACCGATGCATGTCTCTGAGAGAAAAGCCCAAAGCCGAAACCATTCGCCGTCGGGTTCTTCGATGATGGTCTCGTAGTCGGCGTCGGCCAGCGCCGGCACATCAGGCCCGACAACAACGGGACCGCCCTCAACCGTGCTTCGCACGAGGAACAGACCGGCGCCAAGGAACAGCAACAGCACCAGAGACAACAATCCAAACGCGGCCACCGCCGCCAGACCGCACCCTGTCGCAACCTTCCTACCCTCCATGTGCGCCACTATAGGATTACGGCGTTGAGGTTTTTCGTCGGGGCGGGAGACGGGTTGGAGCACAGCCGAGCTTCCCGCCTCCCGGGGAGCCTAATAGACTTCCGCCATGACGCGATCTGATCAACAGAGGCTCATGGACGGCATCTATTGGTACGGGATCCCCACGCTGTTCCGTTGCCCGCACGACGGCGACCCGGCCAACGCCGACATCGGCCTGGTCGGCGTGCCCCACTCCACCGGCAACGGCACCACGCAGCGGGATCAGCACCTCGGGCCAAGGGCGGTGCGCAACGTGTCGGCTATTGGTCGACGGGTGCACGACAAGTTTCAACTCGACCCGTGGGATACGTGCCGCATCCACGACCTTGGCGATGTGCCCCTCTCGGAGGGCAACAACAACGAACGCTCGATCGAGATGATCACCGAGTTCTACCGAGATATCGACGCCGCCGGCTGCCGACCGGTGTCGATCGGCGGCGACCACTCGGTCACCGGTGGAATCCTCCAGGCCATCGCCGGCTCAGAGGCCAACCTCACCGGCGGGGAGAAGGCCTGCCTCCTCCACTTCGACGCCCACACCGATGCCTTCCACAACGTCGACCATTTCATGGGCGCCATCAAGTCGGCGGCCCACTGGGCCAGCTACCTCGCCACCGACGGGTTCGTCGATCCGGAACACTCGGTCCAGGTGGGCATCCGGGGCAACGTTCGCTCACTCGACTGGCTCGATCCCAGCTACGCCCTCGGCTACGAGGTGATCAAGAAAACCGACTACGACCGCCTGGGTCCCGAAGCGGTGATCGAGATCATCCATGACCGCATCGGTGACCGTCCCGTCTACATCACGTTCGACCTCGACTGCCTCGACCCCACGGTGGCACCCGGTGTCGCCAATATCGAGGCCGGCATCGAAGGTTTTGGGATGGACCAGGTGATGCAGTTATTGCGATCGATGCGGGGCAAGAATGTGATTGGGGGCGACGTGGTGTGCCTCATGCCCACCGTCGACTCTCCCAACCAAATCACCAGCTACCGGGCCATGGCGGTAATGTTCGAGATGGTCAGCCTGATCGCCGACCGGATAAGGAGTTCATAGTGGACACACCGCACAAAGTTGGCATTCTTCTGTTCGACGATGTTGATCTGCTCGACGTCGGTGGCCCCTACGAGGTCTTCCTCACCGCCGACCGCCTGAGTGAACGAAACGGTGATGGATCGGTCTTCGATGTGCGAACCGTCTCCGCCACCGATGCCCCGGTGACCAGCTATGGCGGCATGGGTCTCGCCCCGTCCCACCGGATGGCCGACGTGGTCGGCTTCGACGTGCTGGTGGTGCCGGGAGCCATTGCCATTGAAGACGTAGCCCGACGCCCCGAGGTGGCGGCGGCAGTAAAGAAGCTGATCGGTCTGAGCGACACGATCACATCGGTGTGCACCGGGGCCTTCCTTCTGGCCGACCAAGGTCTACTCGACGGCATCTCGTGGACCACCCACGCTGAAGACATCGAGCCGCTGGCCAAGAGTCGTAAGCTCAGCGGTGGAACTCCCGGCGCCCGTTGGGTCGATCAAGGACGGGTGGTCACCGCCGGGGGCCTGTCCAACGGCATGGCCATGGCGCTACACATGGTCGATCGCCTGGCGGGCCGGGACCTCGCCGTCGCAACCGCCAGTCAAATCTCGTTCCCGTGGACACCCGAGTAGCCGAGGCGCCGGCGACGTGAGCGACCAGCATCTCATCCACGGCGGGACGATTCACACCATGGGCCCCGACGGCACTGTGGAGGCGATGTTGGTCGACGGCGATCGGATCCTAGCCGTCGGATCCTACGACGACTGTGTGGCGCAAGCCAGCGATCCGACGGTGCATCATTTGGCCGGGGCAACGATGGTGCCGGGGTTTGTCGACGCCCATACCCATCCGCTGATGCTCGGCCAATGTATGTCGTGGGCCGATCTCACCGGGGCCAACAGTATTGATGAGCTGGTGAAGTCGCTGCGGGAGCACGGCAAGGCCGTGGGTGGGGCGGAGACGGGCGGGCCGATTCGAGGGTTTGGCTATGACCATCACCGCCTCGGCACCGACGATCAACATCCCACGGCCGACGACCTCGATCGGGTGTCCACCGATCGGCCGGTTGAGATCATGCACGCCAGTGGACACGGTTACGTGGTCAACCACGAGTCGCTCCGGCGCTCCGGTATCGATGCCACCACACCAACTCCGATCGGAGGGCGTATCGATCGTGATAAACAAGGCGATCCTCTGGGCCTCATCTTCGACTCGGCCTGCGATCTGCTCACCGGGTCCGACGGCGTGAAGATCAGCAACCACGGCCCCAACCTGCACATGCCCGAGACCACCGACGATCTCGACCGCATGCTCGACCTGGGACAGCGGCTTTTGTCGAGGGCGGGCATCACCTCAATCGGCGATTGCCAGGTGACCGAGCGGGAGATGACCAACTGGCTGCGAGCCCGCGACCAGGGGCGGCTGCAACTCCGGGCGTCGATGATGGTGCTGTCGAGCCACCTCGACCATCTTGCCGGGCTCGGGTTGTCGTCGACGTTGGGTGATGAGTGGCTGCATATCGCCGGGGTGAAGTTGTATGCCGATGGCGCGTTGACCGGTGGCACGGCCTACGTTCCGTGTGGTTGCCCGGTCAACCATCGGTCCGGCTACCTCTACCACGACGAGGACGAGTTTCGGGATCTGCTGGTGAAGGCCCACCGACTTGGGCTGCAATCCGGCACCCACGCCCAAGGGTCGATTCCGATCGGCATGGTGATTGACGCGGTGCGGGCGGCTCAGGCCGCTGACCCTCGACCCGACGTCCGCCACCGCATCGAACACTGTGGCTTCCCCACCGATGCTCAAATCACGGAGATGGCCGAGCTTGGTATCGTGCCGGTCCCCCAACCCGCTCACGTGTACTCGTACGGCGTGGGTGCCCTGCGGGACTACGGCGACGTGGCCCATCGCATGTACCCCAGTGGCCTGTTCGCCGAGGCAGGGATGCCGGTGGTTCTGTCATCCGACGTGCCGGTCAGCATGCCCGACGTACCACTGGCGATGTGGGTTGCCGTCACCCGGCAGACGAAGGAAGGGCGTATCCTCGGGCCCGACTGTAGGATCACTCGAGCCGCCGCGCTGCGTGGCTACACGCTCGAAGGAGCCTTCGCGTTACGGCGGGAACACTTGGTCGGGTCGATCGAACCGGGCAAGCTGGCCGACTTCGCCGTGCTGAGCGACGATCCGCTCTCTGTCGACATCGATGATCTACCCGACATCAAGGTCGAGCAAACCTGGCTGGCGGGATCCCTGCTCGAACGCTGAGCTCAACCGCGCCGGCTGGGGAGTCGGTCAGACGGCGTCGGCCAACGACTTCGGGGGCGAGCCCGATGCCGGCTCTGGCCGCACGCCGAGGATGCGACAGACCGCCGCCGTTAGCTCGGGTTGATTCATGGTGTAGAAGTGGAGGTCGGTGATGCCAAGTTCGGCCAGGCGGCGACACTGCTCAGCCGCCACCGTTGCCGCCACGAGGCGGCGCACCTCAGGGACGTCATCAAGATCAGCGAAGAGATCGTGCATCCATCCGGGCACGCTGGTGCCGCATCGTTTTGCGAAACGCTGCACGTTGGCGAAGCCGGTGATCGGCATGATGCCGGGCACGATCGGAGCGTTGATGCCGGCTCGACGGGCATCTTCGAGAAAGCGGGCGAAGACGTCGGTGTCGAAGAAGAACTGGGTGATGGCCCGGTCGGCGCCGGCGTCGATCTTCGCCTTGAGGTTCTCAAGGTCGGCTCTTCGAGATGTGGCCTTGGGGTGGATCTCGGGGTAGGCCGCCACTGATATCTCCAGCTCGGGTCCGGCGTGATCCCGCAGTCCGGCCACCAGCTCAGCGGCGCTTCGATATCCGCCGGGGACGGTGCCGTCGGTCTGGCCGGCGGGCGGATCCCCACGGAGGGCGACGATGTGGCGGACTCCGGCGTCGAGGTAGTCGTCAACAACCTCGTTGACCTCATCTCGGGTTGCGCCCACACAGGTCAAGTGCCCAGCCACGGGCAGCGATGTAGCCGAGGTGATGCGGCGGATGGCCTCCAGCGTGCGGTCGCGTGTGGTGCCTCCGGCACCGTAGGTCACGCTCACAAACGACGGCTGAAGCGGGGCGAGAATCTCGACCGACTGGGCCAACCGAGCTTCCGCCGTCCAGTTGGCCGGGGGAAAGAACTCAAAGGAAATGTTGAGCCGGGAACGCAGCGGGGTGGCGGGCCACGGACGACGGGCCAGCCGTTCGGCCGCCTCATCGAGATGGGGTTGATGCGTTTCTTGGGATTGAGCTGCCATGGTCAGGAAACTGCCTCGAGTTGGTTGAATGGATGGACGGACGGTGCCTCAGGGTCTTGGCGTGCCGTCCAGATGGTGGTTGTCAGTAGCTCGCCGGCACCGCCGCCGTCGGGCGTCATGTGTTGAGCTTCGACCGACACGAAGCCGGCATCCCGACACCAGTCGCTCACCTCGTCGTCGGCGAAGCCAAGCCAGTGGTGGGCGTAGTCGTCGTGCATGCTCTCGTAGGAGTGAGGAGCGAAGTCGACGATGATGAGCGTGCAACCGCCCCGCACCGTTTGACCGACGGCGGCGATGGCCGAGGCCGGGTCGTCGAGGAAGTGCAGCACGTGGTGGAGCACGGCAACGTCGAACGAGCCGGGATCGACGGCCAGGTTGTAGAGATCACCCTGGCGAACGCTGCAGTGGCGGAGGCCGGCGTCGTCGAGGCGACTGCGAGCGAGGTCGAGCATGGGGGCCGATAGGTCGATGCCGACCCCCCGGGTGATTCGATCTGCGAAGACCTCGAGGACACGTCCGGTTCCGGTACCGACGTCGAGGAGATCCTGGATCGGTCTGCCATCGACCGTCGCCAGCATCGCCTGCTCCACGGCGTCATCGGCCACATGGAGATCCCGCATCCGATCCCAGTCGGCGGCCACGAGGGCGAAGTAGTCGGCGGCCTGCTCGGCTCGCTCGGCCCGGATGGAGGCCAGGCGGTCGAGGTCCCGCTCGGCGGCAGCATCGTCGATGTCGACGAGCGGCAACACGGCGTCGAGCAACGCCCGGCCGAGCGAGGAGCGGGCGGGGCGGAAGTAGGCGTTGGCTCCCTGAGGGTGCCGTTCCAGTACGCCGGAGTCGGTCAGCAATCGAAGGTGACGCGAGACCCGAGGCTGCGACTGACCGAGCACTCGGCACAACTCACCCACCGTGAGCTCGCATCGATCGAGCACCACAACAATTCGCAGCCGGGTGGGCTCGGCCACCGCCTTCAGCGCGTCGATCAGATCATCCATGAAGACATAAACATATCTTTATGTCTATGTCCACGCAAGTGATCTATCGGTGTTCATGTCGTTGCACACGGGCGAAACCGGTCACTATTGACCGTTTTCGCCCGCGAACAGGTGCTGAGCAGGCCGACAGCTTCGGTCGGGATCGGTCGGGATCGGTGCGGAGATGGCTGTCACTACTTCTGGCTACTGTCGCACACATGCACTTCGATGAAGCGTCCAAGGCGCTCGTCGAGTTTGCAGCCTCTCGACACAACGCCTTTCATTCATCCGAGGTTGCCGACAATATTCCCGCCCGCCGCCTTCGCCGGGCCGAACAACGAGGCGAGCTTCACCGTCTTGGATCCCGGGTGTGGTCGGTCACGGCGCTCGGCGCGCCGCTGGGTCAGGCAACCAGAGCGGCGGTAGTCGAACGTACTGGATCAGCGGCTGCGCACGTTCACTCGGCCTGGCTTCACCGGTGGCTTGATGCTCCGGCCGGACCACCGGCAATATGGGTGCCCCGTTCGGCCCGCACCGGTTCCGCCGCGAGCTCCAAAGCCCATAGGTTCTGGGCCTCACGCATCGATCCCGCGCTCGACATCACAACCGTGGATCACATCGCCACCTTGAATCCCGCGGCAACGCTGTGCCTGCTAGGGCGGGTTGCGCCCAGGGACGTCGTCGGCGATGTTTCGACGAGTTCACCCGCTCCTACTCAATGGCCTGGCTCCACGAGACGCTCGATCGCCTGACCACCGGCAACTGTCGAGGCACGGCAATGCTGACCAGGATTCTCGCCGATCCTCGAAGGGTGGACGGCGTTACCGATTCCTGGCTTGAGCGTCTCGTCGCAAACCTGGTCAATCAGCCGGGTCTTCCGCCGATCGAACTCCAGTTTCCTGTCTGTGTTGACGCAGTCGGAAGCCGCTACCGGATAGACATTGCGTTTCCGTCAATCGGGCTCGGGATCGAGGCGCACAGCCGGTCACATCACTGGGGAGTCGACAAAATCGACGCCGACAACCGTCGAGACCTGGCGCTTACCGCTTCGGGGTGGCAGTTGATCTACGTGACGTGGTCCCAAGTCCAGAACCGGACCCAGTTTGTGGCTGAGATAACCCAGGCGGTTCGGGCTCGCCAACGGCTGTTCGCGGGCGATTTCGACAACCAGTGACCGCAATCACCCGCAAACGACAAACGCTGGCGGGCTGGGCGACGCCTCGGGCTCCCGAAAACGAGTTCGCGGGCGAAACCGGTCAGTAGTGACCGGTTTCGCCCGTGAACAGATTCGGGATGGTCGGGCCAGAGCACTACCCATAGGCCCTAGACATAGTCCCTAGACATAGTCCTTGTACTTGTCGAGGTGGCGCACGGGCTTCGACAGGGCGTCCTTGCGGAACGGGTCGCCGAGTTCTTTGGTGCACATGATCTCGATCACGGTGGTCACACCGTCGTTCATCTGAGCATCAACGGCAGCCTTGAGAGCCGGGCCGACGTCTTCGATCTTGTCGATGCGTACACCCTTGGCCCCCATGGCCTCGGCGATCTCGGCGTAGTTCTCGCCACCTTCAAGTTCACCGGCCACAAATCGACGACCGTAGAAGTCCACCTGGTTCTTCTTCTCCGCACCCCACTGCCGGTTGTGGAACACAACTGCGGTGACGGGGATGTTGTGACGGGTGGCGGTCATGAGTTCACTCATGCTCATCGCCCAGGCACCGTCGCCGGCATAGGAGATGGCCGGACGATCGGGGGCGGCCTTCTTGGCCCCGATGATGGTGGGCAGCGCGTAACCACAGTTGCCCCAGCTCATCGGAGCGAAGAACGAACGAGGCTCTTCGAAACGGAGGTAGCTGTTGGCCACCGAGTTGATGTTGCCGATGTCGGTCGACACCATCGCTCGGGCCGGCATGGCCTTCTCCAGCTCCCGGAGGACCGAGCGGGGATGCAGCCAGTTGCCTTCCTCGGCGTCGGCTTCGGCGATCATCTCCATCGAGAAGTCGTCCTTCTCATGGGTCCACTCGTCGAGCTCGGCTTCCCAAGCGGCCTTCTCCTCGGCGGTGGTGGCGGCACGCTCAGCGGCGGTGGCGTCGCAGGCCAGAGTGCGGTCGGCGATGCGCTCCAACAAAGCGGTGGCGGCGGCACCGGCGTCGCCGTGAATGGCGACCGACACGGGCTTCACCAGTCCGAGCATCTTGTGGTCGGCGTCGACCTGGATGATCTTGGCGTCCTTGGGCCAGTAGTCCATGTCGTGCTGGGGCAGCGTGCCGAACGGGCCGAGGCGGGTGCCGAGCGCCAGCACCACGTCGGCCCTGGCGATCAGCTTCATGGCCGCCTTGGAACCCTGATAGCCGAGGGGGCCACACCACTGCGGGTGGCTGGCCGGGAACGAATCGTTGTGCAGGTAGCTGTTGACCACCGGGCAGCCGAGACGCTCGGCCAACGCAATGCACTCGTCCATGGCGTCGCCCATCACCACGCCACCACCGGAGAGCAGCACGGGGAACTCGGCCTCGGCGAGAAGATCGGCGGCGGCGTCGAGGCTGGCGGTGCCGCCAGGGCCTCGATCGAGGGTCATCGGGGTGGGGATGTTCACGTCGATGTCGCCGTAGAAGCGGTCGCGGGGGATGTTGATCTGAGTGGGACCCATCTCCGACAGAGCCCGATCGAAGGCACGAGCGGTGAGCTCCGCCATGCGGTTCTCATTGTCGATATGAGCCTGGTACTTGGTGAACTCCTCAAACATGGGGAGCTGATTGGCTTCCTGGAAGCCACCGAGGCCGATACCCATCGAGCCCGTCTGCGGGGTGACGATCACCACCGGAGTATGGGCCCAGAACGCGGCGGCGATAGCGGTCACACAGTTGGAGATGCCAGGGCCGTTCTGACCGATGACCACGCCGTGGCGGCCGCTGACCCGGGCGTACCCGTCGGCCATGTGGGCCGCACCCTGCTCGTGCACCACCGGCACCAACTCGATGCCGGCCGGGGCGAAGATATCCATGGCGTCCATGAAGGCCGAGCCCATGATGCCAAAGGTGGTGGTAACGCCGTTGGCCACCAGCGTTTCGACAAACGCTTCGGACGGGGTCATTCGAGTCATTGTTGTGGACTTCCTTCCAGACGAAATTGAGAGGCCGGACGAGATGATGACGCGACAGTACCCTGCGCGTTCCCCTTCTGCGTGTCTTGTGACGCAGAGCCCCTTTGGCCAAGGCCCAGTTAGAGAGTCTAACAACATGGCGGCGACTGTCAATGGGGACGGCGCCGACAGCCGTCCGACGCCGGTCGGCTAGCGCACGATGCTGCCGGCGGGGAGCCTGGAAAGATCCTGACGGGCGGACGGCCAGCGGTCGTTGGCGACAAGCCCGAAGGCCAGCTTCGGCGTGACCACCATGGAGACGGCGAAGCCGATCATCGCCACCGTGGCACCGAGGATGCCGTCGACCACGTAGTGATTGCCGGTCAGCACGACGGCGGCAAACATCAGCAGAGGTGACACCACGCCGAAGACCTTGAATGCTCGACCGGCCCCCGACCGGTAGATGGCCAGGCCGATAAGGAGGTTCCAACCGACGTGGAGGCTCGGCAGTGCCGCATACTTGTTGACCAGCGACGGTGGCTGGAGTACCCGATACGAGTTGGACAGCTCGGTCACCGTGTCGACAAAGCCGTACGGGAGCAGCCGAGGTGGGGCTACCGGATGTGCCACGAAGATGAGAAGCCCAATCGCACCGGAGACGAACAGAGCGTTTCGCAGTAGAAGGTATTCGAAGCGCCGAGACCGGTAGAGCCACACCAAGGTGGCGGCGATCAGCGGCCAGTGGCCCCAGATGTAGATCCAGTTCATCAGGGTGACGATCGTTTGGCTGTCGAGGATCATGCCCTGCAACTGCGACTCGACGTCGAGCCCCAAAAGCCTTTCGAAGCGGAGTATGCCGAAGCCGTTGGCCACCGCCTCGGTGGCGCTGCCTTCGGTGCGGCCCCGAACGCCGAAGTAGAGGAGAATCGCCGCCCCGATCAGAGCGGCCTGGATGCTCAGGCTGCGAATTCGGTTGTCCTCGACGGGTACCAGTTCAAGTCTGTTGGATGCGATCACGGTGCTGCCCTCGGAAGTCCCTCATGTCTTGTATCGATGCCGCCCTGGTGTTCGCCTTTCACCTTTGTCGCGCCCGGCGCCGGCAACCATTGGGGGTTACCAGGACCCAACCCCGAGAAAACCCCAAGATGACCCAAGGGTTATCCCTGGGTCGGCACTCACCGTTGGGCTGATTGTTCGACCCCCTGGGATCTGCAAGCAACGACGGACTATGATTGGCCTCTTCGGTGAAGCGCGGGTCCTTGAAGGGAGCAAGTATGAGGAACGCTCGTGGCAGGATTACTGCCGCAGGGAGACTGATGGCCGCATTGGCGGTCATGGCAACAACGGTGGTGGCCGTGGCCAACCCGGCAGCTGCTGCCGACCCGATGACCGACGGACTGGTCATCAGCGAATACGTCGAGGGGTCGAGCAACAACAAGGCGATCGAGATCTACAACGGCACCGGTGCAGCCGTTTCGCTCGCCGGAGTCGAGTACCGCAGCTACCACAACGGCCGAACCTTGGCCGAGGGTCCTACCTTCACCTACGCATTCCCGGCTGTTGATCTGGCCGACGGCGACGTCTTTGTGGTCGCCAACCCGTCGTACGCCCTTGGCGGTGACATCGATGCCACATCAGGCGCCATCAGCTTCAACGGCAACGACGCCTTCGTCATCGTCGACGGCAACGGCGATGTTGTCGACAGCTTCGGCGAGGTCGGAAACGATGGCGGTTTCGCCGCCAACGTCACGCTGCGTCGCACCGACTTCACTCGCGACACCGACCCAACAGATGCCTTCAACACCGCCGATCAGTTTGAGGCCTTTGCCGAGGACGATGTGAGCCAGCTCGGCCTGGCCCCGGGTGAGGAGCCTCCGCCCCCTCCACCACCACCACCTGCCACCTGCGACACGCCCGACGAGGACCTCACCCTGATCAGCGCGATTCAGGGCTCCGGCGCTGATCCCGACGCCAACAGCGACTCCCCGCTTCATGGGCAAACCGTCACGATTCGAGCCGTGGTCACGTTGGCCGATGTCGACCTCGACGGATACTTCGTACAGGAGGAAGACGCCGATCAAGACGGCGATCCCACATCGTCCGAGGGCCTGTTTGTGTTCGACCGCCGCACGCTCCCGGTCGAGGGCGACACGGTGGAGCTCACCGACGAAGTCACCGCCTTCCGGGGCCTGACCCAGTTGTCGTTCCCCGAAATGGAGATCTGCGACGTCGACCCGGTCACCATCGCTCCCACGCCACTGACTCTGCCGCTCGACCGCGACGGTCGGGAAGCGCTCGAGTCGATGCTGGTAACCAATGCTCAGGATCTCAACGTCACCGGCCTGTTTACCGCCTACCGCTTCGGTGAGCTTGGTTTGGCCCTCGACGGACCGCTGCCGCAGGCCACCTCGGTGTTCTCGCCCGATGATCCGGCGGCCGCCGCTCTAGAAGCCGAGAACCTCACCAAGGAACTTAAGGTCAACGACCGCAACGAAGCGTTCGGCCAGTTCAACCCCTTCCCGTGGGAGCGATTTGACGAGGACCTGTCGGCCGGCGACACCATGCCGGCCGGTCGTTTGGTCGGCGCTCTCGGCTACAGCTTCGGTGAGTTCAAGGTTGAGCCGGTCGACAACGAGGTCGGCGATCCCAGTAGCCGCATCTTCTTCCCTGAGACCGACAACACCGTGCCCCGTCCGGCTGAGCCCAACCTGGCCGACGGCAACGACATCGCCGCCTTCAACGTGTTGAACTATTTCAACACGTTCGGGCTTCGAGGAGCCGCGAACCAGGAGCAGTTCGACCAGCAGACGGCCAAGATCGTCGATGCCATCAACCGTCTCGATGCTTCGATCCTCGGGCTAATCGAGCTGGAGAACGATTACGAAGACTTCTACGACGGTGACCCCACCACGGTTCCTTCGGTCGTAACGCTCGCCGAGAACCTCAACGCCGCCGCCGGCTACGACAAGTGGTCATACATCCAGCCGCCGGAAGATGCTCTCACCTCCGAAGGCGACGGAGGGCTCGGCCCCGACGCCATCGCTCAAGGCATCATCTACCAGAGCGCCAAGGCTTCGCCGGTGCTCGAGGCCGACACGTTCGACATCGACGCCCTGCTCACCGGTGACGCCGACAACAGCCGTTGGCCGCTGGCTCAAGCCTTCGACATCGACAACAACCGGGTAACCGTTGTGGTCAACCACTTCAAGTCGAAGGGTTCGCCCTGCACCGACACCGCCGGTCCGGATTTCGGTTTGGGTGACGACGTCACCACCGCTCTCACCGGCAGCTGTAACCTCACCCGCAGCTACGCCGCCGAGCGGTTGGTCGAATGGGTGGAGACCAAGGGCAATCCGGTGTTCGCCAACGGCAAGACCATGCTGATCGGCGACTTCAACTCCTACGAGGAAGAAGCTCCCATCGAGATCCTGGTCGACGCCGGGTATGTCGATCTGGTCGAATCACTCGGCGATGATGCGTTCACGTTCAAGTTCAGTGGCCGCTACGGTCGTCTCGACTACGTGTTCGCTTCGTCGAAGTTGGCTCGAAGTGTGACCGACGCCGAGGTGTGGCAGATCAACTCCACTGCCCCCACCGGTTACCTCTACTTCAACGATCCGATCGACAACACGGCCCACGGCTCGTCCGATCACGATCCAGTGGTAGTGTCGCTGGGTTAAATCGCACAATCAGAACCTGTTCTCGGTGGTCGCGGAATAGCGGCTACCGAGAGCAGGTTCTCGGTCAGTTCTGAGGGGAAATCATGACCGAATCAAACGTTTCTCGTGTCGGTGTCGCTCAAGTCGACATCACACCGAGCTGGGAGGGGCCCATCAGCGGATGGGGTCCCGGCTTCGCCACCACCAAGGCGACTGCTCCCCAGGAGGCGCTGGAGCGTCCGCAGGTCACCGCCGTTGCGCTGAGTGGACCAAACCCGGAGTCGGGCGATGTAGTGGTGATGGCCACCATCGACATCCACTCCGGATCTCGTCCTGTCTGGGAGGGCGCGGCCGCGGTCGCCGGAATCAAGCCCTCGCAATTGGTTCTGTGTGGCAGCCACACCCACGCCGGACCGGGTCAACCGTACGGCAACCTCATATTCCGAGGCGGTTCCAGCTCACTGTTCGGCCTCAACCGCATGCGCCGTCATCTTGTGGATCGGGTAGGACTGGCGGTTAAACAGGCGATCGCCAACATGGCTCCCGGCAAGGTCGCCGTGGTGCGAGGGGACGTGGCCGACGTCGGTACCAACCGGGCTGTTCCGGCCTGGCAGCATTACTCCGACGATGCGATCAATCAGTTCCTCACCGAAGGCCCAGGCCGATCGGTGGCCCACAAGGAACGCCTTTCCGAGCAGTATCGCGACCCCCGCCTGACCCTGCTCGTGGCCCAGAGCGACGACGGTGATCAGCTTGGGGTGCTCGGCTGGTACGGGATCCACCCCAACGCTCTCGGCCCCAAATGGCCGAGCTACAGCGCCGATCTTTACGGCTGGGCCCGCGACCGAGTGACGCGCGAGTTCCCTTCGGCTGTGGTGGGCTTCGGCGGCGGATCAGCCGGCGACATGTCGGGCCTCGTCTACGACGACGACGGCAGCCTCGCCGCTCCCTACACCGAAGCACTGGAGGCCCAAGGTCGAGATGCGGCCTCGGATCTCGGTGAACGTATCGGCGATGTGGCCGTCGATCTGGTCGGGAAGGCCGATCCTACGACATTCACCGCCGCCGTCGAGTACACCAACTGGAGACCGATGGACACGCTGCCGTCGCCCATGTACGGGATGAATCAGATGGCCGGGGCCACCGACGGACCGGCCTTCAAGTGGACCGAGTTGGAGGCCGGCGTTGACAGCGAGCGCTACAAGTCGCTAAGCCATCGGATTCTCCCACCTGAAAGCGGTCATGGCCCTAAGGTGCTGTGGCTGTTTGCGGTCACCCGAATCCCAATTCCCCTGTTCTGGTTGGGTCGACTGATCATGTCGAATCCCTTGCCGTTACAGGTGGTGAGGATTGGCGATCACATCTTCGGGTCGGTTCCGGGAGAGCCGACCACGATGGCCGGTTGGCAGATCGAGCAGGACCTCCTGGCCCACTCCAACGCCACGACCGCGTCGACGATCGGCTACACGGGCGACTACTGCGGCTACTGGGTCACCCCGGAGGAACACCGGCAGCAGCGCTACGAGGCGGCGTCAACCGCATACGGTGCACAGGCCGTGCCCGAACTCCGCAAGCAGCTGGTCGACCTCGCTGAGAAGCTGTCGACGCGGTCGTCATAGCCGTAGGCGATCGACAATCTCATCACTCGGCGCCGGACGGGCGCTGAGTTGCTCCACCACCCAGGCCGCCACGGGGTTGGCGAACGTGGCGGCAGCCAACGTGTCTCGGTGAGTGATCCAGTGGGCGAGATAGGCGCCGGCGAATGAATCTCCAGCGCCGGTGGCGTCGACCACATCGGCCGGTGTGGGGCCGAGCAGAGTTGGGCCATCCGCCCGATTCGGATCGAGCACCAACGCTCCCTCGGAGTCGAGCTTGAGTACAACCACGGCCTCGGGGAAAAGTTCAGCCAGCTTGCCGGCCACCGCCTCAGGTTCGCCATCGGGCAGTCCGGCCATGACCCGCCCCTCCTCGAAATTGGGGAAGAGCACGTCGGGAGCCAGGGCATAGGTCCAGGGAAGGAACGTGTCGAGGCCGATCTCGTCGATGATCTGAAACGACGACGGGTCGAGCGAGACCGTGGCCCCGCCGGCGTGAGCAAGCCGAGCCGCCTCGGTCACCGCATCCCGCGGTGGGTTGGTGAACAGGCTCCAGCCGGTCACGTGCAGATGATCACAGGAGGCGAGCGCATCGGCTGGCAGTTCCTCGGGTGTGAGCAGGAAGTCGGCCCCTTGACCCGAGACTGTTGACCGCTCGCCGCTGGGGTCGATGAGTACGGCCACGCTGCCGGTCAGTCGTTCGTCGCTGACCGTGAAGTGGGCGGTGACGTCTTCGGCATCGAGGTCTTCCCGAGCCAGTTCGGCAAATCGGTCGCTGCCGATCTTGCCTATGAAGTCGACGGCAACCCCACACCGTCGAGCCCACACCGCCACGTTGGCCGCGCTGCCCCCAGGCGCAAGCAATACTTGCCCGAGTGAGTCGCCGCCTTGGAGCAAATTGGTGCTGGTCTTGATCAGAACGTCCCAGGCGTAGTCGCCGACAACCGCAATACGAGGGCTTCGCATGCATCAAAGCTAACGGCTCAGCGCCGCCGTGTCTCCCGGGTGCCATCGGCCGTAGGCTGGAAGCGTGAGCATTCTGCGGCCACGGACACTTGCCATCGCTCTGCTGGTCGTTGTCGCGCTACTCGGGTCCGCTTGCACCCAGGCCCAATCAGAGGCGGCACCGGCGCCGTCGGTTGAGGCTGGGGCTGAAGACATCAGCATTGAAGAGATCGGCGTTGAAGAGATCGCTCTGCCCACCGGGCGCGAGGCACTGGAAGCAGCCCAAGGGCAACCCCATGTGTTGTGGTTCTGGGGTGCTCATTGAGGCACGTGTCGTCAGGAACGCTCTGCGGTCGCATGGGCAACACGGCAAAACACCGGTATCCCGATCATTGGCGTGACCAATGGCGGCGACGGTGATGAGTACGCCTGGATGGAGTTCATTGAAGGCATGAGTTCGCCGATCCCCCACGTGCTTGACGATCCGGCCGACGTATGGATCGAATACGAGATCACATCACAACCGAGCATGGTCTTCGTGAACGCCGATGGCACCTACGAGCGGCACGTCGGGGCCCTGGGCCCTCAGGGACTTCTCGAGAAGCTCGAAGCATTGGCCGCCGCTTAGTGGCCGACGTCTCGCACACCGAATCATCCGATCCTGAAGCACCGCCAATCGATCGACGGGCCTGGATCACGCTCGCCATAACTTCGGTGGTCGGATTCATGGTGAGCCTGGAGATCACGGTGATCGCTCTGGCGCTGCCCGATATCCGTGAGGCGTTCCCGGATGCATCGGAGTCGGCGCTGTCGTGGATCATCACCGCCTACAACATCGGTACCGCCTCGTTATTACTCGTGGCTGGGTGGGCCGCCGATCGTTACGGCCGCAAGAAGGTGTTCCTCGCCGGCTTGATCGTCTTCACAATCGGGTCGCTCGGAGCCGGGCTGGCTCAGGACGCCAACACGCTGGTTGGTGCCCGCGTGGTGCAATCGATCGGTGGGGCGATGCAGTTCCCGTCGGGCCTGGCGCTGTTGCTACCCGCCTTCCCGTTCGAGCGACGACAAATGGCCATCGGCATCTGGGGAATGATGGGGGCGCTGGCCGCCGCCGTCGGCCCGCCGGTCGGTGGGCTTCTTGTGGCGGCGTTCGGCTGGCGGTCGGTCTTCCTCGTAAACGTTCCCATCGCGATCGGCGCCACGCTGGCCGGGCTCATTTGGCTGAGCGAGAGTCGGGGCGAAACCGTGAGCGATCGGGTCGACATGCTCTCGGTTCCTGCGGCCAGTCTTGGCGTAGGCGCCATCGTCCTCGCCATTGTGCAACAGGAAACCTGGGGCCTTCTGTCCGGAACTACCTTGTTCACGGTCGCCTTCGGCCTGGCCTTGATCGCACTGTTCGTCTATCGGTCGGCCCACCATCCAGCACCGCTTTTCGACCTCGACCTGTTCAAGCTCCGCAGCTACACCCTCGCCGCCATCGGCACCTCGGCGTTTGTGGTCGGCTTTTTCGCTTTCTTCGTGCCGTTCCCCTCGTTCATTCAAGAACAATGGAATTGGTCACCGCTGCAGGTGGGCCTGGTGATCATGCCAGGACCGCTGCTGGCTGCAGGGCTCTCTCCGGCCGCCGGCCGTCTCGCCGACAAGATCGGCAACGGTCCCATCTTGGCTGTAGGCGGTGTTGCGGGAGCAATCTCGATGACCCTCCATCTGATCTTCACGAACCTCGAACCAAGTGTGGTGATGGGCGCCATCGTTCCCGGGCTCTTTCTTGGTGTGGCCGCTGGTTGCAGTTTCGCCATGTCGGTCGGCGCGGCCATGCGTGATGTACCGGCCCGCCAATTCGGGATGGCCGGGGCGGGCCGGACTACGGTGTTTCAGCTGTCGATAGCGGTAGCCATCGCCCTCGCCGTGGCCATCATCGGCGATCCGAGCTCACCGGCCGACCACTTGTCTTCGATGCGGGCCGACTGGGTTCTATGTTTGTTGGCCTTCGCGGTGCAAGCCGCCGTCTTCGGGCTGCTGTTTCCTCGAGGAAACCCCAAGGCCCAAGCTCAGTAGACGGCCGTCCGTAGCGCGAGAGCGACCCTCAGCCCTTGAGCTCCCGATCGAACATCACCTTCACCCGCTCGTAGGAGCGATCGGCGGCCGCCTCGTGGTAGGCGCCGCCGTACACGCCGAAGCCGTGGTTGGCACCGTCGTGGATCTCGGCTTCACCCTTGTCGAGAGCATTGGTGGCGTCGATGAGAGGCATGTTGTCCGAAGCCGACTGCATCGTGTCTTCGGCTCCAAATCCGATATAGATGGACCCGGTGTAGGGCGGCACGGCGAGATGAGGTGAATCGGGGGCGTCGGTGGTGCAGAACGACGGATGCAGTCCGACGGCGGCCCGGAATTGGTCGGCCCGATCCCGGATGGTGCAAAGCGACGACCGGGCACCGATGCAATAACCGATGCAACCCATCGGTCCGTCGGCGGCAGCGGGGTCGTTGGCCACCCATTCGAGCAGTGCGGTGAGGTCGGCAGCCACCAGATCCTCGGTGGTGTCGGTGATGAGGCCAAACATCTTCTGGATCGACTCATCACTACGGTCGGGCATCGTGTACCACGGTTCGGCCCGGTGATAGCGGTCGTGGCTCACCACATAGTACCCCCATTCGGCGATACGGGCCATGGTGTCTTTCGAGCCTTGCTCCAGCCCGGGGCCGTGATGGAAGGAGACCACCACGGGGAAGGGGCCGTCGCCGGCGGGCCTCACAACGTGAACACCCATGGGGCCGCTGTCGGTGCTGATCGTGTCGGTATGGCTCTGCATAAACTGAACCTTAGCCTGAACCAATGAGCACCTCGGTCACGATCACCGGTTCCGGAACACCTATACCCCACCCTGATCGAGCCGGGCCCGGAGCTCTCGTGCGCTATGGCAATGGCACCGACGATCTCACCCTGCAGTTCGACGCTGGCCGATCAACCGTCCAGCGTTTGGCGGCGGCCAACGTCTGGGTGCCCGACCTCGGCGCGGTGTTTGTCACCCACCACCACAGCGACCATCTGGTCGGCCTGATCGACGTGGCATTGACCTACTGGATCATGGATCGAACCGACAGCCGCCCTCCGCTGCCGATCGTGGCCGCCAACGGCCCCGCAACCAGACACATCGAGCGGATGCTCGACGCCTGGGATGATGACATCGAGGTGCGAGCCAGCCACGCCCGGCGGCAGACTCGCCCTTCGATCGACCTCATCGGCTTCGACATCCCGGATCACCCGACCGAGGTTTGGCGGCATGCCACCGATGACGGTGACGTCGTGGTCTCAGCCGGGCAAGTACGCCACGAACCGTGCCCCAACTCGGTTGGTTATCGGGTCGACACACCCGACGGATCGGTGGCCATCACCGGCGACACCAAGGTGTGCGACGAAGTGGCCGAGTTGGCCGACGGCGTGGACGTGCTCGTCTACGAGGCCATGCGGTTCTCCCACTTCGACGATCTGCCGCCCCACCGTCGCTACATCTTGGACTACCACGCCGACACCAAACTCATCGGCGCCCAGGCGGCCGCGCTCGGTGTACCGAAGCTCGTGTTGACTCACCTCATCCCGCCTCCGGAGACCCCCGAGGAACGGCAGCTATTTGTCAACGAGGTGCGCGCCGGCGGCTACGAAGGTGAGCTGGTGGTAGCCGACGATCTCTACACCACGGCGGTCGGCACCGGTGGCCTGCCTGAGGTGGCCGAGATCGGCAATCCTGCCGGTAACCGCGACTGATCGGCCGCGTCTAGCGCTCCTTCAGAATCAGTTGCCCGACGGCGGTGTTGGACGCAGGTACGTGATAGAGGCGATGGACTTCGGTGGGCAGGTCACCACCGGCCAGATCGGCCATCGCTCCCCGAGCCACCAGCCACATCACGAGTTCAATACCCTCCGAGCCACCCTCGCGCACGTACTCCACATGCTCCATGGTGGCGAGTCCCTCAGGGTCGTTGGCTATACGGTCGAGGAAGGCATTGTCCCAGGGCTGGTTGATCAGCCCGGCTCGGCGGCCCTGCAGCTGGTGGCTCATGCCGCCGGTGCCCCACACCTGCACGTCGAGATCCTCGTCGAATGATTCAACCGCCCGCCGGATCGCCTTGCCCAACTCCAGGCAACGGCGGCCCGAGGGGATCGGATACTGCACCACGTTGACAAACAGCGGGATGACCTTGCATGGCCAGGCTTCGGGTTGATCGAACATGATCGACAGCGGCACGGTGCAGCCATGGTCGACCGGGATGTCGTTGACGAGGGTGAGGTCGAAGTCCGATCGAATTACCGAGTGGGCGATGTGCGCCGCCAATCCAGGGTGCCCCTCCACCACGGGTACAGGGCGGGCACCCCAGCCCTCGTCGGCAGGCTGGAACCGCTCCGACATACCCAAGGCGAAGGTGGGCACGATGTCGAGCCCAAAGGCGTTGGCGTGGTCGTTGAATACCAGAACCACTACGTCGGGGGTGTTGGCCGCGGCCCACTCCCTCGCCGGTTGGTAGCCGTCGAACAAGGGTTTGTAGTAGTCGTCTTGGGTTCGGTCCTGGTCAATGGCCACGCCGATGGCGGGCACGTGGCTTGAGTAGACCGATGCGGTGATGCGGGCCATCAGCCCTGCCCCTCCGGCTCGGTCCATTCATGCAAATAGCGGTTGCCTTCCGGCGAGCGGCCCCCGTCGATCATCATCTGCTTGTGAGCGTCGGCGTCGTTCTCGGTCATCGAGCTCACGATCTCCACGTAGTTCTTGCCATCGGTGGCACCGATCTTGGCCAGGAAGTAAATGTTGCCGCCCAGCTCAAGCAGTCGGTTGAGGTCACGATCCCGCACCCCCTGCTTTTGCTCGTCGCTCATGGGCCACTCGTCGAGGTACGCGTCCTCGTCGGCCTTGAAACGCTCACGGTTGGCGGCGTCTTTGAGCGACATGGCGAACATGTTGAGGTGATAGCCGGCGGCGGCCTGGTCGGTGTCGAAGATCGTGGTGCCGGGGATGTCCAGGTATGGCTTGTCGAGTCCCATGGTTACAGATCCAGTCCTACGTATTGCTCTGCCACATTTTGCTGGGCCGACGTGGACCGCGCCAGATGAGCGAGATCTTCCTCCCGCATCCGCTGCTCAAACGGCGTCTGGTCGGGGAAGCGGTGAAGCAACACCGTCATCCACCAGGAGAAACGAACCGACGACCATACCCGACGCAACGCCGTGGCCGAGTAGGTCTCGAGCTTGCCCGGTTCGCCGCCGTATTGAGACGTGAAGGCCTCACACAAGTAGAACACGTCGGAGATGGCCAGGTTGAGGCCCTTGGCCCCGGTGGGCGGCACGATGTGGGCGGCGTCACCGGCCAAGAACAGCCGCCCGTACTGCATCGGCTCCACCACGTAGCTGCGCAGTGGGGCGATTGACTTCTCGATCGACGGGCCGGTAACCACCCGGTCGGCTTCCGATTTCGGCAGCCGGGCCAGGAGTTCACTCCAGAATCGGTCGTCCGACCAGTCGTCGACGTTGTCGTCGAGCGGACATTGCACGTAGTAGCGGCTGAGCATCGGATTGCGTTCCGAGCACAACGCAAACCCTCGCTCGTGATTGGCGTACACGAGGTATGGGAGCGGTGGCGTTTCCGACAAGATGCCAAGCCAGCCAAACGGGTAGGCCCGCTCGAACTCCCGCTTCACCTCGTCGGGTATGGCGCCCCGACTTACCCCATGTTGCCCGTCGCACCCGGCGATGTAGTCGCAGTCGAGGTGCTGAGTTTCGCCGTTGACCGAGAAGGTCAGATGTGGCGACTCCGAGGTGGCATCGACAATCTCTACATCACCAGCCTCGAAGATGATGTTCAAGCCCTCCCGCTCGGCGGCGGCGTAGAGGTCCTCCTGAATCTTCGTCTGTCCGTAGGCCATCATCGGTTTACCGGCGAGACGCTCGAAGTCGATCGACAGAATGTCACTGCCTCGGAAGGCGATCTTCACCGAGTCGTGGCGGTGACCCTCGGCGTCGAGGCGCTCACCGAGTCCGGCGGCCCGAAGGATCTCAACACTGGTCCATTCGAGCACGCCGGCCCGGATACGAGACAGCACATAGTCTTTCGACTGACGCTCAAGCACCACCGACTCGATGCCACGCTGACGAAGCATCAGGGAGAGGAGCGTGCCTGCCGGTCCGGCTCCGATGATGGCGACCTGGGTTCTCACGCCCCCAGACTAGGTGTTGCGGCCCAGGGCGTCAGGCTAGTTCGGCGAACCCAAACCCAACACCGAAACGTTCACACCAGATCTCGACGGTGCTGAACACGCTGAGGTCGACGTCGACCGGTATCTCGTAGTTCTGATCACCGATGTTGCCCTTGAGGTCGCCGAGGCTCACGAAGTCGCCGTTTTCGGCTCGCAGGTAGACCTTTAGGTCGGGGCCGTTGCTCGACTCGAAGTTCTCGAAGCGGAGGAAACGCTGCTCGCTGCCGTCGTTCAGCACGTTGGCGTCACCCACGATGGTGTAGCGCGACAGTCCGGAGAATGATCCCGACACCAGCGTGACGATCTCAGGCTCCGACGAGCCCTCCTCGGTCTCCATGTCGTCCTCCATGTCCTCCATGGATTCGTCGACTTCGGTGGGGTTGGCCTCAGCCTCGGCCATGGCGTCTTGGAATTCCTCAGTGGAGGCGGTTTCGTCTTGTTCAGACTCGGTGGCGGTGAAGATCGGGCCGGCCTCGCTCACCTCGTTGTCGGTGAACGCGGCTTGGATTCCGAAGAAACCGAAGGCCAACCAGGCCACGAAGGCAGCCAAGACCGCGCCCACGGCAATGACTAGTGGTTTGTTACGTAGAAAGCTCATAGCAGGAGATAACCGGAGGGTCGGTGGCGGAGATTCCGGAGTTTCATCAACATTAGCTAAACCCAATCCATTGCCAAGAGATGGCGCGCCGGACAACGCAGACCGCTCCACCGGCGTGTAGCCCGGCTGAGTCGCCAATCACCTGTCGGTTGACGGTCCTTCAAGAAAGGAAAGTACCTCGGTTCGCACCCGTTCCGATTGCCCCAGCTGGAGGTGACCTCCGGAGTCAAGAGTGACAAGCTTTGCGCCCGGGATACGCTCGGCTGCCGCCACCGCAGCCGAGTACGAAGCGAGAGGGTCGTCTTTGGCGTGGATGATCATCGTCGGCGTCGACACGTCCTCCAGCGGATAGCCGCCAATCTCGGGATTCGATACCCAGGCATCGTGGATCGCGCCTGCAACTCTTGGAGCGATCGGGAAGATGCTACCCAACATCTGCTCCACCACTCGGACGTCATCTTCGTTCTTCGGAAACCCTTTCGGGATACCCATGAGGCCGGCGAACATCGGTCGAGCGAAGGTCTTCAGCGCCCACATTGCTCGATCGGAGTAGAACGTCTTCGCCCAGGCAGGTGGCGCCTGCGCGGTTGGGCTTCCCGGAAAGTTGCCGGAGCTGATCACGAGGTGACCAAGACGGGCGGGGTGCCGAAGCGCGAACTGGATGGCGGGGCCGGTACCGGCCGAGATGGCGATGACGTCAACCGATTCGAGGTTCAGATGATCGAGCACCAGGGCGAACGCGTCGGCCTGATCCGCACCAGAGGCTCCTGGTGGTAGCACGCTTGCGAGATAGCCGAACCGCGACGGGGCGATGACTCGCTTCGTGTCGGTGAATCCCTCAGCCGAGATCAGACCGCCATCGCAACCATGGAAGATGCCGTGGCTGACTAGAAGCGGATCACCTGAGCCCTCCTCGGCGTACTCCAACGTTCCGATGGCCGATTCGAAGGCTGAACGGTCGAGCGCAGCGAGGCGGTTCTGCGACGACTGCAAGTCACGCCGATACCGGCGTGCAGCACCTCCGGAGGCAACTAAAGCTACCAAGGCGACCCCAGCCAAGACGATGGGCCAAACCATGTCGCCAACCTACCAAAGGTTGACGTACCGGTCGAACGCCCCAGCGAGACCTGCGGTCGTCCGTTCTCAGGACAAAGGGCTCTGTCTGGTCGTAGAAGTCAAACGTAGAGTTTCGACTATGTCGAAGAACTTCAGCGTGCGAACAATGAACGTGGTCGTCGTCATCATCCTCGCCATAGGGCTGGTCGGATGCAGTGATGGCGGTGACGGGACGACGGACACAACGGCAGAGCAGACCAGCTTGAGTTCGGCGTCGAGCACAACTACTGAGGCAACATCCACCAGCACGGAATCGACCACAACCACGACGCAGTCGACAACCAGCAACTCGACAGCGACGGAGGATGCGGTCATCGTCATCGATTACCTGTGTGAAGACGGCGACACCGGGTCGGCCGAGTTCTCCACCGATGACATCGAGGAGCTTAACCAGTTCCTCGATGTCATCGACCTCTGCGAGTTCAAGGGAGGACTCACCGAGATCTCTTTCACAGCACCCTGTCCAAGCGGCGATCGTGAGGTCACCCTCGCGGCAAACGACGGAACGATCCCTCCCATCGACTCACTGGACCTTTGTGAGAACCCTTGATCGGACTCTGCCTGCCGTGCCTGTCGACGGGCTAACGATCCATAACGATCATCGTTTCGACGTGATCGGTGCCGGGGAACATGTCGAAGGTGGTCACCCGAACGGGCTCCAGCCCGAGGGCAGTCAGCTTCGCCGCATCGAGGGCCAGTCGATCCGGATTGCAGCCGACGTAGATGAGTCGCCGTCCGACCAGGTCGGCCAAGCGATCATGGTTGCCACCGAGCCCGGCCCTCGGTGGGTTGCAGACCACCACATCAGCTTGATCACACTCTTCGAGCAACTCGACCACATCACCGGCAAGGGTTCGAATCCGGCTGATCTGCCGGTTGGCGGCCAGTGTCGCCATTGCCGCCGACGAGCGTTCGACGGCAGTCACCGACCAACCGTCATTGGCCAGAGGCAGCGTGAAGTTTCCGGCACCGGCGTAGAGATCGAGCACGGTTCCTAAAGGACCGACGGCGGCGCGGCGCACGGCGTCGACCAGGAGCCGATTCACCTCGGAGTTGACCTGCACGAACCCGTCGAGCGGGACGCACATCACCACGTCGTCGGCCGGACGGTACGGCAGAGTCGGCTGATCCCGCGCCCCTCGCATCCCAACCCGCCAACCGCGGCCCAAGTGCTCGGCGAGTTCAAGGCTGATGTCCGGAGCGGTGGATCTCGTCGCCCAGGACAACCCCATGAGATGGTCATCATCATCGACTCGCACCTCAAGATGGTCGATGTGGCGGAACAAGGGGCGAGCCGACTCGGCCATGGTCTGCAGATGGGTGACGCCCTCCCACGCCTTGGGCCGGAGGGCGAGACAGCCGCCGGCCTTGGCCGGGTTGAACAGTTGGGGCCTGCCGTCGTCGACCAGGAGCCGAAAGCGATTGCGGTAGTGATGACGATTCTCGCCTGCCACCATCGCCGACAGCGGAACGTCCAAACCGTGTTGCTGTAGCTGCCGTTGGACCCGCTCCTGTTTGTGCTGGTGCTCGTGGGCCCGCGTCGCATGGAGCAGCGGGCACCCTCCACACGATTGCTGCACCGGACACCGAACCGAACCCTGCGCCGAACCTTGCACCGTGTCGATCGTAGCTCGACGCCTGCGCTAGGTTGTGGCCGACTAGATCACGTCTTCATTCCGCACCCCCAACATCGCATTGGAGCACTCGGCTCATGAGCAGCGAACCTCATGTCCTCTACGAAGAAGTCGACCGCCTCGGCATCATCACCCTCAACCGCCCCGAGAAGCTCAACGCCCTCACCGACGACATGGTGCAGGGTGTAGCCGACTCTGTAGCGGCGGCAACGGCGTCGGGCGACGTTGGCGCCATCGTGCTTCGGGGGTCCAACGGCACGCTGACCGCCGGCTACGACCTCGGCTTCCTGGGCGAATACTCCGACTCAGCCGCTCCGGCGGTGTGGGATCAGCCCTACGACGGCGGCGGCCCCAAACCCCGCCCCGGCAACTGGGATCCAGTGCGCGACTACCAGTTCATGAACAACAACGTGCGCCGGTTCATGTCGCTATGGGAGTGCCCGAAACCGGTCATCGCCGAAGTGGCCGGATGGGCTGTCGGCGGAGCGACCGATCTGGTGATGTGCGCCGACCTGTTGTTCATGGCCGACAACGCCCACATCGGTTACGCCCCCAGCCGCATGTTCGGCACACCGACCACCATGATGTGGGTCCACCGCCTCGGCCTCGAACACGCCAAACAGTTTCTGCTCACCGGTCGGGCCATCGACGCCGAAACCGCCCTCCGCATCGGCTTGGTCAGCGAGGTACATCCGGCCGACGAACTGTCAGCGGCGGCGGAGGCAGAGGCCCGTCGCTTGGCCACGATCCCCGGCAACCAGATGGCGCTCAACAAAATGCTCATCAACCAGGCCTACGAAAACATGGGCCTCCGCACCACACAGATGCTCGGAACCTTCTTCGACGGTATGACCCGCCACACCGAAGAGGCCCTGCAATGGGGTGAGGAAATCGCCGAACGTGGACTGAGGGAAGTGATCGCCGACCGGGATCGCCCCTGGCAGGACTACGACCAGCGTCCGCGACCCTGAACGCGCTAGGCCTTCTTGACCTTGTCGGCGGTGATCAGGATGCTGCGTCCACCAATCTTGCCTGCGCACTCATACCCGTCATCGGCCTCGAGAACATCGGTCATCGTGCAGATCGGACAGCTCGGAGAATCGTTCACCGTTCTTGTGTATCAGCTCTCCGGCAGCGTGAACCCGAATCCAAACGAGAACAACGGAGCCGTTGACAGGAGCCGGTCTGCTCTGTACAACAGTGCGATGAGTATTGAGCGGCGTCGTGACGTGTTGCCAACACCACCGATCGACCTGGATGCAGTGCGCCGCTACCGCCTCGGGCGGCTACGGAAGCAACTGGCCGCCCATGATGTGGCGATGGCGGTGCTCACCAACCCGTTGAGCCTGCGCTACGCCGTGGACTTCCGGGAGTATCAGCTGTTCCAGTCCCGTATCCCGTCGGTCACACTGTTTGTGCCCGCCGACGGTCCGGTGGCGATATTCGGGTCCTATCACCCGATCGACCTGGTCGACGAGTACGAGCCCGGCCTCCTGCTCAACACCTTTGACGGTGGAGTGGATCGAGGAGACGCCGGTGGACAAAGGCTGGCCGACGCCATCGCCCGGCATCTGGATCACATCGGGGCGCCGAAGCGAAGTCGAGTGGCCATCGAGCGCATGTTCGCCGAGGACCTGTTGGGCGCAGCGGATCGCCTATCGGAGGTCACGTTCGTAGATGCCGACAAGCTGATGGAGCTGGCTCGGGTGATCAAGTCGCCGGATGAGATCGAATGCATGCGCCATTCGATCGCCGTGGCCGAACATGCCATCGACCAGATGCGGACGATCCTGCAACCGGGGGTCACCGAGAACGAACTGCTGTCGGTGATCCATCGGGTCAACATCGCCAACGACGGCTCCTGGCTGGACGGCCGCATGTTGGCGTCGGGCCACCGCACCAACCCCTGGCTTCAGGAGGCCACCGACAAACCGGTGGCGGCCGGGGAGTTGGTGGGGCTCGACACCGACATGATCGGCCCCTTCGGCTACTGCGCCGACATCTCCCGCACCTTCCTTTGCGGCGGTCTGGACGGTGGTGTGGCCCCGACCGCGGCACAGCGAGACGTGTACCGGCACGCCTACGACGAGGTACACGCCAACATCGAACTCATCCGCCCCGGCATGCGGTTCAGCGAGATTTCGCAGAAGGCGTTCACCCCTCGACCCGAGTTCGTGGCCCGCCGCTACCCCTGTCTCGCCCACGGGGTCGGTATGGCCGACGAGTACCCCCAAATCAAGTATCAACCCGACTGGGACCGAGCCGGCTACGACGGCGTGCTCGAACCCAACATGACGCTGTGTGTGGAGAGCTACACCGGCTCAGAACACGGCGGCGAGGGAGTGAAACTGGAGGAAATGGTGCTGGTCACCGACACAGGGTGCGAGGTGCTCACCAACTACCCCTTCGAGACGGAACTGCTCGCGTGATGGGTGGGGCTGCCACCGACTCGGAGAAACAGCCAACACCCACCGAGCGACTGTACGCCATCGTCGAACAGGGCCTGTGCATCGGCTGCGGCCTCTGCCAGTCGGTTGCCCCTGCTGGCGTGATCGGAGTGCGGAAGGTGCCGAGTGGCTACGAGGCGCCGGTGGTGGTCGGCCCGCTCACCCACGAAACCGTCGACACCATCTACGATGTCTGCCCAGGAACCCGGGTCGATGGTCTCCCAGTGCGGTTGCAGGACAACCGCACGAACGTCGATCCGGTTTGGGGGCCGTGGCAGCGAATCGTTCGGGCCTGGGCCGGGGACCCTGAGGTTCGCCACCGCGGTTCGACAGGCGGTGTGCTGACGGCCCTGGCTCAGTTCCTGCTCGACTCGGGGCGGGTCGACTTCATCCTTCACGCCCGGGCCTCCGCCACCGAGCCCACCTTTGGCGAACCGACCCTGAGTTTCACCAGCACCGAAGTGCTCGACGCCGCCGGATCCCGTTATGGACCCACGGCTCCCCTGCGCCACATCACCGATGTGCTGGATCGCGGACAGCCGTTCGCGGTGGTGGCCAAACCATGTGACATCGGCGCGCTGCGCAACTGGGCCCGCCACGACCCTCGGGTCGATGAGCTGGTGCGCTACTGGATGACCATGGTGTGTGGCGGCTACGGTCCGCCCGAATTCACCAGAGGCTTTCTCGATCGGATCGGGATCGACCCCGACGAGGTCACCGGATTCCGCTACCGGGGATACGGCTGCCCCGGACCGACCCGGGTCGAGACCGCCGACCGAGTTGAGGAACATCACTACAACGACTATTGGGGAGACGACGCCAGCCAGTGGAGCCTGCCCTGGCGATGCAAGATTTGCCCCGACGGAATCGGTGAGTCGGCCGACATCGCCGCGTCCGACACCTGGCCCGGCGGTTCCCCCGACCGGGAGGAAAGCGAGACCGACCTCGGCACCAACGCCATCATCGCCCGCACCTCAGCCGGACGGGATCTACTGACCGCGGCGGCCGACGTTGGGGCGCTCGTAGTCGAATGCGACATAACCCCCGACGACATGACCACTTACCAGCCCCATCAGATGCGCAAGAAATTCGCCGCCGGACCTCGGCACGACGCCCTGGCTGAGGCGGGGAGGATCAAACCGGTGACCAGCGGGCTCCGCTTGACCGAGCTTGCCGCTGAGTTGCCGTCGTCAATCACCGCCGAGCAACGAGCGGGTGTTAACCAGCGAATCTCCGTCGGTAAGGCCACACAGCCCACCCCGGAGTAGACGGGCTTATTCGCTGGCAGCCGATGCTGTTCGACCCACCCACCAGTCGACGTCGGTGACCTCGTCGATGTAGCAGTAGGCCCAATTCTGACCAGGCTCGACACTGGCGATGGTCGGGTGACCGGTCTCCTCGAAATGGGTGGTGGCGTGGCGGCCAGGTGAATCGTCACAACATCCGATGTAGCCGCAGGTAAGGCAGCGACGCAGCTGTACCCAGGGCACACCGTGGTCTTCACAGACAGGACAAGTTGGACCCTCTCGTGGTGGTGTCTCAGCCTCCTCAAGATGCGGGCACGTTCCCCCGGCGGCTCCGTGGAAGTCAGCCATGTTGGCGTCCACCCGACGGTCGGCCTTGGTGGCGATCGCCACCTCGGCCCCGATCTGGGCCACGAGGATGAAGGTGAACAACAGGATGCCGACCAACGCCGAGATCGACCCGGACGCCATCGGAACAGCCACAACCACCAGGGCCACGGCGGCCAGCAATCGGAGTGCGGCGCGCTGCCCCGAGCGCACACCGAAGTGCGGGCTTACCGTGACCGTGTCGATCACCGCCACCGAGACGAGCACCGTGACCAGCGCGCCAAGGAGGAGCCAGGTGGAGGTCGACTTGAAGTAGTCGCCGAACTCGCTCACCGAAGCCACCTTCTTGGCCGCCACGCCATATGCGGTGAGGCCTGCAGCGAGGGGCAAGTGGGTGTAGACCCACCACACCCGGTTGCTCGCGATCGAGTTGCCGAGCGGCGAGCGGGGCGTCAACTCCGATTCGGCCACGTCGTCGAAGTACGTCCACCATAAGGCGATTAACATGGTGAAGCCGAGCGTGCCGAACACCATCGTCTGCGCCGAGATACCCGTTTCGGTGATCTTTGACGCCGTCTTCACAAACGTCTCGCCCAACACGATGATGGTGAACAAGGCATAGCGTTCCCGGAAGTGTTCGTGGTGAATCGGAGGGGCGCTGGCCAATCGACGGTTGGCCAACACGGGAGCGGCGAACTCCAGGATCAGGGCTACAGCCCAGATCCCGGGGCGCAACGACGGGTTGAACAACAATGACAGCGCCCACAACACGGCACCGAAGCCGAACGCTCCGAGGTACAGGTTGATGATCGGCTCACCGGGCACCACGGCCTTGGCTCGCCAGTACATGATGAGCAGCGGAATGCGGGCGCCAAGGTAACCGATCACCAGCCATTCGGTATCGACGTTGGTCGACGCGGCAGCGATGGCAAATGTGCCGACGGCGAACATCTGGATGAACGTGAGGATCCGGTGAGGCACGTCGTCGCCGGCGAACCGGTTGATGTAGGCCGTGGTTCCAGTCCAAGTCCACCACAACACTATGAATGAACCGACGAAACGGGCTGCGCCAGCCCACGTCACGTCCTCGGCCAGTCGATCCCCGAGCTGAATTAGACCGGCGACGTAGACCAGGTCGAAAAACAGCTCAAGCCATGTGACCCGATGCGGATCCTCCACCGTGTGTCGCAACGCAGGGGGTTGAAATCGGGTAAGCGCCATGGCTCGAATTCTACGCTCTGATTACGCCGATTTAAGACTGAGGGCACACCTGGTCCTGCCGAACGGCCGCCTGACGGCGGGAGAGATTGAAGTCGAGACCGGAGCCCGATGCCAAGGGCTGGATCGCACCGGTTCGATTCAACAAGTCGTTGGCGCAGAGCTGGGCTCCGGCCCGGTCGAGGTTCCGCTCATCACCGGTGGCCTCGATGATCCACAATGCCGTTGCGGCCACGGCGTCGCCGTTACCGGGCAAGGTGTGAAGATCGACGGCGTCGGTCCCGTTCAGTTGATCCCGCACGATCAACGCCGAGGGAGCCGCCAGGTTGACCCCGACGAGGAAGACGAAGGCTGTGGCGGCGACGGCGCCGGTCAACCAGCGCCGGTCGGTCAGGAGAAATTCGCCGGCCATCAGTAATACAAACGCGAGCGCGATCCAGATTGAAAACACGGTGGTGTAGAACCTCAGCGTCGTGAGACCGAAAGCTCCGATGTAGAGAGCAAGGCGGCCGACGGCAACCGCAACGATGGCCAGAGTCAGACATCCGGCGAGAACGAACTGCACCTGGAACCGCCGCCGGGTTTCGACAACACCGAGTATCAGGCGCACCGTGGTCATCAGAAGAAACATCAGACCGGCCACCCATAGAAGCTGGAAGAATCCCTGACGGGCGTACTGGGCGAAGGTCAATCCTTGCGATTCGATCACATGGCGAGCGCCCCCGGCGAGCGTCCAGAGTTGCACGAGGGCGAACACGGCAAACAGCAGGTTGATCAACCCGAGAAGAACCATGGCGGTTACCGGAGGCATCGTCACCGAGACCTCGGCTGGATCGGTTGATGCTGTTCACGAGCGGAAGACGACGAGGGCGATGATGATCGAGGCTGTGAAGACAGCGGCGGCCAGGTGACCGAACACCGAGTTGACGACCTCGGCATCGATCGTGAACGGGTTGGTGAACAGAGATGCGAATACGGGGTCGGCCTGGGCGAGCAAAGCCCCGAAGATCAAGAGCACCGGCACGGCCAAGGCCAAGCCGATGAAAACCGACTCGTTCCGTCCGGGGGCGCCGGTGTTCGACGGCGCCGTCGCTGCGGCACTCGACTCGGCTGACTCTTCGGCCGCACCCAACCCAAATCGGCTACCGAACCGGGCCGCCAGATCGACGGTGGCCTTGAAGAGCCCAGCGAAGTGAGGCCTCGGTGAGTTGACCGAGGCGACGAAACGGATACCAGAGACCGATGTCGAAAAGCGTCTTCCAACCGTCTCCGGAAGCGGCGGTCAGAATCAGCAAGATGATCGCGATGACGTTCAGCGCAGTCAACATATCGTCGTCCCGTAACACGAGGAAGACGGCGAGCAGGGAAGCGCCGGCACTCAGCAGCCATGTGGTGCCGTTGGACGACTTGAACAGGCTGACTGTAAGACAGAGTGCCCATACTGCCAACGCCATCACCACAGTGGCCGCAACCGATCGGTTGACGGCGAGGCTGGTGAGCACCACGGCTCCGGCGCTCGCCGCCAGGAGCGGGCCGGGGATCGAAACCGGTTGCCAGTCGGCCACCTCTTCCCGCCAGGTGGTCGGTGACGGGTTTGGGGGCGGTGGGGCAGCCTGGGTCAGGGGCTTCCCTGTCGGAGGCGGGCTGTCGGACATGCCCCTAGTTGTACAACACCAACCTGGCCGGCCACGGTCGGGCGGCAAGGTCACCCAGTCGAACGGGCTATCGGTGTTATCGCCGGCTTTGCATGGTCAGTACACTTGTGGCCGTATGAGTTCGACGCCAGCCGCTGGAGACTACGATCCGTCCCAACTTGAGGGCACCGGTCGGCATCTCTCGAAGTCTGAGCTGCGCACCTGGACACGGTTTCTCGACGCCAGCCGTCTACTCGAAGAGATTCTCGCCAAACACCTCGCCCGAGATCACGGGATGACCCACAGCGACTACGAGGTGCTGGTGCGCCTCGACGGAGCCGGCGGTGAAATGCGGATGACCACGCTGGCCCAGCAGGTGGTGTCGTCGGCGCAGAAGCTCACCCACACCGCCAATCGGCTGGAAAAAAGGGGCTGGATCGCCCGGGTGCCGATCGAGGATGACGGCCGCGGCCTCATGGCCACGCTGCTCCCCGACGGCAAAGCCGCCCTCGCCGGGGCGGCCGGTGAACACGCCGATCTGATCAAACAGTTTCTGCTCGACCCGATGTCGAAAGACGAGCAGCATGTGGTGGCCGAATCGATGGATCGGTTGTCGGCCCATATGAGGACCCATCGTCGCAACGAGCCATGTGCCCGTTGCGACGACGGGGCGAACGGTTAGGTGACCCTCCGGGTCACCGGCGGCGACTTTCTATACCGCCTATACCGCGGCGGCCACCCTCTCTGCGGCCTCCTCTGCCCTCGACTCGATGCCAAACATCGCATCAGCCGACAGGGGTCCGGGCCCCGCGGTGAAGAAGTAGGCGTTCAAGCTGAGGAACAAAAGGTCGAGCTCCAGACCGGGTGACTCTCCACCCACAAGGAGCACTGGATCGAGTTTGATCAGCTTGACCCACACCACGATTAGGGCGAAGTGGATCACGAACAACAGCGACACGAGGCGTGTCATCGCTCCGGCTGCCAGCAAAATTCCGCCGACAAGCTCCAACGCTGCCACCACGAAGGCTAGAAGCCCTGGGGCCGGTAGTTCGAGGAAGGTCAGGAAACCTTCGAATCCGTCGAGCCCATCGGCAAACTTTCGGTAGCCGTGCCAGGCCAATAACACCCCGGTCACCACCCTTAAGATGCTTCGCATCCCCCCGCTATTGGCGCTGAGGCGCGCAAACATTTCAGACATGTCAATCCTCCCATCAGGTCACCCCGCCGGGTGAGTTACTAAAATATGTTAGTAGTCGATGGTTGTGATGACAAGCGTGTCGGTTTTCTACAGCTCAGCACGATTGATCTCCAGGGCATCACCGTGCAGCCAGGAGTTCGCCAAAAAGGCGAACTCGGTTAGGTGACCTTCCGGGTCACCGGCGTTCTGCTGTAGCTCAACGCCTCGGGAGGCGGTGGAGTACAGCAGAACGACAGGCTGTCCGGCTGCTATCGCGCTCGTAGATCGACGCGGCGGATCTTGCCTGAAACCGTTTTCGGCAGTTCGTCGATGAACTCGATGTGCCGGGGGTACTTGTAGGGAGCGGTTTGCTCTTGCACGTGTTTCTGAATTTCGGCCGCCAGTTCGTCGGACGCCTCGTAGCCGGGAGCGAGGATGATAAAAGCCTTCACCACTTCGCCCCGAACCTCGTCGGGCACGCCGATCACCGCCGTCTCGGTGACCGCCGGGTGTTCCATGATCACCGACTCCACCTCGAACGGTCCGATTCGATAACCGGCGGAGATGATGATGTCGTCGTCACGGCTCTGGAACCAGAAGTAACCGTCTTCGTCGACGTAGGCCCTGTCGCCGGTGAGGTAGTAGTCACCGAGATGGGCTTTGGCGGTCGCAGCTTCGTCTCTCCAGTATTCGCTGAAGATCCATCGGGGTCGCTCAGGTTTGACCTTGACCGCGATCACGCCCTGTGAGTTGGGCGGTAGCGGGTTACCTTCCTCATCGACAATGGCCACCTCGAGCCCCGGCGTCGGCTTACCCAGTGATCCGGGTTTGATGTCCATACACGGATAGTTGGCGAGCAGGTTCACGGTTTCGGTCTGGCCGTAGCCATCGTGGATTTCGGTGCCGGTGGCGGCCTTCCATGATTCGAAGGTCTCCGGGTTGAGCGCCTCGCCGGCGGCCAGACAGTGGCGGAGGTTGGAGAAGTCGTAGCCCGAAAGGTCGTTGACCACGAAGTTTCGGTAGATGGTGGGCGGGGCACAGAACACGGTGACGCCGTGGTCGATGATCATGTTGAGCATCTGGGTGAAGTCGGGTTTGCCCTGGGCATTCCACGCCATCACGGTGGCGCCGAGTGCCCATTGCCCAAACAGTTTCGACCAAGCCGCTTTGGCCCAACCGGTGTCGGACACACCCCAGAACACGTCGCCAGGGCCGAGGTCTTGCCAGTAGCGGGCGGTGATCTGATGGCCGATGCCGTAGGAGGCCTGGGTGTGCAGCACCATCTTGGGGTTACCGGTGGTGCCCGAGGTGAAGTAGATGAGCAGTGGGTCGGTGGAGAGGGTGGGCTCGGTGTCGGGGGCGGTGGTCGAGGCGGCTTGACGGGCGGCCTCCATGTCGACCCAGCCGTCGCTACCGACGGCATCACCAATCACCAGCGTGTGCTGCAGAGATGGGCACTCGCCGCGGGCCGAGTCGATCTTGGCGATGCCATCGGCATCGGTGATCGCCACCGAGGCTTCAGCTCGGGAGATTCGGTAGGCGATGTCTTTCGGGGTGAGCTGCGTGGTACCGGGCATGGGGATGGCGCCGATGCGGATGGCGCCGAGCACCACGTCGTACCAGCCGATCACCCGTGGCAGCATCACGAAGATCCGGTCGCCCTTACCCACGCCCATACCGGTGAGGACGTTGGCCACCTGGCTCGATCGGTCCTTCATGTCGGCGAAGGTGTAGGCGTCGCCTTGGGTGCCGTCGGGCGAGACCATGAGGAGCGCCTTGCGGTCGGGGTCGGAGGCTGCCCTGGCGTCAATCACGTCGCGGGTGGCGTTGAACACGTCGGGGATGTCGATGTTGAACGACGCCCGCTCGGCCTCGTAGTCGGTCATGTTTGGTTGCGTCTTTGCCACTGTGCTCTCCTAATTGCCCGTGCTCGCGGGCGAAAGCGGTCGGTTGTGTCCGGTTTCGCCCGCGAACAGATTACGTCTAAATGGGTGCTGGGCCGGGATTGCTCGCCGCCACCGGGAGGGTGAAGGCCACCGCCCGCTCCCCTGGCACCGGAGTGACCTCATATACGGTGACCGGTTCTTTGACCGGGCGACGCACCGGGTCGCCAGTGGCCAGGTCGAAGCGGCCATTGTGTTTGGGGCATTCGACGACGGCGCAGTCGATCACCACACCATCGGCCAGGTGCGCCTGACCGTGGGTGCAGAATCCGTCGGTGAGGCGATAGTCCTCGGGCCCAGAGCCGATCCGGAAGAGCGCGAAGCTTTGGTCGCCCACGTCGATGCGACGGACCCGGCCGACGTCGAGCCCGACGGTTGAAATGGTTACCCGATTGCCGTCCACGATCGCCACAGGGCCGTTACCGGCGATCGAAACCCGACGGTGGTCGGCGTCGGGTACGTCAGGGATGGGGCGGTCGAGCTCAAAGCCTTCGTCGGCTCGCTGAGCGTCGAGCGTCGAGAAAATCTCACGATAGGCGGCCACCGTGTTAGGCAGCGGCGGCGGCAGATAGCGTTTGATCTCGTGGTGGAGGGCGGGGAGGTTGTAGTAGGGCACCGTGGGGAAGATGTGGTGCTCGATGTGGTAGTTCATATTGAGGTAAAGGAACCGGAACACGGGGTTCATGTAGACGGTGCGGGTGTTGAGCCGGTGGTCGAGCACGTTTTCCTGGAGGCCGGCGTGTTGGGTGATGCCGAAAAACACCATCAGCCACATGCCGTAGACGGTGGGGGCGCCGATGAGCAGAATCGGCAGGACTGAGGTAGCGGCGACGCAGGCCACGACCACCGCGGCCATGAGCACGAGATAGATCCGAGCCTCCGCGTGGACCTTCGGCCACTCGTCTTCTGGCATGAAGGCGGCGACCTCAGGATCGCGGCCGCCACGAGCGTGCAGCCAGATGCGCTTCCAGAATCCGAGTGCTCCGACGCCGGAGAACGTCTTGATCAGGCCTCGACGGGTGGTGGGCCGCTGAAAGGCGATCTCCAGATCACGGCCGACGATGATGGTGTCGGTGTGATGGCGGTCGTGCGACCAGCGCCAAACGGTGGCCTCCCGCCACAACATGAACGAGGCCAGGTGGTAGACGGCGTCGTTCAGTCGGCTCGACCGGAACGCCGAGTTGTGGCCCATCTCGTGCCAGCGGGAGTCGGCGGCGCCGCCATAGAGCGCGCCGTACGGGATGAGGGCCAGGATGGCCCACGGCGAGGGCCACAATCGCCAGGCCAGAGCGCCGAATCCGATGAGAAGCGCAAGCCACAGCACCGTGGTGAAGGCGGCGTGACCGTTGGAGCGCCGCTGCAATTCGGTGAGCCGATTGGGGTCGATCGGCGGCACGAACCATGCAGCCTCAGCGAGCCCCTCGTCGATAGCCACCGCAGCGTTTGCCCCGGTGAGCGAATAGTCCTTGCCCATGTCGTCCAAGGTAGTGCGACGACCCACTGCCAGCGAAAACCCGAGGACCAGACGCGCAAGTGGGGTGGCCCAGTCAGGCCACCCCACTTGCTAACGACTATCGCCCGGGCTCAGTCCCTCCAGATCGACCAATCGATCTCGTGGGCACCGTTGTTCCAGCCGTCGTACTTGGCGGCCAGGTCCAGGATTGCGTCGCGATCGTCGCTGTTGAGGGCGGCGGCCAGTTCGTCACCGAGGTCGTCAAGCGTGATCGGCCACACGTCATCGACGTCACCGATCTCGTTGCCCAACGTCATGTGGTAACACGTGTTGAGCGTGGAGGCGGCGGCGGCTCGCAGCAGGATCTCAGCGGCGCCGGCCAAGGTGTCTCCACCCTGGAGCGACAGCGCATCGTAGATGCTGAGGTCGGCCAGGTCGACCTGGGAAAGCGTGGCGTTCCGGCCCTTGCCGGTCTTCACCCAAACTTGAACCCCGTCGATGGCGTCGCCGTAGACCTCACCGAAGGTGGTGTCGGTGTACATCTCCACGTCGCCGCAGAGTAGGTCACCGTCGAACATGTTGTTCTTGCCCTTGGCGTGGTTCTTCCAGAAGCCGGGCGTGAAGCCGTTGTAGTCGGCCGAGTAAGCGGCGGTGTCATCGTCGGACACGTCCTCGACGCAAGCACCGGTCTCGTCGGCTTCGGCACAACCCGTGGCCACGGCCACGTTGAACACACCGCTGTCGGAGTAGGTGGCGGTTTCGCTGCAGACGATGGCGGCTGCCGATTCGCCGGCGGCAAGGTCACCGATCACGGCGGAACAGTCGGGGTTGTGCTCGTCGACAACTTCGACGTCGGTCAGATCGACCGTGCCGATGTTGGTGACGATCACCTGCCAGTAGACGGTGTCGCCGACCATGGCGTCGACGTTGCCGCTCCACGGACCTGTGGGCGACAGGCTGACCTGCTTCTCCACGGCGATGCCGATGAGGTCGGCGGTGGCATCGTCCTCGTCGCAGGTTTCACTGCCGACGGGGTCGGTTCCACACACGGTTGCCGTGTTCTCAAGCGGTGCCCAGTTGCCGTCGGCATCCGGAGTATGGGTGACGGTGGCGGTACAGGTGACCGTGTCACCGGGCTCCAGCGTGTCGGGCATGTCCTGCAGCCCGGCCAGCTCGGCGTCGCAGTCGATGGCGGCGCCGACGATCGAGTCGGTGAGCGTCACCCCGGTGAGGGCAACGTCGCCGGTGTTCTCCACCATGATGGTGAATACCACATCGACCTCGGTGGTGTCGGCAGTGATCTGGACCGGAGCGTCGATCGACTTGACGATCGACAGACCGGGGTTGATCACGTTGACCGCAGCGTCGTCGTCGTCGCCAACACCGTCGATGTTGGTCGTGACGACTGCCGTATTCACCACGTCGGCGTCGATCCCCAACACGTCACAGGTAATCGTGACCGACATACCTGGGGCCAACGCCCCATCGGCGGTGTTGCAGCCTGGGGCTTCGGCGTCGGCGAGGTCGAAGTCGATGATCACCGAACCAATGTTGGTCACCTCGATCACCCATTGGATGTCGGAACCGGAGACGACGGTCAGCTCATCGACCGGATCACCGATCGGGTCACCAAACTCGTCGACCTCCACCACCTTCTTCTCGACGACGATGCCGGCGAAGTCGGCCGTCACGTCACTGTCGTCGCACTCTTCGCCACCAAGCGGGTTGGTGCCGCAGGCTTCGGCGGTGTTGTCGAGGGCGGTCCAGTTGCCGTCGGCGTCGGGAGTAACGGTGACGGTGGCCGTACAGTCGACCTCGTCACCAGGCTCCATCGTGCCGATCACAGCGGTGCCGTCACCACAGTCGACGGTGGTACCGGGGTCGCTCACGGTCACGTCGTCGATGGCGACGTCGCCGGTGTTCTTCACGTTGATGGTGAAGACCACCTCAACCTCGGTGGTATCTCCGGTTACGGCGATCGGGCTGTCGACCGTCTTGGTGACGGTGAGACCAGGGTTGATCACGTCGACATCGGAGGTGTCTTCATCGGTAGCCCCTTCGTTGGAGTCGACCGAGGCGGTATTTGTCATGTCGGCGGTGACGTCGGCCAGGCTGCAGTCGTAGGTGAACGACTCGCCGGGCTCAAGGGTGTCACCCACCAGCTCACCATCGCTGTTGGTGAGTGCTGCAACGTCGGCGGCGCCAATCGCACAGAACGGGGCGTTGGGGTCGCTCACCGACACGCCGGTCAACGAGACGTTGCCGTCGTTGGTGACGGTGATGGTCCACGTTGCGGTAGACCCGGACACGATGGTCTGGGTATCGACCTCATCACCGGCTTCGTCCAAGTCGTGGTACTTGGCGATGTCGATGCTGGCGTCCTGCACAAGCGGCACCGATGCCGGAGCATCCGGAGCGTCGTCCTGGTCGCTGGTGGCCGAAGCGGTGTTGTCGATATCGCCATCGGCGCCATCAGCGCTGTCGTCACCGTTGGAGTCGATGTCGGACTGCTGCACGGTGTACGTACCGGTGCACTCCACCGACTCGTCAATAGCCAGCACACCGGGGTTCTCCGGATCCGGCCAAGTGCAGGTAAGCGTGACCTTCGGATCGGTGACCTCAACGTTGGTCAGCTCGGTCTCACCGGTGTTGGTGGCAGTGATCGTGTAGACCACCAGGTCACCAGCCTCGGTCACCGTGTTGGCCGGATCCTTATCGCCACCCTCACTGTCGGTCACAACAGCCGACTTGGCCAGCGACAACTCGGGCACAAGCACCGTCACGGCGGCATCGTCGGAGTCGTCGACCGGATCGCCGGTCTCGGGGCTGCCGACCACATCAGCGGTGTTGGTGTAGACACCGTCGATGGTGTTGTCGGCAACCTCATCGGCAGTGGCGGTACAGGTATAGGTGAACGACTCACCAGGTTCCAAGGCGTCGCCGACGAGGGCTCCTACCGGGATGTCGTTGTTGGTCATCGCCTGGACGTCGGCCCATGAGAGGGCACAGTCCGCTGCGAGAGCATCGGAGACAACCACATTGGTGAGGGAGACGTTGCCGTCGTTGGTTACGGTGATCTCGAACTCGGCCGTGCCACCTTCGATGATGGTGGCCGGGCCCGACTTCACGATGTCGATGCTGGCGTTCTGCGAGATCGGCACCGAAGCCGGAGCGTCGTCGGCCTCAGCCTGATCGCTCGTGGCCGAAGCGACGTTGTCGATGTCGCCATCGGCTCCATCAGTACTGTCATCACCATTGGAGTCGATGTCGGACTGCTGCACGGTATAAGTACCGGTGCACTCCACCGACTGACCGATGGCCAGCACACCTTCAACACTAGGCCAAGCACATTCCAGCGTGACCTTCGGATCGGTGACGTCGACACCGGTCAACTCGGTCTCACCAGTGTTGGTGGCCGTGATCGTGTAGACCACCAGGTCACCAGCCTCGGTCACCGTGTGGGCCGGATCCTTATCGCCACCCTCACTGTCGGTCACAACAGCCGACTTGGCCAACGACAGCTCAGGCACGAGCACGGTCACAGCAGCGGGGTCGGAATCTTCGACCAAGCCACCACCGGTGGGAGTGCCGTCGACCTCGGCGGTATTGGTGTACACGCCGTCGACCGTGTTGTCGGCCACCTCATCGGCGGTGGCGGTACAGGTGTAGGTGAACGACTCACCCGGCTTGAGCATGGCGCCGACCGGTTCGGCCGGATCATCGTTGTTGTTCAGAGCTTGGACGTCGGCCCAGGTTAGGGCGCACTCGTCGGCGAGGGCGTCGGAGACGATCACGTCGGTCAGGTTGACGTTGCCGTCATTGGTGACCGTGATCTCGAATTCGGCGGTACCACCTTCGATGATGGTGGCCGGGCCCGATTTTATGATGTCGATGCTGGCGTTGCGCTCCAGAGGGGCTTCGGCGTCATCGGTGACGTCATCGGTCTGGTCGCTGCCGGCGGTGGCGGTGTTGTCGATATCTCCGTCCCCGCCTCCGTTGTCGTCGACGTCGGACTGCTGCACGGTGTAGCTACCGGTGCACACGAGCTCGTCGGCACCACCTGGGAGACCGTCAGTCGGAGCCAGGGTGAAGCCGCTGGTCTGGTTGCCCTCGGTTGCGGGATCGCAATCGAGATCGGCGAGTAGAGGATCGGAAACATCAACGCCGGTCAGTTCGGCGTTGCTGGGATTGGTGACGGTGATCTGGTATTCGATCACGTCGCCAACGTCGAAGCCGCCTTCGGGCACGGTTGTGGTGACCACCTTGTCGATGGCCAGGGCGGCGAACGTGTTGGTGACCGTGCAGGTCACCTCATCGGCGGCTGCGAGTTCGATCTGATTGGTTTCGCTGATGGCGGTTTCGCCGCAGTCCCACGACTCGATATAGCTTCCGGTCACGGTGCCGGCCGCTTCTTCGGCGAGCGTGTAGGTGCCGGGCGCCACCGAGTCGTTTACGCCGGTGGTTCCGCTGAGCGCAGGATCGACGGCGCCGTCGAGGGTTGCGGTGAGGTTCCAGTCGGTGTTGAGCGCCGTGCCGCCGCCGGTGTTGTCGACGACTTTGATCAGCGTCAGTGTCGGATCGGCGGGAGCAACGTCCCCGCCCTGGAAGTTGATGGTCTTGTCGCCTGAGGCGCTTCCAAGACGGACCTGGAAGGTCCCCCCTACGTTCGAGGCACCGTTGACCACTGTGCCGCCGGTCGGAAGAACAGCCGTGGAACCGTCTTGGCGCTGAGTGTACGTGGCCGTGTCACCAGGAGCGCCGATGTAGCCACCGGTCAGCAAGTAGACATCGTCGACACCGTCGTAGGCGTACTCAACATCAACGCAGATCTGCTCAAGACCACTGCTCGTGGCGTTGACATAGACATCCGAGACGGACTCGATCGTAAGCGTGTCACCTGCGGGGTAAAGGAACGTGATAAAGCCGAGGCTCGTCGACTGCATATCCGTTATCACGGTTCCATCCGACAGCGTTTCAGGCGAGTAGCTGCTGTCCCACTCTGCAAAGTCGGTGAACATGTAGGTGTCACCCTGGAAGTAGTCCAGACAGACAGTCATTTCCCAGGGGTCGCCGGGAGTCGACGCGCCCTCGGTCAATCGGCCCTCGAAGATCGCTACTTCTCCTTCGGAGTAGCCCTTCGGGTTTCCGTTCTTCCACTTGCCATCGCTGGGGTCGTACACAGATGGGAAGATCGAGCCCGAAGGCACATCTTCGGCTGACACCGGTGCCACAACGAGCAGGCTGGCTATCAAGACCAAGATCATCGGCACGCCGAGCAGCGCGAAGCGCTTCTTGCGAACGAGCGGCGGAATTCGTTCCATTGTTTCCTCTTCTGATTGACAGAAGGATTGCCTTCAATCCCTCCTAGCGGATCAACCGCATCAGAGTGGGAAGGTCGCCCGACCTCAGCTGCGGCTGAACAGGCTACGGATAATTCCGTTAGCCATATAGGACGATACGGCAGAACGAGTGGTGGTGTGAACACCTTCGGTGACAATTACCTAATATTGGTTATACCAAATTCAAGTAATTTAACCATATGCATGCTTGGACAAGCTTGTATATTTGCCAACTAAACGCCGACGAACAGAGGGATTTATTCGTCTGAGTCGCCCTCGACGGCCATTGCTCGAATCCCGCGACATAGAAGGACAATGAGACCATCGAAGGAGTCATCCAAATCTTGATTGTGCGGATGGCCATCACCCGACTCCAGGTGACTGAAACCGTGGAAGGCGGAGCGAAGAGCTCGGCCGGCGTGCACCCGCTGATCATCGCTCAACCGGTAGTCCCTGAGGGCGTCGGATAGGACCGCAACCACCGCATCGACAGCGGCCTCGAGTTCGACATCTCCGGCACAGGGCCACCGGTCGGTGGCGGCATAAAGTCCGGGATGGTCACGAACCACCGCCCGCCACTCATATCCCATGGCCCGAATCGCGTCGTCACCCGACAATCCATCGGACGCCTCGGTCAATCGTGTTGCCAGCACTTCGCGACCTAGGAGGCCAAGAGCTCGAATGAGATCATCGAAGCTGTCGACATAGCGATAGAGAGCGGGTTGTGTGGTTCCAACCTCATTGGAAATTCTGGTGAGGCTCACCGCATCGAGACCCTCGGCGTCGGCAATCGTTGCCGCCGTTTCGATAACAATGTCGTAGTTCAGCTGAGCTCTCGCCATGTTTACTTCAGTCTAGGCCCGGCATCGACCCGCTTGTTGATCTGGCTGGGTGATCTGGCAGTGTCATGTGCCGACGCGGTCTGGCGGTGCAGCCGACGGTGAGCTTCACTGGTTGGCGATGGCACCAGACAAACCTCTTCAATCGGTTCTCCAGCGAGCTCGTCAAGCGATGGCAGATGTGGCCCACTACGACCAAGCGGCAATTGATCGTGCCGTTGTGGCGCTCGCTTGGTCGATATACAACCCGGTCAACGCCCGCGAGCTGGCAGAACTGGCGGTAAGCGACACCGGCCTCGGAAACGTTGCCGACAAGGTGACCAAGAACCAGCGCAAGACGTTCGGCACGCTGCGGGACCTGCTCCGAGCCCGGACCGTCGGCATGATCGACCACGACCCCGAGCGAGGATTGACGCGCTACGGAAAGCCGGTGGGAGTCGTGGCGGCCATCACGCCGTCGACCAACCCCGCGGCCACACCGATCAACAAAGCGATGATGGCGGTGAAGGGCGGCAATGCGGTGATCATCGCCCCCTCCCCCAGCGGCTGGTCGACCACGGCCGAGACCGTGGAGCGAGCGAGAGCCGAGCTGGCCAAGATCGGAGCCCCACCCGACCTGGTGCAGGTGCTGCCTGCACCCGTGACCCGAGAGGGAACCGAGGAGTTGATGGCGGCCGCCGATCTGGTGGTGGCCACCGGGTCACAAAACAACGTGCGACGGGCCTACCGCAGCGGCACCCCGGCGATCGGGGTTGGCGCCGGCAACGTGCCGGTCATCGTCGACGAATCCGCCGACCTGGCTGACGCCGCCACCAAGATCGCCCGGTCGAAGACCTTCGACAACGCCACCTCGTGTTCGTCGGAGAACTCGGTGATCATCGTCGACTCAGTCTACGAGGAGGCCTTGGCCGCGCTGGCTGACGCCGGCGGTTACCGGGCCGACGAGGCTGAAGCCGGCCGGGTGGTAGAACGACTGTTTCCCGACGGCCACCTCAATCGTCGGGTGATCGCCCAGGACTACCCGATCCTGCGCCGGGAATTCGAGCTCGGCGGCAGCGACGATGACCGCTTCGTGATGGTCGAGGAACCGGCACCGGGCGCCGATCGGCCCATGACCGGAGAAAAGCTTGCGCTGGTTCTAACCGTGTATCGAGCCGCCGACTTTGAGCATGCCATTGAGGTGGCCCGGGAAGTTTTGGAGGTTCAAGGCATCGGCCACTCGGTCGGATTGCACACTGCCGATTCCGACGAGGGGCGAAAGCGAGCCCGCCAAGTTGCGGAGACCCTGCCGGTCGTTCGGGTCCTCGTCAATCAGGCGCACACGTTCGGTAACGGTGGTTCATTCGACAACGCCATGCCGTTCACCCTGTCGATGGGATGTGGCACGTGGGCCGGCAACTCGATCAGCGAGAACCTCAACATCGACCATTTCATCAACATCACCCACCTGGTGGAGACCATTGAGCCCGACGAGCCGTCGGAGGCCGAACTGTTCGCCGATCATTGGGCCGCTGTCGGTTATGAGGCACCGACCGGTCGGGCCGATCAGTGAAGCTGACCGAAGCCCAAGCGAAATCACTTTTGGCCGAGCGCGGCATTCCTGTGCCGGCGTCACAGACGGCAACATCACCGGCCGAGACGCTCGCCGCAGCTGAACGGCTCGGCGGTCGGGTCGTAGTGAAGGTGCAGGTGCGATCCGGAGGGCGGGGCAAAGCCGGAGGAGTGGTGGTTGTCGACTCCGCCGAAGCGGCCGCAGTCCAGGCTGAACGGCTGCTCGGATCAACGTTCGGCGACGAGACCGTGACCGAGGTCTTGTTGGAGGAGGCGATCGACATCGCCGCCGAGCGATACGTGTCGGTTGTCGTCGACACCTCGCTCGGCACTCCGATCCTTATGCGGTCCGACCAAGGTGGAGTGGAGATCGAGTCGATGACCGAGTCGATCGAGGTCGTGCCGATCGATCCGCAGACCCGCCGGCCAATATCCGGTGAGATGACCGACGCCATCGAGCAACGCCTCGTCGACGCGTTCTTTGACCTCGATGCGTTGATCGTTGAGGTCAACCCGCTGGTGGAGACCTCCGACGGATCAGTCATCGCCGTCGACGCCAAGGTCGAGCTAGACGATTCGGCGGCGTTTCGCCGGCAGGCTCTGCATGATCGATTCGACGGATCCGGCCAGGTGGAAGGAAGCGAGCGGGAGCAGGCGGCCGCCGAGCTCGGGCTTCGGCTCATCGAACTCGGAGGCGAGGTGGCGGTCCTCGCCAACGGTGCGGGGTTGACGATGGCGACCATGGATGCGATCGTCGCCGCCGGAGCCCGACCGGCTAACTTCCTGGAGATCGGTGGCGACGCCTACACGAAGGCGACTCCAGCGTTGGAGCTTGTATTGTCGCAGCCGGGCGTGAAGAGCCTGCTGGTCAACTTCTGCGGGGCCTTCGCCCGCTGCGACGTGATGACCGCCGGGGTGATCGACGCATGGGAGAACCTCAAGCCCGACATTCCGGTGGCGTTCAGCATCGCCGGCACCGGACAGGACGAAGCCCGGGCGATGCTGGCCGAGCGCCTCGGCTTCGAGTCGCACCCCACCATGCATGATGCCGTTGCCGCCGCCGTTGCCGCCGCCACCCAAGCCGCCACAAAAACCGGCACTGCCACTGCCACCCCGTCGAACTTTGTGACACCTGCGTCCCCCTCAAGCCGAACTTCGTTACGTTTGCGACCCACCGACGGGGACGCAGACCGCACAAAGTTCGACGGGGGCGACGGAGGCGAGACGGGGCGGAGCGCGTTGTTTGTCGAGCGGGACCACGCCGTTCTGGTGCACGGCATCACCGGGCGCCAAGGCACGTTCTGGGCCGACAAGATGCGGGCCTACGGCACCAACGTGATCGGCGGGGTCAGCCCGCGAAAGGCCGGCACCACACACCTCGATCTCCCGGTGTACGGGTCGGCCGTCGAGGCCGCGTCCGCCGGCAACACCCCAGACGTCTCCGTCCTGTTTGTGCCTCCGGCCGGAGCCCGAGCCGCAGTCGAGGACGCCATCGCCGCCGGTGTGAAACTGATCGTCGTACTGACCGAGTTCATTCCCGTGGCCGACACGATGGCGATGGTGGCGGAGGCCAAGATCACCGGCGCCACCATCATCGGGCCGAACACCGCAGGCATCGTGAACCCCGGGCAGACCTTCGTCGGATTCATGCCGGCTTTCGACTCCCGCATCTTCACCCCGGGACGGATTGGCGTGGTCTCCCGAAGCGGTTCGCTAGGCACCTTGGCCGCGGTTGAATTGACCCGGGCCGGACTTGGCCAGTCGGCGTTCTTCGGCGTTGGCGGCGATCCGGTCTCGGGCACGTCATCCGCCGGGGCGTTTGCCGCTCTCGACGCCGACCCCGGAACCGACGCCGTCGTTCTGATCGGCGAGATCGGCGGCCGAAAGGAAGAAGACGCGGCCGCACTCATCGCTCAATCGTCGAAACCGGTAGTGTCGTTTATCGCCGGGGCCGCTTCTCCGCCGGGCAAGAGGATGGGGCACGCCGGTGCGATCGTCGAAGGATCGACGGGCACGTACGAGTCGAAACGCTCGGCGTTGGAACAGGCCGGAGCAATTGTGGTCGACGTTCCTGCCGATATCCCCCAGGCCATTCGTAGCGCGCTCGGCCCAGACTGACTAGGTGAATCTGGGTGGATCCTTACGGATTCTCTCCCGGACGATTGACAAATCGGATCAAAAGTTAGAAGCTATAACTCGTAGCTGGAATACCAGTTCTGAGTGGCCGGGAGACCGGCGTTTCAAAGGGGAAACTCGTGACCGCAATCGACCTGTCCCGTCAGGAGGACTTCGCCGACGCTGCCCGTCAACATCTGATGCCGCACTTTACCAAAGGCAAGGCCTGGACGGGTGATCATCTTGGGGTGATCGAGCGAGGCGAAGGCTGCTACGTCTACGACACCGAGGGCACCCAGTATCTCGACGGGCTGGCCGGCCTGTTCTGCACGAACCTCGGTCACGGTCGAGCCGACCTGGCAGCGGCCGCTTCCAAGCAAATGGAACAACTCGGCTTCTACCCCAACTGGGGTTGGGCCACTCCGCCGGCGGCACAAGCGGCGTCGATGATCGCCGAACGAGCCCCTGGTGATCTTTCCGAGGTCTTCTTCGTCAACTCCGGCTCCGAAGCCGTCGAGTCGATGCTCAAGTTCGTGCGCAGCTACCACCTCAGCCGCGGCGAGGATTCCCGCTACAAGGTGATCTCGCGCGATTGGTCGTATCACGGCACCACGCTCGGCGCACTTTCGGTCACTGGTGTGCCCAAGTTCCGTGATCCGTTCGCCCCCATGTTGTGGGACGGCACCCGCAAGGTCCCCAACACCTACGGCGACACCGCGGAGGAGTTGGCCTCGGCCAAAGCCGTCGAAGACATGATCTTGGCCGAGGGTCCGGAAACCGTCGCTGCCGTTGTGGCCGAGCCCGTCCAGAACGGCCGCGGAGGCTTGGTACCGCCCGACGGCTACTGGCAGGAACTCCGCCGCATCTGTGACAAGTACGGTGTGTTGCTTGTGGCCGATGAGGTCATCTGCGCGTTCGGACGATTCGGCTATTGGACCACCAGTGAGCGTTTCGGCGTGGTTCCCGACGTGATCACGTTCGCCAAGGGTGTTACCAGCGCCTACCAGCCTCTTGGCGGCATGGTGATCCGGGGCGAGCTGGTCGAGTCGGTGTGGGAGTCTCCGATGGGCGCCTACATGCACGGTGCCACCTTCGGCGGTCACCCGGTGGCCACCGCAGTTTCGGTGGCCACCATGCGGGCTATGGAGGACGAGAACATTCTCGGTCACGTGTTGGCCAACGAGGCCGGGTTCCGTGCTCGTATGGACGGATTGATGGCCAGGCACAACTCGGTGAGCGAAGTGCGTGGCCTCGGCTATTTCTACGCTCTGGAGTTGGTGGCCGATCACGAGGCCGGGCGTCCGCTGTCAGACGAGCAGCGCGCCACCCTGCAGGGCGGCCTCCTAGCGCAGTTCGTGCGGGACGCCCGGGTGCTGATCCGCCCCGACGACCGGGGCGCCACGATGCTCACCATCTCCCCGCCGCTCATCGCCGGGGACGCCGAGCTCGACGACCTGACCGAGCGGCTCGACAAGACCCTCGACATGGTCGACGCCTGGCTGCACCAGAATCCCTAAACTGAGCACTTGCCAATTCTCGACCAGTGGCGTGAACAAGCAGCGGCGGCGACGGGCCCGATCCGGGTCGTCTTGGCCGATGCAGAGGACCCTCGAGCGATTGAGGCCGCCACTCGCCTGAACGACGACGGTGTCATCGCGGCAACCGTTATGGCTGCCGACCCATCACCTCATGTGACCGCCGAGATGCGAGCGCACAGCAAGGGGCTCAAACACGCCCCCGATCTCACCGATCCCCTTGCGGTTGCCACGCTGATGGTGGCCACCGGGACTGCTGATGCCTGCGTGGCCGGAGCGTCCCGATCTACTGCTGATGTGGTGCGGGCCGGGCTTCGCATCCTCGGCGTTGCGCCCGGTGTCGATGCCCTCAGCAGTTGCTTCTTCTTTGTGTTACCCGACGCCGACCACCGAGCCGACGATCCTCGCCGATACCTCGTCTACGGCGACTGCGGCGTGCTACCCGATCCCGACGCGTCGCAGCTGGCATCGGTGGCGATCGCCAGCGCCGAAACGTTCCGTCAGCTCGCCGGCGATGATCCGAAGGTGGCGATGCTCTCGTTCTCCACCAAGGGCAGTGCCGAGCATCCTCGGATCGACAAGGTTCGAGAGGCGACGGCATTGGTGGCCGAACGGGCACCCGACCTCCCCGTCGACGGCGAGCTGCAGTTCGACGCCGCCTGGGACGCCGCGGTCGGAGCGTCGAAGGCGCCGGGCTCATCGGTGGCAGGGCAAGCCAATGTCTTCATCTTTCCCGATCTCGACTCCGGCAACATCGCCTACAAGATCACCGAACGCCTGGCCGGAGCCCAGGCCTTCGGTCCGCTTCTTCAAGGTATCAACGGCGTGCTCCACGACCTGTCCCGCGGTTGCTCGGCCGACGACATCGTCAACGTCGCCACCATCGCAGCGGCTCAGGCCGCAGCTCGACGTGGGTGACGTAACACGTCGAAGCCTCGATCGAAGCGAGATCGTTCGGCTTCGTATTCACAGCAACGGGCTTCACCGGCGCTCGCCCCTCACCTCATCGACACTGCGTGACGCCGCGTGGGCCGGCTGCCAGGACAGTGTGCCGAGGGCCGCTGTGCTGTCGTTGCACGCCCGCATCGACGGAATCCAGCCCGACATTCTTGACCACGACAACCGGAGATCAGCGCCTTGCCAGCACCCGAAATCGATCGCGCCGAAGCGGCCAACGAATTAGGGCGGCGGTTCCTTCACGTCTTTGGACCTGCGACCCCCGACGACTTCGCTCGCTGGGCCGGCGTGTCGAAGAAACACGCAAAATCCGTGTTCACCGCGCTGCAGTCGGAATGCGCGCCGATCGGTCCCGCGACACTCCTCGAAACGTCGATTGCGGCGCTGGACGAATTGGGCGCTGAAGTTGATGGCGACGGCGGCGCTGAAAACGTTCGCCTGCTGCCCAGCGGTGACGCACTCTACCTCTACCGCGGCGGTCAGCGGGAGCTCCTCGTCCCCGACGCCCACCGCCGCGAGGAACTCTGGACCTCACGGGTTTGGCCGGGGGCGGTACTGGCGAACGGGAGAGTTGTTGGCACGTGGAGGCGCAAGGCCAACCGGATGTCGGTCAGCTTGTGGGAAGCCCCGGGCAAGGACCTTCGTGCGGCGGTGGAAACCGAGGCTCGTGGCCTTCCGCTACCCGAGCCGGTGACTGACATCGGCTGGGACTCGCCAACATAGTGGCCGGGCGCGCTCCCCACCTGGGCCATACACTGGCGCGGTGGAGCATTTCCCCGACGTCGACGCCTACCTGGCCGCATCCGAGCTTTGGCCGAAAGAAATCGCGGCCGTTCGGAGGATCTTGGCCGAGTGTGACGTGGACGAGCACATCAAGTGGGGCAAACCCTGCTACAGCCACAACGACGGCAACATTCTGATCCTGCAGGAGATGAAGCCCTACCTCGCGATGATGTTCTTCAAAGGGGTTCTTCTCAGCGATCCGGATGGTCTGCTTCACGATCAGGGGCCGAACTCGCGGGCGGCCCGCCGCATGCAGTTCACCTCAGTCGACGAGGTCGCCACCGCCGCCGAGTCGATCAAAGCCTACGTGGCCGAGGCCGTAGCCGTTGAGCAGGCCGGCACTCCGCTTCCGGAGGCCAACGCTCCGGTGCTGGCCGAAGAGCTGCAGCAACGCCTCGACGACGACCCTGAGTTCCGAGCCGCCTTCGAGGGCCTGACGCCGGGTCGCCAGCGGGAGTACAACCTACATATCTCAGGGGCGAAGCAAGCGAAGACCCGCCTGGGCAGGCTCGACAAGGTGACCCCGAAGATCCTCGACGGCAAGGGCTTTCGCGACCGCTGAACCGTCCCCAAGCCCGCGCCACTAGCCGAACGGATCGAGACCCAGAGCCACCCGGCCGGAGAAACGTGACTGCTTGGCCCTCGGCAACGGATGGAACAGACAGCCGTGCACATCGCGGTAAAGGCGTTCCAGCTGCGATGTGCGGGAGAAACCGATTCCGCCCGTGGCCTCGATGGCCAGTCGAACGGTGTCGATCAGGGCCTCGGCGGCGACCGTCTTGCGGGCCAGGGTGATGCTTGAGTGCTCGTTCGTATTGTCGAAGTTCAAGTTGTCCGACGATGCGAACATCGCGGTCACCGCATCGGCTCCGGTGGTGTGGGCCGTGATCATCTCGCCGGTGAGCTGGAGCACATGGGGGTCCTGGCGACCGGCGACAATCTCGGTGGCAGCGGCCACCGCAACGTCGGCGATCCCCACGTAGGGAGCCATGATCAAAGGCATGGCGGCGCCGAGCACCGAGTTCCACACCGGGTGCCAGGTCTCTGCACACCTCATCAACGACACGGCCGCCTCTGGGACAAACACGTCGTCGATGACAACCGTGTGGGAGCCAGTGGCTCGCATACCGAGTGTGTCCCAGGTCTGTTCGATGCTGACGCCGTCGGCCGTGAACGGGATGGAGCAGTGGATCACGTTGGATCCGTGGTCGGGGTCGTCCCACCGGATCGAGGTGACGAGCACATCGCCAACCTCACAGCCGCTCACAGGGATCTTTCGGGCGCTGACCCGGTACCCACCTTCGACGGCCACGGCGCTACCGGAGGATCCGACCCAGTCGGACGCGCCGGTGCTGATCATGATCGCCCCGTCGACCACCTTGGCAAAGAAGGCACCGGCGTCCATGCCGTGGCGGTAACGCCAGACCTGGGTGGCAACCAGATGGCTGTGCATCGACAGCGTCAACGCCGTCGGCGCATCGTGGCGGCCCAGCTCACGCAGGAACGCTCCGAATTCTGCGTGGGTGGCTCCTCCGCCGCCAAACTCTTTGGGAACGAGGGCATCCGTGGCTCCCCGCTTCCGCAGGACCTCGAATGCGTGATGGGAAATCTGGCCGGACTTGTCGTGTTCGGCAACCGCCGGTTGTAATTCGGCGCCGATCTCACGGGCCAAGCTGACCCAGTCGGCTTCGTTGGAAAGCCCGGACAACCAGTGGTCGCCGGCTTGCGTGTGGTCTTCGATGGGTGCGCTGATCGTAGTCATGGTTCTGAAGGTAGGAACTGCCGACATCCTCAACTAGTCCAAATCCTGGACCTCCCCGGTCTAAGATCTGTACCAGGGCGATGTCATCACCCGATCAAGGGGAAAATCATGGCGAAGGACTCCGGATACGGCCAGTACTGCCCCATCTCGCGTGCCCTCGATGTGCTCGGCGAACGGTGGACCCTGCTGATAGTGCGTGATCTGCTTGTCGGCACAAGTCGCTTCAATGATCTCAGCCGCGGTCTGCCGGGTTTGTCGCGCACACTGCTCACCAAGCGTCTCCGCCAGCTCGAGCAGGCGGAATTGGTGGAGCGGCTCGACGGCGAGTATCTCTTGACCCAGGCCGGCCGAGAACTGGAACCGATCGTGTTCGGTCTTGGCGCCTGGGGAGCTGGTGGACATTCGGCGAACCCACTCCCGAGGAGCTCGACGCCGAGGTGCTCGTCTGGTGGATGCATTCCAGGCTCGACACGTCGGAGCTCCCGAATCGGCGGAGTGTCCTGCACCTGCAGTTCACCGATGATCCTCAGCGCTTCTGGCTCGTGGTGGAAGCAGGCGACCCGTCGGTTTGTCTGACCGACCCTGGCTACGACGTCGACGTGACGGTCACCTCAAGCCTTTCCACGATGTATCAGGTGTGGCTGGGAGAGCTCCCGATAAGGAAGGCAGTCCGTGAGAATCAGTTGTCGTTCGACGGGCCCACGGCGCTGACCCGACGGATGCCGTCGGTCTTCCAGCTCAGCCCAATCGCGGAAACGGTTATGGCCAACCGTCCACCCACGGCCCGCGGCGGCTGACCCGCTCGTCGCCCCCTGCGGCGAGAGGCTTTTGCCGCCGTTGGTCATCGGCCAGGCAATATCGCGCGGAATGGGACACTATTGGCCGCTTCCGCGCGATATTCCTCTCGGCGATCGTTAGGCCGAGGCCGCGGCCGCTTCCTTCTGCTGCTGCTTCTGGCGCTGACGAGCGACGAAGCCGAATAGCCGCTGCGGCACCACGGCCGGGAGGCGGGAAATCACGTCGAACACCACCGCGTCGGGACCGACAAGGGTTCGTCGGCGGTTCTTCTCCACCGCCGCCAGGATCTGACGAGCCGCCTCCTCGGGCGTTGTGCGGGCCACCTTCTCGAACATGTCGGCCTCTTCATCGCGGTTGGTGGTGGGGTCGGCGAAGCGGGCATTACGGGCGATGTTGGTCTTGATTCCGCCGGGGTGCACGGTGGTGGCCGACACACCACACGGGTTGGTGTCGAGCTCGATGCGAAGCGCGTCGGTGAAACCCCGGACGGCGAACTTGGCGGAGTTGTATGCGGCCTGACCGGGGATGGCGGTGAGGCCGAACACGCTGGAGATATTGACCACGTGCCCGTCGCCGGAGGCCTTGAGGTGAGGCAGGAAGGCTTGTGTGCCGTGTACGACACCCCAGAAATTGATGTCCATCAGCCACTCAAAGTCCTCGATCGACAGTTCCTCGATCGGCGCCATCACCGCAACCCCGGCATTGTTGAAGATCATGTTGACTCGGCCGTGCTCGGCCGCCGCTTTGTCGGCCCAGGCCAGCATGGCATTGCGATCGGATACGTCAACCAAGTCGGACGTGACTTTGACCGCCCGGCCTTCGACAAGACCGACGGTTTCCGCCAGCCCGGCAGGACCAACGTCGCTCAGCGCCAAATGGGCGCCTCGGTCGGCCAACTCAACGGCCAAGGCTCGGCCGATGCCTGAGCCGGCGCCCGTGATGGCGGCAACCCGACCGTCGAAGCGGGCGACGTTACCGGAGCGGGTCTTACGTGAGAGCATGAGCTGTTCCTTTGCGCTCGGTCGAGGTGGAGGGAGGATTCGAGAGCACGAGATCGTCGCTGATCAATTCTTCCCGCTTGATGGCTTTGTAGTCGGTGAGGTATCGCTGGTGCACTCGCCACGGTGAGGTGACTCCCTGCCGGGGAAAGTGGTGGGCCGAGCGCTGGATGTAACCCGATGTGAGGTTGAGCAACGCCTCCCCCGATTCGCTCTGAGCGGGATCGGTGTTGTGAGGAGTCACGATGGCCTTGTTTCGACGGCGCATCTCGTTGAGCAGCCGGGCCACGTAGTCGGCGGTAAGGTCGGACTTGAGCGTCCACGAGGCGTTGGTGTAGCCGACGGCGAGCGCCATGTTGGGCACACCTTCCAGCATCATTCCCTTGTAGGTCAGGTGTTTGGTGAGATCCAGCTTGTTGTTGTCGACCACCACGTCGATGCCGCCGAGGAACAGCAGCTCCAAACCGGTGGCGGTGACGATGATGTCGGCCTCAAGCTCCTGGCCGGATTCGAGCAGAATGCCGGCCTCGGTGAACCGTTCGATCCGATCGGTGACCACATCGGCTTTGCCGCTCCGAATGGATTTGAAGAAATCGCCCTCCGGAGCCAGGCACAGCCGCTGATCCCACGGGTTGTACTTCGGGGTGAAGTGTTTGTCGACGTCGAAACCTTCGGGCAGGAGTCGTTTGGTTCCCACCATCAGTAGTTTGCGAGCGGCCTTCGGGCGACGCTGACACCATGAGAAGAATGCTTGCGACTGCACGGCGTTAACCCAGCGGATCACGTTGCCCGAGCGGCTCTCGGGCACCACCTTGCGGAGCAGCCGGGTGATGGGGCTGACCTTGGGCGCGGCGGCGATGTACGACGGTGACCGCTGCAGCATGGTGATCTTCTCGACGTCATCTGCCATCGACGGAATGAGCGTGACCGCCGTTGCTCCGGAGCCGACCACCACCACCTTTTTGTCGGTGTAGTCGAGATCTTCGGGCCAATGTTGAGGGTGGACGATGGTGCCACCGAAGTCGTCACGCCCCTCGAACTCGGGAGTATGTCCGCGGTCGTAGCGGTAGTAACCGGTGCAGGAGAACAGAAACTTGGCGGTGATCTCCACCTGTTCACCCGTCTGCACATTGTCGGCCGTCACCCGCCACTGCGCCGATGCCGTCGACCACTCGGCGGTTAGGACCTTGTGGCCGAACCGGATGTGTTTGTCGACCCCGGCTTCCCGGGCCGTTTCCTCGATGTAACGCTTGATGTCTGGACCATCGCCGATGCTGTTGTCACGATCCCACGGCCGCAGCGAGTAGCCGAACGTGAACATGTCGGAATCGCTGCGGATGCCGGGGTAGCGGAACAGGTCCCAGGTCCCTCCAATGGCGTCTCGGGCTTCGAGGATTGTGTAGGAGGCCCAGGGAGCCGTGGTCTCCAAATGATGGGCGGCGCCGATTCCCGACAGCCCGGCCCCGACGATAAGGACGTCTATCGCGTCTGAAGAGGCGCTGGTCACGCCGCGGCTCCGGGATTGGCCATGTACTCGGTGAGCGAACCGGCGGGGCCGAACAGATCGTTGCGCCACTGGTCGATCAGCGAGTCGGTGTCGTAGTCGTTCGGATGGAAACCCTCGCGGTTGTAGTCGCGCAGCACCTTCCATACTCGTTTGCTGAACATGGGCAGCTCCTTCACTTCCTTGAAATCGCGCCAGAGACGACCCCACCGGTACGAGGCCCGATCCTTCAGGAGCGAGAAAAAGAGAAGCTGTGAGATACGTCCGATGAACAACACGGTAACCACGTTCATCGTCGCAACCCGAACCCGCTCGCTACCGCCCACGTGGCGGAACACATCGAATGCCACCGCTTTGTGCTCACATTCCTCGAGGGCGTGCCAGAGGAGAATGCTCTTGATGCCTTCGTGGCCGAGCGAATCAGGCTGGTCGGTGCTGAGCAGCGTCTCCCCCAACACGGCGGTGAAGTGTTCTATCGCCGCAGTGATGCCAAGGTTGACGATCGCCGGGCCGTGTTTGGTTCGGAGCTTGAGCACTCGATCGGTCCAGCGATCGGCCTTCGCTGTGTTGTAGCCGAGCTGGTCGAACCGTTCGTTGAGCTCGCGATGCTCACGACCGTGGATCGCCTCCTGACCGATGAAGTGGCGCACCTGTTCCTTGAGCTCAGGATCGTTGATCTGATCACGGTAGGCCCGAACCGATCGGACAAAGAAGTCTTCGCCGGCGGGAAACACGCTCGACAGATGCACGGTGATGTGACTGGCAATGATGTTTTCATTCGTGGCGAAATGTCGCGTGAGTCCTTCAAGCGGGTCGCGGAAGGACACTCGGCGTACGGGGATTTTCGATGAGGTGTGGTCGATGATCGACATGGCAGTTCCTTGCCTTTTCGAGAGATTCGACAGGGCTCCGAGTGAGCCCTGGGATGTTTGATGATCTCAAGATATACGAATTTGAGAGATTATGTCAAATTATCAATTTATCTTGAGTTCGCCGTTAACAGGTCCGGCTATCCTCGGAGCCAGTGAGCTCCGCAGATACCGACGAGGAAACCAAGGCCGACCGCACCCGTCGCACCATCCTCGGCGCGGCCATCGAGTGTTTCGGTCGAGACGGCTTCCGCTCCACGTCGGTGGCCAAGATCAGCCGGGAAGCCGATGTGTCCGGCTCACTGGCCTATGCCTACTTCGCCGACAAGGAAGACTTGTTCCGGGCCGCTCTCGACCACGACGCCGCCGAAGTGATCCAGCAAGGGGTGGCCGACGTACTCCAGGCTGAAACCTTCGACATGTCGTGGCAGGAGAGTGCGTTTGTGTCGCTCATCCAGACAGTCGAGCAACACCCGCTCACCCGCCGAGTGCTCGCCGGGCTCGAGCCTCACGTGACCAGTGAAATGCTTGCTCTGCCCGCACTCGACGATCTGCGGGCAGCGGTGAGCGACCGCCTTCAAGCCGGTCAAGACGTCGGCTTCATCCGTAGTGATGTCGATCCTGCCACCATGGCCCGGGCCGCAGTGCACCTTTGGATCGTGCTGCTTATGGCCGGGATCCAATTCGGTTTCGGCGACATGGAACAGGAGCTGACCGCCATCCGGGAACTCTTCCGGGTGGCGATGGTCGCTGAACCTGAAGACTAGAAGACTTGATCAGACCTGGGCCACCACGTTGCCGTAGTGATCTCGTTTGATCGATGAGAACGGCGCCGCGTCTTTGATCTGCAGCTTGGCCATCTTCGCGGGGTTGAAGTCGAACATGTCTCGCCGCACGCCCTCCGACGGATGGCGTTTGCCCCACCAGATCAGCTTGGCCAGTCGGGGTGGGATCAGATCCATGCCGAAACGAGAGGGGTTGTCGAAGTCGAGCAAGGTGTGCGGTAGATAGTCGGCTGCACTGAGTCGGGCGCAGATCCGCTCCCGGGCTTGGGTGGGGTTGATCTCGCCTCGTTCAACAGCGTCGAGGTCGCGCTCGGCTTCGTCGATCTGACGTTGGAGATCGGCGGAGAACGAGTAGCCGGTGCCCGGTCGGCGATCACCTTTGGCCCGATCGAAGAACGATACGCCACCTTCGGTGACCGAGCGGAAGGTGGCGGCCAGGAGTGGGATGGTGGTGAGGAACTCGTCGGCGAACCAGATTCTGATCCAGGCGGTCCAGGTGTTGTAATCGGCCATCGACCGGTAGGCGTTGCGAACCATCTGGTCGTTGTCGTCGAGCATGTTGGCTTGCATCCGGTCGACGGCGGCGAAACGTTCGGCCGACAGGTCGTCGTCCTCCAAGGCCACAAGAAGTTCGTCGGCGATCGCATCGACCGCCTCCTGTGATCGCCAGATGCCTCGAGAGAACAGCGGATCAATGAACCCGTAGGCGTGTTGCAGAAGAAGGAAACGGTCGCCCACCGAAGTCGTCGATGAATACTGGATCCGGTCGGTGCCGACAAAGGGCCTAGCCGCCTCGGCCGGACCCAGGTGTTGCTCCACCAAGGGGAACCGTTTGATGAACTCGTCGAACTCCTTCTCCGGTTCAACACCTTCCGGCTTCGGGTAGCGACGGGGATCGATGGTGAGGCCCACGCTCACCAGGTTGCTCTCCGACAGGTGGTAGTTGTCGAACGGAATCACCCAGAACCAACCACCGTCGAACACGTGGTGCAGCGTTCCCTTCGACCACGAGTCGGATACCCGCTTGCCTTCCGAGCCGGGAGCCACGTCTTCAAACGGGGTCACGTTGGTCATATGGGTGAAAATGGTGCGGGAGTGATGACGAAGGCGGGTGGGTTGTTCTCGCAGGTCGAACTGCTCGGCCAGGATCGAGTGGCGGCCCGTGGCGTCGACAACGTAGCGAGCCGAGAGCGACGAGCCGTCGGCGAACGACACCCGTGCCTCGCCGCCGTTCCCACCGTCGATGTCCACACCGGTTACCGCGGTCATGTCGCGATACTGCACCCCGTATTGCTGGGCGGTCTTCACCAGGTGGTGGTCGATGTCTTGACGGTAGAACTGGCTCTCGCGAAAGATCGGCTGCTTCGGCCCGATGAACAGACTCGACTCCTCCGGCACCACCTTCGTCTGCCCTTCCCGGTGATAGACGTAGCTAAACCCGCGCTTGACTCCCGAGCTTGGGGCCACGTTGCGGGAAACCGAATCCAGGTGGGCCAGCGTACGAATTTCCGGCACGTCGTGTTTCTCGCCGAGGATCCAGAAGAGCAACGCCGAGGCCGGCACGAGCGACTCTCCAATGGCCAGGCGAGGATGGCGGCCACGTTCGATCATGGCCACCGAGTGTCCGTGTCTGGCCAGAATGGTGGCCAGTAGCGAGCCGGCCAGACCCGACCCGAGCACCACAACGTCGACGTCGTGCTTCTTCATGTTGTTCCCTCCGGTGGTTCGGCGAACCCACGCCTGAGCCAAGTATTGCCGCAATCCTTGGTACGAGCCAGGCCTTTTACCCCCCCAGCGAAGGCGACCTAGCCTCCGTCTACCGACTTTATGAACGCCCGGAGGTCGTCGGCATCGAGCGTTAAGGGGCCGACTGGAGGACTTGTGGTGTTGGGGATCGTGGGCATGGTGGTTGGGAATCCCCACATTCGGTTGGTGTTCTCGGCGTAGGCGACGGCCTTGGTCAGCACCCCGTCGGAGGTCACCATCCATGCCTTCACCACCGAGCCGCCGTCGTACCAGGCCCACTCCACGTCCACTTGACCATCGCCGTCACGATCTTCGTCGAGGTGCTTGGTGGGAGAATAGAACTCCTCGCTCCAATTGACCTGTCCCATGAGCGGCGTGCGGATGATCCCGAGTTCGGCACCGTCGGGGCCGTTGAACCACACGCTGATGATCGCCGTCTGATCGACACAGTCGGGGTGGGCGTTGGTGTTGGTCGAGGTATGTGTGAACCCGGCAGGAGCAGCGGCCACTGCCCGGTCGTACAGGTCGGCCGATGGTTGATGCACAGCCGGCGAGGAAAATCCACTGCGCCAAAGTCCATCCACCGGGCCGCCACCTTCAGAGTGGCTGTCGCCCAACCAGCCGTCGGATGGGCGAGCGACACCGTCGATCGCCCACGACGGGCAGCCCATCGCAACCTCACTTGGGGTTGACACATAACCCTCGCAGAACTTGTCGCCGGGAATCGTCGTCGGCACCGTTACGCAATCGGCAATCGTGGTGACGGAGCTCGGCGTGGTGATAGCGAGCGGGGCGCTCGACGCTACAACGATGGTTTGGGCAGCAGAAGCCGTCGGATCCGAGGCTGCCTCAGGCTCGGATATGCATGCGGTCACGAGCAGCGCAAACACCAGTGTCGCCAGTGCAAGTCGTGTAGCGACTTCAGCCATGCCGCGACCCTACTTCAGCAGCCCCGGCGGTAGGCCGCGGGCGGTATCACGGCTAGGCGAGCAGCGAATCCTCGAACGGAAACCGGGAAAGCACTTCGAGCCCGGTCTCGGTCACCAGACAGTGTTCCTCGAGCTTCACGCCCTCGCCCCCCGCTTCGTCACCGATGTAGCTTTCCACGCATATGGTCATGTTGGGTTCGAACACCCCGTCGTACCCGGCGGCTGCGTAGTCACGGTGGTGATAGAGGTACGGGTACTCGCCAGTCATGCCTACGCCGTGGGCCGAGAGGTAGTAGCGGTTAGCTTCGAATCGAGCCGGGATGTCCCACGCCCGCTCCGAATATTCCTTGAAGCTGACCCCCGGCTTGATGATCGACATGTTGTGCTGCACCTGCTCGTAGGCGGTGCGATACAGCTCACGCTGGTGGGCGGTCGGCTCGTCGGGGCCCACGTGGAAGGTACGGGAGAAGTCGGAGTAGTAGCCGAAACAGCCCACCACGTCGGTGTCGAGCGCCACGAGCTCATTGGCCTGGATCACCCGAGGACCGGCCTCCTGGAACCACGGGTTGGTCCGATCCCCCGAACTGAGCAGACGAGTTTCGACGTAGTCGCCGCCCTGGGCGATCACCGCCTGATGCAACACACTCCAGAGCTGCTGCTCGGTCAGTCCGGGGCAAATGGCTTGGCGGAGCTGACCGACCGCCTTCTCCGTGGCCCGCAGCGATGCCAGCACACACTTGAGCTCCTCGGCCGATTTGATGGCCCGGGCTCGCTCCACCGGTTGCTGGGCGTCGACGATGGTGAAGCCCTCAGCCGCCAACGCCGCCGAAGCGCCGGCGTTAACCCGCTCGATTCCGACGGTGGCGTCGGCGCCACAGTGCTGCCGGATGAGCGCCGCCGTTTCCCTTGCCCACAGCTGCTCGCGGGCCACGATGTCGTCGCCGGCCGCCACGTAGCTGGCGGTGATCGCCGGGCGTACTTCGTCTATTGTTTCCAGGCTGTCGGCCAGATGTTCGCAGCCGGTGAACTCGTGGAGGATCACCGGACCATCGAGGGCGATGAAGGCGTAGCGGGCCGGGTTTCGAGCCGAGAAGACCTGCATGTTCCGAGAACCGGTGGCGTACCGCAGGTTGACGGCGTCGAACAGTAGGCAGACGTCGACTCCATAGCGCTCCATCTCCTGGCGGACCCGCCCGAGGCGATAGGCCCGCACCGACACCATGTCGATGTCCAGGTCGTCGGGGGATCGATCGAACAACTGCAGACCATCAATGGTGGGATTGGTTGTGGGATTGTCGGCGTGACAGCGCAGGGTCACCATCAGAGGTCATCGTAAACAGGGTTTGTTTGGAGTGTCGATTCGCGGGCCTCGTGTTCGTCATGGGGGTGTCAACGTCTTACAAAGGAGACCCGATATGCCCACCCCAATTGCTCCACCCGAACAGATCAACGTCAACGGACTCGACGACTACCTGGCCGTCATCGCCCGAATCGTGTTTCAATCCGGAATGGGGCGGCCGGTGGTCAACGCGAAATGGGACGACATCGTCGAGGCCTTCGGGGGATTCGACATCAACGAAGTGGCCGACTTCAATCCCGCCGACGTCGATCGACTCTGTCAGGACAGCCGCGTGATCCGGAATCGTCGTAAGATCGAGGCCATCGTGAGCAACGCCAACCGAATTCTCGATCTTGAGTCCGACCACGGATTCGGCGCTTGGCTGAAGAGCCATCCCGACGAACCGTCGCGCAACAAGGCCATCCAGAAGGAGTTCGCGTTCTTGGGCCCAACCGGCGTCCACGAGTTCTGCTGGATCGTCGGCGAACCGACCGCTGAAGGTTGCCCGGCATGAAATACGTTCTGCTGCTGCATCTGCCGACCGTCGACGGGGAGGTTTCTGATGACACTTCGCCGGCGCCGGATCCCGTCGACGTCATGCAGGCCTACGCCGCGCTTAAGCAGGAGCTGCAGGCCGAAGGGGTATGGCTCGGCGGTCAGGCTCTCCAGCCCGCCGCCATCACCACCCAAGTTCGGGTGCGCGACCGGGAGGTTCTGGTGGTCGACGGGCCCTTGGTCGAGACCGCCGAACAGGTGGCCGGCTATTACCTCGTCGACTGCCGCGATCTCGAGGAGGCCGTGGCGATCGCCGCCCGTATACCCGGTGCCGTTGAGGGCACCGTCGAAGTTCGCCCGGTGTTCGAATATGAGCAGCTGCTGGCCGATTCCGATCTGGTTTGACCGGTTTTGACGCGGCTGATGACCGAGCGCACCGAGGGATCAAGAGCACTCATCGAGACCGTATTCCGCAGGGATCAACGCCGTATTCTCGCCGTGCTGATCCGCGATCTCGGCGACCTCGACTTGGCCGAAGACGGTCTACAGGAGGCGTTCGCCGAGGCGATGCGCACCTGGCCCGTTCGCGGTCTTCCCGACAACGCCCCGGGTTGGATCCTCACCACTGCTCGCAACCGGGCGATCGATCGGTTGCGTCGGGCGGCTAAGGGTGAAGACAAGGAAAAGCGAGCTGTCGGCCCTCCAGGGCGGGCCCCCACGGACGACGATCAGGTACTCCAGCAGATCCTGGTCAACGAAGAGATCCCCGACGAGCGACTGAAGCTGATCTTTACCTGCTGCCACCCGATGCTCAACCAGCGCGACGCCGTGATCCTCACGCTGCGTACGGTTGCGGGGCTGACAAGTCGTGAGATCGCGTCGGCGTTCCTAGTGAAGGAGTCCACTCTGCAGGCCCGGATCACCAGGGCCAAGGCCAAAATCCGTGACGCCGGCATCCCCTATCGGGTGCCGGAACATCATGAGTTACCCGAGAGGCTTGGCACGGTGATCGACGTGGTGGCTCTTGTCTACAACGAGGGGTATACGCCCGCCACCGACGATCCCGTTCGCGACACGCTTCGCCTTGAGGCCATGAATCTCGCCTCCGTGCTCAGCAGCCAGTTGCCCGATGAGCCGGAGGCTCTGGGGCTGCATGCGCTGCTCCTCTTTCACGAGGCGCGGGCCCCGGGCCGGATTGATGCGGCCGGTCGTTTGGTGGCACTGGAAGATCAAGATCGCAGCCGGTGGAACCATCACCTCGCCGAACAGGCCGACGAGCTGTTGACACGGGCGTTACGGATGGGCAGACCAGGCCCCTATCAACTGCAGGCTGCGATCAGTGGTCTCCACAGCACCAGCCCCGCGCCGGCCGACACCGATTGGGCCGAGATCGTGCTGCTCTACGACCAGCTGCTGGCAATCGCCCCTTCGCCAACGACCGCAGTCGGGCGGGCGGTGGCGGTTGGGATGGCGGTGAACCCGACCGCCGGTCTGGCCGCCCTACCGCCACCCGACCCGCCCCTCGACTCGTTCCACCGTTGGCACGCCGTGCGGGCCGACCTTCTTCGCCGAGACGGGCAGCTGGATGAAGCCGTCGATTCGTACGCCGAGGCGCGGCGGCTGGCCCCCAATCCGGCCGAGCGCGACTGGCTTGACTCACAGATCCGAGCGATCACCGACTAGGCCCTTCCTAGGAATAACGGCTCCGCCGTCGTCGGTTAGAGGTTCATGGATCCGACCGACCGGTACAGTCCCAGCGACGTCATGCGGCGCGACACCCCAAACCGAGATGTGCTGATCATGGCGGCTGCCGTGGTGTTGCTGGTGGCGGTGACTGCTTGGGCCGCTTGGCCTTTGTTTGGACCCAACTCGGCCGAAGAGATGGCCGGTACCGCCGGCGAGCGGGTCAATCCGTCGGGCGTCTACAACCCGGTGACCGCCGGTGAGCCGCTGCCCGACGGCTTCCGCCAACTACTCCCGCGTGACGCCATACTCCCGGTTTACGAACCACGATTTCGCCAAGCCGACCAGATCGGCTGGGACGGCCAGATCGACGTGATCGGTGTGGAGATCGACGGCGAGGCCAAGGCCTACCCGGTGAGTTTTCTCAACGGCCGGGAGATGGTGATCGACGAGATTGCCGACGTCCCCATAGTCGTCACTTGGTGACCGCTTTGCGCAACGGCGATGGTCCATCGCCGAGAGGTAAACGGAGAACCAATCGTGTTCGGCGTACACGGCGCCCTGTGGGGCAACGCCATGACCTGGTGGGATCACGACACCGGCAGCATCTGGAGTCAGCCGCTGGGTGAAGCCATCGCCGGTCCCCGCAAAGGGGAGACCGTCGAACTGTTGCCGATGACCTACACCACCTGGGACGCCTGGCGAAACGCTCACCCGGGAACCCTGGCCCTCGATGCGCCCGGTCGCACCTCGGGGTTCGACCTCAACGGTTTCTACCTGGTGGTCGACTTCAGCTCCGAGGCCGTCGCCTACCCGTTCGAGGACGTGAAGCGTGAGGGCGTGATCAACGATGTGGTGGCCGGAGTGGAGGTCGCGGTGTTGGTCGACCCGGTCGACGATCAGCGCTCGGCGGTGTTCTCCCGTCGCCTCGACGACGATGTCACCGTAACCCTCGCGTTCGTCGGCGGCGTGCTGACCGATGCCGAAACCGGATCGACGTGGGATCCGGTGCGCGGCTTCGCCTTGGCCGGCCCGCTGGAGGGAACGTTCCTCGACAAACTTCCGTCGCTCACTTCGTTTCCCGACGACTACGACACGTTCTGGCCCGAAGGCACAGTGTGGAACCGATAGAGGTGGAACCGATAGCCCCTGCCGGTGGTCGAGCCGCGAACTGGGATTTCGTGTGGGAGCAGTCGGGGTTCGCCTACACACTCCGGTTGAACCGACGCCGTTGGGAGGACCTCGACGATGATCACCTGGGCTGGCCTGCACTGGTGGTGTTCGGCTCGTGGCTGATTCTGTCGTGGGCTCGGTTCGGAAGCCACGCCATCACGGCTCCCCGTGCTGTCACTCGATTTGTGCTCGTGGGGGTGTACGGCTGGATCGGTCTGACCGTTGTGTTCTGGTTGGTCGCTCGCTTCCGGGGCCCTGTCACACTTCAGTCGGGGGCCGCCGCAGTCGGGCGGGCTCACCAACCGTTGCTGTTCGCCGCGTTGACCTTGCAGATCTTTCAGATCCTGCTCGTCGGCCCACTCAACACGCTGCTGGCCATCGGAGCCGCCGTCTGGATGGCCGGGCAGGTCAACGGAGCGTTGGCGTTTCACCAGCGCCGACCAGCCTTCTCCGCGCTACCCGGTGCGCTCGCCGTGTGGATCCCGTGGGCCGCCACCGCCGGCTACTACCTCTGGCTCCGGCTCAGCCACCTGATCTAGTCAGAGCAAGATGAAGCGAGATCGCACGAACTTGACCCGTTTCGCTTCACGTTGGATCTGGCTCGACGGTGCCCGTTCGCTGACTCAGTCCGAAGTGGTTTCCGTCGGGATCGATCAGGGCGGCCACGGTGTCGCCAAAGGGCTTCTCCGTAGGTGGATAACGGACCGACGCCTCTAGATCCACACACTGCTCGAACGTGGCTTCGATGTCGTCGACCCGAAACCAGAGTGTGGTGGAACGACCGGGCTGCACGTCATCAACCTGGTCGAATCCAAGATAGATCGAGTCAAGCTGATAGCCGATGTGGCCCTCGCCAAACCGCTGTGGACTCTCGAGGCCAAGCGCCTGCTCATAGAACCCGGCGAGCGCCTCATGGTCGGTGGTGAAAATGATGACCGTATCGACATTGGCAGAGGTCATGAACGCCACAGTAGACCGAGGCGACTGACATCGGAAGCGTCGAATTGCTACAGTCGTAAATGGCGAAACGTACGCCTCACCTCCATCGGCAGCCCCCAGCGCTGCCGTCGCTCGGAGGCAAAGGGGATACCCGTCCTCGCGTTGCCATAGGTTCATCCACACTCGGTGTGGCTGCTGGGGAGCTGTCGCCGTGTGTGCGGAGGAGCCGATGACAGCGAACAAGAGACGGAAGAAACGAGTCAGGGCCCGAGCGGCCAAGACCGGCGAATCGTACACCGCTGCCCTTCGGCACATCCGAAGAGCAGAGGAATTACAAATGCGTACGTATCAGATAGAAACCGCCGGGCTGACCGATATCGGCCAGACCCGATCGGTCAACGAAGACCAGCTGATCAGCGAGGGCGACTTGTTTGCCGTCGCCGACGGCATGGGAGGACTGGGCCACGGGGAGGTCGCGGCCAACATGGTGCTCGAACACCTGAGGGCCGGATTCATCGCCAAGCCGACGGTCGACGGGCTGGTGGAGGCCGTTGGTCGAGCCAATCAGGCGGTCTACGACCACAGCCTGGAACTGGCCGATGGCTCGGCCTCGAGCCCGCCCGAACGCCCGATGGGTTCGACGTTGGCCGCCGTGGCCTACGTCGGCGGCGACGACAACGGCAACGGCGCTGATGGTAACGAACAGCTTGTCGTCGTCAATGTCGGCGACTCACGGGTCTACCGGCTTCGCAACGGCCGCCTGCACCAGCTGACCACCGATCACAGCAAGGTGGCCGAGCTGGTCCGGGCCGGTTCGCTCAACGCCGATCAGGCGGCCGAGCATCCCGAGCGGCACATCTTGACCAGAGCCATCGGCGTCGGCCCCGACGTGGAGGCGGCGGTCAATCTCACGGAACCGTCGCCGGGTGACCGTCTCCTGCTGTGCAGCGACGGCCTCCACAACGAGGTGCCCGACGTGGAGCTGGCCGAGCTGCTGGCTTCCGACGACCCGGCCGAGACGGTCGCCGCCGGATTGGTGCAGTTGGCCAACGAGCGGGGCGGCCCCGACAACATCACCGCCCTGGTACTCGACGTCGTCTAGCCGTTCTGCTGTACTCCGACGTCTCCTACGGCGTTGGAGTACAGCAGAATCTTTATAGGACAAGATCCGGGAGACTAGCCGCCTGGCGGAGAGCTCGGGCAGGGAATGCCCAGGTCGTCGGCGGAAGTACGACGGCTGCCATCAACCCACGAGACCCGACAGTCGTTGAACAACACGCCGTCGGCTCCACCGATGCCGTCGTATTGGGACAGGTCATAGTGACAGGGCGGATGCTGCATCCAACTGTTGTCGGCAATCTTCTTGTCACCGTGTCGCAGGTACGCGGCATCCGAAACGGGGAGCGACAAACCGAGCGCCGTGCAGGCAACGTCAGGCGCTGTCATCATCCACACGAGAGCACCGGACGCGATCGCCACGCTGACTAGCGAGACTCGAACGAGTTTGGAACGGTGTTCCATCGCTCCATTATCGGAGCGATGACCGGCACGCTTGACCCGGGCGGCCGGGCCCGCTTAGTGCTCCGGAATGAACGGCTCGCCGAGGCGGGCGTGGCGCACAAACGACTCCTGCCACGGCAGCGACACAACGATGCCGAGAAGCAAAACGAACAACCATGGCACCGGTCGAAGCGCTCCCAAGACAAGCGCTCCTACCGCCGACGCGATCATCAAGGTCGAGACCATGGCGTGCCCCGGACGCTGGTTGAAGGTCCGGATCATCACGGCGATGGAAAGGGCAACAACAGCGGATGCCCCCGCCAACATCCAGGCGCTGGCCGCCGGGGTGCGGCCGTCACCGGCGTGTTCGACCAGACTCACCATTGCTGCACCAGCGGCGGCGATGGAAAGGTGCAGAGGAAAGTGGGCGAACATCCAGGCGACCCGCTCCTGCCCCTGTCGAGGCACCCGACGACCGGCGAAGTCGAAGTAATTCCACCAGTAGGCGAACCCAACCCAGAGGGCCAGCAGTCCGGTGGCCACGGCCCTGAAGCCACGCTCGTCCAGCTCGCTCAACCCGTCGACCACGCCGACCACAACCTCGCCGAGCATGATGATCGTGAAGAGCCCGAACCGTTCGGCCATCGACTCGGTGACCCGCATAGCGTCCGACACTCCGTCGTCGCTGTTGAGCAGCGTGAAGACCACGTTGCTCACAAGCGTGATCACAACCACTGCCGCCCATATCCACACGCGCGTTTCCGCTGAGCCGACGAACGCGCTGCCGAGAACGACAGCTGCGATAACCAACATGCCCGACACATAACGCATCGCCACCGGTCGCCATTCAGGAGCATCGAAACGGCGCACGTCGAACCACTGCCAGGCGATGAACAGCAGCAGGATGGTGTAGACGATGGCAAAGTTGCGACCGTCGGAAAGGTCGTCGGCGGCATGTGCGGCATACACGGCCAGCGGTGCCATCAGCGTCATCTGACCAAAGATGTACATGCGACTGCGGCCGTCCTCGTCACCATGCAGTTCGTGATAGAGGCTTCCGTTGAGCCAGGCGATCCAGATCAGTCCGAACACCACGGCAAAGTCGCGCAACCCGGTCCAATCCTGATGTTTGGCCAGCGTGTGAGCGACCTGGGCTACAAGCACGACGAACACCAGGTCGTAGAACAGCTCAAGGAAGCTGACGGTTCGGTCCTCGATCACGTGACCATGGGGGCGAGGGGGGCGGAACCACCGCCGGTTGGCTTCGGCAAACGATCCTTTGGTTTCGGTCATGACGTGCCTCTCCTGCCTTCACGAAGTTGAGATATGATTTTAGAGTGAGTAGTCACTCTAAAACAACGCTAGCGTTAAAATCGTGAACAGACCGATGGAACACAAGCCGGAGACGATCCTGGCTGCCGCAGTGGAGGTATTCCTTCAACACGGCGTCAGCGTGTCCACGGCAAAGGTGGCCAAGGCGGCAGGCGTCTCCAACGGCACGCTCTTCAACTACTTCCCCACCAAACAGGATCTCATCGATCAGCTCTACATCTCCTTGAAGCGGGAAATGGTCGATTCCATCGGGCTGATCGATCACCAGCAGCCGCTACCCGATCAGCTACGCCTCATTTGGAAACAGTGGTTCGATTGGGCCCGGTCCCATCGAGACGCCCATCAGGTGATGAACCTGTTGCATCAGTCGGGTTTGGCCAGCGCCGATGCCCAGGCCGAAGGTGCTCGGCTGTTCGCCCCCATTGGGGACGTGATGATGGCCGCCGAACGGTCGAGTCTGTTCATCGATCTGCCGATGGACTACTTGGGCTCGATCGTACAACTACATCTCGACCAAGCAGTGGCCCACGAGCTCACCGATGAGCAGGTCGCCACTGCCTTCGACGCCCTTTGGAAGGGCATAACCCACTAGACCCCAACCACACACCGAAAACCCGAACGGACATGAAATGAAAAAGGTACTGGTTACCGGAGCATCCGGATTCATCGCCAAACACATCGTCAAGGATCTGCTGGAGGCCGGCCATCAGGTTCGAGCCAGCGTCCGCTCCGACAAGCGCCAAGCCGAAATCGCAGCCCTCTTCCCCGAAGCCGGGTCGAATCTCGAATTCGTGAGGCTCGACCTCACAGCAGACGAAGGGTGGAGCGACGCGCTGGCTGGAGTCGATGTGTTGATGCACACCGCCTCCCCGTTCCCCGGCGAGCAGCCCGACGACCCTCAGGAGCTCATCCGGCCGGCGGTCGATGGCACGATGCGAGCGCTTAAAGCCGCCAAGGCGGCCGGTGTGGAGCGAGTGATCCTGACGTCGAGCGTTGCCGCCGTCTACAAGGACCCCTCGGCCTCCTCCACCGCCAGCCTCGACGAACACAACTGGACCGACCCCAACGCCTCCAACGTCACCGCCTACGAAGCATCGAAGACGCTGGCCGAACGAGCGGCCTGGGACTTTGTGGCCGACAATCCCGAGATGAAGCTCACCACGGTCAACCCCGGTGGCGTTCTTGGCCCGGCGCTCGACGCCAACTACGGCACTTCGCTTGAGCTGCTGGAACGGGTGCTCGACGGCACCGACCCGATGGTTCCCAATCTCACGTTCTCGTTTGTCGACGTGCGTGACGTGGCCAAGATCCACGTCGCCGCGATGGACAGGCCGGAATCGATTGGCGAGCGCTACATCGCCGTGGCCGGGATGATGTCGATGCCGGAGGCGGCCAAGATGCTGGCCGCCGAGTTCCCCGATCGTAAGATCGCCACCCGGGTGGCCCCCGATTGGCTGATCAAGTTCATGGCCCGGTTCATGCCGGTTCTGAAGAGCCTGGCCGACAGCCTCGGACGGACAAGCACGGTCGACGGAAGCAAGGCAGCCAAAGAATTCGGATTCGACTACATCCCGGTACGCCAAGCCACTCTTGACGCCGCCCGCTTCATCGACACCAACAGCTGATCCCGAGCGTGATAGCTTTCGGGCGTGTCTTTGGACTTCCTCCATCGAACCACTGACGACGAGGTTCCCGATGCCGTGCTGGCTGCGGCTCAACGCTGTCTGCTGGACCTGATCGGGGTGGCGGCGGCCGGGCGGGCGACACGGTTGTCGGCCATCATCGGCGACCACGCCGCCTACCACTTCGGCGCCGGGTCCGGGCCGAACGCTCCGCTCATGTTCGACGGCCGCTTCGTCAGCCCGGCCGGCTCGGCACTGGCGTCAGGAATGACCATCGACTCGATCGACGCCCACGACGGCCACCGGCTCACCAAGGGCCACACCGGAGCCCATCAACTCCCGGCGCTGCTGGCGTTCATGTGGAGCGGGCTTGACCAACGGCCGTTGGCCGATGAGCCCGACGCCGGTCGACGATTTCTCGCCGATCTGGTTGTCGGCTACGAGTTCGCCACCCGGGCCGGTATCGCTCTGCACGCCTCGGTGCCCGACTATCACACCTCGGGAGCGTGGGGTGCCGTGGGCTGTGCTGCCCTCGGGGCGCGTCTCCTTGGTCTCGATGAGGAACAAACCGGGCACGCCATCGGCATCGCTGAATACCACGGGCCCCGCAGCCAGATGATGCGGGTGATCGACCATCCAACGATGCTCAAGGACGGTTCCGGGTGGGGCGCCATGGCCGGAGTGAGCGCAACCTATCTCGCCGCCGACGGGTTCACCGGAGCCCCTGCGGTGACGGTCACCGGTCCGGCCGTGGCTGAGATCTGGTCCGATCTCGGCTCGCGCTGGATCATCACCGACCAGTACTTCAAGCCGTATCCGATCTGTCGCTGGGCTCAGCCCGCGGTCGAGGCAGCACTGGCCCTGTTGGCCGCCGAGCCTGTCGATCCCGACGAAATCACCGAGGTGCATGTCCACACCTTTCACGAGGCGGCCCGGCTGGCCACCACCCGGCCGGCGAACACCGAACAGGCGCAGTACAGCCTGCCCTTCCCGGTGGCCGCGGCCCTGCGACGAGGACGGTTGACGGCGCTTGAGATCACCGAGGCGCTCGACGATCGGGACATCCTCGACCTCGCGAGCCGAGTGAAGCTCCATGAGGACGACGGCCACAACGCCGCATTCCCCGGCCGTCGGTTCGGGCGGGTGACACTGAAGCTCTCCGATGGGCGAGAGCTGCGCTCGGAAGACCACGAGCCCCGGGGGGAGCCCGAAGCTCCACTCGATGACGCCGAGATTCGGCACAAGTATCATGCTCTCGCCGATCCGATCTTGGGGCGGCGTCGGGCCGAGGAGATCGAAGCCCTCGTCGATGCGCTGCCGCGATCAGCGCCAACGGACAACCCGCTCGGACGCCTTCTCGATCAACTTGCAGCACCGGTTGGCGGCCATGGCTCGTAGCCGACGTGGCCGACAAGCCCGCGCCGATCAAACACCGACCGGTGTTCCGCAGCTGCCTTGGCGCACGGTCACCAACCCCTATGGTCCGCTGCCGATCCTCGATCCCGAAGGCGTGGAGACGATCCACAACTCATCATTGCGAGTGTTGGAGGAGCTGGGTATCGAGTTGTGGAACCCTACGGCCCGGCAGCTGTTCGCCGATGCCGGCGCCATCGTCGACGGGGAGACGGTGAGGATCGGCCGTGACGTCATCGAAGCGGCGCTCAGCACGGCGCCGTCCACGTTCTCGATCACGTCTCGCAATCCCGACAAGGCCCTCACGATCGGCGGGAACCACCTGGCCTTCGGTCTCGTTGCGGGCCCGCCTTCGGTGCACGACGAGATCAATGGGCGGCGTCCGTCAAACCTCGACGACTACCAGAACCTCATCCGGCTGGCCCACTACTTCAACGCCATCCACATCATCGGCAACCAAGTAGCCTCGCCCTTGGAACTCCCGGCCAACACCCGCCACCTCGACTGTTACCGGGCGAACCTCACCCTGTCGGACTTGAGCTTTCACTGTCTATCGATCGGGCGCGGACGGGCGCTCGACGGAATCGAAATGATGGCGATCAGCCGCGGCATAGCGCTCGACGAGATGGTCGACTCCCCCGGGGTCACCACGATCATCAACGTCAACTCACCCCGCCGGTTCGACGCCGAGATGGCCGAGGGACTGATGACGATGGCCGAGTTTGGTCAGCCCGTGTCGGTCACACCGTTCACCTTGATGGGAGCCATGACTCCGGCCACGTTGGGGGCGGCGCTGGTGCAGCAGAACGCCGAGGCCCTGTTTGGCATTGCCCTGACGCAGTTGGTCCGGCCCGGCGCACCGGTGTTGTACGGGGCGTTCACGTCAAACGTCGACATGCGCTCGGGGGCTCCTGCGTTCGGCACACCCGAGCAGTCAAAGGCCAACGTGGCTTCCGGGCAATTGGCCCGCCGCTACGGGCTTCCCTACCGGGCGTCGAACTCCAGCGCGTCCAACGTGGTCGATGCCCAGGCGGCCTATGAGACCATGATGTCGTTGTGGGGCTGTGTGCTTGGCGGGGCCAACCTGATCTACCACGCCGCCGGCTGGATGGAGGGCGGCTTGCAGGCCAGCTACGAAAAGCTGGTGCTCGACGTGGAGCTACTGCAGCAGATGATGGAGTTCCTGCGCCCAATCGATTTGTCGGAGGATCAGCTGGCCTTCGACGCCATGACCCGAGTGCCTACCGGTGGCCACTTCTTCGGCGATCCCCACACCCTCGAGCGCTACCAGAACGCGTTCTACCCGCCGATCCTTTCCGACTGGCAAAACCACGGTGCGTGGACCGACGCCGGATCACTCAACGCCACCCAACGGGCCACCGCCGTGTGGCAGCAGGCGTTGACCGACTACGAACCCCCGCCGTTTCCCGATCACCGTCGGGCGGCGCTCGATGAGTACGTGGCCAGACGCAAAGTCGCAATCGGCGACGGTGAGCCATAAGCCCAATCAAGAGGGCGTCATGCATAGAACCGGTGAAGACGGGGTACTACCTCTAAACCTCAAACTGGTCGCCCCTAGGCGCGACCCAAGATTGGAACAAAGTGATGTCACATCACGCCAGCATTACCCTTGGAGGGGTGCCTGAGTTCCCCGCTCTCATCGCCCCGCCTAATGCTGAAGCTCTGACCGAAGCCATTCGGTCTTCAGTGGGGGCCAACGCGGTCTATTCGCTGAGCTACGATCTCGCCGCGCTCAACGCCATCCACGACCGTGAGATCCCGGCCATCAACGACATCAACCTTGTTGAGACCGTGCTGGCCGGTGAAACCTACAAAACCGAAGGCTCCACGTTTGTGCCTCTGTTTGATCGCGACCTGCCGGTTCTCGTGGCCCGGTACGACAGCGAAAACGCCGTCAACACCGAAGCCGACAGTGCACAACGTCTTTCCCAACGCCACCTTTTGGGCATGTTGTACGATCACCACACCGAGTCGTTCGACGTGCTGCAGCTGGCCCGTCGTCGAATGGAGATGTCGCCGGCAGCCCAACTTCAGTGGGACCAACTGCCGCTACAGGCCGCCACATTGGGCGACTACCGGGTAGCGGCCACCATCGAGCCCGCTCACCAAGTCGCCGGCGATCTCTACGACTTTGCGCTGTCACCTGATGGAGTCACCACGGTTTATTGCATGGACGCAATGGGCCATGGGCAGACGGCCACACTGTCGGCGGCGCTTGCACTGGCCGCAGCCCGCACAGCACGCCGCTCCGGTGCCTCACTGGTGGAGCAAATGACCATGGCCGACGAAGCCGTGGCCCGCGAGTACGACGGATCGCGGTTCGTCACCATGATCGCCCTCGAGTTTCGAGCTGACGGCATTTTCGCCGTGAACGCCGGTCACGAACCGATGCGCCGCATAACCGCCACCCAGGCCGTTTCGGTGGAGATACACGCCGATCCGCCGCTGGGAATCGACAGTCCGAAGTCGATGAAACTCACGGCGCTTCCGCCCCTGGAGCAGGGGGAAGCGCTGTGCCTACTAACCGACGGGGTGCGAGAAGCTCGAAGCCCGGGAGGCGCTCAGTACGGCTACGAGGCCACCGACGCTGCTCTGGTTGCAGGCTGGTCGTCGGCTCCACTTCTGATGGCTCATCGACTGACGCGTTCCGTGCTGAGTCACGTGTCCGCCGACCTCATCGACGACGTCACGACGGTCGTGGTCCAACGGGCGGCAACACCATGATGGCAACGCCGACGTCAAGACGGGTCGAAGCAGCATTCAATAACCGCAACCCGATGCTCGTCCAACAGTTTCTCAGTGCCGTCGTTGATCTTGGGCTGACGAAGATCGGGGCCACCCTGGCCCAGATCGATTCGGTTGATCTTGCTCTTGAAGCCCTTATCGAGACCGTGGCCGAAGATGTGGCGATCACCGACATCGCCGTCGATTTTGTCGACGCCGGAACCGTGGTCGAGCTGGGATTCGATCGAGCGGCGCCCATTGTTGGCGCCCATCTGGAGATCTACGGATTCACCTCGATCGAGAGCGTCGGCTCCAGTTTGACGGCCGTTATCGACCCGGACGCCGCGTAATGAGCATCGTGCCCTCCACCTCTACTTCTACCTCCACCTCCACTCCCGACGCCTCCCAATCAGCGGAGCAGCTTTGCGAGCAGTACCGTCCGCTGGCGGTGCGGCTGGCACGACGCTACTCGTTCGGCGCAGCGGTCGATGAAGATCTTCTACAAGTGGCGCTGCTCGGGCTATTGGCCGCGGCCGACCGCTTTGATCCCTCCGTGGGCCAATTCCGTCCGTTCGCCGTGGCAACGATCACCGGAGAGCTGAAGAAACATCTCCGAGGCAACGGTTGGGCCGCCCATGTTCCCCGCCGGGTTCAGGAAGCGGCATTGGCCGTGGACCGCGCTGCTGAGGACCTCACCCAGACACTGGGTCGCAGCCCCACTCCGGCGGAGTTGGCCGAGCGCACAGGATTCGGCGTGGAGCTGGTGCTCGAGGCCGTGCGGGCCCAGCGGGCTCGGTTCTCCAGTGCCTTGGCCAGCCCCGGTCGCCCTGACCCCAAATCGACGGCCGACGACGCTGTCCTCGACCTCCGGGCGGCCGTGGAACTCCTGCCGGAAGCCGATCAAGAGCTACTCAAGCTCTGTTTCGAGGAGGAGCTCAGCCAGCGCGAGATCGCCGAGCGCTACGACGTCTCGCAATCTCAGATTTCACGTCGACTGGCCACGGTGCTCACCCTGCTTCGAACCACCCTGCACGATCAGGCCGACGCATGACCGTCGAGGAGGGTAACCGATGAGCGGCGAGGCCGACTTCGTCGCCCGGTTCCCTCCGACAATCGAGTCGATCGAGGTGATGAGAATGGTATTACGAAGGACACAACCACCGCTCGTGTCCGATGACGAAGTATCACTTTTCCTGACCGCCTTCACCGAAGTTGCGGCCAATGCTGTGAAGGCTCACCAACAACACGATGTGGTTGAGCCGATCGAGCTGCAGGTGAGGATTGATCCTCCTGCTTGGGTCGCCGTGGTCGACCGGGGACCAGGCTTCGACGCGGACAATCCCCCGCCGCTGCCCGACGATCAGATCGATGGCGGCCTCGGCCTGGTGATCGCTCGGGGGATACGGCCGAGTTTGACCATCGAGTCGGGTCCGGAGGGAACCCGGGTGATGCTGCCCTACCATCCTTCATAACAATGACGTCTCTGCCTCCTCCGTTCTCCGTGACCATTCACCCGGTCGACGACAATTCCTCGAGCGCGGTCCGAGTGACGGTCGGCGGCGAATTTGTAGTCGGCAACGCATCGCTGTTCGACGACGCCACCGGGCATTTGGTCCGTGGCGACATGGCCATGATCGTGGTGGCCCTCGACGAGGTGACCCTGCTCGACTCGGCCGGAATCGGGGCCATCCTGCGTCTCCGCCAACGGTGTATCCGAAACGACGTCGACTTCGGCGTTGATGCGCCCGTGCCGTTCCAAAGAGAAATTTTCATGATCACGGGCCTACAGCATCTGCTGGTTGACGACTGATCTCGAATCAAACAACGCCCGTCGGGGTACTTCTTCTGACATCTGGGGGCGCGTGCCCCGAGGTCGACAATCGACATCAACACGTGTCAAAGGAGAACTATGTCAACCGACGAACGGGTAGCCACCGACATCATCGAAACGCTCAAGGATGGTCACAAGGGCTACAACCAGGCTGCGGACACCCTGGAAAACGAAGCGTCCGCCGAAGTGGTGGCTAAACTTCGCCAGTTTGCCGCCGAACGAGGTGAGTTTGCTTCCGAGCTTGAGCGGATGGCCGCCATCTACGGCGACGACATCGACGAGGACGGCTCAATGGCCGCCACGCTTCACCGAGGCTGGATCTCGTTGAAGGATGCACTGACCGGCTCCGATCCATCAGCGGTTCTCGCCGCCTGCCAAACCGGCGATGAACATGCAGTAACCGAGTACGAGAAGGCTCTCGCCAAAGACGACGTCTCACCGAACCTGCGGCAGGTTTTGACTCGTCAGCTCGCCTCGGTTCGAAGCGCTTGCAGCTCCGTTGCGACCTTAGCCGATTAGGCCGCAAACAATCCCTCCAGCAAGCGCTGACGGTGCCGCCGGAACACACCTCCGGCGGCACTGTCGCGTGCGGGGTCCGTTCGCCCATTCGATCGGGCTTGGTCTACTACTGTTCGTCGACGTCGACGGCAACGGCGACGGAGTAGTCGAGAAGGACGTCGTTGGTCCAGTTGCGAGCAGTGAGTCGCACCGAAACCTCGTCGCCACGGTCGTCAATGTCCACCGTGGCAAATTGACCGCCGCCGGCAATGAACCCTTCGGTGTAGGGTCCGCCCTTGGAACTACCTGGCCGATCAAGCGCGGCGGCATGGATGAGGGGAAACGCCGATTCGCCGTCGGAGTCGTCGGCGAAATTGGTGTTGGTGCCATCATCGATGGCCACCATGTGGGCGTCGCCGCTGACCATCAGCAGATTGTCGATGTTGTTGTCGGCAATGTGGTTGGCCAGTTCGCGCCGCTCAGCGGCGAAACCACCCCAGTGATCGCCACCGTCTTCGGCCTCCGTCACCCACGGCACGGGGTTGACCCACACGACAAGCGCGTGACTGTCGGCCGCCTCCGTAAGTTCGTTCTTCAGCCACGCCTTCTGCGCGTCGCCGAGCATGGATCGTTTGTCGCCGTCGACCTCAGGACCCTCGAGATCACGGGAGGCCCTAGCGTCGGTGAGGATAAACCGCACTCGACCGATTGAGAACGACTGATACACGGCCGTCTGCTCGCCGGCCAGATCGTAGCTTGGCACGTACTCGCGATAAGCCAGCATCGCCGCCTGGCGACTGGGACTGGAGAAGTCGGCATCGTTGGGACCGTAGTCGTGATCGTCCCAGACGTAGGCGATCGGCGTTGTCCGGTACAAGGCCGCCTGACCCGGGCGACTGAGTGTGAGATCAAGCACATCGCGGTAGCGGTCCAGATCGTTGCGTTCGTTATCGCCGTAGTGAAGGTCCCCGGGAACGATGTAGATGAGGGGGTCGTTCTCGCGGATGGCGTCGAAGACGGCGCCGTTCGAACCGACCCGGGCACATGAGCCGATGGCTACGGTGAACGAGCCTGGTCCGGTCGGAAAGGTGGTAAAGCGACCGTCTCGAACGGTGTCAAGCTCACCATCGATTTCAATCGCGTAGTGGTAGGTGGTCGCCGGTTCCAGGTCGACGGCCGGGAACCGCAGCACGGGGGCCGACGCGTCGACAGCGTTGTACCAGAATCCGTCCGCCGGGTCGGCAAGACCGGTTGAGTCCGTTGACGGCGACACCAATAGGCGGGCCGTCGTCGGTGTCGACTCGGTTGGTTTGGCTCGTACTTCGGCCGTTGTCGGGCTAACCGCGCCGGTCCAGACCCATTGGACGGCGGATTCAGGCAATTCCTCCACCGCCGACTCCGGGTGTGTTGGCCCCCAGAACCGTTCGTAGACGGTCTGACCGACGATGAAGCCGGCGACGGTCACCACTGAGGTGACGGCCACCGCAATCAGACCCCAAGAACGGGAGAACTCGGCCATGTCGATCACAAGCCACAAGAGGCCGGGAATGGCGAACGCGGCCACCATGATGGCCGCATGCAGAGGTTCGAGCTGATTGAAAGCAAAGGTGATCAACGCGGCGCCGGCGAATCCGGCGATCGCTCCACCGAGTATCTGCCAACGAACGGCCACAACCAGGGCGACGGCGTAGGCAACGGCGACCACCGGGTGAACCAACGCATCGAATGACGCGCCTCCCGGACGGTAGTCGAGCCAACCCAGCCGGCGACCGGCGAAGCTGGCGACGAGAGCAGTGGCGCCGAACGCCAGTGCCAACCCTTTCAAGAGGCGAATGCGTTCAGGGCTGAGATAAATGAGTGAAGTTGGGGCGTCGGTATCCATGGGTGCCTAGTGGGGCGCTTCCAGTCGTCGGCGTAGATCGTCGAGGTCAAAATCCGGTTGCGGATAGCTCGCTCCCATGTCGCCGAGCACGGCCAGTAGCAGGTGCGCGATTGCCCAGTTGCGGTACCACTTGTGGTCCGAGGGAATGATGTACCACGGCGCCGAGTCGGTTGTGGTTGCGGCTACCGCGGCACCGTAGGCGGCCTGATAATCCGACCATTTTTGGCGGTCATCGAGATCGGATTCCGAGAACTTCCACCGCTTGTCGTCGCGGCGAAGTCGGCGAAGGAAACGTTCCCGCTGTTCGTCGTAGGAAATGTGGAGAAGACACTTCACCACCGTCGTCCCCTCGTCGGTCAGCTCCTGCTCAAAGGCATTGATCTCGTCGTATCGCTCTTGGAGGTCGTCGCCGATCAGCTCGCCTTCCACCACTGGTACGAGCACGTCTTCGTAGTGTGAGCGGTCGAACACTCCGAGCTGACCGGGATTGGGAAGCTGCTGGCGGTGTCGCCAAAGGAAGTGCTCTTCCTCCTCCTCATCGGTAGGTTCGGTGAACGAGGCGGTGCGAACTCCGGCTGGGTTCATGTGGATCACCACGTGTTTGATCGTGCCGTTTTTGCCGGAGCAGTCGGTGCCCTGCAACACGAGCAACACCGAGCGCTCGGCCTCGGCGAACAGGAGCTCATGGGCATCGAAAAGGAGATCGGGCAGGTTGTCTTCGAGATCGTCCTCGGCCTCCGACTTGTCGTCGACGAAGGGCGTGTCGGTGGTGGAATAGCCATCGAGGGTCACCACGCCTTCGAGGGGTCGGGCCCGGAAGGCGTCCTGCAGCTCGGGCAGGGTTGGTCGGTCGCTCATAATTCGGAAGGCTCCTAACTTGATTACTGTTGGTGTACGGCCACAGCCGACGGTTGGATGGAGATGTTCAACGCCGTGGTCGCCGGACGGTCCTCGCCGTCGAGTTCGTAGATGCGCGGACGGTCGTGCACGACGTTGATCGTTGAGGCGGTGGTACGGGTTACGAAGTCGAGCCGGTTGTCGGTGCCTCGCAGCAAGGCGAGGGCAAACCGAGCCCATTGGCCGACCTTGGAGATGGACAACACGGCGATGTCGAGCTTGCCGTCGTTGGGATCGGCGGCGGGAAACACATCGATGCCTCCCGAGATCGTGCCGAAGTTGCCGATCAGGACCATCGATGTTCGGCCGGAAAACCAGGGTTGCCCGTCGACCGCAATTTCGGTGCCGACGGTCTCGGTTCGCAGGTTACGCAGCGCCGAGATCACGTAGGCGACGGTGCCGAGCCGACTCTTGAGCTTGTCGTTGGCGTCACGAATCATGAGGGCATCGAAGCCGCTTCCGGCCATCACGGCGAACGCCTCACCGTTGACCCGGCCGATGTCGACGAGCCGAGGTGTACCGCGACCGATACCACTGGCGGCGGCGAGACCGGAGGGGTTCTCAAGATCCAGGTTGGAGGCCAACAAATTTCCGGTGCCCAGGGGCACAACGGCTAGAGCCGTGCCGGTGTCGGCCAGCGAATCGAGGCAGGCACGAACGGTACCGTCGCCGCCGCAGGCCACGACGATGTCGGCCCCGGCCTGCACGGCGTCGCGGGCCTGTCCCGGGCCGGGATCGTCCTCGGTGGTGGGCACCAGCTTGACGTCGGGGCCGAGAGCTTTCTGCAAGTCGGCTTCGTCAGGGGCACCACCTGAAGCAGGATTCCAGATGGCGACCACGTGCGAATTATTCATACCATCACCTGTTTGCTCACAGCATCGGCCGGGCGACCAAGCACCTTCCGTACCACCAACAGCGAGACCACCCCGAGGACGATCCCGAAGATCACATCGCTTACGTAGTGCATGCCCTGATACACCCGAGCCCAGGCCACGGCCACCGGAAGAAAGATGCTGATCAGCGCCACGATGAGGCGAGCCCAGCTGTTGCGGGTGTGCCAGAACACCACGATGGCCACGGCGGCGTAGACCGTGGCGGCGGCCACGTGCCCCGACGGGAAACTGGTGTCGACCGGAGAGTGCAACAGCTGCTCCACGTCAGGGCGAGGACGACCGACGATGAAACTTGTGATGATGAACGCCGTGGCCTCGAAGATCAGCGTCGCCCCGACGAAGACGGCCTCGTGCCAGCGCCGCCACAGGTACAACATGATCCCGGCGAGTACGATCGAAGCGCCGATCTTTATGAACGTGTCGGCCGGCATCGAAAGCAGTTTCGAGAGGTTGTTGCGAGGCTCGGTGCGGCTTTCCGCGATCTCTTCGGCCCATCTGGTGTCGGCCCGGGTGATGGCGTTCGGAGCCGCCCAGCTCGTGAGCGTGAGCCCGATGGTGGTGAAGACGGCCACGACCGCCACCAACCACAGTCCGAGCTGCAGCCAGTGGCGTTTGCCCAGCGGCCACGTTGATTTCAACCAGCTCCGGTCTTGTGTGGTCCGCTCGCCCTCGCGCTGGATTGCGTCGGCTTCTTTGGCCAGCAGATTGAGTTCGGGAGGATTAGTCATTGGTTGGTCCTTTCAGATCTCGGTGGCGACTGGAGATGGCGGCGAAGATTCCGAACGCGGCAAAGCCTGCGCCCACCACAAACGCAAGAGCCCGACCGAGAGGGTTGTCCACGATCTGTCGGATTGAGTCGTCGAGGCCGGCCGCCTCCTCCGGGTCGAAGAGCCAAGCCGCTCTCGAGAGGAAGAAACCGATCAGGCCCATGGAGATACCCCGAGCGATCCAGCCGACGGTTCCGAGACGATCAATCAGGGTGCCCTCAGCTCCCTGATCGCCCGAGATCTCGTCTCTGAACTTTCGTGTCCATCCCTTGTGCACGAAGGCGATGCCGATCACGATGAACACCAGACCGGCGATGAACACGACCGTTTGGCCGCCGGTCATGCCCAACACGTCTTTAACCAGCTCTTCAACAATCCGATCGTTCTTCTCGGCCGCCTCCTGTTCGCGGTTGCGAAGAAAGCCGATGGTGGTGAACAGCAGCGCGGAATAGGTGATGACGCTGACGAGGTAACCACCTCGGTCGAGCAGCGCCCGCCCGGTCCAGTCACCGGGCATGACAACCGAAAACGCCCGCCAGAGGATGTAGAGCAGGAGTCCGATGGCCAGAGCGATGAGGAGCACAGAGCCGAATGGGGTTTTGGCCACAGCTTCGACTGCTCCGGTCTGGTTGGCCTGATCCGATCCGCTGCCACCCTGGGCGGCGATCTGGAGGAATAGGATCCCGACAAGAAAGTAGACAAGGCCCTTGCCGATCCAGCCGAGCCGCCCAACCCATTCGAAACGCCGACCGTATTCCTCGGCCGCTTGTTCGATATCGGATTCGCCGGTTGTTGCGACGCCGTTGTTGTTGACGGACGGAGTTCCCACCATCGAGCCCCCTTGGTTTTGTGGAGAACGCAGAAGTTGTTCGTTCTCTAGTACCCGGTTTGGCTCGAATTATCCGTGGCTATTCGATGAGGTCGACTCGGTCGACGGTGGTCAGTTCGGGCTGGCCCTCGGAGTTGGACTCGGAGTGTTCGACCGTCACCCACACCGACCGACCTCGATAGTGGATCTCGCACATGTTGTTGGCGAAATACGGACCCGACAGCAGTTCCATACCAGGGCGGGTGTCCGGTCCCCTACCCAGACGTCGTAGTGCCGCACCAATCCGGGCCCCGGCGTCGGTAAGTGTGAATCGAAGCACGCCGCGTTCCGGCGGGATCAGCGCGTTGCGAGTGGGCGAACTCACGATCTGCCAGACCGCGGGCCAGTCCTCGATTGGGCGCCGCGGCTTCAGACCCGCAGCGAGTGTGATAGCGCTGTCGGGCACCTTGGCCACATAGCTGAAATGAATGTCACCCGACACGATCGCCACGGAACTGGGGGCGTCGGCCACATCTCGAACATCGATCAGAAGCCGGGCCATGTCTCGATACGACAGGGCGAAGGCCGACCAGTCTTCGAGGTCGAGGGCGCGACGCATCCGCTCGCCAAGAGTGGCCGCCCGCTTTCCCCAGACGCCGTCGCAAACCCGTTCGTTCCAGGCCTGAAGGTCGTGAAGCCCATCGGCGATGAACACCGGAAGCGAGGTGGCCAGCAGTAGGTGACCGTCGGCGTCGAGGGCCTGCCCACGGACCCAATTCCACTCGTCGGGCCCGACCATCCGCCGCTCTCCCCGGCCGAGCACCCGATCGGCCCGACAGTCGATGACGACAACGGTGACATCGCCAACCTTTCGCACAAAGCTGAAACGGTACGGACTGGCGCCGTTGTCGTCATCAAGACCGGCCTGGCGACGGGCCCAGTGGCGCAGAATCTCGGTACCGTCGTCGGCTTCGACCAAGGCCGCCAACAGACCCTCGTCGGAGATGGTCGTAGGCGAGAGATTGCCCAGGTGTTGATACACCCAGTACGACATGATCCCTTCCACGACGTGTTGTTCCCACCACGGTTCGGTGCGGATGTCGTCGAGCCACGCCTGGGAGATGTTCCAGTCGTCGATCATGTCGTGGTCGTCGAAGATCATGGCCGACGGCACCGTCGAAAGAAGCCATCGCTCCAGTGAGGATGACCAGGCCTCGTGGTACAGCCAGCAGTACTCCTCGTAGGAGACCACCACTTCGGCGGGCACATCGATGCTGTCGGACCGACGCCTCTCGATCCGATCACGAGCTCCGGGAGAGGAATCGTCGGCGTAGATCTGATCGCCGACAAGAAGCAGCAGATCGGGCCACTGGTCGGGGGATTCATCGACCATACGGGAGGCGTGGGCCCACATCGTGTCCACTCCCCGAGCTTCGTTGTCAAACGTCAGCTCCTGGGTAAAGGGGGGCTCGTGGGGTGCCGCCGCCCGACAGGAACCGGCGAGGATGGCGATCTCCTGGGTGAGTGACGGCACGCGAATCAAACTCTCAGGCAGATTCGGTTGAGTATGGTCGCCGACTCCGTGGTCGGGGAGCGGCCACGCCGGATGCCCGTCGAGACGTACGTCGTAGGGAGTGCTGGAGCCGGCCACGAGACCTTCGACCACAACCAAGGCGTAGTGATGGCCTAACACGGTAAAGGTCTGAGCCTGATGATCCAGTACCTCGACGGAGCATGGGCGATCGACCTCAACCCAAATCGTAGCTGCGCCGTCACCGACGAATCGGAGCATCGGCCCGAGCACGAGACTCGGCGGGGTCTTAACTACTTCCGGGCTCACGCGTCGGTCGAGTCGATCCGTTGGCGACGAAACGTGACCATGTCATAGAGCCCGGCGGCAGCCAATCCAACTCCGGTTGCGGCGAGGAGAATCTGGCCCAAAGGCGCAGTGGAAAGGGTCCGTAGCGTCTCGTCCAGGCCCGCAGCCTCAGCTGCTCGAGCCGACCAGCCGGCGCTTACAAAGAGCCAACCGGCGATTGCCAGCACCGACGCCCTGGCCGCAAAACCAACGGCTCCGAGCGTTCGTAGCGCCCGTTTGTGCTTCACGTTTGCATCGTCGGTGCTGATGTCGTTCAGATAGTCGCCTGATGCGCCCTTCCACAGGTGGTACGCGGCGACCACACCGATTCCCAGCCCCACGGCGATCACCAGAAACCGCCCACCCGGCAGGTCAAGAAGCCACCTGGTGATCGTGGTCGGGTCGGTGGCTTCCTTGCCGGATGACGATTGCGAACCACCTCCGTCCAAGCCGATTCGGATTCCGGTCTCGGCTAGAAGTGCGTAGACGACCGCCAGACCAACCCAACCGATCCGCTTGGCCAGATCGAGCGGGGTAGTGCCTTCCGTGGCCAGAGCGGTCCACACTTGCCAGGCCGAGTAGAAAAGCAGGCCGACCGACACCGCAATCACCAGGATCCGACCGGCCGGAGCATCGGCTATCGCATCGAGAGCGCCCCGCTGATCGGCGTCTTCGGTGGTGTATCCCACTCTGGCGATCTCCACCGCCAGTATTCCGATGATCACAAACAACAGTCCCTTGGCCAGCCACCCGACGCTGAGCAGCGGACGTCCGGAGTCCTCATCCAAACCAATAGTGGCGAAGTCTCCGGACGTCATCAGCGCTGGATTCGGCTAGGTGGTGGGCCCACCGAGCTCATCGAGCCGACGCTCCACCCGTGACTCCACACGGGCGGCCGCACCCCGGCCGGCGTCGGCGATGGTTTGCGCTTCGCTGTCGGCCGCACTGAGCACTCGACGCACGTACGGCCGCATCTCAGTAACACCCGCGCCGCCGACGGCCACGATCACCACTCCGACGACCATCGCCAGCAGTCCGTAGAACAGGCCGGTGACGATCTCGGGTGCGATCTGAAGTTGATTCACAGCGGCAAAGACACCGATGACCAGAATGACGGCTGATGCGATGTTGGCCAGGGTGCCACCATAGCTGAGTGATCCGAGAGCGGCATCCACCAGCTCCCGAACAGCGGCCGCGATCGCTGCGGCCACAACGATGATGATGATCGCAGCGAAGACATTGGGAAGGTAGGCCACGATGTCGTTGACCATGTCGGATATCGGGTTGGGACCAAACACACCGAACGCTGCTTGCAGAGTGATCAGCAGCACAAAGTACTTTGCCACCTTGGCCAGTAGGTCACTGGTGTCCATACCCCGCACAGCAAGGGCTTGACCGACACCGCCACGCTCGACGGCCCGGTCGAAACCGACCCTCTCCAGGAGACCGTCGACCACCCTGGCCACGAGGCGGGCGATAAACCAGCCGACGACCAAGATGGCCAGGAAGGCCAGGAACCTTGGAACAAACGTGGCCACTTCGGACCACGCGTCTTCCAAGCCGGTTGTGAATTCAACTGCATACATCTGTCTTTCTCCTCAGGTTTCGCTCGTTGCTATTTGTTAACTGTTGGTTGATCTGTGGGTGTGCTGCTGTTCGAGGTGGGCGGTTACCCGGTGATTTCGGCTCGGCGCCGTTCCATGTCGTCGTGGTAGTCGGCGGCCAGGCTCGTCTTTTCGTCATCCGAAAGCACCTTGCCGGCCACCGGGAACACCTCGACCTCTTCCTCGTCCAGATGGTGGATGAGCCGATCGGCCAAATCTTTGGCGATCCGGAGCCACTGTGGGTCGGACATATCGGTGCTGCGCAACTTCTCGATGAAGTCGTCAAGCTCCTTGTGCTCGGCCACGCTGTGGCGGGCGTTGTCCTGGGTTTTGTCGTACTCCATGAGCGGCACGTAGAAGTAGCGCTCCTCGGCGCCGGCGTGGGCCTCGAGTTCTGTGGTGAGGCGCTCGAAGATCTCGTTGCGTCCTTCGCTGTCGCCTGATGTCTTCACCAGGATGTCGATGAGGGTGCGCTGCGTCTCATGGTCGGCTCGAAGAGCTTCGAAGATCGTTGTCATTGTGATCCCTTGTGTCCTTGTGTGTGCTCGCAGGGACGTAGTACCCACGTTGCGCACTTTTAAACCATCTCAAAGCGGCTCCGACCCGATTGGGCTCCGGCAGGGCTCGGCGGTGGTCGCTACGATCGGTTCCCTATGGTCGATGAAACCAACGAGATACGGGTGTCGATGACGCTGCCCGGCTCCGCGTCGCTGGGGGCCTACCAGGCCGGGGCGGTCGCCGCCTTGAGCGTGGTTTCCCAGGCCCTGCGCCGTACCGGCCACAGCGTTACCTACGACGCCCTCGGCGGTTCGTCGGCGGGCTCAGTGGTCGCCTTGCTCTTGGCTCACTGCCTCCTCACCGGGCGGGACGCTCCGTCCATCATCAGGCAGGCCTGGGTTGATGATGTCGATGTCGAGATGCTCCGACGCGGGGATCGATCGGGTCCGCTCGGGTTGGATCCTCTTATTGCCAGCTTCATCTCGTTGCTGGAAGACGAGGAGAGCCACCCCCGAAACGTCCAACCTCCTGTCGAGTCTTCGATACTGCTTCAGGTCAGCCTCACATCGTTGCTGGGTTTGACGGTCAATGTGGATGATGAGGACACGACGGTTCCCACCCTCAGCTATGCCGATTGGATGGAGTTCGAACTCGAACCCGAACATTCCGTCGATGACCTGACTACCCCGGAAGGAGGCTCGATACTCGACGCGGTGGCGGCATCGGCCAGCCACCCCGGAGCGTTCGAACCTCGACTGGTGGACCGCAGCCGGCATCGCCGCATCTTTGAGGAAAAGGGGGTGACCAACTTCCCCGAATCCGGGCGGCTTTGGTACACCGACGGCGGCCTGGTCGAGTCGCAACCGGTCACGCGGGTGCTGGAAGCGGCGAGGCGCAAGTCTGATGGGGGCGGAGGCCAGCGGGTTCACATCGTCGTCGACCCACGGTCGTCAGGTGCATCGGGTAACGAATATTGGGCCACCGACGACGATCCGAAATCGTGGGTCGACGGGCTGGTCCGCTCCCTTTCGATCCTGCCCACCCAGGCGCTGCACGACGATCTTCGCCACGTGGCTGAAATCAACAGACGCCTCCAACAACTCGACAGGTTTGTGGAAAATCATGGCGAGGATGGCGCCGAGCTTCGTGCCGCTGTTGCCGACATCGCGGGGCTTAAAGACAAAGAGCCGGTGATCATTGAAATGATCTCTCCGCTGCTGCTGGCCGATGGCGATACCGGCGTGTCGGACCTACTGACCGGCAATTTCGTCGGGGCGTTCGGGGGATTTCTGAACCGCTCGGTGCGGGCCGCCGACTTCGGGTTGGGCTGGCGCTGTGTTGAAGCCTGGTTGGCCGACGGCTTGGAGCGCTATGGGGTCGCCGACGAGGCGGTGCACGAGGTGCTGACGGAGCTCAACTCGCATTCTGCGAGTCCTGGTAGTACTGAAACGTTGGAGGGCGACGGAATTGATCAACTCGACCTCGTTGGTCGTTGGAAGCTGGCTCGTCTCGCCGTCTCCGCCGGTGGCCGGGTGTTCGGCGAGTCACTGCCGTCGCTGGGGACGCTCACCTCACTTCTGCCGTTTAACCGGCGCGAATCCGGGTACCACTCCAGCCATGAGTGATAGTTCAGCCAGGAACGATATTGTCCGATCCCGCCATCCTCGAATCGCTTTCGTGTTCGACTTCGATGAGACGTTGGCTCCCAACACCACCAACGCGCTGCTGGCTCATCTCGGCGAAGATCCTGAGGACTTTCGGTCGACAAAGGTGCAGCCGCTGGTCGACGACGGCTGGGAGCAACGGCTGGCCGAGGCCAGAGCACTGTTTCTCCTGTCCAACGACGTCGACGGCCCCGGACCGATTACTCGGGAAACGTTCGCCGAAGTGGCCGAGAAACTTGAGCTTTACCCCGGCGTGGAGGAGCTGTTTGACCGGTTAAGAGCATCGGTTGCCGAGGTCGACGACGAGCTCGACGTCGAGTTCCACCTTCTAACCGCCGGCTTCGTCCATGTACCTGAGGCCACATCAATCGCCGGTCACTTCAATCAGATCATCGGTGGGCATTGGGCCTTCGACGACAGCGGCGCCATTATCACGCCGAAAAGCACCGTCGGGCACTACGACAAGGTTCGTCACATCATGGCTCTGGCCAAGGGACTGGACTCGATCGCCTCCGACCAGGCACACGATGTGGACAGGCACTACCCCGAAGACGAGTGGTACGTCCCAATCGAGCAGATTGTTTTCGTCGGTGACGGTGATAGCGACCTGCCGGCTTTCGACTACATGCAGTCGAACAGCGGCACGGCGATCGCAGTCCACCAGGCCGAGACGGTGGAGAACTGGGAATCACGCGGCGACATGCGCCGGGGCCGTCAGGTGGCGGCGGTAGCCCGATCAAACTTCGAGGACGGCTCACCACTCCTATCCGCTCTTGAAGACGCCGGCCGGCGGGCCGCCCTCTGGACCAGAATTCTGGGTCACTCCGAGATCTAGGGCCTAGAGATTTCGAGCCCAGAGGTTCAGGGCCAAGGGCTCAGTCGATGTTCTGGTCGGCGGCGTTGGCAACGTCTCGCCATCCCTCACCGGTCGTGCCGTGGGCTGGGATTCCTCCTGCGTCTTTGAGCATGCGGGCCATGTGCAACAGATTCCAGGCCATGATCGTGGCGTTTTTGTTGGTGAATTCGGTGTCGTATCCGGCGGGGACGTCCTGCCCCTCAACCTCGTCGCCGTAGCTGGGCCCAGGCCCGATGCCTCCCAACCATCCGCAATCGGCCTGAGGTGGGATGGTGAAACCGATGTGTTGCAGTGCGTACAACGTCTCCATCGACACGGCTTTCACCCCGTCCTCGTTTCCGGTGACCACACAGCCACCGACTTTTCCGTAGTACAGATACTGGCCCTTGCTGTTGGTGTCGGCGCTGTAGGCATAGAGTCGCTCGATCACCAGCGTGGCCACGCTCGACTTGACGCCAAGCCAGATCGGCGTGCCGACAACCACGATGTCGGCGGCCATCACCCGCTCCTGGATCCCGGGCCAGTCGTCGGGTTCGCTGTCCGACAAATCCTTGGCCATCCCGAACGCTATTTCGTGATCACGAACGTGCAGGAGATCGGTGCCGGCACCGGCTTCATTCATAACCCCGGCAACGCGCCGCATCAGTTTCATCGTGTGCGACTCGCCGGCGTCACGTTTGAGCGAGCAGTTAAGAAACATGGCTGTTAGATCAGAGAAGTTTTGGTTGCTCATAAGACGGCTGTACCCAAAAGGGGTTTAAACGAACCAAACCTCGGGTAAGTGACCACTGAGCGGGTACAAGGCTAGATACACCAACCAGGAGTACATCATGACGTTCATTCTTTGGATCATTGCCGTTGTTCTCGTTCTTGCCGGAATCGGATCACTGCTGCGACGACGGGTCGTGCCAGGCATTGCCCTTATCGTGCTTGGCCTCCTCATCGGACCCGGCGGTGTCAGCATCTTCACCTGATTTCGGGCAAACCCCAGCACGAAAATTTCAGTAGGAGTTCAAGCACAATGACAACACTCAGCAAAACCGTTTGGAACTATGAAGAGCAGCTCCAGAATCGACAGTCGTCAATTCTTGGATACGAGGTTGCCGCCACCGACGGCGATATCGGAAAGATCAGTATTGAATCGACCGAGGCCGACTTGGAACACGTGGTTGTCGACACCGGTTTCTGGATCTTCAGCAGTCAGCGGCTGATCCCCGCCGCAGCCATTACCGACGTCGACCATGACAACCAGCGAGTGTCGGTGAAGCTGTCTAAGGAGCAAATCAAGGATGCTCCCGACTGGAACGGAGACTCCGTGTTGAACGAGGAGTCTCAGAACCAACACGTCGATTACTACACGGCGATGGTTTTCCCTCCCGGACCCACCATCCACTGATATGTTGCAGCTGCCCGGGCAAGACCAGCCGACCGACGGTGGATCTACGGAGCCAATCGAAGAGATCACCGAATCGGTCGGCGGCATCTGGGAGTCGACGCTCGATGCGTTGCCTCGGCTCGGTATCGCGATCATTGTCCTGCTGATCGGATGGGCCGTGGGCCGTGTGGTGCGGCGACTGTTGTGCCGAGCGCTTGAGTCAGGACATAGCCCGAGCTTCTCCAGCGTGATGAGCAAACTCGCGGGCTGGACCGTGATGTTTGTCTTCCTGTTGGCGGCAATGACCGTGGCCTTCCCGTCGGTCAAACCAGTGGATCTGCTGGCCGGCCTCGGTTTCTTTTCCGTTGCCATCGGGTTTGCCTTCCAGGACATTCTCGAGAACACGCTGTCGGGAGTGCTGTTGCTGTTCCGACAGCCGTTCGAGAGTGGCGACCAGATCGAAGTTGAAGGTCATGCCGGCACCGTCGAATCGATCACCATCCGGGAAACTCGAATCAAGACCTTTGACGGACAGCTCCTGGTCATCCCAAACCGGGATGTCTACAAGAACGCCATCCGAGTCCAGACCCACTACGACGATCGACGAATCGCGTTCGTGGCCGGGATCGCCTACGAAAACGATCCCGAGGAAGCTTGTGGGGTGATCACCGACGCGTTGGCCGGGGTCGACGGAGTGGCTTCGGAGCCCGCACCGGAAGCGCTCGTCACCCAACTAGGCGTGTCAACGGTCGACATCGAGGCTCGGTTCTGGTGTGGGCCGGCGCAGCACGAGTCGCGGCTGGTGCTCGACCGAGCCGTCAAGGCGGTGAAGGCCGCTCTGGACGCCGCTGGTATCGAGATGCCGGCCGAGATTGTGGCGCTCCAGGCCACGCCAAGTTTACGAGCCGCCATCCAGGGCGACCAGGAACTCACCCCAGGCGGGAGTGTTCGAGCCTAAGGTTTCGGAAGCAGCTCCAGCACCGATTTCTTGTCGGTTGCCAACAGAGAGCTGGCCGCGATCGCGTCGGCCGTCTCGGCCAGAACGGCTTGCACCGGTTCGGTTGGACCCGGCAGTTCACGGCGGTCGATCTCAGCCAACAGCGTGGTGAGGGTGCGAATCATCGCCTCCATCGTCAACGGCTCGCCGGCGCCGTGCCGTCGGATCGGGTCGAACGCCGCCCGGAGAAAGGCGGCGTGGTCGAGCTTCGTGGTGATCAAGGTCCGACCTTCCTTGGACATCTGAGACGGCGCCTCCGGCCGCTCCCAGATCTCCATGATCACTGCGCCGAGGTGCACAACCAAGTCGGCAGCCGTATTCGGATCGTTTACACCAGGCGACAGCGCTCGGAGGGCGATGTCGACCATCTGGAGGATGCCGAAGCCCACATCTTCCTGCATCGTGCGACTGTCGCCGATCGCAACGCAGCGTCTCACGTCGGCGGGGGTCTCCTCCGATATCGGACCCGGCCAAACCCAGGCCAGAGGGGTACCCCGTTGTACGAACGCTCCGACCGGCACGACGAGGTACACGGTTGAACCTTCCGGGACGGTTTCCAACACGGCGTTGGTGTCCACCTGCTGAATCCAGCCGGTTTTGTCCGACTCGATGGCGGTCGCGTCCTCGGGCGGCTCGACCACTCGCTCACGTTCGGTTGGCCGCTGGGCCGGAGTCAGACGAGGACTGTCGAGCGACGGCGCTCCGTTTGTCTCTTCGATAATCGAAACCGTCTGCTCCAGAAGTTCTCTGGCCACCACGCCCACGCGCAACCGGTTGGTCACCCTGTCGACCGACCGCACGACGGCCACCAACGAGCCCAAGCCGAACAGCACTCCAACCACCACGGAGATGTGGGGAATGAGTTCCTCGCCTTCCTCAAGAGCACGGGTCTCCCGCAGCACGAGGAGACAGAATACGGCGGCGCCCAACACCAAGCCGATCGCCACCTGAAGACTTCGGTCACCAATGAGATTTCGAACAGTCCGAGGAGAGAACTGGGAGCTGGCGAGCTGCACCGCAACCAGCATCATTGACAGGAGCAACACCACCGAGGCGATAAGCCCACCGGCGATCGACGAAAGGATCACACGCCCACCATCGACTGTGGTGGTAACGATCCGGGGAACGTCTGATGCCGCCAGTTGCCGATCGACGGCCAGGGTGGCCTGCGACAACATAATCGCCATAACCATTCCAAGAATCGGAACAAACTGAATTCGGTGCGTAAATTCGTCGATCAGCTGTCGAAGTCGTACCACACGTCTCCTTGCTCTCCCGAAACCAACGGGCGATCTCCCTTTGAAGGTACCCGCTTGTCGGCCGAGCCATCCAAGTTGTGCCCGATTGACGGTGATTCAGCGGATGCGACGCCGATCCCACCACCAGACGCCGGCCGACAACACCACCACGCCGACGACTGCCAACACCAGCAAGATTTGACCGCCAAATAGGAACCCGGGCCGTAAGGAGCGGTCGATGACCATTGCCTCCCACTCCGCTTGGTCAGTACGTCGCAATCGGTCGATTGCATCGACCGCTGGGCGACCATGATGAGTGTCACCTCGGATCTCGCCTGCGGTAAGGCGGTACACGAAGTCGCCGTCGGTCCACAACACGTCGTCGCCACCGCCTATCGACTCGACAACCAAGCCGGACTGGCCCAATACATCGGTTTCGTAGACCACCGGCGTGGTCAGATTGTCGCCGCTGTGTTTGCTGATTCGACCAAGCCATATCCACAGTCCGTCACCGTCATGCGGTTCGGCTTGCCAGGTGACGGTCTCGCTATCCTGCCGAAAGTCCAGCTGCCACCCCGACAGCAACATCTCCTCGGGTCCATCATCGAAGTTCGCCACCTCGACAAACCCGGACTCGTCAGGCAGGACCCAACGCCCATCCTGGCGGGCGAGCTGATCGGTGAGAGATGTGACCGGCTCGCTTCCAAAGTTGACCCCCCAGGGCTCGAAGCCACCGCTCTCAAGGGCGTCGACGAAGAGAATGGGGTGGTTGAAAGGCTCGGCGGGATGCGCGAACACTTGAGTGAAGGTTCGGTCGGCGCGGCCCGTGGAAACCACGACTCCCCCAGGCCCGGAGGTGACCAGGACACCATGATCCTCGGCGAGTGGTGAGTCTCCCGGAACATGGGCGGTTTCCAGCGTCATGCCATCGACGACGATCGGTTCAGGGTAGGGGTAATCGACATCATCGAGCTGACCACGTCCAACATCGGTGTCGCTGGTACGGATAAGCGCTCGGTCGGTTCCGGTCAAAATCATGGCGCCGATTACCGAGGCCGCGGCCAGGCCAACGATGGCGAGACGAAACCACTGAGTAGTGCTCGCCACACCGTCTCCGTGGTCGGCGGAGACCAGCTCAGCCTGGGCATCGCGCCACACGGCGTGGGCACCCCGCGGCACACCCCGCTCGGCTCGGGTTTCCATCAGCTCGGAGATCATCGTTCTTCCTCCTGCTTCTCGTGCTCGTCGGTGACTGCGGAGAGCTCGGGCCGAAGGGCCCGCCGCAGTTGCTTACGGCTCCGGCTGGCGCGCTTGCGCACCGCATTAGGCGTGAGATCCAGCTCTTCGGCGATCACGGCGTGAGGAATCCGTTCCACCTCGGCCAGGTAGACGACGGCTCGGTCGAGCGGCGCCAGCAATTCAAGAGCGGCAAGATCCGATGGGTAGTTGTCGGTGGTCGATGACGCCCGACCAAGACGCGGTGCGTACCGACGAAACCGGCCCTGCCGCCGGCGATGGTTGGTGGCGGCGTTGAGGATCGCTCGTTTCATGTACGCCGCAGGCTGACGAATCTCGTTCAGCTGCTTCTGCCGAAGAGTGGCCACCACCGCATCGTGGAGCAGATCATCAGGGTCGACGTCGAGATCAGCGACGACGGCGGCAAACCGTCGAAGCGTCGGGTACAGCTCGACGAACACGTCCTGGTCAGTCGGCACCTCCGAAGATGCCATCAACGATGACTCCGAAGACGGGCGCCGCCGGCGATCCATGGTCATATGGCTATGACGCCCTCCGAACCCGATTTATGCCAAAGAATCTCGCCAAGAAAGTTCACGGCGCCACACGCAGATGTCTGGCAGCACGGTTGGCGGCCCTGGGTCCGGCCAGCTGGCGCATAAGGAGGAGGCCGTCGAGTAAGGCTACGGCGGCCTCAGCCTCGGCTCGGCGAGCCGAGGCAGCCACCTTCGACGAGCGGCCACCTGGCGGACTGATGCGATCGGCTGTCCACATGATCCAGGCCTCGACCAGGCTCGGCACCATTACGTCATACGGTGACTCGCCGGCCGCAGCAAGGCCATTGGCTTCGAAGAACAATGCCATCGTAGGGTCGACATCGGGGCTGGCGAGGGTTGGCCACATCCGTTGTGCCAGCTCCAAGTAACCGTTGGCCGGAGTGTCAAGAATCGGATCAAGAGCGTTCAGCAACTCGATACCCATCGCCAGAAACACGGCCTCAATCAGGTTCGGCTTGGTCGGGAAGTAGTAGACGACCGTCCGGTCGTTGATGCCGAGCTGTTTGGCCACCCGTCCGAACGTCAGGCGATTGAAGCCCTCGTCGTAGGCCACTTGGAGGGCGGCGGCCAGAATCTCATCCCTGCTGTGTTTGTGACCCATCTCTCCTTGATTGTAGTGACAACTTCAATTAAGGTCATCTTTGTAGTGATCACTACATTTTCTGAAGACAAGCCTGGGACACGACAAATGAACGCCATCACCAAATCCGACGCCAACGAATTGTTCCGCCAGCCGCCCGAGCGCCACCTCGATGTCGGTGAAGGTGAAGTGGCCTATCGCCGGGTAGGGCAGGGGCCCGACGTGCTGTTTGTGCACGGCTGGCCACTCAGCGGCGCCACGTTCCGTCGGCTCCTCCCCCATCTCGCCGACCGTGTGACGTGCCACATCATCGACTTCCCCGGCGCGGGTTCCAGTCGATTCGACGCCCGCACCCGAATTTCGGTTGAGCAGCACATCGAGACGGTGCGACGGGTGGTCGACATCCTGGATCTGCAGAGCGTCGCCGCCGTTGGCCACGACAGCGGTGGGCTTATCGCTCGTTATGCTCTAGCCGGCGATCCCCGGCTTCGCTCGCTGGGGCTGCTCAACACCGAACAGTCCACCGGCGTCAGCCGGACGTTCAAGGTGTTCATGTGGTTGCGGCGAGCCCCAGCGCTGGAGACCATGATTGGCGTTACCGCCCGTCAACCGTGGAAGAAGCTGGGGTTCACGGCCTATCGCGGTCAGTTCGAGGAATTCTTTCTACGTCCCCTTTACACCTCGAACGCCCACCGGGCTGCGGCGGCCAAGCTCTTTCGAGATTTCGATCTGCGCTGGGTGTACGATCTCAACTCCGTACATAGCCGGATCGACGTGCCGGTTCGGCTGGTATGGGGCGACAGCGACCCGTTCTTCCCCATCGAATTGGCGAGAGACATGGTGTGGACGTTCACCAACGCCGACATCGTGGAGATCAAGGGAGCCACCTTGATGGTGCACGAGGAGCGACCCGCTGCCGTGGCCAAGGCGCTCCTCCCGGTTCTCACCTGACGGTTTGCCGCCCGAGTCGGCCGGTACTATCAAGAAACCATGAGACTTCTCTTTCGTGGTGGCAAGGTATTCGGCGGTCGGAGCAAGTCGGTGGACGGCATGGCCGTGCTGGTGGAGGACGGGAGGATCACCGCCGTCGACGCTGCTGGCCAGTTCGAAGGGTTCGACGGTGACGTAGTCGATACCTCAGGTGGCACGCTGCTTCCCGGGCTGATCGACTGCCACGTGCACCTCTGTCTCGGCGGCGACAGCAACCCGCAGCTGGCGAGGGCCAACATGGGCGCGGCCCAGCTGGTGATGGCCGAACTCAAACGAGCGCAGGACACACTGGCCGGCGGCATCACCGCGGTGCGAGACTGCGGCGGCAAGGACCACCTGGAATTCGCCGTGCGCGATGCCTGCAACAGCGGCGAGCAGCTCGGCCCGACAATCAGGGCCGCCGGCCAAATGATCTGCATGACCGGCGGGCACGGCAACGTGATCGCCAGCGTCGCCGACGGTCCCGATGATGTGAGGAAAGCCGTCCGGGAACAGATTCACGCCGGAAGCGACTTCCTCAAGCTGATGGCCACAGGTGGAGTGCTGACCCCCGGGGTAGACCCGGAGGACGCCCATTACACCTACGAGGAGCTCGAAGCTGGGATCAGCGAAGCCCATCGGTTCCGCCGCCACACCGCCAGCCACGCCCAGGGCACCAGTGGGATTCTCAACGCCACCCGGGCCGGTGTCGACAGCATCGAGCACGGCATCTTCATGACCGAGGAGTGTGTGGAAGCGATGGTGAAACGGGGCACGTTCCTGGTGCCCACACTCGCCGCCGGGCATCGCATAGAGCAGGACCTTGAAGAAGGAGGCGACTTGGTGGCCAGCCTTCCGGCACACGTGCAGGCCAAGATCGCCCGTATCCGGGGCCGAGGCGCCAAGTCGCTGAAGATGTTCTACGACGCCGGCGGCAAGGTGGCGATGGGAACCGACGCCGGGGTTCCGTACTGCCGCCACGGCGACAACGCCATCGAGCTTGAGCTGATGGTCAAGGCGGGTCTGACCCCGATCGATTCACTCATCGCCGCCACCTCAAACGCCGCAGCGTTGATGCGACTCGACGACGCCGGCCGAATCGTCGAGGGTGCCGCTGCCGATCTGCTCCTTGTCGACGGCGACCCCACGGCCGACATCACCATGGCTTCTCGCAAAGCCAATCACCGTGCGGTCTACAAGCGGGGCAAACTCGTGGCGTTCTAGCCTTGGACGGTTCTGCTGTACTCCAACGCCGTGGGAGACGTCGGAGTACAGCAGATCGGCTAGATGTCGACCTAGCTCTGGACCTAGGCCTCGGTTCGGCGACGGCGCCGGTTGAGAAGCATCGGGAACAGGTAGAGCTGTAGACCGATGGCCAGAGCCAGCAGGCCGTTCACCACCAGCCAGTCGGTTTCCGAACCGCTGAAGGCCAGGTTCTCCGGCGGAGTGCCCAAGCTCGGAGGCATGAAGCCGGCGTCGACGGTCATGTTCGGCGCTCCACCCACCAGCGTGATCACATCGGTGCGACCGGTCGCCGGGTTGATGTCTGAATCGACCGCAGTGTCGGAACCGGCCTGCTTAGGCGAGGGCTCCAAGCCGGTCGGCGTTGCAAACTCCACGGTGTAGTCACCAGGCGTCAGCGACTTGAAGATGTACGTGCCGTCGGCATCGGTGGTGGTTTCCCGCACCTGCTGGCCGCTGTCGTCGTACAACTTCACGGTCACGTCGGCGATGCCCGGCTCGCCCGAGTCCTGGATGCCGTCGCGGTCGTTGTCACGGAACACGGTGTCGCCAACCGAGGCTTCAGGGGTGAAGCCGAAGGAGGCGTCAGGCCCGGCCAGCAGACTGCCACCGGCGGTGATGTTGAACAATTGGCTGGCAACGCCGCCGTCTTCCTCGACGGGATCGATGCCGTCGTCGTCAGCGGGGTTGTCGCCGGTCGACACGTAGGGCTCCAACGGTCCGCCTTCCTCGAAGTTCTCACCGATGATGAGGAGGCCGTAGAGACCTTCCTGCAGACCGGTGAATTCAACGAGGCCGTCTTCGTCCGACACCGCCGTGGCAATCAGATTGCCGAAGGCGTCGTACAACTCGACGGTCACGCCGGGAATCGGATCCTCATTGGGATCAAACACCCCGTCGTTGTTGAGATCGATCCAGAGGAAGGCGCCGAGGCTGGCGGTGTAGAAGCCGAGGTCGGCGGTGAGGTTGGCGCTGGCGTCGAACAGGTTCTGGTTCGGGCCCACGACGTCGCCGTCTTCATCGCCTGCATCAACGGTTGGCTCAGTGCCGGGCTCCAGCAACATCATGCCGGTGACCACGTCGGAGCCTGGTCCATCGACCGGGTCACCGTTGTCGTCGCCGTCCACGACCTCATCGTCGACGCTGGGGGCGTCGCCGTTGCCGGTCGAGGAGTACATACCGAGGAGAGCTCCGCCGGCTTCAAAGTTCTCGGCCGGAGCCATGATCAGATAACCGCCGGCCGGGAAGCCACTGAAGTCGAAGAAGCCATCGGCATCGGTGGTGGTGGCGGCGATCGGATCGGTGCCGAGCAGCGCTCCACCGGCATCCACCTGCCACAGCTCCAGTTCGACGTCGGGCAGACCCGGCTCATCTTCATCGAAGGTTCCGGAGTTGTCCAAGTCCTGGAAGATCAGGTTGCCAACGGCCAGGTAGTAGAAGCCCATGTCGACGGTGAGGTTCGAGTCGAAGTCATCGATCGGATCACCGCCAGGGGTGGTTCCGTGACCGTCGGGACCGAGAAGGGTCTCGGCGTCGCCGGTCGGCTCCAGCGTCGGGTAGAGCGTGAACGGTTCGGTCAGCACGTCCTCACCCGGCGTCTCCGGATCGACAGTGTTGTCGTCGCCGTCCACGTCGTCGTCAGGATCGGTCGGAGTGCCCGACGTCGAACTGTGGAACCCGGCCAACGCATCGGTCGGTTCGTCGAAGTTCTCGGCCGGGACCATCATCAGATATCCGCCGGGAGCCACGTCGGTGAACAGGTAGGACCCGTCGGCGTCGGTGGTGGTGGTGTCGACCGGATCGGTACCGAGGAGATTGCCCTCGGCGTCGACCGACCACAGCTCGACGGTCACGTCGGCGATACCGGTTTCATCGTCATCGACCACGCCGTCGTTGTCGACGTCGTGCCAGATCAGGTTGCCCACGCTCATCGGCGGCGTCGGCATGAGACCGAAGTCGGCGGTGAGGTTGGCGCTGGTCTCGTAGAGATAACCCGGCACCAGATCACCCGAAGGCTCCTCGGCGAAGCCAAGGGTGATCGGATCGCTGGTGATGAGTTCGCTTGACACGACATCGTCGGCAGGAATCGGGTTGCCGTTGTCGTCATTGTCGGTCGGATCGTCATCGACGTCGGGTGAGGTCACGCCGTTTCCGGCGGTCGAAACCATACCCAGGAGCGCTCCACCGGCCCCAGAACTTTCACTGAAGTTTTCCTCCGGCAAGGTCACCACGTAGTCCCCAGGCTCCAGAGCCACGAACTCGTAGGCGCCGTCGGCGTCTGTGGTGGTCGTGGCCAGGGGCTCGGTTCCGAGCAGGTTGCCGAAGGCGTCCACGGCCCACAGCTCAACGATCACGTCGGGCAAGCCGGGTTCGTCGTTTTCCGCGCCGTCGGCGATGCCGTCTTCGTTGGCGTCGAACCAGACCAAGTTGCCCAGGGTCAAGCCAACGAAACCAAAGTCGAGCGTCTGGTTTTCGTTGCCGTCGTCGACACCGGAGCCGCTGTCGACCACCTCGCCCAAAGGCTCATCGGTGACCCACAGGGTGACCGGCTGCGATTCGATGTCGCCCGCAACCGGCTTACCCGCATCGTCGGTCAGGTCGGGAGTGTCCTCGACCTGATCGACACCGGAGTCGTCACCGTCAACACCGTCGTTGGGCACGGTCTCGTCACCGTCGGGGTCGATGGGCGTTGAACCATCTTCAGCGTCGGGGCTGGAGTAGGTGCCATAGAGCGGCTCGCCGTCGGCGAACTCCTCCACCGGGATGACCACGACGTACTCGCCGCCGTTGGTAAGACCGGTGAACAGGTAGGCGCCGTCGGTGCCGTTGATGTTGGCCGTCTCGGTGGTGTCAACCAGCAGGAAGCCACCGGCGGGATCGACCTCGTAGAGTTCCACGACCACACCGTTGACGCCAGGTTCGGCCGGGTTGACCGATCCGTCGTCCTGCACGCCGTCGCCGTTGACGTCGTACCAAACCTGGTCGCCGAGTGTCAGCTGATAGAAGCCGAAGTCGACGCTGAGGTTGCTGCGGTGATCGGGCCAGCCGGTCGGACCGTCAAGGTCGTCGTCGGTGGCATCATCGGCCCGCAGCGTTTCATCCGTCGGTTCACCCGACAGCACGCCCTCACCAACGGTCACATCGGCCGCCACAAGATCACCAGTGGCCTCGCCGGTCTCGCCTACCACGAGGATGCCGTTGTCGTTGTTGTCGACGTCACTGTTGGGATCAGCCTCTTCGCCGATGTCGCTCGACGTGTGACCGTCAAGAGCGCCCGCAATCAAGTCGGGCTGATCGCCGAGGGTTGGGGTCTGATCGGCGGGAATGACCACCGAGTAGTCGCCGGCCAGCAGGTTGTCGAAGACGTAATGGCCGTCGGCGTCGGTGACCGTTTCACCGATCACCACGTCCTCACCGGTGGCGTCGGCCGCGACGAGCTGCACCAGCACACCCGGGATGCCGGGCTCATCGGCTTGGGCGATTCCGTCATCGTCGATGTCCTCCCACACCAGGTTGCCGATGCGGTAGAGCGGCAGCTCGACCAGACCGAAGTCGTTGGTCAGGTTGCTGTTCTGGTCGGCGTGGGTGCCGGGGTCATCGGAGGCGCCGGTAGTGCCGTTGATGCCGTCGTCGATGGGCTGGTCGCCGTAGTCGAGGGTGAACACGTTCGACACGAGGCCGATACCGGCCACGCCGTCGATGCCATCGATGGGCAGGCCGTTGTCGTCGTTGTCGGTGATCTGATCGCCGGACCCGTCGAGGGTGGAAATCAGGTTGTCGAGCAGCGCCGCTTCGCCAAACTGGTCGGCCGGCAGCACCACGATGTAGTCGCCGGGCACCAGATGGTCGAAGCCGTAGTAGCCGTCGACACCGGTGACCGTCGAGTCGACCAAGGTGTCGGCGGCATCAAACTCGCCGGGGGTGTCGCCGTCGTCGGCGTACAGCTCCACCGCCACACCGGTGATGCCGTCTTCGATGGCGTCGGCAATGCCGTTTTCATCGTCGACGGTGAGGTGGGTGTCGTCGAGCCACACCAGCGAACCGATCTGCAGGCCATTGTGGAAACCGAAGTCCAGGGCCAGGTTGCCGTTGGCGTCGGTGGCCTGCGGGTCGTTGGCCGGATCTTCGCCCAGCGGCTCATCGACGGCGTTGAGAGTCACGGGCTGGGAGAACACACTCTCGCCGGCCCCGCCGTTCGCGTAGTCGGGATCGACACCGGAGTCGTCGCCGTCAACACCATCGTTGGCCACGGCCTCGTCGCCGTCGGGATCAACCAGTCCGCCGTCGGGGTCGGTAGTGGAGAACATGTTCTCCAGCGGTTCACCGGCGGCGAAGTTGGCGTCGGGGATCTCCACCACGTAGGTGGAGCCGTCGACCAAGGCGTCGAACAGGTAGAGGCCATCGGCGGCGGTGATGACACTCTCGACGAAGGTCAGCCCGTCGACCGGATCGTCTTCGTAGAGGTTGACCGTCACGTCGGCGATACCCACCTCGGCGCCGGAGTCGAACACACCGTTGTCGTTGGTGTCGAACCACACCTGGTTGCCCAGGGTGAGGGAGTAGAAACCGAAGTCGACCGAGTAGTTGCTGCGATGATCGGGCCAGCCGGTCGGACCGTCAAGGTCGTCATCGGTGGCATCGTCGGATCGCAGGGTCTCATCGGTGGGTTCGCCGGAGAGTACCCCTTCGCCGACGGTGATCAGGCCGCTGGCCCAGTCACCGGCACCGGTGTCCAGAATGCCGTTGTCGTTGTTGTCAACATCGTCGTTGGGAGCCACTTCTTCGCCAACATCGCTTGAGCGATAGGCGTCGAGCACGCCGGCGATCGGGGTGAGCGCCAGATCGACGACCGGAGTCTGGTCGACCGGGATCTTCACCGAGTAGTCGCCGGCCAGCAAGCCGTCGAAGGCATAGTGACCGTCGACGTCGGTGACGGTTTCCGCGATCGGAGTTCCCGCATCATCGAGCAGCTGAACCAGCACACCTTCGATGCCGGCTTCACCGGCTTCGGCCACGCCGTCGTCGTCGATGTCGTCCCACACCAGGTTGCCGATGCGGTACAGCGGGATCTCAACGAGGCCGAGGTCGGCGGTGAGGTTCGAGTTCTGATCGGCGAACACCGCACCTGAAGGAACAGCGTCTTCGTCAGCCACACCAGAAGTGCCGTTGACATCCTCGTCGATCGGCTCATCACCGAAGCTCAGCGTGAAGACATTCGTGGCCACCGCGATTCCGGCAACACCGGTAGTGGTGAGGCCGTTGTCATCGTTGTTGGTCACCTCGTCGCCGTTGCCGTCGAGCGTGGAGATCAAGCCCTCCAACGGAGCAGCGGCGGCGAACTCGGTATCGGGGATCGCCACGATGTAATCGCCGGGCGACAGGAACCCGAACTCGTAGAGGCCGCCACCGGCGGTCACGGTTTCGGCCAGCAGGCTGTCGGTGTCGTCGATGGCACCGGGGGTGGAACCGTTGTCGGCGTAGAGCTGCACGATCACGCCGTCGATGCCGTCTTCGACGGGTTCGGCGATGCCGTTCTCATCCTCGACGGTGATGTGGGTGTCGTCGAGCCACACCAACGAACCGATGCGCAAGCCGTTGTGGAAGCCGAAGTCAACCGACAGGTTGCCGTTGGCATCGATCAACTGGCTGTCATTGTTCGGGTCCTCGCCGAGAGTTTCGTCGAGGTTGTTGACAGTGATCGGTAGTGAGAACACCGACAGTCCCTGCACCAGCGGGTCAACACCAGAGTCATCGCCATCAACACCATCGTTGGCCACGGCCTCGTCGCCGTCGGGATCGGCGAGCCCACCATCGGGATCCGTGGTGGAGAACATGTTCTCCAGCGGCTCACCGGCCACGAAGTTGGTGTCGGGTACACCGACCACGTAGGTGGTGCCATTTGGCAGTGCGTTCTCCAGGGTGTCGAACAGGAACAGGCCATCGGCATCGGTGAGCGTCGAATCGACGAGGGTCAGCCCGTTGACCGGATCGTCCTCATAGAGATTGACGGTCACACCGGCAATGCCGGTTTCGGTGGCGGCATCGAACACACCGTTGTCGTTCACGTCGAACCACACCTGGTTGCCCAGGGTCAGTGAGTAGAAGCCGAAGTCGACCGAGTAGTTGGAGCGCTCGTCGGGCCAACCGGTCGGACCATCGAGGTCGTCATCGGTGACGTCGTCGGAACGCAGGGTCTCGTCGATCGGTTCGGAGCCGAAACCACCGGAGGCCAGGAGGTCTTCACCTACGCTGACCGGAGCCGCCGCCCAGGTGCCAGGATCAGGAGCGCCGCCGATGCCGTTGTCGTTGTTGTCGACATCGGCGTCGGGGTCGGCTTCCTCGCCCACATCACTGGAGCGGTAACCGTCGAGCACACCGGCGATCGGGGTGAGGCCCAGGTCGACGACCGGAGTCTGGTCGACCGGAACCACCACGGTGTAGTCGCCGGCCAGCAGCGACTCGAAGGCGTACTTGCCGTCGACATCGGTGACGGTCTCGGCGATCGGCGTACCGGTATCGTCGAGCAGCTGCACGAGCACACCTTCGATGCCGGGCTCACCGGTTTCAGCGAGACCGTCGTCGTCGATGTCGTTCCACACCAGGTTGCCGATGCGGTACGTCGGAATCTCGATGAAGCCGAGGTCGGCGGTGAGGTTGGAGTTCTGATCGGCGGCACCGGGGATCTCATCAATCACGCCGGTTGTGCCGTTGACGTCCTCGTCAATCGGCTCATCACCGAAGCTCAGGGTGAACACATTTGTGGCCACACCAACGCCGGCCAGGCCATCAACCGTCAAACCGTTGTCGTCATTGTTGGTCAGCTCATCGCCGAATCCATCGAGCGTCGACATCAAGCCTTCCAGCGGCTCGGCCGCGGCGAACTCGGTGTCGGGGATCACCACGATGTAGTCGCCGGGCACGAGGCCGTCGAAGTAGTAGAGGCCGTCGGCGTCGGTCACAGTCGACTCGAGCAGCGTGTCGGTCGCATCAATCGCACCGGCAGTGCCGCCGTCGTCGGCATAGAGGTCAACCACCACGTCGGCGATGCCGGTCTCAATGGCATCGGCGATGCCGTTCTCATCCTCGACGGTAGCATTGGTGTCGTCGAGCCACACCAGTGAACCGATACGCAAGCCGTCGTGGAAGCCGAAGTCAACCGTGAGGTTGCCGCTGGCGTCGATCAGATGCGTGTCGTTCGACGGGGTCTCACCGGTGGGTTCATCAAGCACGATCGGGGTAACCGGCAGCGACTGGACAGGGTCGGTCAACACACCGCCCGCATAGTCCGGGTCGACACCTGAGTCATCCCCATCAACACCATCGCCCACCACGGTCTCGTCGCCGTCGGGATCCAGCACGCCACCGAGCGGATCGGTGGAGGAGAACATGCCCTCCAGAGCGCCGCCGACGGCGAAGTTGGAGTCGGCGATCTCCACGATGTAGTCGGCTCCGCTTTCGAGGGAGTCGAAGATGTAGAAGCCGTCGGCGTCGGTTACCACCGTCTCCAACACGTCGACACCAAGCGGGGTCCCGGTTTCGCCGATGAGGTTCACCTCAACATCGGGGAGGCCGACTTCACCCACATCGAGCGTGCCGTTGTCGTTCTCGTCGAACCACACCTGGTTGCCGAGCGACAGCGGATAGAAGCCGAAGTCGATGCTGTAGTTGCTGCGAGCGTCGGGCCAACCGGTCGGACCATCGAGGTCGTCATCGGTGAGGTCATCGGAACGCAGCGTCTCGTCGGTGGGCTCGCCGCCGAGGATGCCCTCACCGACGGAGATCGGAGCAGCACTCCAGTTCCCTTCCCGTAGACCGTTGTCGTTGTTGTCGACATCGTCGTTGGGAACGTTTTCCTCGCCCACGTCCGACGATCGCAGGCCCTCAAGAGCCGTGGGGTCGAGATCGGCTTGGGCGCCGAGGGCCGGGGCCTGCTCCACCGGTATCAGCACCGTGTAGGTGCCGGCGTCGAGACCTTCGAAGGCGTACTTGCCATCGGCGTCGGTCACGGTCTCGGCCTGGAGGATGCCGAAGCCGTTGAGCAGCTGCAGGAGCACGCCCGGGATGCCGTCCTCACCCGTTTCGGCGAGACCGTTGTCGTTCACGTCCTGCCAGACCAGGTTGCCGATGCGATATTGCGGCGCTTCGACGAAACCGAGATCGGCGGTGAGATTGGAGTTCTGATTGGCGTGATCGACCGGATCGTCGAGCGTGCCAGTGGTGCCGTTGACGTCATCGTCGATCGGCTCGGCCCCGAAGGTGATGTTGATCACATCGGTGGCCACACCAACACCGCTCACGGTGCCGACAGTGGTGCCGTTGTCGTCGTTGTTGGTGGTTTCGTCACCCGGTCCGTCGAGCGTGGAGATCAGACCTTCGAGCGCACCTCCGGCGTCGAGTTGATCCTGCGGGATCACCACGATGTAGTCGCCGGGGCTGAGGTTGTCGAAGCTGTAGAGCCCACCACCGGCGGTAACGGTGGAGTCGACCAGCGAGTCGTTGCTGTCGATCGTTCCGGGCACGGCGCCGTCGTCGGCGTAGAGCTCGACGGTCACATTGTCGACGCCATCTTCGATCGCGTCGGCGATGCCGTTTTCATCCTCGACGGTCACGTGGGTGTCATCAAGCCACACCAGCGAACCGATCTGGCCGCCACTGTGGAAGCCGAAGTCGACCGTGAGGTTACCGTTGCCGTCGGTGGTCTGGCTGTCGTTGCTGGGGTCTTCGGCCAGGGGCTCGTCGCCGTTGTTGACCAGCACCGGGAGCGACTGCACAGCGTCACCAAGTCCGGCGTTCAAATAGTCGGGATCGACACCGGAGTCGTCACCGTCGACGCCGTCGTTGGCCACAGCCTCGTCGCCATCAGGGTCGGCGGGGCCGCCAACGGGATCGGTTGACGAGTACATGCCTTCCAGCACTGCGCCTGTGGCGAAGTTGGTGTCGGCCACCTCGACGATGTACTCGGCACCGTTTTCGAGGCCGCCGAACAGGTACAGGCCGTCGGCGTCGGTGACCGTCGAGTCGACCAGCACGTTGCCGCCGGCGGCCACCTGGTAGAGGTCAACGGCTACATCAGCGATGCCGACCTCGGTGGCCGGGTCGAACACGCCGTTGTCGTTGAGGTCGAACCAGACCAGGTTACCGAGCGTCAGCGGGTAGAAGCCGAAGTCGACCGAGTAGTTGGAGCGCTCGTCGGGCCAACCGGTCGGACCGTCGAGGTCGTCATCGGTGGCGTCGTCGGTGCGAAGGGTTTCGTCGGTAGGCTCGCCACCGAACAGACCCTCGCCAACGGTGACGGTGCCACTGGCCCACTCACCTTCGACCGCTGCGGTTCCGATGCCGTTGTCGTTGTTGTCGACGTCGGCGTTGGGATCGGTTTCTTCGCCCACATCGCTGGAGCGGTAGCCGTCGAGCGCACCGGCAATGAGTCCGGCCTGAGCACCAAGCACCGGCGTCTGGTCAGCGGGGATGACCACGGAGTAGTCACCGGCCAGGAGGCTCTCGAAGCTGTACTTGCCATCAACATCGGTGGTGGTCTCGGCGATCACAGCGCCCGTCTCATCGAGCAGTTGAACAAGCACACCTTCGATGCCGGGCTCACCGGTTTCGGCCAAGCCGTCGTCGTCGATGTCCTCCCACACCAGGTTGCCGATGCGGTAGGTCGGGACCTCGACGAAGCCGAGGTCGGCAGTGAGATTCGAGTTCTGGTCGGCATGGGTGCCCGGATCGTCGGACAGACCGGTGGTGCCGCTGGTGCCGTCAGCCAAGGGCGCGGCGCCGAACGTGATGGTGAAGGCGCTCGTTGCGGCGGCGGTTGTCGCGACGGGGGTGCCATCGTCGTCGTTATCGGTGGTCTCGTCACCGGCGCCGTCGACGGTGGACATCAGGCCCTCAAGCGGAGCACCCGCGTCCTGCTGGTTGTCGGGGATGACCACGATGTAGTCGCCCGGGGCCAGGTTGTCGAAGTAGTACTCGCCGTCGGCGCCGGTGACCGTGGTGGCCACCAGGGTGTCGCTGCCGTCGAATACGTCGGGAGTGGTGCCGACGTCGCTGAACAGTTCCACGGTGACGCCGGGGATGCCGTCTTCGATGGTGTCAGCAACGCCGTTTTCGTCTTCGGCGGTGAGGTGGGTGTCGTCGAGCCACACCAGCGAACCGATCTGGCCGCCGCTGTGGAAGCCGAAGTCGACGGTGAGGTTACCGTTGCCGTCGATCAACTGGCTGTCGTTGTTGGGATCCTCGACGAGCGGTTCATCGGCCGGGAACAGGGTTACCGGCAGCGACTGCACAGGGTCGCCGAGGCCATCGTTCAGGTAGTCGGGGTCGACACCGGAGTCGTCGCCGTCAACACCATCGCCGGGCGTGGCTTCGTCGCCGTCGGGGTCGGCGGGACCGGCCCCAGGATCGGTGGTGGAGAACATACCCTCCAGAGCTCCGCCGGCGGCGAAGTTCGTGTCGGCGATCTCCACGACGTAGTCGACACCGGCCTCCAGGCCGCCGAACAGGTAGAGACCGTCGGCGTCCGTAACGGTTGTGTCCACCACGGTTCCGGTGCCATCGAGCAGATTCACCGTCACGTCGGCGATTCCCGCTTCCGTGGCGCTGTCAAAGGCACCGTTGTCGTTCAGGTCGAAGTACACCAGGTTGCCCAGAGTCAGCTGGTAGAAACCGAAGTCGACGCTGTAGTTCGACTGATTATCGGGGTAGTACCCGACCACCCCTGCGTCGGGGTCGTCGTCGGTGGCATCGTCGGAACGCAGGGTCTCGTTCGTGGGTTCGGAACCGAAGGGCGGCAGCAGAGGGTTCGGGCCGACGCTGATGGTGTCAGCGATCCAGTTGCCGGTCACGACATCGGGACCGATGCCGTTGTCGTTGTTGTCAACGTCGCCATTGGGGTCGGCTTCCTCGCCCACATCACTGGAGCGGAAGCCGTCGAGGGCGCCGGCGATGAGGGTCGGCTGATCACCGAGCACCGGGGTCTGGTCGGCGGGTATCACCACGCTGTAGTCGCCGGGCAGGAGGTTTTCGAAGGCATAGAAGCCGCCGGCATCGGTCACGGTCTCGGCCGCCACGGTGCCCGCGCTGTCGAGAAGCTGGACGAGCACACCTTCGATGCCGGGCTCTCCGGTTTCGGCCAGGCCGTCGTCGTCGATGTCGTTCCACACCAGGTTGCCGATGCGGTAGAGGGGCACGTCGATGAAACCGAAGTCGACCGCAAGTTCGGAGTTGAGGTCGATGTAGGTGGCGCCGGCGGCGTTGGCCTCGGCCTCGGCGTCCTCAGCCGGTTCGGTATCGGTCTCGCCGGTGGTGGCTCCACCGATCGTGAGGATGACCACGTCGCTTACCGCGGTGTAGGTGGCGTCGGGCCCGCCGTCGTTGTCGTTGTCGGCAGTCAGCGCGGTGGCCGACTGCACGTTTGACAGCAGGCCGGTGGGCAGGTCGGTCACGGCGACAAAGTACGGGACGCCCGGTTCGAGTCCATCGAACCAGTAGTTACCTTCGGTATCGGTCACGGTCGCGGCCACGGAAGCGCCATCGTCAGCACCCGGCTCGAAGATGCCGTCGCCGTCGACGTCGACAAACAGTTCCAGCGGCACCGAGGCGATGCCGACTTCACCGGCGTCGAAGATGCCGTTGTCGTAGCCTGGGTCGCCCTGTTCGCCGTCGCGGAACACCTGGTTGCCCAGCCGCAGGCCGCGCCAGAGGCCGATGTCGACGGTGAGGTTGGAGCGGTCGTCCCGCTTGGTGCCGTCTTCGTCGAGGGTGCCGTCGTCGGAACGCAGGGTTTCGTCGAGCGGTTCGTCGTTGCCTGAACCGTCACCGACCGACAGAGGGTCGGACAGGTAGGCGGCGCCGGTGTCGGGCCCGTTGTGGTCGTTGTCGACGTCATCATCAGGCTCGGCCACCGCCGGGGACGTGCCGGTGAGGCCGTCAAGGGCGCCGGCAATCGGAGCCAAGGCGAGGTCGACCACCGGGGTCTGATCCACGGGCACCTGCACCTGGTAGTCGCCGACCAGGAGGTTATCGAAGGCATAGTGCCCGTCGGCGTCGGTGATGGTTTCCCGAATCACCGTGGCCGTGTCGTCCAGTAGCTGAACAAGCACACCTTCGATACCGGGCTCGCCGGCTTCGGCGAGGCCGTCGCGGTCGAGGTCCTCCCAGATCAGGTTGCCGATGCGGTAGGACGGGATCGGGGCGAAACCGAAGTCGATTTCAAGGTTTGAGAAGTCATCGGGCAGGAAGGAGTACAGCGCGTTGACGTTGTCCTCGGCGAAGCCCGGGTTGGCCACGCTGAAGTCGCCTCGTTCGTCGGTGGCCTCAGTGGTTCGGGCCAGGTCGAACTGGTCGGAGATCGACAGGTAACCTGCGGCCGGCTCACCGTCGTCATCATCGTCGGCGGTTTCGGGTGTTGCCGACTTGCCGGTCGATGAGAAGGTGGCGTCGAGAGCACCGGTGGGCTGCGTGTCGGGGATACCGATGGAGTACGTGCCAGGTTGGAGCCCGTCGAATACATACAGGCCGCCGTTGGCGGTCGTGGCCTCGGCGATCACGGTGCCACTCGGATCGAGCAGCTGAACGAGTACACCGTCGATGCCGGATTCGCCGACGTCGGCGATGCCGTTGTTTTCAAGCGCCGGGTTATAGCCCGGGTCCCCCGGCAGGCCGCCGCCGTCGTCGAGCCAGACGATGTTGCCGACACGAACCGGCTGCACAAAGCCGATGTCGACCGCCAGGTTCGACAGGTTGTCGAGCACGATGTCGGTGCCGTCGATCGGATCGTCATCGGTGGGATCGTCGGAGCGGAGGGTTTCGTCGGTTGGCTCGGTCGGTACCAGCGGATCAGGGTCACCAAGCGACACCACGCCGGTCGTCACCGGGTTCGTGGAACCGACAACCGAACCATTGTTGTCGTTATCGACATCGCCGGCGGCGTCAGGATCGGTGACGATCACCGAGGAGACGGTGAGTGCCGCGAGGTCGACAGGATTGGCCCCCGCGGTCTGGCCGGTTTGGCCGGCTGGCACCACGATGTAGTAATCGCCCGGAGCGAGGTCGGGGAAGTAGTAGTGACCGTTAACGTCGGTTGTGGTGGTGGCGACCGGAGCCGTGCCACCGTCGGCCCACACTTCGACGGTCACGTTGGCGATGCCGTCTTCGCCGAGTTCGGCGATGCCGTTGTCGTTGGTGTCGAGCCAGATCAGGTTGCCCAAGCGGTACTTGGGCACGTCGACGAAGCTGAAGTCGATGGTGAGATCGGAGTTGTTGTCGGCGTGGAAGCCGATCGCGGCGTTGGCCGCAGCTTCCTGCTCGCCGCCGGTGCCGCCGCTGAAGTGTCCGGCTTCGTCGGTGGGGTTGTCGCCGTAGTTCACCACAAACGGATCGGATACCGATTGGAAACCGGTGATGGGTTCGCCGTCATCTTCGTCGTCGAGGCCGGCGTCGGCACCAGCGAGGATCGGCTCGGAACTCTGGAGGGTGCCCAGGTCGATGCTGGTGGCCCCCACGGTCTGGCCGGTTTGGCCTTCGGGGATGGCGATCACGTAGGTGCCGGCCGGAACCAGGAACCAGTACTCACCGGCGGTGTTGGTCACGGTGGAGTCGATCAGGGTGTCGGCTCCGGACAGACCGGGGGTGCCGTCGTCGTCGGCGTAGATCTCCACCGTCGCTCCACCGATCGGGGTGCCCGATTCGGCCGGGTCGGCGATGGAGTTGTTGAGACCGGGTTCACCCGTGGCGCCGTCGAGCCATACCAGGTTACCCACCCGGACAAGCTGCACGAGGCCGAGGTCGACGGTGAGGTTCGAGTCCTCGTCGTCGGTTGGAGGCGCGCCGGCGGCGGCCAGAGCCGCTTCGGCGTCAGCGGAGGTGTTGCCGTCGGTTTCTCCCAGCGGCTCGCCGTTGTCGCTCACGTCAATAGGTCCGGAGATGGCGATGAAACCAGCGTCCGGCTCGCCGTCGTCGTTATTGTCGGTGTTGTTGTTGGTGAGATCACCGCCGGTTGACGACAGAAGCGTTGCCGGGTCTACGGCAACGCCGTTGACCAGCACCGTCGTGGCTGACTGGTCTTCGGGGATGGCCACCTGATATTCGAGCCCAACCTCTGGTTGGTTGAACCAATAGTGACCGTCGACGTTGGTGATGGTGGAGGCGATGAGGGTAGTGCCCTGATACAGCTCAACGATCAGGCCCTCAACGCCGGGCTCGCCGGCATCAACAAGGCCATTGTCGTTCTCGTCAAGCCAGATCAGGTTGCCGATGCGCTGTGCGGGCAGGAAGAAGCCGGCGTCGAAGCTGTGGTTGTTGTCGCCGGCGGCGGCGATGGCGTCCGCCGGAACATCAATGGTCCAGGTGCCGCTGTTGTCGTAGAGGTTGGAGTCGGTTTCGCTCAGCGGATCAGCGGTGGCGAACTGGGTGGTGGGCACAAGCTTCGTGCCGTCCACTCCGGAAGCGCCTGAGGCATCGAAGGTGATGGTGTAGGCGGTGTTGGGATCGACGGGGAACGAGTAGTAGCCGTTGGCGGCGGTTGTGGTGGTGGCGCCATTGCTCAAGGTCACGACCACACCGGCCAGCGGCGGCTCGTCGGGATCCTGGATACCGTCGGCGTCGACATCGAGCCACACGTAGTTGCCGATCTCGGTGGGCGAGGCCGAACAGGCCATCTCCATGTCGCCAAGGCCGGCGGCCTTACCGAACACGCCGGAAACCACGCGGTACTGGCCGACCTTGTCGCCGGAGGTGTTATCGAGACGGAATAGGCCGTTGGAGAAGGCGTACTCGCCGTAGTTGTCGTCGAGGGTGTCGTAACCGGTTTGGATGATCTCGTCCCGCAGGCGATGGGAGGCCAGACCACCGAGGCTGATCTCGGTGTGACCCTGGAAGCCGCCGGTGAGGTAGTAGTCGCCGTCGTACCACTCAACGCCACCGGGGCCTGAGCCGGCCTCGCCGCCGTTGGTCACGGCACAACCCGCTTGACCTTCGTAGGCCCAGGTGTCGGGCCCGGTCTGACAGACCCGCAAGGTGTCGCCCGCCGAGTCGGTGGCGTAGAAGTTGGGGTCGGACGGCCAGTTGGTTGACGGTGAGTAGTAGCCGGTCTGATCGCCGTAGCGGTCACGGATGCCGAGCACCAGGCTGCCCTGGTCGAACTCGATGTCGGACAGGATCGGCTGCTGGTTGGTCACCTCGGCGCCACCCCAACCGGTTACGTCGGCGACCCAGACGTCGTTCCATGGACGCCATTCGGCGGTGATGCCCCAGCCGCCACCGACGGTGGTGCGGGCGTAGTCGAGCGGGATGGAGGTCACGAGCTGCCAGCCGCCGCCGAGCGGGTTCATGCGGTGTACGTGGACCACGAGATCGGATGCGGAACCACCGGCACCGTCACATGTGGTGCCGACGTAGACCATGCCGTCGTTGACGCCGACGGCCATTGGGCGGATCTCACCGGCGGTACAGGTCTGGCCGGGGAGCCCGGTGAGGGCCCAGGTGTTTGTGGTGGCGAAGCTGGCGGCCGCCCCACCGGCCACGTCGATTTCGTAGAGTGTCTTGTCGAACATGTTGACCACGTAGAGGCGGGTGCTGTCCTCGTTGAGGTCGATGTCACCCAAGCTCTGTTTGCCCACCTCGGCGTAGCTGGCCGGGTCGGGCACGTCGCCGCTTACGCTGGTGAAGTCGTGTGGTGCGGTGCCGGCCGACAAGGTGAAGCTGTTGAGCACGTTGCCGGTTCCGTCGAGCTGATACACGGCGCCGGGACCACCAGGACCGTAGCCGGCCAAGCGCTTCATGTACGCCGCGGCGTAGATCAAGTTGTTGGCGTCGTTGGAGTCGCCGGTGTTGTCGATGGCGAGACCGTAGGTGGTGCCGATCTGGCTGGCCTGGGTGAGGGGGACTTCGGCCGTGCCACCACCGGTGCCGTCACCCGACGCCAGGTATTCGGTCTGGACCAAGACCGGGCCTGAAGAGTTCGGACCGGAGACCTGGTCGAACTCGACGTAGCAGTTGGTGATGACGTTGGGGTTGTCCTGGCAGAAGTGGGCCGGGTTGATCACACCGAAGTCGACATTCTCGGCACCGTCGGCGGCGAATCGAATCGCCCCCTGGTTGTCGGCACCCAACGGACCGTGTTCGAGGTAGGTGCTAGCCGGGTCGATGTCGAAGTGGACAGTGAAGGGTCCGGCCATACCACTGACCGCCACGGCGTAGGTTCCGTCGAAGTTCGACGTGGCCGTCGCTTGAGCGCCGGCCGTGTCGGTGACGGTGACGGTCACGTTGGCCTCGCCCAGCTCACCGGCCTTTGCGCCGTCGAAGTTGCTGTCACGAAAGACCATGCCGGTGATCTCTCCGGCTGCGGCTTCCGCAGGGATCGTGGTAACCCCGATCGCTGCCGCCAGCACAGCCAACGCGCTGGCGATTGATACAGGGATCGAGAACGATCGTGTCCTGGTGGTGGTCATCTGCTTCCTCACGATGGTCCAATCGGCCTAAGGCAGGGTGATGAATCACCTATCGGAGGAGCTGAGCCGACCCTTAAGGGTCATTACGGTCGCGGGGAAAATGAGGACTGCGACCTATGTCGCCTCGATCGGCGCCGCCAACTATCGTGATGTGCGATGACTTCATTCGGAAAGCCGACCGAAGGGTTCCGGCAGCTGAAGACGTCGCTGGAGCCGGAGTCGATGGCCTTGGGCCACGACCGCACTGAGCTCGATCGGTTTTTCGTCTGCAGCGCCGGGGATGCCCCGGACCTCTATCAGGGCACGCACAGTCTCACCATCAACGGCGATGCCGCCGGCAAACCGATCGCCTTGACGTTCGATGAGCTCGGCGCCCTACCGCAACACGATGTGCTGTCGTGGATCGAGTGCGCCGGCAACGGGCGGCGACTCTACGAGTTTGTGGACGGGCATGTGCCATCGGAGGAACAGACCGATACGAAGTGGACGCTGGGAGCCATGGCCATGGCCACCTGGAGCGGCCCTCGGGTTGCCGACGTGATCGCCGCAGCCAATCCGAGAGACTCGCTGGCCTGGATCGCCCCGGCCGGCCTTGACGTCGATAACACCGAAGGTGAACCGGTGCGGATCTGCCTTCCGGCCGAGAAGGCGCTTGATCCCGACACCATCGTGGCGTTGCGGATGAACGGCGAGCCTCTCCCGCAGGCCCATGGGGCGCCGATGCGGTTGATCGTGCCCGGATGGGTGGGGGCCTATTCGGTCAAGTGGCTTGGCCGTCTTGAGCTCTCCGCCACCTGGGTCAACTCGTGGCGGGCCGACGTCTACTACCGGTTGCGTGATCCCGATGGCACCGACCTCGGACCGGCCACCGCCCACCCGGTGAAGTCGTCGGTGGCGTTGCCTTGGGGTGGTGAGGTGAGCGCCGGCCAACAAACAATCCGCGGCTACGCCCGCTGTGGCACTGCGCCAATCGCCAGGGTTGAGGTCTCGATCGATGGTGGCGGATGGACCGACGCCGAGCTGCATCCGATTCCGTCGAAGTGGGCGTGGACACCCTTTTCGTTTGACTGGGAGGCGACTCCCGGTGCCCACGTCATCCGCACCCGGGCCACCACGGCCGATGGGCAAACCCAGCCCGACAGTGTGCCCTATCACCCCAACACCATCCTGTGGAATGCCGTGACCCCTCATCCGGTCAACGTGCGTTGACCTGGACGTAGGCTGGTGTCCATGTCGAAAACCGTGCTTCTCCTCAACGGGCCGAATCTCAATCTTGTCGGTCTTCGCGAACCGGAGATCTACGGCAGCGAGACGTTGGGCGACATTGTGGCCGACCTGCGCTCCTACGCCGAGAAACATGGCGTGGCCCTGGAGGACTACCAGTCGAATGTGGAGGGCGAGCTGGTCAACCGCCTGCACGAGGCCCGTGGGACCGTCGCCGGGATCATCTTCAACCCCGGGGCGTACACCCACTACAGCATCGCCTTGCGTGATGCCGTGTCGGCCATCGAGATCCCCACGGTGGAAACTCATCTCAGCAACGTGCACGCTCGGGAGGAATTCCGGCGGGAGTCGGTGATCGCCCCCGTATGCCTTGGGGTTGTGGCCGGATTCGGGCGCCATAGTTATGCCGTGGCGTTCGACGCCTTGATGCGGCATCTGGGCTAGGCGATGACCAACCTCGACATCGGGCACTACGACCACATCACGGTCACTCCGGTGGCCGGGTCGCTGGGGGCCGAGATCAGTGGTGTCGACTTGGCCGACAGCCCCGCCGATGAGGTGGTGGCCGAGATCCGCCGAGCGTGGCTCGACCATCTTGTGGTGTTTTTCCGTGACCACGAGCACCTGGATTCCAACGGATTCCTGAACTTTGCTAAGCGCATCGGCGAGCCGGTTGAGTATCCCTTCGTGAGCGGCCACGACGATCATCCTGAGATCATCTCGGTGATCAAACTGGCGCACGAGACGGTGAACTTCGGCGGAATCTGGCACGCCGACACCACCTATCTCGACGAGCCGCCGATGGCAACGATGCTCATCGCCCGGGAGTTGCCGCCGGCCGGCGGCGACACGATCTTCGCCAACCAGTACGCCGCCTACGAGGCGCTCTCCCCGACGATGCGAGCGGTACTTGAACCTCTCTCGGCCGTCAGCAGCTCGGCGCTGGCCGACGTGTCGAAGACCCGGGAGGATCGGGTCAAGGACGAGGGCGGGGGCGGTACGACGGCGGTGTACGAAGCCTGCCACCCGGTGGTGCGAACTCATCCCGAGACCGGCCGCAAGGCCCTCTACGTGAACGTGGCCCACACCGCGTACTTCGACGGGATGACCGAGGCGGAGAGCCGACCGATCCTGCAGTTCCTGTTCGCCCACCAAGTACGCCCGGAATTTACCACCCGCTTCGTATGGCGCCCGGGTTCGATGGCTTTGTGGGACAACCGCTGTGTACAGCACAACCCGGTGAACGACTACCACGGCCACAAGCGTGAGATGCATCGAATCACGTTGAAGGGCGACGTGCCGACGTAGTGGATATGAGAGCAGTCGCCGCAATCCTCGTACTTGCCGGCTCGTCTTGGCCGCGTGCGGCTCGGGCGTCGGTGACCCAAGACGCCGACCACGTCCGGATTTCCGTCGAGTCTTTTGTTCCAGCAGGCGATGACCAGGACGCCTGTGCCGACGAGATCATCGTAGATCTGGACGAGCCACTCGGCGACAGAGCAATCATCGACGAAGTTCGAGGCGTCGAATTGACACCGCAACAGATTCCCGGCGGCTGATCCACCTAGCTTGCCTCTTTCCATTTGTTGTGGGGGTCGCAAAGGATCTGCCCGTTTGACAATTTGGTCGGGCCTCCCTTGGAGTGGGGTTGGACGTGATCGGCTTGCAGCCACGGGAACGGCGCATCGCACCCTGGTATCTGACATCTACCTCTTGCTCTGACGAGTAGCGTTTGTTTCATCCACACCGGGAAACTTCTGGCTTTGGCGGCGACATCGATTGGTAGGGACTGCTCGTCAAACACGATCCGACGGACCATGCCTGCTGCCATCGCCACTGCCGCCAGCTTCGGGTGGATTGGGGTGCCATCGATCAACTCACACCGCCGGTCGATGTCATCAAACGACGGTTCGACCTGTTCGGTGGTTTCGCCGGCCAACCGCTCAGCCAGGTTCTCGGCCAGCGCCGCGCCCAACACCACATGAACCAATGGCGTGATCTGCGAGTTCCCACCCTTAGATGAGCCGCGAGTCATCAAATTCAACAACGCCGTGCCGTGACGGCTGCCCTGCGAGCGTTTCACGCCATCTTCGTGATCCTGACGAAACAGCCGTTGCGTTTCTTGGTCCAACAGTGTGCGGAACGCCTGCCCAGAGAGGGCATCGAACCGGAACCGGCCCGACACCGACCCATCAGAGTGTTTCTTGTAAGAGAGTCCAGACTTGGCGCCCTGCTCGACGGGTTCATCACCGTCAGGGTCTGCAGCGTTCAACCAGTAAGCGCACACGTTCACAAAGTCTCGGAAGTCAAGGTCACGGGCGGCGTCGACCAACATTTCCTGCGAGTTGATCAAATGGTGGTGCACCTTGGGTTTGTCGATACTCCGCAACTCGGAGATGTGCCGGTGCGTGAGCACCCCTTCGGCGAACGCTTCAGCGAATACGGAGAAATCCAAGAGCCACCGCCCAACACGATCCAGCTTGCGGATCTCACGGGCATCGGATCGAGACCGGTCAACAATGAAATCAACCGCGTGACGAAACCCAAGCGCCTTAAACGCACCAGGCCCCTCAGCAGCTTCTGACGCTGCGGCCACAACAGCACAACGAGCGGCATCCAACTGCGCCGCCGCCTCTTCTAAGGCAACAGCGCGTTCAGCAAGCTCAACCGCGCTGAGACACGACAACGCCGTGTCGCGCACGTCACGCAATGCTGTATTCAACCGCTCTCGGTCTCCGCCTCGATCACCGCCGATCATGAATACCAGACTAGAACGTATGTTCGAGTACGTCAGGACCTAATCCTCAACTACGATCCGTCCATGATGACAGGGGTACCAAGTGACCTGGCCGACCGAGCTTAAGATGAGCCCGCGCCTTCAACGGATGCTGGAGGCAGAGGAGCTGCTTGCCCACGAACGAGGCGACGGTTACCTAGGGACCGAGCACCTTCTGGAAGCAGCCATCTCCGATCTCAATGGAGTTGCCGGGCAGATCCTGCACCGCCTGGGTGTTGTCGACGACGTCCGGGCTCTCTTGAACAGCTACTTCGAGTCGCCTAACGAACCGTGGCCCGCTCAGTAGACAGACCCTCGATCACTCGCCTCCTACGCGTGCGGGCGGCCAACGCCGTCGATCACACACGGTCGCTGGCGCGGCTCAAGCCGACGTGGCGAACCGACATACGAGCCTTCTCCGACGGTTGGCTTGTGCTCGCCGGTAAGGGCATGTACCTCAATCAAGCGATGGCGGCGGGCATGGAGGACCCGTTGACGGCACACGATCTAAACGACCTTGTCGAAGCGAGCGAAGCCACCGGCGTAGTCCCAACAATCGAGGTCACCGCGGCCACGCTGCCCCTGAATGTCACCCAAATCCACAAACACGGATTCGCACACGTTCCCAAAGCCGACATCAGCTATCTCACAAGACCCACTGCCGAGATCAACTTCGATCCCCCAAACAACATCACCGTCCGCCCCACCAAATCTCGTGAAGACCTGGAGCTCTGGCAGGAGACAAGCGCTGCCGGGTGGGGTCACACGTCCACCGATGCCCGCTGGGCGTCCGACGCCTTCGCCGCCGCGGCTCACGCGCTCGACAACGAGCACATGGTCATCGCTATCGACGCCGATGATGGACGCCCCCTCGGAGCCGCCTCCATGACCATCAACGAAGGCCTCGCCATGCTGGGCGGAATGTCCACCATCCCGTCCGAGCGCAATCGAGGGGTTCAGGCGGCCCTCATTCGTCACCGCCTTGTCGAAGCCCGGCGCCTGGGATGTGATCTCGCGCTCGCAACCGCGGCCAGCGGCAGCGCATCAGAACGGAATCTGAAACGACACGGGTTCAGCTTGAAGACCGTGATCCAACGTTTCGAGTATCAAACACAACCCTGAATCCGGTGTTGCCACTCGTGGAGTCCGGGGCCATGGAGTTGCGGGCATCCACCCGATAGCGGCTGCAGTAGCTGTCATGGCACAGGTACGAGCCGCCCCGGGTCACCCGAGCTTGGCCGGCCGACGGACCACGAGGATCACTCACCGCACCGGCAGCCGCACAAGCCTGGTAGTACGACGGGTCGTACCAGTCGTCGCACCACTCCCACACGTTGCCGGTCATTTCAAACAATCCGAAGCCGTTGGCCGGGAACGCTCGAACCGGAGCCGTCCCTGCCCACCCGTCGCTGGCGTGGTTGTCGCCGGGAAACTCCCCTTGGAACACGTTCATCAGGTACTGGCCGTCGGGCTCCTTCTCGTCACCCCAGGGGAACACCTTGCCCTCCAACCCGCCACGGGCGGCATACTCCCACTCGGCCTCAGTGGGTAGACGACAGCGTGCCTCGTCAGACCCCGCCCATTCACAAAAGGCCAAGGCATCGTTCCACGACACCTGGACCACCGGATGGTCGGGACGCTCATCGACAGCCGACGGACCATCAGGCCCATCCGGATGAAGCCAGGTGGCACCGAAGATCTGACGCCACCACGGTGCCGCCGCGGCGCCTCGGGTCGGAGGGTGGTCGTCGGGCAGAAACCCGCCGAACACAAACGACCACCCGAACCGCTCGGCGTCGGCAACGTACCCGGTGTCGTCGATGAACTCGGCGAACTGGCGGTTGGTAACAGCAGTGACGCCGATGGCGAATGGACTCAACTCCACCTGATGGGCGGGCCAGGCACCGTCACCCGGATGAGCGCCACCGTCGTCGACGCCCATCGTGAAGACACCACCGTCCAGCTCGACCGCGGCGATCTTAGATGTCACTGTCAGATTTCACTGACCTGGACGACCCGCCCCTCGGCCATGCTTCGATTGGCCGCCTCGGCTAACACCAGGGCCTGCAGCCCAGCAGCGCCCGAAGGATCCATGGTCGAACCGCTCATGGCCGCGTCGACAAAGGCCGCCACCTCGGCCTCATAGGCCTGCATGTAACGCTCGAGGAAGAAGTTCATCAGCGGCGGACGGGCATAACCCTCAGCCCCCGCAACCTCAACGGTGCTCTCGTGAATGTTGCCGGCCCGGGCCATACCCTTCGAGCCAAGCACTTCGATGCGCTGGTCGTAGCCGTAGCTGGCCCGTCGAGAATTGGAGATCTGCGCGATCTTGCCCGTCGCTGTCTTCAAGGTGACCGCAGCCGAGTCGATGTCGGGCACCGTGCCGATCTCCGGATCAACCAGCACCGAGCCGGTGGCCGACACCGAAACCGGGTCCTCGCCAAGCAGGAAACAGGCGATGTCGAAGTCGTGGATCGTCATGTCTCGAAAGAGACCGCCCGAGCGTTCCATGTACGACAGCGGGGGCGGAGCGGGGTCGCGCGAGATGATGTTGACCATCTCGACATCACCGATGGCGCCCGAGTCGATCTGGGCTCGCACCGCCTTGAAGTTGGGATCGAACCGTCGGTTGAAGCCGACCATCAGCGGTGCGCCCGACTCCTCCACCACGGCCAAGCACTGCCGCACTCGTTCCACGTCGAGATCGATGGGCTTCTCGCAGAAGATGGCCTTGGCCGCTCGGGCGCCCTGCTCAATGAGGTCGGCGTGAATGTCGGTGGGCGTCGTGATGAAGATGGCGTCGATCGAGTCGTCGGTCATGATTTCGTCGATGGTGCGAACATCGGCCTCGTACTTGGCGGCAAGCTCGTTGGCCGGTTCGGGGAAGGCGTCGGCGACGGCTACAAGCTTGGCCGCCTCCGTGACGTTGATGGCGGCTGCGTGAACCTGGCCGATGCGGCCGGCACCGAGAAGACCGATGGTCAACTTCTGAGTATCTGACACGCCACTAACGGTAAGGCCTCGGGCGCACATTTACCCCGCCAACCTGGCACTAAGATGCGGGCATGGGGCAAGAGTTGGGGCGAGCGGCCCTGCGGCGGATCTTTTGGGCGTCGCTCATCGTTCTGTTCGACATTCGGATTCAGGGGTTCGACTTGCTGGTCGACCCTGTCGGCTACCTGATGCTGGCTGATGCCGCCTTTCGGTTGAGCCTCCATGAGCGAGCGTTTCGCGTGGTGCAGCGTTCTGCCTACGTGTTGGCGTTGTTCTCGGTGGCCGAGATCATCCGCTCGATGCGGGCGACCGCCGGAACCGTTTCCCCGACCGCTGCGACCGACGTGTTCTGGTCTCAACCGGGCAACGCGGAGGTCCCTTTGCAGACCGGTGTTTCACCGGCGCTACTCCTCAGCGCCGTCGGCACAGTCGCCGGTTGGATTCTTGTGTGGTTCCTGCTCGGCGGTGTAGCCGCCATCGCGAAATCCGACGGGCTTGCCGAGTTCGCCGACCGAACGGAATCCACTCGCCGGCTCCTCGTTGGAGCGTTGGTGGTCTCCGACACCTTGGCTTGGATTCTCTTTGCCGCCGGAGCGTTGGACGCCACGTTCGCTGTGGTCCTCATCGTCGGGGTCGTCGCCCTCGTATTGGGAATCATGGGCCTGAAGGCGGTTTGGGATGGAAGCGCCGATCTGCTCTTCATCGATCCGGACATCGAGACCGACGAAATGAATCAAGCGCCAGTTGGTCCACCGGTCGGCGTGATGTGGCTGGCGTTGGCCGCCGGTATTGGGTCGATCTTTCTTGCCGTGGTCGAAGAGCCCTTCGACGCAAACGATCCCGTGGCCATCGCAGCTGCTTTGCAGCCACCGGGCTTGACCTACCCCGCAGTCCTTGAAGTCGACACAACCGATCCCGACCGTTTCAACGAATTCCCTGACCAGGATCGCTGCGTGGCCGCGAGTGGTCTCACGTCGGTCGACTTGGTGTCGGGAGAGCTTCTTTGGACCTACGAGATTCCTCGCCAAATGGCCGGGAGGCTGATGGAGTCCGACGGCCTCGTGTTCATAGTCGATGATCGAACCGGAAGTCGCCTTCCACCCAGCGTCGCCGCCATCGATCCGAGATCCGGTCTTGTGGAGTGGCAGTACTTCTTCGAGGCGGCCCAGGCCAGGTTCTACGGCCGAAGCAACGATCGGGTGGCCGTCTCGGTCGGTGACTTCTCCGGGCTCGGCGACGGCCAAGTCGTGGTACTCGATCGGTTCGGCAACGTGGTCGACGAGTTCGCCGACCCCACCACCGAGACCAGTATTCTCACGGACCAGGACCCCGGCTACGAACTATGGCCGGCTTTCTCCGTAAGCTCCTGGCATTTCATGCCGTCCGACCTACCTCCCGAAAGTCGGATGCACATGATCACGTCGGAACCAGGGGCCGACGGCAGCCAGGCCGTCGTCACCTGGTTCTCGGATCGCAGGCTCGGCCACTTCAACCGGGTCACCGGCGAGGTGACGATGGCCGAGCCGGTTGGGCCGACCAGTGTTTACGACCAGCTTGGCAACCCGCACTCCCCCGGCCGCGCCGTCCAGCACAATGAACATCAGACGATGGTGTTGCTTGGCTCCGACCAGGGGCCCAACAGTCGGCTGTCGATCTTTGATCCGGCGACCGGAACGAAACGGTGGGAAACCGAACATATTCGTTCGGCTGCTCTCGCCGGACCGCACGTGCTCTACGACAAACGAGATGACAGCGCCGACGAGACCGATCTCGTCACCCGCACGCTCTACCTGGTCAACGGCAACGACCCTGACGAGGTGATCTGGTCGACGGCTCTGTCGGTCAACGCGGCCGGAGGCAACGGCTACCTCGGATCGGTTACCGGGATCGACGGAATGGAGCAACTGGTATTTGTGGTACGCCAGCACGAGGAAGTCGACCTAGATGGCGAGGACGACATCAGATTCATCAAGCTCGATGCGACCGCCGACACGCAGGCGGTGCCGGAGATTCTCATGGCAGGGGGCCTCCTCGGCGGAGGCCCGACACCGTTGAGCCACGTCGACGACCATCTTGTGGTGGCGGCGGGCCGCACTTCGGTCACGTGGCAGCGATCCACAGGCTCGATCCAGCGGGTCGACTTGGCCGACGAACGTGGCGCGACGTCGATTCGGTCGCTCGTCGTTGTCGATGACATGCTCCTCGTCGAGCACGCATGCGACTGGTAAAGGCACGGGTGGCGCCACCAGTACTTTGGTGGCACCATCTGAACGTCGGCTTTGGAAGGAGTGAGGCATGGGCAACAGTGGTGATACGGCCGGTCGGAACGATGACATCTGGCTGGTGCAGACCGACCTGAGCTCGGAGTGGGATTTCTACACCCGAGCGAATATCGGGGAGGTGTTTCCCGATCCGGTGTCCCCGCTGTCGTTCTTCTTCTTCGAAAACGAGGGAGGCCTCGGTGGCGCCGAGCTCGGTTTCCGCAACGCTTACTACCGCATCGGGGTCATGGAGCCGGGTGAGCTCCCGGAGGACGAGTGTGTGTTCCTCGGTGTGACCGGCGGCTACGCCTACCTCAACGCCAGCGCCCTTCGTATGCTCGGCCACCGCGCTCCGGGGATGACGGCCCAAGACATCGACGATTCGTTCTTCGGTGACGCCCCCGGTGTGCCGGAGTTTGTGGTCAAACCAGGATTCGATCGCCCCGACCTCACGGCCAAGATCGCCGAGACTTTTTTCTGGGTGATGACCACACCCAATCTCCCCGATGTGCTGGCCGACGAGGAGATGGTCAACAGCCTGCGGGCCAACCGCCCCGACCTCGGCGCCATGTCGGACAAGGAGCTGTCGGACTACGCCATGGAGTTGGCCGACACCCATTTCGAAAAGTTGTTCACCGAACACATCTTCATCTCGTTCCTGGCCACCTTGCCGATGGGCATCATCGTTGCGGTATGCGAGGCGGTTGGTCAGCCCGATGCGGCACTGAAGCTGATGGCTGGTCTGGGCGACGTGGAATCGGCGGCCCCGTCGATGATGATGTGGGATCTCGGCCGTACGGTGGCCGGCTCGGCCGCACTTATCGAGATATTCGACCAAGGTCTCGATGGACTCGATGCCCGACTGCGGGCCTCAGCCGACTCGGGCACCAACTCCGACGCAGCCGCCTTCGCCACCGCTTTCGACGATTTCCTCTACCGATACGGCGCCCGAGGACCAAACGAGTGGGAGACTCGCTCCCCCACCTGGGAGACCGAACCCGACTTGGCCCTCGCCGCCATCGACCGGATGCGGCTGTCGGATCCATCACAAGCCCCGCAAACCAGCAATGAGCAGCGAGCGGCCGAACGGGAAGCCCTCGGCACGGCGCTTGCCGCCGCCATCGAGGCCGACCCCGAAGCCCACGGTCAGTTCGTGGCCGCCCTCAACGCTGCGAAGGTGTTTATGCCGGGCCGGGAGCGCACCAAGACCAACTGCATCAAGCTGATTCACGAGCTGCGTATGGCGTTGATGGAGATGGGACGTCGTAGGGTTGCCAACGGGGAGTGGAACAACGTGAACGACTACGGCTTGTTCACGCGGCCGGAGCTCATCGCCCTCGTCGACGAGGGAGCCTCAATCGATCCTGCGGAGCTGCAGCGTCGGGCCGACCTGTTCGAGGAGGTGTCGGCGCTCCAGGAGCCGTTCCTGTTCCACGGTGGTCGCCCCGATCCCTCCACCTACCCCCGGCGCGATGCCGTGGTCACCGAACCGGTTACTGGCGGTGAGACGGTGCAAGGAGTACCGGGTTGCCCTGGCAACTACCGTGGGACGGCTCGGGTGGTGCTCGACTCGCACGATCCGACCGCGCTCAACCCGGGCGACATTCTCGTCGCTCCGATCACCGATCCCTCATGGACGCCGTTGTTTGTGCCCGCCGGAGCCGTGGTGGTCGACGTCGGCGCTCCGTTGAGCCACGCCATCATCGTGAGCCGCGAACTCGGTATTCCCTGCGTGGTGTCGGCCACCGACGCCACCAAACGAATTCCCGACGGCGCCACCATCGAGGTAAACGGCGACACGGGAGCTGTCACGGTGATCGAACTGCCCTAGGCGTCTAAAACTGCAGCTCAAAAGAGTGGCTGGACTTCGTCGACCTGGTCAACGATCAGCCACGGACCGACCCTGGTCTCCCACAACACGAACACTCCGTGGAACGGCTCGTCGACCCGATCGATCTCAATGAGATCGTCGCCGTCGCGTTGCATCGAACTCGCCGTCACCTCGCCGGTGGCCTCGAAGGCCAAACGAACCGTGCCCTGGGTGCTCGATCGCACGGCCACCAGCCGAAGAGACTCGAAGTCGTAGTCGTACAGATCAACGATCTCGCCGGCGTTGACAGCACGGGCGCGCTCCTGGCTGGCGGCCAAACGCTGACCGTGGCTCACACCGGCGAGTGTTTCGACGTCACCGGAGGCAATCAGCTGGTTCTCCACGTCGAGAAGGGCGACAAGCGTGGCGGCCAGGTCTCGGGCAAGGGCCTCATCGCGGTAGAAGCCGCGGAATTCGATGGCGGTTTCGTCGACAACCACCGGTAGACCCAACGGATCGACGGGGGTCAGCAGATGGCCTACGTCGGGCAAGGCGGCATAGCCGGTTGGATCCAATGTGCGGGCATCATCACCGAGCGCAACAGCAATCGGCATCACTGCGAAGGTCGCGGCGGCAAGGGCCACGAGACCATGTCGTGGTCCGAGTCGGGCAACTCCCGCCCCTGCTTGGGTCACCTGCCGACGGTCAACAATGAGTCGGCCTATCCACCAACCCGCGGAGGTAACGGTCAGCCCACCGAGCAGACCGACCTTGGTCCAGAACTCCGTGGTCTGAGGCGCCATGAACACCACGCCAAGCGAGCCGACGGCGGTGGCGAAGATCAGCCGTCCGGTCCGAGACGTGGGAATGGTACGAGGATCGCTGATCATGAAGAGCAGGAACACCATCGTTTCCGGGGAGGTCAGCACCACCCGCCCGTAGTCCATATCGCAGACCGGGTCGAGCGTCCACGGCACCGTCATACAATGCCCGGTCACAGCGAGGGCCATGATCCCGGCAAACAGCACGACGTAGTAGGCGGCCAGCATGTCAAGCAACCCAAGGCGGGCGTTGATGAGAATGCCGCCGCCGAGAATCACGGAGTAGGCCAGCAGAAGCCAACCGTCGAGCGCACCCCACCAAAAGTCGAGAGGCTCGATGCGGTCCATACCGAAGATGATGAATGCCGCCACGAGGCCAACGTTCGACGGGTTGAACACATGGCTATTGCGGTAGCGAATCAAGTGTTTCGTGGCCAAAGCGGCCACGCTGATCCCGGCGAACCACCACCAGCGATCGAAGCTCCAAGGCTGGCCGGCCTCCATACCGTCGAGCCGGAGGATGAGGGCGACGCCGCTACCCGTGAGCATTGCGCTGGCGGGCCACACCACGGTGCCGCTGCGGACGAAGGCGATCACCACGTCGACAACCGCGGCCGAAAGGATGGCGGCAGCGATTTGGGGCACCGAAACGCGAAACCCCAATCCGAGCTGACCGATGGTATGCACGGTGAGAATGACTGCGGCCACGTGCAGCCGCGGATCACTGAGCTTTGGTGCCGTGAACGGGTAGCCGAACACGGAGGGCCCGTTGGAGGGGTCCGAGATAACAGCGATTTCGGAGGGATCGGCGGGTTCCGGCGGAGCGAGAGTATCGGTCATACGTGCGTGGGCTCGACTAGCACCATCAGAGGCTAGTGCCTCCATTCCCGTCGGCTATCGCGCCCCGTTCATGAAGCTGTTTAGACAGCGGAAATGGCCGGAGTCTCCTCCAGATCGACCGCTGAGCTACCTCGCTGCCAGGCGATCAGGGCCAACACGAAACCGGTGGCCACCGTTATGACAAACACGTCGCGCCCAATCGCACCGTAGACCGGTGGGGCCAGTCCGGCGGTCAGGGCGGCAGCGGTCAGACCCGCAGCGTCGATCAGGCTCGTGCCCACTGCGGCCCGTTCAGCCTTCGTCACCTCCAGCACCAACACCTGGGCGCTGATCGCCGCGAACGACTCCGACGCGCCGTGAACGAACCCGAAACTGGTGAACACCGGAAGGGTGTCGGCGAACCAGTAGCCGAGCATGACCGGCACGAGGAAGAGCAGCGCGGGCAACATAACCCTCGTGCCGCCAAGAGCCTCGGCCCGCTTCCCGGCGATGCGGGGAAAGATGAGCATGGGAAACCCAATGGCCACGATGGCCAGGGCAACCCCGCTGGTATCGGCTCCGAGGGAGGTGAGGTGCCGATCGACAATCGAGTCGAACACACCGACGTAGCCCATCACGATCACCTGCACGATCAAGGCTGCCTGCACCCGCGGGCGGCGGATGAGCTGGCCGATCACGGAGTAGTCGACAGGGCTGACCGCGATCTCGCTGCGAAGAATCGTCGCCGTTGCGGGGACACCAAAGAGCAGGATCACGACCGAGACAACCACAAACGGAGCCTCAAATCCCCAAGGTTCGAATATCGCTCCGATAATCGGACCGACGATGAAACCAGCGACGGCGCTGGAGAGCAACATGCCGAGCTTGGCTCCGCCGCCGGCGGCGTCCATGCCGATGAGCGCCTTGCGAGCCAGGATGGCGAAGAGTCCGAGTCCGATGCCCGACATACCGCGGCTTATCGCGATGATGGCGGCCGAGCTGCTGAAGGCGAACCCGATGGGACCCAACACGCCGCAGAACAACGAGGTGACCGCCAACGGTAGACGGCGACCCTGATCGGCAAGGGGCGACAGCAGCAACTGCACGATCAACGCAGCGCCAAAGCCTGTGGCAGCTACCGCTCCCAGCTCCCAGTCGGCGAGGTTGTGGCGGGTCTGCACGTCTTCGAGAAACACGAAGACCACCCCAAGCGATGAGGTGTAGAAGAAGTAGGTGACATAGATAATGGCAGTGCGGACGCTGGTCACAGGCGGCAAGCGTACCGCTGACGCCCGGATCGTGGCGAGTTGTTTATGGCACACTCGGGGTGAGGGACGTTATGGCCGACGAGACCACCACCCATCGGGAGTTCCACCGTCTAGGACAAGCGGTGTTCATCCTGGCACCATCGTGCCTGGCCCTGATCGTGGTGGCCGGATCCGGCGGACAACCGTTGAGCGCATGGAGGGTCGCAGCCCTGTTCGCTGCCGTCTTGGGTTTGATGGCCTCCTATTTAGGCTTCGGCATCTGGCGGATGAACCGCATCATCTTGACTCCGTCACAGCTCACCGTCGGTCGAGACGAGTTTGTGCCGGAAGACTTCGACTTCTCATTCGGCGTGCAGCCACCTCTGATCTTGACCCCGGAGCAGCAGCGGCGGATTGAGGAGGACTGGCCCCTCCCACCCGACACAGGTGTGCGGATCGCCGGCGGTTCCTGGGGCCGACGGCGGGGCACTCGAATGCTGATACTAAAAGACGCCAAGACCGATGAGCTTGTGGTCATCTTCAGCCGAGACTCCGGGGCGCTCGACAAGCTTCTCACCGCCTGGCTGGAGCAACCGCCGGTCTGACGGTCAGTTGCTGTCCTCCTCACCGAGACCGTCCGGCTCGTTCAGCTCGTTGCGGCCCAACGACGCGTTGATGTAGGCCAAGGCGGCGACGAGGGCGCCGATGTCGTCGAGGTAGATCGGGTCGGGCAGAAAGTCGGTTGGCAACACGCTGTAGGCGACCGCTCCCCAGAAAGCCACCTTGGCCCCCATCGGCGCAAGCTGATCGTGGACCGGCCGGAATTTCAGCAGCAGTTTGAAGAAGAGCACTGCCGCCAACAGCATCGTCGCCAGCACGAAGACGATGATCAAGACCAGCACCAGGCCCGACCGATCCTCGAACAAGCTCATTCGGCGCTACCGCTAAAATGGGGGACGTCGGTTGGCAACGGATTGTGGTGCTGAGCATCATCGGCAAACCACACGCCTCCTAGCGTCAGCCCCGACACATCGTCGAGCACGCCGACCATCACCGCCGCCATGTCGGGGCGATAGTTGGCCACGAAGAACAGCGTCGATCCGCAGCCGGAGCAAAAGCCGTAGCGGGCGTAGGGAAGGTGATGCCAACCTAGGCGCTCGCCCGGGTCGACGACTTCCAGGTCGTCGAACGCCACCCGGGAAGCAGCCACATAGTTGCCGCTTATCCGACGGCAGTTGTCACAGTGGCAGTGCAGGATGTCGGCAATCGGCCCGGAGATCCGAAGCTCGATGTCGCCGCAGAGGCAGTGGCCTCTATTCGGCGCGCCCGTCTGCGCAGCGTCAGCCAATGGCCTTTGCCGCCACTTCACCGAGCAGGCTGACCCGACCCGGAATGTGACCATTGCTCGGAGCGTTGATGGTTAGGCCGTCGAGGCCGGCGTCCATGCGGGCTTGCAACTGCTCGCCCACGGTGTCGGGATCGCCATGAATCAACATGGCCTTCGCCATCTCCACCACCTCGTCGGGCCAACCCTTGGCACCGGCCATGGCCTTCAGGTCGGCGTCGGCTTCCTCCATGGTGGGAGCGACATTGCACATGGCCAGCATCGTGACCTTGATCTCCGAACGATCGCGACCAACGCGTTCGCAGTGGACCTGGAGGGCGTCGAGCTTGCGGCCGATCTCGTCGGGCCCGATACCGACCAGGTTCGATTCGTCGGCGTACTGAGCCACCATACGCAACGTCTTCTTCTCACCGCTGCCGCCGATCATCACCGGGACCTTGGATACGGGCGGGGGCGAGTTGACGGCGTCGGTCACCTGGTAGTACTTACCGTCGAGCGACACCGTCTCGCCCCGCAACATCGGCAGGATGATCTGCAGAGCTTCCTCAAGCTTCTCGAAGCGGTCGGTGAACGTACCGAACTCGTAACCGAGAGCCTGATGTTCCAGCTCAAACCAGCCGGCCCCGATTCCCAGCGTGGCCCGCCCGCCCGACACGTGATCGAGGGCGGTGATCTCCTTGGCCAGCAGCGTGGGGTTGCGGTAGGTGTTTCCCGTGACCAATGCCGACAACCGAACCGACGAGGTGTGCTGGGCGAGCGCGGCCAGCAGTGTGTAGCACTCCAGCATCGGCTCCTCCGGAGCGCCGAGCCCCGGTAGCTGGTAGAAGTGATCCATCACAAACACTCGATCGAACCCGGCGGCCTCGGCCTCTTTGGCCTGATCCACGATCTTGCCGAACAGGTCGGCATTGGGAGTGTCGGGATAGGTGAAGTTGGGGATCTGATAGCCGAGACGGGTCATGAAGGTCTTTCGAGTGGAGGGTGGGGTCGACACGCAAGTGGATGGACGAGCTGTTCTCCTCCAGGCTATACACACAGAGATGAAGGCGTTTGAGATGGAACAGCTGTTGGCCGAACACGGAGCCTCAGGACAGATGTACCTGGAGTTCCTTCGGGAGTCGACGTTGAGCCTTGGCATCTACGTCATCCCCGCCGGTGGCGCCGATCCCCAAAGTCCACACAACGAGGACGAGGTCTACTACGTCGTCAGCGGCCAAGGAATGATCATGGTCGACGGCGAAGATCGGGCGATCACCGCCGGGTCCACCGTCTTCGTTGGGGCCAACGTCGAGCACCGGTTCCACAGCGTGACCGACGACCTCAAGCTGCTCGTGTTCTTCGCCCCACCCGAAGGTTCGCTCTAGGTTCGACGACTACGCCGAGGCGGGGTCGACTCGCCACTCCGAGTACTGACCTACGGGCACCAAGCCCCGAGCCTGATAGTTGGCCACGGCGTTCGGGCCATCGAGTGAACAGGTGTGCAGCCATACCCGTTCGGTGCCGGCTACCGACCACGCCCGTTCCAACGCCTCGGTCAACATCCAGCCGCCGATGCCCTGGCCTATGAACTTCGGCATCAGGCCGAAGTAGGCCAGCTCCACCGACGAACCCTGCTGTTCCAATTCGAAGTAGCCGGCGGGAGCGCCGTCGACCCAGGCGGTCACCAGATGGTGTTCCGGGCGGTCGACCCAGGCCATCCACTGCTCGTCGGTCCAGACCAGGCGATCAACCCAGTACCAGTCCCACCCAACCGTTGAGTAGAACCACCTCGACAGATCAGGGGCCGGGCGCTCGGCCACCATCAAGGAGGGAACGGTCGCCGGCTCACGACTCGGGCGCCGGAGCATTGCTGGATCGGTCATCTCCAAGTCGGTGACGATCACCTCGATGATTCCTTCCCCCGGTCCGTCAACCTGCGATCCGGGACGAAGAACCTGCGGCTCACTGTTCGAGGACATCAGCGCAGGTTAGCCACGGTCACTCTCAACTCCCGCCCGGACGCCGTCCCCACATCCCCTGAACTTTTGCGGGTCCGGCATCCACGGTGCGGGTACCTGAGCCGCAAAAGCCGTCCCAAGTGGGTGCCTGAGCCGCAAAAGTTCACGGCGGGATCGGGGGCAAGTTGGCTTGGGTCAGCTTGGTGGTCCGGTGAGCCGACGCAGGCGGTTGGTGTAGGGACCCCACCGCCAGACGAGGTCGTCACCGTCGAGGTAGCGGGTCACCACCAGCCGTTTGTTGTTGAGATAAAGGTTGTGGCGGCCGTCCTCGAAGCGGGCCGCCACCGAGATCGATGCACCGCCTGCCCCCTCGTCGTTCACGCCGCCGGCCAGGGTGCCGTCGACCACCATGTCGTGGATCACCCCACCGGCGGTGATCACCACCCGGTTGCCGGCCTGTTCAATACGTTCGACGTGGCCGGTAAGCGGACCCTTGTAGGCCTGCCACACCCCACGCATGTCTGGGGCCTCGTCGACAAGCGGCTCGTCGCAATCCGACAGCACGGGAGGCGGCCACTGCTTCCAGCGACCTTCGGGTGTGCGGGCCACAGGGATGTCGGAGGCCTTCACCGAGGCCGCAGCCGCAGTCGGAGCAAGAGAGGGCCGGGCATAATGTTCTTCACCGCTCGGCGGCGAGGGCGGGTTGCGCCGCATCCTTATCGGGGCGGAAGCCATTCCGGCCAGCAGCTTAAGTCTCGTGAGCAGCTTCATACACCAAAGATAGTGCCACCATGATTGGCACAACTCCAGCAGAGAGGACAAACTGGCACCATGAGCGCAGACACGGTGAATCAAAACACTGGAACGCAGGAGGCCAAAGTCGAAGAGGCCCTCGACACCCTCCTCGCAGCCCACGATCCCTCGGCCGAGAGTTATGAGGAGTTCCGTGGCCACCAGTTCGACGCCGGTTTGGCTTGGGTGCAGTTCCCCGAAGGTCACGGCGGCCTCGGCGTAGCCCCGCAGTTGCAGCGGGTGGTCAACCGTCGACTGGCCGAAGCCGGAGCCGCGCCCACCAACCCCGCGCAGTTCTTCATGGCCCTGGCCGGCCCGACGATCGTCACCCACGGCGACGACGCGGTGAAGGAACGATTCCTCCGCCCGATGTTCACCGGTGAGGAGATGTGGTGTCAGCTGTTCTCCGAACCCGGCGCGGGGTCCGACTTCGCCGGCCTCGGCACCCGAGCGGTGAAGGACGGCGAGGAATGGATCGTCAACGGACAGAAGGTGTGGAACACCCTGGCCCACATTGCCGACTGGGGCATGCTCGTCACCCGCACCGACCCCAACGTGCCTAAACACAAGGGTATGACCTACTTCGCGCTCGACATGAAAGCGCCCGGCGTCGACGTGCAGCCGCTGCGGCAGATAACCGGTGAGGCCGAGTTCAACGAAGTGTTCATGACCGATGTTCGTGTGCCCGACGCTCACCGCATCGGCGCCGAGGGCGAAGGCTGGCGAGCAGCCCTCACAACGCTGATGAACGAGCGCACCGCCATCGGCGGCAGCGGCTCCGGCGGCCCACCCAAACGAGGCAGCGGGCCGATCGCCTTTGTGGTCGATGCCTACCGGAAACACGCCGCCGGCGGTTCGCCGGGGGAAGCGGCCAAGGCTCGTGACGAGGTGATGGACCTGTGGGTTCGAGCCGAGGTGCTTCGGCTCACCAATATGCGGGCGGCACAGATGGCCAAGGCCGGTAACCCCGGGCCCGAGGGTTCGGTGGGTAAAGCAGTGGGCGCCATCCTTAACCAGGACATGTGGGAGACCGTGGTCGGACTCATGGGGCCGGAGGGTCTCGTCGGCTACGACTTCACGTTCCGCCGCCCAGGGTCGACCGACATGATCGGCGGCCACGCCGGCTACGCCTTCCTCCGAGCCCGAGCCAACACCATCGAAGGCGGCACCACCGAGGTGATGAAAAACATCCTCGGTGAGCAGGTGCTTGGCCTTCCGGGTGAACCCCGGCTCGACAAGAACATCCCGTGGATTGAGGTACCGCGGGGCTAGCCGCCGACTCGTTCATCATCTGTGGCATCTCAAGTGGCAAAAACACCCCTTGAAGCACCACAGAGCTGCAGAGAGTCGGCACAGCAGGGCCATGAGCGGGACCAAAGTCCATTTCGCCAACCGCCGGAACTGTGATAGGTATGGCAGATGGCACCTGGAGACTCGGACGGAGCGCCGACCAACGACGACCGCTATACCGCGAAAGGTCGGGTGAAGAAGGCTGTCTATGAGGCCGAGTTGGCCCGGCTGCAGGAGGAGTTCGTCAAACTCCAGCGCTACGTGGCCGAGAAGGGCCTCAAGGTGCTCATCATCTTCGAGGGCCGCGGCTCCGCCGGTAAAGGCGGCGTGATCAAACGCATCACCGAACGCACTGCCCCCCGGATCGTGAGGGTGGCGGCGCTACCCAAACCGACCGAACGGGAACGGACGCAGTGGTACTTCCAGCGTTACGTCGAGCACCTACCGGCCGGCGGGGAGATCGTGCTGTTCGATCGGTCGTGGTACAACCGATCCAACGTCGAACGGGTCATGGGGTTCTGCACCGACGAGGAGCTGCAGGAGTTTCTGCGTAGCTGCCCCGAGTTTGAGCGCATGCTGGTGCGGTCCGGCATAATCCTGCTTAAGTACTGGTTCTCGGTGAGCTACGACGAGCAACGCAAGCGATTCGAGTCTCGCAACAAGGAACCGCTCAAGCGATGGAAGCTCTCCGACATGGACTTGGCCGAGCACCGCCTCTACATCGACTACTCCGAGGCCAAAGACATCACGTTCCAGTACACCGATACGAAACAAGCGCCTTGGTACGTGGTGCCGTCGGACGACAAACGGCAGGCTCGTCTCAACTGCATGAGCCACATCCTGTCGATGATCCCCTACGAGGACATCCTGCCCGACCCCATCGAACTTCCGGAAATGGAACAGCGACCATACATCAGACCACCGTTAAACGAGCAGACGTTCGTGCCTCAAATCTGGTAGCGGATCCGGTGGCCGTCAACCGGCGCAGTCGAGGCGACAGAAACACGATGAGGTAACGTCGACGTCGGCGACCACGGCTGCGGCGGCGAGCTGTTCGGCAATGGTGTCGGCGTGGTCGAACCCAAGCCGGCGGCAACACTCGAGATAGCCGTGTAAGGCCCACACGTTGCCAGGATGCTGTGACGGGCGGACCAACGTGTCGTCCAACCCCAGGTCGGCCCGATACACCGCGGCGGCCTCATCGACGTGGCCCTGCTCCAGCAACAAGGCTCCCAGCGCATGGCGGGGAGGCTGCATCCACACCCACGGTTCGCTGTAGTTCAAGTGGTCATAGAGATCCACGCAGCGCCGCAGCTCCGCAAAGGCCTCGGTGAAGTTGCCTCGTCGATATTCCAGTTCACCGGCCAGCATCGCCTCACCAACACGGAGCATGTCCCGGCTCTCGTTGTTGAACACCTTACGTTCCTCGGGCACCCGGTCGAAGGCGGCGGCGAATAACTGCTGCTGCTCTGCGGCCGCCTCGATATCGCCGGAAGCGGCGTAGGCAACTCCCTTGGCGTAGTGCCACAGCGCGGTGGTGACGCAGAACAGCTCGGGATCTTCGGGCATCGGTTCGTCGATGAGCTCCTGCCATTTACCGAACCGAATGTAGACGTGCACCTTCATGCCGTAGAACGCTTCGAGGTAGTTGACGAGAAACTCGTTTTCGTGTTTCAGAGCCTCCGGTGTGACCGTCTCCCAGATTTGGTTCGCGGCGCGGAGTGCTGGTTCGTACTGCCCCAGGAACATCGCCGAGTACATCTGGAAGTGCACGTTGTGCAGCATGTAGATCGAGTAGATGCCGATCTCGGGGTTGGCCGCCATGTACTTTTCATCGGCCACGACCGCTTCGAGATTGGTGTCGAGAGAATCCTGAAAAAGCCCGCAGAGCACATACAAATGTGAGGGCATGTGGATCAGATGAGCGGCGTCGGGGATCAGGGTTCGCAACACATCGGCTTCCGGCAGGGCGGCCTCCGGCGTCGGCGACATCTCCATGAGATGGATCTTGAAGTGGAGCAAGCCCGGGTGCGGGGGGCGCCCTTCCGCGGCCGCCCGATCCAGGGCCAGATCGAGCAGCTCGATGGCTCTGGCGGTCGACGCTCCTTCCGCCACCGTGCGGTTTTCGAGATCCCACAGTTGCCACGGAGTTCGACACATCAGGGCGTCGATGGCCAGCGCAACGACATCATCGTCGTCGATGAACTGTTCGGCCACCGCGTCCATGGCCTCGGCGTAGGCATCATCCCACTCGGCGTATACCTCGAGGCTGTCGTTGGCCGGCGCCGGGCAGCGGACGCTGTAGGCGTCGATCAGTGCCCGTTCAGCCGGAGTTGCAGACGGCGCCTCCCGGGCCTGGCTGATGAAGTCGTAGACCTTCTGGTTGACGTCGCGACGCACCGGGATCGGCATCCGATCCCACGCCCCGTTGTAGTAAGGCCCTAACGAATAGGCCAGACCCCAGTAGCCGATGGCGCAATCGGGGTCGTGATCCACCACGTTCTGGAAGCAGCGATGGGCCTCCTCCCGGGAGAACGCGTACGACCAATTGAGACCGCGGTTGAACCAGACCTGGGCCTCCGCGGAGTGGGTCGAGATGGTTCGTGTGTGGGTGCCGAGATCGAATCCGTAACCGTCGCTCACCCTGATAAACCTAGCTTCTGGGTCGCAGGGCGCGCCCGCCCTGCGCTGTGCCCCAACGACTATGCCCTGTACGGACCGTACTGCGTGAACGCCTCGTCGAGCATCATCGTTGGATCGCCGATCCAGTTGAAGAACGCTTCGGCTTGCGCCCGTGTGCGCCGTCCGGTGATCGACCGCAGAAAGTCTGTCGACGTACCGGACATGGCCAGTGGGCTGTCACCCGATTCGGGGGCTAGTTCTTGTCCGTCGAGCGTGATGGTCAACGCAATCCCAAGCCGTTCGGCCACCCGCTGTTGCAGCAGGCCCGAGTAGAGACGGGCTGCGGCCCGAGTGGCCCGCTGGGACGGCACGGCGATTGAGTCGATCGTCTCGGCCAGATCGTGCACATGTACGACCAAGTCGGCGGTGATGCCTCGGGCTCGGCGGTCGTCAGTCACCAACAGGGGACTGAACGCTTCGGTGTTGGCCTGCCACTCATCGCAGATCTCGCCCAGCGTCATCGTCGCCCGCTCGTCGACCTGTCGACTGGTGTTCTCGTCGCTCCCGAGCGGTGGTGGAACCGCAGCGATCACATCGCTCACGAGTCCGGCGACGTGGGCCACCACATCCTTGACCGTCCATTCCGGGCATGACGGAACGATCATCTCAGCCTGCTCGGCCGGGAGCGGGCGAAGTTGGACCAGCAACGAATCCCGTGTCACGGCATACAGCCCGGCGATCTCCTCAGTATTCATTTCGGTATTCATTTCAGGGCTCATGTGTCGGCCTTTCCGGTGCGATGAAGCAGGTGGTGGTGTCGATGCTCCCCGTGAATGTTCAGCGCGAACGACCGGTGGCCACTACCTACACGGTGGGCCAACGCCGAGAACGGCCCATGTTGCCGGTGGGCGTGGTGTTCCGGCGCAGTGGGAGGACGTTCACCAGTGGCCGACCGAAGAATGCTTGAGCTGAGGGCGGCGATCACCGCAGCGGAGGCCGCAGTGGCGGCGGCCATCAAGATCGTGACGCTGCCGCCAAACGCGGCGTAGGTCGCGCCGGCAACGATGGGAGCGATGGTCGACGCCACCGCAGCGACGCTGGTGTTGATGCCCTGCACCTGCCCTTCCTCCCGTTCGTCGGCGGCTTGGGTCACCACCGACTGCAACGTCGGCAACACCAACGCCATACCGACGTTGACGAGGAACGACAGCGGTAGGAACAACAGAACCGTCGACGGCAACCGCACGAGAAACAGTGCCACCGGAAGAATGATCAGCCCGGCCAGTAGCGTGCCGACGTCGCCCAGTCGTTTCTCGACAAAGGGCAAGGTCACCATCTCGTTGAAGATGAGGAATACTCCGATGGCCAGCATCAGCAAACCGACGTTGGTCTCGCTCACTCCAAGCTGGTCGACATACCAAAGAGCCAGGATCGTGGTGTAGCCGCTGAACGTCAGCGTAAACAACGCCTGCACCGAGAAGAGGCGGTTCAAAGCACCACGACCGGTGAGGTGGCGAGCCTTGCCGATCAGGTTGAGCTGGTGCAGCGGGTTGGCGTCGAAGGTCTCCACCCGCATCTCAGGAGCAAGCGACTCTTCCAACGACGCCATCATCCAGAACAGCGTCGCCGCCGAGATCACCGAGGCCAGGATCGCCGGGCCTAGAAATCCGATCGACGAGGCGGCGCTGTAGGAACCCATGGCCGGGCCGATGAGCAGCGCCACTCCGGTGATCGCCCCCTGGAGGGAGAACACCCGGGTCCTGGCATCGCCTTCCACCACGTCGGCCAGGTAGGCGGCGGCCACCGATGCATTGCCCCCGGTCAGTCCGTCGACAATTCGAGACAAGGCGATCAACGAGAGAGCGATCGCCACCGAATCAGTGAAGAAGTAGGCCGCACCGAACAACACCCAGCTGGCCAACGTGCCGGCCTGCGACACCAACAGGATCGGCCGCCGGCCACGATGGTCGGCCAGCCCACCAAGAATCGGAGCGGCAAAGAACTGAGCCGCCGGGTAAGCCGCGATCAGCAGAGCAAACACGAAGTCCGACAGACCCAGATCACGCACCACAAACGGCAGAACGGGAATCAGCAAGGTGCCACCGATTGCATTGACAAACGTCAGCAGCAGAATCGGCAGAGCCCGCCGGGGGATCTCGTTCAGCATCGGCCCAGCATACGGCTCGACCTAGATCGCCCGGGCCGTCCGAAGAGAGCCCGAGCGACGGGCTGCAGTCAGGAGGAGAAACGCCGCAATTCCGGCGACAATCGACAGGCCCGCCGGCCCAGCGATTCCGAAAGAGGCGTACAGCAATCCGCTCAGGGCCACGCCGAGACCGCGGACAAAAGTGTTGACCCCGGTGTTGATCGACAGCACCCGCCCTCGAGCGGTCGGCATGGCTTCACTCACGACTGAGAATGACGTGACGATCGCAAACTCAAATCCGAGGAAGAACATCCCCAGCCCCAGCCCTCCCACCAACAGCGACGATCCAGCCTGAGTCATCACGATCAACCCGGCGACGGCCAACACAATGGCGATCCGCGTGGCCCGACTTGGTCCGACCTGATCGCCGATCGCAGCCGATCCGGTTGACGCCAACAGCTCGGCGGCGCCGAAAGCCATGGCGATCACGCCGACGCCACCAGTCGACAAGCCAAAGGCCTCATCAAGCCACGTCCCCGCGATGACCACGGTGCTCAGACCACACATGGCGATGCCCGACGACGCCCCGACCGTCAGCCAGGCGTTGCGGGTGAGTTTGGGCTTCGTCGACGTGTCGGCCGCTGCCGCGTCGGCCAACAACACCGCATCATCGTTGGCCGACCACAACACCACGGCCAACGCTGCCGCCACGGCGGCAAAGGCCAGCAAGGGCGCCCGCCAGCTGAAGTTGGAGATGAGGAAGGCGGCGACGGGGGCACCGATCAGCAACGCCAAGGCCCACGAGGTCTCGAACACACCGATGGCCCGAGCCCGACGGGTAAACAGCACGCGACGACCGAGATAGGTGTGCCCGCTCACCGTGCAAAGCGAAACGCCGAGCATGATCAGCACATAGCCAACGGCAAAGGCCAGCAGCGTCCCGGTGGCCGCGAGCAATGATCCGGCAACCGTCAAACCGAGTGAGATCACGATGATCGCCCGCTCCCGATTGCGGTCGAGATGGCGTCCGATGAACAACGCCACAAACCCGGCCATCTCGCCGATTCCCAGAATGGTCGTGAGGTCAGCCGTGGTGGCTGAAAGGGCAACCACGAGAGTCGGGAGGAAGAAGGCCATCCAGCGAAACGACCCGTTGCTAATCGCCTTCGCCGCAGTGAGCCGGGCCAGCATGCCGTTGGAAACGTTGACCGACGTGGCGTCGGCAAGAGGGGCGCTGGCGTTGTTCACCTCGCGAGGGTAACGCTGCCGCCGATATACCGCGCCATACTGAAACCTTGGCCGCCTCAAAGCTTGACGTTCCAGAAGTTGTGGCGAACCGGGCCAGATCGGTTGGGGGTCAGCGATGGCTTAACGATCTGCCGGAACTTGTCGCCGAGCTGTGTGCCGAGTGGGGGCTCACGCTCGACGGGCCGTCGTTCCAAGAAGGCACCGAAGCTTTTGTGACGCCGGTCGTCTCGGCCGAGTTCGGTCCGACGGTCCTGAAGATCCTGGTGCCGCGCCGCCCCGGAGCCACCATCGACACGGCCGATCACGAGGTCACGGTTCTGCGGCTGGCCAACGGCGAGGGCTGCGCCACGCTGTATCGGGCCGACGTGGAGCGTCGGGCCATGGTGATCGAGCGGCTGGGACCATCGCTGTTCGCCCGGTCGCTGCCGCTTGACGAACGGCACCGGGTCCATTGCCGGACCGCGGCTCGGATCTGGCGTCCGCTGCCGGCGACGGTCACGCTGCCCACCGGCGCCGAGAAAGCCGAGTGGTTGATCGGCTACATCTCTACCAAGTGGGAGGAGCTGGGGCGCCCCTGCAGGATCAAGGCTGTGGAGTATGCCATTGAATGTGCCACTCGCCGCCGAGACAAGCACGACCCCGGCACCGCTACCTTGGTTCACGGCGACGTCAACGACTGGAACGTGCTGCAAACTCTTGATGGATCCGACCACAAACTGATCGACCCCGATGGGCTGGTCGCCGACCCGGAGTACGACCTTGGGGTGATCATGCGAGAGGATCCGTTGGAGCTGATGGCCGAGGCGGATCCGATGGATCGGGCTCGCCGTCTCGCCGATTGGGCCGGACAGCATACGTCGCGGCCGCTCGATCCGATCAAGGTTTGGGAGTGGGGTGTCGTCGAGCGAGTTTCAACCGGCCTGATGGCGGTCGAGATCGATCTGCAACCGATCGGGGATCGGATGCTCGCGGCTGCCGACCATGTGGTGCCGTAGGCGAAGGCCCCTCCGCCCTAATCCTCCAGCGGTAGGCGCTTGAAGTCGGGAGTACGTTTCTCGATGAACGAGCGAACACCCTCGGCGAAATCGGGCCGGTTGAAACTCCCGGTCATCAGCTCAAACGCCTCGGCCTCGGCGGCGCCCAGTCCTCGGTGGTAGTGATCATAAACCTGCTTTTTCATCACGGCGATGGAGCTCGGGGAGGAGACGGTGGCCAGGTTCATCACGTACTCGCGGGCAAACGACATCAGCTCGTCTTCGGGCACCAGATAGTTGGCCAAGCCGATGCGGTAGGCCTCCTCGCCGTAGACCCGGCGGGAGGTCATCAACAGATCCAATGCCACCGACGGGCCCACCAGCTTGGGCAGCAACCAGCTCAAGCCCCACTCGGCGATCAGGCCTCGCTGAGCAAAGGCGGTCACGAACAACGACTTAGGTGTGGCGATCCGGATGTCGCACGCCAGCGCCAGCGGGTAGGCCATGCCGGCCACCGCCCCATTTATGGCGGCGATCACCGGCTTGCTAGCGGTCATTGGGAACATCAGACGACCGTCGAACTCGCCGGCGTCTTCAGCCGGGGCGTGCTCATCTTCACCGGATGCCTGCTCGGAGTTGGCCTCGGAATCCGACTCGACCCCCCGCCCGCCACTCGACGAAAGCGCGTCCAGCGCGTTCATGTCGGCCCCGGCGCACCAGGCTCGACCGGCGCCGGTGATGATGATGCCGGCGACCGAGCGGTCGGCTTCGGCTCGGGCCACCGCATCCCGAAGTTCGACGTCGATCGTCGACGTCCAGGCATTCATCGCTTCGGGGCGATTGAGCGTAATGACCGCTACCGGATCGTCAACTTCGTAGATGATCTGCTCGTAAGTCCCACTCATAAAACCTTCGTAACACAGATCCAGGGCAGAAGCGATTCCGCCACCAAACCTGGCACAACTGCACTGCACAACGGTGACGCTGTGACCGATGCCCCACGTGGCGACCGAGGGTAACCAAACGCAATCTCGTAGCCTGAGACAATACCGAACATTTCTGTCATAACAATTGGTTAGCCGGTTGTACGGATATTAGCCACCAAACGAACTGAGGAGATTCGAATGACCCTTCGACTCGGAGACGAAGCCCCCGATTTCACCGCCCAAACCACCGACGGCGAGATCAGCTTTCACGCCTGGAAAGGCGACTCGTGGGTGGTGTTTTTCAGCCATCCGGCCGACTTCACCCCCGTGTGCACCACCGAACTTGGTCGAGCCTCGGGCCTCGATGCCGAGTTCAGCGAGCGGGGCGTGAAGACCATCGCCCTTTCGGTCGACTCGGTGGAAGATCACCATGGCTGGGCCCCCGACATCGGCGAGGTCACCGGAAACGCCCTGGCCTTCCCCATCGTGGCCGATCCCGACAAGACGGTGTCGGAGCTCTACGACATGATTCACCCCGGAGAGGGTGACACGTCGACTGTGCGGTCGGTCTTCTTCATCGATCCCGCCAACAAAATCCGCACGATCCTCACCTACCCGAAGTCGGTCGGACGCAACTTCGATGAGATCCTGCGGGTGGTCGACGCCCTGCAGGCCACCGACGCCCACCCCATCGCCACTCCAGTCGACTGGCGGCCCGGTGAGCGGGTCATCGTGCCACCCACTATGTCGACCGAAGAGGCCAAGACCAAGTTGGCCAACGTCGAGGAACTGAAGCCTTACCTGCGCTACGCCGACGCGCCTTCCTCATAGTACGAAGGCGGCGAACGGCGTAAGCCAGGCCAATCGCCAGCGTTGCTATCATTGCCCTTCCGACGAAGTTAGGCGGGCGGTGGGAGTCATTCTCCCGCGCCGGCAAGCAGCAGGAGGCATTGACGTCACGGCATGGCCAACGTCGACCCAGCGATCCGGGTTCTCGGCCCCATAAGCCTGAGCTCGAACGGAGAAACTCGATCACTTCGTGGTCATCAGCAGATGCTGCTTGGCCTGCTTGCCGTCGAGTTTCCCAACCCGGTCCCCCAGACCACAGTTGTTGACACCCTCTGGCCCGGCGAGGACCAGAAAGCTTCGAAGAACAACCTGGGGGTGGTGTTGCATCGGCTTCGAGCTCGCCTCCCAACCGACGTGGAGATCCGAACCGAGGGCAATAACTACCGGCTTGTCGCCGAGCCCGATCAGCTCGACGCCACCCTCTTCCGCCAACTTCTGCAGCAAGCGGAGACACTCACTAGTGAGCCGGCCGAAGCCATCACGGCCGCCGGTGTTCTCGACAACGCATTGGCCCTGTGGCGAGGTCTCCCCTACCAGCCGTTTAGCGAAGACGCCGATGGGTTTGTGGTTGCCGCCGCTGTGCTGGCCGAAGAGAAACGTCACGCCGAGGAGCTGCTGGTCGACGCTCTGCTCGACGCTGGTGACGTAAACCGAGCTGTGGCTTTGGCCGCCGGTCACGCCGACTGCGAACCATTCCGAGAACGGCGATGGGGTCAGCTGATGCGGGCTCTGTACCGTTCCGGCCAGCAGGCCGAGGCTCTCCGGGCGGCCCAACGGGCCCGCAGCGTGTTGGCCGACGCAGGCCTTGAGCCAGGCCCTGGCCTGCTACAGCTCGAGACCGAAATCCTCAACCAGGATCCACAGCTCGATCCCGCCGGTGATGCAGGCCTCGTCGACCGGCCCGTCCCCAGCGAAGTCGCCCGCCACCGGCCATCCTCGGTTCCGAGCCGGGTTCCGCTTCTCGCCACCCGGCCAGCGGCTGTGCCGACGATGAGCGGGAGGTTTGTCGGACGGGCCGACGAGTTGAGCAACCTCAGCGACACGATCAATGATCACCGCTGGGTGAGTCTGGTCGGTGCTCCTGGGGTGGGCAAGTCCCGGCTGCTAAACCGCTGTGTATTGAGCGAGGCTGATCGTCCGGTGATCTGGATCGACGCCACCGAAATGGGCATCGAAGACATCGTTGGCAGACTGGCCGAGATCGTCGGGCTTGGTCCGAGCGACGAGCCGCTTCCCGGGATTGCCGAGGCGCTCAACCCCACACCCGTGCTGCTCGTGTTCGACAACGTCGCCGAGTTGCCGGAACTGCCGGCTGTGATCCAGAGCCTCCTGCTCGACAACGGTCTGCTGCACATCGCCGTGACCTCGCGCACCCCGTTCGACGTCGCCAACGAAACGGTCTTCCCGGTCGGCGGGTTTGAGGTCGACGAGGCTGCGGCGTTCGTCGCGAGTGTCGTTGCCGGTGACAACACGGTTAGTGACGCCGATCGATCGTCTATCCAGACATTGGTCGATTCGGTTGGCACCTCGCCGCTGGTGCTTCAACTTCTTGTCGGGCAGCTTCAGGTGGCAACGATCGAGGAGGTACTTACCGACCTCACCGAGTCGTTGCTACCGCTGGGCGCGCCGATCGAAGCAGCGCTCACGTGGAGCATCAACCGCCTGGATTCCGACACCTTGGAGCTCTACCGGCAGATGGGGGTCATGGCCGGCTGGTGCTCGGCAGCGGATCTCGCGGGCATTATCGGGCTTTCACCGAGCGAGGCCCGCCACCGGCTCAAGCAGCTGATCGACGTCGGCCTCGTCCGGTCTTCGCAGGCGAACGCGATGAGCTCCACCTCCACCCGCTACCGGCAGGACCTGTCGATGCGAACCCACGCCCGGCTGCTCTTGGCCGAAGCCGGGCGGCTCGAGACCTGCGAGGCGGCTCATGCCGAGTACTTCGCAACGATGGCGATCGACGCCGGGCTCACCATCACCGGCCCCGATGAGCCCGATGCCGTCGACTACCTGAATCGGGTGTCGGACGACCTTCAGCTTGCGTTCGATCGTCTTGTCGAGTCTGGTCGGCACCACCGTGCCGCCGATCTTGTCTTGGCCCTCGACGAGTACACCTTCTTCCGCCTGGAATACAGCAAGCTCGAGTGGCAGGACCGGTTGGTGACCCTCGCAACACTCTCCGATCATCCTGGCTACGCCCGGCTGTTGGCCACCGCGGCGTTGTCGGCCTGGGTGCGAGATCAGCTGGGTCCGGCCACCGACCTGGCCGACCAGGCCATCGCCATTGCCGAACAACAGCAGGAGCCGATTCCGATACCGTCCATCCGGGCCAAACTCAACGCCGCGGCAGCAGCGCAGGATCTACAGGCATCGGCCCATCTGATGGAGCAGGTGATCAAGCTCAGCAATGAAGGCGGAAACGATCGGGAGATCTCCGATACCGCCGTCAACCAGGTGCTGGGCTACACCTATCTTGGCGCCACCGACGAGGCCACGGTGGCCGCCCACCGGGCAATTCAAACGGCCCAGAAGTCCATGAACCCGACGAGCCTTTCCTGGGCCAAGTGTGGGCTCGGCTACTCACTCCTCCCTGTGCGTCCGGAGTCGGCGGCGGCCTCGTTCTCCGAGGCCTTTCGGCTGGCCAAGACGGTTCAGAATCGCTGGATTGTCGCCATCGCGTGTTCGGGTTTGGCCACCGCGGCCCGGTTGTCGAACCGGCCGGAAGAGGCCGCCGGTTTGCTGGCCTCCCTGCTGGACATATGGCTCGCCCTCAAGAAGGAGTCGTTTCTAGCTCGAACCCTTGATGAGACGGCACTTACGCTCGCCGATCTAGGGCACAACGACAGTGCCCGTACGTTGCTGAGTTGGACCAGCTCATTCAGCGCCGACGTGTTGATCCTTCCCGAAGACCGCCGGCGACTGCACCGGCTGCGTAAGGATCTCACCCCTCCCCTGTTACCCGATCTGGTTACGCCGGAAAACGTCGTGACCCAAGCCCGTGAGCTGTTGCGGACCACCGGCATTTCCGAATCCACCATCCTCTAGCCAAACGTGCGCCGCACACATCGTGGGCTCCCCGACCGATACCCCTTGTTTGCAGCAGAACCGACGAAGGTAGGCAAGGCAGACAGGAGGCTTCCGGCCGGGGAACCCAGATGGTTCCCTCAACATTTGGTTTACAAGGTTGAGGCCCTGGAGGACGTTCGGATCAACCGCCAGGTCCGCCCGCCTCAATTTCAGAATCGTACGATCCTTCGATTATCAGGCAATTATCAAAGTCGATTTCAACACCCGTTCGTGCTCAACAGCCGTCTCGATTAGCGTCTTGGCATGTCTGGCAATCAACCTTCCCCCGATCATTTCGACCTGAGCGGAAAGGTGGCGCTGGTCACCGGTGGAAGTCGGGGCCTCGGCTATCAGATGGTCAAAGCGTTCGCGGCGGCCGGGGCCGACTGCATCGTCGCCTCCCGCAAGCTCGAGGCCTGCGAGGCGGTGGCGGCAGAGGTGGAGGCCATGGGCCGACGAGGGCTGGGGCTTTCTGTCCACGCCGGCCGCTGGGCTCAAGTCGATGAGCTGGTCGAACGGGCCTACGCCGAGTTCGAGCGGGTCGACATCCTGGTCAACAACGCCGGAATGGGTCCGGCCAGCCCCAGCCACGACGTGACCGAGGCCCTGTTCGACTCGATCGTCAACCTCAACTTCAAAGGCCCGTTTCGCCTAGCCTCTCAAGTGGCTCAACGGATGGCGGCGGGCGGCGGGGGCTGCATCATCAACGTCAGCTCGTCGGCATCACTGCGACCCATGCCTGAGGTTGCGGTCTATAGCGCGGCCAAGGCCGCCGTCAATGCCATGACCCGATCGCTGGCCGCCGAATACGGGCCGACGGTGCGGGTCAACACTCTCTCACCCGGTCCGTTTCTCACCGACATTTCAAAGGCTTGGACCCCCGAAGCTCGCGAGACCGCCGACAACGCTTTGGCCCGCCCGGCCACGCCGGAGGAGATCGTGAGTGCCGCTTTGTTCCTAGCCAGCCCAACGTCGAGTTTTGTGACCGGATCGCTGGTGCGGGTCGACGGCGGCATGGACGTGAGCGTGTAGCGGTTTCGTCCGGGCGGGATCCGCATCCATCCAATGGCGGATATCGGCAACGGCAGCGACCAACTAGGTTCGCAGCCATGGGAAACCTTGCGATGATTATCAAGTCGACTGCGGCGCCGGGAAAGCGCGACGAACTCTTCGAGCTGTACCAGGAACACCTCGCCCCAAGGGCCGAGGCCAACGAACAGCAGGAAGTAGTGGTGTGGTGTGCCGACCAGCAAAATCCCGACGTGTTCGTGTTGTTCGAGATCTACGGTGACGCCGCTGCCCTTGGAGCCAATGCCGGGGCCGACTGGTTTGCCGACTACATGGCCAAGGCAATGCCTTTGCTGGCCGCCGAACCCGAAGTGATCATGGCCGAACCACGCTGGAGCACCGGGGTCTGACCTGCAGTTGGGTGGACCTCCTAGACGCCACCGACCGGAAGTCCGCCATAGTAGGCGGCCACCATTTGGGTTCGCGACTCGAAGCCGGTCTTCACCAGGATGGCGTGTACGTGGTCTTTGACCGTGGCCGGCGAAATGCCAAGGCGTCGGGCGATCTGACGATTGGTGAGCCCAAGGGCCACCACGGAAGCGACCTCCCGTTCTCGTTCGGTCAGCTGCTCAAAACAAGCGTCGGATCGTCGACCCACAACGGCAACCACACGGTCGTCGGCTTGTTCGATCCGAACGACGTGGCCGCTCCGCTGGAGCGCGGTAATCTCGGCCAGAGGAAGGCGCCCCTTGTCGGCCATCACATCAATGAGGCGATTGACGATTGCGGTACCGGCAGCGTCCATGCCCTCACTGTACAGGAGAGCAAAAAGTGGATCACGAGCAACTGATCGAGCGCTACTTCGCCGCCATGCGTCGGGGAGCCGAGGCCGAGGAGGAGATGCTGGCGCTGTTCACCGACGACGTGATCTACAGCGATCCGTTCGATCCCTCCGGACCGCCCGAAGCGATTGTCGGACTTACGGCTCTGGCCGAACGTCTACGGTCGGGATGGGAATTCAATCCGCCCGACTTGGAGCTTTCGGTGCTTTCGGTCACGGTCGAGGGACACAAGGCCAGCTCCACCTGGGAGTGCCGCTCCGAGGTCTTCGATCAACCGATGACCGGCCGCGACGAGTACACGTTCCGAGACGGCAAGATCGCCGAGCTGCATGTTCGAATGACCGGGGACGGGCCGCCTGCGCCGCCCGAGTGATCGCCTAATCGAGGCCCGGAAGAACCTTGACCTCTTCAGGTCCGCCGGTGCCACGAACTCCGGGTAGAGCGAAGCTCTCGAAGCCGAAGAACTGAGCGAACCCCTCGTCGGGCATGGCGAGGAAAAAGCTGTCGGGCCCAACCTGTGAACGGTGAGCGGCGATCGCCGCCTTCTTCTCGGCGGCGTGTTCGGTGACGTCGACGATGAAACTCAGATCGTCCTCGATCATGCCGAAGTCAGGGTCCTCCTCGAAGTCCCGGGCCTCTTCTTCAGGGATGGCTCCGGAGTCGATGGCCTGCTGCATCTGCTCGATGGCGCGGGTGCGGTTGATGGTGGCCTCGTAGACGTGCTCGACTCCCGCCTTACGAGCGGCGGCCAAGCCCACCCGGTGGACCTGGATGTGATCGGGATGACCGTAGCCACCGTGATCGTCGTAGATGGTGACCACGTCGGCATCCACTTCGGTGAGGATCGCGGCCATACGGTCGACGGCCTCGTCGAAATCAGCTTGCCAGAAACAGGCCGGGTTGTCGTTGGTGGGCTCGCCGATCATGCCTGAGTCTTCATAGCCCAGGAATCGTGGCGGTTCGGCACCCAGGATCTCGCAGGCTTCGGCCAACTCGACCACCCGGCGCTCAGCCAAGGTCTCGCCGTCGTTGAGCACACCCTCCTGCGGTTCGCCAACCTCACCTCGAGTGGCGCACACCAGCACCACTCGGTGCCCGGCTTCGGACGCCCGCAACATGATCCCACCGGTGGCGATGGCTTCGTCGTCGGGGTGAGCGTGAAAACATACGAGAGTTGCCATAGACGATTAAGCCTAAAGTCAATACGGCGTTGCCCATCACAGAACATCGGGCGGAACTCTCCAGAAAAGTTTGGTCGGCGATGGATCGATAGAGCCGAGTCGCCGGTCTAACGCCTCGACGAGCGCCTTACATCACCTGGCATTCTGTGGGAGGTACCAGCTTGATCACCAAATCATCGGGCCGGGCGCCCGACCCACCACCACCGACGGCAGAAGCGTTCACCGCATTGGTGAAAGAGTGCGATCCGTCGATGCGAGGCTTGGCCTTCCGCCTTCTCGGATCGGTCGATGCGATGGACGACGCCCTACAAGACGCCTACCTCAAGGCCTACCGGTCGTTCGGATCCTTCCGCGGTGACTACTACTTCGAGTGGGAGTGGTCGTGAGTCGGGCGGGTCAGGCCATCGTCAGGCGGGCTAAGAACGAGTCATGTGACGGACACCGGCGGCGAAGGCGGCAACGTCTTCGGCCGTCGTGTCCCAGCCGGTCATCCAGCGGACCTGGTTGATGCTCACATCCCAGTCCCAGAAGAAGCTCCAGTCCTGGAGGGGTTTGATGATGTCGGCCGGCAGGCTCGGGAAGATGCTGTTGACCTCGGGCGGAGCCGACTCCACCCCGGGCAGATCCACGACTTCGGCGTGCAGTGTTGTGGCCAGTGTGTTGGCCTGGATCCCGAGCTTGAGCCACAGGTCGTCGTCGAGCAGCGCGTTGAACTGAGCGGCCAGATACCGCATCTTCGAGGCCAGCTGCGTGATCTGTTTGCGCACGAACTCGGAGCCAGTGGCGCAGTCTTGGTTGAGGAAGATCACGGCTTCGGCCCCGATGGCGCCGATCTTCGTGCCACCGAAGCTGAGGGCGTCGACGCCAGTGCCGATGATCATCTCCCGTAGCGTGTCGCGGGTGCCGCCGAGAGCGGCGGTGGCGTTGGCGATCCGAGCGCCGTCCACGTGCACGAGCAGCCCCATGTCGTGCGCTGTTTCGCAAACGGCTCGAATCTCGTCGATCGTATAGAGGGCACCGAGTTCGGTGGGCTGCGTGATGCTGACAACACCGGGCTGCGCGTGGTGCACAACACCTTGGGCGTGGGCCTGTTCCCGGATCTGTTCGGGGGTGATCTTGGCGTCGGTGCTGGGCAGGTCGATGAGTTTAGTTCCGAGGATCCGTTCGGGGGCGCCCGTCTCGTCGACGTTGATGTGAGCCCACTCCGAGCAGATCACGGCCTGATTGGGGCCGGGGCGAGAGGCCAGCATCGTGGCCAGAGCCAAGACGTTGGCGCCGGTGCCGTTGAAGGCCAAGCGGGTGACCACGTCGGCGTCGAACAACTCCGAGAACGCCTGCTCACAGGCGGCGGTGTGGCTGTCCTGCCCGTAGGCCAACGCATGCCCGGCGTTGGCCGACACCACAGCGTCGACCACGGCCGGATGGGCCCCCGCCGAGTTGTCGCTTGCGAACGACCGCTCCGGAGGACTGGGAAGCGATTCGGCCGGTGAAGATGCGGGAGCCGTTGAAGTCATGCACATACGATGGCGGCTCGTCGGCAAAACCCCACCCTCTCACCGTTCTTCTCACCCCCGTGCTTGAGCGCTAGAGTGCTCAAGCTATGACCGCAGTGCTGGCCTTGACCGGGGCATTGATTATTGGTGCGTCGGACTTCGCCGGTGGGTACGCCGCCCGGCGGGATCCTGCCGTCCGGGTCACCGCTTGGGTGCAGGCGCTGAGCTTGCTCTTCCTGGCTTTGGCCTTGGTACCCGCGGGATGGACCGAGGTGGTCACCCGTGATCTGGTGGCCGGGGTGATCGCCGGATTGTCAGGCACGTTCTCGTTCATTGCCCTCTACAAGTCGTTCACCCTCGGGCCGATATCGCTGATGGCTCCGACGGCTGCGGTGCTGTCAGCCATCATCCCCACCGGCGTCGGGGCGTTACGGGGTGAGACGATGTCGACCATCAATGTGGTCGGGGTGCTCCTGAGTTTGGTTGCCATCGTGCTCGTGTCTCAGGATCGACTTGGCGTGAAGGACACGTCGACCCTCGGCGCCATTCCGTGGCGGGGTTTCATCCTGGCGGCGTTGGCCGGCACCGGCTTCTCGATCTTTTTCCTGGCCCTGGCCGAAACCCAGGAGGCCGCAGGCCTATGGCCGTTGGTGGTGGCCCGTTTGGTGTCGGTTCCCGTGGTGTCGGCGGTCACGTTGGTGCTGACGGGGTCGCTGCTGGCGGCCAAGGGCAATCCGTTGTTGCTGATCCTGGCGGGCCTGGGCGAGGCTGCGGCCAACGTCTGTGCGATGATCGCCTACCAGCGGGGGCCGTTGGCAGTGGCTGCGGTACTGAGCGCGCTGTTCCCCGTGAGCACCGTGTTACTCGCCCGCTCGATCCTCGCCGAGCGTCTGCTCCCCATTCAGTCCATTGGCGTGGTGATGGCCTTGGCCGCCATCCCCCTCGTCGTCTGGCCCTAACGCCCCGCCTCTCTCCGGCCCCGGCCCTTCTCCGGCCCGGCCCGCCCCAACCCCGCCCGCCACCGCCGCCCTCCCCAACCACGAACTTTTGTGGTTCGGGCACCCAGATCGGACAGGTTTTGCAGCTCAGGTACCCGGGTAGGGGGTACCTGAGCCACGAAAGTTTCGGGAGGGGGCACCTTCGGCGGATCATCGCGCTTCAGGAATTCTGCAGTGGTTCCGACACGTTTTCGTGGTGGTAGTGCTGCAGAACGGCGGAAAAACCGGAGAACCGAGAGCCATCGGGAGTCGAAGTGGCGGAGGTCACGGAATCTCAGGTAGGGGCTACCGGTTAAATATGACTAATCTGGTCAGAATTATCGTATTTGAGGGATGTGGTTACACATGAAGCCAGGAAACACGCCGCTCGTCGAGTTCCAGGAGCTGGCACCAAAGGGCACCCGCTTGTTCGGAAAGCTTGAGTGGTACAACCCCACCGGTTCGATCAAGGATCGTCCCGCCTGGGCCATGTTTCACAAAGCGGTGGAGGACGGGCACCTTCGTCCCGGCATGCCGCTCATCGAAGCGACGTCGGGCAACACCGGCATTGGCTTGGCCCGCATCGCCCTCATCAACCAACACCCGATGACCATCTGCCTCCCCGCCCGAGCCACCGAGGAACGCAAGCAGCTCCTCCGGGCCTATGGCGCCGACCTCATCGAAGTTGACGGCGGCCCCAACGACGCCATCGCCTACGCCCGCAAGCTGGTAGAAGACGGCGAAGGATACATGTGCTACCAGTACGGCAACCCGGCCAACCCAGCCGCCCACGAGTACGGCACGTCGCTGGAGATTCAGCGAGACTGGCCCCTGCAGGCCCCGCCCGACCACCTCTTCTGCGCCTACGGCACCGGCGGCACCATCACCGGAAACAGCCGGGGTATGAAACGTTTCTACCCGGACATCAAGGTGCATTCGGTTGAACCGTTTGTCGACGATCCGATCGGCGGCATGCGCTCACAGCAGGACCCGTTCCAGCCCCCGGTGGCCGACCTGTCGCTGGTGGACAACCGCTATCAGGTGCCGAAGTCAACCGCCGAGGACATGGTGCTGCTCACGATGCGCACCGAGGGCCACTTCGTCGGCACCTCGTCGGGCGCCATCATCCACGCCGCCCTCACCGAGCTCGAGAACAAGGGTGGCACCGCAGTGATGCTGCTACCCGACGCCGGCTGGAAGTACGTGTCGGGCGACCCGTGGACCGAGGTCACCGAGCCCAGCCGAAATTCCCAGCCTGTTCCCGCCCTCGCCCCGTAGTTTCCAAAAGCCCACCCCGCCTCCCCCTCAAACCGCCCCGAGATTCACGTGCGACGTGGACTCGGGGCGGGTCCGTTTTTACGCTGTTGGACGATCGTTGACCATATGACCAGAATCGTTATACTGGTCATTGTGACGTCAACGTCCTCCCATGTGCTTATGGATCGGCTACGCGAACTGCGGGACGGCACTGTGGATCTTTCCCCAGCTCAACGCCAGGCCCGTCAGCGCCTTCTAGCCACCGCAGCCGACCATTTCACTCGATTCGGCTACCGAAAGGCCAGCGTGGCCGCTATTGCCGAAGATGCAGGCGTGGGCAAAGGAACCGTGTACCTGCATTTCGACAGCAAGAAGACGCTGCTGGTTGCCTGCATCGCCCACGAGAAGCTGCAGTTGATGCCTCAGCTCGAGGATGTGCTGGCTCTCGACGGATCGGAACGTCTTGAGACGTTCATCCGAACGGTGGTTTCCTTCGCAATGTGGGCGCCGATCAGCAGCGCCCTCCTCCGCGGCGACCGCGAGCTCGATACGGTGCTGGCCGACATGGACCCGTCCGAGCTCGCCGAAGACGGAGCTGTCCGCAATCGACTTATGATCGACTTGATCCAGGAGGCGGCCCCAAACCTGGATGAGGCCGAACTTCAAACCATGGCCGAGGTGATCACACTCGCCACCATGCTCCCCGCCCATCTACCGATGGCCGCAGTTCCAATCTCAACCGAACGTTTCATCGACGTATACGCCCGACTGCTCACCCTCGGAGTCGAGGCATCGCAGTCCACCGACAATCAACCCGCTACTGAGGAACGCCAATCATGAGTACGGCAATTTACGCAAGGGATCTCCACAAGGCCTTCGGTGCGACAAAGGCGCTCGACGGTCTCGACCTAATCGTCGAACCCGGCCAAGTGATGGGATTTCTCGGGCCGAACGGTTCGGGCAAGTCCACAACAATCAGGGTTTTGATGGGCTTGCTCCGACACGACGGCGGCGACGTTCGGCTGCTCGGTCAGGATCCGTGGACCGACGCGGTCGAGCTTCACAAACGAGTGGCTTACGTGCCCGGCGACGTCAACCTGTGGCCAACCCTCTCCGGTGGCGAGACCATCGACCTCTTCGCCAAACTCGGGTCGGGCATCAACATCGCTCGGCGGGACGAGATGATCGAACGCTTCGACCTCGACCCAACCAAGAAGGCCCGCACCTACTCCAAAGGCAATCGACAAAAGGTGGCTCTGGTGGCCGCCTTGGCCGGAAACGCCGAGGTGTTTATCCTCGACGAGCCCACATCGGGCCTCGATCCGTTGATGGAGGCGACCTTCCAAGACGCCATCCGGGAGTTGCTCGACGACGGCCGGACGGTGTTGCTGTCTAGCCACATCCTGGCCGAGGTCGAATCGTTGTGTGATCAGTTCACCATTATTCGAGAAGGCCGAACGGTCGAGGCCGGAACACTGGCCGAGCTGCGCCACCTCACCACCACATCGGTCGAAGTGACAACCATCCAGCCGCTCGGCGATCTCCTCAATCGAGAAGGGGTCACCGACGCCGTCACCCACTCGCCTACTCGGGCCACCTTCAGCGTCACCAACGAGGATCTCGGATCGATGATGAGCGCCTTGGCCGGCCTCGGCATTCAGGCCATCGAGAGTCAGCCGCCGACCCTGGAGCAGCTGTTCATGCGCCACTACGCCGTGAACTCCGACGGCGAATATGGGAGCGACTACGCGAGCGAGCCGGCCCAATGAACAACAGCTTCGCCGGCACCGGGCACCTCATCCGGCTGATATTTCGGCTCGACAGGATCAAGCTACCCCTATGGCTACTTGGCGTCGGCTTCATGATCGCCATCACCCCGCTGGCGCTACGGGGTGTGATCGGCACCGAGGCCGAGCTCGCCGCCCAAGCAGAACTCCTCAAAGACGACGCGGCCAGCATCGCCCTCCAGGGCCCACCCGACGCCCTCGACACCTTCGGTGGTCGCTACGCATTCGAGATCGGGGCGTTCTCGTTCGCCATCGTCGGTCTGATGAACATCCTTCTGGTGGCCCGCCACACTCGCGCTGAGGAGGAGTCGGGGCGAGCGGAACTGGTGCGGGCCGCCGCCGTCGGTCCTTGGAGTGCCATCGCAGCGGTAAGTGTGGTGGCGATACTGGCCAACCTCTTTATCACGGCGCTCATCGTCTTGGTGTTTGTGGCCGACGGGCTCGACTTCATGAGTTCACTGCTGTTCGGGTTGGGCATGGGGCTTTCCGGCCTGGTGTTTGCGGCTATCGCTCTGGTGTGGGCCCAGGTGTACGAGTACGGTCGCCCTGCCACCGGCTCCTCACTGGCCGCTATCGGCCTGGCCTTTGCCCTTCGGGCTGTGGGCGATGCTCAGGACAGTTGGCTCTCACTCCTGTCGCCCATCGGTTGGGCCCAGGCCATCAATCCGTTCGGCGACACCATCTACTGGCCACTGGCCTTGTTGGTCGGGGGCATCGCGGTGTCGTTCGGCATCGCCATTGCCTTGGTTCTCCGCCGCGACGTGGGCGGTGGTTTGATCGCGCAGCGACCAGGCCCACCCGCCGCCACGGACTCCCTGCTTTCACCGCTTGGCCTCGCCTGGCGGCTGCAACGTTCGGTGCTCACCTGGTGGTTCCTCGGTCTGACGGTGCTCGGCGCCATGTACGGCTCCGTGCTCAGCAGCGTGGACGACCTGGTGGAAGAGAACGAGCAGATGCGAGAGATGATGGAGCAAATGGGCATCAACCAGGATGTACTGCGCGAGAGCTTCATCACGTTCATCCTCACGATGCTGGCCCTGATCGCCGGCGGTGGGGTGATCCAATCGATCCTGCGCCCTCGCCAGGAGGAGAACAGCGGCCGGGCCGAGGTGGTACTGGCCACCGGCGTGTCCCGACAGCAATGGCTCGGATCACACGTGACTCTGGCCACGCTGGCCGCTCCGGTTCTGATGGTAGGGGCAGCGCTTGGTTTGACCTTTGGCGATGCCGCCGTGGCCGGGCAGATAACCGACCTCGGAGCAACCGTGTCGGCGGCGCTGCTACGCACGCCCGCGCTGTGGTTCATGGCCGGCGTCGGCGTATTGCTCTACGGGCTGGCCAAACGATTCACCCTTGGCGTGTGGGGACTGTTCGCATTGGCGTTCGCCATCTTCCTGTTCGGCGACCTGTTGGAGCTACCCGACCCGGTGTTGAACCTCTCACCGCTGCGTCACCTGACCCACTCTCCCATGAGTGATCAGGGGCTGACGGCCGTCGTGGTGCTTCTCGTGCTGGCGGTAGTCTCCACCGTCACCGGGTTCGCCTTGTTCTCCCGCCGCGACGTTATCGACGGCTAGATTTCAGCCGGCCAAGTTCCAGCGTTGGACGGAGCGGCCGTCGCACGCCGACTGGTACAGGCTGCGGCCGGTCTCACCGGCCCAGCCGGTCAGGCATAGCCCGGTCTTCTTGCTACGCACTCGGTGGCCATCGTCATCGGTCTCGACATACCAGAGCTGATTCGACCCGCCGTGCCACGGGTACACGATGACCCTGGCCCCGTCGGAGTACGACCCACCCTCAACGTCGAGGACCTCACCGGTTCGCGCTTCGACAATGCGGACGGCATCGCCGACGGTCTCGAAGTGGAACGACTGATTCGAGTCGGATCCACACGGCTGCTCGTCGACAACAAAACCTTGACCGGAAACGCACGAACCATTGCGGTCGCTGACCATCTGGTACTGGCCCACCGGATTGTTGCCCAAGGTGGTGCTGGTAGTGGTTGGGCGTGTGGTCGTAGTTGTGGTGGGGCGGGTCGTGGTGGTCGTAGGGCGAGTAGTAGTGGTGGTAGGTGCTGCTGTGGTCGGAGCCGCGGTTGTGGGAGCGGCAGTGGTCGGAGCCGCCGTCGACGCCGTGGTCGGGCGGGTCGTGGTTGAGGTCACGGGCGCTGCCGTGGTCGGTGCATTCGTCGAAGCTGTTGTGGACCGTCGGGCGGTGGACGAAGTTGACGTCGATTCGCTGGTAGTGGTGGTGGCCCAGAAGGTGTCGAGATCGACGGTCTCGGAGTTGATCGGGCCGGCGACGTTCAGAGCAGATCGTCGAGGCGGCGCAGTGGTGCTTGAGTCGAAGTCGCCCTCGGATCGCCCTGATCCAGATTCGATCTGATCCCCGGAGCGAATCGAGACACCGGCTGGGTCGGGAGTGATGGCGATCTCGGCGCCGGCAACTTCGTCGAACTCGGATTCTGCTCCAAGCCTTGATTGCCAGGCGAACCAGATCGACGCGCCGATGGCCGCCAGCATGACCAGTCCGAGTAGCGCCGGTCGGGAGCGCGCAAACAGCCAGTCAAGGCGCCCACCCAGGAACTGCTCATCCACCGGTTCAGGTACAGCAATGCGCATCGGGGGACCCGAATCGAGGCCCATGGAAACGGGCTCGACGACAGGCTCAGCCAACTGGCTCCCGGCGGCATCATCTTCAAGCAGCGGCATGCTTGGGCCAGTGTATTCCGTTCTCTATTCGTTGTTAACCCGCTCCACCAGATCAAGCAGCCGGGCCAGATCATCGACCCTCAACTCGGGCCGCTCCCGGGACGGCGAAATCCGAAGCAATGTGACACCACAATCGCGATAGGCCCGCAGCCTCTCGGTAACGGCGGCATCGTCGCCGATCAGGTTGGTGCGATAGCCCAGCTCGATCGGGACAGCGGCCGCGGCCGCCTCCCGGTCGCCGCCACGCCAGAGCCGCTCCACCTCTTCGACGGTCTCGCCGTAGCCCTGGCGAGTGAAGGCCCGATTATAGAAGTTGGTGGTGGCCGACCCCATGGCGCCCATGGTGAAGGCATAACCGTCGGCGTGCCCCCGAGCAATCGCCTCGGCCGACGGCCCGCCGGAGCGGGTGAATTCCAGCCCGGTGGCCACCGTGAGATCGAGGTCGGCCAGCGTGCGGCCGGATTGTGCCGCCCCTTCGGCCAGCGGCTCCATGAACGCCGCAGCCGATTCGGGGATGAACGATGTGCCGATCCAACCGTCGGCCATCGCCCCGGTCATACGAAGGTTGGCCGGGCCGATCGAGCCGACGTAGATCGGTACGGTCACACCGCCCACCGGGGATCGTAGAGCTTTACCCTCACCACCGGGACGGGGAAGGGTGTACACCTCGCCTTCGTAGGTCAGTCGTTCGCCGGCCATCGCCTTGCGCACAATGTCGATCGTCTCCCGGGTGCGAGTGACGGGGCGATCGAACGGCACACCATGCCACCCTTCGATTACCTGCGGTCCGCTGGTACCGAGACCAAGCACAAACCTTCCGCCCGACAGCTTCTGCATCGCCAGCGCCGACATCGCCAGCAGCGCCGGCGATCGCGATCCAAGCTGCACCGTGCCGGTACCCAGTCGGATACGTTCGGTTTTGGCCGCCAGGAAGGCCAGCGGCGTGAGCGCGTCGTACATCCAGATCTCGGGCACCCACACGGAATCGGCGCCGAGCCGATCGGCCTCAACCGCGAGTTGGATCGACTCGGAGTCGAAGGTGCGGAGAACTATGCCGATACGCAGCCCCACCGATCGGCTCATCCGGCCTCGGCCAGCTCTTTGATGCCTTCCACCGTCGCGGTCATGTTTTGCCGCCACTCGTCGAGTCGACCGGCCACGATCTCCTCTTCCCGATCGGGCATCTTCTCGATCGCCGGGGTGAGACCGGATGGGCCAGGACCCATTTCGGCGCTGAACCGGAGGGCGGAGCCTTCACCGTCGGCGCCGGGAGCAAGGTCGAAGCGCCACTTGGCCACCTTCTTGTCGGGATTGCCGATGGTCCACTCCCACACCTGCTCGGGCTCCAGAGCGGTGACCGTACACACCACGTCCCAAGTCATGTCGAGGCGAGGATGATGGTTGTAGCCCCGAAACGTGGCTCCGACCGCCGGACCGTCGTCGATCCACTCCGCCCGCTGAAACTCCTGGGAGAACCGCGCGGGCATGTTGATATCGGCCACCAGCGGCCACACCACCGAAGGGGGTGCGTCTATGGAGATCGAAACTTCGGCCGTGGGTCCGTCTGCATATTTGACCATGATCCGGTTTTAGCACCCCGACGGCTACAGATCGCGATCGACGGCCTTCACAGCGGAATAGAAGGTTCGGCGGAGCAGGCCGGCGTCGATGGCCTCCACCGTCTTGGCCCGGCCCTTCCGACGTTCGTCAAAGACGTCAGAGCCTAGAGCCTTTCGCAGCTCGGGCTCACGGCGGGTGTACGCGTCAAGCCAGTCGAGTTGAGTTTGACGGAACTGCTCGGTCACGTCGTGCTCGACGATCTCACGGAAGCGGGCGGTGTTCAGCAGACTCGGGTAGCTGGTGGGAACCGAAACCGAGACCGGGCCGATCCGAGCGGCCTTACGGCGAGCCGGCTCGTCAAGCCCTGCGACCGGTTCGATGGTGAAGAATGCCGTGCGTCCTCCTGGTTTCAGTATTCGATACGACGCTCTCAACACGGAGAGCTTCCGGCGAATTCAACATAAGACGTCGGAGTGAACCACGCCGGCCGCCGACCGAGGCCTGATCGGAAGCTGGTCGCCACTGCCGACAATCGAAAAGGCTCGAGCCTGCATCCCATCGTCGGCCACCCGCCGTTGCACGGCGCGACCACCCTCCATCACCGGATCCACGGCCACCACCCGGCAGCCCAAACGCTCGGCCAGATACAGCCCGGGCCAGCCGGCCCCTGACCCAAGGTCGACCAACAACTCATCCTCGCCGACAGCTAGAAACCGACCCATCCGGTCGGCTTGATCCCTGGTGGTGTAGCCACTGGCCCGATAGATGACGCCCAGGACTTCCAGCTCGGCGGCCTCCAGCACCTCGCAGCCGTCGCTGTACCGTGCCGCATATCGTTCTCGGTCGGCTTCGGCTATCACTCGGCGGGTGCTGTTCACTGGTCTAAGTCTGCCTCTCGCGCCACGGCGGTCGCCAACCGGGATTGACCGGCACCGGCCCGGACCGCCATCATTCGGCAATGGACGTGACGTTGAAGAGTGCGGCCGATCAGGCGCACGCGGTCGGGAGAGGTGAGATCTCGGCCCGGGAACTACTGAGGGCCACCCTGGACCGCCACCGCCGGTTCAATGACGATCTGAACGCAGTGATCTTTACCAATATCGACGAAGCGGAGGCCCGAGCCGACGCCGCCGACGAGGCCACCGCCCGAGGAGAGTCGTGGGGGCCGCTGCACGGCGTGCCGATGACGATCAAGGAGCCGTGGGATTGGGTCGGATCGCCGTCGTCGTCGGGAATCGCCGAGCAGGCCGACTGGCGCCCGGCACGGAACTGCGAAGCGGTAGATCGGCTACTCGACGCGGGCGCGGTGATCTACGGGAAGACCAACATCCCGGTTGCCATGGCCGACTGGCAGACGTTCAACCCGGTCTACGGTGTTACGTCCAACCCGTGGGACCACGCCTGCACGCCAGGTGGTTCGTCCGGCGGGGCAGCCGCCGCGGTGGCGGCCGGCATGTCGGCGGTGGAACTGGGCTCCGACATCGGAGCCTCGATCCGCAACCCGGCTCACTACTGCGGCATCTTCGGACACAAGCCAACCTATGGTCTGGTGCCGACCGCCGGACATGGCAGCCACGACGATCCGACCTTGATCGACATCGGCGTCGGCGGTCCACTCACCCGCTACGCCGACGACCTGGACCTGATACTCGATGTGGTGGCCGGCGCGGGAGGGCTCGACGCCGCCGGTTGGCGTCTGGATCTACCGGAGCCCCAGTGGGAGCGCCCGGATCAGATTCGAGCCGCGGTGATGCTCGAAAGTCCCTGCGTGGTGCAGGATCAGGAGCTCACCGACCAACTGGCGGCGACTGTGGGAGCGCTGAGTGAGCTTGGGGTACAGATCGATTACGCGGCTCGCCCTGAGATCGATATCGAGCGCAGCCATCACGTGTACCTCATGCTGCTTCGTGCGGCCACCGGCACCGAGTACTCACCGGAACAGATCGAGGACGCCCGTCCCCACGCCGCCCGTTACAACGACGGAGCTCGCGACTACCGGGCGGTGGCCGGCAAAGCCGTGACTCTGTCGCACTGGGAATGGGCTCGGCTCCACCGGGAGCGGGAGGAACAGCGTCTCGCGTGGGCCGACTTCTTCGACGACTACGACGTGATGTTGTGCCCGACTGCGGCGTCGGCCGCCTACCCGCATGATCTTGAAGGCGAACGCGCCGACCGAACCATCCCGGTCAACGGTGGGCAGGAGTCGACCATCGATCAGCTGTTTTGGGCGGGGTGGTCGTGTGGCGTGTACCTGCCGGGAACGGTGGCCCCAGCCGGGTTGACCGCCTCGGGCCTACCTTGTGGTTTGCAGATCGTGACCGGCCATCTTCAGGATCGGGCCGCCATCGCGTTCGCCCGATTGATGGAACAGGAGCTTGGCGGCTACCAGGTACCTCCCGGATACGAGTAGCAGCTCACCTACACTCGCTTCATGATTGTGCGATCGCTGGAGCAATTGAAGGCCGAGGGGCGCTACATCGAGAAGCCGGGCGTGTTCGTCAGCTGCCGCTACCTGATGCGGGACGACGATGTCGGCTTTACGATGACTCAGACGATGGTGCCGGCCGGAACTCATCAGGTGCTGGAGTACAAGAACCACATCGAGGCCAACCTCATTATTGACGGCACCGGCGTGGTGAAAGATGTGGCCACCGGTGAAGAGTTCGACCTGGCGCCCGGTGTGATGTACACACTCGACAAACACGACCGCCACGAGATCACGGCCACCACCGACATGCGAATCGTCTGTGTGTTTACCCCGGCGCTCGTCGGCACCGAGACCCATGACGACGACGGGTCATACCCAATTCTCTAGGTGAGCCCGGCCGTTCGGACTACGCCGGTGGCGACGGCCTCAGAGAAGCAGCGAAACCCCAAGGGCCAGCGGGCCGGCCACCCAGGCCAGAGCCATGATGATCAATGCGATCAGCGCCAGGATGTGCGCGTGGTCTCGTGGCGGCTCACCGCAGCGGCCTACGGTTTGATAAAGCGCGGCCAGTGGCTGTTCAACCGTGAGCTTGATACGCCAACGAGCAATGGCGGCGCCCTTCAACACCGACCAGGAGAGCCCCAACAAAATCCCGAAAAGCACAACGATGGCGATGACCTTGCCTGCCGTCGACTGAAAGGCCGCCAGGGCGGCGGCCTGCAACGTGCCGATCACGGTGGAGAGAACAGCACCGCCGAGAAGGAACGTCGGCACGCCGAGCAGTGAGCTGCCCCTGAAGCCAGGAGCCACCCGTTCGGTCTGCACCCGAGCCCGAGTGATGATGAGGCGGTGAGGGTCGTCTCGGAGAGCTGCCGCCTCACGTCGGTGGTAAAGATTGAGCAGATGGTCGATCACGTTGCGTTGGTGACTGCGGATGATGAACAACACCACCTGCTGCACGATCCACTGGCCAATCGGAGCGAGCGGACCAAGGCGGCTCACCTTGATGCCGTGGCCGCCGTTGCGGTCGAGCACCTCAAGTGCCCGGATCGCACCGGAATGGGCTTCGGGAAATCGATCGGCGTGGCCGAGCGGCCGTTTCGAGGCCAGCTCCAGCACGATTTGGCGATCGATCTCGCCGCTGGCGCCGACCTGTTCGAGGATGGCGTCGGCGGCGCCGTGATCGCTCTTTCTTAGGGCGTTGAACGCCGACAGCTTCTCGTCGAACTCATCGAGAACCAACGCCGCGTCGGTAAGCCCATTCTCCTCAGCCATGGCCCGATTGTACAATTCGTGGCAATGTCGACCGGCCAGACCACACATTGACCAGCCGCCCACCTCGCCTCCACATTGTGCTCGGCGCTGGCGGCCCTGTCGGATGGGTGTTCCACTTGGGGATTCTCCAGGCGATCGCCGAGGCCTGTGGAGTCTCGCTGACCGACGCTGATCGGGTGATAGGCACCTCGGCAGGGGCTGCGATCGCCGGCGCTCGGTTTTCGGGCGCCGACGACGAGGCAATCTCCGCCGCCATCGTTGCTCGCCCAAGTGAGGAAGAGATTGAGCGGATGCGGGGGGCGATGGCCGAGTTCCGCAAGCCGTGGCGCCGGCTTCGGCCCGGAGCGATCGGCACCATTCCCCGGGCGGTCGCCAGTCGCGAGGCGGTCACCGCCACGGCCGCAGTGGGTCTGCTTCCGACGGGCGTGTTTCCCACTGCTTCGTTGCGGCGGTTCCCGGCCCCGCCCGACGACGACAGCTGGCCGACCCGGCTGTGGATCCCCAGCGTAAGTCTCGACGACGCTTCCCTGGTGGTGTTTGGGCGAGACCGAACCGACGTACCGGTGGCCGACGCCATGGAGGCCAGTTCGGCCGTGCCCGGCATGTTTCAGCCAAAGGTGATCGAAGGACGGCGGTTTGTCGACGGCGCCGTGCGCTCAGCCACCAACGCCGACCTGCTCCTGGCCGAGCCTCCTGGCCTCGTCGTGATCAGCTCACCGATGACCCGTCCAGGACGAGGTCCGGTGAAACTGCGAGCTCGCGTGCAACTGCGGAAAGAAGCCGAGGCGCTTGAGACAGCCGGTAATCGCGTCATCGTGATTGAACCCGACGCCGAGCTCATGGCCGCCGCCGAAGGGTTTCCCCGTGAAAACCCGGAACGGGCCGCCTCGTTGATTGAGGCAGCCCGTCAGGCGGCTCTGAAGTTGTTTTGAAACTGCTGTGAGTCCTGGGCCGGTGAGGCCCACCATCGGCTCAGTAGTTGAGCACCAAAGCGCCGCCGGCGGTGAACTCGTAGACCGACGGGGCACCTTTGACCTCGGCGCCCTCGGCCCACTCGGCATCGGTCAGGCCCCGCAGCTTCACGCAGACGGGGCAGACGTAGAAGCGGCCGCCGGTGGTCACGTACTCCTCGTGGAGATCGGCGATGGCAGGGGCACCGGGTACGTCGATCTTGGCCGCAGCTCCGGCGACCGCTACTTCGACGGCGTCCTTGGTGAGGAACATCAGGGCCTGTTTGCCGGCCCGGAGAGCCTCGACGCCCATCAGGTAGGCGATCAACACGTCTTCGGCGTCGGCCGGTCCGTGGTTCAGACCGATGAGGACCTTGTCGTCGACGGCGAGTTGGTCGGCGGCCGCATCCGAGACGGTGTCACTGGTTACAGGGGCGGTTGTAATGGTCATTGTTTGTCTTCTTTCTCTTTCTTGGTTGCTGTTGGTTATTTGGGTTTGCGGGCGAGGAAGCTGTGGCCGAACACCTCGAAGGTTCGAGCGTTGGCTTCGCCTCCGGCACCGCCGAAGGTGTCAACCGGTGGACCGATCTCCACGTCGACAAAGCCGACGTGTTCAAGGAGTTCCTTCCAACCTGCGCACGGCAGGCCGCCAGCGATTCAACCCGTCCAGAGGTCGATGTGGCGACGGGCCTCTTCCGGCACGGGGGCGCCGTTGGCGATGTCGGCGAACTGCAGAATGCCTCCCGGCTTCAGCACCCGAAGCACCTCGTTGAACACGGTGACCTTGTCGGGACAGAGGTTGAACACGCCGTTGGAAATCACAACATCGGCCCATTCATCCATGACAGGAATGTCTTCCAGAAAGCCGTGGCAGAACTCGACGTTGGTGGGAAGAACCCGGTCGGCCATGAGTATGCGGGCCGTCGAACGAGCTTTGGCCAGCATGGCCGGGGTCATGTCGACCCCGACCACGTGTCCCGTCGGGATTCCCTCCCAGTCCCCGTCAGGCCCAACGGTTCGGGCGGCCAAGAAGCTGTCCATCCCCGCACCCGACCCCAGGTCGACCACTCGCTCGCCCGGCTGCAAACTCCGCAGCTCGAAGGGGTTGGCCACCCCGGCGAACGATTCGACGGCTCGGTCGGGCAGGGTGTCGACTTCGCTCATGTCGTAGCGGCAGCGCTCGGCGATCGCTCGGCCCGTATGAAAGTGGAAGTCGTCGTCGGGCCGCTCGGCCACGGCGGCGTACTTATCCTGCACCTCATGCCGCAGCTCATCTCGGTCGACGGGCAGCCGACCGTCGGCGGTGCCGCCAAAGTATTGGGCGCTGTTCTGGTCAGCCGGAGTTGTTGGGATTTCGGTCTCGGTGTTGCTCATACCGAGACTCTGACAACCCTTCCTTCCCCAATCCTTCCCGCCGGCAAGTCGGCTGAACTTTTCTCGGGAACGTGCGACCGCCGGATCTAGTACTTAGTCTCAGCCAAGAGTTCCTCGACGGCGGCCAAACCAAAATCGGCAGTGCCTTTCATGTCGAGCCGTTGGCCGGTGTCCCACCACAGATCGAACTGATCGGGATGTTCCTCCCGGGCCCGACGCACCACGTCGTTGATGAACTCGACGTTGAACCCGGCCACAAACCCGTTGGCCTGTCGGGCCGAGATGATGGTCACGGCAAGGTCGGGGCGCTCGGCGCGGTCCATGGTCATCGCCGCCGTGCCCAATCCGGCCATCACGTAGGACCAGAAGCCGTGGCCTTGGCTCCACTCCAGGTTGGCTTTGATGGCACCCAACGCATCAGGCAACGGCGCACTGATGCCCGCCGCTACTCCCCTGGTCGCCCGAACTACCGCCCCCAGTGTCATGAGCTGATAGCCATCGGTGATCACCAGGCACCGGTCGAGGGTGTCGAAGGCGCTTGCCGGGTCGGTCCAGATCTTGGCGATGGCGTCGGTGATGAGAGCCTGCGCCTCGAACAGCGGGCCTCGTCCGGCGGCCATCGCTTTCACCCGGAGAGCCACCGGCTCCACATCCTGTCCCGTGGCCCACAACAGGATGGTGCGCAGGGTCATGGCACCGACCTCGATCGCCGGTGGAGCGTCGGCGGCCTCGATCAGGGTGGTGAGGAGGGCGTCGGCTTCGGTCACCTCACCGTCACTCCAGGGGATCCAGGCTCGGGCGTACAACACCGACGGATGCTCGGGGAACGATTCGGCCGCCCGGCTCGTTATCGCCTTGGCCTCGACAACTTCGTTGCGCAACGTGATCAGCGAAGACCACGTGGCCATGGCAACGGCATGATCCACGTCGACAACGGGCTCGTCGGCCGTCATCAGGTCCTCACACCAGTCGATCACCTCGAACTGTAGAACGAGATTGGCGTAGGTGGAGCAGGCGGCGATGATGGCGCGGGCATCGTCGAGCCGGGCCAGGTCCTGGGCGCTCAGAACCGCGGCCCGCAGATCGCTCCAGAGCTGGGCAAACCGGCCGAGCGCGTTCTCCGAGTCGACCGAAAGAAGTTCATCGGCGGCGCGAGCTTCAGCTCGGCAATAGGTCAGATGGCGAAGGCGGACGTCGGTCGGGATGCCACGTTCCCGGACCACGTGGCGAATGCTCTCCAGAAGGCGGAAGGACGATCGGCCGGCGCCCGCACCTCGTTCCACGGTGAGCAACGAACGGCTGACGAGTTCGTCGATGCGACGCAGCATGTCGACTTGACTCAGGTCGGCATCGAGTACTGCACGGACGCCGTCGAGTTCGAACCGATCGGCGAACACGCCGAGCCCGACGATGGTCTGCTGCATGATTGGATCGAGAGAGTCGATCGACCAGTCGACGGTCTCCCGCAGGGTTCGCTCATAGTCGCCGCCGGGCAGCACTTCGGTGTCGATCAGGTCGAGCCCCTCGGTCATCGCCTGAGCCAGAGTCACAAGATCAAGCGAACGGGTGCGGGCTGCCACCAAACGAACGGCCAGAGGGAGATCGTCTACTCGGGCACAGATCTCGGCGATGAGCTCATCGTCGGCGTCGACCGCAACGTCGTGACGAGCGGCCTCCGCCACGAACAACGAGACGGCGTCTTCACGACTCATACGTTCCAGCCGCAACACCTGCTCCCCATCAAGACCGAGCGAGGTGCGGCTAGTAGCCAAGATACGGATCGACGGCGATCGAGCCAGCACCGCTCCGAGAAGCCGCTGGACTCCAGGTATTACGTGCTCGCAATTGTCAATGACCAGCAGAATCGACCGGTCGGCGGTAGCCCGGACCACCGACTCGAGAACCGTGGTATCGGTCTGTCGACGGGCTCCGAGGGCCGTGAGCGTTTCCTGAAACACACCGGCCTCATCATCAACCCGACCGAACCGGCAAATGGCTAGACCATCGGGGGCGTCGCCGTTCCGGCCAAACTTGTCACCAACCACGGTGGCCAGATGGGTTTTGCCGATCCCGCCAGGGCCGACCAAGGTAACGAGACGGCTGCCTTCGAGCGCAGCCAGTGCTCGGTCAACTTCATCAGCACGGCCAACGGTGCGAGGCAACCGGGAGAACGCTTGCCCAAAAGAGGGCGGCTCGACCATCGCACCGTGCATCGCCTGGTTGCGAACCTCCACGGCGTCAGGTCCAGGCTCCAGCCCCAACTCGGAATCCAGCCGGCGGCTGAGGTCGTCGAACCGGCGGAGAGCGGCGGTGCGGTCACCTCGATGGATGTCGGCCCGCATCAATTCGACGTTGGCCCGCTCATCCAGGGGATCGATGGCAACCAATGACTCCCAGCGCCCGGCGCCGGCCAGCAACCGAAGCAACGTTTGCCTGATGGCCTCTCGGCTTTCGATTACCCACTCGTCGTAGGGCAAGTCGGGCAACAACTCCCCTCGGTAGGCGGCCAGCGCCCCGTCGACCGATGCCTGATCATCGGCGACGGCTGTCGTGACGGCCTCGATGTCGATTGCGACGTCGTCGGCATGAAGGAAAAGATGCACTTGTTCGTCGCGGACAACAATGGCCTTGCGGTCGCCGAGCCCGGCTCGGGCAAACGACGCTGCCTTGTGGAACTGGTTGGTCGCCGAGGACAGTGGCGCATCGGCCCATAGGGCGTCGATCACCTTCTCCCGGTGCAGACGCCGATTGGGGGCAAGCGCCAACAGTTGAACCAAGTTCGCTCCCGACCGCCGCTCAAAGTCGGACGCGGTGATGCGGCGATCACCAATGGTCACCGAGAAGTCGCCCAGAAGCCGGATGTGGACCGGTTCCGTCACCGCGCCGATAGTAGCTTCCAGACAAACGCAGTTCGACAACGGGGCATACTAAGGCCGTGACCGACTCTCCCGATCCCACCACCAATTCCATCACGGCCGACGTCCTAGCCCGCTGTCAGGATGCGCTTTCCGGCTGGCGGGGACTCACTGTCAACGACTTCGACTTCGCCGACCCCAAAGGCTTCTCGTCGTTCACGATGGGCATTCAAGCTCGACCGGGAGTCGATTCCGACCCGTCGGCCGTGTTGTACCGACATCTCGAAGGCAAAGAGAACGCCATCCTCGATTCGACAACCGAGCGCGATGTGTTTCTGCTGCTCGGCGACAATGGCATCGCCGCCCGCTGTCTGCACTACGACGACGTCTGCCGGATCGAGGAGTTCTACACCGGCCGCACTCTCACCGCCGACGACGTCTACGACCCGTTGATCCAGAAGGGTGTGGCCGAGCGCCTTCACCGGTTCCACCAGCTTGAACCCGAAAGCCTTCCAGACGGAACGTTCTTTGAGCTGCTGTTTGAGAAGTGGGGAGCGCTGGTCGAACGGGTGTTGATTGAACAGCGCAATGAGTTTCCCGAACACGAACGCCACCTGTGTGAGCCGCTGCTGCAGATGTTGGAGCCCTCAACGCTGGACAAGGTGTTGCGCTGTTTGCCCTCACCCGGTGAGACGGAGCCGGTGTTCTGCCACAACGACACTTACCACGGCAACACTTTCCTACTCGACGGTGAGGACGAGCCGACTTCGGACCGAGTCCGCCTCCTCGACTTCGAGTTCTCCTGCCGGAATCAGAAGGTGTTCGACTTCGCCAACTTCTTTGCCGAAACGCAGATGCTGCACGGCTTCGCCGAGGAACCCCACTTCAAGATCGGGCCGCCCCGCCACGATGATCAACAACTGGCCCACCTGATCGGCTACTACCTCGACGCCGAGACCGAACACAGTGGGGCGTTCGAAGATCCGGTTGAGCGTCGAGCCGAACTCGACCGGTTGGTGGCACAGACAAACCGAGCAATCATGGCATCGGATTACATGTACGCCATGGCCGGCACGCCGTTGGCTGTAGAGCCGATTCAGAAGATCCGGTTCCTCCCCTACGCGGCCCAGCGCTTCGCCAAGTTCCTGTCGTCCTGGGACGCCGAGTTCGGGGCGTAGCCCGGTCAGCCGATGACTTCTGGGCCGACTATTCGCCTTCGAGTTCTAGGGCGGCTGCAGATCGACGTGGACGACCGCCCGGTGTCGCTCAGCCCACGGGCGATAGGTGTTGTCCTTCGCCTAGGGCTCGCCGGAGGGCCGGTTTCGCGCCAGCAGATTCTCATGGATCTGTGGGGAGACGACGCTAGCCCCGATCGAGTCCGCTCGCTTGAAACCATCGTGTCGAATATTCGCCGGGTTACAACCGGACGTGGCGCCATCGTGCTCAACGCCGACCGGTATCACTTGACGATTCCGATCGTGATCGACTGCGCCAAGGTTCTCTCAGCGGCCAAAGCCATCAACGATTACCAAAACCTCGACCCGGCCAGGCTGGCCACCGCAGCAGTTCTGGCCAAACAAGGAGAGCCGGCGCTCCACTCAGTCGGTAGCAGCACCTGGCTCGACGAGCTGGAGAGTTCACTCCGGGCGGCACGCACAACTGTTCTTACCGCAGCGCAAACGGCAACGGTGCCTGAGCTCAAGTACGTCGACGTCAACGGCCTTCATCTCGCCTACCAATTCCACGCCGGGTCAGGCACTCCGGTGTTGCTTCTCCCCGGCCTCGCCACGCATTGCGAGGGCATCTGGCAAGCCCCGGGATTCACCACTTGGGTTGACGCGGCATTCGGCGACCGCCCGCTCATTCTGTATGACAAGCGAGGTACGGGGCTTTCCGACTCATTGGGCCAGCCCCCATCGGACCAAGACCTAGCCGCCGACGCCATAGCGGTTCTCAATGCGTGCGAGGTGGAGCAGTGTGTCGTCGTGGCCTGCGCCGAAGCGGGGATGTTCGGCCCACACATCGCCGCGGCCAAGCCGGAGACAGTGCAGCGAATGATCTTCGTCAACGCCACCCCAAAGATGTTCGCATCGGACGGCTTCCCTCACGGTCTCCCCGAGCGACTGGCTCGCGAGTTTGGAACCGCTGTGCGAGAGTCATGGGCCCGCGACGACGTCGGACTTGAACTGGCCGCACCCTCAGTGGCCTTCGATCCGACTTTCGCCCAGTGGGCGGCGCGTTACCAGAAGCTTTGCGCCTCACCAGGCGGAATCTGGCACCTCGCTCAATACACCGCCACTGGCGATGGGCGGCTCCCGCTCCAATCTCTGACCTGTCCGACGCTCGTGCTCCAGAGCCGTGACAGCAGTTATTTTCGTCCTAGCAATGCGTCATGGATTGCAGAAACGACGGGAACCACGCCAACGTGGCTCGATAGCGCCGACCACATGTTCTGGCTGGCCGACCCACCCCGGGCCATCCAAGCCATTTCGGAGTTTCTTGCCGACCTATAGCTGACAGGCCAAATCTGTCACCGGGCTCATTGAGTAGCGGTTGAGTCGCATCGGCTACATCTCAATACATGACTACGATCAACCAGTCCGAGGCCCACAAATGATTGGACAGCTTTACCGACGACAGCGCGAATCGATTGTTGCCGTCGCCCTGGCTCAGGGTGAGAGCGATCCCGAGGTTCCCGCCTGCCCCGGGTGGACGGTGTCCGATGTTGTTCGCCATCTCACCGGCCTCAGCGATGACTGGCTCAAGGGCAACCTTGAGGTGTATGCCTCACCGGAATGGACGAGCGCGCAGGTCGAACGGTTCGCCGACCTGGCGGTTTCGGAGGTCGCGGCAGAATGGGCGGAGCGTTCACCAAAGTTCGAGGCCATTCTCGACAATCCCACCGCTGCCGATCACCTGCCCGCCTCCATCCTCACCGTCGTGGGACCGTCACCGCTGGCGCACTTCCCGGCTGGAGTCCTGGTCGACACCGTGCTCCACCACACCGATGTCGCCGCTGCCGTCGGGGCGAGAGCTTCACTCGATGAGCCGACATTGGCTTTGACCAACCGAGCGCTTGGAGCAACTATTCGGCAAAGATGGTCGAAACAGCAGCTGCCCTCGGTGATGATCCGTGTAAGCGATACTGCGCAGGAGGTCAAACTCGCAGGCGACGACAGTCGAAGCCTCGCCCTTGAGCTGAGCTCCCTCGACTTGTTGCTCGGTTTCGGTGGTCGCAAGTCGGTCACTCAGCTTCAGGAGATGGACTGGACCGGAGACGAGGAGCTCGTGGCGAGGGTCGCTCCGGCGCTGGTCGTGCCGTTCTTCAGCGCTCCCTCGTAGTCAAACTCCTGGCGAACGTCAGGACGGGTCAGCAAGAAGATGATGACCAAGTGCATGGCCGCGGCCGCGAAGAACATCGACCGACCAAATATCTCAAGCATGAAGAACTCCGGCCAAGGCGACGAGATCTCCACCAGTAGCGCGGCCAGGGCATCGAAGGCGGCGATGGCAGACCAGACAACGGCGACCACCCAGGTGGTCGGTGAGCGCACCTTCCACAGCAGGAAGGCGACGACAACAGCACTCAGCCCAACCACGGCGTCGCCCACGAGCGGCATAAGCCACGCGTCAGGAGGATCTCCAACGCCGGAACCACCAGCACGTCCGATGAAGGCCAACGTCATAGCCCGGCCGATGGCCATAACCGTTAGGGCGGTTGCGATCTTGAGTTTCACGTGAGCTCCATCCCATCGATATTTAACTTGCATTTCGCAAGCTATATAGGCAGGGTATGGTAATAGCTTGTAAAATGCAAGTGATGAGCAAGCAGTTACTCCCGGAGCCCAGGTCGGAATGCCCCATCGCGTCGAGTCTCGACATCCTGGGAGACAAATGGACGCTGCTGGTGGTCCGTGACCTGCTCGACGGCAAGACGAAGTTCAGCGAGTTCGAACGGTCGCCCGAAAGCATTCCCACCAACATCTTGTCGGACCGCCTTCGTCGATTGGAGGCGGCTGGAATCCTGGAAAAAACCGCCGGGACCGGGCGCACCCGCTTCGAGTATCATCCCACCGCGATGGCCCGTGATCTCCGCACGGTGCTCCTCGATCTGGCGGCCTGGGGCAACGAACATCTCGACGACACTTGGGTGCCGCCGGCCGATTATCTCGCGCCCTAGACCTCTTTGATGAGATCGCCGTAGGGCAGCCGAACCCTGGCTCCGTAGAGGCCTTCTGGTCGACGCCTACCGGCGGCGACGACCATCGTGACCTCGGCCTGATCAGGCAGCCCGAGCAACCGTCGGATCCGCAACTTGTCGAGCCCACCAATCGGGCAGGAGTCGTAACCGTGGGCGGTCAGCGACAGCATCAGCGTCATGGCCGCCAGTGAAGACTGGGTGTGGGCCCAAACCCGGTGATCACCCGTGTTCACCGGGCTTCTCACGGTCGGACCCTTGCGGCCCTTGACCCAGAACATGACGCGGCGCACCAGGTTGTCGATGCCGAGCGAATCGGTTCGGCGAACGCTCGGCGTGATCTTGTGGTAGTAATCGTCCACTGGTTCGGGCATCGTCACGGTCCCACCATGGGTCATGAGATCCCACACCTTGTCGAGATTCGTCTTCCATTGGTCCCTCCGGGCCACCACCACGACGATCTCACCGGCCGTCGCTGCGGCCGGCTGACCGAGGCAGGCCTCCACCAGCTTCTTCCGGGTGGTTGAGTCTCGGACCCAGTACAGCTCGTAGGGCTGAAGGTTGGATGAACTTGGAGCCAGCGTTGCGTCTCGCAGACAGTCCCTCATCACATCTTCGGGAATGGGTTCACCATCGAAGACCCGGATGGATCGACGAGATGTCAACGTGCGTTTGAACCCCGGCAGCACGCTGTCGCGGAACTGCTCGCCTGGCACCTCCTCGTCGCCGACATCCGACTTCGTCGGGCCGGTCATCTTCAGCAGCGGATTATCGGTGGCGGTCATCGTTTCACCCCCGCGGCCATGGTCCGCAGCTCGCGCACCTTGTCGACGATTGGTTCGATGCTCGACTTGTCCATGTAGTCGAAGCCCTGCAGTTCGTCTTTCCTGGCGTGCGGATCGCGGTTCTTCAGCGCGCCGATGAAGAGCCCGATTCGCTCCCAGATGGTCAGATCCTCGGGTCCCCATCGACCTCGAAGGGCTACATGGTCCATGTGAGTGAGAAGCGAACTCTGCATGCTGTCGGAGAGCCAGCCGTCGAGCTTGGCCCCGGACCCTGCGCCGGAAACGGTGAACAGGATGGTGGGTCGCTGCCGAATCGTCTCCGCATTGGCCCTAAGCCATTGGCGAAGGTGAAGCTTGTAGTAGAACACCGGACTTCCCAGAACCAGGAAATCGAAGTTGGCGGGTTTGGCGCCGGGGTCGGAGATTGACAGCACCGGCAACCCGGTGGCCTCCCCGATCCAGCGCGCGTACTGTGCAGTACTTCCGTGTTTGGTCGAGTAGATAATGGCACCGTTCATGGTGGCTCCTTCACAGGACTCGGGCGGCTACTGCCCGGGGCCGTCGTAGGTTCCGTGCCGTTGCATCTCGGCTCTGATCTCGTCCTCGGTTATTGGCGAGCGCCCGTAGGTGTTGAACCCGTGCATGGCCAAGCCGATACCCCAGCCCGCAATGGGCCAGATCGGCCAGAAGTAGCCGGCACCGGACACCGCCCAAATCATGATGAGTAGTGCATTGACGAGGACGTATACAACAAGGTGAACGCGGAAGTCGCGCTTCGCGGTCAGCCTTTTGATGGCAACTTGGCGCTGGTCGTCGGTGGTACTCATGAGAGTTCCTTTCAATGTTGTTCCGCCCATTGCCAACGATTGAATTCGCGCTTGTGTTTGTAGCCGGGGAGCAGCGTTGTGGCCGCGGTCCGGCACGTGTGTGTGTCGCCCTCTGAGTTCAAGCTATTACGCCACCGTGAATCCGGGCCAGAGGCGAAGGTCCCCGGCTGCTCACCAGCGGAGTCGATCGACCTAAAGGATTCGTCTAGCATCACGGGCATGCACGAACTGTCGTTGTGCGGTGCCATTGTCGATGTGGTCACCACCCATGCCGGAGGGCGATCGGTGCGACAGGTCAACGTGAAAGTCGGTTATCTTCGTCAGGTAGTGCCCGACACGCTTCAGTTCTGTTGGAACGCCACCGTGGCTGGAACCGATCTCGCCGACACACTTCTGGATGTCGACTACATTCCTGCCACCATCCGGTGCGGAAGCTGTTCGGCCGTCACAACACTTCACGAGCCGGTGCTGCGTTGCGGTACGTGCGCCGCTGCTGACGTTGAGCTGGTGACGGGTGAGGAGTTTCTGGTGGAGTCAATCGATCTGGTGGCAAGCGGCCAGGGTGTTGAGAGGCACAGCTAGTGGGCCTGTTTCATCCGCACCCGACCGACGCCGAGCACCCACATGATCACAGCCACCCACATGATCATTCCCACAGTCACGATCACAGTGCCTACGAGACTGCCACCGAGCGAGTCCAGGTGTTGGAGAACATCCTCGGCGAGAACGACAAGGCGGCTGATGCCAACCGAGCAGCGCTGGCCGCCCATGGTGTCCGCGCGGTCAACTTGATGTCGTCCCCGGGCGCCGGCAAAACCGCCTTGTTGGCCCGAACCATCCCGGCTCTGGCCGGCGAAATCTCCATCGCCATCCTGGAGGGAGACATCGCCACCGCCATCGACGCCGACCAGCTAAGCGGTCTCGGCGCACAGGTGGCGTTGGTCAACACCAACGACGGGTTTGGCGGTGAATGCCACCTCGATGCCGTGATGGTTCGATCGGGCCTCAACCGACTGGACCTCGAGGCCATCGACCTGTTGATCATCGAGAACGTCGGAAACCTGGTGTGCCCCGCCGAATTCGACGTGGGCCAGGATGTGAGAGCGATGGTGTACGCGATCACCGAGGGTGAAGAAAAGCCGCTGAAGTATCCGGTCATGTTCCGCACCGCCGACGTGGTCGTGGTCAACAAGATCGACCTGCTCCCTCATCTCCGGTTTGACATGGGCGCGTTTCGACACAACCTGCATCACGTCAATTCCGATGCCGACGTCATCGAGTTGAGCGCGGAGACCGGCGAGGGCCTCGACGGTTGGCTGGATTGGCTACGGTCCAAAGCAGTCAATCCAACAACTCCTTCTGAGCCCTAACCACACCTTGGGCCTTTCGCCTCTGCCGAGTGCGGGCCGCGGACGCGACGATCCAATCAGGAAGGAGCAAGAGTGACATCAACCAAGAATTCAGGGACCTTCTCAACCCTCGTCGTCGGCACCGACGGATCCGAAAACGCCGCGAGAGCACTGACCGCGGCGGCAGAGATGGCAAGCGCCGGCGGCTCCATCGCCGTTCACGTGGTCACCGCCTACCAACCACTCACCCCTCGTCAACAGCAGCGCCTCGCGGCCCAGCTGCCCAGCGATCTCAGGGTGCTCGTTCATGGCCACGTCGGAGCCGAGACGATCCTTCGAGACGCCAAGGACATCATGGAGGACTACGGCCTCCAGGCCGAGTTCCACGAGGTTGACGAGGATCCCTCCGATGCCTTGATCAAAACCGCCGACGAAATCGGGGCCGACCTGATCGTCGTCGGATCGCGAGGGGAAGGCGCCGCTCAACGGGTCCTCCACGGAAGCACCTCGACCAAAGTCTTGCACCACGCACACTGCTCGGTTCTCGTCGTGAAGTAAGGAGTCCGATATGCCGCAATACACACAACAATCCGGAGCAATCTTCCGGTGGTTGGGATGGGCTTCCCTCGCACTGGTCGGTGCGGTCGGGATACTTGCAGCCGTGTTCGTCTTCGGGATGCGATCGAAGTCGTCTCGAGTCCAACAAGCGGTGCGACGCGTCAATCGCAAGTTCTGGAATCCACGGGCAATGGAAACGGCTGGCACCCCTGGTGCATCCGCCTCCGTGATCCATCACGTCGGCCGCCGGTCGAATACGCCGTACCGAACGCCTGTGGGCCCAATCGAGGTTGACGACGGGTTCGTCATCACACTTCCCTACGGACAGCGAGCCGACTGGGTGAAGAACGTGCTCGCCGCCGGAAGGGCAACGCTCAAACATGAGGGTTGGACCTATGAAGTTGACCAACCACGAGTGATGCCAATAGACAGCGTTGACATGCCGGTCGGTAAACTCGATCGAGGCGCTCAGCGGCTTCTGAAAGTCGACGAATGTATGCACCTACGCATCGTTGGCCGATCGGAGTCCGACTCGATCGACGACATGATGGATCGGGTCCACATTCCAGCCCTGTGAATCGCCCGACGTGCGTCCGGCCAACAGGGGCTTTGGCCTCTGTCAGCCGCGCCGGCTCGGCTTCAGAATCAAGGAGAACGATCATCTGACGTCCGGAGGCTCCAATGACGTCATCGTCTGCGCCCTATCATCCCGAAGACGCCGCCACCGCTCCTGTGGCCGAGGTCGTCGTTCATCGGAACGGCGTTGAGATCCTCCGACGGCTGTGTGAGTCCGGGACCGAGGCGGCCGCTGTGGTCGCCCACTGGGAGGAACAGCCCGACGTGACCTGCGTCGTGGTCGACCTCTCAGCATCCTCGTCGTCTGACAGCGGCGAGGTCGACTGGGCTCAAGACGACTACCGAGTTGAACTGGAGACCGATCATGACCACTCAGACTGACAGGAGGATCCCGATGGAGTCGAGCGAAGAAACCCGCTCCACCGGCAAGCGAGGATCCGACCGGGCCGGAAGCTTCTTCACCATCATCTTCAGCTTTGTGATGTTGTACATCGTCGACAACATCCTTGAATGGGGATGGCTGCCGTTTCTCACCGACGCCTTCAACGACGTCATCCCTGTAATCAACTGGAGCCTGTGGATCGACATTGGCCTGAGCCTTGTTCTCCTCGCCCTGTATTCGCCCAAACTCAAGATGGCAACCGTGGTGGTTGCGAACGCCGTCAGCCTTGTGGTGATCATGCGGTTCTGGGAGGTGTTCCCGTTCGACTTCGAAGAGTGGGGCCGAGGCTGGCTGGAGGCTCCAGTGCGGCTGGTGCTGCTCGTGGCTCTGGTCGGCACCGCAATCTCGTTGCTGGTAAACGGGGTCCGACTGTTCCTTCCCGCGAGTTCCGACTAGCGGCCGGCCAACTTCCGGATCCGCTCGACAACCTGGTCAACGGTGGCCTCCACCGCCGGCGACATGTCGGTCATGGGCTCGAACTGTTCGGCCTCCACAGCCACGATGGTCAACGAGCGAGGCATCCGCTGCAGCCGTTCGGCGAGGGCAACGGCCTCGGCCAGTCCGAATCCGTGGCTCGACGACAGGCTGGTGGCCACGGCAACTTCTCGCTGATCGTTGGACAGTCCGTCGAACTCGACGATCATTCCGGGCTCCCGACCGCTGACCAGGGCGTCGATCACCACCACGTCGTGATCGCTCGACCACGCCAGAACCAGCTTGGTCAGATCACCGTCGACAACAAGGGTTTCAACACTGGGATCGACCCCGTTGGCGATCAGCCGGTCGACCACGGCCGGTCCCACGGCGTCGTCACCCCGGCTGCGATTGCCCACGCCCACGATCAACATGGCCGGGATCGGGGCCGTCACGACGATCGATGCTCCATCGTCACGGTCAGGAAATGAGTCGAGCAGGAGATGCACGGGTCGTAGTTGCGGATCGTCTGCTCGCAACGTCGAGCCAACTGATCGGGGTCGAGGTCGAGGTTGTTCTCCACGAAGAGCCGCAGGTCCGACTCGATGGTCGCCAGGTTCTGCGACGTGGGCGGCACGATCTGCGCCTCCTCGATCGTGCCGTCGGCCGCGGTGCGATAGCGGTGGTAGAGCAAACCTCTCGGGGCTTCGGTGGCACCCCAACCCTCGCCGGCGCGAGGCGGCACATCCACGCTGGGCTGAACGGGGCGCCGATAGGACCCGATGATCCGCAACGCCTCGTCAACCGCATACAAGGTCTCAAGACTGCGGACCACGATGCTCTGGAACGGGTTGAGCACCACCGGCGGCAGGCCGACCTCCTCGGCCAACGCTCGGATGTGATCGGGCAACAGGTCGTAGTTGTTGGCGTAACGGGCCAGAGGACCGGTGTGGTACCAACCGCGGTCGTTCAGCTTCGAATGCAGAGCCGTCGAGTGGGCCACATGCAACTCCTGCGAGTGCTCCTCAAACTCCGAGGCGTCAATATCGAGCCCCTTGTTCGACACGATCCGACCTTCGTTAAACGGGTACTCGTCCGGATGTCGCAACGACACGAACTCGTAGTCGAACTCAAACTGCGGGATGTCGAAACCGGCGGTCCATCGCACAAGACCCTCCGCCACTTCGCGGGCTTCGGTGAGCACCGGCACCAACTCGTTGAGCTTGGCCTTCGTCGGCGTGCGGTAGAAGCCACCCAGGCGAATGTTGACCGGGTGAATGGCTCGCCCTCCGAGCACCTCGACGATGCTGTTGCCGGCCTTCTTGAGGGCCAGGATGGCTTCAACCATCTCGGCGTGGTCGGCGGCCATGTCGATTCCACTGGGGTAGCCGAGGAAGTCGGGGGCGTGCAGGAAGCCGATGTGGAGCACGTGGCTTTCGATCCACTCGCCGCAGTAGAGCAGACGCCGCAGCGCCCGAAGCTCGGCATCGAGGGTGACCCCGGCCAACCTCTCGAGGGCATGACAGGCACTCATCTGATACGCCACCGGACAGATGCCGCAGATCCGGGCGGTGATGTCGACCGGTTCACCAAAACCTCGACCCCGAAGGAACGCTTCGAAGAAACGTGGGGGTTCGTAGATCTCGAGCCGGATGTCGTCGACCACGCCGTCGGTGACCGTGACGTGCATCGCCCCCTCACCCTCCACTCGGGCGAGAACCGGCACGTGGAGGTCGACATTGTCGGATGGTTTTGGTTGGTGTTCACTCATCGGCTGGTCCTCCGGTGGCGATCCGGTCGAGGTGTTCGGCTGCGCTCCTGAACGGCTCGGCCCACCCGTTGTAGCTACGGAACGCTCGCTCGATGTCGGTCGGCGGCACCCCGATTTCGACAAAGGCCCGGGTCAACGACTCGGTGTTGGCGTTCTCGGAAGGACCGAAGCAGCCGTAACACGGCCGGTAGAAGCTCGGGCAGAGGGCACCGCAGCCGGTTTGAGTCACAGGCCCGAGGCACGGCACCGAGTTGGTCACCATGATGCACGGATTTCCTTTGGCCTTACAGTCGAGGCACACACTGGTGGTGGGGATCCGGGGTGGGCGGCCGGCGAGGAACGCCGAGATCGTTTCCAGCAGCTGCCCTCGATCGATCGGGCAGCCTCGAAGCTCAAAGTCGACCTCGACGTGATCGACGATCGCCGTTGACGTCTCCAGGGTGGCAACGTACTCGGGGTGGGCGTAGACGATTGCAAGGAACTCGTTGACATCCTGACCGTTGCGTAAAGCCTGAATACCGCCGGCGGTTGCACATGCGCCGATGGTCACCAGCGTCTTCGACTGCCGCCGGATCTCCTGAATGCGCTCGGCGTCGTGGGCCGTTGTGATCGACCCTTCAACCAGCGAAAGGTCGTAGGGCCCCGACGCCATGGCACTGCTGGCTTCCGGGAAATAGGCGATGTCGATGTGGCCGGCGACGGCCAGCAGCTCGTCTTCGCAATCGAGCAGGCTGAGCTGGCAACCGTCGCACGACGCGAACTTCCAGACCGCCAGCGACGGATTGGGCGCGCCGCTCAGTGAATCAGTCATCCCGCACCTCGACTCGGTCTACAGGTCGGGTATCGCATGAAACGGCCCGATCCTTTCGTAATTGACGACGGGACCGTCTCGGCAGATCAGCATCGGTCCAAGCTGACAGTGGCCACACAGTGCGTTGCCACACTGCATGTTGCGTTCCAGGGTTAGCCAAATCCGATCCGCTGGCATGCCGAGGTTGGTGAGCTTGGCCGCAGTGAAGTGCATCATCACGTCGGGACCGCAGACAAAAGCGGTGGTTGTGCTCCAGTCGAGATCGAAACCTGGGCCGGGCCCGAGAAGATCGGGCACAACACCAACCGGACCATGCCAGTGGGCATCGCCCTCGTCGACGATCACCGCCACCTCGACCCCGGCGTTGGCCCACCGCTCAAGATCGGGAGCGAACATCAGCTGATCGGGCTGCTTGGCACCGTAGACCACGGCGATCCGGTCGAACTCCGACCTCCGGGCCGCCGCCTCATACGCCGCCGCCCGCAGCGGGGCGATACCGAGGCCGCCGGCCACAATCAGCAGCCGTCCGCCGGAGAGTTCATTGATCGGCCACGGTCGGCCAAACGGAGCCCGCACGGTGACAAGGCCACCGACCGGGCTGTCACATAGGGCAGCCGAGATCGGCCCCACCCGCCGGATCGTGTAGGCGTGATAATCGGTGGTGGTGGTTGGCGAGCTGATGGAGATGGCGGCGTCGCCGATCCCGAACACACCGATCATGGCGCATTGGGCGGGCTCGAAGGACGGAAGCGGGAGGCCGTCGACCGGCACCACTTGCAACGTGACCACGTCGGGAGCCTCATCGATCTTGTGGACCACGCGGTGGATCCTGGGGGTCAACATGTCGGGAGGGCTCTTCGAGGTCGCATGCACCGTCATGTTGCCGAGCTGTTCATGTGTTGGAGCTCCTCGGTCAAGTCGATTCCGACCGGGCACCAGGTGATACACCGGCCACAGCCGACACATCCCGATTCGTCGAACTGGTCATGCCAACTGGCCAGCTTGTGCACGAACCATTGGCGGTACCGAGATGCTGTGGAGTTTCGCATCGGTCCCGCTCCGGCGGCGTGCGAGAAGGCGTCGCTGAAACACGAGTCCCACATCCGCCAACGGTCGGTGTTGTCTCCGGCCAGATCGGTGGCGTCTTCCATCGTGCTGCAGAAACACGTGGGGCAGACCATCGTGCAGTTGGTGCAGCTCAGGCATCTCTCCCCCACCGATTCCCAGATCGGGCTTTCGAGGTGGGCATAGATCCGGTCTCGGATGCCGTCGGTGTCGACCCGACGCTGGATCCGGTGTCGGGCGCCTTCCACCACCTCGGCGGCGCGCTGTAGATCCGCCGAATCGGCCGTTGGTCGGTCGGCTGCATCGATAGCCTCAAACAGAGCAACCCGACCGACCTCGGACCCAATGCGAACCACGTAGTCGGGCTCCGCATTCTCTGAATCGACGAGCTCGGTGAGAGCAAGATCGAAACCTTCACCGGAGCTCGGGCCGGTGTCCATCGAGGTGCAGAAACAGGTGTCGGCTGGATCACCGCAGTCGACTGAGATCATGAAGACATCCCGCCGGTTGGCCTCGTAGGCCGGGTCGGGAAAGGGCCCGCCGAGCAGCACTCGGTCTTGTTTGGCGATGGCCGCCAACTCGCAGGGGCGTACGCCGATGAAAGCCTGACGGGCCACATCATGCTCGGCCATCTTCACCACCAGGTCGGCGTCGCCGTCGGCATCGGACGAGCGGGTGATCGACCACACCTGCTGGCGCGGCTGGTGCAACAGCTTCTTCCACGACTGGGGGCCGACGGCATAGCCGAATCGCGCTCGGTCGCTCCGAGGCACAAGCCTGTATCGGCCCCCGCCTTGTTCGTCGGTCCAGCCCAGAGGCAGCTCGTCGACCGATGAGATGGGCTCATGTGCAATCACTCCGTCGACCACTTGTGGGCCGATCAGCTCGTAGCCGTCGGCGCTCAGGTGGTCGAACAGGCCCTGTAGACCGGCCAGGTCGATGCGAACCGCCGGTCGGGCAATCACAATTCGCAGCTCCGGCGCCAAGCGACCAGGGTGGCGCAAACGGTCATGATGCCGGCCAGCACCATCCCCATCCGGGCCAACCGGGTTACGTCAACGGCAGGATTCCAGATGAGTTGACCGTCACGAACTTCGTAGACGCCGACCGGTGCGGCTCGAAGTCCGAAGCCGGTGCCGAAACCACTTCCAGTACCGTCCTCATCGTCGTTGCCTTCTCCGCCGCCGGCACCGGCACCGCCGGCCAGTCGGGCCACGGGGATGACGGTAACTCCGTCGACTTCGCGCAGTTCGTCGAAGACACGTTTGACGGTTAGCGCGTTCCGCACTCCCTTCATGCCTTCCAGTACACCACGTTGTGGATCGTGGTGTTCGTCCAGTTCGGCGACCAGACCTTGCGTTTCCAGTTCTTCCACCTTGGTGGTGTCATTGATGGTGGCCATTTTGACCAGGCTCCTCAGTCGGGGTGCCGCCGGCGCCCGATTCTCATGGTCACCCAGTTTGTGTGCCGGGCAACAGGGAACAAAGGCCCTTTGGCGGTCAGCTGACAGTGTTATACGTGCGCCGCACGAAGATTTTGCGGATCTCCGCCACAACCAATACCGACGAGGCCAGGCCGGTCGCCACCAGCCAATCCATAGCCGACATCGGTGACGTGTCGAACGCCTGCCGCAACCACGGTTGATGTACCACCGCGATCTGCAGCGCCAACGACACCGCAACCGCCAGCCACAACCACTTGTTGGCCGCGGCACGAACAAAGACCGAGCGGTGATCGGACCGGGCGTTGAAGGCGTTGAACAGCTGGGCGAGAACCAGCGTGGTGAATCCACACGTGCGGGCCAGGGCGATGTCACCGCCGTTATCGGTGACAAACGACGCCCTCAACAAACCGCCAGGGAGCTTGAGGTCGATCATGGCCAGCGTGGCCACCGCCATCACCAAGCCGATCATCACGACGTCGGTCCGCATGCGGCCATCGATGATGGGCGAGCCCGGCGGTCGCGGAGGCTGCATCATGAGGTCGTTGGCGGGGGGATCAACGCCGAGGGCCAGCGCCGGGCCGGCGTCGGTCACCAGGTTGATCCACAGAATCTGCACGGCCAGCAGAGGCACGGCCACCCCTGCACCTCCTGGCCCGACAAGGCCGATCGCTCCGGCGGCCACAACGCCGGCCAACACCGTCAAGACCTCACCGGCGTTCGAAGATAGAAGGTAGCGGAGGAAGCTTTGAATGTTCTGGAAGATGGCTCGACCCTCACGTGTGGCCTCGACGATCGTGGCGAAGTTGTCGTCGGCCAGAATCATGTCGGACGCTTCCTTCGACACGTCACTCCCGGTAATACCCATGGCCACACCGATGTTGGCAGCTCGTAGAGCGGGGGCGTCATTCACACCATCGCCGGTCATGGCCACAACCTCACCTTGAGCCTGCAGAGCCGAAACGATTCGCAACTTGTGTTCCGGTGCCACCCGGGCGAACACCCTGGTGTCTCGCACCACCGTTGCCAGTTCGTGATCGTCGAGGCCATCAAGCTCGGGGCCCGTGAGCACCGGTTGCCCACCATCAGGTTGACCCGTCGAATCAGGCGGCGGTTCAAACAGCGTGAGTTCGTCGGCGATCCTGGTCGCCGTGACCGGATGATCACCGGTGATCATGGCCACTTTGATTCCGGCGCCTCGGGCCAGTTCGATCGCCTCACGGGCCTCGGCCCTCGGAGGGTCCATGATTCCAACGACACCGAGCAGCACAAGGTTGTTGTCATCAAGCTCATCGGCGGCCATTCCAAGCTCAGACTCGTCCAGCTGCCGCTGAGCCACCGCCAACGTCCGCAGCGCAGACCGGGCCAGACGGTCGACCGCCTCACTCCACAGCTGTCGGCGTTCCTCGGTCAGCGCCTCGGCGTTGCCGTCGCGGCGCTCAAAGCCGCACTGTGAGAGCAGTCTGTCGGGCGCCCCTTTGACCGCCATGACCAGTCGTCCATCCACCGCTTGATCGGCCACCACGGTGGTCATCCGCTGGCGCTCCGACGAGAACGGAACCTCGGACAGCCGGGGAAAACGCTCGTTAATGTGGTCCAGACCCACGCCGATTCTGGCTTGGGCCGCGACCAGGGCCGCCTCGGTCGGATCACCCACCGGGTTCCACCGGCCGTTGGAATTGACGAGCGATGCGTCGCTGGCGAGCCGGGCGGCAACAAGGGCCCATCTAGCCTCATCGACAAGAACCTTGGTGCGCCCCTGATGGTTATCAGGATTCTCACCGTTGACCGGTTCGCCATCAACAACAACCGACCCGACCGGTTCGTAACCCTCACCGTCGAATTCCAACTCACCCGACGGGGTCACAAGACGCCGCACCATCATCTCGTTTCGGGTGAGAGTGCCAGTCTTGTCCGACAGGATCACTGTGGCCGAGCCAAGTGCTTCGACCGACACCAGCCTTTTGACCAGAGCGTTCCTCGCCGCCATACGTTGAACACCCAGAGCCAACACCAAGGTGAGAACGGCAGGAAGTCCCTCGGGAACGGCGGCCACCGCCAGCGACACCCCGATCAGGAGGGCGTCGACCACGTCGGCCCAGCTCTGCGCGTCCCCCGCCACCAGAAGCGTTACCACCACAAGAGCGGCCAGGCCGATGACCGCTCGACCCAACGTTCGGCCGGCAGCCTCTATCTCAACTTGAAGCGGGGTGCGTTCCGACTCTGTTTGCGACAACAGCTCGGCAATTCGGCCGATCTCGGTGTTTGTACCCGTGGCGGCCACCAGGGCACGACCGCGGCCACTCGTGACCAACGTGCCGGAGTAGGCCATAGCGGCGCGGTCGGCTAGGGCGGCGTCGCCGGGCACGGCGTCATTCCCTTTGAAGACCGGCAGGCTCTCGCCCGTCAACGTGGCCTCGGATACGGCCAGCGCACCGACCTCAACCAAACGGCAATCAGCCGGTACGATATCGCCCTCCGCCAATACCACAAGATCGCCGGGAACCAGATCGGCGGCTGGAATCCGACCGGGATTCCCACCGCGAACCACGGTCGCCTCGGGCTGGGTCATCGATTGAAGGGCCTCAACGGCGGCATCGGCCCGACGTTGCTGTAGATACCCGACAATGGTGTTCATCAGCACGATCGCGGTGATGGTCAGCGCCTCGAACGGAACACCGTCGGAGCCTTCGAGCACCCAGACGAGCAGTGAAACCGCTATCGCCGCCAACATCAGGTAGACGATTGGGTCGGTCAACTGGTCGGTCAGTTGACGCCACCGCGAGCTTCGTGTCTCGACCGCCAGCGTGTTGGCGCCGAACACCGACTGTCGACGTCGAGCTTCGCTCTCGGTCAACCCGTCGACCGAATCCGACTCCAGCCTCTCGACCGCGACATCGACATCAACGGCCCAGAAACGTTCGTCGAGCACACCATTATCGAGCATCCCGTGACTCACCGATCTTCCTCCTCAGTGCCCGGCCTCGCGCTCGTCGGCTATCTCGCCAACCAGCTCCGCCAACACGTCTTCCACGGTGACAAGGCCCACTGTGTGATGCCCGGCATCAGTTACGATCGCCAGCCAACACTGTTCCGCTTGCATCTGTTTGAGCAAATGCGAAATCGAGCGACCGGCGGGGCAGCGGACGACATCGGCTAGGAGTGTTGACAGTTGCGTCCCGGTGGGAGCCGCCGCCAGATCCCGAAGACGAACTGCTCCAATCACGTCATCGAGCGATAGGCCGTACACCGGTAGTCGACGGTGGCCGGCGTCGATGGCAATCCGGAGAGCCTCGGCGATCGGGGTGCCCACACCCACGGCGACGATCTCCTCGGCCGGCACCATCACATCGCCGGCACAGCGGTCGTTGAACTCGAACGACCGGTGCACAAGAGCTACATCCCCGGCACCGATCTCCCCGGCCGCTGCCGATTCGTGGGCTAAGAGAAGGATCTCCTCCTCGGTCAGCGGCCCCAGAGTCACGGGCGTTGGACCAATGTGGAGGTTGGTCAACCAGACCAGGGCTGAAACCAACGGTCTTGTTGCCGGCACCAGAAGGGCAAGGCCGGGCGTGACGGCCAAAGCCACGCGGTGCGGAGCCTGCAAGGCCTTGGCCTTCGGTATGGCCTCGGCGTACACAAACAACGTGGCGGTGATCATCACCGCTGCCAGTGTTGCGCCTAGGCCACCGAACCAACGGGCGGCCAACACACCACCGATCGTCGCCGCCGAGACCTGGAGTAGCAACGCCATCAGCAGAATGGAGTTGAACAACAGTGGCAGCTCGTCGACCAGTTTCAGGAGCCCTTTCGCTCGTCGCCCTCCCTTCCCGGCCTCAACCACCAACCAGCTCCGACGCAACCGCAGCAGAGACACCTCGGCCGCCGACAGACAAGCAGCTCCGACGAAACAGGCCACCAGGCCAACCAGCAGCGCCACCTCCGAAGGTTCCATCCACTCCTCCTGTATTCACGAATGCTGGATCACACTGATCGTCCACTCACTTCGACGTCTCCGAACAGGGCCGTTGGGCCTTTCCGATTCCGGGGGACGTTTGGCCCTGGAAGGTTTGGGCGTATGCGATCACAGTTGAGGTATGGGAGTTGTCATCACTTTTGTCGACCTCACCCGTCGGGTAGTCCGCACCTCCCGGGGACGCGCCGAAAGAAAGTCGGTCTCGCCGGATCCGGTGCGCGCGCCAGGCCACCGGCATCGGCCACCTCCTCCCCGTGAGCATGAACTACCGGCCCAGCGCCCGAAACGCAGGCGGTTTCAGCCGTGGATTCGAACCTCGCACTCCGACAGTCAGACCCGTCGATTTCGTCGATGAGGCTGCCCGCTAGACAGCGCAGGGCGGGAGGTCTGATCGTTCTCGCCGGATTGGCGATCATGTTGCTGGTAGCCAGCGCATGCACCGGCGTCGAAGATACGGAAAGCACGGTCGAAGCCGATACGGCCACGAGCGCCGCCACCACCGCTGGCGCGCCCGAAACGACCGAGACAACCATCCCGACGGTCACCTCCTGTGAACTCCCGCCCGAGGACCCGACCACCACAACCGATCCTGCCTCCTCCACCGAAACAACCGCAGAGCAGACGACCACCGAGGCCACCGAAATCACTGCTGAGCCAACCACAACAACCGATCCGGTGGTGGCCGCTCATCAACAGACACTCACGTCACTCGGCTACTGGCTCGGACCGGTCGACGGTGTGATGGGATCGAACACCGCACATGCCATTACGGCATTTCAGAAAGTCGAGGGCTTGAACCGCACCGGGCTACTCGACGGAGACACAGTGGCGATGCTGGCGGCGGCCTCCCGCCCGGTGAGCCGGTCTTCGGGAAGCGGCCGGGTCCTTGAGATCGACCGGTCCCGACAGGTACTGCTCGCTGTGACCGATGGGCGGGTTGATTACATCTTTGACATCTCCACCGGCGCCACGGCGACGCCGACACCAACCGGAATGTTCTCCGTTTACCGAGAGATCGACGGCATCCGCGAAGCCCCACTGGGAACGCTGTATCGGCCCAAGTACTTCAACGGAGGAATAGCGCTGCACGGCTACACGTCGGTCCCGACCCAGCCGGCATCTCATGGGTGTGTCCGTCTGACGTACCCGGCGATGGATGTGCTTTGGAACGAAGGCCTGGCCCCGGTCGGAACACCGGTGGTTGTCTACGACTGAGCGGCAAAGACCCCGACCTATCGGACAAGAATCGTCGCCGTTACCGGATGATGCACAAGAGCCGCCGCCACCGAACCCAATAGGAGGTAGGTAACGGCGCCGTGACCGCGACTGCCAACGACCAACATGTCGGATGTCTGCGACAGCGCGCGAAGAACATCCCGGGGATCGCCGGACTCGGTCATCGCCGTGATTCGACGGTCGGCGAACTCGGGATTGGACCGGGCCCGGTCGACGGCGCTCTGCGCCTCGGCCAAAGAATCGTCCGACAGCCGCTCGGCCGTCAGCGCCGGAACGTTGGCACTCACCCCGCTCTTCGGGTCCCAGACGTTGACCACTAGGACCTCGGTCGATGGTGGGGTGTGACGCAGCGCCCATACAAGGGCCGCATCGGCGTGCTTCGAGCCGTCATGGCCCACAACAACCGACCCGAATTGATCGTCGATCGAAGCCTCCTCCGGAATCACGGCCACGGGTACGGTGGCGTGGCGAGCGCAGTGTGCACCAACCGAGCCGAGCAACCCGGATGTAATGGCGCCAAGTCCGCGGGTACCGACCACAACAAGTGAGGCGTCGGCACCTTCGGCCACCAGGGTGGGACCGGCCGGGCCACGCACCACCGCAGGGTCTATCACCGGGGAGTCGTCGAGGCCCTCGAGCGTGTTGTCAATCACCCGTTCGGTTGTTGCCGCAAGCTCTTTCTCACTCGGAGGCATCACCGATCCGGCGGCGGTCGGAACGTAGGCCCACCACGGATACTGCCACGCCGCCACCGGCTTGACCGGGCCAAGAAGATCGGCTCGGGCAATCGCCCAAGCCAGCGCATGTTTCGAACTCAGCGAGCCGTCAACGCCAACAACCTGAGGACGGCGGTCCACTTCAGACATTTCTGACTCCAATCAGTTCGGGCGGTCGGTGTCGAGGAGGAACGCCAACGCCACGTAGGCCAGCAGACCAAATCCGTTGAACACGATCAGTCCAACAAAGATCGCTCGCACGATGGACACGTTCGTGTCGAAGTAGGTGGCCAGGCCGGCGCACACACCGGCGACAACACCGTCGCTCGGGCGGCGGACTAGTTCTCGCTTCGGTTTTGTCTCCATACGTGCAGTATCCGTGGCGCGGCTGAAGGACCGTAGAGCCATTGGTCCTTCATCGCCCAGCTCGGACCGATGACACCGTGGATCTATGCTGGAGGCAATGCAAAGCCGTGCTGTTGAGACCAGGAAGAAGCTGCTGTTAGCGGCGGCCACCGTCATCCGACGCGACGGCGCGGCCAACCTCACGCTCGACAAAGTGGCCGAGGAGGCCGACATCAGCAAGGGCGGGTTGCTGTACCACTTCCGCTCGAAGGAGGAGCTGATCTCCCACCTGGTCGACCTCACGTTCCTCAAGACCGAGGAACGATTGAACAGCGGCACGCAAGACGAGGGGAAGCGGGGCGATTTCGTCCGCAACTACCTTGAGTCGGCCCGATCGCCCTATAACCCGACCGCCGACCAGGACATCTCGTCTTCGATCATGGCCGAGGTTGCGCTCAACGGCGGCTATCCGTTGTACTCGGCCAGCCGTTTCGGCGAATGGCAGGAGCGACTGGTCAACGATCATGACGACGAGACCGTGGCCCTGCTCGCCCGTGTTGTGGCCGACGGACTGTGTTTCCTCGACGTGTTCGGCCTCGCCCCGCTCACTGAGAAGCAGCGTGATGGAGTGATCGATCTCGTGTTGTCGCTCGTCAACGAGAAGCGGAACGACTAGCCGATAACTCACCTGTCCAATGCAGCACGCCCGCATCAATCGCTAACTATCAGCCCGATCGGCACCGATTGATGATCTATGACGATTGGTACTGGCAAATCCGGCGCGTTCGGCGTTCGGGCGGCGGCGGTTGCGGCGGTTCTCATACTCGGCTCGTGCACGTCGGGCGAGCCCGGCGACGCCGCAGGCACCTCCCCCGAGCAGCCGACGGAAGCCACGCCGATCCTGGATGTGGAGCAACCCACCCCAATCGAACGTTATGAGTCGGGAGACCTGACCTTCGGCGACCCAGCGGATGAAGGATTCGCCCCGATCGAAGATCTACCCATCGTGGAACCCGACGACGCTCAGCCCGCTGATGAGCCGGTCGAGGAACCGTCGGATGTGCTCCCCCAGACCCCATCCATCGAGGCGGCGCAGGGAACCGAGGTTCTTTCCACTGTCGAGGCCATCGACGAGGCACCGACGTCGGCTCGGACCCAGGGGCGCGACGGGCGGACCCGCAACGATATCGGAGAGTTGGTCACGCTCGACAATGACGCCAGCCTCGCCTGCGGAAACGCCGAGGTGGCTATCACAGCAATCGACGAGGGCGACACCTTGACGGCAGCCGAGCGACAAGCCGAGGCCGCCCGTTTCGCCGGCCGCTCAAAGACTGAAGGCATGGCCGCATGGGGAGCAACGCTCAACGTCGACGAACCCGATGCCACCACGCTTGTGGCGTTCCTCAAGTCGTGCAGCGGCGGAGGATACGAACTATGAGGCGGCTCACACCAAACAGCAAGTCTCCACGGGCCGCAGTCGCCATCGTCGTAGGGATCATCTCGCTCCTGGCCGTGGTGACGATCACCTCACAGTCGGCTTCGGCCCTCGACCAGCCACAGGTCAACATCGATAAGCTCGACCTGGTCCCGCTCCGAACCTGGGGGGTTTCCGGCCTCGACACCGCAGCCACCCAGACGCCATCACTCGACGTGCTCGTGTGGGATTTCGCCCAGATCGGCGACCGGATGTTTGTCGGCGGCGGGTTCCTCAACGTGCAGGAAAGCAAGAACTCCACGCCGATCGCCCAGTCTTTTGTGGCTGCGTTCGACGTCACCTCAGGCGACTGGATCGACACCTGGCGTCCAACCCTCGATCGGGCCGTCTACTCGCTCGAAGTGTTCGACGGCGCGCTGATGGTGGGCGGCGAATTCGAGACGGTCAACGGACAGGCTCAAGCGGGTCTCGTGGCTCTCGATCCAACAACCGGGGAAATCGACACCAGCTTTGCCGGTTCGGTCGACCGGCCATGGTCGGATGCCAGAGCCATGGTTCGTGACATGGAGGTCGACGGGCGCAACCTCTACGTCGTCGGTAACTTCTCGCATCTCAACGGCGCCAACGGCAGCAGAACAAGGGTGTACAAGGCTGGCCGGTTCAGCTCACACTCAGGCGCCATCGACGCCACCTGGCGACCGGAAGTCACCGGCTCCTCGGTGTGGGGTATCGCCACCGATCCCGCTCGAGGCGAGGTCCACCTGTCGGGCTTTTTTACCGCGGTGAACGGTGATGCCAACTCCGGGCACTTCCACACCGTGTCGGATGTAGACGGCGCGACCGTCGGCGGAAAGATCGAGTTGCCTCGCAACTACCCTCGATCCCAGCCCGAGATCTACGACGTGGCAATGGGTGACGGCCTGATCTTCACCTCAGGTGAGCAACACGTGATGCAGGTGCTGGATCCTTCCGACCACGCCATGCAGGGCTTCGCTCACACCGGCGTTTTGAACGACGGGTTCGAGTACACCGGCGGGTTCGCCGGTGGCGCCTACCAGGTGGCCGAGCGCATCGGCGACATCGTGTTCGCCGGCTGCCACTGCACGTTCTCCGAGCGCAACGGCAACGTCAACCACTATTCCTCGTTCACCGGGCGCCGCACGCCCCATCGGCTGGTGATGGCCTACGAGGCCGATACCGGTCGGCTGGTCGAGAACTTCATGCCCGACATCCACAGTCCCCGCGACGGCACGTGGGCAGTGGCCAGCGACACCAACGGCTGCCTGTACATCGGTGGCGACTTCCACGCCGGTGGAATCGACAACAAACGCAACCGCTGGGTTGGCGGCTTCGGCAAGTTCTGTGAGGAGGGATTCGACCCCGACGCCCAGCCCGATCCCGACCCGAAGCCTGATGACGACGTGATGCTGGCCGCCGGTTCCACCTGGCGATTCCTCGCCGACGGCACCGCGCCGGGGGCCGCCTGGAACCAGGTTGGCTTCAACGATGGCGCATGGGCCGCCGGTCCGGCCGAGTTCGGCTTCGGCGACAACGACGAGGCCACCGTTTGGGAGAAAGGCAGCGTCACCTACTACGCCCGCACCACGTTCTCCTTCGGCGAGACGCGGCCCGACTCGCTTGAGCTGAAATTGAAGGCCGACGACGGCGCCGTCGTCTACCTCAACGGTGTGGAGATTCTCCGCGACAACATGCCCGACGGTGACATCACCCACGACACTCCGGCGGTGGAATGGCGGGGAGGGGCCGACGAAAACTTCCACCTCTACACCGTGCCGGCGACCGCGCTGATCGGTGGGACCAATGTCGTGGCCATCGAGGTGCACAACGTGTGGGCCAAGAACAACGACCTGAGCTTCGACCTTGAGATCGCAACCTCCGGGCAGGCTCCACCACCACCGCCGGAACCTGAGCCACAGGACTTCGTGGCCCTCGGATCAACATGGAACTACACCACCTCAGCCAACGGCGATCCTGACAACTGGCTCACCGGCTTGCCGGACGCCCAATCCGGCCCCGGCCAATTGGGGTTCGGTGAGAAGGACGAGGCGACAACGGTGGAGAGCGGTCACCTGGCCTACTACTTCACCCACGAGTTCACCGTCGACGCCGCCGATCTCGTCGATACCGCCACCCTCGATCTGATCGCCGACGACGGCGCCGTGGTGTACATCAACGGCACCGAGGTTCTGCGTTACAACATGCCCGACGGCGTGATCACGGCGCCCACGACTCCGATCAACTGGGTCAACGGCAAGGACGAAGCCATGCAGAGCTTCACCGTGCCCGCCGATGCCATCGTGGCCGGCACCAACGTGATCGCCGTGCGAGTCCACAACTTCTGGGCCGGCAACAACGATCTGAGTTTCGACCTGGCGTTGCGCTAGATCCTTCTTGACCTCAGCTGGCAGCCAGCCAGATCAGCACGGCCCGTACCCGGCGGTGGGCGTCGGGCTCTTCGCCGAGGTTCAATTTGGAGAAGATGGAGTTGATGTGTTTGGCGACGGCACGGTCGCTGAGCACCAGCTTCTCGGCGATGGCAGTGTTGTTGAGCCCTTCGGCGATGAGACCGATCACGTCGGTCTCACGCGGGGTTAGGTGGTCGACAGCTGAGGGCGAGGAGGCGCCCTGGGCACTGTCGGCCTTGATCGCAACCAGGGCCGAAACCACCGCCGGATCGACGGCCGAGCCGCCGGACGCCACCGCGGTCACCGCTTGGGTGAGGGTGGCGATATCGCCAACGTTCTCCTTTAGCAGATAGGCCACACCGTCGTTGCCGGCCTCAAACACCGCCGACACAAACTCGGGTTCGGCGTGCTGGCTCAGCACCACCACGCCGCAGTCGGGGTAGCCGGCTCGGATGGAGCGGGTGGCCTGGATCCCCTCGTTGGTCAGCGTCGGCGGCATGCGAATATCGGTGACCACCACGTCGGGTTTGTGTTGGTCGACGGCCGCCAGCAGCTCGTCGAGAGAACCGGCCTCGGCCACCACCTCGGTGTTGTCGATCACGCCAAGCACGGACACAACACCCCGGCGTACAAGCAGATCATCGTCGGCCACCACCACTCGTAGCGTCATGTCGGCACCACCGCTTTCAACACGGTGCCGTTGCCGTTCGAGGACGTGATCTCCAGCGTGCCGTCCACGGCCTCGATCCGGTCCGACATGTTCAGCATTCCTCGTGATCCTTGTGTTGTGGCCACATCAAAACCTCGCCCGGTGTCAGCTACCTCTACGCAGATGAAGTCATCGGCAGAAGAGAAGTTGATCGTGAGCTCGGTACCAGGACCGGCGTGTTTGTTGGCGTTTTGAATGGCCTCGGCGCAGAAGAAGTAGACGGCGGCTTGAATCTGTTCAGGAATGTCTCGCTCCAGGATGCCGTTAACGGTTGCGGGTAGCGCCGACCTTCGAGCCAACGATCTCACCGCATCCACCAGACCACGTTCGGCCAGCAGCGACGGGTAGATCCCCTGAGCAAGTTCTCGCAGCTCCGATAGCGCCGCCGTGGTTTCCTCGTGCAGTAAGTCAAGCGTTTCGGTGGACGGAGCGGACCCTTGCTCGGCCAGTTGCGATGCCAGCTTCAGCTGCACCGCCATCGACACCAGCCGTTGCTGAGCCCCGTCGTGGATGTTGCGTTCGATGCGTCCCCGTTCTTGGTCGGCCACCTCCACGAGGCGACGGCGGGAGTTGCGCAATTCCTGCTGGGTGTCGATCAGATCATCATTGGCGTCGAGCGCTTGCTCCAGCGTCGCCACCCTGGTGCGGTTGGCGTCCCGGACGGTGGCGGTGAACATCCACGTGTACCCCACCAGGAATCCGATTGTGACCCAATCGACGATCCACTCGGCCACCCCGTCTTCCATGCCCATGCCGTCTTGGGTCAGGCCGAGCACACCGATGACCCCGGCCACGCCGACTCCGGACAAAGCGATCGGCCAATGCTCTCGATCGTCAAGATAGGTGGCGGCCAGGACCACCGGTACCACCACGTTGAACATCATCACCGGCAAACCGATGGGGAGAAGGGCGGTGATGAAGATCGTGGTTGCCCAGATCCCAGCGGCAAAGATGGCCACGGCAAGTTGCAGGTTGCCCTTGCGGGCCGGGATTGAGGCCAGCTGGCGTAGCGATCCGCTGGTCACACCAAAGGCGACGATGTACAACATCCCCGGGATCCAGAGGACCAACCCGATGGCGGTGAAGAACGTCGAGGCGATCAACATCGTGCGGTACTCGGTGCGAATCAAGCCGACAAACTGTTCGGCAGCATCAGTTGAATTTCTGACCCGCTCGGTCGTTGTCAAACCCATCCCAGCCCACGGCCCTCTGCTGTTCGTGTGCCACCCGGCTCAACATGGTACATAACAGCTCGGGCGACAGTTCATTCTTGGCCACGAAGATTACGCCGTCGACGTCAGTGACGTGTTCGGGCAGGTCGTCCGGCTCATAGCTGCTCATGAAGATCACACCGGCCCGGCCGCCGGCGGCCCGGTAGCGGCGAACGAACTCCGGGCCCGATACCTCAGGCATCACCACATCGACGAGGAGGACATCCGCCGACGACGCCTCATGATCGGCGTCGAGCAGCATCTGCAGCGCGCCGAACCCGGAGCGAGCGGTTCCCACCAGCTCAACTCCGGGTGTGGCGTCGACGACCAGCCCGACCGTGGCGAGAAAGGCCGGGTGATCGTCGATGGCAAACAGCCGCAGGTCCATCGGAATCTAGATCTCGTTGACCGTGCGGTCGCCGGTGTTTATGGTGAACTTCAGGGTCATGTCGCCCTTGCCGATGCACTCGTTCCAGTCGGGGTGGCTGAAGCTCTCGATGGGGTTGCTGAGTGAGCTTGGCAGGTTGGGCCCATCGAACACCCGCACCCGGAAGCGGTTGTCGCAACCAAGGTTGGTGTAGCGAAGGCGGATCTCGTTTGAGCCGTTCTTCAGGAGCTTGTTGAGCTTGGAACCGTCTAGGGTGGCCGATCCATCCTTCTTCTTGCCAATGACGGGGTTGTTGTCTTCAACCGCCATGACCTCAGCGTTGTTCACGAAGATCTTGAGCTTGCCCTGCACGCTGTCGATCTTCATGGCGAACTCGTAGGGAGCGGGGGTGCGCTGACAGGTGAGAGCCTGGATGTCGGCCGACTCCTTGAGTTGCACCACACCACCGTTGAGGGTGTTGAAGGTGAACGCCAGCGGCGCCGCCGTGGTGGGGTTGGCCGACCCGAAGAACTGGCTGAGATCACCGGTGCGAATGGCGGCGAGGGCCAGATTCTGATCGCCGCCGTAGGCCACCATCGAGATCTCCGAGCTGTTGATCGTCTCAAGGTGGGCGGCGTCGACGGTGGCCGAGCCTTCATACTTGCCCTTCACGGCGTCGACAGCGGCCCTCAGTTCCTGCGAGCTGCTGACGTTGGTGCTCGACATGGTGAAGTACATCATGCGGCCATAGGCCACTCGGTTGATCACCATGGGCGGGTTCTCGGAGCCGATGGCACCGGAGGCGATCAGGGCGTCGACCTGGGGCCCGGTCACGTCCACTCCGAAGTACTGACCGGGGTTGCTGACCGAGTCGTCAACCATGCTGAGGGTGAGCTGACGTTGCACCATCTGCACGGTGATCGTGTGGCGCTCGACGGATTTCTGCTGGCTGTAGTCGGCGTCGAGACCGGCGCTCACCAGGCGGTTGCGGTAACGCATCGACACACCAACCTCGAGCGACGAATGCTCAAACGAGTGGGTTTCCTCGCTGTCGTACTTGATGTCGCTCTGGGTCACGTCGATGCTGCCGAGACGGGGATCGGCGTCGCGCTTCAGGGTCGCCACCGCCTCGGCGATGGTGCCGGAGTTGGGGTCGTCGACAACCACGGTGGGGTTGGCCGACGCCAGGCTGGATCGCAAGGTGAACGGCGACCGGTTGAGGGGCAGGGCCCGGATGTTGCCGGTGGTGGCTGCCGAACCGTCGACGATCAGGCCGGGCAACACGTCGTCGCCGGAGAAGCCGAACGCCGGGAACTCGTCCATCTCCCGCACCACGGTGGGCAGCTGGGACGGAGCACAGGAGACCTTCTCCCGGCCGGCTTCGCCGCCCTCGTCGAACCACTGGTCGGTCTGCAGTGAGCGATTGTCGGTGACGTGGAGGCCAGGGTCGGTCCAGGTGGTGTACCCGGCGAGGATCTGGGCGACAGCCGGGTCCTGGGTGGGGACCGCTGTGGTGGTCGTGGTGTCGTCGGCCGGAGGAGCTGTTGTGGTCGGATCGGCAGCCGGATCTTCGACAGGCAGTGTTGTTGTGGCCGGATCACCGCCCGAACCTGGGTTGGTGAGCGGCGGTTGGGTGTTGCCGGCACTGGTCTGCGATAGCGCTGAACAGGACGAAGCGAAAAGAGCGAAGCAAACAAGTGCGGCGGAGAGCTTGCTGCTGGCGCTAGGAGAATTAGGAAGCCTCAGAGAAAACATGGATGGACGCATACCAACACTCTGAATGAAGCTGCTCCGGAGCCGAAGAGTGCCTGCATGTGTGTTTGGCGACTTGCCTTGGGGGTGCTAGCACCCCCTAAGCCATGACCGCTACCGAACCTTGCTAATGTTCGTCGCGTGAAGTTCGTGGCCATAGTGATCGGTGCCGTCATCGGCCTCGCCGTCTGCGCCTACGCCTCAATATGGTTGGTTTTGGGGGTCTTTTACCTGATCACGGAGGTGTTCAGCCTCTGGGAGGCTCCCGAGTACAGCGAGGGCGGCCACCTGCTGGTGGCGATTCTGTTCGCCATGCCTCTGGCGGCGATTCTCGGCGGGATCGGTGGAGGCTTCGTCGGCCGCCGCCTGTGGTCACGTTTTGCCGGCCGCTCAGGGGCTGGAGCATGACCGAGTCCACCCGATTGCGAGCGCTTGCGGCCACCACCGAAGCAGTGCGGGCCACATCGAGTCGAAAGGCCAAGACCGAGTTGCTGGCCGACCTGCTGCGGCAGCTGCAGCCGGAGGAGATCGTTCCCGCCATCGGCTTTCTCCTGGCCAAACCCCGTCAGGGCGCAATCGGCGTGGGCTGGGCCACCGTTGCTCGTCTCGACGAAACCCTTACCGCGTCCGACCATCCACCAACGGTGGTTGGATTCGACAGCCTGTTGTCGGAGGTCCTGCTCACCACGGGCTCCGGTTCGGTTCAACGTCGTAGCGACATGATCTCGCAGTTCCTGACCCGCTGCGATGAGTCGGAAGTCGAACTCGTGAAACGGGTGCTGATCGGCGAGGCCCGCCAGGGTGCGTTGGCCGGGGTGGTGACCGACGCTGCGGCCAAGGCAGCCGAGGTCAAGGCCGCGGCCATGCGTCGAGGGGCGATGCTTCAGGGTGACCTGGCGGAGGCGGCCTACATCGCCATCGTCGAAGGAGCCGAAGCCCTGGCCGCCATCGACCTTGAAGTCCAGCGTCCGATTCAACCGATGCTGGCGTCCACCGCCGCCGATGTGGGCGAAGCGTTGGAGGCGGCCGCCGGAGCAGAAGGTGGAGAGAGCTCGGTCGAATGGAAGTTCGACGGTGCCCGGATTCAGGTGCACCTGAGCAACAACAACGACGGCGACGCGGGCAGCGGTGGTCGTCGGCTGTCGATCTACACCCGCAATCTCAATCTCATCACCGAACGTCTCGGCGTGGTGCAAGACGTTGTTGCCCGGTTGCAGTGCGACTCGGCGGTGCTCGACGGGGAAGTGCTCGGCTTCTTCGGCGACGATGACGGCGACGGTCGCCCTCAGCCGTTCCAGGACACGATGAGCACATTCGGCACCGAGGGCTCCAACGGCGAGGTTGAAGGCCGCGGTCTGCGTCCGTACTTCTTCGACCTCATGTATCTCGACGGGCAGAGTCTGATCGATCGCCCGTTAAGTGAACGGGCCGAGGCGCTTGAGGCGCTGGCCGAACGCAGCGGCCTGGCCGACAACCTCATCCCCCGCGTCTTCACCAGCGACCCGGAAGCGGCGCAGCAGCATCTCGATGACGCATTGGCGGCCGGCCACGAGGGCGTGATGGTGAAAGCCGCCGACTCCACGTATGAGGCCGGGCGACGAGGCAAGTCGTGGCGCAAGGTCAAACCGGTGCACACGCTCGACTTGGTGGTGCTTGGGGCTGAATGGGGACACGGGCGCCGCCACGGATGGCTGTCGAACCTGCACCTCGGCGCCCGTGATGCCGAGAGCGGGGAGTTCGTGATGGTCGGCAAGACATTCAAAGGTCTCACCGACGAGCTGCTCATCTGGCAGACCGAGCAGTTCCTGGCTCGCAAACTCGGTGAGGAGCACCAACCCGGTCGCCACACGGTGATGATCCGCCCGGAGCTGGTGGTGGAGATCGCGCTCGACGGCGCGCAAACGTCCACCCGGTACCCCGGCGGCGTGGCCCTGCGTTTCGCTCGGGTCAAGGGATACCGAGACGACAAGGATCCGTCGGAGGCCGACACCCTGGACGAAGTGCGCAAGCTGCTTTAGACCGGCGGGCTACTCGTCGGATAGCGGGTTGAGTCGCGAGAGATTGTGGAGCAATTCGTCGACATGGTCCTCGTTGGGTTCGGCAATGGGATTGCCCGGCCATTCGATGTCGGCCACGCCTGGCAACGGCAACAAATCGTCGGCCAGGATCTCAGGGGCATCGGACGTCTCGATCACAAACGACGTCGGCAGCTGATCGGCCTCGACCAACTCGAGCAACTCGGCCTCGTCGGCAAAGAACTCCTGGAACTGCTCGTAGGCCTGATCCTTTCCGATGAACGTGAACCGAGTTACGTGGTCGGCGTCGTCCAGGTAGAGCAGCACACTGGCGATCTGATCCTCTGATGCGTCTGGACGCATCCACACAACCACCTCGGTCGACGTGGACGGAGCAACGCCCTCGCCCAGGCTCGACGTGGTGTTGGCGGACGGCAACACACCGATTGCGGAAACGGCGAACAACAGGCCCGCCACCACCGCGACGCATGCGGCTACCAAGACAGCCCGGCTGCGACCGCCAGACGACGGGCGTCGACTCGCTGGAAACGCAGCCTCGGGGTTGAACACCGGGGTCTCAACAGGCAAAGAGTCGGCGGCGTTGTCCAACGAAGCGGCTAGATCTTGTTCGAAGGTGGTGGGGTTCATGTGAGCTCCTTTCGCAGTCGGGCCAATCCTCGATGGATGAGCGACCCGACGGTTCCCGGCCGGCAATCAAGCACGTCGGCGATCGAGCGTTCCGTCTCCCGCCCGTAGTAGCGGAGCACGATGGCGACTCGCTGTCGATGTGGGAGCCTCGACAGGGCGTCGAACAGCTCAACGTTGCCGAACCCTCCGTCGACGATGATCCCGAGATCCGTTCGAGGTTCGTTGAACGACGAGCCGGACTGCGAGGCGGTCGTGGGCTGGATCAGCTTCGCCCAGCGGCTCTGTCGCCGACCCCAGTCCCGACAGCCGTTGACGACACAGCGATTCATGTAGAGCGCAGGCTCGTCGATTGACTCCCAGCGTCGGTACACGGAGAGGAACGCCTCGGAGACAATGTCGGCCGCGGCCGACGAGGAGCCGGTGATCAAATAGGCCCTCCGCACCTGCGATTCATATTCCGCCTTGTAGAGGCTGCTGAACGCGGCCGTCACTCGATTGTCTGTGCCGCGCATTCCAGCGCTTGGATGGCCGCGGGAAATGGCGTTGCTCCGGTCGTCGATCGTTTCTGACGTATCGATTAATCCCACACTTTCACCACGTTTGGCAATCGGGTTTCCTTGCACCAATTTTCCGTTTTCCAATGCGTAAGTTGCTGCTTACGCATCGCGCTCGTAGATTGAGGAGACGGGTCAACCGAAAGACACAAGAGGACGAGGAAGACATGGACGCCACAACTGCGCTGAAGAACACCGACGAAACGATGAAGTCGGTCATCGCCCAACTCACATCCGACCATCGCTACATGAGCACACCGTGCACCGAATGGAACGTGCATGAGGTAATCGAACACGCCTGCCAGGGCAGCCACATGATCGCCGGGGCACTGCAGGGCCAAGCCCCACCCGAGAATGCCGATGAGATCGACCTCCTCGCCGACGGGCCGGCCAGCGGTTGGGCCAACGCCCACGCCGCACTATCGGCCGCAGCCACCCCCGAAATTCTCAGCGCCACCCATCAGCTGCCGTTCGGCGAGATGCCGGGCGAGGCGGCGATGTCGGTCATTGTCGCCGACGTTCTTGTGCACGCCTGGGACGTGGCCGCCGGAGCAGGAGTTGAGTTCGACGTGTCCGACGAGATGGCCGAGTGGGCGCTGGCCACCTGGAAGCAGGTGGTGCCGCCCGAAGGCCGCCAAGGTGGGTTCGCCGACGTGATCCCGGTGACTGACGATGCGCCGGCGCTCGATCGTCTACTCGGCTACGTTGGCCGTCAGCCCTGAGAGGTTCCGAAGATGAGCGCCAATACTCACCAAATTGTTGACGCCGATCAATGGCGTCAGTCCCGCACCGCCTTCCTTGAACAGGAGAAGGCGTTTACCCGCCAACGTGATGCGTTGAGCGCGGCTCGCCGAGAGCTGCCGTGGCTTGAAATCACCGCGGACTACCGTTTCGACACGCCTGATGGCGAGGTGAGCCTCGCCGATCTGTTCGGCGACCAGAATCAGTTGCTGCTTTACCACTTCATGATGGGTCCCGATTGGGAGGAGGGTTGTCCGTCGTGTTCGTTCTGGGCCGACAACTACAACGGCACCCAGGTGCACCTCGCCCACCGCGACACGGCGTTTGTCGCGGTCTCACGCACCTCCGTCGAGAACATCGAGGCCTACCGCAAACGTATGGGTTGGGAATTCCACTGGGTGTCGTCGCTCAATAGCTCGTTCAACTTCGATATGGGCGTGAGCTTCACGCCCGAGCAGATCGCTTCCGGTGAAAAACTGTACAACTACGGCACGATCGCCTTTAGCGGGGAGGAAGCGCCCGGTATCAGCACGTTCGTGCGTGACGACGACGGCCGGATCTTCCTCACCTATCAGACGTTCTCCCGGGGCATGGACATGCTCAACGGCACTTACCACCATCTCGACCTGATGGCCAAAGGGCGAGACGAGGACAACCTCGACTGGTCCATGCAGTGGCTTCACCGCCACGACGCCTACCCCGACTGACGCCCCCATCCCTTCGCAGCCGGGTTCTGGCACCGCCGGTATCCATTTCTGAACACTGGCGGTGCCAGAATCGTCAGGCGGCAGATCCACGTCGAGCGACCAGCGTTCCGATTATCTGATGAGCCGTGGAATGCGGCTCCTCCACGATGTCAGCCCACATAACCCGCATAACGAGCCAGCCATTGGCCGCCGCGGTGCGATCCCGGCGGCGATCCTCGGTCATCGACTGGCTTGTGGTGTGCCAATCCCGTCCGTCGACTTCGATGATGAGCCGGGCCTCAACGTTGGCGAAGTCGACCGTGCCGCGGCAACCGTCGTACCAGGGAACGACAAACTGACGCTGAAAGCCATCGATGCCATAGTCGACGAGTAGCCGCCCGAAACGCTGCTCCAACATCGAGTCAGACACTGGTTCACCGTCGTCGATTGCCTCAACCAGTGTCCGCAGCCGAGCAATCCCATGCACCCCACGTAGATCGGGCTGTTCGACGAGCCCGGCCAGCTCGGCAACTTCCAGCTGACGCGAGACTATTTGCGACTCGACGATGTGACGCAGCCGACGGTTACTGATGCTCGGGTCTGCGGCCAGATCAAGCATGGTCCGAGCGGGTGAGAGCACCGGCAGGCCGTTGATCGGGTACCAAATGTCGTCGACAAGATCCAGCCGAGTTCGATGGTGCACCACACCAGGCATCCCGGTTCGAGGTCCGTCACGGCGACTGACGATGTGCACAGGCTCGTCGGCAGCGGGAGGGCCAACCGGGCAGCCATACAACCGGCCCGCTGTGATGTGGCATACGGCCGAGCCGGCAACTGCTTTAACCGCCAGGAACAGCGGAGTGAGATCGTTTGTCATCTCCAGAACCTCGTACAACCCACGCCAGACTCGAAGAAGCTGACCTCGACTCACCCGACCGTTGATCGTGGACGACGGCAATCCCGAGGTCAACAGCTCATCTCGGGTGACGACGCCGGCCGATCGCGCCGCCAGCGTCATGATGATCACATCGGACTTCGTTGACATACCGACCACCTTGGCCGCGTCTTGTGACAGTAAACAGCGCTCGTTAGCGCCAACTTCGTTTATCTGACCCGCTTCTGGCTCCGTGAGCATCCAGAAATGGATACTCGCGGTGCCAGAAACAGAATCGGAAGGAAATGGATCGGGATATTCAGAGAATCTGCAGATCGTCGTCATGTTCGACGGTCGGGCTTCGTTCAGAGTTGATATCACACCACAACATCTGAACGGAGAAGACCATGATCCCCGTGCTTTGGAACCCGACAGCAGCAGCACACACCGAGCCGACCACCACACCGCCTAAACAGCCGACTCAGCACGCCGAGGCCACGGACGCGGCGGCCGCCATGGCCGCATGGTGCCACCCGAACAACCCGTTCTGGAGGTTCAACCGATGACCGCGGTCCTACCGTCTATCAAAACCGCGGCCACCAACGCCACCGCAGCGAAAGCCACCGCAACCAAAACCACGGCCGCCGACCCATATCGTCTCGGGGCCATCGACGTTGCCCCGATGATGGTCGCCCTGCTGCCCTTCGCCTTGGCCATCGGCACGACCGCTGCCGCCAACGGCTTGTCGCTGGCCGAAACTCTGTCGGGAGCGTGGTTGATCCTGGCCGGGGCGGCGCAGCTGGCCGCACTCGGACAGATCGGTAGCGAGGCCGGGATTGCCATCACGGTGACGACGGCCGCGATCATCAACCTCCGGTTTGTCCTCTACGGAGCCGGCGCCAGCCGCTGGTTTGCCGATCGGCCCCGCTGGCAACAGCTCCTGCTGGCGATACCCCTTGTCGACCAGAACTTCGTGGCCGGCGAAAGCCGCTTCGCCGAACACTCCGACTCCGATTGGCGAGTCCGCTACTACCTGACGTTCACTGCCGGCCTCATCGCCGCTTTCACCGCCGGACAGGTGATCGGCTACGGCCTCGGGGCCGGGGTGCCGGCGGCTCTCGGTATTCACATGGCGGGGCCGCTGGTGTTCGCCGGAATGCTGGCCGGTTCGCTGTCGAGTCGGCAGAACCGAGCCGCCGGCGCTGTGGCCGCTGTGGTCGTGGTTATCGCCGCCGGGATGCCTGCCTCAACCGCTCTACCCATCGCCATCGTTGCCGGAGTTGTCGCCGGTTCGAACACCTCGGAAGAAGGAGACTCCAAATGACCGTCTTCGCCACCTTCGCCGCCATCGGCCTCCTCACCTACCTCATGCGTTCAGCCGTGATCCTGGATCAAGGTCGGGTGGTAAGCGAGGCCTGGATCGAGAAACGTATCGTCTACGTGACCCCTGCCGTCCTTGCCGCACTCGTGTCGGCCAGCTTGTTCACCGAATCGGGCCAGGCCGTCGTCGGCAACCCGGCCGAGATCGCAGCGGTTGTCGCCGGGATCGCGGCGGCTCGTAGATTCGGAAACCCGGCCTTCGCCCTCGCCGCCGGACTACCCGTTTACTGGTTCGTGTCGGCACTCCTCGGCTAACGTTGATGTCGGGAATTCGGCTGGAGTCGCCGGCTGGATAATGGAGGGATGGGGGACATCTCATGAAGACAGACGCGACCTTGGATCGCGCCACTGGAACAGTTGGCTTGGCTTGCGCCATAGGCGTGGCGGTAATTTTGGGGATTCATCCCTTCGGGTCCACTGAGCTGTACGACGACGGCCAGAAGTTTCTGGAACACGTGAGTCCGTTTTGGATCGTTATCCATTTGGTGGCGACTCCGCTCTTGTTCGGGTTTGCTCTCGTTTTGTGGCGCACGGCCCGGGGTATGAACAACCCAATGGCCGCCACTCTCGCAACATGGGCGTCGATGATCGCCGTCGGCGGCATGGCCATCGGTGCCATCCATCTCATCGCCAACGACACCACAACCTTCTTCGCCTTCAGCGACACGTTCGAAGCCGGTGCCGGCAGCGAAGCAACCCTTGTAGCCGCTGATCTACTTCTTCGGATCCACGCGGCGTCGCTGGTCACCTGGATGGTGTCGTTCTGGTTCATGGTCCCAGCGGTTCTCGCCGCTGCGCTGTGGATCGAGCGGGATCGACCGATGTGGCTCGCCGCCATCACCGGAATCTCGGCCCTGTGCCAGGTGATCGCCATCATCATGTTCTTCTCGGCCGGCCAACACACCACCGCCAGTGAGACCGGCGTGTTCCGCGTGGGCGTCACCCTGCTAATCGCTGTGATCGCCATCCTCGCCTGGGAGCTGCGCCGGGGCGCACCGGTCGGACAGCCGGCAGCCGCCACGTCCGAGGCTGCGGCGGCATAGCCTTTCCCCCACTGGCGGGTCGGCAACCCGATGCGCCACAATCGATGACATGACCGAGACATCACCTGGCTCCAACCTGCCAGTCGATCTTTCAATCGACCGTGGCCCGACCGACGTGCCGCTACTGGAAGAGACCATCCCGGCCAACCTGGCCCGGGCGGTGGCCACGTGGCCCCACAACGACGCCCTGATCTCGGCTGAGCAGGGTATCCGCTACAGCTACACCGAGTTCGCCGCCGCTGTTGATGAGCTGGCCAGGGCGTTGATCGCGGCGAAGGTCGATAAAGGTGACCGGGTCGGCATCTGGAGCCCGAACTACGCCGAGTGGGTGCTGCTTCAGTACGCCACCGCTCGGATCGGAGCGGTGCTTGTCACCATCAACCCCGCCTACCGGGTGAACGAGCTGGAGTACGTGCTCAACCAGTCGGGTGTGTCGCTGCTCGTGGCTGCTCCGTCGTATCTCACCAGTGACTACCGGGCCATGATCGCCGAGGTATGGGATCGGGTTGACTGTGACCGGGTGGTTTACCTGCCGGTCGGCGAGGCCCCATCCGATGACTGGGCCAATCTCCTGGCCGGCGCCGCCCACGTCACCGACGCTGCGTTGGCCGAACGCACCGCCGGCCTCGACCCCAACGACCCCATCAATATCCAGTACACGTCGGGCACCACGGGGTTCCCCAAGGGGGCCACGCTCAGCCATCGCAACATCTTGAACAACGGTTTTTTCATCGGCGAAGCGTGCGGCTACTCCGACAGCGACCGGGTCTGTATCCCCGTGCCGTTCTACCACTGCTTCGGCATGGTGCTGGGCAACCTGGCCTGCACCACCCACGGCGCGGCGATGGTGATTCCGTCGGCCGGATTCCAGCCCAAGGCAGTGCTGGAGACGGTTCAGGCCGAACGCTGCACGTCCCTTTATGGCGTGCCCACGATGTTCATCGCCGAGCTCGGGGATCCCGAACTTGAGTCGTACGATCTCTCCACGTTGAGGACAGGGATCATGGCCGGGTCGCCCTGCCCCGTTGAGGTTATGAAGCAGGTGGTCAACCGGATGAACATGAGCGAGGTCACGATCGCGTACGGCATGACCGAGACGTCGCCGGTGTCGACTCAAACTTCCACCGAGGATTCGCTCGAACATCGGGTGTCGACGGTGGGGCGGGTGCATCCTCACGTGGAGATCAAGATCGTGGATCCTGAAACCGGTGAGATCGTGCCCCGAGGTGAAGGCGGCGAGTTTATGACCCGGGGTTACTCGGTGATGCTCGGCTACTGGAACGACCCGGAGCGCACCGCCGAAGCCATCGACGACGACGGCTGGATGCACACCGGCGACCTCGCCACCATGGACGCCGACGGGTACGTCAACATCATCGGCCGAATCAAAGACATGATCATCCGGGGTGGCGAGAACGTGTACCCGAGAGAGATCGAGGAGTTCCTTTACGGCCATCCCGACGTCGTCGAGGTTCAGGTGATCGGCGTGCCCGACGTGAAGTACGGCGAGGAGATCATGGCCTGGGTGCAGCTGCGGGAAGACTCCGACCTCGCCGCATTGGCCGCCGGGCCCGATGGGGCCGAGGCGGTGTCGGAGGCGATCAAGAACCACTGCCGGGGAACGATCGCCCATTACAAGATCCCTCGTTACGTTCGGGTCAGTGATGAGTTCCCGATGACGGTAACCGGCAAAATCCGCAAGGTGGCTATGCGGGAAACGTCAATCGCCGAACTCGGTCTCGACGAAGCAGCCGCCATACGCAACGCCTGACGGGGCGGATCGGGCAGTGACCGTCTAGTGTTGAAGCATGCTGCAGCTGACTACTCCGCACGGGTGATATGACGGGGCCGAACCGACCGACAGATACCGACAGCACCAGCACCGTCGGGCGCCTGGCTCGGCGTCTCGGACTTGGACGCGAGGAATACGGCGAGGGCGGGCGCGACAGCTACTACGGCGACGACCGGCCGATCTTCGTTCTCGGCTGCTGTCAGCGAACCGGCACCTCGCTTCTGCAGCGTCTGATCACATCGATGCCGGGTGTGTTCATCTGGGGCGAGACCAACGGAGAGATGGGTGCGATTCTCCGTTCGCGGCAGCGCCTGGTCGACCGATCGATCGAGGTGGCCGAGACCCGCAATCACATTCGCAGAGCCGGCCTGCTGGCGTTCATGGCCGACGCCTCTCCGGAACAGCAGCAGGTCGACAACGCCTACCGCTCCTACATCCGGGAGATGTATCGCTACGACCACACCGGCACTCCGCTCAGCCGGTGGGGCTACACCGAGTTTCGTCACGACGCTCGGGAACTCGCCTACCTCCTCGACCTCTTCCCCAACGCAAAGGCCGTGGTCATCAATCGGGATCTGGGGCAGGTGGCCGAGTCGATCCTGCGTTACGAGTTCGATCCGGCGATTCAGTGGAGCCGCCAATGGACACTCGACGCGCTCGACATGTGGCGTGAAAACACATTCGAGATGCCCGCCCTGCCGTCGAGCCTGGTGTTGAGGATCAACTACAGCAATCTCGTGCAGAACAGCGAGGAAACCCTTCGGGCAATCGAAGAACACCTCGCCGCACCACCCGGCTCGATCAACCGTGAGGTGCTGCAGATTCGGGTTCAACCAACCGGAGAATTCGGCACCCCGTCGGTGCGGCCGACCATCACCACGATCCCCGCACCGGTCGCCCAGTTCCTCGCCGACGAGCAGACCAAGTCGGCGATGGAAGCCTTCGAACGCTACTGGTAGCCGGGGCCCCCTCCGCCCGTTCTGTGGTTCCCCAAGGGGTGTTTTCGCCACTCGACTCACCACAGTTCGGTGCGTAGGTCCGATTGTCACAGGATCTCGTCAGCCTGGAGGGCATGGCGGGTGCTCTAAATAATGAGGTAATAGTCAGGCGGTTGGCGGCGCGGCGGAGCGGCGTGTGCCTACGGACCGAGCTGGTGGCGGCGGGGCTCAACGCCGATGCGATCAAGCGTCGCCTCGCCCAGGGCCGGCTCCGAAGCGTAGGCCGGGGTGTCTACATGGTCGACGATCTGGTCGACGACGACACATCGCTGTTCCGAGCGCAGTCACTTGTGTCCACCGGTCTGTTGTCGCACAGAACTTCAGGCGTTGAGCTTGGCCTGGCTGTAGCTCCGGGGGAGCCTGGTCAAGAGGTTGATCTGATGGTTCCCGCCAACGTCAACCGAAGGATCGACGGCATTCGCCTGCACCGCCGACGGAGTATGCCGAGCCCGTGCGACGTGATCGAACGACGTGGGCTCCGCTTCACCGGGCCTGCTCGAACCATTGTCGATCTATCGGCGGTGGTTGGCAGGGCGAGGCTCAAACACATCGTGCAGACAGCAAAGCGTGATCGCATCGTCACCTTCGAGGAAGTGGTCGCTTGTGTCGACTCGGTGGCTCGCAACGGCGTGACGGGGATCACCAAGCTCCGCCAGGTGTTGACGCCTCTGGTAGGCGGCGACCCGATTTGCCAATCGGTATTGGAGGAGCATGTCGCCAAGTTGCTCGACGACCACGGCATTGATGGGTTTCAGCGCCAATATCGGCCTCCCTGGTTCAATGGCCGCGACGGCGTCGTCGACTTCGCCCATCCGGACGGCAAGATCATCCTGGAGGCCGACGGACTGAAATGGCACGGGCGCGATGGCGACCTCATCGATGATCGTCGACGCGACCGCCGAGCCGCTGCTCACGGATGGGTGACGTCACGGGGTACGTGGGCCGAGGTCACCACCCGGCCAGCAGCCGTCGCCGACGATATCCGGGCGGTGGTGGCCAACCGGATCACCGAATCTGTGATTGCGTAGGTGGCGAAAACACCCCTCCCAGTACCAGAGAACGGGATCTGGCGTGGGCTGGACGCTAGACGGGGAACCAGCGGAGCGATTCGAAGTCGGCGCTGAGATTGCGGACGCGTTCGGGGTGGGCGTCGCAACTGGCGGCGAGCATCTGTCGCTCGGCTTCGGCCAGGAACTCAGCCAGGCTTGTCGACTCGGCCTGCTCCCGATGATCGGGGTGTTCAAGCCGGCCCGATTCGTAACTGATCTGATGCAGGCTCATCGGCGGCACGGTCGGACCACTGTGGTGGTGCCAGAGGCCACTCGACGGTTCGAACTCGTAACAGTTAACCAGGCGATGCCCGTGAGTAGCCACAGCCTCGACAGCCGACAACACGTAGTCGAACGTCTCCTCGTCGATGAAGTAGTTGAAGTTGACCCGAACCCATCCGGGTTTGATGCCCTCACAACCTTCGGTGATCTCCCGCTCAAAGGCGTGCGAGCGATCGAGGTCGATCCCTAGGAGACGATGGCCGTAGGGCCCGGCGCACGAACAACCGCCCCGCGACTGAATCCCAAAGAGATCGTTCAGAATCCCAACCACCAGATTGTGGTGGAGATACGGATAGCCGGTGGCCTGATCGGCACCCACCACAAACGAAACGATCGACAGCCGCTCGGCCTCCGGGTTGCCGAGGATCTGGATGTTGGGGTGCTGCGACCACCGCTCGATGGCGCGGCGCACGAAGTCTTCCTCGCGCTGACGGATGGCTTCCGCTCCTACCGCCTCTTTCAACTGGAAGATCAGTCCGGCCCGGATCGACTCGACGATGGCCGGCGTGCCTCCCTCTTCGCGGTGTTCGATGTCGACGAGGTAGTCGTGTTCGCTGGGGTTGACGTAGGCCACGGTGCCACCGCCGGGCACAACCGGAACCCGGTTGTTGAACAGCTCCTTGCGGGCCACCAAAAGGCCGGGGGTGCCGGGACCGCCGATGAGTTTGTGGGGCGAGATGAAGATTGCGTCCTTGTACGAGTCGGGGTAGGCATCGGGTGCGCCGCCGTCGGCGTCCATGCTGATCTCGACATACGGGGCTGCAGCGGCAAAGTCCCAGAAGGCCAGAGCGCCGAAGCGGTGGAGCAGCGACGACACGGCGTCGCAGTCGGTGATGATGCCGGTGACGTTAGACGCCGCCGAGAACGAACCGATCAAGAGCGGGCGATCTTTGTGCCGCTCGAGCTCGGCTTCCAGGTGGGCGAGGTCGATGTGTCCGTCGGCGTCCTCGTCGATGGTGACGACGTCGGCAATCGATTCCCGCCACGGGAGCTCGTTGGAGTGATGTTCGAACGGGCCGATGAACACCACCGGGCGATCGTCGGCCGGAATCTGGGCGGTGAAGTTGTAGCGATCGTCGAGATTCGACGGGATGGCCAGGCCGAGCGCACCTATGATCTTGGCGATCGCGTAGGTCGATCCGGAGCCGCAGAACAGCACGGCATGCTCGTCGGTGGCGCCCACACACTGACGGATGATTTCCCGAGCCTCTTCCCGGAACCGGGTGGTCTGCAGGCCGGTGCCCGACGACTCGGTATGGGTGTTGGCGTAGAGGGGAAGTACGGCCTCACGGATGTAGTCCTCGATGAAACTGAGCGCTCGACCGGAGGCGGTGTAGTCGGCGTAGACGACCGGGCGGGGCCCAAACGGCCCGTTGACCACATCATCACGGCCGATCACGCTCTCGCGAATGGTTTCGACGAGACGCTGGGTTGAGGCGGATTCGTCGGCATTGACCGTTGCCGAGGGCGTGCTAATGGTCGAATCTACTGCAGCCATAGCGTGAACGTAACACAGTGTTCTGCTCTCGACAATGGAAAGATACGAATGTCCTAACATTTATTCGTTTCTGGGTCGGTTGGAACCTCGAAAGAGCAGATCGGAGCACGGCGGGTCAGCTCGGCTACCCAGCGAGAGGGCCTCCTCATGGTCCACCGGACCCAAACCGGTTACGGGCGGATTTCAATTTCTCAATCTTTCTTGACTGACCGCCGTCGATGAGAGTGCGGATCGATCACAGGGGTCGACGCACCAAGAATCAGCGATGCGAACAGTGGAACGACAGAACCGACTCAAGAAGACCATGGCTGCGGCCGGACTCGCCATCACGATGATGGTCGGCTCGGTGGCCTTCGGCCCAGCCTCCAGCGCCGGGGCGAATGCCGGGGTGGACTCCGAATCCAACTCGGGGTGCCAGGTCGTGACCGCCGACCCGACCCACCGATCGTTGTCGGGCGACCGAGCCGCCGTCGAGCGTCTCTACCGAGCGTTGTTCCTCCGTCGGCCGGAACCTGAGGGCCTCGACTACTGGACCAAGGTCCTGGAGTCGGGCCGGGCCGACCTCGCCGGCGTGGCCGAGAGGTTCGCCTCCTCCCCCGAGTTCACCCGCCGCTACGGTGCGGTTGGTGACCGCCAGTTTGTGGAGCTGCTCTACTGCAACGTGGTTGGGCGGGTGAACGGTGGAACCGGCGCCTCATACTGGCAGGCGCAACTCAGCCAGGGGTTGAGTCGGGGTGAGGTTGTGCTGTACTTCTCGCAGTCGGAGGAGTTCATCCGCAAATCCTCGCCCGAGCCGGTGCCAACCGAGGTCAAGTCGAAGCAGAAGCCATCGACAACAACTCCGACCACCGCTGCCCCGCAGACAACCAGCCCGTCGACGACATCCACCACCACAACCCCGTCCACCACAGCGCCATCGACGACGTCCTCGACCACCACTCCCGAACCCGACCCTGACACGGGCACTGCCACCCCGACCCTCGTCTGGTCCGACGACTTCAACTCCTTCGACTCCGACGTTTGGCGCAAGGAGCACTCCACCTACGGCGATGGCAACAACGAACTGCAGTGTTACCGCCCCGCCAACGTCAACGTGCACAACGGCGCCCTGGTGCTCACCGCCAAGCGAGAGACCTACACCTGCCCCAACGGTTCAACCCGTGAAGTCACATCGGGAATGGTGCGAGGCAAAGTCAACTTCGACTACGGCCAACGCATCGAGTTCCGGGTGAAGGTCAACCCCAATAACCCCGATGATCAGCGAGGTCTGTGGCCGGCGTTGTGGGCGTCGAGTTGGAACGGCGGCGGCTGGCCCAACGGCGGCGAGTTCGACTGGCTGGAGTATGTGGGCAAGGAACCGACCAAATCCCACTTCACCATCCACTACGCCAAGCCCGACGGCGGCAAGGACAAGATGCCCAAGGCGGTCGAGATGGGTGAGCGGTTCTCCGATCAGTGGCGCACCATCGCCTTCGACTGGACCGACGACCTGGTGTGGTACCTCGACGGTGTTGAGGTGCAGCGTATTACGGCCGCCGACGTCGATGCCAACAACAATCCGTTCCTCGAGTCGGCCAACGCCGTGACGCAGATCAAACTCAACTTCGCCCTCGGTGGTTCCTGGGGTGGAGCGCTCGGCCCCGACACCATCGACGCCGACGGCAACACCACGTTTGTGATCGACTACGTTCGGATCTACGACCTCGACTGAGCTGATAGTCGGTCGCGCCGCCTAGGACTAGCCGCCCGGCGGAATGGAGTCGGTGGTTCGGATGAACTCGGGCGAGTCACTGAAGCCGATCATCATCTCACCCCTGGTGAGCCCTGCAGCCAACTGCCCGACCCAATACGTCTTGCCCGCCGCTTCGGCCGGGCGGCCAAGCACGTTGAGGTAGATCCGGTCGACAAATTCGGCGTCGGCGAGCGCGCCGTAGCGCCGTTCGAACTCCGGTGACGCCGCCATGTAGTCGGAGATCACCGGCAGCGAGGTCCCGGTCCAGTACAGATCGAGCCAGTAGTTCAGCCCCTCCTGCTCGGCGTTGCGCAGGAAGTACGCCTGATACAGGCGCCAGATCTGCGCCGCTTTCGGCGGAGATGGCCACGACAGATTGTCCTTCACCACCGGTGGAAAGGCCCACGGATCGTCGTGACCCCAGATCGCCTTGGTCTGTTCGCTGATATCAGCCGCGATATGACCTCGGGACGCGCCGGCCTGCAGGCGTTCAACATACTCACTTGGGTCGTCGTGCCAGAACACGTGGTCCATCAGCAGCTGGAGAAAGTCGACGTCGGACGGCACCCCGAACCGATTCGTGTATTCGGCCGACACCACCATCTGGTCGGCGATGACGGGCAGCGAGGCGCCACCCGCCCGTTGTCGCGTCCAGTAGAGCAACTCGCCGTCGTTGGGCGTTCGGTTCAGGATGGCCCGGAAGAGCCTCCGGATCTGATGGCTTAGCTGCGGCTGAGACAGTTGGTCAACAAAAACCACGGGGGCGGCGGTAGTGTCGAAGTCGACAACCCACAACCGGTAGCGGCCGTTGTAGTCCTCCTCCACCATCAAGGCTCGTCGGCCATCGTCGGACAGCGCAATCGGATGAGCGACAAAAGGCAGCAACGCTCGTCGTACCGTCGTCGTGGCCACGTCCACCAGGTGGTAGGAGTGCCCAAAGTTATGTTCGATGGCCAGGGAGCCGTCGCCCAAGAGCAGGGTCGAGCCGTCGCCGGAAAGAAACGTAGGTGGCAACACGACTGACGTCTCGAAGTAGGGGTGCCAGACGACAAGTTCGGGTCCCCCTCCCACTCGGTACACGGTGGCTGCCGATCCGAGTAGGAAGTCACCCATGTAGGGACCGGACCCGGCGATCAGCGTGCCGTCGTCGGAGACTTGGCCGACGTCGGCAACTTGCACTACGTCGCCGCTCACCAGGTCCCAGCGCACCGGCTGACCGGCTCCGTCCACGTGAAACACGAACCGGCCGTCGCCACTGACCATCATAGCGTCGGTGGCATTGGTCAGGCCGGTGGCACCGGCTATCTCGGATCGGGCGGGCTTCGACCTCACCACACCGTCGACCCAAACTTTTACCTGGTTCGGGTTCTCCCCCTCCTGGCTCATCCAAGCCACCGTCGTGCCGTTATCGGATACAGAAGGCTGCCGGTCGTATCGTCTGGCGAACTCCTGTGGCGGGGACAGATCGATGAACCCCTCGCCCACCTTCCAGCGGCGGATGTGCGGCACGCTGGTGTCGACCGACTCTCGGCTGTCGAAGGCGACTATTCGCCCGTTGTCCGATACCGCCGGATCGGACGCTGCTCCACCAACGGTTATTCGCTGGGCAGAGCCGGTCACCATCGACCGGCGGTACAGCTCCTCGGCCTCCCGGATCTCGATCGAACCGACGAGGCTTGGATACACGATCCAGTTGCCGTCGCCCGACATCGCCGGAACGAATTGATGCAGGTTCGTGCTGAAGAAGAAATCGCCCGGCACCACGGCGGCGAGTGTCACATGCGGCTCGAAGGCCGTGGCGCTCAGCATGTCCTCCTTGGTGAGGATTGGCGTGGATTGGGCCTCAACTGCGGTTGCGCCGCTGGTGGCGAACAGCGCCATGGCCACGACAAGGATCAGCAAGCGCCGAAGCTGGAGCGTGGGCGCGCGGAAGAGGGCGGAAGATCGGCGGCGGAACATGGCCCGACTGTAGGGCACCACGACCCGGGCAACGTTCTGCTTCAGATCTGAATGATGGACTGACGCTCGGGGTTGCGGTCAGGGCGTGGCGTAGGCGGCGAGGCAGATGGGTCGAACCGAACCGATGTGGCGCTGACCGGCTGGGACCCCCGAACTGAGCAGCACCTGAGTGGCCTCGCCGGTGAGCTCAACCGTTATGGGCCCCAGCGGTTCGCCCGTCACCGGATCGACCTCCACCAGGAACCCGGACCACACCGCCTCCTCACCACCGGGTAGGTCACGGGTGGTCGGCAGACGTCCAACGTTCACCGGACGACCGTTGGCGTCGAGGAAGGTGACCTGCCACGTTTCGTGGCGCTGATCCCGCTTCTTCGACCGGTTCCTCTCGGCCTCGTGGGACACTCCGCGAAGCACGTACGTGCCGGCGGCCCACGTCTCGTCGAGGGTGATCAGCTGTGACCTGGTCCTCGTCACCTTGCCTCGGTGCTTTCCGAACACCGGCTCCCCGAGGCGTTGCACGAAGGCAGGATCGTCCAACGCCGGTATGTCCGACGGGCACGACAACGGATCGGGTTCGATCGGCGGCGCAACCACCTCGACGGCGGCGCTGGCCGAGCCTCTACCACCGCCATCGTCGGTGGCGGTAGCGCTGATCACAAAGGAGCCGAGCCCTTCGTAGGTGTGCGTCGCCTGGAATTGCCCGGTTGCCACCTCGACGGCCGCCGCTGAGGTTGTGCCATCACCCCAGTCGATCTCGACCATGACGATGTCGAGCGGACCCGGGTCGTTGACAACGCCGGTCACGGTCAACGGCCGGCCCAACACCACCGAGGTGGTCGACGGGGCGAAGAACGTGATCGACGGGGCCAGGTTGGTGGTGGCGATCGGTACCTCCACTATGGCGGTTCCACCGTCGTCGTCGGCCACCGAAATCATCACGAAGAAGTTGTGGTCGTTGAGATATCGATGCACTAGCTCAATCAGGTCAACACCGGGAGGCAGGGTGAACATTTCGGGCGGGCCGCCGTCGCCCCAGTCGACGGTGACGGTCAGCTCGTCTTGGACTCCGGCGTCGCTGAAGCGGGCGCTCAGCGAGGCCAGGTCGCCCTCCGCCCCACCCTGGGTGATGACGTCCTCGACAACCGGAGCCACGTTGACAACCGAGACGGCCAAGCTGTCGGTCACCACACCGTCGCCGTCATCGCCGGTGATGGTCACGGTGAACTCGCCGTCGTCAACAAATCGGTGGCTGAGCTGACGAAGCGAACCGTCGACGGCCTCGATCGTGCCGTCACCCCAATCGACCGTCCAGTCTTGGATGCTGTCGGCACCAAGGTCGGCCACCGTCAGCGTCACCGCGTAGAGATCGCCTTCGTTGGCGGTGGGAGCGCCGCTTGCGGTGAGTCCGGCGATCACCGGCTCCACCTCGATGTCGGCGAGATAGCTCGATGATGCGCCATCACGATCGGCGATCACGCCTCGTACCCTCAATGTTCCGTCGGCGGCCAGGAAGCGCTCGGGGATGACCACCTCAGCCAAGGTGCTGGCGATGATTTCGAACAGGCCATCGTCGTCGAAGTCGTAGCTGTACCGGAACCCGGCCGCGGTGTCGGCGTCGGAGGGATCGAACTGCTCGCTGAACGAAACGGTGGCCCCGGACGCACCCTCAAGGATTGATCCGCTTGAGGTGAACACCGCCGTCGGAGCAACCTCCTCGACCACCAGTAGATCCACCACCGAGGTGCGCTCGCTGCCGCTGGTGACAGCCAACACCACCGACCACCGGCCGCTGTCGATACCAATGGCGGCCAGCTCGTCCCAGGTCAGGGCAATGGCGGTTTCGTTGCCGACGGGGACCAACGCCGCGCCCACCACCACATTCCACTGAACCTCGTCGGGAGCACCGGGGACCACGGCCCGAAGTGCCAGATCGTCGCCTTCGGCGATGACGTAGGGGCCGCCCGATGAGATCTGCGCCTCCGAGAGCCGAACAGCGACGGGTTTGGGGGCGGCGGACCAACGTCCGTCTTCATCGACGGCGGTCACCAAAATCATGGCGGCACCGGCTCGCTGATACGCGTGCGTGGCCTCGGTGGCCCCGCTGCCCAGATTCTCAACCGTGCCATTCCCCCAGTCGATGATCCAATCGGTCACCCGATCGTCACCGGCATCAACGGCCGAGAACGTCAACCGATAGTCGACGCCGACCGATGCCCTGGTTGCTCCCTGAACCGTGATAGCCGGGCCGCGGTTGGCAACCACCAGCACGGTGAAACCTTCACCGGTGAAGCCGTCGGCGTTGGTGGCCCTGGCCGCGATGGGGTACGTGCCGTCGTCGTTGATGCCCAGGCTGTTGAGCGCCCGCCACGTCAGCTGGACCGACGGCCCGGTGGCGTCGCCGTACCGGCCGTCGCCGTCCAGGTCCCATTCGATTGCACCGTCGAGTTTGCCGCTGACGCCGTTGGGAGTGACGTCGGCCCGCATCGTCACGCTTGCTTGCCGATCTTCCTCAACGGTGAACACCGGGGGCACGAAACGGATGACGGGAGCGTCGACCACAACACTGGCTTCGAACGTGTCGTAGTCGATGGGGCCGAACCCGTTGACCGCCACCGTGCCCTCGGACGGTGGTACTGGAGCCGGTGTGTAGTTTGGCTCAGGGCTGGTGTTGGCCGGGTTGAACTCGAAGGTGTCACCGTCGTCGTGATCGTTGCCGCTGATGGTGATGCGGGCCGAACCGTCGGTGGTCGCCGGTAGTCCTTGGCCGTCGACCCGTACGGTGTCGTCGTCGGGACCGGCGTCCACATCCACGGTGGCTGTTCCGTCTCCGGTGGCATTGACGGTGATCCTGTCCTGCCCGGCGCCGCCGTTGGCCAAGATCGTGGTGTCGGCTGTGGTCGAGCGCAGGATCAGCGTGTCGTCGTCGACACCCAGATCGATCTCGGTCTGAGGCGACGCGTCGATCACCAGCACCTGGTCGTCACCGGCACCGGTCGCCACCGAAAGTTCCGCCGTCTCAGGCGCAGGTGGAGCTTCCCGGATCGTGATCAGGTCGGCGCCGGCCCCGGTGCTGACGGCGACTCGTTCGACCCCCTCGACCTCGGTGACAAAACCCGCAGGCTCGGCGTCGTCGGCCGAGCCGGGACCGGCGAGAATGTTGTCGAACACCGTGATTCCGCCGGGGACGCCGATAGCTCCAACGCCACCGGCCACCACTCGTTCACCGCCGGTGGTGGCGGCCAGAGTCAGCGGTCGGTTGAGCCCGGTGACACCGTCGACGTTGTTGCGCATGAGTTGAGCGAAGCTCAGCGTGCCATCGACCGGATTGCGCTGGAACACCGCTACGGCGTCGCCAAGAAGCGACGAGACCAACACAAACCGCTGATCGGGGGTGACGACGACACCGGTTGGCACGTTGAGGCCACGCACACCGTCGATGCCGTTGGCCATCACCTGGGTCGGGCTGAGCACCCCGCCTTCACCTCGGCTGAGCACCGCCACCGTATCTCCCGCCGTCCCGGTGGCGTACACGTGACGGCCGTCGCCGCTGACGGCTACACCGAAGGCTCCGCTGACACCCACTTCGGCTCCGCTGATGACGGCCTTTTCGGTCAGGGTGGCGGCGTCGATGGTTAGTACTCGACTGTCGAAGATGTCGCTGGCGTAGATTTCGTCGCCGGTGGGCGACCAAACAATGTCTCCAATGAAGGCATTCACGTCGCCCGTGGCAGACCCACTCAAGGCGCCGGTCCGGCGGTCACGGACAAACAGGGTCAACGCCCCGTCGGTCTCGGCCGCCAACAGCCTGGTCCCGGTGGGGTCGATGGCGAGCCTGTCGACGCCGATGCCGTCGTTACGGTAAACCACGGTCGGGGGTTTGAGATCGCCCTCGTCATTGAGATCGAAGCGGCTGATGGTGGACTGGCCGCCGACGTACACCTGATCACGGCCGGTGGCGGTGTCAGCCACCACGATCGAGCGAGGCGATTGCAGACCGTCGACACCGTCGAACCCGTGTTTGAACAACTGTCGCTGGGCCAGGTTGTCGCCGTCGGCCACCACCAACGCATGGTTCGTGGCGTTGACGCCGTAGATCCGATCCCCACTTCCGCCGATGGCCACCTTGTCCAACCCTGGGAGCTCGGGCTCAGTCTTAAGCGGCGCCCGTTTGGCGGTGATGTAGGCCACCTCAGTGCCATTCTCAATGAGGCTCGCCTTCTTCGACAGGGTCGACGAGCCGAACGAAATCGACGCTTCGACGTTGAACGGCGTGGCCCGCTCACCGGCGTCGGGGATCAGCGTGATCCACACAGCCCCGGGGGCGAGGCTGTCGAGCACGACGCCGTGGCCGGGGTCATTGTCCTGAATGGTCGGGCCGAACGCCGGGTCAACGGCAACACCGCCGGTACGCAGGGGGCCACCATTGCTGCCGATCACAAGCTGGGGGGCCACCAGCGTGTGGTCGGTCAGGTTCACGATCGCCACCACATCGTGGTTGGGATAGTCAACGGCGCTCTCGCCGACCCCGTTGTCCAGCCGGTAGACGGCAACCAAGGCTCCCTCGGGGGTGGCCTCGTTGACGACACGCTTGTACTGGGTGTCGGGGAACACCTCATCGAGCGGCTTGGTGCCATCGGACCACAACCCGAAGATCTCGGCGCCGCCCAACACGTCGACCATCAACGGAACGGCCACCGTTCCCGGAGCGAACAGATTTTGGCGAAGCAGACTCGATCCGAGGTTGGTTCGTCGGCCATCAACGTCGATGGTGTTGGACGTTCCGACGTTGGCCCGCGGGTGAACCAGCCCGCTGTCGCCCCGCCGGGAGTTGTCGCCCTGCACCCCGCCTTGGACGTTGACGTCTATGTCGGTGAGCGAGAGCACGCTGGCTTCGATGATCACCGTTCCGCCGGCACCGCCACCGCCGGAACCTCCGGATCCTCCGGCGCCACCGGCACCACCAGCGCCCCCAAGGCCACCCGGCCCACCGATCCCGGGCTCACAGGCGAAGAAGTTGTCGCCGTTGGGTGAGGGAGCAAAGCCCGCCGTTCCGTCGTCGCGAGGACCTGGCGATGATGACGGCCCGGATCCGGCCCCGCCGCCGGCTCCATTGGCCAACAAATCGGTGCCGTTTGCGGTGATGCGACCGGCGGCATACAACTCGATGGCACCGCCGCCGCCACCACCGAACCCACCGGCGCCACCGGAGCCGCCACGACCGCCATCTCCACCGGCTCCACCGCTGCCCCCGGTTCCTCCCCGAAGGAATTCGCCCTCGAAGACGTTGCCGCAGCCGCGTCCGGTGGCACCACCGCCACCGCCCTGGCCGCCGGCACCGCCACCGTGACCTCCGCCGCCGCCGGAACCACCGGCTCCACCACCGCCACCACCGCCACCGATCAGGAGCGCCGTGACATTCGGGCCGTAACGACCACTGCTTCCCGCTCCCCCGGGCTGCCCCGGCTGTCCGGCGCCACCTGATGCCCCGAAGAGGCCGCCGCCACCGTCATCGCCGTCACCGGACTCGAACACGTTGATGGCGCTACTACGACCACCGGAGCCGCCGGAGCCGCCACGCCCGAGTTCTGCGATAAAGGCGTCCTGTTGCGCGGGTGTGGCGTTCAAGATGTTGAACAGACTCTGCAGCTGGGGAGTAATGACCACAGGGTCACCGGCCGGCCCGCCCGCCTGGCCCAACCCCTGAGCGCCACCGTTGCTGCCACCGTTGACACCAGAATCTCCGGCTCCCCCGTTGCCTCCAGCCGGACCCACGGCGCCAGGTTGGCCTTTGTCACCGCGGGCTCCGGTGGACCCGGCGGCGGCAATGCTTTGCCCGCCCGCACCGGCCCCAAACGCACGGGACGCACCGTCGCCACCGCGACCGTTGTTGCCACCAAAGCGGCTTGTTCCGGTGATACCGGCGGAACCGCCCTGGCCACCACGACCTCCGCCCGGTCCTGGTTCACGATTCTCGGCCGCGGCGTTGAAGGTGACTTCATCACCGATGTCGATGTCGTTGCCGGCCCGGATCGAAAGGGCTCGAGTACCGGCCACGGTGATGACACTTTCGTCGGGCACAACAAAGTCGCCGGCGAAATTGAACGTGGCTACGTTGTCGTCAAGGGCGACGAATACCGGCGTGCCGTTGAATGTCCCTCCGCTGCCGATCACCGAGGTAAAGGTTCCTCGGTTGATTTCGATCCATCCAGCGGTGGTGTTGAACGTGGCGGTAAGTTTGCCCTCGGGATGCACATCGCCGATCTCTCGGATCCTGGTCCCGGTCACGTCGGGTGAGGTGACCGTGGTGGCCACGATGTTGTCGACGATCAGTTCGTCGGAGCCACTGACTTGCCACGACACCTCGGTGAGAGCGGCGAAGTCATCGGCGTTGAGGAAGGCAAACGTTTCCGGTAGCAAACCGCCTCGCACGTCCACCTCTTGTCGGACGGTCCCACCCGAGGCCGTGGTGCCGGTGAACACGATGGTCTGATCCGACGCCGACGAGAGCTGCACCGAGTACAGCGAGAACAACTCATTGCCGGCTCCTTTCAGCTTGAACGTCGACTGTGGCCCGCCGGACGCGGCCGGTCCGTAGGTCGTGTTGCGTCCGGGCGGACCGCTGTCAACGGTGAGGCCGAACCCATCTTCGATGAGTGCCCGGCCCGCTTCGAACCGGTCGAACGAGAGGACTTGGTCGTAGTTGGTGAAGGTGGTGGAGCCGACCGGAGCCAGGACGTCGAGTCCGGTTCGGATCTCCACCCGGTTGCCGTCGATCAGGCCGGTGGCCGGAGCCCCGGCGGTGGACACCACCCTGACCTCGTCGGAACCGGCGCCGCCGAGGAAACGAGCCAGACCAGCTCCTTGAATCGGGATGACCAGTTGGTCGGTGCCATTGGGGCCCACGGCGGCTCGCACCTCGGCCCCGTCGACGTTGGCCCACGACACCCCACCGTCGGTGTTTGACCGATTGTCGATCACCAGGGTTTCGACGCCGAGCCGCAACCCGGCGAACTGGTCGGCCACCGGAGCGCCGTCGATGATGACGGTTACCGTGTCCTCCTGGTCGCCGCCGTGGAGCACTGTCTCAGCCACCGAGCCTATTCGTTTCACGGTGATGCTGTCGTCGCCGGCACCGCCAAAAACCTCGACCTTGGCTTCGGTGTTGGTGTCGATGGTGAGTTCGTCGTTGGCGTGACCGAGGAGGGCGGTGATCTCTTCCAGGCCGGTCACACTGAGCGCCAGTCCGGCCAGGTTCTCGATCACCGTGAAGCCGGGTTCGCCGTCGGTGATCAACGCGCCGACAATTGGCACCGTTTGATCAGACCGATCGATGATCAGCTCGTCGGATTCGTCGGTTTCAGTGGTCTCGGTGGTCTCGGCGGTCTCATCGGCGCCTTCGACTGCAGGCCCGTCGGAGGCGTCAATGGTCAGCGCGCCATCCCCTTCGACCCGCCTCACAGTGACATCGTCATCGCCGGCTCCCAACACGAGACTCACCGGCTTGGACATGTGTTCAATAACGATGATGTCCGCCCCGCCCTTGACGTCGGCTTCAACCTCGACCGCGGTGGCGGCAATGGTGACAAAATCGATCAGGTCGCTCAATTCGAGATCAACCCGCACCACGTCGGCCGCAATCACGGAGCCGACCACATTTCCGGGATCGATCACCAAGTGCCCTTCGGCGTCAGAGTCGAGGGTGATGTCGGCCGTATCATCGGCGGTCACCGTCACCACGTCGGCTCCGTCGTCGCCCAACAGGGTCACCTGGTTTCGCACCGCGGCCGGGCGAGGGCCGATCACGAACGTGTCATCCCCGCCGCCACCGTTGACGGTGACCTCGGCGCCGGCGCTCCCTTCCACCGTGAAGGTGTCGCCACCGGTCCCCAAGGCAATGGACATCGTTTCAACGGCGAACAGCGCCAAGCCGTCATCGGATCCGCCCATGCCGAGGCCGGTGAGACGGCCCGGAGTCAGGGTGGCGGTGTTGGCTTCGGTGTCGCCGCTGTCGTTCACGTCGACGTGGTCGAGCCCGGATCCGCCGGTCACCGCCACCGACCCGGCGATGGCGTTGACAGTGCCGAGCTCGTCGCCGATGATCGTGCGGTTGTCGCCTTCCCCGAGGTGGATGGACGTGATCACACCGGCTGCGGTCGACTCAACGAACACCTCGTCGTCGGCGCTACCGGTACGAACGTCGATTCTCGACATGTTGCTGTAGGTGACCGTCGAACCCACACCGAACCCACTGACGGACTCGGCGGTCACGGTCCCCGACACCGATTCGGTGTTGCTCGAAGCGTCGATGATCAACGTGTCACGCACCTCGTCGACGCCGCCCGAAATCGAAAGCGCGCCGTCAACGGCATCGAGCACTCCATCGCCCACGGTCACATCGTCGAATCCATCACCGGAGTCGACCGACATCGTGGTGTTGACGGGCAGAGTCTCGATCCGTATGGTGTCGTCGTGTTCACCGGTGGTCACCACCGCGGTAGGGGCAATCAGTCGACCAACGATCACCACGTCGGCTCCGGCGGAATCGTTCCCTCCTACGTCGGCGTTGACGACGATCTCACCACCATCGGCGGAGGCGGCGGCCTCGGAGTTCTCGTCGATCATCAAGTTGTCGGCGGCCGACAGCGTTACGTCTCCGCCGAAGCTTGTGATCCGGGCCGTCGGTACCACAACCAAGTCCTGTCCGATCGAGCCACTGCCCTGTGGGTCGCCCTCGGCGACGCTGATATCGATGGGTCCCGTCGCGGTGACGTCGCCGACATACAGAGCGCCGACCTGGTCGATCACGTGCACGCCGGTTGCGGCCCGGGCGGTGAAGGCACCAGAGCTCGGAGCGGACAGATCGCCGGTGCCGCTGGCGTCGATGGTCAGTGGATCGGCGGCGGTGCCGATCGAGCCGCTCAGGGCGGTCAGGTCGAGTCGGTTTCCAATGACGGCCGGCGCGGCGTCGCCGTCCACCGGGGCCGGCAACGGTTCGGCGGCGATGGAACCTTGGGCCGTGGCCGTGACAACACCGCTCTTCGATTCGATGTGATCGAGCATGAGGTCGCCGGCGAAGCGGGACAGCGGCGAGGTTACCGTTCCCACGGTTAGATCGCCGGACGTCGTGGCCAGATTGACGTCGCCCTGAGCACCGGCGGCCACGGTGTTGGCCGAGAACCGAACCGGAGCCGACGTGGTGCCGACGGCACCGGTGGCGGCGATGACGGCCAGGCTGTCGGCATCGATTTCGCTTGGCCCTGCGATCGTCACGCTGTCGGCCGCGCTCAACACAACCGGGCCCTCGGGCGACGAGATATCACCGCTCACCACGAGATTGCCGCTGCCGTGGTTCATCACCGTGACCGGGGTGGCGGCCGGAGCGCTGCTGACCTCGGTGACGAACCGCGACCGGTCGGCAACGTCGACGGTGAGTATTTCGTCGACTTGGGGCGCTGGGTCGAACGCTTCGACTGCCCCCAACACCAGGTGGCGGTTGGACCGGTTGATGATGTCCACCGGGCCGAGGCCGGTTCGCAACTCAAGGTCGGGAGAGCCGATGATCGCCGCGGTGGCCAGACCGGCCGAGTCGATGACGGTGCGAGGTATACGGAACGTCATTCGGGTGGTGAGGTCGGCGTCTCCGGCGTCGATGTCGTCGATCACGATTGTTCCCGGGCCTCGGGTGAAGGTCACGAACCGCTGGTTGAGCACCGTGCCGTCGCTGTCGATCTCCAGCACTGGCGAAACCTTGAGCCCGATCAGATTGCCGTTCCAATTGATCGTGCGGTTGTAGTTGATGCTCGGCGTCTCCTGTACCTCACCGGTCTCGATCACCGCGCCGCTTCGGGTGGCGTCGGCTTCGAATCGGGGAGTTACCGGAGCGATGGCCGTGACCAGCAGGTCGGGGCTGGCCACGGTGGCTCCGACCGCGGCGGTGATGTCGGCGGTGGCGGTGAGATTGTTGTCGGCCAACGAGTCGGTGCTGCTGCCGAGCGCGTCGGCTCGGGCCCGAGAGGTGGAGGCGGTGTCGATCAGACGGTGACCAGCCTCGATGACTGCGGTCTCCGCTCCCTGCACGTGAGCTCCCGAAGCCAGGTTGATCCCCGTTCTGGACGTGGTGCCGATGCCGGCATCGGTGGTGATCCCGGCCCCGACGGCACCGGCCTGCGTGGTGGCCCGGGAGGCGACGTCGAGCTTGTCGACGGTGGCCCGCACGATCGTGTTGTCGCCGAACAACGCGGCCCCGGTGCCAATGGTGACGTTGGTGTTCACCGTGGTGGTCACGTCGGTCTCGGCGGTGGCGCCGACGCCGATTCCTCCCCCACGAGAAGTGGCGGCGGCATCGGCGTCGACGATGTTGGCTGCCCCAACTGTCAGTGTCCCACCGGTCCTGAGTGCGGCCATGTTGGCCACCTCGACGTTGGCCGTTCCGGTTAGCTTGGTCGTGGCCTTGGTCAGCGGGAAGTCGATGACCCCACCGCCGTCAACCGAAGCGGTGGCGTCGGCTATGCCGTTCGCTGTGGCTGTCGCCGTTATTCCGGTCGAAGCGTTAATGGTGGCCGAGTCACCGATCTTGGTTTCGGCCTTGTTGCCGACGGCAACGTTGGCCTCGGCGTTGCGGACCGACAGCACCCCGCCGCCTACACCATCGACCTTGGCGGTGGCGGTGCCGGTCTGGGCGGCGAGGACGGTCACCGAGCGACCCGATTCGATTGTCGATCTGTCGCCCACGGTTGTGGTCGTAGCCGAATTCGTATCGGCCGACGACTTCAGCACCGATACGTCGATCGCCCCACCGCCGGCGGCGTCGACCGTGGTGGTCGCCGAGTCGGTAGCCACCGCCGAAAGCCGAACCGGACCGGCAGCATCGACCGACGCTTCCGAGCCGACGGTTGCGGTGGTCTTGGCCAGCACCGACGAGTCGATGTTGGCCACCGTTACCCTGACCACGCCGCCGGATCGACTAGAGGTTGTGGTGGTGCTGGTTGAGGTGCTGGTGGCCTGCAGGGCCAGCGAGCCTTCGACCACTACCGAGGCCGCCGGCCCCACCTCCACCGACGTTGATCGGGTGACGTCGGCCTCCGAGAACGTGGCGTCGACGGCGATTCCTCCCCCGCCGATCACGTTGACCACCGGCGTCGCCCTGCTCACGTCGGACGCACTAACCGTGAACACCGGCGCTTCGACCGTCACTGCTCCGGCCAGGAAGGCCGACGTGGCGCCGCTCACCGATGTGATCGATTTCATGACCCCGACGCCGGCGGCGCCGAACGCTCCGCCCTCGACCTTCGGTGCCGCCGTCGACGTTCCGGTGGCGGTCACAGAGACCGACTGTTCGGGGGCCCGTAACGTCGCCTCCTTGACCCCGGCTTGTACCGAACCAGCTATCGACAGCCTGGCATCGGCTCCGGCACCCGCTCCGCCTATGGCCAGGCTGGCGGCTCCGGCCAGGTTGGAGGTGGTGAGATTGGGTGTGGCCGAAGCGGTCACGGTGATGTCACCACCGTTGGCCGTCACATCGGCCCCGTCGATCGTGGCCGCCACCGAGTCGCTGTAGGTCAGGTTGGCCAGCGATACCCCGACGGCCACACCGACCACGCCGGCGGCGCCGGATAGAGCCCGCACGTTGGCTGATGCGGTCACGGTGTCGGTGGCCGAGACCGTGAGACCTCCATCCGCCGTGGTGATTTCGGAGCCTCCTCCCACTGAGGCCAAAATATTGTTGCTGAGCGTGGTGGCCGACGAGGCCACGCCCCCGCTGACCGCGATCCCGGCCTTGGCCAGGCCGACGGCCAACCCGGCCGCCGTCGAGGTCGACGAAACGGTTGCGACCTCGGTCGCCGCGACTGAGACTGCGTGCTCGCTGGTGATCGTCGAGTCGGTGATGGCGGCGGCCACCGAGTTGTCGATCCGACTGTCGGCCAGAGCCACGCCGAGGGCAAAGGCGATTGCCCCCTTCGGAGCGAATGAGGCGGCCACGGCGGCCGATCCGACCGTCGAGGTGATCGTCGACGCATCAGTGGCGCTGACCTGCACGTTGTCGGACCCGAACGTCGTGTCGGGGTCGACCGTGCCGCCGCTGACCGTGGAGCTGGCGATTTGAGCGCTGGTGTCGATGCCGATGGAGTTGATGGCGCTCGATCCCGAGCCTGCTGCCGCCAAGCCGGCCCCTCCGCTGCCGGCGAGGGCTACCGAGGCGGCGACAACGTCGGCGGTGATCATGGCCGTCGACGTTGCCCGCACCAAAACCGCTCCCGGTGTTGTGACCGTCGACCCGGCGATTCCGGCACCGACCTCGAACCCGAGCCGGGCGCCACCGGCGGTGAACCCGATGCGGTTGGCGGCGTAGGCGGCCCCGATGGCCACCCCGGCACCCGTCTTGCCGAAGCCAACCCCGAACGCCAGACCGCGCACCTGGGCGGTAATCGTTCCGGTGTTGGTGGTGAGAACCGAAACCCCAGTCGGAGCAGTGATCGCGGCCCGTTCGATGTCGGCCGATACACCGCCCGAGATGGTGTTAACCGCAGCCGCACCAGCACCGGAGATCGCAATCCCCGTTTGAGCCGCGGCCACCGATACCGCAGCGGCGACGGCGGTGCTCGAGATCGAGCTGGTGCGATTCGCCGTGACGTCGACCATAGCGCCGGCCGTTGTTGCCGTGCCGACCGTCGTTGTGGTGCCGACGATCTCCGCCGACGTTTGCCCCGAAATGTCATTTGTCGCCGCTGCTACCCCGATGGCCACCGAAGCCCCTTGGGCTCCTCCTTGGATGGCGATTGCGCCGGCGACGGCTGTGGTGGTGATGGTGCTGGTGTCCTCACCGAGCACCATCAGCCGACCGCCGGCGGTGAGACTGCCTTCGCTGGTCCACGCCTTTACCGAGCTGGCGATGCTCGAACCCGATCCGGCGCCGGCTCCGCTGCCGGTGATCGACTGGCCCTGACCGAGCTTCACGGCCAGGTCGGCGCCAACGGCGAGACTCTTGATCGTGCCCCGCCCGGTGGCCTGAATGTCGACCCCGGTTCCAGCGGTAATCGACGACGAGCCCGAACCGGCGTTGGTGCTGGAAACGATCTGGTTGATGGCCACGGCCAGACCGAGGGCGATCGTGGCGCCGGCTCCCCGTCCGGCCAGGTCGGCGGCGACGGAAGCCCCGATGCCTTTGACGTCGATGGTTGCGGTGTCCGACGCCAGGATCGAGGCCGAGCTGCCGGCCATGATGATCGAGTCAACCGTGGTGGCCGACGTGTTACCGGTGATGTTGTTGCCCGATCCGGTTCCAGCTCCGGCGAAGGCCACGCTGAACCCTTCACCCGACTTGACGGCCACGCCGGCGGCCCCGGCGATGCTGAGCGCCTCGATGGTTGAGTTGTTGTCGGCCGAGACCAGGTAGCGCCCGCCGGTGGTAATCTGCGAGGTGTCGACCAGAGCCGTGGTGTTGGCGTTGATGGTGTTCAACGCCAACGACACGCCTACCGAGATGGTGGTCCGAGCCTGGCTCTGGTTGACGTTGACGGCCAGACCAAACCCGCCGGCGTCGGCTTTCACCTTGGCCTCGTTTACGGCGGTGACCGCGGCCCCGCCCCGGTCGGCGTCGACCGACGAGCCGCTCACGGTGGCGGCCACCGTGGTGGTGATGTCGTTGCTGGAGCCGGCACCGGAGGCACCGTTTGGACCAACGGCGCCGCCAATGGTGAGAGCGTCGATCGTTGGGGCCGACGAGGCCCCGATGGCCACCGCGTCGAGGCGACCGGTGAGGTTACCGGCCACAAGCGCCGACTGGTCGACGTCGGCGGTGACCGAACTGGTGATGTCGTTGCGAGCCGCCGACAACCCGACCGACACTCCCTGAGCCTTGTCGGAGAGGGCGATGGCGATGGCGAAACCGCCGGCGTCGGCCGCCACGGTGGCGGTGTCACCGGCTGTCACTTGAATGGCCCTGCTGGTTGAGATCGTGCTGGACGAGATGTCGGCGTTGACGGTTGACGAGATCGTGTTGCCGGAACCGGCACCGGCTCCGGCCAGCGAAACGGTGGTGCCCTGGGACTGGCCGCCGGCCAGGGCGGCCCCAATGGTGAGCGCATCGATCTGCGGGGTGGCGGTAGCGGATACCGCAACGTCGCCTCGGGCCACGACGGTGGATTCGCTGATGGCGGCGTTGACGTCGGACGTGAACCCGTTGACGGCGATCGAGGCGCCGACCGAACCGGTGAGAGCCTTGGGTGGACCGGTGGCCGAGCGGGCGGCTCGGGTGATCGAGAGTGCTACCCCACCCCCATCGGTGCCGATGTCGGATCGGTCGGCGGCGCCGACCTCCACCGGGGCACCCACGCCGGTGGTTATGAGTTGCACGCCGTCGATCGTGGCGTCGATGTTGTTGTCGACGGTGTTGACGGCCACCGCTCCGGCGCCGGTGAGGTTGATCTGTTGACCGGCCACCGGTTCGTTTGGTGTACCCCGTTTCGGCAGGCTGAAGGCGGCGGCGACCACCACCGAGTCGACCGACGTGTCGTTGTCGGCGTCGACGGTGACCCCGGAGGCCCGAACCGTCGGGCCGGCCAGAGCGGCCTCGGTGGTGGTGTTCACGCTGTTGGTGGCGACGCTGATGGCCAAGCCGAGCGAGAGATCCCGCTTGGCCGGCACCGCGTCATTCCCAGAGTTGTTCACCGGGTTGTTGCCTGCAGAGGTGTCGTTTGACTGGCCGCCGGGCAACGGTGGGGTGGCTCCACCGATCACGACGCCATTGATATTGCCGGCCGACTTGGCGTCGACGAGCAGCGTCCCGCCGGACGATATGGTGCCGTCGCTGGTGGCTCGGGCCGTGCGCTCGATGTCGTTGACCCCGACCGACACGCCGACACCCTTCTTTTCACTGGCGGTCCAGGCCCCCGCCACCGCCGTGCGATCGATACGGTCATTGGCCCGGACGGTGACCGGACCGCCGGCCCCGGTGGGGCCACCATCGACGGTGACAAACTCACCGATCGAGGCGTTGGCCACGTTTTCGAACACGCCAACGGTCACGCTGGCCGTGATGCCGAGCTCCGACGATTTGGCCCCGGTCTGAGCCACCGCAACACTCAACATCTCCGATGACGAATCGACGATCAGGCCGGTGCCGCCAGGACCGGTGCGAACGGTGGTCGGCGCCTCTTCGGTGCCTGCGGCCACCACCGCCGTAGCGGTGTTCGACGTGGTGTTGACCAACACCACCGGCCCGATGGCCGTCTGCCCCGAAGCCCCAAACGGATTGACCAGGCCTCTAAGCGTGCTGGTCAGGTTGTCCTTCAGCCCCTTCTGTTTCATGTTTGCGGCAAAGCTGGTGCCGGCCTCGGCCAGGCCGGGCAGGCTGAGATTGAACGACGAGTTGTTGCCAACCTCCACCAGCTCCACCGTGATGTCGGCTTCGACGGTGACCGATTGGGTGTTGTTGTGGAACCCGACCTTGGAGTTAACCCGAGCGCCGGATCCGATACGGGCGGTGGCATCGTTGTCGAGGTTGAGGTACACCCCGGAACCGGCAACAGCCAGCTTGTCGCTATCGGCATCGGCCGGGGCGCCGGCCAGCGAGGAAGCGGAGACGTTGAACAGGTTGCTGCTGAACCCGAGCGTGCCGTCGAACAACGAGAGCAAGCCGCTGGCCCCCGACTGCTCGAAGCCCTCGACCGGATTGATCGAACTCTCCACCGAGTTGATCAGTAGCGGATAGGTGACGTCGCCGGCCACAGTGGTGAGGCCCGAGGCGTCCACGATGGCCCCATCGGCCACCTCACCTTTGGCCTTGTTGTTCATCACGACCACACCGATGGCCACACCGATCTCGATGTCGCGCTCAGCCCCTTCGGGTTTGGCCTTGTCGGAGGCGTCGATCCCGTTGCGGGTGGCGCCCGAGGTGGGCGAGATCGATAGCTTCTCCACGAGCCCGGCCCCCACTTCGAGGTCGGCGCCCGACTCGATCACCGCGGTGGAACCGACGACGGCGGCCACGTCGTGGTTGGCCACAATCAAGGCGAAGGTGACGGCCAGGTCGTACGGGATGGCCTCCTTGCTATCGCCGTTGGTCCCGTCGGTCGACCCACAAACGGGCGGGGCGCCGGACTTTTCGGCCGGGCCCTGGCACTTGCCCTGGCGGAAGTTCTCCACCAATTGCTGCACCCCGCCGGCCAGTGATTCCGGGTTCCCGAAGGCGGCGCCGGCGGCGATGCTGGGCCAAGGCTGGGAATCGTCGCTCAGGGAAACTCCGGCCGAGACCAGGTCACCCGACTCGAAGTCGGCCCTGACGGCCACCCCGGCGATGTCGCCGGGTCGAAGCAGCGCCGAATAACCGAATCCGTCGGTCAGAGCGATGGCTTCGGCTGCCCGAGCGGCGGTGGACGATTCGGTGAGACGAATGTGGTCACCGTCGACTCTGGTCACGAAGTAGGCCAAGCCGTGATCGAGACCGGCAATCGGTGCATCGGGGAGGACGACCTCGGCTCCACTCGCGGATATCACACCGTTGACCACGGTGGGGACCGACGCGGTGGTCGACAGGGTTGGGTCGGTCTCGTAGATCACAAAGTCGCCGGTCTGAAGGCCATGACCGTCGAGCCGGATCGTGTCGCGGAAGCCGTCGACGGCGGCCGACGGAGCAAAGTTCAATGTGGTGTCGCCATAGCCGAACCAGTGCTCGCCGGCCCCGACACCTTGGAAGGTGACCGGTCGGCCGGTTTCGGTGTCAATCAACCCGAAACCGGTACCCACCGACACCAGCTCATAGTCCCGATTGGTGGTGAGCCCCGGCACCATCGCATCCTCGCCCCCCGGTCCCCGATAGCGCACGATGTCACCCAGACCAACCTCAGTGAGTAAGCCCAAGGTCAAGAGGCCGTTCGTGTCGGCCACCGAAGCTCCGTCGAAGTTGGTCATCAACTGACGGGTTAAACCGTGGGTGGCCGACGACGAGGTCTGCTCGGCGTCGAGATCGATCGAACCGCTACGGGCCAGACGGACCCGCTGAGTCAACGACCCGTCGGCGGCCACACCGAGCGTCTCCACTTCGGCGATCACGTAGCTGTCACCGTCGGTCAATCCACCGACCCGGTTGGCGTTCCGACGATCGTAGACCACCCGCATTCCCCGACGTAGTTCGGCGGCGGGATCGATACCGGCGAGCGTGATCCAGCCTCCGTCCACACCGCTGCGGGAGGCGAAGATATGGCCGTTCTCTCCGGCGGCGATAGCGGCCCGGATGGTGCCATCGACGTTGGTTTTGATCTCGGCGTTGTCTATCGAAATGGCGAACGAGGCTCCGCCGGCTCCGTCTTCAAACAGGACGACCCCGGCTTTGGCCTTGTTATCGGACTTCCCGGCCGACAGCACGCTCACGCTGCCTTGCTGGGATACAACTTCGGCATCGGCTCCGATTGCGGTGTTGGCTCGCTCAATCGTGTTGACGACGGCCACCGACGCCGCGATCTCCACGTCTTTACCCTCGCCGAGGGCACCGTCGGCGGTGATCCGAGTGATCACGGCTCCCGTGGTTTCGGCGTTGGAGCTCAGGTAGACCGAGTTGCGGGAGGTGATCGTGGTGGCGCCTTCGATTGAAACATCGGCATCGGCTTCGGCCCAGCCGAAACCAAGAACGACCACGAACCGTTTGGCCGCACCACCGACCTGAGAGTCGATCCCCACGGCGGTGAACGAAGCGTCGGCCTGGCTGTCGGCCGTTATTCGGGTGGAGCCCGTGGCGGTGACGGTGGCGTCGGTCAGGGTCACATCCGAGGTGGCGGTCTGGATCTTCACTTGGCCCGTTACCGGTGACACGGCGCTGAGACCAAGTTGCGGCCACTGTGAGAGCGAGCCCTCCAGCATGCCGGCGAGGCCGTCCCAGTACGGGCCGAGCGACTCCCACCGGGTCTTGGATTTGGCCGACGCGGTGATGTTCACGTTGCCGCCGTCGATCGTGGCGCCATCGATGTCGATGCCCGAGCGATAACTGCCGAGCGATATCGGGGAAAGAGCGCCGTCGAAGAGCGAGAACCCGAGGGTCGGGGCTGACGCCGCGCTCAAGGTCACATCACCGTCGGCCGAACCCACACCGTTGGTGAGGAGCTTCGAGCCGGGTGCCATCTCGATGCGGTGGGCCTCCATGGTGATGTCGCCACTGGCTGTACCGGCGGCGACGACGGTCGATATCTCGGCGTTCTCGTTCACCCGGATCGTGTCGGCCCGGAGAACCAAATCGACTCCGGGCAGTGTCACCGACTCCACGGTGAGGACGTCTTCGGTGACGGTGGGGAGGAACGGTGTGATCTGGTCGACGATCTCCGGCAGGTCGAACGCGGCGCCAAGATCGACGGTGAGCGACGCGGTCGGTGGGGCAAACACAATGTCATCGAAGGTGGCGGCGGATAACTGGAGGCTTCCGTTGGCCAGCATCGACAGGATGGCCTTGTCGCCGAGCACCGACCCGTTGACCGTGCGGTGTTGCACGGTGGTCTGGTCGGCCACGCTGTTGAGATTGCGGTACACAAGCCGGGTGACGTCAAGGGCGTTGTTGAGTTCGATAATGGTGGCGCGGTCGGCGGCGTTCTGGTTGGCTGCGTTCTGGTTGGCGGTCTGGTTAGTGCTGCGATAACCAACCGAGTCGTAGCGCCCGGCGACCGTCAGCGAGTCGTCGCCACCGCCACCGTCGATGGAACCGGAGACCGAACCACCGGTGGCGACCACAAAATCATCGTCGGCCGTGGAACCAACCAGATGTTCCACGTCATCGAACTCGACTCCGGCCACGGTGCCGCCGTCTTGTTCGTCGACGGTCCACGTGGCGTCCACCGCCGGGCCGAAGAGTACGTCTTCGCCGGCTCCACCCTGATAGGTGATTGAAGGGAAGGTGCCGGCCGCCGCCTCGTCAATACTTACGTTGAGTCGGAACAGATCGTTGAGAGTCGAGCCGGTGATACGAACCGAGACCACCGACTCGTCGATGTCGAATACCGGACCGGCCTGGCCACCGGACGTTCCGGCCACCAATTCGAGAACTCCCGACTGGGCGTTACGACGCAGCGTGGCGTCGAGGGCACCGCCGTCAGCGAAAGCGACAACGTCCGTGCCGTCCTGCTCCACCGTGAGTTCACCGGGAGCGTCGACCCGCAGCGCCCCGTCGACCGAGGCTCCACCCACAATCACGTGCTCGAAACCGTTGACGGAGATCGTGACGCCGAGCCCGCTTAATGAACCGCTGCCGCCACCCCCAGACCACGTGAACCCGGCCGGGGCCCGCAGTGTGTCGTGCCCATCCCCGCCCGATAGTGAAATCGCGACCGCCGACCCGGCACCGACGCCGGTCCCGTCGATCACAAACTCATCGACGCCGGCCGTGCCCGAGATCACCACGGCGGCGAAGTCGGCCACCGATCGGACGTCGCCGGCAAACCCGACCTGACCTGGTGCCAACAAGAGCGTTCCGCCGCCGATCGGTCCGATGTTCCAGTCGGCCACCGATTCGGCGACATCGGTCTCGGCCGAGGCCTCGGCCGTTTCGGGCTCAGCCAGTGGCTCAGCGATCTCGGCAGTTTCTGATTCCGCCGTTTCCGATTCGGCAGTTTCCGAGTCCGCTTCTTCTTCCTCAGTATCCGAGTCCGCTGTTTCAGGGTCGACAGGGTCAGGCTCGGCGGTTTCTGATTCAGCTGGGTCTGATTCGGATGTGTCCGCTTCGGCGGCTTCAGAATCGGCTGGGTCCGCTTCGGTAGCTTCAGAATCGGCTGGGTCTGATTCGGATGTGTCTGATTCGCTTGTCTCGGTGGTGTCCTCTTCGGCGACTGCGTCGTCCCCGGAACTCTGGGCCGCAGCCGGCTGAGCCATCACCATCCCAAACAGAACGAACAATCCAGTCGCCGCGGCGAAGCCGCCGACCTTTCTCAAAAGTCGACTGCAACACTTGGCCCGGTCGACCGACCGGCGCTTCTGATGGTGGTCCCTCAACTCCTACCGTTCCGACCTCCCCGTCCCCTTCACGGAGGTCATTTGTGCCGTAAACCTAGCACACCACGCGAGACTTGGTTCAATAGGCAACTTTCTGCGATGAAACCGGTCGTACAGACGTCGCGGTCCGCCGGATGGATCCATTGCCTGATCGATCGTTCAGGGGTACCATCGGGCGACCAAATCGGCGATCAGATCAGACGATCACGTCCAAACGGGAGACTAGCGAATGAAGGTTGGGTTTATCGGACTGGGCAACGTCGGCGGCAAGCTCGCCGGGTCACTGCTGGACAATGCTGAGGAGCAAGGCATAGATCTCGTTGTCCACGATCTCAGTGCCGACGCGATGGCTTCGTTTGTGGAACGGGGCGCCGGGTCGGCGGCCACGCTGGAGGAGCTGGCTCCGCAGTGCGACGTGATCATCACCTGCCTGCCATCACCCAAGATCTGCGCCGACGTGGTCGAGGCCATGTTGCCCATGATGAAAGACGGCTCGCTGTGGATGGAGATGTCCACCACCGACGCCGAGGAGGTCAAGCGCCTCGGTGCCATGGCGGCCGAGCACAATGTGGAGCTGCTCGAATGCCCGGTTTCCGGAGGCTGCCATCGGGCGGCGACGGGCAACATCGCCATTCTCGCCGGCGGCTCCCGGCAAGCCTTCGACCGGGCCTTCCCCCTACTCAAGCTATTGGGCCGCCAGATCCTCCATAGCGGCGATTGGGGGTCGGCGTCGATCCTCAAGGTGGTCACCAACTATCTCGCCGCCATCCACCTGGCTGCCACCGGCGAAGCCTACGCCGTGGCCAAGATGGCCGGGATCGATATGGCCACCACCTACCACGCCATTGCCATCTCGTCGGGCAACTCCTTCTCCCACGAAACAGAAGGTCAGCTGATCCTCAACGGCAGCTACGACATCAACTTCACCATGGACCTGGTGGAGAAGGACACAGACCTGTTCCTCGACGTGGCCCGCGACCACGGCGTGAACCTGGAACTCGGCCCCGTTGTGCGAGCAGCGTTTGCCGACGCCAAGGACCGTTACGGCCCACGAGCCCTCAGCCCCCGAGTGGTTCAGCGTTTCGAGGATGATCTCGGTATCGACTTCCGAGCCTCCGGTTTCCCGGCCGAGATGATTGATACGGAGCCTCGGGTTGAGGGCTACGAAATCGAGGTTTAAGCCCCGCCCCAGGGTCGAGACTCCGACCCCTTCGGCCATCGACGGCCCCGTCGATGCCTACACCGAGGCGATCCCATATCCGGCCGAGCCGACGATTGCCGAATCAGAATCTCGGCCAATACTCGGCATCGCTCTTCTCCTACTCGGCACCACGATCTTCCCGATCCAGGACGTGATCATCAAGTCGTTGAGCGACGGCTACGCGGTACATCAGATCGTGGTGCTGCGGGGTCTGTTGGCGCTGCCGATCATTGCCGCTGTCGTTCGGGTCGAGACGAAGTCGTGGCGGTTGAAGATCGGCTCGTGGAAACTGCAGCTGACACGATCTGCGGCCATGTTCACCAGCTACATGGTGTACTACATGGCCCTCGCCACGATCGGCTTGGCCGAGACAGCGGCGGTCACGTTCTCCACTCCGATTTTCGTGGTGATTCTCGCCGCCGTTCTGCTTGGCGAACGGGTGGGGCCGCCCCGTTGGATCGCGGTTGCCGTCGGGTTGCTTGGTGTACTGGTGATCGTCAGACCGGGAGCCGGCGTCTTCGAGCCGGCGATCGTCCTAGCCCTGCTGGCGGCGATAGCCTACGCCGTCGGCATCATCCTTACCCGCCGCCTTGGACCTACCACCAACGGTGCAACGCTGGCCATGATCTCGATGATCTTCTTCATTGTGGCCGGATCGGCGGCGGCGCTGATCTTCACCCGGTTCGACCCGGCCGGCGCCCATCCGAGCCTGGCCTTTCTCTACCGGAGCTGGGTGACCCCAAGCGGTCGAGAGTGGTTGATGCTGATCGGCATCGGGGCGATCTCGGGCGTCGGGTTCTTCGCGCTGAGTCAGGCCTACCGATTGGCCGAAGCGAGTGTCGTAACACCGTTTGAGTACACGTTTCTTCCCTGGTCGGTCTTGTGGGGTTGGGTGTTCTTCGGCGCCCTCCCCGACGTGTGGACCTGGGTCGGTCTGGTCCTCATCGTCGGCGCCGGTCTGGGCATCGTCTATCGGGAGTCGCAGCTCTACCGTGATCGCGGTCGACGCCGACTCCTACGCCGCGGCCTCGGTCCCCTCCGCCAGCGCTAGATCGGCGCTTCGTAGGGCTGCCACCCTCGACCAACCGGGGTTTCTGGGCGCGTCAGCACCGATTTTTCGTTGCTGGTGCGCCCAGAATGTAAGACGCCTAGTCGAGTTCGACGGCGCCGATATCGGCGGCCCCCGAGGGCCGGGGACGGCCGAGGATGTCTGTCGCCGACCCGTGACCGTCGCCCGGGTTAGCGGCATCCACGGCCGGACTGTTGTCCGACAGCGTCCCGTAGGTCGCCACCAGGCGCCCGAACGCCTCGACGATCGTGGCCGACCCATCGGCGAAGCCCGACCCGTCATCGAGAAGTCGGGGCACGGTGATCCGACCACCAGGATCCGGCAGCGCAGGATCAGTCACAACCGCAGTTGGGTCGGCGTTAGGAGCGAACGTATCGTCGGGATCCTCGGGCGGATCCGAGCCGCCGTTCCAGAACAGGTTGCCAACGGAGCGGGAATCCACCGTGGCCCGGTCGGGCGAGTCGCTGAAGTTGGGCCACTCCATGGCCTCGGTCCCCATTGTTCCCGTGGGGTCCGACCAGATGTTGTTGGCCACGATGATGCTGCGATTGGTCGGCTGGTCACCCACTCGATCGATCCGCAGCCCGTAGGCCAGCGCCGGGAGATCGCCGGTGATGGTGTTGTGCCGGACGGTCAAGCGATCAACGGCCCTGGCGATGATCGCCGCCCGCATCAGATCGGGCGAGTTGCCGATCATCAGGTTGTTCTCGATGATCACATCGATGGCGTGGCGATGGTCGACCGACTCCTCCCCCACCGAGATGAAACCGTTGCCGTCGTTGCCCTGCCAGTTGAGAAAGACATTCCCGTCGAGTGTGATCCGCCGAGCTCCGAGGTTGGCGTCATCATCGCCGTTGCTGTCTTTGATCACCAAAAACGAAGCGGTGTCGGCATCAGCCACATCGGCAGGAAAGTCGTTGAAAAACACGTTGTGGCGGACCATCACGTCGGTGGCGCTGTTGATGTCGATGTGACTGTCGGGGCCCTGCTGGTTGTAGAAGATGTTGTTCTCGATCAACACCTCGTCGGCGCCGTTGTTGACCTTCATCAAGTCGTTGTTCTGGCTGTCGTGGAAGACGTTGTTGCGGAACGTCACCCGGCGCCCACCGACGCCGTCGCCATCAACGTCTTCCACCTGCACCACGTACTGCTGGCTACCGCCGCTGTGTGACACGTCGAATCCCTCGAACGTCACCCCGGCGCAGCGGTGGCAGGCGATCACGATGCCGTCGTTGCGAAGCTGCGACCGGTAGGGCTCAGCAGCCCGGATGACAAGGCCCTCTTCAAACCGCCGCTCGATGCGAACCCGACCGTCGTAGCGACCCGGAGCCACCAGGATCTCCGCTCCATCGGGCACTTGCCCGGCAGCCGCCACAATCGTCTGCCACGGCCGTTCGAATGATCCGTCACCGTCATCGTCGGATCCATCAGCCGACACATGGAACGTCGGCGGCGCGGGAGCGGTGGTGGTGGTTGGCACAGGACTTGGCTCGGTCGGTTCGGTAAACGCGCCGACCGCCTCCGAGGCCGCCTCGGCTGCAGCCGGACCCCGGTCGAGCACATCAGGTTCATCGGCCGACCGGCTGGTGGTCCACACGGCAACGAGCACCACGACCACGAGCCCCACAACTCGGGCGGCCCGAGAGAACCGCAGACTCATTGTTGCTCCCGCCGCGATGTTTCGAGCGAAGCCCGAAACTCGGTAAGTGCCGCGGCGGCACCGCCGCCGCAAACGGCCCTAGCCGGCTTCGTAGGCCCCGATGTCGGCGCCGGAGCGGGAGCGCCCGAGGATGTCACGCCCGTTAGCATGGCTCGACGATCCGGCGTTCACAACCGGACTTCCGCTCGACGGAACGGCGTAGGCCCGCACCAGGCGTTCAAAGGCCTGGCGGACGGTGGACGACCCGTCGGCGAAGCCGCTGCCGTCGGAGCGGAGGCGGGGCACCGAGATCGACGACCCAACGTTGGGAAGGCGAGGATCGCCCTCCACCCGGCTGGCGTCGTTGCCGGGGCGGAACAGGTCGCCGCTGTCGGACGGGATGGCCGAGCCGCCGTTCCAGAACAGGTTGCCGACCAGCTGGCCGCCGGTGGTGTCGCCGGTGGGTGAGTCGCTGAACAGATCGTAGAGCGCCCGCTCACTACCCATCGTGCCGGTGTGATCCGACCAGATGTTGTTGGCGATCACCACGTTCTCGTTGGTGGGCTGCGATCCCGCTCGATGAACCCGCAGACCGTAGGTGATGCCGGGCAGGTTGCCGACCACGGTGTTGTGGCGGAACGTGAGATCCTTCACCGCTCGGGCGATCAGGGCCGCTCGCATGTGGTAGTTGGAGTTGCCGATCAACAGGTTGTTTTCGATCATCACGTCGACGGCGTGGTGATACGACACGTCGTCTTCACCGACGGCGATGAAGCCGTTGCCCTCGTGACCCTGCCAGTTGAACATCACGTTGCCGACCACGTCGATGTTACGGCTGCCGTACTGACCGTCGTTGCCACCGTTGCTGTCCTTGATCACGATGAACGAGCCGGTGTTCGAGTTCGATCCGAAGTCGTTGAAGAACACGTTGTGGCGGATCGTGATGTTGCTGGCCGAGTTGACGTCGATATGGCTGTCGGAGCCCCGCTGGTTGTAGAAGATGTTGTTCTCGAACAGCACGTTGGAGGCGCCGTTGTTGACCTTGATCAGGTCGTTGTTCTGGCTGTCGTGGAAGACATTGTTGCGGAAGGTGAGCCGTCGACCGCCGGTGTCGTTACCCCTGGCGTCCTGGATCTGCACCACGTACTGATCGGCGCCACCGCTGTGGCTGATGTCGAACCCTTCGAAGGTGATCCCGGCGCAGAGGTGACAGCCGATCACGGTGCCGTTGCCCCGAAGCTGCACCCGGTAGGGGTTCTCGGCCCGCACCACGATGCCGTTGGAGAAGCGGCGCTCGATCTCCATCAGTGCGTCGTAGCGCCCGTTGCGCACCACGATCTCGCTGCCGTCGGGAACCCGGTCGATGGCGTGAAGGATCGACGCCCACGGCCGAGCGGCCGACCCATCATTCGAGTTCGATCCGTTGGTGGCCACGAAGTAGGTATTGGCAGGGTTGAACGTGGTCGTGGTGGTAGGGCGGGTGGTGGTCGTGGTGGGGCGGGTTGTGGTGGTGGTCAGCCTGGTCGTTGTGGTTGTGGTCGCCTGTGTGGTGGCTGTTGTCGGCGAAGATGTGGTGGCGGTGGTGGAAGCGGTTGTGCCTCGTGTGGTCGACGTCGTGGCTGTGCCCCGTGTGGAGGTGGTGGTCGCGCCGGAGGTGGTCGACGGACTCGTCGGCGAAGACGTGGATGACGCCGACGTGGTGGACGTTGTTACCGGGGCCGACGTTGCAGCCGACGACGATGGAGGCGTCGACGTAGTGCTGTCGCCGTCGGCAGCGGTCGTGGTCGTGGTCGTCGTAGATTCGTCGACTTCGGAGTCGGTGCTCGTTGTGGTTGTCTCGTCGGATTCAGAATCCGCAACGGTAGTGGTTGTGGTGGTCGACTCGTCCCCGGTGGCCGATACATCCTCGGCCTCGACCGGAGCCTCATCATCGGCGAGGTCGATCTTCAGAAGCTGGGGCGGCTCAGTGCCCGCTACTGCAATCGCCAGCTCATCCTGCAGCGCTGATTCGTAGCCGGAATCGTCGCTCTGAAGCTCGAACCCGTTGGATTGCGGGTTCGCTTCAACCCACACCATCGCGGCGGCCACAAAGGGCATCACCGTAAGTATGAGAAGAAGTGGTCGTTTCACGTGCCGCCATCCATTCCGCCACAAACGCAGGGCCAGGCTAGTACGGGTGCAACCCCTCCTCGCCCGTCGCCGCCGAAGTCTTAACCGTGACTTTACGTTTGTGTGAAACCGTTCGTAACAGGGCGAAGACTACCGCCGTGAGCATGCACATGGCACCACTGGCAGATATTTCTGCCCCCGACGGCCAGACCTACAATTTCGTACTACAACGGGCCCCGAAATTATTGGGCACGTTGCGCCGATTTCGGCAATGCTGGTTAGGTGCCGTCTCCACCACCGGACACCGCACTGGAGGGCCCCGCTACGGTCGATCCGGCCGACCCTGATTCCGCGGCGCGCCCAAAGCCGAGCCCCGCAAAACCTCCCTCACAGCGAGGAACCCAACGATCGGCCCAATGGTCGACGCTAATGGGTCTGGTCCGCCCCCAGAAGTGGGCCTACCTCGGATTGACGTTGGCGCTCACCATCCTGGCCTTGTTGCCGCTGTTCGGCCCGCTTGTTGTTCGAGCCGTGATCGACCGGGCGATCGCGGGCGCTCCGTCTTCGGAACTCGTCACCCTAGGTGCCGTGTACCTGGCCTTGGCGTTGGCCGGGCAGGTCACCGCCGCCGGGGTGGCGTGGGGTTCGACCAGCCTGGCTTGGCGCACCGCCAACGATCTGCGGATGGACATGATCGACCACGTGCTGGGGCTCGACCAAGAGTTCCACCGCCGCAATCCGCCGGGCGCGCTCATTCAGCGCATCGACGGCGACATCACCTCGGTGTCCGACTTCCTCGGCCAGGTGGTCACCGCCGTTGGGTCGGCGGTTTTGCTGCTCGTCGGCACGGTGACGATCCTCGCCATTCTCGACTGGCGCCTGGCCGTGGCCATGGGCGCCTACATCGCCATCGCCGGGGCCATGTCGATCCGCTATCGAAGCCGCATGGTCAACGAGAGTGAGGGCGTGCTGGGCGCTCGAGCCCGGCTGTTCGGCGGTATCGAGGAGAAGCTCAACGCGGCCGAAGACATTCGTGGCAACGGCGCCGGCCCTCACGCCATGAAACGGTTCGTGGAAGACGCCACGTTCCTCCTCAACACCAGGATGAAGGAGGAAGGGGCGTTCGTTCGGCTGTGGTGGGGGCTCAACCTCGCCATCGTCCTATGCACCGTGGCCTCGCTGATTCTCGGTGCGCTGATGGTGTCGGCCGGGGCGATCACCATCGGCACCGCCTTTGTGCTCTTTCAATACACCCAACAGATTCGGCGCCCGCTCGACACCATCGTCGAGCGCTACGAGGTGGCGCAAAAGGCGATCAGTGCGCTCAACCGGGTGGCCAAACTCCAGGCCGAAAAGGCCACGATCCTCGATACCGGTACGGTCTCTCCTCCCGACGGTCCGCTGGCCATCACCTTCGACGATGTGGAGTTCCACTACGTCGAAGACGAGCCGGTGCTGCGTGGCCTCAGCTTCGAACTTCAGCCAGGACGATCGCTCGGTGTGGTAGGCCGTAGCGGAAGCGGCAAGACCACCATGTCTCGCCTCGTGGCCCGCTTGATCGAAACCACCGGTGGCACCGTGAGCCTCGGTGGGGTGCCGATCGCCGACATCCCGATGGCCGAGCTGCGCCGCCGGGTGGCCGTGGTGCCACAAGAGGTTCAGCTCTACGACGGTTCGCTGCGCGACAACGTCACGCTGTTTCGACCCGCCGACGCTGCGTCTTCCGACGCGGCCTCCTCCGGCAACTATTCCGATGAAGCTGTGGAGCAAACGCTGAGAGACATCGGCCTCGGCCATCTTCTCGAAGGCGGCATCCACCGATCCGTGTTCGACACCGAGCTTGGTCTGTCGGCCGGTGAGTCACAGCTGCTGGCCCTGGCTCGGGTGTGGCTCCGTCAGCCCGACGTGGTCGTACTCGACGAAGCAACGGCCCGCATCGATCCCCGCAGCGAGCGGGTGGTGCAAACCGCAATCCAACGGCTCCTCGACGGGCGCACCTCGGTGGTGATCGCCCACCGCTTGTCGACGCTGGCCGCCGTGGACGACATCGCCGTGTTCGACCACGGTCGGCTCGTGGAGTTCGGCCCCCGGGTCGAATTGGAACAACGGCCGGGTGGACGCTACCGCTCGATGCTGGAACTGGCGACCGCCGACCTCACCGCCGATCCGCTGTCCAACCCCGACATCGATGATTACGCCTGGGAGGGATCATGACCGCTAGAACCATGAACCGTCCGGTGATTCGGTTGTCGTGGCGGGTGAGTCAGGAGCGTCGCCGCGAGTATTGGATCGGCACGTTTTTCTTCATGCTGTTCTGGCTGATGCCGGCCATCACCGGCTGGCTCACCGCAGCCGCTTTCGCCGCGCTCACCGACAACGAAATCCGCCGCCTCTACTTCGTGGCCGCTGCACTTCTCGTCGCCGAGCTCATTCGCCTGGTGATCTTCTCCACCGCGATCGTGAACTTCACCAAGACCTGGACGTTCATGCGCACCATGTTGCAGGGCAACATGCTGCAGGCACAGATGGTGAGTGGCGGACCCGACGCCGGTCCGCCGGTGCGTTCTGCGGGTGATGCCGTCTCCCGATTCCGCGACGACGCCAGCGACATCGCCCGCTTCGTCGACAACTGGGTCGACGTGGCCGGCGGCATGATGTTCGCCGTGATCGGGCTGACGATTCTGGCCCAGGTCAACGCCACCGCCACCGCTTTGGCGATGCTCCCGATGGTTCTAGGCGCACTCGTCGTGTTGCTGCTGGACGGCACCATCGTCAGGCTGCGTCGGGCGGATCGGGTGGCCACCCGAGCCGTTGGCGGGATGCTGGGTGACGTGATGGCCGGCACCACGTCGATCAAGGTCAACGACGCCACGGAGCCGGTGTTGAACCGCTTCCAAACCCTGGTCGACACTCGCCGCCAAACCGCGGTCCGAGATCGCACACTCAACGAGGCGGTGTTCCAATTCGCCGGTGGAGCCAACGACGTAGCGGTGGCCTTGGTGCTGGTGGTCACCGCCGGATCGATCGCCGCCGGTGAATTCACGCTGCCCGAGATCGTGTTGTTCCTCGCCTATCTCCCGTGGCTGGCGTCGTTCCCTCGACAGGTCGCTCGCTTCATCACCCGCCACCGTCAGTCGGATGTGGCCTTCGAAGGGATGGAGGAACTGGTGGCCGGCGGCGACAGCGATCGTTTGGCCCGCCGGATTCATCTACCCGTCCACCGCAACCCCGAGGAACCGATTCCATTTGAGATCGGCGCCGGGTACACCGTCGAGGAGAAGCACTCGATGACAAACCACCGGCTGCTGGTTCGGCCCGAGATCGATCGCCAACCGCTGCGGCGGATGGAGGTTGAAGGCTTGTCGGTGAGCTTCGGGGCCAATGACGTGGTGAACGACATCTCATTCGCCGTTGCCGGTCAATCCTTTGTGGTGGTCACCGGTCGAATCGGCAGCGGCAAGACAACGCTGCTGCGAGCCTTGCTCGGACTGGCTTCGGAGGCCACGGTCTCCGGGAGCGTTCGTTGGAACGGCGAGGAGATCACCGACCGGGGAGCGTTTTTCGTGCCTCCCCAATGTGCGTTCGTGTCGCAGATCCCGCAGCTGCTGTCGGACTCCCTGGCCGACAACATCCTGCTCGGCTCCCACCCGGTGGCCGACAGCAACACTTGGCTGCACCCGGCCCGCGGCTCGGCCGCAGTCGGGGAAGTGCCACACCACCTTCCGGAAGCGGTGCGAGTGGCGGCGATGACCGGCGACGTGGCCATGATGCCCGACGGTCTCGCCACTCTGATCGGCCCTCGTGGGCTACGTTTGTCGGGCGGTCAACGCCAGCGAGTGGCGGCAGCCCGAGCGTTGGTGCAACGGCCGGAGCTGCTGGTGGTCGACGACCTGTCGAGCGCCCTCGACGTGGCCACCGAATTCGAGCTGTGGGAAAACGTGGCCGACGCCGGCATCGCTGTGCTCGCTGTGTCACACCGCCCCAAGGTGCTGGAACGAGCCGACCTCATCATCGACCTGGGTTAGCCCTCCAAAACCCGGGCGTTCGGGTTGGAGAGGAACAGGTTCGTCAGCTCGTAGACGATGGTGGCCGCCGCCAACGTTGTGATCTCGGCGTGGTCGTAGGCCGGTGCGGTTTCCACCACGTCGGCCGACACCAGGTTAAGCCCGGCCAGGCCTCGCAGCACACCCACCATCTCCCGGGTGGTCATCCCGGCGATCTCGGGTGTACCGGTTCCGGGGGCATGGGCCGGGTCGAGCACGTCGACGTCGATCGACAGATACAGCGGGCGATCACCGACCCGATCCCGGATTCGGCTGACCACATGTTCAACGCCCTCTCTCTGGAACTCGTCGCAGTGCACCACCTTGAAGCCGAGCTCCTCGTCGTTGACGAGGTCATCTCGGCTGTAGAGCGGGCCTCGGATGCCGACGTGCATCGACGAGTCGTCGAGGAACAGCCCCTCCTCGGCCGCCCGACGAAAGGGCGTGCCATGGGTGAAGGGTGCGCCGAAGTAGGTGTCCCAGGTGTCGAGGTGGGCGTCGAAGTGCACGAGCGCGACCGGGCCGACGTGATGATTCACCGCCCTCAACATCGGCACTGCGATCGTGTGGTCGCCACCCATGGCGATGATGCCCCGGGCCTGGCCCAGCAATCCTGTGGCCGCCTCTTGAATCTGGGTGATGGCCTCATCGATGTTGTAGGGGTTGCAGGCCACGTCGCCGGCGTCGGCCACCTGCATCTCCACGTAGGGCTCGGTTCCGTAGGCCGGGTGGTAGTTGGTGCGCAGGTGGCGAGACGCTTGACGGATACCCATCGGACCGAAGCGGGCGCCGGGGCGGTAACTCGTGCCCGAGTCGAACGGCACGCCGAGGATCGCGAGGTCGCATCGGGGAACGTCACGCAGCTCGGGCAGGCGGGCGAACGTCGACGGACCGGCGTAGCGGGGCACGATTGTGCCACTGACCGGGCCGACCGGCTGATGATCGTCGGGATCGGGGCTGGTACTTGGCGCTTGATGCTCGTCGCTCATCGGGCCATTGTGGCCACCAGCCAAACCCGGTGCAACTGGTCAGTCGGCGAAGATCCCGGTTGGGAACCCGTCGATGCTGGCGGTGTTTTTCCGCCGCCAGTAGTCGCTCAGCTCGTCGTCGGTCATAGCGGCGTAGAACGGTTCGAGCTCGGTGTCGCCCCTGATCGACTCGACGGTCATGATCGGCACGCCGGTGCCGCACGACGACGTGGTCTCCTCCACCACGAGGTCGAAGATCTGGCGGGAGCCACCCATCGTGGGGAACAGCTTGATCAGCTCATCCCACTCACGGTCCCGAGGATGCACCACCGTCGCTTGACCGTAGACCCTTAGGATGAGCGGCTTGGCGGTGATCGACATGAACATGAGGGTCATACGTCCGGTGGCGGCGACATGTGCGGCCGTCTCATTGCCACTGCCGGACAGGTTGAGCCAGACAACCCGGTTCTCATCGAGCACACGCAACGAGTCCATGCCCTTCGGCGACACGTTGACCCGCCCATCGACCGCCGCAGTGGCCACAAAGAACATCGGCTGTTCCTCGATGAACGTCTTCTGGCTGTTGGTTATGCGGTTCACTTATCGCTCCACTCTGTCCATCCACTCTGTCTAGAGGTCGACCCTGGCCGGTAGTCCTCGGCCGTTGTTCCACCAGCGGTTGGGGTTGGTGCCGTTTGGGTTGTAGCTGGCCCGGCTGGCCCAGTCTTCCCGCACGTAGATCACCGGTTCCTCATAGTGATGCACGGCGAGCACTGCACCCATCACCCGTTCGAGCACGTCAAGGTCACGTTCGACCGAGATCTTCAGCTCCACCATGGGGAACGTCTCGGTAGCTCCAGGTTCGAAGTCAGCCACGTGGGTATGGGTAGTGGAGTCTGGTTTTGGCTGGGCGGTTTCCTTGCCCACGGCGGAGACGCTGGCGTTGCGTTCGTAGCGGCCGTAGGCCAGGGGGTACTCGACCATGATGGCGTCGAGAATCCGGTTGACGTCTTCGGCCACGGTCTGGATCTCAAGGGTCCAGACGGGGTCGAAACGTCCCGTCGGCGAGGTGTACTCGATCAACTCGGAAGGCATTCACTCACCGTAGAACAGACACATTTCGTCACGCAGCGAAATGTCCCTGACCTACTCTGGACGTATGAGTGGAAGCCGCATCAGCTCCATCGGCCGGGCCCTATCCGACCCGGGTCGAGCCCAGATCCTGAGTGTCCTCACCGGGGGCGTGGCGCAGACCGCCGGTCAGTTGGCGAAACAGATCGGGCGGTCGCCATCCACCACCAGCCGCCACTTGTCCGAGCTCATCGACAGCGGTCTGATCGCCATGGAGCCCGACGGGCGGAATCGATACTTTCGGCTGGCCGGACCCGAGGTGGCGGAGCTACTTGAACGGATCGAACAGCTTGAGCTCGTCGAGATGAACCCGCCAAAACGGCCGGCCCAGACATCTGCTTTGGCCGCTGCCCGCAGTTGTTACGACCACATCGCCGGTCGGCTCGGCGTGGGGCTGTACGAATCACTGGTGGGGGCCGACTGCCTCGCTCCCCAACACGACGGATCGGTTCAGATCACCGAATCCGGTCACGAGCGCTTCGCCGCGCTGGGGATCGATACCGCCGAACTATCCCGTCGACGGCGCCCCATGGCACTGCCCTGTCTTGATTGGACCCAACGAACTCACCACCTTGGCGGTTCGGTGGGCGCGGCTTTGATGACCAGGATGTTCGACGAACGCTGGGTTCGTCGCCAACGTGACACCAGGATTCTTGTTGTCACCGACTCAGGCCGTCGGGCGTTGCGGAAGCACTTCGATTTGGCTCTCGACTGAACCGGCGACGCGGCTCAGCCCGCGGTCACGAGCCGACCGGCTTTCCAAATGCTGGTGAGGCGGGACTGGTCGCCCCAGATCGACCGATCGTCGAGAGGGTTGGCGTCGAAGGAGATGATGTCGGCGTCGTAACCGGCCACGAGCTGACCCGACTTCGGGGCTTGCGGTCCTAGCGTCTCCGGCGCATTGGCGGTGGCGGCCTCGATCGCTTCCAGGTCGGTCAAACCGGCGTTGATCAGGTTGACGATCTCGGAGCTGTTGCGACCGTACATGTCGGTGCCGCTGGCGAAGATGTCGCAACCCATGGCGATCTTCACGCCCTTGGCCACGGCGATCTTCATGGCCTGCTCGTGTACGTCGGCCACCATCTTTCCCTTCTCGAAGGCGTAGCGCGGTAGAAGGTGTTCCTGACCCAGCAGCTCGTTGACCACAAACCGGGTCGGCACCAACATCGCACCCTTTTCCACCATCAGCTCGGCCGCCTCCTCGTCGAGGTAGGAACCGTGTTCGATCGTGTGGCAACCGGCTCGCAGCGCCGCCATGATGCCGGGTTTGCCGTGGCAGTGGGCGGCCACGATGCGCTCAGCCCGGCCGGCCTCCTCGACGATGGCTCGTAGCTCCTCGTCGGAGAATTGCTGGTGGATCGGGTGGTCGATCTCCGACATCACCCCGCCGGAGGCGCAGATCTTGATCAGCTTGGCGTTGGCCCGCAGGTTGGTTCGCACGGCCTTCAACACCTCGGGCACGCCGTCGCAGAGGTAGCCGAACTCTTGGGCGCAGGTGACGGCGTGGGCGAAGTCGAGCGGATAGCCGTGCAGGTCGCCGTGTCCGCCGGTGGTGGAGAGGATGCGGCCGGCGGCGTAGATGTTGGGGCCGAGAAGGCTGCCGTCGGCTACGGCGGGGGCCATGCGAAGGCCCAGCCCACCGACGTCGCGCACGCTGGTGATGCCGCCCATCAGTGTTTTGGTCACGTCGGCCGCGGCCCGGGCGGCGGAGGTGATCGGGCTCGTGGTGCCAAACGCCTCCAGATTCAGTGACGCCATCCCGGCGAAGTGCACGTGGCAATCCCACAGCCCGGGCATCACGGTGTTGACTTCGGCGACCGTCTCGCCGTCGGTGGTATCCAAGGGCGGTGCCGACACCCGGGCTCCGGCGTAGGTGATGCGGCCGCTTTCAAAACAGACCGTGGCCTGTTCCACCGGATCACCGCGTCCAGGGATCATCACTTCTGCCTGGATACGGGCTTTGGCTGCCGGTCTTTGGGCGTTGTCGGTCATGGCCCCAGTGTGGCCACGTCTCAAGAAAAATACCTAACCTTTGCGCGCACAAATCCCAAATGTGCAGGTGATAAAATCTGAGCTAGCCACGCAAGAGCCTAAGATCGTGCAGCTTCCCGCTCGCCCCTCGGCCACTCCCAGGTGGATCACCTAGCCTCGAGGCGTCTCCTGCCTCGGGCCGAGATTGCGAAAGAAGCAAACAATGTCCATGTTGGACACCCGTTCCCACCTCGACGAGGCCGGGCCTACACCCGACCCCTCCGCGGGGAAACCACCGCGCTGGCCGTTTCCAATGGTCGTGCTGGTTGTTGCCATCGGCCTAGCCGCCGTTGTCCTTCTCCTTACCGCCGGTGCTTTGGCATTTCTTGCCAGCGGCAATGGATCAGACGAGGCGATTACCGCCGTCGCTGAGGAGGTGGAGGAACCGATCGAAAGTAGCGAACCGGCCGAGGGCAGTGAACCGGCCAACGAGACACCAGCCCAGTCGACCACCGTCGCCAGCACCACTCAGACAACCGCGGCACCCCAAGCGCCTGCGCTACCCGCCGACTGCTCGGCCAGCGGCCTGAGCTGGAACGAGCAGCCCGGGCTTCCGGGCCCGGTGGCCGAGAAGCGAGCCGCCATCCTCGACGCCGCCACCTCGTGCGACCTCGCTCGACTGGTGGCCCTAACGGGCCCCGACTTCATGGCCAGCCTCGGCGGCGGTGACGCCGCCAAGCTTTGGGCCGAGCAGGAAGCCAACGGGCAAGAACCGATGCGGTTCCTCGTCGAACTCCTCACCATGCCCCACCGTAAGATCCGGGGCGCCGACGCCACCGAGTACTACACCTGGCCCTCGGCCTTTGGTCTGGAACCGACAGAGGCGTTGTCGGATCAAGACCGAGCCGACCTCGCCCGCCTCTACAGCGAAGATCAGATCGCCGTGTTCGAGGAGTCGGGCTACGCCGGCTACCGGATCATCATCTACGACGGCGGCTCCTGGGTTACCTTCGTCGGCGGTGACTGACACCACAATCTGACGTCCGGGAAAGACCGGAAGATACCAACCCGGACAACTCGTCCAAACCCCATATCGCCTGCCGACGAAGGGTTGGCAGGTTCACCAAAGGATTATCCGCACTACATGTTTCGCAAGTTCAGTCTTGTTTTGGTTGTCGCGCTCGCCGTGCTCGGTGCAGTTGCGACCCCCTCGTCGGCTTCAAGTCGATTCTTCTCCAAGGTCACCGGACTATCGGTTGACGCCTACTGGACCCAGATCGACGGCACCCCCGTCGGCTCCGGGCCGTTCGGCAATGTTCACGTCGGCTACATCTACGCCTACGAGATGTCGGACAACTACGTCGACGTCTTCGCCTACATCGACGACTTCGACTGCGAGGAAGGGCAAAGCCCCAACTTCGGTCACGGCGAGGAGGGCGAGGACGCATGTGTCTACATGGGTTCCCGATATGGCTACGGCGAAAACATGGAGCTGACCCTCGGCGGCAAGAAGCTCGAAAGCGCTCACCTCTCCGGGAGCCTTGTGCTTTCCTCAGGCGGTGGCCATGGTGATGAAGGCGCTGTCGTCGGCAACCCCGCCGTCGACATGACCTGGACCGGCGTGGGTGAAGTGGCCAAGGGCCGCTACACCTATCGCTACAGCGAAGGTGGCACGAGCTACAGCTTCAGCGAACGTTCGAGCTACCGGCCGGCCTCCGTCGATGGCTTCATTGGCGCCATGACGTTCGATCCCGATCTCTCGGGCGGCTACCTGTCGCAGTTCTCCAACACCAGCAAGGAACGGACCAAGTAGAAGTGACCCGACGACGCTTCCTGGTCGACTCGACCGTGGCGGCGGCCGGCGGGATGGCCGTTCTAACAGTGGCACCGGCTTCGTCCGGTGCCACTGCGGTGGCCCAAATATCAACCGACCCGAGACGAGGGATTGGCCTACCGCCACGAGAACTTCCCGCCGAAGAACTCCTGGGGTGGTTTAATGTCATCAACGAGCAGGTCAAAACCGAGCGTTGCAGCCCTCCGTCCGCCGCTCGCATCTACGCCCACACGATGCTCGCCGCTTACGAGATCGTGGCCTTGGGCGAATCGTCGCTTGAGTCGATGTCGGGGCGCATCAACGGTCTTGGACCGATTGGTCGGATCAGCTCCGATCTGAATTGGCCGTTGGCGTTGAACGAGGCAATCGGCGCCGCGGCCAGGGCGGTATTCAGTGATCGGTCGAAGAGGGCACGAGCTGCGCTCATCACCCATCGATCAGAACGTCGGGCGATCCTGAGCCTCGGCTTCGCTGATCCGGTGGTTCACCGATCCATTGCCGCCGGAAACCTCATCGGCGGCATGATCGCCGACCGAGCCAACGCCGACGGCTATCTCAACATGATCGGTCGTCCCTATAGACAGCCGGTCGGGCCCGAGAAATGGAGACGCACCGCCCCCACCTTCGGTGCCGCGCTCGAGCCTTACTGGGCTGAGGTCCAGCCTTTTGTGCTGGACGGCAACCGGGAGTGCAAGCCCATCCCCCCGGTGCCGTACTCCGAGGAGGCCGGATCGGCGTTCTGGCAACAGGCCAACCACGTCTACAAGACCTCACTCACGGTCACAGACGAGCAGAAGGCGCTGGCGTTGTTCTGGCGCGATCAACCCGACGGTTCGACCGGATTGCCGTCGGGCCATTGGCTTGGCATCGCCGGTGCAGTGATTCGAGCCGAAGGGCTACCTCTCGATCGGGCCGCCGAGGTCCTCGCGTTGACCGCAATCAGCCTGGCCGACGGCTTCACATCCTGCTGGACCGAGAAGTACGAGACGAACCTGCTTCGGCCGGTTACCTACGTTCAGCGTTTCATCGATCCAACCTGGATTACCTTCGTCGATTCGCCTGCCTTCCCCGAATACCCATCGGGCCACTCGGCGGGTTCGGCGGCCGCGGCCAAGATCCTGACCCACCTGCTCGGCGACAGCGTTCAATTCGTCGACACCGTCGGACGGCAGAACTGCTATCCGGATCGGATATTCCGATCCTTCCGGGAGGCGGCCAAGGAAGCCGCGTTGTCGGCACTTTGGGGAGGGGTCAACTACCCGATGGGTGTTGAGCAAGGTTTTGTTCATGGGCAAAAGGTGGCCAGGCTGGTAATTCAGCGGTTGCCGTCCAGAGTCAGCGTTTGAGCTCCCTCGTCACCGCGACGAAGTTGGCCGCGGTTGAGGTCCTCTCAGCCCCGGAGCGGGTCATGATGCCGACCGGTTCGGCCGTGCCGCCAACGTCGAGCGGGAGCGTGACGAGTCTGCCCTGGTCAATCTCGTCTTTGAAAATGCCTGACGGCACCACCGAAAGGTGGCGGCCTCGGAGCACCAAGGCTCGTAATGGCATGGCGGCCACACACTCGATCACCGACCCTGGACTGCGGCCGCATTCGCGAATGAATTCAGCCTCCACCTGCTGACGGAGAGCGGTGCCCGCCGGAGGCAGGATCCACTCCTCGTCAACCAGATCGGCCAATCCCACCTCGTGATGACCCGCTCGAGGGTGCTCCGGGCTGCAGACGATCTTCACCTCGTCGTCGTAGAGCCGCTCGAAGTCCACGCCGGGACGGAATGCGAGCGGTGCCGCCCGCCCCAGTACCAGGTCGACCCGGCCGGTCATCAGGTCCTCGTGTAGGCGATCGGGGGTTCCCTCGGCGATCGTGACCCGGGTGCCGGGATAGCGGCTTGAGAACTCGAACACCGCATCGGGTAACGTGTCGGCTGTTCCTGCAAGAAGAGTTCCCACTCGAACCTCGCCCCCACCGCCTCCGACCATCTCGTCGGCATGGCGAAGGAGTGACCCGGCCTCGGCCACGATGGCGTGCACGTGCGGGATCAGCTCGGTGCCTTCGTCTGACACCGCCATTCCCTTCGGACCCCGGTCGAACAGCTTCACACCGAGCGCCTTTTCCAGCTCGGCGATCGTCCGGGACACAGCAGGCTGAGTCAGGTGCAGCGCTGCCCCGGCGGCACCGATGGATCCGTTGATGGCCACAGCGTCCGCCACCACGAGATGGCGGAGTCGAATCCGTCGACTTAACAACGTTGTCGATTCACTGGTATGTGAAATCTGCGATGCCATAGGAGATCAAGTTACCAATACGGCTATGTAAGTGTGGCTGTGCAACCAGACCCTGTAAGTAGGGAGCCTGTTGACCCAACGTTGACACCCGGTCAATACTACGGATATGGGCGAGGGAGGAGAACGGGAAACGCCGGTCGTTTCGGGTCGGCGCGTTCGACTGCGACAGCGCGACCTGCCCATCGACAGGCGGGAGCTTGCCGACCACCTATCGGCGATATTTACCGTCAACTCGGCCGACCTCAACTCATTCGCCGCGACCGCCAAGCATGCCAACAGAATCGGCGACATCGAAACCGAGGTGGCGGCCCGCATTTGCTACGAACGCGCCGCATGGCTCAGTAAACCGGCCGGCCAGATGATCCGGTACCGGCAACACACCGTCGAGCTAATGGAAGCCAACCCTCGAATTGAGCTACCGCCCTGGGCGAATTGGCTTCACAACTACACCGAGGCGAGGCTCAGCAGCGTAAGTGGCGACTACCTTCGAGCCCACGATCTCGCCAGCGCCGGGGTGGGCTACAGCCGCGCCCATCAGCTCACCGAAGGCGAGGTGGCGTCACTCAGTCAACTGGCCTGGATCGGCCATGCGATGGGGGACGACCTCGGCGCTGTCGCCGCGTTCAATCAGGCTTTCGAGCTGGCCGGGCGTGATATCTGTCCGGCGAGCTTTTATGCGATCACAACAGCAGCCGAGGTTCTGGCCGACTGCGGCGACCACACCGGGGCATTGACGCTGTTTCGGGCCATGGCCGACGAATCCGTTGCCGGCGCCTACAACGTCTACGACGCGATGGCCCGAGGTAGCGTCGAGGCCGCAGCCGGACTGACCGCAGAGCTGAGTAGCACCGTTGTCGAGCTCGAAGAACTCGTCGACAACGAAGAGGCTCAAGCTCACAAGATCATCCTGGACGGAGTATTAAGCATTCAGCTTGGCAACCACGGTGAAGGCATGGCGTTGCTCCAAACTGCAGTGGAACGGACCGAAGGGCTGTCGAACTCAGTGCTCAAGACCAAGGCGGTCACGAAGCTGGCGGAGGCCCAGCTCAACCACGACGGCCCGAGGGCGGCGTTCACCACACTCAGTACGGTTGACACGAAGACGGCATTGGCCACGGACCGGGTCAAGATCAGGAAGATTCGAGCGGCGGCACAGGGGCAGCTCGGCAACTATCGGGAGGCCTGGATCGACCTCAAGGAGGAAAGCGATTTGGCTCCCGACAACCGGATCAAGGTTGTCCGGGCGATTTACCACGGCCCGTTCGGTGAGCTGCTCGGATTTGGCCACCACCCCGGCTCCGTCGCCGGCGACTCGGCCGACGATCTACGGCGCAAGATGCACGACATTCGGGGCACGGTTTCGTCCATTCTCATTACCAGCGAAATGTTGGGAAGAATGAACGACGTCGACCCGACAACGGTACGAAGCATGTCTCACGCCTCGCGTAGACTTGTCAGCCAGCTTGACGACCTCGATCCGGGGATCGATCTCCGAGACGAGTCTGGTCACCGCACATATCTGGATGTGGTTGCTCAGTCGGTCATCGACCAGTACCGCCCGATGGCCGAACGCGACGGTATTCACCTGTCGTTGACCGCCTCGCGGCCGATCGCCACGTCTACCATCTCAGCTCACGATCTGCATCGTGTCCTCTCCAATCTGATTTCGAATGCCATCGAGCATTGCTCACCGGGAAACACGGTGAAGCTGGAGATCGCCATCGTCGGGCATCTGGCCCGCATCACGGTGTCTGACGACGGCCCAGGAGTACCGGCCGATCTGTTGGCCTCCATCTTCGTCCAGGGAAAGACGGAGACGCGGCGTGACGTTGGACGCGCCACCAACCGCGGTCTTGGGCTGGCGATCGTGGCTCAACTCGTGGCCCGGGCCGGGGGCACATACCAGGCGACGAGTGACGGGCCGGGAACCGGATTGGCGATCACGTTCGCCCTGCCATACATACCCGAGTCCGATGAGGGGGTACGTTAGACATAACTATTTCGGTATGCCTCACACCGAAACAGGTAGTGGACTCGGCGTCCGTCATGGTCAACCATGGTCTCATGCCGGACACCGAGTACCAGTACCCTGATCTCCGCCTCTATATAGGTGGCGAATGGCGAACCACCGAAGAAACCTTGCCGGTGGTGAACCCAGCCACCGAAGAAGTGATCGCCCGGCTGCCCAAAGCCACTCATCAAGATCTCGACGATGCGCTCGTCGCCGCGGCCAAGGGCTTCGAGGTCTGGAGCAAGACCCCGCCGCGGGATCGGGCCGACATCATGCGGGCGGCAGCCGCCATCATGCGGGAGCGGCAAGACGAGATCGCCTACGCCATCACTTCAGAACACGGCAAGCCGTTTGCCCAGGGTCAAGCCGAGGTCATTCGGGGCTGCGAGTTCTTCGAGTGGGACGCCGGTGAGGCGGTGCGCACCTACGGCCGGGTGATCCCCAGCCGTCCCGGCGTCAACTACATCGTGCACCACCAGCCGATCGGCCCGGTGGCCGCCTTCGCACCTTGGAACTTCCCGATGAGTCAACCGGCCCGCAAGGTGGCCGGGGCCATCGCCTCGGGGTGCTCGATCATCCTCAAGGCCGCCGAGGAAACGCCAGGGGGCGCCATCCACATCGCCAAGGCCTTCGAAGATGCGGGCCTACCTCCCGGTGTATTGAACCTCGTGTTCGGCGTGCCGGCCGAGATCTCCAGCCACCTCATTCCCAACGACACCATCCGCCTGGTGGCCTTCACCGGCTCCACCACCGTCGGGCGCCACCTCACCACGATGGCGTCGGAACACATGACCCCGGTGTTGATGGAGTTGGGCGGCCACGCTCCGGTGATCGTGTGTGAGGACACCGACGTGGAGGCCGCCGCCATCAGCTCGGCGATCCGCAAAAACCGTAACGCCGGGCAGGTCTGCACCTCCCCTACCCGGTTTTTTGTGCACGAGCAGGTGTTCGACCAGTTCCTCGACACCTTCACCCAACACGTGGCCGCCACTGTTGTCGGCGACGGTATGGCCCCCGGTGTGGAGATGGGCCCGCTGGCCAACGACCGTCGTGTGGCCGCCCTCACCGAGCTGGTCGACGACGCCGCCGCGGCCGGAGCCACCATCACGACCGGCGGCAGTCGCCTCAACCGGCCCGGCTACTTCTTCGAACCGACGGTGTTGGCCAACGTGCCGTCGTCGGCTCAGGTGATGCAGGTCGAGCCGTTCGGCCCACTGGCCGTTGTCAACCCGGTGGCGTCACTCGATGAAGCGATCGCCGAGGCCAACTCGGTGCCATACGGACTGGCCGCCTACGGGTTCACCAACCGAGCCGACTACGCCAACCAAATGGTGGAGGAGGTGGAGGCCGGCAACTTGTCGATAAATACCCTCGAAGCCTCGCTTCCCGAAACCCCGTTCGGTGGGGTGAAGTCGAGCGGCTACGGGCGCGAAGGCGGCGCCGAAGGTTTGCACCATTACATGGTGGTCAAGAACGTTTCCCACAGTCTCAAGATCGTCTAAGCAAGAGGAGCCTGATGAACTACACCCGCAGTGCCGCCAAGGATCACGCCCGCGAAAACATGAAGGGCATCTGGGCGGCCGCGCTCATGCCGTTTGCTGACGACCTGAGCCTCGACGAGGACGGCTACCGGGAGAACGTGCGCCACTGGACCGAAGACCTCGGCATCGAGGGCATCTTCGTGGCCGGCAAGCAGGGCGAGTTCTTCTCGATGACGGTGGAGGAACGTAAACGCTGCCTGGAACTCACGATCGAAGGTGCGGCCGAGGCCGGGGGCCAGACGATCATGTCGGTGTCGGACCAGAACTTCGACGTGACCCTCGACCTTGCCCGCCACGCCCAGGAGGCCGGCGCCGACTACATCGTGGCCCACGCCCCGAAGCTGCACTTCTTCAAGGAGCACGACGAGACGGTGTACGCCTACTACAAGGCCTTGTCGGAGGCCGTCGACATCGGCATTGCCCTGTGGAGCCACCCCGATTCCGGATACCTGATGTCGCCCGAGCTGTGCAACCGATTGGCTGATATTGAAACCGTGGTGGCGATCAAGTACAGCGTCGATCGGGAGATGTATTCGGAGTTGACCAAACTGGCGTCGGACCGCATCCACGTGAGCACCGCGTCGGAGCCGGAGTGGCTCGACAACATCCTTGAGCTCGACTGGAAGCTGTACCTGTGTTCGTCCCCGCCCTATCTGTTGCAGACGGCCAACGACCGACGTATGCACGACTACACCCAGGCGGGGTTCGCCGGTCGAGCCGATGTGGCCAAGGAGATCAGCGCCTCCCTCGATCCGGTGCGTGACGCGCTGTGGGGCACCCGTCCAGCGGAGAAGCCGCACGCTCATCAGAAGTACTGGCAGGACCTGCTCGGTCAGGTGGGCGGACGAGTGCGCTTCCCAATGCAGGAGCTGACCGACGAGGAGAAGGCCATCACCCGGGAAGCATTCGAGAACTGCGGCCTGCAGCTGTGACGGCTCCGGCGATGACCCAGCGCACGCCGCTGCGAGTGGCGTTTGTCGGATGGGGAGCTATCGCCCGCACGGCGGCCGAGCTGCTGGCCGAAAGGAGCGCTGACCCCAAACCTGACATTGAGATCGTGGCCGTGGCGGTGCGAGACGTCGACCGTGACCGGCCTCCGGCGCCGGGCGGCGCTCGCCTGGTCGCAACGCCTCCGGAGTTGCTGGCCACCGAACCCGATCTGGTCGTGGAAGCGGCAGGGCGGGAGTCGGTGGAGCCGTGGGGACGGGCCGCATTGAACGCCGGGGTCGACCTCATGCTGCTGTCGATCTCCGCCTTCGCCGGCACCGACCTGCTGGATGAGTTCATCACACTGGCCGAAGCCAACGACGCCCGTATCCACCTGCCACCGGGAGCCATCGGCGGGATCGACGCCCTGGTGGCCGCCCGATACATGAGTCTGACCGGCGTCGAACACCGCATCGTCAAACCTCCGGCCGGATGGCGGGGCAGCACCGCCGAAGAACTCTGCGACCTCGACAACCTGACCGAACCCACCACCTTCTTCACCGGCTCATCGCCCGAGGCGGCCTCGCAGTTCCCCAAGAACGCCAACGTCACTATGACCACGGCGCTGGCCGGGGTGGGCCCGGAACACACCCGCATCAGCCTGGTGGCCGACCCCACGGCCACCGCCAACCGTCACGAGATTCGAGCGTCGGGCGACTTCGGCGAACTTGAGATCACGCTGGCCAACGCGCCCCTGCCGGCCAACCCCAAGTCGTCGGCCATGACCGCCCTCAGCTTGGCTCGGGCCATCGCCAACCTCCGCAACACGCTCATCATCTAGCCCCCCGGCCGCCGACCCCATCGAACTTTGTGCAGGTTGCGTCCCCCCTTGGTGGGGCGCAGACGTCACAAGGTTCGGCGAGGGGGACGTAGGTGTCACAAAGTTTGGCGGGGGCGGCGGCGGGAGAAGAACCAGCCACCGCCGGCACCTATGGCTCCGACCGCCACAACCAAACCGGCCAACCCGACGAAACCGCCGGGCAAGCCGTCGGCGGCCGAAGCCAATGGGCCTCCCTCAGACTCGGCGGCACCACTCAGCAAACCGCTGGAACCTGCGGCGAGCAGCTCAACCGCTCCCTCAGTGGGGGCTTCGAGGTAGCGAGTGGGATTGACCCGTTCCGTGATCTCAAGTTCAAACTGGTCGACGGCCACGTTACCATCGCCGTCGGATGCTTGAACCTGGATCACGTGAACGCCGACCGAGAGATCACGAGTACGTAGTAGGGGCCCTGTCCCGAGTTCACCGTCGAGGTTCGACGCCCACCGCACCGACTCCGGGTCGGGAGTGTCGAGCTCCGGGTCGACAAGGTGGGCCTGCAGCAACACCGTGTCGTGTTGCTCCGACGACCCGGACTCCGGAATACCGGTTGTGAACAAAAGCGGCTCGTGGGTGGGCGCCCGGAATGGCGCACTCTCGGCCTCGCCGGTATTCCCGCCACCGTGAGCCACGACCTTCACCACCACATTGTCGCCGCCCGGGTAGCGGGCGTCGTGCGGCACTTCGACGGCCGTTTCGCTGGTGGAACTGACCACGTGGATCCAGCCCCCGGTCGGCGTGCCCCAGAGCACATCGAACAGCGGAAGTTCTGCACCGTCGGGAGCGGCGGCCGTCCATTCGACCCTGGTGGCGTCGCCCGTGTCGAACACATCGAGGGAGAGCACCTCAGGCGCTTGGGGGTTAAGGGCAACTTTCGGAGATTCGCCCTTGATGCCTTTGATCTTGATGTAACACGAGACGCAGGCGGCCGGGGCCGGGATGGCCTGCATGAATCCGATTGTCGAGCCCTGGTGTACCGATCCGTCACCATGGCCGGAGTCCGACCGCTCGATAGGCACTCGGGCGAAGAACTCACTGCCACCGTCGGGCAGTGGCCGTTCGATCGACAGGAACATGTCGGTCGGTGATGCTCCCGACGCCGCGCCCATGATCGAAGCGTTGAATCGCTGCTGGAGACCGACTGGGATCGAGTCTCGACGGGCCGTCTGCTGGATCTCCATCTCGCCGGTTTCGGTGTTGATATAGCCGGAAACCACGATCCAACTGTTTGGATCGACAGAATAGGCAATCGGCCCCTGACCGATATCAACCGTGAAGAACTGTTCGGTGGTGCCATCGGTCCCGGCGCCGTCGGGGCAGGCATAATCTAGATGGGCCTCGCCCGAGTCCTTGCGCACCATGAAGGTGATTTCGCCAAAGCTTTTACCCTGCATGTCGGCCGAACACGTCTGTTGGAAGCCGTATTGCACGGGGGCGGCCCAGGGCACACCGGTGTCTTCATCAGCATCGCCTCCAAATGGGTTGGTGGGAGGCAACTCGTTGACAAAACACAGGTCCATCCCAATGCCTGTTCCCCCTGGGCCTTCGATCGGCTCGGGTGTGCAGTCAGCGGCCGGTGCCAGATTTATCGGCGGCACACCGATCGAAGCGGGGTTACACGGAACGTCCACCGCCTGCAGGAGTAGGCACCAGTGATAGGGATCGGTCCAACCGGGGTTCTTGTAGCTCATGAAGGGGTAGGCCGCGGCGGCGTCGGTCGGATCGTTGCTGTAGACGGTGAGCGTGGACTGCTCGGTGGTGAGGCCGAAGTAACCCGTCTCGGAGATCGGAGCCAAAGAACATTCGGGAAGAGCTGTCGGGTGGGCCGGGTCGATACCGCCGCCCTTCAACTCGTCGGGCACACCGTCTCCGTCGGCGTCTTTACAGGCCACGTGTTTGAGTCCTCGGCTATGGCCGAGCTCATGAGCCGGGGTGCCGGCGCTCGGCTTGTTCCAAGCCACGCCATAACCAGCCCAACCGGAGTAGCCGCCGGTCGGGATCGACGAATCGACCCAGCCCAGCACGTTCTCGCTCTCGGGGAGATCCTGCAGCAGCCACGACATCCGGATGTTGGGTTCGTGACGACGAGCCCCGGCGGTCTCCTCATCAGGGGTGTCGTCGTCGTCAAGATCCTGATCGAGGCCGAGGTCCCAGATCCCGGGTTCAAAGGCTTCGGGACCGGGTTGAACCGGCGCCGGGTACACGTGGTAGTTGACGTTGGCGGTCGGGTGGTAGTCGAGCAGATCCTGATGCACGACTTGGGCGAAGTCGAGCAACGGCAGCAGATCGCTCACAACCGGGCCCGGACCGCCACCGTCGTCCAGCGCCACCAGCCAGATAATCGGCACGTCGGCCTCGTGGAATTCGACCGTGGTCGACATGATGTTGTTGGTCGGGTCTGGCTCTTCTTCCACCAGACTCGGCAACACACTCCAGACGCCCGCCCAGATCGTCAGCGCCCCCTCCTCCAAATACTCGTCGGGGATCTCAAAGTTGAGGGTCGAGTCGATGTCAGTCCGGGGCTTCTTCGTGATGATCGGGCCGTTGCTGGGCACGAGCGGCAGGTCGGGCAGGCCGGAACGCTGTAGGAGCAGCAGTCCATCCACATCGGTCCATGCTCCGTCACCACCATTGTCGACGTGGAGCCGAACCCAAGTCGTGCGGTCGGCCACCAACGGCATCCTTGAGCTCAGGTCCTGGATGCCCTGACTCACCTCGATCGCGGTGATTAGCAGATCTTCCGGATCGGTGCTGTTGGGTGGGATGTAGGCCGGTCCCGCCGTGGTGGTGGAGATGGCCAGACCGTCGGGGTTGGGATCGAGCGTGGGATCCGGGGTGTCGTCGGTTGAGATGCCGATCGACTCGTCGATGGTCGAAACGGTCTGCTCGGTGGTGGAGATGGCCAGATCGCCTTCGGTCGTCGACGAGATCACCGCCGTTGACGACGAAGTGGTTCCTGTCGTAACGGAAGTGGTCTCCCGCTCAGTGGTGGTGCTGAGTAAGGTGGTCGAGCTTGAGGTCGTGGTCTCCCGCTCCGACGTTGTGGTTTCCCGCTCGGTGGTCGAAGTGGTGGTGGTCGGCGCCCGAACGGAAAGTGGGGCCGCAGCTGATTCCTGACAGCCGTCGGCCTCAGTTAAGTTGAGACAAGCCCAGATCCGATAATCGCCGGCCCGCAGGCGCGACACATCGAGCTTGTGTTCAAACGAGCCTCGTTGTTGCACCGATCCGAGTCGGGTGCCACCCACGGAGTTGACGTAGAACACCACCAGCCCAGCCTGGAAACCTCCGCCGACCCCCACCGTGGTCTCACCGACCTCGATGGCACTGGGCGACAGCTTAAAACTCGGTCCGCGTTGCGCCGCCGCCGGCGTCGGTGCGGTGACGCCAACCGATGCCGTGGCCGCTATGAACAGAACTGCAAGAACCACCCGTCTAACCATGGTTCAACCATGAACCACCAGGTGTGCAGGCCAATACCCGGCTGCCCTACCCGTTGAAGGTAGGGCTGGCCTTACCCCGCAACTCAGGCCAGCGGGGGCGAACCGCGCCGGGCGCGAATGATACTGTCACACCGTGCGAATCGTGCTGGCCGAAGACAACCTCCTGGTGCGGGAGGGGTTGGTGAGCCTGATCAACGGCGTCGACGGGTTTGAGCTGATCGGAACCGGCAGCTCTCTTCCCGAGTTGCTCGAGGCAGTCGACACACTCAGCCCCGACGTGGTGCTCACCGACATCCGCATGCCACCCAACCATGAGGACGAAGGCATTCAAGCCGCCATCCGGTTCCAGGAAAGCCACCCCGACCTTGGCGTTGTGGTGCTCTCGCAGTTTGTCGATCCCGTCTATGCGCTGGCCCTCCTTGGGAGCGGCACCAAAGGACGGGGTTATGTGTTGAAGGACCGGGTGGACGATGTCGATCGTTTGGTCGGAGCCATACGAGTAGTCAACGACGGAGGCTCGTTCATCGACGACGAGGTCGTCGACGCCCTGGTGCGCTCACGGACCAGAATGGCCGATCGCACCCTCGACGTTCTCTCGGCTCGGGAGCTTGAGGTGTTGAGCGAGATGGCGACGGGGGCCACCAACTCGGTGATCGCCGATCGACTGGAGATCTCCGAACACGCGGTGGAGAAACACTCGAACTCGATCTTCTCCAAACTGCACATCACCGCCGACCAGGATGTGAACCGGCGGGTGAAGGCCGTGCTGATGTTTCTCTCGGGGCAGCCAGGCGTGTAACCGTGACCGGCGACAGCATCTCCCGCCTACGGGTCCTGATCATCGCCGATGCTCTGCTCACAGCGGGCGGGGCGGCGTTTACGATCGCGGTCCACTACATCGTCATGGCCACCCCTTGGTTGTTATGGGTTGGGTTGTTCGTCGCTGTGATGTCGGTGACGATGGCGCTCGGCCTGATACCGCTCCGTAACGGCAACGTGGTTGCGGCTCTGGCCTGGCTATGTGGCAGCAACTGGGCCAGCGCCCTGGTGGTGTCGGCGGTGGCAACGTTCAGCTGGCCGCTGATGATCCAGGCTGCCCTGCTACCAGCGGCGGTGGCGGCGGGGTTTGTACCCCGGGATCGCATCACGCTGTTCGGTGCGGTGTCGGTGGCCACGGCGGCAGCAGCGGCGGCGCTCGGTCTGCTGCAAGATTTCACTCAGCTGTCGGCCGACGTGCCCGAGTGGTCGCGAGTGAGCGTGTTGCTCATCTTCGCTCCGCTGTTCAGTGCGTTGATCGTGTTTGTGGCGCTGCAAAACAGCTTCCGGTTGGAGTCGGCACTGTCGCAAGTCCTGTTGGCCCAGGATGCTCTGGCGGAGCGAGCCGACGAGCTGGCCCGGTCCCGAGCCCGTGTCGTTGCCGCCACCGACCGGGAACGTCGCCGGATCGAACGTGATCTCCACGACGGTGCCCAATCCCGGCTCGTCGCCATCAACCTTCGTCTCGCCCACGCCCGCTCCCAGCTGCGGAAGGATCCCGACGGCGCGGAGCAAACGCTTGAACTGTTGCGGGGTGAGCTGCACCAGGCCCAGTCGGAGTTGCGCAACCTGGCCCACGGCGTCTACCCCACGACGTTGACCCAGCACGGTCTCGCGCCGGCGGTACAGGCCGCGGCCGACAACTGTCCGATCCCGGTCCGGCTCAAGATCGGCGACGTACCCCGTTTCCCCATCGAGGTGGAGTCCACCTTCTACTTCTGCATCCTCGAAGCGATGCAGAACGCGGTGAAACACTCTCGGGCCGATGTGGTTTACATCTCCGTCGGGGGGCGCCCCGATCGGCTGCGATTCGAGATCGCCGACAACGGAATCGGCTTCGACGTCGACCACACCGATGGCGTCGGTCTGCAGAACCTTCGAGATCGGCTGGGAGCGATCGGGGCCGACCTGTCGATCACCTCCCGACCCGGACGGGGCACCACGGTGATCGGCGAACATCGAGTGCCGGTGGAGGCCTGACGCCGTCCGAGTGACGGTTTGGTTAGATGCGTGATATCGACCGTCAACCCGTTCTATGCTTCGCCCCATCGAACGATCCGACGCCGAGCTGGTCACGATGGCTCAAGCGGGTGCGAGGGAAGCGGTAGACGAACTCCTTCGACGCCACTACGACAGGCTTTACGCCGTGTGTCGTCGCGTGGCCGGAAACGATGCCGACGCCGCCGACGCCTGCCAAGAGGCGTTGATGGCCATCGTGCGAGGCCTACCAAAGTTCGACAACCGCTCGACATTTAAGACCTGGAGCTACCGGGTGGCCACCAACGCCACCCTCGACGAGCTGCGACGGCGCAAACGCCGCCCCGACCCGGTGGAGGAAACCCCGGAACCCGCAGCCGTCGCTCCGCTTTTCGACGAACGCCTGGCCGACAACAACCTGCTCGACGGAGCGCTCAAACAACTGCCGGAAGAGTTCCGGCTGCCCGTTGTGTTACGTGATGTAGGAGGTTTGGACTACGCCGAGATCGCCGACACGCTCAGCATCCCACCCGGCACCGTCCGCTCTCGAATTGCCCGTGGTCGGCGTCATCTGGCCACACTGTTAACCGAATCAACCCAATCAACCAACGACACAGGATTCAACTCGACAGAGAATTTCGGCGGAGACGGGAACTAGAACCGTTTTGTCGTCGTCATAGCAGTGAAACAAAAACAGAAGTGAAACTACCCCTGAAGTGAAATGACCCCTGAAGAACTCGACATCCTGGCATCCAGTTATCTGGATGGGGAGGCCACCCCGGAAGAGGTGGCTTTGGTCGAACGCGACCCCGAGGTCATGGCTCGGGTGCGGGAGATGCAGTCGGTTCAAGAGGCGCTTCACACCCCGGCCCCGATGTCGGCGGCGGTCAGGGAGCAGCATCTGGCGGCGGCGTTGGCGGCGTTCGGCGGCGGCGATCGACGGGCGTCGCTGTCGGTTGTTGATGGTGGCTCGACGGTTGATCTGACCGAGCCGGTGATCGTTCCCTCCCCGTCGGGCGAAGACGACGGGTTTGATGGCGAGGCCGACGACGGAGTCATCGACCTACGCACTCAGCGGACGCAACGCCGCCCGGCACCGGCGCTGCGGTGGATGTCAGCCGCTGCTGGATTCGTGATCTTCGGTTTCGGCGCGGTGTTCCTGGCCAGCCAGATGAACAGCGCCGACGACACCACAGACGTTGCGGCAGCCACGTCGGATGCCGGTAGCGAGTCGGCAGAGGATTCGTTCGACGGCGACGACGTCGCCACTGAATCCCAACTTGTCGAAGCGGATGAAGCGGCTGTCGACACCATGGAAAGCGAAACCATGTCGCCGGACGCCGAGGAAACCCTGGCCGCCGATGACGCCATGGAGGATGCTGCCGACGAAGAAGAGGCCGTGGAGGAGTCGGCTGACGATGCCAGCGGCCTCTTCGAGCCGCCCCTCCTCTACGACGACGTTCCGCCGGAAGGCTTCTTCCCTGACGAACCGGTCATCGGCTACGCCGACATCCCAACCAGCGACGACCTCGTCGACAACCTCGACTTACGCTGGCGAGATCCAGGCTTCGCTCGCTGCACCGTCGACGCTCCTATCGCCGACGGCTCCGAGGTCATCGGCTACCTTCCAATCGAGGTCACCAATCCCGACGGCAGCACCGCCGTGGTCGAAGCCCTCTACGTGATCACTGGGCCAAGCTACGAGGTCATCCTCGTCGACCCCGAAACCTGCACCCTGTTCTAACCCCCGCTCCCAGACCAAACCTCGCGTTCTGGTGGCCTCCACCGCCGTATACGACGTCGAGGGCCACCAGAAACCGCCGCCGGGGCCCCAGTCGAGTGAGCGTCACAGCGTGCTCCCATGATTAGGTCATGGCGGGGTCAATCGATACGAACACGGTCATCATCAACCAGGCGGCACAGCGAGGCGGTGTCTGTGATCGCCAGCAACTGCTCAGTGCAGGGCTTTCTGCTGGCGCCATCGATCACCGAGTCAGGTCGGGGTTTCTTCAGTCGATTGGTCGGGGCGTGTATCTCCTGCCGGGTCTTTGGAACCCGAGCACACCATTCCATCGCGCCAGCGCCTTGGTCGACCCCGGAATCTTGTCGCACGTATCCGGAGGTCACATACTGCGATTCTCGCTTGAGGCTCGTAGAGATGACGATCCGGTCCACATCATCACCCGCCACGGCGTAAGCAGACAGGTGGAGGGTGTCCGTATCCACCCGCGGCGCCGGCTCCCGTGTGAGCATGACATCGTTGTGGTCGACGGCCTACGAGTTACCAGCCCGGCCCGAACGATTGTCGATCTGGCCTCGACGATTGGCCCTGCTCGACTTCGTCACATAGTGCAAACTCAAGTGTTACGCGATAGGCCGACTTTGCCAGAGCTCGTCGGCTGCCTCGAATCCACAGCACGCCAGGGGGTGAACGGAGTGACCCAGCTGCGGCGACTGCTCGTCGATTTGTTCGATGACCGGCCGATCAGTCAATCAGCGCTGGAGGCGGCCACCGTGGATCTATTGGCGGCTAACAGGATTGCCGGGTTTCAACCTCAGTATCGCCCTCCGTGGTATGACGGCTGGCGGGGTGTGGTCGACTTCGCCAACGTCGAGCGACAACTGATTCTCGAAGCGGACGGCCGTCGATGGCATCAGCGGGATCAAGAGATGACGGATGATCGGCGGCGTGATCGGTTGTCGGCGGCGCACGGATGGCTCACGATCCGGGTGACATGGACCGAGGTTGTGGAGCGGCCGGCGGCTACAGCCATCGAGATATCCGAGATCGTCGCCACTCGGGCAAAGGACCGGGCGGCGTAGGTCACCGGCCCATCTCAGTTGTTCTGGTGGCCTCCACCGCCATATCCGACGTCGAGGGCCACCAGAACCAAGCAGAGAAGCGCCGGGCGGTGGGCGGGTGCGAGTTGGGGAACGTGGTGTGGATCTGGCACGATGCAAGGCATGGCTTCAGCACCCACATCTTCCTCCACTTGCGCATTCATCGGGCTCGGCAACATGGGGTACCCCATGGCCGGGCATCTGCTCGCCGCCGGGCACAACGTAAACGTCTACAACCGCACGGCGGAGACTGCGGCCCGCTGGATGGAGCAGTACGGGCCCGATGCCGGTGAAGCCGTAGCGGCGGTCTGCTCAACACCAGCCGCTGCCGCCGCCGGCGCTGACTTCGTGTTCATCTGCGTCGGCGCCGATGACGACGTTCGCGCCGTGGTCTACGGGGAAGACAGCGCCCTCGGGGCCCTCGCTGAAGGGGCGATCATCGTCGACCACACCACCGCATCAGCCGAACTCGCCCGTGAGCTTGACGAAAAGTGCCGAGCCGCCGGAGTCGGCTTCATCGACGCCCCCATTTCTGGCGGCCAAGCGGGCGCCGAGGCCGGGCAGCTCAGCGTGATGTGCGGCGGCGACCCCGCCGACTTCGCCAAGGCCGAGCCGGTGATGGACGCCTACGGCAAAGCCATCACGCTCGTCGGCCCCGCCGGCTCGGGTCAGCTCACCAAAATGGTCAATCAGATCCTCTGCGCTGGAGCCATCCAGGGCGCGGCCGAAGCCTTGGCGTTCGGTGAGAAGGCCGGGCTCGACATGAACCTCGTGTTCAACGCCGTCTCCCAGGGCGCCGCCGGATCGTGGTATCTCCAGAACCGGGCCGAGACGATGCTGGCCGACGAGTTCGACTTCGGGTTCGCCGTCGACTGGATGGCTAAGGACCTGGGCCTCGTGGCGGCAGAGGCCGACAACATCGGTGCCAACCATCCGCTGACCGACATGACCCGCCAATATCTGGCCGACAGCCAGGCCGCCGGTGACAACCGCCGGGACGCCACCGTGATCATCCGCCGGTATCGGGAGCAAGGCAGCCACTAGCCTGGATGTATGACTGCTGGCCTACCAGACCAGTTCCCCACCGAACCGGAGCCTTCGTTCCGCGAGCGTATGGTTGGCGCGCTCACCGGCACAGCGTTCGGTTGGGTCGCCCTGTATCTGCTGATCATCTGGACCATCGAGATCGTCGACACGCTCATCCTCGGCAGCTCACTTCAGCGGGGCGGCATCCAGCCGAGAGAGATCAACGGGCTCGACGGCATCCTCTGGGCTCCATTCCTCCACTCCGACTGGGGCCACGTGTTCTCCAACTCGGCACCCCTGGTGGTGCTTGGTGGCCTCGTTGCGCTTCGAGGGAAGACTCGCTGGCTTACTGTGAGCATCGCCGGGCTGGCGATTGGCGGCGGCCTGGTGTGGTTGCTGGGAGGGTCAGGCAACCACATTGGCGCTTCCGGCGTGATCTTCAGCTATTTCGGGGCGCTGCTCGGCGCCGCGTTCTTCGAACGTAAACCTCGGGCGATCGCCCCGGCGCTGGTGGCCATCTTCTTGTACTACGGCATGCTGGTCGGCCTTGTGCCTCAAGACGGCATTTCGTGGGAGGGACACCTGTTCGGCATGATCGCAGGCTTGGTGGTGGCCAAGCTGATCGTCGATGCAAGGCCGGAACCAGTCGACGACAACGACGTCGACCTCAGCGCGTTCCCACCGGATTTCGACTTCGGCGATTCGACATAGCAGTCGTGGTCACCGGGCGAGCGGGCCGCTGGGCCACCGCCTTGGCTATCGGAGCCACCGGTTCCACTCGACCGGCAAGCGCAGCCTCGGCCAGATGGCGATGTCGACGATCGATGAACAGGACCAAACCGGTCTTGGCCACCGATATCGGCGCGCCGTCGTTGTCGTGGTCGATCATCCAAGGTGCGGTCACTTGCGTGTAGTCACCCACGGCAAGACGAGAAGACAGACCGATTACCACGTGATAACGGGTCCAATCCTCGCCGGTGATGTCTTGTCCGGCCTGGGCGATCATCACGTCACCGATTCGAAGCAGGAGCAAGGTTTCGGCGTCGGTCGTGTCCAAGGCTTCGCGAGCATAGCGGTATTCAGCTGTGGCTCGAATCCGGCGACGTTCCCGCCGACCCGGCTTTGGCCCTAGTCGTTTGTTTCCAGGTTTGAGTTCCATTGTTTCCCTCCGCTGGTAAGACGCCTGGCGGAGGAACTCTGATACATAAACCTGGCAAGCGTCACTCCAGGCCGGGAATTCCCTCGGCACCGGACAGAACCTGCATGGTCGAACCATCAAACTTCTCGGGCAGCGGCTGGAATCGATCGTTGTCGAGGTGCTGAGCGAGGAACACCTCGGCCACCGCCACAAACGACAGGTTGTTTTCCGGGCGGGCGAACCCGTGGCCTTCGTCGGGATAGAGCACGTAGGTGACCGGGATGTTGTTGGCCTGCATGGCCTCCACGATCTGATCCGACTCCGCCTGCTTCACCCGGGGGTCGTTGGCGCCCTGAGCGATCAGCAACGGACGCTGGATCTTCTCGACGTGGGTGAGCGGCGAACGATCCTTTAGCATCGCCAGACCCTCCTCGGTGGTTGGGTCACCGACCCGGGTGTACAGCATCTCGATCATCGGCCGCCAGTATTCAGGCACCGAGTCGAGCAGCGTCTGCAGGTTCGACGGCCCGACGATGTCGACCCCGCAAGCGAACACCTCCGGGGTGAACGTGAGCCCGGCCAACGTGGCGTAACCACCGTAGGAGCCACCCATGATGGCCACCCGGTCTCGGTCGGCGATACCGGCCTTGACCGCCCAGTCGACCGTGTCGAGCAAATCGTCGTGCATGGTCCGACCCCATTGCCGGTTGCCGGCGTTGAGGAACTTCTTGCCAAATCCGGTGGAGGAGCGGAAGTTCACGCTGACCACCGCGTAACCGCGGTTGGCCAGCAGCTGGTGGAACGGGTTGTAGCCCCAATGGTCGCGGGCCCACGGGCCGCCGTGCACCAGCAGCACAGTGGGCAGCGGGTCATCACCAGCCTCGGCGTGCCACGGCGGCAGCGAGTAGTACGCCACCATGTCAAGCCCATCCCGAGAGGTAATGACGGTGGAGTTCATCTCGGTGAGCGGCATTCCGTCGAGATCAGACCGACTGTTGAACAGGAACGTGGCTTGGGGCGTGTCGCCCCGGTCGTAGCGGTAGTACCGAATCGGGCCGTCGTCCATGGTGTAGGCGACGATCCAGATCCGGTCATCGAGCGTGCGGTCGACCACATCGATGTCACCGCTGGCCACCTCGCTCAGGAAGGCAAAATCAGGTGAGATGCTGTCGTCGAGCACAACCCACTCGTCGCGGGCATACGTGAACGCCACGGCCTGCGGTTCGCCGGTGCGTGGATCGACGAAAACACTTCCGGCGTCGGCCGAGCCCGATTCGATGCCGGAGTCGTCGGCCAGAACCGTGAACTCGTCGGTTGCCGTGTCGACCGCCACCAGAGCCGACGTGTTCCGACCCCGACTGTCGACCATGTAGAGCGTGTCGCCGGCCCGGTTGAGGCCGCGGGGCTGGGTCGTGAGGTCATCCTCGGGCCCCACGTGTACAAACGGCTCCCACTCGCCGTCCGAGGCACTGTATTTCAGGTAGTCGGTGGTGCCGTCGGGATTCATTCGCACGCTGTAGCGCACCTGGTAGTTGTCATCGGCGAGGAACCCGAGAAAGCCTTCGTTCTCCAGCACCAGGGTTCGTTCACCGGTCACCAGGTTCACCCGGTGGAGATCGTGCAGCTGGGGCACCCGATCGTTGAGCCCCACCAGAATCTCATCGGGGTGATCCGGACTCACTCCGGCGATCTCGGCCCGGGCGCCATCGAACGGGGTGAGGTCGACGGCATCGCCGACCGGGGCAACCGCACCGTCGTCATCGAGCGACAACTCAACCCGGTACACGTGGAAGTTCTCATCGCCACCGTCGTCCTGGAGATAAAGAATGTGACGGCCGGTGTAGGGCCAGGCGTAGGACCTGATGCCCCGCACCGTGTCGTTGGTGACGGGGGTGGCGGCGTCGAGGTTGTCGGCAGGTGCAACCCACACGTTGAGCACGCCATCACGCGGGCCCAACCAACTGATGAAACGCCCATCCGGGCTGACCCGGGTCATGGCACGATCGGGATTCCCAAACAGGGTTTCTCGAGGGACGAGTGGCGTATCGGTGGCAGTTGTCGGCGTTGTCACGTCTACAGCCTACGGGCACAACTGTTCACCTCCCGTTAACCTTGCCGCCAGTTGCGGTTTGGGCGAACCGCGTACCTTGACCGGTATGAGCACTTCCCCGACGCTGTCGCAGCGCCTCGACTCTGTCATCAAACTGCTGGTATCCCTCGGTCTCATGGCTGTGGTGATGGCCCTCCTCACTGGCGTTACCACCAGCACCGGCACCGGCACTACTACCGACACCAACGAGACGGCGGCCGGGCTGGCGGGTGAGTTCCTGGTGTCGGGCTCATCGACCGTGTTCCCCATCGTCCAGCTTCAGGCTGAGCAGTTCATCGAACGCGAACCTGGTCTGGCCATTGCCGTCGAAGGGCCCGGCTCCGGTGATGGAGCGAAGAAGTTCTGCGCCGGCGACGTGCCGATCGCCAACGCCTCCCGCACCTTCAAAGACGAGGAGATCGCCATCTGCGAGGAAAATGGCATCCAGTTCATCGAGCTCAAGCGGGGCATCGACGGCATCAGCGTGATCACGTCTCCCGACAACGACATTCACACCTGCCTGTCGTTTAACGACCTCTACGCCGTGCTCAGCGAAGAGGCCTCCCTGACCGACAGCTGGGCCGATGCCAACGCCATCACCGCCGAGTGGGGCGGCACCCAGTTCGACGACGTGGAGCTGGCCGTATTCGGACCAGGCGAAGAGTCGGGCACATTCGACTCGTTCACCGAGATCGTCATCGAATCCGTGGGCAAGGGCAAGACCGGGCTCGACGCCGAATCCCGGGAGTTCGCCGAAGCCATTCGCCCCGACTACACGTCCAACCCCGACGACAACGTAATCATCGAAGGCATCCAGGCCAGCAAGTACTCGCTTGGATGGGTGGGCTTCGCCTACGCCCAGGAAGCGGCTGAAGCCGGAAGAGCGCAGCTGCTCGCCGTGTCGAAGGAAGACGGTGGCGACTGCGTGCAGCCCACCGCCGAGACGATCGCGTCGGCCGAATTCCCCATCGCCCGTTTCCTCTACACCTACGTCAACGTCGACGCTGCGGCCAACCAACCGGGCGTGGCCGAGTTCGTCGACTACATGCTGAGCGACGAAGGCCTCCCGGCCGTAACCGCCTCCGGCTACATCATGTTGCCCGACGACGAACTGGCCGCTGTGAAGCAGACCTGGACCGACCGCATCCCGGGACGTCAAGAGTGACGGCACAAACAGTGACGGCACAAACAGTGACGGCAGCGGCACTGCCACAAGAAACGGAGCCTAGAGAATGGGAACCGGTTATCCCGAGGTTCTGGCCTCGGGTGGCGGCAACCATGTTCGAGCTGCTGGCGTTCATGGCGCTCGCCACCGCAGTAGCGGTTGTGGAGTTCGTGGTGGCGTCAATCGACTGGTGGCCGTTCTCGCTGGTCGACGGGTTCGCACTCTCCAACTGGTGGATCGCCTTCGTGCTGATGGCGGTGTGGCACGCCTGGCATTGGGCCGGCGGCCAAACTCCGATCGGCAGCTACCTCGATCACCACATCGTGAACTTCGGGTCCGACCAGGCAGGTGAGCATCCCTCGTTCTCCACGATGGCAACCCGCCAGTTTCTGCGCATCACGCTCCTCTACGCTCTGCCGCTGCTGGGCTTGCTCCGAGGCGACAGTCTCATCTTGATCGGGCTTTTGTTCGGCTTCATGGCCGCCTTTGTGGCAGCCTTCGACGGACGCACACCATGGGATGTGTTCGCCGGAACCGTCGTCACCCAGGCCCTTGCCACCGAGGCTTCGCTGGTAACGGCCCCGTTGCGCTCAGTCGATGATCTCAAGCTCAGCCCCCTTCGAGTGGCCGAGGATCGACGAGCGAAGCGGTTCCTGCTCCTCACCGGTCTCTCTTCGGTGGTGGTCAGCGCACTCATCGTCTGGAGTCTGGCCGTTGAGGCCTTCGCCTTCGTCAGCTCGCCCGACTTCTCGTGGAGTCTTCTTACCGACATCGGCTGGTTCCCCCGCCGCAACAAATTCGACCTGTCAACGCTGTTTGTCGGCACCCTTTGGATCACCGGCATCGCAATGATCGTGGCCGGGCCAATCGGACTCGGGGTGGCCTTCTATCTGTCGGAATACGCCAAACCTCGGGTGCGGGAGATCATCAAGCCGATCATCGAAACCCTTGCCAGCATCCCGTCGGTGGTTCTCGGCTTCTTCGCCATCGCCTTCATCAGCCCGGCAATCCTGCAACCGATCGGTGGTGCTTTTGGCATCGATATCGGCATCTTCTCGATCCTCAGCGCCGGCATCGGTGTCGGCATCCTCACGATTCCGATCATCGCTTCGATCGCCGAGGACGCCATGCGGGCCGTGCCAATTCAACTGCGGGAGGCGAGCTACGGGCTCGGCGCCCGCCGGGCCACCACCTGCTTGCGAGTGGTGTTCCCCGCCGCCTTGAGCGGCATCTCGGCCGCCTTCATCGTGGGCATCTCCCGAGCGATCGGCGAAACCATGGTGGTGTTCCTGGCCGCCGGCAGCTCCGGTGGTGCCATCTTCGAAACCGACCCGACCAACCCCGGCCAAACCATCACGGCGGCCATGGCCTCCCTCGGCGCCGGAACCGACAGTGTGGCCGGATCGGGCATCGCGTTCCAGAGCCTGTACTTCCTCGGAGCCGTGTTGTTCATCCTCACGTTGCTTCTCAATAGCGCCTCCGACTTCATCGTCCGACGATTCCGCCAGGTCTACTGATCATGACAGCGCTGACTACGACCACACAATCCCTTCGGGAAACCCTCACCCGCAACCGGCGGGCCGACACCAGCGGGCAGCTCTTCAAGACGCTCCTCATCTCCTCGGTGCTCCTGGCCGGGCTGGTTGTGCTGGCCGTGATCGTGTCGGTCGGGGTCGACGGCTTCGACGTTCTGTCCAACCAGTTCGTCGACTTCCTAACCAATCCGTCATCGTCCAACCCGGCAATCGCCGGCGTGGTTCAGGGCATTCAGGGCAGCCTGCTGATCGCCGCCATCGTGACCGCGGTGGCCTTCCCGATCGGCATCGGTGCCGCCATCTACTTGGAGGAATACGCGGCCGACACCTGGCTGACCCGCCTGATCGAAGTCACGGTGCGCAACCTGGCCGGTGTGCCCTCGATCGTCTACGGTCTGCTTGGCCTCGCCGTGTTTGTGCAGGCCATGCGAGGACTCACCGGTGGCAGCAGCGTGATCTCGGCCGGGTTGACCCTCTCGGCCTTGGTGCTGCCGATCGTGATCATCACCTCGTCGGAGGCGCTGCGGGCGGTCCCGTCCTCGCTGACCGAAGGGGCCTACGGACTCGGCGCCACCCAGTGGGAAGTGATCCGCACGCAGCTGATTCCCGCCGCCCTGCCGGGCATTCTCACCGGCGCCATCCTGTCGATCGCCCGAGCGCTCGGCGAGGCCGCTCCCCTGCTCGTCATCGGAGCCGCTGCCTTCTACTCGAGCGGCTTCCAGGGATTCTTCGAACGACTCCAGGGAGCGTTCACCGCCCTCCCGATGAACGTCGCCACGTTCGCCAAACTTCCGGCCGACACCTGGGCCGGGCATGCCGCCGCCGCCAGCGTTGTGGTGCTGGTCGTCATCTTTGTCATCAACTTCGCCGCCATCATCGTGCGAGCCCGGATCAACCGCCGGCTCGGCCGCTAGGAGAACAGAACCATGGATACTGCCGTAGCCGATACTGCTGTCACCAATACTGCCGTACTTGACTCCCCTGAAGCCGAGGAAACCGGCCAGAGCGAGCCCGTGTTCACCGTGCGCGATCTCGCCGCCTTCTACGGCGACTTTCGGGCCATCGACAACGTGAACCTCGACATCAGGAACAACGAGATCACCGCCTTCATCGGACCATCGGGGTGCGGCAAGTCGACGGTGTTGCGCTGCTTCAACCGGATGAACGATCTGATCGACGGAGCACGGGTCGAAGGCACCCTCTTGTATCGCGGCATCAACATCTACGACCCTGACGTCGACCCCGCCGCGGTTCGTCGTCGCATCGGCATGGTGTTCCAAAAGCCAAACCCCTTCCCCAAGTCGATCTACGACAACGTGGCCTACGGACCTCGCATCGCCGGGATGAAGGGTTCACTCGACGACGTTGTTGAGCAGTCGCTGACCGACGCCGGCTTGTGGGATGAGGTGAAGGATCGGCTCGACAAATCGGCCCTCGGCCTGTCGGGTGGTCAGCAGCAGCGGCTGTGTATTGCTCGAGCCATTGCTGTGCGACCCGAAGTGCTGCTCATGGATGAACCGTGTTCGGCTCTCGACCCGATCGCCACCGGCGTCATCGAGGAGCTGATGACCCAGATGCGTTCCGATTACACGATTATCATTGTTACCCACAACATGCAGCAGGCGGCCCGGGTCAGCGACCGCACCGCCTTCTTCACCGCCGAGGCCGATGAGCAGACCGGGCAGCGACGGGGCCATCTCGTCGAGTTCGACGAGACCAACACCATCTTTTCCAATCCCAGCGACGACCGCACCGAGGCCTACATCACCGGCCGCTTCGGCTAGCTGTGGCCGTTAGGAGACCCTGTAATGAGGAGCTTGTCATGACCCAGAGTTCTCATATTCGATCCGAGCTTGATCAGCGCCTTGACCGGGTACGCGAGATCTTGTTGCAGATGTCCGAGATCGTGGCCAACCGAGTCGACGAGGTCACTGCGGCATTCCTCGAGCGCGATGTGGCCAGGGCCGATGCCCTCATTGTGGAAGACGACGAGCTCGACCTGATGTCACACGAGGCCGAGCAGCTCTGCATCGAGATTCTCCTGCGGGAACAGCCGGTGGCCGGTGACCTACGGGCCATCGTGGCCGCCATGCACATGAACTCCGATATCGAACGCTCGGGCGACCTCACCACCAACATCGCCAAGGCCGTCGGACGCCTCCAGGGCACCAAGACGGATGACGAGATTCGTGAACTGATCCTGCAGATGGCCGACCAGGCCTCGTTCCTGTTCCACAAGGCGGCCGAGGCGTACAAGGAGCTTGACGCCGAGAAGGCTGCGGCGATCGACCAGCTGGACGATGTTCTCGACGACCTGCACAAGACCTACATCGGCACCGTAATCGGTAAGGCTCGACAGGGCGACGTGCACCCGCAGCAGACCCTTCAGCTGGCGCTGATCGGTCGGTTCTACGAACGCATCGGTGACCATGCCGAAAACATGGGTGAGCGCACCCGGTACATCATCGACGGTTGGACCTCGGAACAGGCCGGGGCCGAGCGGGCCCGGCGGCGGTCGGGAGCCGAGGGCGACTTGGCCGATGTCGTCGCCCAACCCAGTCGTGGTTTGGCGGTGATCGACCGTGTGGCCGAGGAGCGCCGGATCGACGCCACCCGCCGAGACTTCGTGGCCAACGTCAGCCACGAACTGAAGACCCCTGTGGCCGCCATCGGTTTGTTGGCTGAGGCCTTGGTCGGGGTCAACTCGACCGGGGAAGGCGACGCCGACGAGATCGTTGGCCAGATGGGCCGCGAGGTCACCCGCATCGAAGCGATCATCGATGACCTGCTCGAACTGGCGCGGTTGGAGGAACCCGACGCCGCCGATCGTGGCAACCACGAAACGTTTGCTCTCGACGGCGTGGTTGACCAAGCGGTCGACATCGTGTCGGGCCTGGCCGATGTCTCAGGCGTCTCGCTGACCACCGTCGGGGTACCTAGCGGGCTGTCGCTGCCGGGTGAACCCCGTCAGATCGTGCGAGCCTTGGTCAACCTGCTCGACAATGGCATTCGCTACAGCGAACGTGGCGATGCGGTCACGCTCACCGTGACGCCGTTGGGTCCCAACATCGACATCTCGGTGAGTGATTCGGGAGCCGGTATCGCCCGGCCCGAGCTGGAACGCATCTTCGAACGGTTCTACCGGGTCGACCCCGCTCGCTCTCGCGAAACCGGCGGCACCGGCCTCGGGCTCTCCATCGTGCGCCACGTGGCCGAAAACCATGGCGGCCAAGTGCAGGTGGAATCCCGCCTGGGTGAAGGCTCCACCTTCACCATGCAACTCCCGACGGCGTAGATTCCACGACGTTCTGTGGTGCCGGGAGGGGTGTTTTCCGCTTCCCAGCACCGCGGATCGGTGAGCAACCCACCCTACGCCCCCTAAGCTCGGAGGTCATGAGTCGAATCTCGGTTTTGGTCGTTGATGACGAACCATCGTTCCTCGTCGCCCTTCGACAAACCTTGACCACCGAGGGATTCGATGTCACCACGGCCGCCGACGGCGAGGCCGCCCTTCAGCTGTTTGCCGACAACTCGTTCGACATTGTGCTGCTCGACGTGATGCTGCCGCGCATGAGCGGGATTGATGTGTGCCGCAAGATCCGGGCCACTTCCGACACGCCTGTGATCATGGTGTCGGCCCGATCGGAGGAGATCGACACCGTCGTTGGCTTAGAGGTCGGCGCCGACGACTACATCACCAAGCCCTACCGCATCCGCGAACTAATCGCGCGAATGCGCACCGTGCTTCGCCGAGGCGACCGAAACGGCGCCACCCCGGCCACCGAGGAAGATGAACCCGACGATGGCATCACAGTCGGACCAGTCACCCTCGACCCGCAACGCCACGAGGTGCAGGTTCGAGGTCAGGAGGTGGACATGCCGCTCAAGGAGTTCCAGCTCCTCCATCACCTGATGGCCAACGTCGGATACGTCGTGCCTCGGGACGATCTCATTAACCGGGTGTGGGGTTTCGACTACGTCGGTGATACCAAGACACTCGACGTGCACATCCAGCGACTGCGATCCAAGATCGAAGCCAACCCGTCCGGGCCGGAGCTGATCGTTACCGTGCGAGGTGTCGGGTACAAGTTCACCGACCAATAGAGCAGTAGCCCGATGTGACATCTCCCACCTAACCCTTGACCTCACCGTGGCCTCGTGAGTTGGATTGAAGTGTGAGGGAAACAAAGAATCGATACTTGGTTGAGCGGATCACCTTTCCGATCATGCGTCGGATACTTGACCGTCCGGAGATGGCAGACCGCATCTTCAGCCGCATGCGCTGGGGTAACGCCTTCGGCGCCGACCGGCTCGACGATCCGTACATCGCCGCAGACGAGATGCTGGACGACGGGTACGTCACGTTCCACAAGTCGTACCGACAGTGGTTTGTGCTCGGATACGCCGAAGCCCAGGAAGCCCTCCGCAGCCCGTCGTTCGGCGTCGGTGAGCGAGTGCCCATGCTGCGCTCGATCCGGCCCTACTCGCAACTCAACGACGAGACCGGCGACACCATAACGAACTGGGTGATCTTCCAAGATCCACCCGACCACACCCGCCTCCGCAGGCTTATAGCCCGCTGGTTCACCCCTCGTCAAGTGGAAGAGCTCCGACCCCGAATCCAGCAACTCGTCGACAGCCTCATCCTCGACATGCACGACGACATCGCCGCCGGCAACACCATCGAAATCATGAGCCGGTTCTGCAACTACCTACCGGTAAACATCGTGGCCGACATCATGGGCATGCCGGAGGAGACCTGGCCACGGTTAAAGGCGCTGAGCGACCAGATGGCCGCCGTGCTCGACCCCATCCGAGGGTTCGACCCGAAGGTCATGGATGATCACTTCGCCACCCTGCGAACAATGATTCTCAAAGCGGCCGAAGAACGCCGCAGGCAACCGACCGATGATCTCATGAGCGCTCTGGTGGCTGTCGAGGAGGACGGCGATCAGCTGTCGACCGACGAGCTTGTCTCGATGGCCGGGTTCCTTCTTTTGGCCGGGCACGAAACCACCACAAGCGGCCTAGGCCTTGGACTGCTGAGCCTGGCTCGATTCCCCGACGAGCGGGCCAAGTGGCGAGCCAACCCCGATCTCACGGAGAACGCCGTTGAGGAGCTGCTGCGCTACGACACCCCCGTGCCGGTGATCGGCCGCAATGCCTTAGAGGACGTCGAGCTCGGCGGTCGGCACATAAAGAAGGGTGATCTCTTGGTGGCGTCGATGGGCATGGCCAACCGCGACAAACGGCGCTTCGCCGACGCCGACGTGCTCCGCCTCGACCGACCCGACCCCCGCCCGCTTTCGTTCGGGAACGGCATCCACCACTGCGTCGGTGCCGCCCTGGCGCGGCTCGAACTCCAGGTGGCGCTGCCCAGCCTCTTGTCGGTGCTCGGCGACTACACCATCGACCGCAGCGCAGTGGAATGGCGACCGATCATCTCCCTCCGCAGCCCCCGAGCGATTCCGCTGGTTCCCAGCTCAGCTCAGTAGATCGCCCAATCTCCAGGCGGCGAACATTGTTCTGTTCTAGTGTTCGTTGATAACGATGAAGGAGGGATGTTCGTCGAGGTGCGTCTTCAGCGGGCCCAAACCGGCTCAATTCAGCGGATTAGAGACTGTTGAGACAACTCTGAGACACCGCTGAGGCAGCATCTGCGATGTGTTAGCCGTGGCAATTCGAGACGACGTCGTCGTTCACGTACTGGGGCCGGTGGCCGCAAGTAGCGGGGCCACCCGTCTTACTCTGGGCGGGCCGATGCAGCGCCGTGCCCTTGCTCTGCTTGCTGCCTCTCCCCACCGCTCCGTCACCACCGATTCTTTGGTCGAGGAGCTTTGGCCCGGGGATCGACCAGCCGACCCCAACCGCACGGTTCGCAACTTGATCTCCCGACTCCGCGGCGCCATGGGCGACATGAGCGTGGTTACGACCGGCGGTGGCTACCAATTGGGCGAAGTGACGGTTGATGGTGAGCGTTTCGAGGAACTTGTCCGCCTCGGGCGAGCCGAAGCTGGCTCGTTGTCAGCCATCAGTCACTGGTCTGCGGCGCTGAATCTATGGACAGGCCGAGCCTTTGAGGGCTACGAAGATCTCCCCTCAGTAGGCCCCACAGCCCGGCGCCTCGAGGAGCTGAGGGCTGAGGTCACCGGAGCGTGGCTTGAAGCCAGATTCAGCGCCGGTGAGCGGTCGGAGTTGGTGGCCGACGTAACAGAGGCCGTCGGGCGGTTTCCGTTACGGGAAGAGCTGCGGCGACAGCAAATGCTGCTGCTATCAACCATGGGTCGACAGGCCGACGCCCTGAGAGCATTTCAGAACTTCCGCGATCAAATGCTTGAGCTAGGTCTGGAGCCGTCGGCCGAATTGGTCGAGCTCGATCAGCAGATCGCCACCGGAACCCTCAGCGCTCCAAACCTCGACGTCCGAATCCGCGGCTATCAGATTGGAAAAGAACTTGGCCGAGGGCAATTCTCGGTCGTCTACCAGGCCCGCCAGACCAGCGTGGATCGCGACGTGGCTATCAAGGTCATCAGATCAGAGTTGGCTGACCGGCCAGAGTTCATCGCCCAATTCGAGTCCGAAGCGCAGCTGGTGGCGCGTCTCGAACATCCAAACATCCTTCCGCTCTATGACTACTGGCGTGAGCCCGGCGCTGCCTTTCTCGTGATGAGACTGATGCACGCCGGATCTCTGGCCGAAGCCATCCACGACGGCCCGCTACCATCACGCCGGGTGACCGAAATCATCATCGACGTTGCCGCCGCGGCCAGTGATGCGCATCATCGCGACATCGTCCATCGAGATATCAAACCGGCGAACATTCTGCTTGATGAGCGGGGCCGAGCCCACCTCTCGGACTTCGGAATCGCGGTCGACCTGAACCATCAGGTCGATAGACGTTCAAGTACACACAACGGCTGGCATTCTGCTGTAGGTCTCACCGACCGCTTCGTGACCTACGCCGCCCCCGAGCTTCTTTCCGGAGGCCCGATCGATCAGCGGACCGACGTCTACGCACTCGGGATCACGGCCTTCGAAGCCCTTGTCGGTGAGGTCCCCTATCCGGGCGAAACCTCCGTCGAGCAGCTCTATCAGCGACAGCTGAATGACCCCCTACCTCTGGCTCGGGTGCTTCGCCCGGATCTACCAGCCGGTGTCGACACCGTCCTTCAACGGGCAACCGCAAAGTCGCCGGAAGACCGCTACGAAACGGCCGGGGAGTTCGCGGAAGCACTGGCCGCGGCCGTCGGTATGCCGGGGGCAGCCCTTCCTGCACCAGAGGGCCGCAATCCTTACAAAGGTTTGTTGTCGTTCACCGAGGCTGACGCCGCCGACTTTGTCGGCCGCGAACGGTTGACCGGCCGCCTGGTTGAAAGCGTCGAGAAACACCGCCTAACCATGGTGGTGGGAGCGTCAGGGTCAGGAAAATCGTCATTGGTAGCCGCTGGTATGGTCCCGCGATTGCGCTTGGGCCGCGAAGGCACCCCACCGTGGCTGATCACGCAAATGACACCAGGTGCCGATCCCTTCGCCGCTTGGACCGAGGCCATCCGCCAGATTGCCGTTGAGGCACCTGACGATATGACTCGGCGGCTCCGGGCCGATCCGGGTGCTTCGAGATCGGCCCATCGTGGCCTGGCGAACACTCGTGGACGTTCACTCGTTGTCATCGATCAGTTCGAGGAGCTCTACACCCTTGCCGACATCGAGGATCAAGAGCGTTTTGTCGAGATGCTTCTTGCCGTAGCGGCTGACACTAGTATCCCCGTTCATACCGTGGCGGTGCTTCGGGCCGACTTCTTCCACCGTCCTTTGGCATCGGCGGGCCTGACCGAAGCTATTGAGCAGTCAACGATCGCAGTGCACCCCTTGACTCCGGATGAGTTGGAGCGGGCCATCGTCGAGCCCACCGCCGCCGTCGGGGCATCCTTCGAACTTGGTTTGGTTGCTCGCCTACTGGCCGACGTGGCCGACCAGCCCGGGGCGCTGCCCTTACTCCAGCATGTTTTGGCCGAGTTGTTCGAGCATCGAGAGGACGAGATCCTACTCATTTCCAGCTACGACAAACTGGGTGGAGTGGCCGGATCGCTGGGACGGCGGGCGGAGGATACCTACGCTTCGCTCAGTCCCGATGAGCAGGCGGCCGCTCGGTCGGTATTCGGAAAGCTGGTGGCGATTGGCGACGCGACGGTAGCCACCCGACGGCGGGCTGTGCAGACCGAGTTGGTGGCTGCAGGCGAGACCACGGCCAGTGCGGCAGCCGGCGTCGTCATAGAACGATTCGGACGAGCACGTCTGCTGTCGTTCGACAACGATCCGGCGAGCAGGCAGGCAACAGTGGAGCTGGCGCACGAGTCACTGCTTACGGGTTGGGGCCGTCTCGCCGATTGGCTGCACGACGACCGAGATCGTCTCCGCACCCAGCACCTGCTCAGCCAGGCTGCCGAATACTGGAACCGTCAAGGCCGCCATGATGCCGACCTCTATCGGGGCGCTCGATTGAGCGCCACCTTGGATGCCATAGAAAGCGACAGCGCGGGCAGCACCGCCGTTGGTATTGTCGAGCGTCACTTCCTCGACCGGAGCATCGAGCGGTCATCTTCACCATCCCGGCCTTTCAGCTCGTCGGACTATCGGAGGGCCGCACCGGCACCGTAAATGCCGTCGGCCGTTACTTCGTGTTCGACCGCGATGGCAAGCTCGTCACTGAGACCAAGCTTCTTGTGGAAGCGGACGGCAGGATCACACCTCACGACATCACCACAAACGGCTCTGATCAGGTGGCCGCGCTCGTTCGCTCAGGAGGCCGCTGGGCTGGCTCAGGCACAAGTGCGCTGCCCTCCCACGGTCAGGACCACCTCCTTCTGATCGACGGCGTCACTGGTAGCTACAAGGCAGTACCACTGCCGGAGGGTGTGACATCAAGAGTGGTACGGATCGATGAGCAGGGCACCGCGGCCGCCACCCTGTCGGACGGCCGGATCCTCCTGGCGGGGCAGGACGGCGCCACCACCACGGTCACCATCAACGACGGTATCGAAATCAAGAGCCTCGACTTTCGCCGTGACAGCTCGCTGATTGTGGCCACCGCGGCCGGCGAAATCTGGCTTGTTGCGCCACAAGCCGGTGACTACCGGGTTTCGCCAGTCACAACCGCCGTCGATGAGGTCGAGGATGTATGGGCCATCAGTTGGGCTGACCAGGTGATCACAACCGACGACCTCGGGTCTATGCACCTTTGGGATATCAAGTCGGGCCAGCAACTTGCTCTACTACGTCGCGGCCCAGGCGTCCCCGACGCTGCGCCGGTGGTTGACCATGCCGCCGAGCTCGTTTGGATCCCCGGCACTAACAACTCGCTGGAGGCGATCAGCACCGACCCGGCCCAATGGGCCGAGACGCTCTGCCGCCGAACCACGCGGCGCCTCACCAAGATCGAGCGCGATACGTATATTCCAAATGGTCTTCGAGCCGAGGAGGGGCAGTGCTAAACCGAGTTCAACAGTTCCAGATGGAGGGAAATATGAAGAGTACAAAGTGCACATTGTGGAGAATGGCAGTTGGCCTGCTGACGATGGCCACGGTGGTGGGAGCATGCAGTGGGGCGATACCGGAGTAGAAGAATCCGGAATCGAGGCGGTGGCCGCCGAGTCCACGACCACCATGGAACCCACCACAACGACGGAGCAGACGACAACCACGGCAGAACCGACAACCACCGCCGCAGCAGGCCCGACCCCCGGCAAAGCCGTTGCCACCGGCGACCGCATCACCGGGCTGGATGTGGCCATTGGTTCAGCGGCGCCGATCATCACCGGCCACGACTATTTGACCGGCGAAGAGATTGCCTGGGGAGGCCAAGGTGTTCCGGCCGCAGTGCTGTTTGCGCCCCTCGCCGATTGGTGCCCTCACTGTGCCGAACACGTGAAGGATCTGGCTGAGCACTCGGCAACCAACGAGGAACCGGAAAACGCACAAGTGCTGCTCGTTACGCAACGTGACAGTCTCTCGTTTACCTACCCACAGGACGAGTGGTTGTCCGACATCGGCTGGCGCTATTCAGCGGTGTTGGACAACCTCGACGTGTCGATCAGCGGCGTGTACGGGGTAACGACGGTTCCGACGTGGTTCCTCGTCGACTCGAGCGGCGCAATCGCCGACCTACTCGACGGCCACCACGTATCAGCGGCCGACGTCTTCGCCCGAATAGAAGCCCTGGAATAACCACGAAGGCGTCCGACACCTCCGGTAGTCGCCGGGGGTGCTCGTTTGCCGCGCCTTGAAACGATCAACCAACACCATGAAAGGGAAAACCATGAAATCAGACAACTTGAAAGCAAACCAAACAAGCCGGATTCGCTCCACAGCAGCTGTGCTCGCCGCGGCGACGGCCATCGGATTCACGATCCTCGGGTTCAGCCCGGCGGCCGATGCCTCCCCGGAGAACGGGTGCAACGGACTCTACGACGTTGCTCGCTTTGAAACGTTCAAGAACGGTCGGGACACCAACGGCCACGACACCGTGCATCATCAGTTCGAAGAACACGGCTGTGCCCACCATGACCATCCGTAGGCCCAGCAAATACGGCTATCGGTAAGGCCATAGCTCTAGGCGCTGCTGGAGGGATCGCGCCTGGAGGAGGTCGGTTCGGCTTGATGTCGGACCGGCCTCCATACCACTCGTGCCAGGTTCAGCTCAGTAGTTCGACCAGATGGTCGTGGCCGTGATGGCGGACCCAGCCGATGGCGTCGGCGTTCACGCCGTCCATATCATCACGGATCGACGGGTCGGCGCCGACGTCGATTAACCACTCGACCAACGCCTGATCGCCGCGCCAGCAAGCGGCGTGGAGGGCGGTGCCTTGCCAGTGGTACCCGGGCGGCTTGCCGTTGACCTGGGCGCCTCGCATCAGGAGATCAGCAGCCGTACCCTGGTGGCCGTTGTTCACGGCGAGCACAAAAGCGTGGTCGATTATCGATTGGGCGTCATCGGCCAAGTGATCGGGAACCGTCTCCGGGAACGGCGAGGCCAGCGGACCCGCATCTGGCGTCAACGCTCCGTCGGTGTTGAAGAATCGTGCCATGCCTTCCACGTCACCGAGCCCTGCCGGGTTACGCAGCGCTCGTAGCTCGGCGCCATGGTCGAGAAGGAGTCGGGCCATCTCGGAGTTGTTCCAGTAGAGAGCCTCGTCGAGCGGGGTCCAGCCCCCGTTTACGCCCGGCTCAAGATTCGGTCCGATGCCGGAGTCGAGAAAGAAACCAAGGGTGGCCGCGGCGTTGCAGCCGGCGGCTGAGATCAGTGGAGACATCGTTGGTGAACCGGCGTCGACAAGGAGACGGGCGGCCCCCACTGGGTCGGTCACGTGCAGTTCCTCGCAGGCGATGAACTGCAAAAGCGTTCGATGACCAACCGACGATTCTCTTGTCGCCATCTGAGGATCGTCGGCCAGTATTTCGGCCAGCCCATCGAGGTCGCCACCAATGATGGCCAGAGCCGCTGGACCAAACTCGGCGTCCATAATACGATTCTAGGCCGGGTCAAGAATTTCGACCTTGTTCCCGATAGCCGAGTATGACGCCGACACTCAACGACACAACCGTCCTAGCGATGGATCGCCGACGATTCATTCAAGCCGCCCTCATCGGCAGTGGCCTCGCCGTCTTGGGCACGCTCCCCCGGGCTACGGCTGCGGCCGCCGCGGTCGGACCGTACGGGGCGCTCGGCACCGCAGACGCCAACGGTGTGCAACTTCCCGCCGGATTCAGCTACCGGATCGTGGCTACCACCGGCCAGCCGGTAGCCGGCACCGGGTTCACCTGGCACCCCAATCCCGACGGGGGCGCCACCTTCGGCACCACCGATGGCGGCTGGATCTACGTTTCCAACGACGAGACCGGTAGCGGGCTGGGCGGTGCCTCGATGATCCGGTTCGACAGCAGCGGAAACATCGTCGACGCCCGATCGATCCTCTCAGGCACCAACCGCAACTGCGCCGGTGGGGCCACCCCGTGGGGTACGTGGCTGAGCTGCGAGGAAACGTCGAGGGGTGAGGTGTGGGAATGCGATCCGCTCGGCGTCGCCGCCGCTACCGTGCGGCCCGCCATGGGCGCCTTCAGGCATGAGGCGGCGGCCGCCGACGAAACGAATCAAGTTCTCTACCTCACCGAAGACATCAGCGACGGCTGCCTCTACCGGTTCCGGCCCGACACGTGGGGCGACTTATCGAGCGGGATCCTCGAGGTCATGACCGAATCGGGCGGTTCGCTTGGCTGGGCGACGGTGCCGGATCCATCGGCGTCGGCCACGTCGACTCGCTACCAGGTGGCCGCAGCCAAACAGTTCAACGGTGGTGAAGGAGCCTGGTTCGACGGAAGCCTCCTCTACTTCACCACCAAGGGTGACAACAGGGTCTGGACCTACGACCCAGCCACCAACATCCTCGACCTCATCTACGACCGAGCCACCTCACCCGACCCGATCCTCAGCGGCGTCGACAACGTAACCGTGTCGGCGGCCGGCGACGTGTTCGTGTGCGAGGACGGCGGCAACATGGAAGTTGTGCTGCTGGAATCCAACGGCCGGGTCTCGCCCTTCTTCCGCTTGGCCACCAGCGGTTCGGAGCTGACCGGAGTGGCCTTCGACCCGTCCGGCACCCGTATGTACGTCAGCTCTCAGCGCAATCCGGGCGTCACCTACGAGATCAGCGGTCCGTTCCGCACGGTCGTCACCCAGCCCGAGATCGACATCGTCTCGGTCGTGGTCACCGGATCGGCCAAGAAACGAGGGGTCAACGCCGACGCCGTCGTAGCGATTGTCGATGACAACGGATCGCCGGTTGGTGGGGCGACGGTAAGCGGCACATGGGCCGTCAACGGCAATGACATCGGCACTGCCACTGGCTCCACCGACAGCACCGGCACGGCAAGCATCAGCCGCAGCCGCATCACCATGGTGACCGACGACGTGTTGACCTTCACGGTCACCGGTTTGGCCGGGACCGGGTACGAATGGAATCCCGCCCTGGTCGCGGGGAGCGACTCCGGATCCTGGACGTACACCGACGGGGGCGGCAATGGCGGTGGCGGAAACGGTGGTGGCAATGGTGGAGGCAACGGCGGCGGTAAACCACCTCGCTAGCCGATCCCCTATGCTGGCCGGATGTTCATCAAAGGTGAGTGGATCGACGCAATCGGTGGTGGCACCTTCGAGGTCACCAACCCGGCCACGGGCGAGGTGATCGGCACCATGCCCGACGGTGGCGCCGCCGACGCTGAAGCCGCCATCGCCGCCGCCGACGAGGCCTTCGCCGCCTGGTCGTCGACCACGGCGTTCAAGCGGGCCGACATCTTGATTAAGGCCTGGAACCTCATGAACGAGCGAGCCGCTGAGCTGGCCGAATTGATGGTGACCGAGCAGGGCAAACCGCTACGAGCCGCCACGTTTGAGGTTGGCTACGCGGCCGACTTCATCCGCTGGTTCGCCGAGGAAGGACGCCGCCTGTCAGGCGAATGGCTGCCGTCGGGTCGACCCGACCAGCGGTTCCTGTCGGTCCGCCAAGCGGTCGGCGTGGTGGCCGCGGTCACGCCATGGAACTACCCGATCTCGATGTTGACCAGGAAAATGGCCCCGGCCCTGGCCGCCGGGTGCACGCTCGTGTTGAAGCCGGCCGAGGCCACACCCCTGTGCGCCAAGGCGGTGTTTGAGATCTTCCACGAGGCCCTCGTTGACGGCGGAGCGCCGGCCGGTGTGATCAACATGGTCACCGCCAACGATCCGGTACCCATCGGCGATGTGTTCACCTCCGACTCCCGGGTTCGCAAACTCACCTTCACGGGCTCCACTGCCGTGGGCCGCATCCTTGCGGCCAAGGCCGGATCGTCGCTGCAGCGGGTGTCGGTGGAGTTGGGCGGGCACGCCCCGTTCATCGTGTTCCCCGACGCCGACGCCGAGAACGCCGCCAAGGGAGCGGCGGCCCTTAAGTTCTTGAACGCCGGGCAGGCCTGCATCAGCCCCAACCGCATGTACGTACACCGTGATGCCGCCGACGCCTTCACCAACATGTTGACAAAGCGAGTCTCGGGCCTGGTCACAGGCAACGGCATGGACGAAGGGGTCGGGGTCGGACCGCTGGTCAACGATGCCGCCGTCGACAAAGTTGCAGCCCAGGTCGACGATGCCAGGGCCAAGGGCGCCGGAGTGCCCGTCGGCGGCCAACGGCTCACCGAGAACGGCCTCGACAAAGGCCACTTCTACGCCCCGACGGTGCTCACCGACGTGACCCCCGAGATGATCGTGTACCGGGAGGAAACCTTCGGCCCGGTGGCTCCGGTGGTGATCTACGATGACGTCGACCAAGTGATCGAACTGGCCAACGACACCCATTACGGCCTCGCCGCCTACGTCTACACCGATTCGATGCGCACGGCCATCACCGCATTCGAGAAACTGCGCTTCGGCATCATCGGCATCAACGACGTGAACCCAACGTCGGCCACCGTTCCCTTCGGCGGCATGGGCGACTCCGGCCTCGGACGTGAAGGAGGCCACGAGGGTCTCGACGAGTACCTCGAAACCAAGGTGGCCGGAATCTCACTGCGATAACTCCCGACGCGTTGGGATTGTCGTTAGTGTTAGCCGACGCCTAGGACACCGCTCAAGGAGATGTCGTCACGGCGGGTGAGCAGCCACGCTTCCCGAGTCAACCGCCAACGCCGGCCGAGGTTGGGCACGCCGTTGTGGGTGGCCCAAGACGTACCGTTTGGCTCGTAGCCGAGCCGCTCGGAGATCCGGTTCGACGGCATATTGTCTCCGCCGGCTTCGCTGGTGGCCTCCTTCGCTCCTAGTCCTTCGAACGCCAGATGGAGGATGGCGGAACGCATCTCGGTGCCGAGCCCCTTCAGCCGCACGTCGGACGAGACCCAGGACGATGACTCAACCGAGCCAAAGGTGAGGAAGTCAAAGCCGATGAGATCCTGCATCCCGATTACTTCGCCGTCGACGACCGCCACAAAGTAGAGCCGCCAGCGATCAGGGGCGGTCAGCCCACGGCCTCGCCAGATCCCTCGCAGCCACCCGTGCACCCTGGCGTCGGGATCAGACTCGTAGAAGGAATGCGGGTCATCCCAAGCGGGTGGGTCGGCGTTGGCCTTTCCGTCCCGCACCGCCGAAACCAACTGGGCCAGTAGTTCATCGGTGGCACCGACCAACTCGATCCGCGGGGTGGCAACGCGCACGTCAAAGGGCGGATAGGCGGAATACAAGGACACGACGCGATCGTAGCTCCAACCTGTCGTGCGATCGGCCGATTAACCCGGCTGGCCCAGGTCGCCTCTCAGGATCTCGGCCGCGTCGACCATGGCTTGGAGCTTCGCCTTGGCCGTCGAGCGGCTGAGATACTTCATCCCACAGTCGGGCGACAGCGACAGCCGACCACGTGACGGAGTCGGATCGGGTGACAGCGGCAACCGAGAAGCCGATGCTGTTCACCCGATTCGCCTCATCGTTCGTGCCACCGGGCGAGGCGGTTGTCCGGCCGGCCATCAGCACCAACTTCGATTACGAGGGCGAGATGGCGATCGTGATCGGCCGAACCGGTCACCGGTTGAGCACCGATGAGGCCCGGTCGGTGATAGGCGGCTACAGCTGCCTGCTCGACGGCACGCTGCGGGACTTCCAACGTCACACGTCCCAGTTCACACCGGGGAAGACCGCCGACCGCACCGGCTCGTGGGGCCCCTGGATTGTCACCGCCGACGAGGTGCCCGACCCCTACGCTCTTCGCCTCAGCACCACGATCAACGACGAGGTGATGCAGGAGGCTGGAACCAATCAGCTGATCTTCAACCTCGAGGCAATCGTGTCGTACTGCTCGCAGTTCATGGAACTCCAGCCGGGCGACGTGATCGCAACGGGAACACCGGGCGGTGTTGGCTATGCCCGCAACCCGCCTCGTTGGCTGCTTCCTGGTGATGAAATCGAGGTCAAGGTCACCGGCATCGGCACCTTGACCAACGGCGTAGTCGACGAAACCGGCTAGGATCTCCACTCGGGGAACTCGAGGCTACCGCCTCCAAGTCATTTCTTGTGATGAGTTGTGAGGTGTAGCCTTGTGTCCATGTCCACCATGGTCTTCGAAGACGAAGAAGACTTCTCAATTGATCCGGACACGGTAAAAGTGCCGGAACGTCCCGATCATCGTCAAGCCATCGACGTCATCGCGATGGCCGCGATCAAGCTGCTCGGAACCGACTTCGACGTTTTCCGCGACATGAATTGGTATCCCCCTGATGGGGAGGGTGCGATAGCGCCCGACATCATGGTGTTGCCGGCTGAGTCGTTGGTTCCGCCAGGCGACGCAGCGCCCGGTGAACGGGCCAAGTCGTATCGGCAGGATCAAACCGGTGGTCCGACGCCGCTCGCCGTGGTCGAGATCGCCTCTCGCACCGATTCGTGGGAATCGATGCTGCGTAAACTCGACCGCTACGGTCGCCTCGGAACAGTGGTCTACGTGGTTGCACTCCATCCAGGGGCCATCCAACGATTCGTGCCCGGCGAGTCCGACATGCCCGGCTGGCAAGGCCGATCTATCGAGGAGCTGGGAGGCTTGCGGGTCAGCTTCGAGGACTCGCCGCTGGTGGTCACTATGCCCGATGGGTTGCGGGCCAACAGCGAAAATGCTCTACTCGATCACTTTGTCGAACGGGCCACCGCAGCCGAGAGACGGGCGCAACAAGCCGAGCGCGCCGCAAAACAAGCTGAGAGGCGAGCTGCGGTGTTGGCCGAGCGCCTGCGGCAACTTGGAGTCGACCCCGACTGAACCAGTTTGGTTCACATCTCAACCAAGCTCTGAAAGTTCTTGAAAGTTTTGCCGCGGATCGGCGGTCCAACTAGCGTTCGACTTGACACGCACCACCATGACACTCCATCACGATGCAGGGGGACCCATGTTGTCGAGCCGCACCCGCGTCAGCTTTCTGGCCGTCGTTCTCATGTTGGCCGGGCTGGCCACCGCGCCTGTTACTCCGGCCGCCGCCGATCACACAGCCGTTCCAAGTTCGGTCACTGTTGCCGGCAGCCTCCAATCAGAACTCGGCTGCCCGGGCGACTGGCAGCCCGACTGCGCCGCCACCCACCTCGGGTACGAGGCCGACTCCGACGTTTGGTCGGGCACGTTCACCGTGCCGACCGGATCGTGGGAGTACAAGGCGCCGCTCAACGACTCGTGGGCTGAGAACTACGGAGCCGGAGGTGTAGCCGACGGGCCCAACATCGCACTCAACACCGCCACCGACACCGACGTCATCTTCTACTACTCGCACAACACCCACTGGATCACCGACAACGTCAACTCCCGCATCGTCACAGCGCCCGGCTCGTTCCAGGCCGCCGTCGGCTGCCCGGGCGACTGGCAGCCCGAGTGCATGCGATCGTGGCTGCAGGATCTCGACGGCGACGGCACCTACACCTTCGTCACCGACGCCATTCCCGCCGGCAGCTACGAAGCCAAAGCCGCGATCGACCGGGCCTGGACCGAGAACTACGGCGTCGGCGGCGTGGCCGACGGGCCCAATATTGGATTCACCGTGACCGACGGGCAGACCGTCACCTTCTCCTTCGTATCGGCCACCAACGAGCTCACGATCACCGCCACCGGTGGAGGTGGCGGAGGCGGTGACTACTCCGACTCCATCGAGCCCGGCGACGAGGCGCTGGTCACCCCGGTGTCCCGCCCCGCGTCCGACGAGTCGATCTATTTCGTGATGACCGACCGGTTCGACAACGGCGACCCGACGAACGACACGGCCGGTCTCGCCGGAGACCGCTCGGTGCACGGTTTCGACCCGACCGACAAGGGCTACCACCACGGCGGCGACATCGCCGGCCTCCAGGCTCAACTCGACTACATCGAGGGCCTGGGCGTGTCCGCAATCTGGATCACCCCGCCGTTCAAGAACGACTACATCCAGGGCCCGGGCGCGGAGGTGTCCTCGTCGTACCACGGCTACTGGCAGATCGACTACACCCAGATCGACCCCCACTACGGCACCAACGCGGAGATGCAGGCGTTCGTCGCCGATGCCCACTCTCGAGGCATCAAGGTGCTGTTCGACGTGGTGCTCAACCACACCGGTGACATCATCGACTACGCCGAAGGCACCACCGCCTACCGCAACAAGACCGACTTCCCCTACCGCGACGCCACCGGCGCCGAGTTCGATGATCGTGACTTTGAAGGCACCGGCACATTCCCCAACCTCGACCCGACCGTCAGCTTCCCCTACACCCCGGTGATCCCGGCTGGGGAGGAGAACGCCAAAGCCCCGGCCTGGCTGAACAACCCGATCTACTATCACAACCGGGGCGACTCATCGTTTACGGGCGAGAACAGCCTCTACGGCGACTTCTTCGGCCTCGACGATTTGTTCCACGAACACCCCGTGGTGGTCGACGGCATGATCGACATCCACACCGCCATGATCGACACGTTCGACATCGACGGGTTCCGGGTCGACACCGTGAAACACGTGTCGGACGGGTTCTGGGAGGCCTGGGTACCGGCCGTGATGGATCACGCCGCGGCCGCCGGCAAGAGCGACTTTGTGATGTTCGGTGAGGTGTTCGGCGAGTCGGTGGAGTTCCGGTCCCGCTACTCCACCGAACTCGACTTCCCCGGCACCCTCGACTTCGGATTCAACGGCACCGCTTACGGATTCGCCGCGTCGTCGGCTCCCACCACCCAGGTGGCGAGCTTCTTCGACAGCGACGACTGGTACACCGACACCGACTCCAACGCCCACGACCTGGCCAAGTTCATCGGCAACCACGACATCGGCCGCTTGGCCCTTGAGGTCGTGAACCAAAACGGCGGTGCGTCGGATGCCGAGCTGGTGGCTCGCATGGAGATCGCCCAGGCGTTGAACTTCCTCACCCGGGGCCGTCCCGTGATCTACTACGGCGACGAGCAAGGGTTCGTCGGCGATGGCGGCGACCAGGATGCCCGGCAGGACATGATGCCGTCGCAGGTGGCGTCGTACAACGACGATGATCTGATCGGCACCACCGCCACCACCGCGGACGACAACTTCGACACCACCCATCCGCTCTACCAGGCGGTGTCGGATCTGGCCACGTTGCGGTCGGCTCATCCGGTGCTGCAGACCGGGGCCCAGGTCACCCGATTCTCGTCCGGCTCGGCCGGTGTGTTCGCCTTCAGCCGTATCGGCACCGGAGCCGGTGCCGGCGGCGGGGCCACCGAGTATGTGGTTGCGATCAACAACAGCGAGTCGGATCAGTCAGCCACGTTCGCCACCGACACGGCCGCGTCGGGTTGGACCGCGGTGGCCGGTGGGGGCGCTGCGCTCACGTCCGACGCCGACGGCAATCTGACAGTCGACGTTCCGGCATTGGGTTACGTGGTCTACGCCGCCGACGGCCCGATCACGAGCGCCGCCTCGGCCACCGGTTTCGCCATCGCCATGACCGCTCCGGCCGCTGGGGCCGAGGTGGTTGGCCGCAGCGAGGTTGGGGCCGATCTGCTCGACGACCGCTTCGCCGAGGTGACATTTGCGGTGTCGGTCGACGGAGGCGCCTATGAGGTGATCGGGGTCGACGATAACTCCCCCTATCGGGTGTACCACGACGTGAGCGGGTACCCGGTTGGCTCGACGGTGACCTTCAAAGCCATCGCGGAAGACGACGCCGGCAACCTGGTGTCGAACAAGGTTTCGGCCACCGTCGGCGAGGAGGAGCCGCCCCCGCCACCTGGCGACGGCGGCCCGGAGTATGCCATCGTGCACTATCAGCGGAGCGACGGCGACTACGGCGACCATACCACGGGTGACTTCAACGACTTCTGGGGTCTACACCTGTGGGGTGAAGCGATCGACCCCTCCGAGGTAACCGAGTGGACGGCCCCCAAACCGTTCCTCGGCGAGGATGAGTACGGCCGGTTCGCCTGGATCAGATTGGCCGACGTCTCCCAGCCGCTCAACTTCATCGTCCATCGGGGCGACAACAAAGACGGCACCCAGGCCGACCGATCGTTCGACGCCGCCGCCAACCCCGAGATCTGGCTGAAACAGGACGATCCCAACACCTACACCAGCCAGGCCGCGGCCCAAGGCTACGTCACGATCCACTATCAGCGCCCCGACGGCGACTACGGCGACCCGACCAGTCCCGACTTCAACGACTTCTGGGGCTTACACCTGTGGGGTGACGCCATAGACCCGAGCGAGGGCACCGAGTGGACATCACCCAAACCGTTCGACGGAATCGACGAATACGGCGCCTTCTGGAATGTGGCCAATCAGCCCCGCGCCGAAGCGCTACCGGTCAACTTCATCATCCATCGGGGCGATGCCAAAGACCCTGGCCCCGACCAGTCGATGATCCCCGAGGCCGACGCTTCCATCTGGATACAGTCGGGCGACGAGACCATCTACGGCTCCCGGGGCGCCGCCACCGACGTGGCGACCATTCACTATCACCGAGCCGACGGCGACTACGGCGATCCGACCTTGGACGACTTCAACGACTTCTGGGGCCTACACGTTTGGGCCGGCGCCGCCGATCCGAACCCATCGTGGCAGCAGCCGGTGCGCCCGGCCGGCTTCGACATCTTCGGTCCCTACTTTGAGATCGACCTGGTCGACGGAGCGCCCGAGCTGGCCTACATCATCCATCGGGGTGACACCAAGGATCCCGGCCCCGATCAGTTCCTCAACTTCGCTCAGTACGATTACGAGGTCTGGCAGCTTGAGAACGCCGACCCGGAGTCGCCCTACATCATTCCCGTTCCCGGCGGCGGAGGAGGCGTTGTGGAAGGCAATCTCTCCGAGCAACGAGCCCATTGGGCCAACGCCTCCACTGTTGTTTGGGCCGATGCCGCCGGCGTGGACACGGTGATGCTGTGCGGTGCCGCCAACGGTGGAATGGCACTGTCAGACGGAAACGCCGCCGGGGGCGTCGACGGAGCCGACACCTGCATCGAGCTGACGGCGGGCGCGGCCTATCCAGGCGGCATCGACGGGCAACTGCACCTCGCCGGTCTCCCAACCTGGACCATCGACGACGGCGACCTCGACGCCGCAGCCGCCCTGTTGACCGGGCAGGTCGTGGTGGTCGCTCTCGACGGCGACGGTAACCGCATCAACGCCACCGGGGTGCAGATCCCGGGTGTTCTCGACGACCTCTATGCCACCGACACCGACCTCGGTGTGGTGTGGGATGGGCCATCTCCCACGCTCAAGCTGTGGGCCCCGACGGCCAAGTCGGTGTCGGCGCTCCTGTATAACGGTCCGGCTGGTGATCCGGTCGAAACGGTTGCCCTCACCAGCGACGGCGGTGTGTGGTCGGTCACCGGCCCCGAGTCGTGGAACGGCAAGTTCTACCGCTACCAGGTTGAGGTCTACGTGCCGTCGACCGACACCGTGGAAACCAACCTGGTGACCGATCCGTATTCTGTTTCGCTGGCGGAGAACTCCCCCCGATCCCAGATCGTGCGTCTGGCCGATCCGGCACTGACCCCCGGCGGCTGGGCCGGTTTGGCCAAGCCCGACCTTGCCGGGTTCGAAGACGTGTCGGTGTACGAGCTGCATGTGCGGGACTTCTCAATCCGCGACGAGTCGGTTCCGGCCGACGATCGGGGCACGTTCGCCGCGTTCACCCACGCCGACTCCAACGGTATGACCCACCTGTCGGCGATGGCCGAGGCCGGGCTGTCGCACGTGCACCTCCTGCCCGTGTTCGACATCGCCACCGTCAACGAGGACGCCGCGGCCCGAACCGAACCCGACTGGGCGACGCTCGAGTCGTACCCACCCGATTCGGACCAACAGCAGGCGCTGATCTCCCCGATCCGGGACGACGACGGCTTCAACTGGGGTTACGACCCGTTCCACTACACCGTGCCCGAGGGCTCGTACTCCACTGACCCCGACGGGCCGCAGCGCATCGTCGAGTTCCGGGAGATGGTGGCAGCCCTCAACGGCACCGGGCTGCGAGTGGTGATGGACGTGGTCTACAACCACACCAATTCAGCCGGTCAAGCTGACACGTCGGTGCTCGACAAGGTCGTGCCGGGGTACTACCACCGCCTTGACGAGGCCGGGAACGTCACCACGTCGACCTGTTGCCCCAACACGGCAACCGAACACGCCATGATGGGCAAACTCATGGTCGACTCGGTGGTCACCTGGGCTCGCGATTACAAGGTCGACGGCTTCCGTTTCGATCTGATGGGCCACCACTCGAAGGCCAACATGTTGGCTGTCCGGGAGGCGCTCGCCTCGCTGACCGTCGCCGACGATGGTGTCGACGGATCCAAGATCGTGATCTACGGAGAGGGTTGGAACTTCGGCGAGGTGGCCAACGACGCCCGTTTCGTGCAGGCCACTCAGCTCAACCTCGGTGGCACCGGTATTGCCACATTCTCCGACCGTCTGCGTGACGCCGTGAGGGGCGGCGGACCGTTCGACGGCGGCGACGCCCTGGTCACCAACCAGGGCTGGCTCAACGGCCTGTGGTACGACCCCAACGCTTTGGCCCTGCCCACCGACGCGGCGCTCGATGAGCTGCTGCTGTCGTCGGATCAGATCCGGGTCGGTCTGGCCGGGAACCTGGCCGGCTACGAGTTCGAGGATCGCACCGGAGCCACCGTCACCGGTTCCCAGGTCGACTACAACGGCTCGCCCGCCGGGTACACGGCCGACCCACAGGAGAACGTGGTCTACATCGCCGCTCACGATAACCAGACCCTCTTCGACATCGGGCAATACCATCATCCGCTCGGCACCTCAATGGCCGACCGGGTGCGGGCCCAGAACGTCGGCAACGCCGTGGTGGCCATGGCCCAGGGCATCTCGTTCTATCACGCCGGGCAGGACATGCTGCGGTCGAAGTCGATGGATCGTGATTCCTACAACTCCGGCGACTGGTTCAACCTGCTCGACTTCACCTACCAGACCAACAACTGGGGTGCCGGACTTCCGGTGCAGGAGGTCAACGGCGACAACTGGTACCTGATCCAACCTCGCCTGGCCGACGCTTCGCTGGCACCGGCTCCGGGCGACATCGAGTTCAACGCCGCGGTGAGCCGGGAGTGGCTGGCCATTCGCGGATCATCGCCGCTGTTCTCGCTCCGTTCGGCCGACGAGGTGCAACGAGTGGTGAGCTTCACCAACACCGGTCCGTCGCAGACTCCGGGCTTGATCTCGATGTTGCTTACCGATGTTGACGATCTCGATGCCAACGCCGCCGGAGTCGTGGTGCTGTTCAACCCGACCGACGACGCGGTCGATCACACCATCGCTGCGACCGCCGGCTCAAGGGCCGAGCTGCACCCGGTGCTGGTCGACTCAGTCGACGAAGTCGTGGGTACGGCGACATTTGACGACGCAACCGGAGCCTTCAGCATCCCGGCCCGAACGGCGGCCGTCTTCGTGCTGCCGGAACCAGACGTGACGCCACCCGAGGTGACGGCCGCGCTTGATCTGATTCAGCAGCGGGGCCCGGGTGGCGTGTATCGGGTGGTGGCCGAATGCACCGATCTCGGCCCCGGTGGCGAGCCGGGCGAGATTGTAGAGTTCACCGCCACGATCAACGGCTACGCCGTGGCTGACGGGCTCGAATTCACCTGGGTTCGCCGACCAGGCGAAACCCAGATCATCGACGACACACCGCAGCTCACGATCCTCGCCCCGTCAATCGAGCTGACTGTGACCTGCACGGATTCGTGGGGCAACACAACAACCGAGGTGGTGTCGCCCGCTAGATGAGAACCACTAGTGCCCGATGTCGTGGTGCCCCGGGGTGATGAGCCCACTCTCGTAAGCGAAGACCACCGCTTGGGCTCGATCGCGCAAACCGAGTTTGGTCAAGATGCTCGACACGTGGCTTTTTACGGTGGCCGCGCCGATAAAGAGTGTCTCGGCCATCTCGGCGTTGCTTGCGCCCTTGCCCAGTTCCAGGAGTACTTCCCGTTCCCGCTCACTGAGTTTGTCCAGCCGCTGCGCCGCCGCGGTGTCGGTGGCCAGCGACTCGGCGAATCGGTTGATGAGCCGCCGGGTGATCGTCGGATCGAGCAACGCGCCACCGTCGACCACCGTGCGCACCGCCGGAGCCAGTTCCTCCGGCGGAATGTCTTTGAGCACAAACCCGCTGGCCCCGGCGCGGATGGCCCGGTAGACGTAGTCGTCAGGATCGAAGGTCGTAAGGATCACCACCCGTAGCGGCCAGTCGGCCTCGCCGAGCATGGTCTCGGTGGCGGTGAGACCGTCCATCTCCGGCATACGAATGTCCATCAGAACCACGTCGGGCCGGTGGCGGCGAACAGCCTCCAACGCCTCGATGCCATCGCCGGCCTCGGCCACGACCTCGATATCGGATTGGTGCTCAAGCACCAGGGCGAATCCACGACGCACCAGCGCCTGATCGTCGACCACAACAACACGAATCGTCATGGGCGCTCCGCTTCGACCGGGAGTCGGGCACTCACCCGGTAGCGACCGGTCGAGGTTTCCCCGGCGTCAAACGTGCCGCCGAGTAGGGTCGCACGTTCCCGCATGCCGACAAGCCCAAAACCGGAGATCGGCAGCCCGGGAGGGACCGGACCAATCGTGTTCATGACCTCGATGGTAAGCCATCGGCCGTCGGACTCGGTGACGACGTCTACCGCGATGTCGACCTCGGGCGCCGGCCCCGCGTGTTTCATCACATTGGTGACCGCCTCTTGGATGATCCGGTACGCCGACAGTTGCAGGGCGGCGGGCAGGCCATCCGGCAGCTCACCGATGGCGAGCGTGACCTTCGCCCCGGTGTGGGTCAGTTCGTCGGCCAAGGCCTGGACATCGCTGAGCTCCGGCTGCGGCCCGAGATGCTCGGGGTCGTCGACCTCGGGCCGAAGCACACCAACCAGGTGCCGGAGTTCACCGAGCGCCATTCGGCCGGCACGCTCGACGTCGGCCATGGCCTCAACCGCGGTATCCAGATCATGGGGGGCGACGGTTCTCGCCGCCCCGGCTTGAACGGTCATCATCGAAACCCGGTGGGCGACGATGTCGTGGAGCTCACGGGCGATGCGGGATCGCTCGTCGGCCAGCGCTTGTTTGGTGCGAGCCTGTTGATCGGCCTCGACCCGGTCGGCTCGCTCCCGCAACAGCACCAGGTAGACCCCTCGGTTGCGAACCCGGCGGCCGACATACCACGGCGCAAGTGTGATCGCGGCGGCCGGTACCACGTCTATCCGCTGGTTCGTGTCGATGACCGTGCCGGCCACGTCGACGAACAGAGCTGCGATCATCACGATCAGGCCAATCCGGTGATCGGCCTCGTAGCGACCGAGGCTGTATGCGGCCACCACCAGTGCCAGCTCCTGGCCGTCACCGTGACCCAGCACGGCCCAGAGAATGAGGAGGCCGATCACAACCATGGTGATCGCGACAGGGCGCGATCGGCGCCACACCAGCACCCCGGCCGCGATGGCCAGAATAACGATGGCGCGTATCGGCTGACCACCAAGCGCCCGCCAGGTGAGGTCACCACCATCGGGAAGCGCGCTCACGGTCACAAACAAGACCGACAACACGAAAACAGCCGCAGCGAGAACAGCATCGGTGGTGCGAGGCCACCTGGCCAACGGACCAGAGGGCGGGGCGTTCCGGGTGGAGTCGATGGCAGTCATGAGCCTGAATTCACCGTAGGCCAAAAGCCGAACGAAGTCGTCCCCCATCCGGTGGGTGCACCCTCCGCCGGGCGACGGATATGCCCGTGCTACGACATCCATCGCCGGTGGACGAAATCACGGTGCTCAACCACTCCAGCGCCCGATGACCGGCATGGGTGTTCGGGTTTAGGTTCAAGGTAGGCGCCGAAAGGCGGAGATCGAACCGAAGGAGTAGCCATGTTGATACGTATCCTGCGATCCGATCTGCGTCGCACCGCCACCACCAGTGCGGTGCTGGGCAGCCTGATCGCCATTGCCGCCCTGCTGGCCGCCGTCGGCGGCAGCGTACTGGTGCAGCTGACCGGGTCGATCGACAAATTATTCGAGGTCGCACAAACCCCCGATGTGGTGCAGATGCATGCGGGCGACATCGATTCGGTTGCGGTGGAGCGTTGGGCGGCCGATCAACCCGAGGTCGCCGGCTGGCAGCTGGTGCAAACGTTGCCCGTCCCCACCGACCAGCTGTTCCTGAGTGGCGAGCCGCAGTCGACGAGTGTGCTCCAACCGGCCCTCGTCACCCAGAACCACGGGTTCGATCTGCTACTCGACCTCGACAACAACGTGCTCGATGTGGGGCCCGGAGAAATCGCCATGCCGCTCTACTACCGGCAGAACGAAGGCGTGGTTGTCGGCGACCAGGTGTCGATCCAACTGGGCGATCAGCGTTTCGACTTCACCGTGGTGGACTTTGTGCGGGATTCGATGATGAACCCCACATTCGCCACGTCGAAACGACTCCTGGTCTCCGACGCCGATCATGCGGCGGTCGCCGCTGTTGTCGACAGTCCGGAGTACCTGGTCGAATTCGTGGTGGACGACCGGGGCCAGACCAAAGCCGTGTCCGATGCCTACACCGAGAGCGGCCCGGGAACCAACGGCCCGCTCCTCGACCGGAGCACCATCTTCCTCCTCAACGTGGTGTCCCACGGCATCGGCATCGGGGTGCTCAGCCTGCTTGCCGTTCTGATGCTGGCGGTGGCCGTGATCGCCCTTCGGTTCTCGTTCCTCACCGCAATCGAACGCGACATGCGTGAGATCGGCGTGATGAAGGCAGTGGGGTTACCTGAGCGAAAGATCCGCCGCCTGTACCTGAGCAAGTATGTAGCGCTAGCCGTGCTGGGTGGCGTTGTGGGTGCGGTGTTGAGCGTTCCGGCGGCTCGAGCCCTGACCGCATCGCTGAGGCTTCAGTTGGGCGACCCCGACGGATCATTGTGGCTCGCTACCGGGCCGGTGCTCGGTGCCGCCTTGGTTGTGCTCTTCATCGTCATCTGGTGTGCGCTGATGTTGCGGCGGCTCGCTCGGATCTCCACCATGGACGCGCTTCGGGCAGACACTGCGTCGAAGCCAACCCAGCGGTTGCGGCTACGGCGGCGGTCCCGCCGAAGGAGCCAACGCAACCAACGGAACCGGCGCTTTGCCCTGGCCGGGAGCCGACTTCCGTCCCCAATCTGGATGGGCTTCAACGGCATCCGGCGCAGCCTTCCCACCCATCGGATGCTGCTGGCCGTGTTGACGCTGTGCACGTTCCTAATACTGGTGCCACTTAACTTGTGGACCACGGTGACGTCGCCGAGCTTCGTGACCTACATGGGCACCGGCTTGGCCGACCTTCGCCTCGAGCTTCGTGGCGACGATGCCGCTGTCACCGCGCCGGAGGTGGCGGCGGCCCTGGGTCGGGATACGGAGGTGGCTGCGGTGGCATCGTTTGTCACGGCGCGTTTCGAGGTGCTGAATGCCGACGGTGAATGGGAACAGCTGACTCTCGAAGTGGGTGACCACGGAGCCTTTCCGCTGTCGTACATCGACGGCACTCATCCGACCGAACCCGACGAGGTGTCGCTGTCTTCGCTGGCCGCCGACTCGCTGACGGTGGAGCTTGGCGACACGTTCACCATCGCCGGCCAGACGCAGTCTCACGAGGTGACGCTAGTGGGGATCTACCAGGACCTCACCAACGGAGGTCGAACCGCCAAGGGTCTGGTGCCGGTTGAAGGTGAACCGATTGTTTGGCGCACCATGCTGATCGACGCCACCGACGGGACCAGCCCAGCCGATCTCGCGGCCCGCTTGGCTCGGGAACATCCGGACGTTCAGGTGATAGAGATGGCCGAGTTCGCCGACCAGACGTTGGGTGACCTCACCAGCCAGATCGGCAGCGTGGCCGTCGCCGCCGCGGTGACCGCCACCGTTCTGGCCGCGCTGATCGCCAGCCTGTTCGCTCAGATGGTGGTTGCCCGCGATCGCTCTCAGATCGCCGTGCAGCGGGGTTTCGGCATCCCCGATCGGTTGCTCCGTGTGCAGTACCTGACCCGGTTCGTCCTGGTGTTGGTAGCCGGGGTGCTGCTTGGAACGGTCCTTGTCGCCACGGCCGGCCGCTGGCTGGTGGCCACCGCGATCGGTCAGCTGGGCGCTCCGGCGCTGCGATTCACCGTCGACCCGATGCTGGCCTACGTCGCCGTTCCGCTGCTGTTGACCGTCACGGTCACCCTGGCCGCGTTGGCGGCCACCACGTCCTTTGCCCAATTCGGCCTGTCCCACATGAGTGAGGAGTAACACAATGACCATCACCATCCAACCATCCATCTCGACAACCCACCTCGTCGCCGACGGTGTGGAGAAAGTCTTCGGTGAAGGCCCAGCCGCCACCAAAGCCCTACGGGGTGTCGATCTCACCATCGACCAAGGGGACTTCGTGGCCATCATGGGTCCCTCCGGCTCGGGCAAGTCCACCCTGCTCTACTGCCTAAGCGGCATGGACGACGTCACCAGCGGCGCAGTGACCCTTCACGGAAAGGACGGGGCTTCCGTCGAGATCACGTCGTTGGCCCAGCGCGACCTTGCCGCACTGCGGCTGACCCGAATGGGTTTCGTGTTCCAGCACGTCCACCTGCTCCGCAACCTCAGCATCCTCGACAACGTGGTGCTGCCGGGGGTAACCGCAACTCCCGACCGAAAGGCCGAGGTTGTCGACCGGGCCAGGATGCTTCTCGATCGCATCGGCATCGGCGACTTGGCCCCACGGGAAATCACGCAGGTCTCCGGTGGCCAGCTCCAACGAGCCGCCATCGCTCGAGCGTTGATCAATTCGCCCGATCTGGTGTTCGGTGATGAGCCGACAGGTGCCCTCAACGCGGCCACGGCCGCGGAGATCATGAATCTGCTCGTTGAGGTCAACGGTGAAGGACGCACCGTTGTGCTCGTCACCCACGACCCCACCGTCGCCGCCCGCGCCCGCCGTGTGGTCGTGCTACGGGACGGCATGGTCGATGGTGATCTTCGTCGGAGCAACGACGAGGACGACAACCACTGGACCGCAAACCTGGCCCAGTGGTTGACCGCCCATGGGACTTGAACTAGCCGGAGATGACCCGGTCGATGATGTGGATCACACCGTTCTCGGAGGTCAGGTCGGCTTCGACGATCACGGCTTCGCCGACTTGAATCGTTCCGCCCTCCTGGCTGACCGGCAACACGGAGGCTGCCGCGTTGCTGAACTCGCCGATGCTCACAAGCGTGTCGCTCGCCAACGTCCCCACGGTCAGGTGATTCGACAGCAACAGCGTGAAGGCGGTGGGATCTTGGGCCAGCTGCTCCAAGGCGTCGGCATCCATTGCCGCCAGAGCCGCATCGCTCGGGGCGAGCAGCGTGACACCACGGGCCTGAGTGAACACCTCCTGCTGCGGGTAGCCCTCGATCAGGGCTGCGAGTTGAGTTAGGTCGGGGTGGCTCTTGATCACGGCGATCAACGAGACATCCTCGTCCACATAAGACAGTCGGCCTGCCGGCTCGGCCTCATCCTCACCTTCAGCGTTGGTCGCTTCGGCGACTTCGGCCTCACTGTCGGCGGCAGCGGCGTCCGAGCCGGAAGCGGCATCGCCCTCCACTGTTTGACTATTCAGCGCGCCTCCGGCGTCGTCGTCGCTCCCCGGGCCAATCGATGAACAACTCGCTCCGACGATCCCCGCCAGGGCAACGAGCGCCACCAGCCAAGAGGTACGACTCCGCTTTGGGGTGACAAACTGATTCACGGCAATCTCCATCCGATGAGGATCACGACTTGTGACCGTTCGTATGGTCCATCGGACCTATGTCGCCGAAGTTGAGCTAAAGAACCGCCTTCCTGCGGCGGCGGTTGTGCAGGAGCAGAGCTCCACCGCTGCCGAGTAACGCTACGGCCAGCGCCAGAAGGAGGTCCGTGGCCGCACCGGTGAAGGCCAGCGTCGGCGCCGTGGGTTTGGCCTGGGCCGTGATCGGCACGTCGTCCTGGTTGTTCACGTAGGTGATCTCCACCGCACCGTCGGCCGTGGCAATCGAGGCCTCGGCGGTCAGCTCACCGGGGCTGGTCGCCGTGGTGGACACCGTGAACACCGGGACTTCCTGTGTGGGTAGCACAACCCCGGTCCAGTGGGCCTCAACGGTTTGTCCGTTGGTGGTAAAGGTCCAGCAACCATCGGTGGTGATCGGATCGATCAGCGCTCCACCACTACCGGTCGGTACCGTTCCGCAGGTGTAGTCGCTCGTCACACTGTCGATGGTCAATCCCGCTGGGATCGTCACGGTAACGTCCAGGTCTTCGACCGGGGCGTTACCCGAGTTCGAACCGATCACCGCATAGGTCACCTTGTCACCCACGGTGACCGTGGTCGACTCGGTGTGGATGGTAATGGCCAGGTCTATGTCCTTGACGGCGATACCGAGGTCGAGGTCGGTGACGTCTTCGCCTGCGACCAGGGTGACATCGACCACCGAAACCGTCACGGTGTAGGGGAAGTCGGAGTCGACGGCATCGTCGGGTCCGGAGTTGGGGATGGTCACAACCTGGTCGGCTTCGAGTTCGGGGCGAACCGTGTACGTGCCGGCAGGCAGGTCGTCGAAACGGTAGTCGCCGTTGTCATCGGTGGTCGTGCTGGCGATGACTTCGCCATCGGTGTTCAACAAGCTGATAACCACACCGGGAACCCGGGGTTCGGTGCCGTCATCAACACCGTCCCACACCACGTCTTCCCAGATCGTTCCGGCGATACTTCCCGGATCTTCACCGAAGTCGATGCCGTCGATGCCACCGACGGGCAAGGACACATCCAACGTGTTGGGGGTGGTGGTCCCGTAGTCTTCGGGTTGGATCTGCACGACGGTGTAGTCACCGGCCGGGTAGGACGGGAAGGCGTAGATACCGAACTCGTCGGTGGTGGTGGTCTCGAGGAGCACACCGTCGGTGTCAAACAGTTCGATGGTCACACCTTCGAGACGGTTTTCCTCCTCAGGATCGAGGATTCCGTCTTCGTCGGTGTCGATCCAAACCGTTCCGGTGATGATATTGCCGAGTTCGGCGAACTCATAGCCGGTGGCGTGGACCGCCGGGTCCAACACGATCCCGGAGATCACATCGTTGACCGATGTGTCACCACCCGCCGTGCCGGCGGTGTCGTCACCATCGAGGTAGGGGTCCGGTTGGGTTTCGGTGATCGCGTAGGTGCCCGAGATCAGGTTCTCGAACAGATAGTTACCGTCGGCATCGGTGTAGGTCACAACTGTGACGTCAACACCGGTGTCGGTGGTGCCTGTCAAGGTGATCTCAACCCCTCCGATGCCCGGGTCGTCGGTGCCTTGGGTGCCATCCTCATCACGGTCGTGATAGACAACACCGGCGAACGATCCGGTGGTTTCATCGAAGTCATAGCCGTCGGCGTCGATTCCCGAAGCCAGCACAATGTCGGCGATGACATCATCGGTGATGGTGTCGCCACCGGACGTACCGGCGGTTTCTCCACCGTCGCCGTAGCCGACGGGCTGGGTTTCGGTGATCGTGTAGATACCGGGTCGCAGATCCGGGAACACGTAGGTTCCGGTGGCATCGGTGGTGGCGGTAACCGCTACCGGGTTGCCGAGATCATCGGCGCCGGTCAGGGTCAGCTCGACCCCTTCGATCGGGTTTCCGAAGTCGTCGGTCACCGTGCCGCTGAGCGACGACGGAACCAGTTCACCGAAGTTGTAGCCGGTGGCGTCAGTCGACACCGGTAGCACGATGTCGGCCTGCACGTCGTTGGTTGTCATGTCGGCGCCTTCGGAGCCGGCGGTGTCGATGCCGTCGAAGTAGCCGGCAGGCTGGGTTTCGGTGATCGTGTAGACACCGGTGTACAGGCCGCTAAAGGTGTAGGAACCATCATCAGCTGTCGTGGTGGTCAACAAGATCGTATTGCCCAAGGCGTCAACACCTTCAAGCGTGATCTCCACCCCGGCGACGCCGGCTTCTGTGGAGTCGAACACACCATCGTTGTTGGCGTCGTCATACACCGAGCCGGTGAACGATCCCAGTCCGAGGACCAGAGTCGTCGGGTCATCGCCGGGATCAGCCGGGTCGTTGGGCAGCACGCCCAGCGGGTCGATGGTCTCGGTGGCACCCGGATCGGTGATCGGGGTCGACCCGACTTCGGGTTCGGTTCCGGCGTCAGAGGTGTCGGTGGCCGGATCGAGTCCGAGCACGGCAGGCGGGAGGCCGGTGCCGATGGCCGAGTTTGCGACGCCGTCGGCGTCGATATCGGCCTGGGTCAGCACATACACACCAACGGTGGAACAGGTAGCCGTTTCACCAGGGGCGAGGGTGTCGACACAAGCAGCGTCGACCAGGCCAAGCAGGGTGTCGGACACCGTGACCGGGGCGAGTGTCACGTTACCGGTGTTGGTCACCGTGAACTCATAGGTCACCGTGTCACCGGCGTTGATGAGACCGTCGGCCGTGGTGTCGGTCAGCGAGGTCACCGACTTCACCAACACCAACTCCGGCAGAGGTGTGACCGCAGCAGTGGTTGGGTCCTCGGTCGGGTCGGCCGGGTCGTTCGGGAACGTCCCGATCGGGTTGTCGGTCTCGGTTGCACCGGGATCGGCGATCGGAGCCGGGGTGGGCTCGGCCGTCGAACCAGCATCGGACACGTCGGTCACAGGAGCGACCGGAACGGTGTCACCAACCGGGATGATCGGAGCGCCGTTCTCGGTCACCGGAGTACCGGTGGCCAAAGCAGTGTTCTCGATACCACCTGCATCGACATCAGCCTGGGTGAAGACATACGAGCCCACGGTGGAGCAGGTCAGGGTCTCACCCGGAGCCAGGTTGTCGACACAGGCAGCGCCGATCAGGCCGAGAGTGGCGTCGTCGATGGTGACCGGGCCCAGGTTCACGTTGCCGGTGTTGGTCACCGTGAACTCATAGGTAGCGGTGTCACCGGCGTCGATGCGACCCGAGCCGTTAGTGTCATCGATCGAAGTGACCGACTTGACCACGACGATCGACGGCTGAGCGACGATTACCAGGGTGGTCGGATCATCACCGGGATCAGCGGCGTCATTCGGGTTCGCACCCAACGGCGAGCCGGTCTCGGTTCCGGCCGGATCGGCGATCGGCTGGGGATCAGCCTCGGCCGTCGTACCGGCATCGGAGGAATCGGTGATCGGAGCCATCGGCACCGTGTCACCAACCGGGATCAACGGGTCGCCGGCCGCGGTCACCGGAGTACCGGTGGCCAGGGCGGTGTTCTCCACGGCTCCGGCGTCAACGTCGGCCTGGGTCAGCACGTAGTCAACTGTGGTCGAACACGTGGCCGTCTCCAGCGGAGCCAGATTGTCGGCACAGGCCGCACCGACCAAGCCGAGCTTGGCATCGTCGATCGTGACCGGAGCCAGGTTCACGTTGCCGGTGTTGGTCACCATGAACTCATAGCTCACCGTGTCACCTGCACCGATGAGGCCGTCACCAGTCGTGTCGACCACGGCGGTCACCGACTTCACCAGCTCCAACTGAGGAACGGGGGTGATCATGGCCGATGTCGGGTCGTCGCCCGGATCGGCGGGATCATTGGGGTTGATGCCAAGCGGGCTGGTGGTCTCCTCCGCCGCCGGGTCGGCGACCGGAGCCGGCGTGGACTCAGCCGTGGAACCAGCGTCAGAGGTATCAGTGACCGGAGCCAAACCGGTGGAAGCAGGAGGCGTTGCCGCGGCGACGGCGACGTTCTCCACACCACCGGCGTCCACATCAGCCTGGGTCAACACGTGGGTGTCGGTGGTCGAGCAGGTCGCCGTCGCTCCCGGATCGATCGTGTCGACACAAGCGGCGTCGACCAGACCAAGCAGCGGATCAGACACCGTGACCGGAGCCAACGTGACGTTACCGGTGTTGGTTACCGAGAACGAGTAGTTAACGGTGTCACCAGGACCGATGATTCCATCGCCAGTGGTGTCGTCGATCGACGTGACCGTCTTCACCAAGGCGATCTCAGGCAACGGGGTCACCGTCAGCGTGGTCGGGTCCTCGGTCGGATCGGCCGGATCGTTCGGGATCACGCCAAGGGGCGAATCCGTCTCTGTCCCAGCCGGATCAGCGATCGGCTGCGGATCATCAGCCGCCGTCGAACCAGCATCGGAAACATCAGACACCGGAGCCAACGGAGCCGTATCACCAGGCACCACTAGCGGTGCGCCGGCCGAATCAGCAGGCTGAGCCGAAGTTGTGGCAGTGTTCTCCACACCACCAGCGTTCACGTCAGCGAGGGTCAACACATATGTGCCCACCGTGGAGCAGGTGGCGGTAGCGCCCGGAGCCAGGAGATCAACACAAGCAGCATCGACCAGGCCCAACAGGGCGTCCGACACCGTGACCGGAGCCAGCGTGACGTTGCCGGTGTTGGTCACGGTAAACGTGTAGGACACCGTGTCACCGGCATCAACCCGACCCGAACCGTTGGTGTCGTCGACCAGGGTGACCGACTTCACCAGCTCGATCGATGGCAACGGGGTCACGAGAACCGCAGTCGGATCGTCACCGGGATCAGCCGGATCATTGGCCACGCCACCGATCGGCGAGGTGGTCTCAACCTGCTCAGGATCGGTGATCGGCTGCGGATCAGCTTCGGGAGTGGTACCGGCGTCGGACACGTCGGTGATGTCTCCGAGACCGCTGGCGGCAGGCGTGGTCGCCATGGCCAGGGCGGTGTTCTCGAAGCCACCGGCGTCGACATCGGCCTGGGTCAACACATAGGTGCCAACCGTGGAACAGGTTGCGGTCACGCCAGGCAGCAGCGAGTCGACACACGGGGCGCCGACCAAGCCGAGCATGGCATCGTCGACCACAACCGGGGCCAGCGTTACGATCCCGGTGTTCATCACCGTGAACTCGTAGGTGATCGTGTCACCGGCTCCGATCAGACCGTCACCGGTGGTGTCGGCAACCGCGGTCGCCGACTTCACGAGGACAATGCCTGCAGTCGGGGGAGCAAGAACCGAGGTGGGATCGTCGCCCGGATCGGCGGGATCGTTCGGGTTCTCAGCCAAGGGGCTGGTCGTTTCCGTGTTACCCGGATCCCCGATGGGCTGCGGCTGATCTTCAGCCGTGGTTCCGGCGTCGGAGATGTCGGTGACCGGAGCCATCGGCACCGTGTCACCAACCGGGATCAGCGGATCGCCGGCCGCGGTCACCGGGGTACCGGTGGCCAGGGCAATGTTCTCCACACCACCGGCGTCGACATCACCCTGGGTTAAGGTGTACGTCACCGTGGTGGAACATGTAGCCGTCTCCAGCGGAGCCACGTTGTCGACACATGCCGCGCCGACCAGGCCGAGCTTGGCATCGTCGATCGTGACCGGAGCCAGGTTCACGTTGCCGGTGTTGGTCACCGTGAACTCGTAGGTGATCGTGTCACCGGCGTCGTTCAGACCGTTGCCGTTCACATCGGTGACCGCGGTCGCCGACTTCACCAGCTCCAACTGAGGAACGGGGGTGATCATCGCCGAGGTCGGGTCGTCGGTCGGATCAGCCGGGTTGTTGGTGTTCGTGCCAAGCGGGCTGGTGGTCTCTTCCGCAGCCGGGTCAGCGACCGGAGCCGGGACCGGATCCGGTGTCGAGCCGGCATCGGAATCAGCAGTGATCGGCGCCAAACCGGTAGCGGCAGGAGGCGTCGCCGTGGTCGTGGCCACGTTCTCCACACCACCAGCGTCAACATCAGCCTGGGTGAACACATGAGTAGCAGCGGTCGAACAGATCGCCGTCTCACCGGGGGCCAAGCTGTCGACACAGGCGGCGTCAACCAGACCCAACAGGGCATCGGACACGGTGACCGGAGCCAGCGTGACGTTACCGGTGTTGGTCACCGTGAACTCGTAGTTCGCGGTGTCGCCGGTAGCCCGATGATGCCGTCACCGGTGGTGTCGTCGATCGAGGTGATCGACTTGACCAGCACAATCTCGGGCAGCGGGGTCACCAACAGCGACGTCGGATCCTCCGTCGGGTCGAGGGCATCGTTGGGGTTGGTTCCCAACGGCGAACCGGTCTCGGTCCCGGCCGGATCGGCGATCGGCTGAGGATCTTCAGTAGCTGTCGTACCGGCATCGGAAACGTCGGTGATCGGAGCCATCGGAGCGGTATCGCCCAACGGAACCAGCGGCGCACCAGCCGAATCAGCAGGCTGAGCCGTAGTGGTGGCCGAGTTCTCGACACCCCCGGCGTTGATGTCATCGACGGTCAGCACATAGGTGCCGGTGGTTGAGCAGGTCGCCGTCTCACCAGGGGCGAGAGTGGCGGCACAGGCCGCGTCGGTCAGACCAAGGAAGCTGTCGGTCACGGTGACCGGAGCCAGCGTGGTGTTACCGGTGTTGGTCACCGAGAACTCATACGACACAGTGTCACCGGCATCAAGGACCGTCGAAGCGTTGGTGTCATCCACCAGCGTGATCGACTTCACCAACTCAATCGACGGCATCGGTGTGATCACCAGCGTCGTCGGATCCTCAGTCGGATCGCCGGCATCATTGGCCAGCACCCCAACCGGGCTGTCGGTTTCAACCAGCTCAGGATCGGCGATCGGCTGCGGATCAGGTTCAGCAGTCGTACCAGCATCTGAGGTATCGGTAACCGGAACCAGTGGGGTGGTGCCACCAGGAGCAACCAACGGGGCACCAGCGCTGTCAGCAGGCTGACCAGTACCAGTAGCAGTGTTCTCAACACCACCGGCATCCACGTCGGCCAACGTCAACACATAGGTGCCAACCGTTGAACACGTCGCCGTTTCACCAGGAGCCAAAGCGGCTACACAAGCAGCGTCGGTCAGGCCAAGTGTGGCGTCGGTGACGGTGACGGGGGCCAGGTTCACGTTGCCGGTATTGGACACCGTGAACTCATAGGTCACGGTGTCATCGGCACCGATGAGGCCGTCGCCATTGGTGTCATCGACCACGGTGATCGACTTCACCAACTCGAGCTCAGGCACCGCCGGGATCAACAGGGTGGTCGGATCATCGGTCGGGTCGGCCGGATCGTTGGGGTTGGGACCGACCGGGCTGTCGGTTTCAACCGCGTCCGGATCGGTGATCGGAGTCGGCATCGGATCGGCAGTCGAACCGGCGTCGGAGGTGTCGGTCACCGGGGCCATTGGCACCGTGTCCCCCAGCGGGATCAACGGATCGCCGGCCTCGTCAACCGGTGTACCGGTTGCGGTGGCAACGTTCTCGACACCACCGGCATCAACATCAGCCTGGGTGATCTCATAGGTGGCGGTGGCGGTACATGTCGCCGTTTCGCCGGGAGCCAGCGAGTCGACACAGGCCGCGCCGGTCAGACCGAGCTTGGCGTCGTCGATCGTGACCGGAGCCAGATTCACGTTGCCGGTGTTGGTCACCGAGAAGCTGTAGGTGATCGTGTCACCGGCATCATTCCAGCCGCTGCCGTTCACATCGGTCACTGCGGTGACTGACTTGGTCAGCTCCAACTGGGGAACCGGTAGGAGCAGAGCAGTGGTCGGATCGTCGGTGAGGTCGGCCGGGTCGTTGGTGAACTCGCCGAGTGGGTTCACCGTTTCCTGGGCCGCCGGGTCGGCAATCGGGGCCGGCGGGGCGTCGGGCGTCGAACCGGCATCGGAGGTGTCGGTCACGTCGGCCAGCGGGGCGTCGGTGACGGGATCGACGAGCGGGTTGCCGGCAGCGTCGGCCGGGGTGGCCGAGGCGGTGGCAACGTTCTCAACCGCACCGGCGTCAACGTCAGCCTGGGTCAACACGTAGGTGGCCGTGGTGGTGCAGGTGGCGGAGGCGCCGATGGCCAGCGAGTCGACACAGGCGGCGTCGGTCAGACCAAGCTTGGCGTCCGAGACAGTGACCGGGGCCAGGTTCACGTTGCCGGTGTTGGTCACCGAGAACGAGTAGTTGACCGTGTCGCCGACACCGATCACACCGTCACCGGTGGTGTCGTCGATCGCGGTGACCGTCTTCATCAACTGGATCTCAGGCAATGGGCTCAACAATACGGTGGTGGGGTCGTCGGTCGGGTCGCCCGAATCGTTGGCGAGCACACCGATGGGTGACTCGGTTTCGGTGCCGGCCGGGTCAGCGACCGGCTGAGGGTCAGCGGCCGCCGTGGTGCCGGTGTCGGAGGTGTCGGTAACCGGGGCCAGACCCGACGAGGCAGGCGGAGTACCGGCGGCGGTGGCGGTGTTCTCCACACCACCGGCGTCGATGTCGGCCTGGGTCACCGTGTAGGTGAACGTGGTGTCACAGGGCGCCGTGACGCCGACAGCTAGAGAAGCGACACAGGCCGCATCGGTCAAGCCGAGTGTGGCGTCGGTGATCGTGACCGGAGCGAGCGTGACGTTACCAGTATTGGTCACCGTCATCGAATACTCGATCGTCTCACCGACACCGATGAAGCCGTTGCCGTCGGTGTCGTTCAGCGTGATCGCCGACTTCACCAGTTCGATGGAAGGCAGTGGGGTCACCACCGCGGTCGTCGGATCCTCACCAGGATCGGTGCCGCTGTTGGGCAGCACACCGATCGGCGACAGGGTTTCGACAGTGCCGGGATCGGTGATCGGATCTGCGTTCGCATCGGCCGTCGTACCGGCATCGGAGACGTCGGTCACCGGGGCCAAGCCCGTAGCGGCCGGAGGGGTGGCCGTGGTGGTGGCGGTGTTCTCCACACCACCGGCGTCGACGTCGGCTTGGTCCAACACATGGGAAGCGGTGGTCGAACAGGTCGCGGTGGCTCCGGGAAGGAGCGTGGCCACACAGGCAGCGTCGGTCAAACCGAGCATGGCGTCGGAGATCACCACATCGGTGAGGGTCACGATGCCGGTGTTGCTCACGGAGAACGAGTAGTTAACGGTGTCACCGGCACCGATCACACCGTCACCGGTGGTGTCAACGATCGAGGTCACCGACTTCACCAGCTCAATACCAGCGGTCGGTGGGGCCAGAACTGTGGTCGGGTCATCGCCCTGGTCACCGGCGTCGTTCGGGTTTACGTTGAGCGGGCTGGGGGTCTCTTCCGCACTCGGATCACCGATCGGCGCCGGGGCCGCATCGGGCGTGGTGCCGGCATCGGAGGTGTCGGTTACCGGAGCCAACGGCGTCGAACCGCCAAGCGGAATCAGCGGATCGCCAGCTGTATCAGCAGGCTGGGCGGTGGCTTCAGCGGTGTTCTCCACACCACCGGCGTCGACGTCAGCCTGGATGAGCGTGTAGGTGACCGTGGTGGAACACGTTGCCGTCTCACCCGGGGCCAGAGCATCAACACATGCAGCGCCGGTGATCCCGAGCTTGGCGTCGGTGATCGTGACCGGAGCCAGGTTCACGTTGCCGGTGTTGAACACGGTGAACGTGTAGGTGATCTCATCACCGGCATCGTTCAAACCATTGCCGTTCACATCGGAAACAGGCGATGCCGATTTCACCAACTCGAGCTGAGCGACCGACGGCAACAACAGGGTTGTCGGATCATCAGTAGGGTCGGCGGTGTTGGTGATGCCGCCGAGCGGGCTGAGGGTTTCAGTTCCGGACGGATCGCCGACCGGGGTTTGCCCGGCGTCGGAGTCGGTCCCGGCATCGGAGTCGTCGGTCGCCGGGGGCACCGGATTGCCGGCAAGATCGGTGAGTGGTGCACCGGTGCTGTCAACCGGCGCACCGGTGGCGAGGGCGCGGTTCTCCACCGCACCGGCGTCAACGTCGGCCTGGGTCAACACATAGTCAAAGGCGGTACCGCATGGAGCGGTGGCACCAGGAGCAAGCGAGGCCACGCAAGTGGCACCCGAGATGCCGAGCTTGGCGTCGTCGAGTGTCACCGGAGCCAGATTCACGTTGCCGGTGTTGGTCACGGTGAAGCTGTAGGTCACGGTGTCGTCGACGCCGATGACGCCGTCGCCGTTGGTGTCAACCACGCCGTCGATCGACTTGATCAGCTCAATGGATGGCACCGGATCGATAAGCAGCGTTGTCGGGTCGTCGGTGGGATCAAGGTCGTTATCGATGTTGAGGCCCAACGGGTTGGGGGTCTCTTCCGACTCGGGGTTGGTGATCGTCTGCGGGTCGGTGGCGGTGGTCGTACCGGCATCGGAGGTGTCGGTGACATCAGCCAAACCGGTGGCCGCCGGAGGCGTACCGTTGGCGGTGGCCCAGTTCTCGACGCCTCCGGCGTCGACGTCGGCCTGGGTCAACACATAGTCATACGTGAGGTCACAGGGAGCCGTAGCGCCAACGGCCAGGGAGGCCACACAGGGTTCGGCGACCAGGCTGAGGGTGGCGTCGTCGATCGCGACCGGAGCCAGGTTGACGTTGCCGGTGTTGGTCACGTTAAAGGTGTAGGTGATCGTGTCACCTTCGCCAATCAAGCCGTCACCGGTGGTGTCAACCACCCCGGTGATCGACTTGACCAATTCCAGAGCAGCGTTCGGCTCAGCCAACACCGTGGTCGGATCATCAGTCGGGTCCGCAGTCGGCGTGTTGACCGCCAGCGGGTTGTCGGTCAGGACCAACTCAGGATCGGTGATCGGCTGGGGATCGGCCTCTGGGGTTGTACCGGCGTCGGAGATGTCGGTGGCATTGGCCAGCACTGAACCGTCGATCAGCGTATAGTCGGCGCCGGTAGAGTCGATCGGTGTGCCGACTGCGTCGGCGGTGTTCTCAACACCACCGGCTAGTAGATCGGCGGCCGTAAAGGCGTAGGTGGCGGTCACCGTGCAAGAGTCTCCCGGAGCGAGGGGTGTCGCACACGGTTCAGCCGAAAGGCCGATCTTGGCATCGTTGACCACCACGTCACGCAGCGGCACGTTGCCGGTGTTGGTCACGGTGAACTCATAGGTGATCACATCACCGGTGTCGTTGAAACCGTTGCCGTTCAGATCATTCACTCCGGTTACCGACTTGATCAGCTCGATAGTGGCAACCGGTTCGACCAGCACCGTGGTCGGGTCATCCGTCGGAATTCCGGCATCGTTGCCGTTGATGTTCAACGGGCTATCGGTCTCGGTGGTGCCGGGGTCGACAATCGCGACAGGCTGGGCGTCGGTCGTTGAACCGGCGTCGGAGTCGGCGGTCACGGCGGTCAGGCCGGACCCGGCCGGAGGGGTACCGGTAGCGGTCGCCTGGTTCTCCACACCACCGGTATCCATATCAAGATCGAGGATCGTGTAGGTCACAGGGGTAGGGGTTGTACACGTCGCCGTGGCACCGGGCAGCAGTGCCCCGGTGCAGGCGACGTCGGTGAGGCCAAGCTTGGCGTCGGAGATCGTCACCGGATCGAGCGTCACGTTACCGGTGTTGGTCACCTCGAACTCGTAGGTGATGATGTCGCCGGTGTCGGTGAAACCGTTGGTGTTCTCGTCAGATACCGACGTTACCGACTTCACCAACACCAGAGCGGCGGAGTTGAGCCTGTCAACAAAGAACCGATCGGTCACGTTGGTGTCGACCACGGTCACCAGGATTACGTCGTCTGTTCCACCGTCGGCGTCGCTTATGGACTGGTAGCCGAGTGGGTTCAGCTCAACCACCTGGTAATCACCAGGCGCAACGTTGAGGAACTCGTAGTAGCCAGTGCTATCGGTGACGGCGGTGTCAATAACGTTGCCCAACGAATCCTGCAACTGCACCGTCACACCGACCACGGCCACATCACCGGTCGTGTCACCAGTGTTGTCCTCAAACACGGTGCCCGAGACTACGAACTCAATCGTGATGGGGTAATCCTCAACCTCACCGTCGGAGGCGAAGCCGCGGACACGTTCATCGATTGCAGCGGTGCCCGTGTCGTCGGTCAAGACATCGGTGGTCAACCGGAAGCGGGCGTAGGTGGTGGTGCCAGCCAGGGTCGTCGTGCCATAACCGGAGAACACCAGGTCGCTATCGGCAACACCGGCGGTCACGGTCGTTGTGGCAAACTCCCCGGCTTGGAACGACCCGTCACCGTTGAAATCGATCCATGCGTAGAGCGTTCCCGTTCCCGTGGCGGTGATATCTCCGGCGGGGATGACCACATCGGCGGTGTCACCGGCCAGCAGCGTCGGAACGACAATACCGTCCTCGTCGTCGCCGTCGGCGTCGAGATCGTCACCAAGGCCATCGGTGCCACCATTGGCGGCGTGCTGAGCTTGGGTCTCAGCGTCGATCGTGGCACCAAGGAACAGATCACCAGCGCCGGTGTAACGGTGCCACGGGCTGGTATACGAAGTCGGAGCATCGCTGTAGTCATACGACGGGCAACCGATGATGCGCGACAGGATGTAATCCTGAACGGCTCCGGCCGAGTTGATGATCTCGACCCGATCCACCGGCGACAAGAACGTGAAGAACGCGAAACCCTGCGGATCGATGTCAGCATCATTCACGATGTTCAGGTTCGGCCCGGAAACGAACGCACCGTTACCGAGCTGGGTGAAGCTCGGATACACCGGCGTTGCACCGTTGTAACCGACGATCTCCACCGGTTCCTGCGAGAACTGGATGTCACCGACGTACATCAACAGGTTCGACTGCAGCGCCGAGAACGCATACGTCGTGACCGCGCCAGTTCCACCACCACGGATGGTTGTGAGCCTGGTCACCGACGACGTCGCCGACGTTTCCCGGTACGTCGGACGACCGGCGTCGAAACTGCCCGACGTCGGCGCGCTGGTCGTGATCGTCAACACGTCACCATTGGCGGCCGTCGACGTGAACGGACCAAGGGTGTCGTCAGCAGGGACACCATCGTCCCACTGGTTGAACGACGTATACGGGTCACAGGCCGGCGCCGGAACGAGAATCAGCGCATCAACGAAGTTGTTACCAGTCGAACCGGCAGTAGTCAGGGTCACGGCAATCGTGTTGTCGTTCGCTCCATCGGTGTCAGACACCGAGTCATAGCCAGTCGGATCGGTCTCTACGACCACGTAATCGCCAGCCGGAAAACCAGTGAACGAATACGCACCAGACAAATCCGTTAAGGTCGTAGCAAGAACCGTGCCCGCAGGATCCTGCAATTCAACAGTCACACCATCCAACGGGGTATCGCCGATCCCATCACCATCGTTGTCGGAAGTAACCGAACCCGAAATGGGCGGGGTTCCGTCGATCGAGCGGAAATCGACGTCAAGGTCGGTCCCGAGGTTGTTATTGTCGGCATCGGGCAGCGTGCCGCTGAAGGGATCGTTGACGTTGCCATCAGGATCGGTGTAAGCCACGCCGGTCACCAGCGACCCACCCTCGTTGATGTCGAGAATGCCGTCTCCGTCGGCGTCGGTATCCAGATAGTCGGGATCCGTGTCGGCGGTGTCGTCGGCGTCGGCGTTCGGTGGGCGGTCACCGGCGATGAAGGTGGTCTGCGTTGAACCGAACGTCGGGCTGTCGTCGTAGATGTCGAGGATGCCGTCGTTGTCGGTATCGGCCGTGGTGTCGGTGCCGGCGTAGGCGACGTAGTCACCGCTGGCCCGACCTTCGGTGGCATCGGGAATGCCGTCGTCGTCGGAGTCGAGGTCCAAGAAGTTCGGGGTCAAGTCGCCGTCGAAGTCAGCGGCGCCGTTGGCGGCCTCGTCGGCACCGTCGACCACATTGGTCATCTCGGTGTTGTCGAGTGTGCCGTCGTTGTTGGCGTCCTTGGCCAGCGTCGTGGCGTTGCCCGACTCGACCATGTCCGAGATGCCGTCGTTGTCCGAATCGAGATCCAAACGATCCGGGATGCCGTCACCATCGGTGTCGCAGTCGATGACGATGTGGTCGACGGCCATGGCCTCCATGAGGTGTATGGCTTCTTCCGCGCTGGTGTAGCTGGAGTTCTGGAGATTGTCACCGTCGTCGCCTTGGATTGACTCGAATCGGATCCGGATGAGGTCGAGCGAAGCGAGAACGGTGTCGATGTCGGGCCCCCACGTTGCGGCGTCAAGTGGGAACGTCTGAGTCACCCACTCGGCGTTGCGCAGCACGGAGGTGTCGAGGGGAACGGTCTCGGTGAGCGTGATTCCTCCGCCTGTCAGCTGAACCTGAGAGCTCGAGGTGCTGTAGGACAGGGTCCGGCCGGCGCCGCCCGTAGACCAGTTCCAGTAGTCGTAGCTGAGCTGAGTCGCACCGGTGAGGTCGATACCGTTCAACGGAGGCGAGTAGAGGTACGTGTCGCCGCCTATCTCGTCGTAGTCGCCGATGAAACCGCCCCCGTGGGGGCTGAGCCGACCGGCCGTCAGGTCGATACCGTTGATGATCCAGTGGGTCTGCGTCACGTCGGGGAACGATGCGGGGAACAACTCAAGCGTGCCACCGCCAGATCGAGGGACCGTATAGCCAGGGTCGATGTTCGAGACGCCGGTTCCGTTCACGCCGGTCAGCGAGTGGCTCACCTCGTCCTCGATGCTGGACCCGTTGGCGTACCAACCCTCATCGGTGTCACCGGTGGTGCCGTCAAAATAGTACGCCAACAACGCCGGGCACTCGTTGACATCGAAGATGCCGTCATTGTCGTCGTCGATGTCGTCGCCATCAGGAATGCCATCACCGTCGGTGTCGATCAGTTGCAGCCCGACCTCAACAGTGCGGTCCTCAACCTCACCATCGGAAACCGCGGTGGCGAAGTCCGCACTCGTCAAGGTCTCGGTCGTGTACCGGAAACGCGCGTATGTGTAGCCGTCCTCCATCGTCGTCCCATAGCCGGAGAACACCAGGTCGCCATCGACCGTGCCCGCGGTGACCGTGGTCGAGGCGAACTCGGCCGCCTCAAAGGTGCCGTTGCCGTTGAAGTCGACCCAGCCGTACAAATTGCCTGATCCGCTGGCAACGATAGAATCCGCCGAGATGGTCACATCTGCGGTATCACCGGGCGTCAACCGTGGAACAGGAACACCATCATCAGAGGTATTGTCACCGTCGACGACCGCGCTGGTCTCATCAGTGATCCAGGATCCGAGGCGCATGTCGGCGACGATCGTGTGGCTGGCATCCCCGTAACCGGCGGAATCACTGAAGTCGACGAGATCACAGGCCAATGGAGCGAGCTGCGTACCGGGCACAGTGGTCCAGGCCGTGCTGTTCGAGGGTGTCTCCCAGAAGACTTCCAAATGGTCTCCACCACCGCCTTCCTTGTGCAGCACCTCGATGTAGTAGGCCTCCCCTGCAACCAGGCTGATGGTTCCCGACGTCTGCGAGGCAGAACTGTTGTGGTTTCCTTGGCTGGTAGAACCAGCCAGGTTCGCGATCAGGGTGCTGTTGGCCGGATTCAAATCCGTGCTCAAGTACAGCTCGCCCTCATCGTCGCTCACGATATTGAATCGATAGTCCCCAGTCTCGGGCGCAATGAGATATCCACGCACCCGCCGTCCGAAGGACGCCCCGATGTTCACCGGGAAGACCAGGTCAGTCGCATACTCCAAGGTGTCCGGAGAGTCCGGGTAGCCGGCGAAGCTGGTGAGATCAATGATGTCACCACCCCCAACACCCCACCATTCCTCATACGTGATGTATCCGACGTCGCAGACCCCGGCCGGCGGCGGAATCACGTTTAGTGACCTGAAGTCGACGTCGAGGGTGTCGGCGTCAACGTTCGGCAGGGTGCCGGTGAAGGGGTCGTCGACGTTGCCGTCGGGGTCGGTGTAGGCCACCCCAGTGACCAACGACCCACCCTCGGCGTTGTCGAGAATGCCGTCGCCGTCGGCGTCTGTATCCAGATAGTCAGGATCCGTGTCGGCGGTGTCGTCGGCGTCGGCGTTCGGTGGACGATCACCAGCGATGAACTCGGTCTGGGTCGAACCGAACGTCGGGCTGTCGTCGTAGATGTCGAGAATGCCGTCGTTGTCGGTATCGGCCGTGGTGTCGGTGCCGGCGTAGGCGACATAGTCGCCACTGGCCCGACCTTCGGTGGCATCAGGAATGCCGTCGTCGTCGGAGTCGAGGTCCAAGAAGTTCGGGGTCAAGTCGCCGTCGAAGTCAGCGGCGCCGTTGGCCGCCTCATCGGCACCGTCGACCACATTGGTCATCTCGGTGTTGTCGAGCGTGCCGTCGTTGTTGGCGTCCTTGGCCAGCGTCGTCGCGTTGCCCGACTCGACCATGTCCGAGATGCCGTCGTTGTCCGAATCCAGATCCAAACGATCCGGAATCCCATCACCATCGGTGTCACAATCGATGAGGACCGTGTCGATGGCCATCCGTTCGGTGTTGTTCACCGCATCCTCGATGCTGGGCCAGGTGTTGTTGTCGACATCTTCGATGTCGTCGCGGTCGACCGACTCGTAGTTGATGTCGATCCGGGTGAGCGAGGCGAGCACGGTCGGGAGGTTCGACCCGAATGTGGTGGTGTCCAGCGGGAAGGTCAGGGTCACCCACTCCCCGTTGAAGAGCGTGGCCGTGTCGAGCGGGATCGTCGCCGAGGCCGAGGTTCCTCCACCCCGGAGCGTCACCGTCTCGGTGCTACGGGTGTAGATGAGCGTGTCGTCGCTGCCGCCACCGGACCAGTTCCAGTAGTCGAACGTGAGCTGATCAGCGTCGGACAGGTCGATCCCTCCGAGATCGGGCGAGTACGCCGTCAGTGACCCACCGGTCTCGTCGTAGACACCGATCTGTCCGCCACCACCTGGGCTCGGCTGACCGGCCGACAGATCGATGCCATCAACGACCCCATAGGTCCGGGTCACGTCGACGAACGACGCAGGCTGCATCAGAACCGATCCGCCGGTCGTGTTGATCGTGATTCCGGCATCGACGTTGGAGATACCGCTCCCGTTCACACCGGTGATCGAGTGACTGACCTCATCCTCGACGTTCGAGCCCTGCGCGTACCAACCCTCATCGGCGTCGCCGGTCGTGCCGTCGAAGTAGTACGCCAACGTGGCCGGGCACTCGTTGACGTCATAGATGCCGTCGTTGTCGTCGTCGATGTCGTCGCCGTCCGGCACGCCATCGCCATCGGTGTCGATGGGGGGAGGCGGCGGGATGATGCCGTCGATGTTGATCAGGTAGTCCTCGACCTCACCGGACTCCCCCTCGGTGGCGGCGTCGGCAGCGGTCAGGGGCGAGTCGGTGACGCGCACGCGAACGTAGGAGGGACCGCCGACGATGTCGGTCAACCCCGTCCAGTTCAGAGTCTGGGTGGAGGTTCCGCCATCGGGAATGGCGACACTGGTGAACTCGTCGGCATCGAAGGTTCCATTGCGATCGAAGTCGATCCAGGCGTACGCGGTGACGGCTCCGGGGCCGACCCGGTTCCGGGCGGTCACGTTTAGTGTGTAGGAGGTGTCGGTGTCAGCAAGCGGGGGGAACGACGAGATACCGTCGTCGTCTGCGCCGTCGCCATCGGCGGCAGCGTTACCGATCGGGCCTGTGTCGACGTCGACCAGGCTGCCGAGCTTGACGTAGTTGCTCACGAAGTGCGTGGCCTCGGCCAGAGGCGAATCGGAGCGGTCTGGGTACTTCACGGCGTAGGGCGCGCAGAGCCCGATGTGCGGGTCGGTGTTGCCGTTGGACCCGGCGTCGAACGACAACTCGCTGTAGGAGATCGCCGGCATGACCATCCACTCCCACAGACCTGGGTCGGATCCACCGGAAACAACGGGGAACCCGGCTTCGAGCCGCGTGCCGCCGATGATGTTGATCGAACCGGTGGGGGCGGCCGTCACCGTGATGTCGCCGCCACTGTTCATGGTCAACAACTGGGGAGTACCACCGGAAACGACGGTCACGTTCTCCACAAACTCATTCGAGCTGCCCGAAAATTCGAAGTCTTCGACCGAGAGGTCGAACCCGGTCACCTCCACCGGAGTGGTCGTACCCGTCGCGAAGAACTCGAACACACCATGCCAGTCCGCACCGCCGCCGGTGAGAATAGTGTTCAGGCCCGATCCAGGTTGAATCTGCCTGGGTGTCGTGCGCGAGGAGTCCGTATACGGCGTGAACAGGATGTCCACTCCCGTTCCGGACACATTGGTGTACAGCTGCGGCTGATCGGTTACTCCGATCGGCAACAAACCATTAGCCACATCACCCGACGCGGTATCGACAAACGACAGACCACCTGGAGCCGCGGCGCAGATGTCAACCGGGGTGCTCTGCGCCTCCGCGGATTCGGTGCTGCTTGCGGCGATACCAACGCCGGTGATGGTGGCCGCCAGGACGGCGACCGCCAGCAACGGGGTCCCAAGACGAGACCAGAAACGATGAACAAGCGAGGCCATACCGGGAGCACTCCAAACGCGTAGACGACCTTGGTATGCTTCTCGTCGACCGAATTACTTGATAGTTGAACAAGTTTTGAAGTGCGTATCAGCCTGAAACTCAGGACGCACGGGAAACCGCGCCTACCCAAACGCTCAAGGCACGCCGCGCAGTCAGGCCTCGGGCCGACCCCTAATCGCCCGGGTTGATGATGTGCACGTCCCGCTGCGGGTACGGAATCGAGATGCCGGCTTCGTCGAGACGGAGCTTGATCGCTTCGGTCACGTCGAAGTACACGTCCCAGTAGTCGTCGACCGTGGCGTAGGGCCGCACGGCGAAGTTGACGCTGTTGTCACCGAGTTCAAGCACGGTGACCGCCGGGGCCGGGTCGTCAAGCACCTTGGGGTGGGAGTCGAGAATGTCCTGCAAGATGCCTTTAGCCTGGAGCAGGTCGTCGTCGTACCCGATACCGGCCACCAGATCGACTCGGAGCGAGCCCTTGCCTGACAGGTTGGTGATAGCGTCGCTCGTGACCTGGGCGTTCGGCATGATCACCTGCTTGTTGTCGGGTGTGGTGAGGAACGTGTTAAAGATCTGGATCTCGTCGACAACGCCAAGCACGCCGCCGACCTCCACCAGATCGCCGACTTTGTAGGGCTTGAAGAGAAGCAGCATCACACCGGCGGCGAAGTTGGCCAGGGTTCCCTGCAGGGCCAAACCAACAGCCAAACCGGCGGCGGCAATGATGGCGGCGAAGCTGGTGGTGTTCACACCCAAGGTGCCCAGAGCGGCGATAATCACCAGCGCCAGAAGGATCGCCCGCACAATCGAGCTCAGGAAACTGCGCAGGGTCGGATCAACGCTGCTGCGTTCCATGCCCTTCTCGACGAGACCGGAGAGCCAGCTGATGACCTTGCGGCCAATCCAGTAGATGAGCAGGGCCCCGACAATTCGGACCAGGTAGTCAGGCCCGTTCTCGGCAATCCAATCCACTACGGCTTCCATCACTCACTCCTCATAGACACCAACGGTAAACAGACGGTACGGAGTCTAGGCGTCGGTCCGGACGCGATCGAGCACCCAAGAGTTTCCGCGGGATTTTCCGGCATACGGAAACATTGACAGATTTCTGCTCAGCGATATAGTCTAACCGGCCATGACGGTTACGTCGGTGGACAGGGCGTTTCAGCTACTGCGAGCGGTTGAATCGGGCGCGACCACCGTCAGCGCCCTGTCGGTCGAGACCGGATTGGCACTCGCCACCACCGCCCGGTTGCTCAACACCTTGGAGCAGATCGGCGCGTTGTCGCGAGTCGACAAGCGCTACAGCATCGGGCCGGCAATCGGTGAGCTGGCCGGGCAGTCGGTAACGTACGACCTCGCCTCCCTGGCCGCGGCTCACATGTCGGACCTCGTGGCGCTGACCAACGAAACGGCCGGAGTGGCCGAGGCCGTCGGTCATCACACCTTTCATTTGGCTCAGCTCACCGCTGAGCGGGATGTGACCGTGAAGGACTGGACCGGAACTCGGGTGCCCGTCCATCACGGGGCGATCGGGTTTGTCGTGATGGCCCATTGGAGCGACGGCCAGATCGACAGCTACCTCGAAGGGCCGCTGGAAAAACTCACGCCCAACACGGTTACCGATCCCAGCGAGATCAAACGCCGGCTGGATCGGATCCGCACGCAAGGGTGGATCTGGACCATCGATGAATACGCGTCGGGCGTGGCCACAGCTGCGGCCCCTATCCGTGATCGACGCGGAGCCGCACTCGGATCACTCCACGTGTACGGGCCTTCGTACCGATTCCCCACCGACGCGGCGCACGCCGACGAAGTGGGAGCGGCCGTCGCCGAACGCGCCGCCGCGATCAGTGCCGTGCTCGGCTGGACTGCAAAGGGAGCAAATCTGAATGTCTGACAACTCGGAGCCTGATCAACCCCAGCGGCAGGCGCTGGCCCGCAGGGGACGACGAGGGCGCGGCGCCAAAGTGGCCGCGGCCACCGGCGCCATTGAGCAGCCCCCGTTCCGGAACCACCGACGGCCGTACGCTCCCACCGAGGTGGTGTCGGCCGACGAGCTTGAAGGCATTCATCAGGCATCGCTGCAGGTGCTGCGAGACACCGGCATTGCTGTGCTGTTGCCCGAGGCTCGACGACTGTTGGCCGAGGCCGGGTGTGACGTCGACGAGGAAACCGAGATGGTTCGCTTCGACCCGGAGCTAATCGTCGACTACATCTCGTCGGCCCCTTCGGACTTCACGATCGAAGCCCGAAACCCGGCCCACAACATCCACATCGGCGGCGACAACATCGTGTTTGGATCGGTGGCGTCGGCGCCGAACGTTTCCGATCTCGCCGGGGGGCGGCGCACCGGCAACCACGACGACTTCCGCAATCTGGTTCGCCTCACCCAACACCTGAGCGCCATCCAGACCAACGGCGGCTACCCGGTGGAACCATCCGACCTGCACGCGTCGATCCGCCACCTGCACGCCATTGATGACCTGGTCACCCTCACCGACAAATCGCTCAACGCCTACAGTCTCGGCGCCGACCGCAACCGCGATGCTCTGGAGATCATCCGCTTGGCCCACGGGCTGTCGGAAGATGACGTCGACGAACACATCATCGTGCATTCGGTGATCAACGTGTCGTCGCCGCTGCGGCTCGACCATCCGATGTGCACCGGCATCCTCGAGTACTCCGCTCGTAATCAGTGCATCATCATCACCCCGTTTACCCTGGCCGGGGCGATGGCGCCGGTAACGGTGGCGGGCGCGGTGGTGCTGCAGAACGCCGAAGCGCTGGCCGGGCTCACCTTAACCCAGGTGGTGCGGCGAGGCGCTCCGGTGATGTACGGGGGGTTCACGTCGAACGTCGACATGAAGTCGGGTTCCCCGGCGTTCGGCACGCCGGAGTATATGAAGTCGGCGATGATCGGCGGACAGCTGGCCCGTCGCTACGGCATCCCCTATCGCTCATCCAACGTCAACGCCGCCAACTCCGTCGACGCGCAAGCGGCTTATGAGTCGGTGTTTTCGCTGTGGGGAGCCGTGATGGGCGGGGCGAACTTGATCTTCCACGGGGCTGGCTGGCTCGAAGGCGGACTGCAGGCTTCGTTCGAGAAGATGGTGCTCGACGCCGACCTCATCAACATGGTGGCGGAGTTCTTGACACCGTTGGCGATGGACGACGACTCGCTGGCGGTCAAAGCCATCGACGAGGTCGGGCCGGGCGGCCACTTCTTCGGCGTGCAACACACCCAGGATCGGTACCGCAACGCCTTCTTCGCCCCGATGATCAGCGACTGGCGCAACTACGAAACCTGGGACGAAGCCGGTCGCCCAACCGCCGACCAGAAAGCGGCCCAGCTGGTGCCGGAGCTTCTGGCCGAATACCAACAGCCGCCGATGCCCGACGATCGTCGGGCCGCCATCGACGAGTTCGTTGCTCGTCGAGTGGCCGAAGGTGGCGTGGAAACAGATTTCTAAGACGAAGGACCGATAGCAAATGAAATCACAAGCGCAGGTGGTGGTGATCGGCGGTGGCGTTGTCGGCGCCAGCGTGCTGTATCACCTGACCAAACTCGGGTGGACCGACGTGGTGTTGCTCGAACGCACCGAGCTGACCGCCGGATCGACATGGCATTCGGCCGGTGGCATGCACACCCTCAACGGCGACCCCAACGTGGCCAAACTCCAGCAGTACACCATCGAGCTGTACCGCGAGATCGAAGCGGCGTCGGGGCGGGACTGCGGCATCCACCTCACCGGCGGCATCATGCTGGCCGACACCCCCGAGCGCATGGACTGGCTTCGCATGGCCCACGCCCGCGGCCGCTACCTCGGCATGGACACCGAACTGATCACCCCGTCGGAGGCCAAAGAGCGCTTGCCGATCGTGGAGGAGAAGTACTTCGTCGGGGCAATGTACGATGCTCACGAAGGGCACGTCGACCCCTCCGGCGTCACCCACGCCTACGCCCAATGCGCCCGTAGCAACGGCGCCGAGATCTACCGCAACTCGTGGGTCAATTCGATCCGGAGGAGCGGCGGAGACGGAGGCGACGGGTATGAGTGGGAGCTTGAGGTCATCGACACCGGTTCTGGCGAATCAAAGGGCAGTATCCGTTGTGAGCACGTGGTCAACGCCGGTGGCCTGTGGGCTCGTGAGGTCGGGCGCATGGTCGGCCTCGAACTGCCGCTGCTGGCCATGGAACACATGTATCTGCTCACCGAGGACATCCCCCAGGTCGCCGAATACAACACCACCCACGGTGAAATGCTGCACGCCATCGACTTTGGCGGCGAGATCTACATGCGTCAGGAGGGGGGCGGGCTGTTACTTGGCACCTACGAGCAGGGCGGCAAGCCGTGGTCGCCGACGGAGACTCCGTGGGACTTCGGCATGCGCCTCCTCGATCCTGATCTCGATCGCATCGCCGCCTCACTCGACGTGGGCTTCCAGCACTTCCCGATCTTCGCCGAGGTCGGCATCAAACAGGTGATCAACGGACCGTTCACGTTCGCCGCCGACGGCAATCCGCTGATCGGACCGATCCGGGGGCTGCCCAACTTCTGGTCGGCGTCTGCGGTGATGGCCGGGCTGTCCCAGGGTGGTGGCGTCGGCTTGGCTCTGGCCAATTGGATGGTCGAGGGCGATCCCGGGTTCGACATCTGGGGCATGGACGTGGCCCGTTACGGCGACTACGCCACCCTGGCCTACACCTCAGCCAAGGTGCAGGAGAACTACTCCCGCCGGTTCCGCATCACGTTCCCCAACGAGGTGTTGCCCGCCGGACGTCCGCTGGCCACCTCCCCCATTTACGACCGCCTCACCGACGCCAACGCCGTGTGGGGAGACTCGTTTGGCTTGGAGTCGGCATTGTGGTTCCAGAAGCCCGGCCTCGACCCGGTGGAGGAGGTGACCTTCGCTCGATCCAACTCCTGGGACCAGGTGCGGGAGGAGGTGGCGGCCGTGCGCAGCGGTGTCGGACTCATGGAGACCACGGGCTTCTCGAAGTTCGTGTTTGGCGGGCCAGGAGCGCGGGCGTTTCTCGATGGCCTTATCACCAACCGCATGCCCCGTCCCGGTCGGATGGTGCTGGCTCCCATGGTCAACGAGGCAGGAGGCCTCATCGGCGACCTGACTGTGGCCTGCCTCGGCGCCACTCCTGGTTCGCCCGAAGGTCCGGCATCAACCCGAACCGGCGGCGCCACCCAGAACCGAGGTGAGTTCGAGACGTTTGTGGTGTTCGGTTCCGGCATCGCCGAGCGTTACTACGAGCGCTGGTTCGATCAGCATCTGCGACGCCTCGGGTTGAACGACGGCTCGGTGCGTTATCAGACGCTCGGCTGGCAGACGTGCGGCTTGTCGATCGCCGGGCCTCGATCGCGGGAGTTGCTGGAGCGGCTCGTTGGGGATGGCGTGGACGTGTCGTCCGAGGCGTTCCGGTTCATGGACTTCCGTCAGCTCGATATCGGCATGACGCCGCTGTGGTGTGGTCGGGTGACGTTCACCGGTGACCTGGGCTACGAGTTCTGGATGCCGGCGTCGTCTCAGCGGGCGGTGTTTGATTTGATCCTGCGGGAGGGTGCCGACTTGGGCATCCGGCTGTTCGGCCTCCAGGCTCTCAACTCGCTGCGGCTCGACAAGGGCTTCGGCTCCTGGGCTCGGGAGTACCGTCCGATTTATGATCCGTTTGAAGCGGGCTTGGGCCGGTTCGTGAAGTTCGATGCGTCGATCTCCAGCGGCGCTGAGCGGCGGGAGTTTGTCGGCCGGGCCGCTCTTGAGGCGAAGGCGGCGGCCGGGCCGGAGCGCCGACTGTTGACCTGGACTGTTGAAGTCGAAGACGGGTCCGGAGACCCAACTTCTGCGGCCGACGTGATCGGCGACGAACCGATCTGGCACAACGGTGAGGTGGTCGGCTGGGTGACGTCGGGCGGTTACTCACACTTCAGCGAGGCGTCGGTGGCGATGGGATACGTGCCCGCCGCTCTTGAGTCGGCGACCGACGGCTTTGAGATCGAAATCCTCGGCGTGCGGCGTAACGCCACCCGCGTCGAGGGATGTCTTTGGGATCCAACCGGAGAGAGAATGCGGGGATGACTAGCAACAGCAGCAGTAACAACAACAGTTACGACGCCATCATCATCGGGGCGGGGGTCATCGGCGCCGCCGTCGGCTACGAGCTGGCCAAAACCGGTAAACGCACCCTCAACATCGACAAGTTGCCGACCGCCGGCTACGGGTCGACGTCGAACAGCTGCGCCATCATCCGCTTCAGCTACTCCACCTACGACGGGGTGGCGATGGCCTGGGAGGGGCAACACTACTGGGCCAACTGGAGTGAATATCTGGGCGGGGAAGTTGACGAGCGGGGCCTGATCGACTTCGTCCAGTGCGGCACCGCGCTGTTGAAGAAAGCCGGTGGCGGGTCCCACCACGAGAAGGTGGTGCCGCTGCTCACCGAACTCAACATTCCGTTTGAGGATTGGTCGACCGAGGAGTTGCTGCAGCGATTCCCGGCCCTTGACGCCGCGGTGTTCGGACCGCCAAAGCGGCCCGACGACCCCGAGTTCTGGGCCGACCCCACCGAGCAGTTGATCGGGGCGGTGTGGACCCCAGACGCCGGCTACATCAGCGATCCCCAGCTGTCGACCCACAACCTGCAGCGGGCGGCCGAGAACGTCGGCGGCGAGTTCCGATTCAACACCGAGGTGGCGGCAATCAATCAAGAGGCCAGGAGAGTGACCGGCGTGACCCTGTCGACCGGCGAGGTCGTCGAGGCGCCGATCGTTGTCAACGTGGCCGGGCCTCACAGCTTTGTGATCAACCGTATGGCCGGGCTCGAAGGCACGATGAACATCACCACCAAGGCGCTGCGCCACGAGGTGCATCACGTGGCATCACCACCCGGGGTCAACTACGGCACCACCGGATGTCACGTGCAGGACGGCGACACCGGCATCTACTTCCGTCCCGAATCCGGAAACAATATTTTGATCGGCTCCGAGGACCCCGAGTGTGATCCGCAGGAGTGGATCGACGATCCCGACGACTACAACCGGGAGATCACACCCGAGCAGTGGGAGGCCCAGGTGTTGCGCCTAGCCCGGCGCATGCCCGACCTCGGCGTGCCCAACACCAAGCGTGGTGTGGTCGACTTGTACGACGTGGCCGACGACTGGATCCCGATCTACGACAAGACCGACCTCGGCGGTTTCTACGTGGCCATCGGCACCAGCGGCAACCAGTACAAAAACGCCGGGGTGGCCGCCGCCTGCATGGCGGAACTGATCGACGCCGTGGAGTCTGGCCACGACCACGACGCCGACCCCATCACCGTGACCGGCCGCTACACCGGCCTGGCCATCAACATGGGCGCCTTCAGCCGCAACCGGGAGATCAACCCCAACTCCAGCTTCAGCGTGAACGGCTAGGTTTCAACACCGTAGGCGCGAACGAGCACCGCCGGGGAAGGCGGTACTCGTCGCGATCTATTGGATATCTGTTTGGATTGGGCCCCTACCGTGGAGCTCGAAAGCGCCTCCTTGTTCCTCCAACTCCGAGTAAGGCTAAACCGGTGAGCACAAACACCAAGCCGACCGTCACGTACAACGTGGTGGATGCTCCGGTGAATGCAAGGGGCGAAGTCGACGAGGGCGGAGTGGACGACGACGAAGTTGACGCCGTCGGGATCAACACAACCTGAGCGAGGTCGTGATCATCTTCGTCGGTCGCCGGGGTGGCCTTGCCCGCCCCAGTAACGTCATCGTCGGTGACGAACAGGTCGTTCCCGTTGTCGCTGTCCGGTGTCGAGTCGTAGTCCGGGGTCCCGGAAGCATTGGACGCCGAGGTGATCTCGGCGAAGACGTCCAGCGTCTGTTGCTCGGTTACCGAGGCGGCGTTAAAGGTGATCGTCACCTCGTTCACCTGGCCGGCTGCCAGGTCGAACGGAGTTATCAACATCGCAATCGAGCCATTCATCGTCCATCCCGTGTCCGACAACGTGAGCCCAGGGGGAACGTAGACAGCAAGCCCGACATCTTCAGCGTCCAGCGTGCCCTGATTGATAGCTGTGATATTGAACGTGACTTGATCTCCGGCACCCACCGTCCCATCCGAAGTCTCACCGGTGCTGTCACTGAGATATTCGACCTGAAGGGCCAGGTCGAACAGTCCGATGGGCGCTTCGTCGACCAGGACGTTGGACGCCGTGTCGGAGACGGTGTACTCGATGTACGGGTTCACAAGGCTGGAGTCGGCGCTGGGGTATGACTCAAGTCCGTCGGCGAACGGCCCGGTTCCGCTGTTGCTCGGCGCCAGGATCGGGTTGCCAAGGATCGGATGAGCAAGGTAGACCTCATTTGAGGCGAGGCTTGGAATCTCACCGATCACTCGGCCTCGAATCTCAATGGTGTGAGACTCGCCGAGCTGAATGGTCTCCGGATAGGTGCATATCATGCGCCGATCATCCGGTCCCGTCGTATCGCAACTCCACCCGGTACCGGAAGCGCCGGCACCGGCGAGGCCAGTGGGGAGATCATCGACGATGGTAACCGGACCCCAGGCGGGGTCTGGACCAAGGTTGACAACGTCGACATGCCAGACGGCGTCGGACCCAATGGCCGGTGACTCGATGAGCGTCTTGTTTACATCCATCTCGACAACCAGATGGGCAGGGTCCATGACGGCAATGTCGGTGGACGTAACCGGTGTTGCGTCGGTCCGTGCCAGGCCGTCGGCCCCGGCGGCCAAGGCCGAAACGGTCGCCTCATGAGTGAAACGGCCGGCAACATCGTGTACCTCACACTGATAGAACCACGACTCCCCAACACCAAGCACCGTTTCGGACCCGGTGGGCTCAATTCGGCGCCAGTCGGTGCAGACTTGGTCGGCATCGGTGACGCTCTGGCTGAAGGTGAGATCGGTCAGCGGAAGCTGCCCGTCGTTGGTCACCACGATCCGATGGACTACGGTCCCACCCCAGTCGGCGATCTGACAGGGGTCGGGCCTGCTTCCATCCTCGGGCAGAGATTGGGCATCACACCCCCACGTGGCGGGGTCGCTGGGATCAAGAGGAACCGACAATGCCTCAGTTGTCACGTAGTTGTTGAGTACGATGCCGGCAATGGCGACACCCAGATCGAGGCTCAGATTCTCCTCGCCGCTCACCACCAACACCGGGTCCGGGAAAAGACCGTCGGAGTCGACGACATCGTCGCCACCCTGGTCGGTCGCTGTCACCAGTGCGCCGCTTGGTAGGTTCGAGAACGCCACCGAATAGGTTCCCGGCGCGAGGTCGGCAAACAGGTAGAACCCGGTGGCGTCGGTCACCGTTTCCGGTCCGAGTGGATCGCCGTCGCCCGACGTCAGCGCAACGTTAACGCCGGCAACGCCAGGCTCGTCGGATCCCTGGATTCCGTCACCGTTCACATCGGACCAAACAAGGTTTCCGATTGCCGCGGGCAGGTAGAAACCACTGTCGAGAGTAGTGTCGGCTTCGCCGGAGATCAGCAAGGCAGAGGTTGTTACGATGCCGTTGGAATCAAGGGTCGGGTCTCCAACCAGGGAAACGGTCGAGACATACCCATCAGGAGCGACAAAGGTAACCATGTACTGCCCCGGAGGCAACGATGAGAACTCGTAGTTACCGTCATCGCCTGTCGTAACCGGCACGACCTCGGACCCATCGGTTGCCACCACGGGATTCCCGTCAACCGTTGTCAAGGTGACCAGAGCTCCAACGATTCCGGGCTCCCCGGGATCCTGGATCCCATCGCCGTTCAGATCGTTCCAGACAAAGCCGCCTGTGGTGACCGGGGTGAAGAAGCCGAAGTCGAGGCTCAGATCCTCGGCGAACATGCCAAGTGGCGTGCTCGTGGCAACGGGTCCGTCGGAGTCAACTGTGTCGTCGGTGCCGACGTCCGACGGCGAAGCGACAAACCCCGGCGGCGGATTGGCCCCGACCTGGTAGGTTCCGGGCAGCAGACTATCGAACGTGTACAGGCCGTCGATATCGGTTGTAATCGGGTACACGATGGTGCCGTAGGCGTCCTTCGGCACCGGGTTCCCAACATCGTCGAGCACCGTGAGGGTGGCACCGGAGAGCGGCGGCTCACCGGCGTCTTGGATGCCATCGCCATCAAGGTCCTCCCAGACAAGGTCACCAACAGCAACCGGAGCAAACAAGCCCAAGTCGAGGGTGGGATCGTGTTGCCCGAGAGCAAGGTCGGCCGAAGTGGCGCTCAGCCCATCCGAGTCAACGGCATCATCGGCGCCTTGATCACCTGCGGTCGGTTCGGCGCCGGTAGGAAGCGACGAGAACTCGACGGTATAGCCGCCGGGAAGCAGGTTCTCGAACAGGTAATAGCCGGGGTTGCCGTCGACGTTGTCGGCGGTCACAATCTGCACAACTGGATCACCGTAGGCGTCAACGACAACCGGTACTCCGTCACCATCGAGGAGTGTGACACCGATGCCGTTCACACCGAACTCCGCGTCCTCGTTCTGCAACCCATCTCGGTTGAGATCAAACCAGACGTAGTCACCGACCGAGACCGGTGAGAATAGACCGAGATCAAGGCTGTCATCCGAGGAGCCGGGACCAACGGCCACGAGAGCGGTGACGAGCCCGTCAGAGTCAACCATGTCGTCGACTCCTTGATCGGAAGGACTTGGCACGAACCCATCCGGCAAATCCGAGAACTCGATCGCGTAGTCGCCGGGAGCCAGATTGCCAAACGAGTAGTACCCATCGGCACCAGTGGTCTGCGATGTGATCAGCGCTCCCTCCGAGCCAACGGTGACCGGTGTACCACTGGCGTCCACAACCGTGACCGTAACCCCAGGCATACCGGGCTCGTCAGCATCTTGTAGGCCATCGTTGTTGAGATCCATCCATACGAGGTTGCCGATGCTGGCCGAGGCGATCAGGCCAAGGTCGAGAGTAGGGTCGTGCTCGCCCGACATCAGGGTGGTTATATGGGTGGTCAAACCGTCGGAGTCAACCGCATCGTCGGTACCAACATTCATCGGTGCCGGCGAATGGCCATCCGGGATGGATGAGAAGGCGACCATGTACTCGCCAGGCACGAGTGTATTGAACTCGTACCAGCCGGCGCCATCGGTCGCTGTCGGCGTGAGCACGTTGCCTGCGGCATCGACCGTGACCGGGGTTCCGTCGGCGGCCAAGAGCGTGACGACCACGCCGGCGACCGGCGGCTCATCGGCTTGTTGAACGCCGTCCTGGGATACCTCAACCCATACGTAGTCACCGAGCGAAGCGGGATAGAAGATTCCCGCGTCGATACGTTGTTCGAATTGACCCGACCCGATGGAGACCACGGCTGCCGGCCCATCGGAATCGACGGCGTCGTCGGCACCGACATTAGGCGATGTCAGGTACGCACCTGCAGGTGGCTCAAATACCACCTCATAGAGGCCGGGAACAAGGTTCTCGAACAGATAGGCACCTGTGAGGTCGGTGATCTGAGGAGCGATGACGACACCGTCGGCATCGACAGCCGGTTGGCCATCAGTATCAAGTAGTGTGACCACGGCACCAGCCATCCCTGGCTCGCCTGGGTCTTGGATGCCGTCGGCATTGAGATCTTCCCAGACCAGATCGCCGATGGATGCAGCAGCGAACAACCCCAAGTCAAGCGTGAGATCCGAATCTCCCGACTGGATTACCGATGAGGTTGCAGTCAGCCCATCAGAATCGACTGTGTCGTCGGTTCCCTGATCGGTGGCGGTTGCGACGTGACCAGCGGGCAGGTTGCTGAAGGCGACTTGGTACACGCCGGGTAGAAGATTCTCGAACAGATAGTATCCAGGTTCGCCGAGCAGATTGTCGCCGGTTACCTGGGAGGTGACCGGGTCGCCGGAGGCGTCAACAAGTACCGGCTCACCGCCGCTGTCCAGCAGCGTCACGGTTACTCCATTGATGCCGTTGGACGACCACTCGTTCTGCAATCCGTCATTGCTGGAATCGAGCCAGACATAGTTACCTACCGAAACCGGCAGTACAAATCCGCCGTCGAGCGATAGATCGGCTTCCCCGGGGTCGAGCAGGACCGAGGTGGCGACAGGAGCGTCGGAGTCGATCGCGTCGTCGGCGCCTTGATCTGCGGTGGTCGGGGTCACCCCGGCCGGCGCCTCAAAGGAGACTTGGTACTGGCCGGGCAAGAGGTCGTCGAACAGGTAGGAGCCGTCGACCGATGTGACGACGGGGGAAACGTCGGCCCCGTAGGCGTCCACGACGACAGGGGCGCCGTCGGCGTCGAAGAGGGTAACGGTCACGCCTGCCATCGGCGGTTCGGTCGCGCCCTGCATGCCGTCGAGATCGACGTCCTCCCACACGAGGTCACCGACCGAAACGGGGGCGAACAGCCCGAGGTCCAGTGTCAGGTCACTGCCGCCGGAAGGGATCGTGGCCGAGGTGGCAACCAGCCCATCCGAGTCTTCCAGGTCAGCAACACCCTCGGCATTCGTGACGGTGATTTCATAGGGGGAGGGGATACCCGAGAAGACCACGCGATAGGCATCTGGTAGCAGCCCGGTAAACAAGTACTGGCCAAATTCATCTGTGGTCACGGGGCCAACGGCATTGCCGTCGACATCGGTAACCGAGTTTCCGAACAGGTCGGTTAGGGCCGCAGTGACACCGGGGATCCCGACTTCGGTACTGTCCTGGAAACCGTCACGGTCACGGTCGACCCATACGTAGTCGCCGACCGAAACCGGCTGATAGGCGCCAACATCGAGAGTCGGTACGAGTTCGTTGGGCCCGACCGCCACCGGAGGTGTAGCCAGGCCATCGGAATCGAGTGCATCATCACCGGCGTCAACCGGGGACGGATAGTAGCCATCGGGCAGCACAACTTCCACGGCGTACGATCCGGGCAGGAGGTTGGCGAACAGGTAACGTCCGTCGGACCCGGTGACGATCGGGGCAATGGGATTGCCATCGACATCGGCGGCCACAGGCACACCCGCGTCGTCCACCAGCGTCACGGTCGCTCCGGCCAAACCTGGTTCACCAAGGTCCTGGATCCCGTCGGCGTCGAGATCCTCCCACACGAGGTCACCAACCGACGCCGGAGCGAACAGTCCGAAGTCGATGGTGACGTCGGTTGTTTCGTCGACCGCGGTAACCGTGACCGAGGCCCCATCGGAGTCAAGATCATCGGGCCCGGCGTCGGTTACCGTCGGTTCGTAGCCGACCGGAAAGTCCGAGAAGGTGACCACATAGGTTCCCCCGGACAAGTTACCGAACAGGTAGTACCCCGGGTTCCCGTTGACATCGTTGGCTGTGATTTGGTCGGGAACAACGACGCCGTCGAGGTCAAGGGCAGGAGATCCGTCGAGGTTGGTCAGCGAAACCACTACACCGTTGACACCCTGTTCAGGCGTTTCGTTCTGGGTGCCGTCGTTGTCACTGTCAATCCAGACGTAGTTGCCGATCGACGCCGCCGGCGGCGCCGTCACAATCGTGGCCGAGTCGTCGTTGTTGGTCAGCGAGGCGGCAACGTCGGTTGTCAACGTTGGAATCTCAAGAACGATAAGTTCGTCAGGGCTCGTCGGCGCCGGAGATACATAGCCGACGCTGGTCAGTTCGGTTGCCGGAGCAACGGAGGAATCCACCAGCGCCGATACCTGCAACACGACGCTCTCACCCGGGGCCAGAGGCGCCGAGCTGGTGCAGGTTATCTCTCCGGCGTTCGGAGGGTCACAGGTGAAGTCGACACCTGATGCCGCGACTGTGTCGTAGCTGAGCCCGGCGGGAAGCAGGTTGGTGATCGACCAGCCGACATCCTCGGAGCCCGGACCTTCGTTGGTAACGGTCAACTCGTAGACCACCAGGGAATTCGCCGCGATCGGCTCAGGCGACACAACCGTCATTGCGATACTGAGGTCGTAGGGCTGATAGAAGCCGAAGTCGACGGTCCGGTTCGAATCGGCATCAACCGATTCTCCGGTTGGATCTGGATCAGGAACGTCGGCTTCGAGTAGAGGCTGGAGATCGACACCGAGCGTGATCGGCTCCGAGGACACCCCTCCCGGATCCACCGATGCCGCGTCCAGCGTGGTGTCCACACCATGGTCAAGACCGTCGGTATCCAACTGGCCGGCCCAGGCGGTCACCCCGGTCGAGGAGACATAGCCGTCGAGCGCAGCACCAGACAGGAAATTGGACGAGTCGACGACGACGACGTAGTCGCCGGCATAGAGACCGTCAAAGCGATAGTACCCACCTGAAGTTGTGATTTCTCGAGCCAGCGCGGTGCCAACCGGGGCTCCGGTTATGGGGTCAGCGTCGTAGAGCGACACGCCGACCGCGTCGATCCCGACTTCGTCTCCATCGAGGACGCCGTTGTTGGCTGTCCCGGTGGTGCCCCCGTCATCAAGCCAGATCCGGTTTCCGAGTGAGTACTCGACAGGAGCGACCAAGAGGACCTCGGCATCGTCGTTGTCATCTTCATCGCCGAGGGGGCTGTCATTGACGGCGATCACGGCGAGATCGGTGATGGAGACGTACCCTCCACCGGTCACTGAGGCGTCGTTGGGAAGAGTCTGGTCCGATCCGGTGTCTGTGTCCGGGGTCGAATCGGCGTCGGGACCCGCGGCGACCGAGATCTCCGCCCAGCTTCTGAATGACGACACGCCGACGTCGGAGATTTCCGTCACGACCGTGAAATCGCGGAACTCACCGGGTTCAAGCGACGCCAGGTTGTTCCAGTTGATTCGCTCCGCCGACCAGATGCCACCGTCGGAGGCGCTCACAAATTCGGTTCCGGTGGGCAATGTATTGGTTACGTCGAACAGGCCGGAGGCGACCGTTCCCTGATTCTGCACTCGGATGGTCCACGTGACCACGTCGCCAACGAAACTCACGGTGGTCGGTGAGGCAACAAGGGCCAGGGCCAAGTCGAAGCTGTCGATCCTCACCAAATAGTCCTCGACCTCACCATCACCACCAGGCCCATCGGGAGCGCAGGCCAGGGTGCCCAAACGGAAGCGGGCGCCAACGTCGGTCGATGTCACCGCGTTAGGCGGGACGGCGAACACAAGATCTTGCGCCGACGTGGCCGTTCCAGCCGGGACCAGCACCGACGACAGCTCCGTCACCGGATCGAATACACCGTCGGCGTTGAAATCGATGTAGCCACACAGCGTTGCGTCTGTCGCCGAGGTGTTGGTGACGGTCACCGTGACGGTGGAAGAGTCTCCAGCCCAGAAGTTGGCGGGCAGCGTCACACCGTCGTCGTCGTTGACGACGTCGTCGAGATCATCACCGGTGGCAGTGGCGTCGGGCAGACCTCCGGTCTCGGCATCGACAACTGCGCCCATGACGAGACCGTCGACGATGGTGTGGCTCGGCCCGACAATGCCGTCGGCGTCGGTGTCGTAGCCAGGGGACGTGGGAGAGCCGGCCAATGAGTTGTCATCGGGAAGGTCGCCATAGTCGCTGGGCGCGGCGGAAACACCGAGCAGGCAGTGCACCCACCGCACGTTCTGCATGTTCACCCGAGGTGAAATGAACTGACCGCACCCCTGCGTGTTGTTGTGACTGATATTGGTGTAGTTGCCCTGCTTGGCCCGGTCTACGTAACCCCCGTAGTCGGTGTCGGTTGCGGCGTCGTTGATCGTGTTGAGGTCCCACAGGCCAATACCGTTCATGATCGACTGACCAAGAGTGAACACGGTATCGCTACTGCCGGAATCGGAAGTGAACTCCTCATCCGGGTGCACGTGGGCGAAAATCACACCCAGCTTGCTGTAGTTGGTGCCGCCATCGGCAAGGCCAGCACCGATCATGATGCTGGAGTTGCTGACCTGCATGTTGCGCCCGTCCCTCAGACGGAACACGATCAGCTTGTTGCCGGATCCGTCGATCACCCAATCCGAGTTGTTGACGAAGAAGTTGTTTACGTCGGGCGATTTGATGTCGACGGTGATGATTCCGTCGCCGTTGACATCGAGTGAATCGTCGAAGCAGTCAACTCGAGGGGCAGGCGCTCCCTTGATCGTTGACTCATTCTCGATATTGCTCGAATAGATGAACTCCGGTGTTTGGGCTCGCAGATAGTCGCGCCACGCCCTCAGGTCTGCAACCAAGGGTCCATGGTCGTAATTGCCGGTCCAGCCAAGTGCCGGATTCGGCCCGTCGGCACCCCCACCGCCAATGTCCATCGAATCCATCCATAGGCCGTTGAGCGATCCAGCGGCGTAGTAGTAGGATCCCGAGATATTGTCGCCGGCCACAGCCGACGTCGACCGGACCCCATAGTTGGCAAAGAGGTTCACGTTGGAGAGCGCAAAGATTCCGCTGGGACTCGTGACGGCGATGTTCCCCGACCAGTCAACGCCACGAAAGGTGCGGGCCTGGAGGGCACCGGTGGGACAGGATCCAGTGCCGGTATACGGAAGGTAGTCAACGCCCGGGCTGCCAGGTAGGGCCGGGTTGGTGGAGGTAGCGTCGCTGGCGTCGTCAAATCCGACCAGCGGATCCCCGGGGACCCAGCTGTTGGAACTCAGATCAAACGGATCTGACGGATTGGCTTGAAAGACGCTGTGAATGTCCGGAATTAGTGCCCGGCTCGCCTTACTACTTGAACCATCCTGCGGATTGGCCTCACAGCCGTCCATTGGACTTCCCGCCTCGTAACAAATGAGGGGGAAGACGTTGGTGTTTTGAGCCTCGATGATTGTCGGCGCCAATCCGGTTTGGACGAAGTCGTTGTCGGACGTTATGACTGACCTGTCTCCACCGAGCTCATTCTGACTGATATTGACCGCGTGATCTGCGGTGAATGGCTTGGTGCCGATCACCAGGTAGTCGTTGATCGCTGCTGTGGGAGGCACCGTTCCCCCAAGGGCAGCGGCGCGGGCGGGATCAAACGTCACCGTCGTATAGATGAGCAGAATTGCGGCCATCAGCGGAACAAGGCCGCGCCCGCCGCTCTGGATGCTCTCGCTGGCGGTTTTGATCGGGCCAGTGATCTGAGCCCATCTGCTGTATCGCCCATCGATACTTGCTAAAGGTTGCAAGCTCACAGAAGATCCTCTCTCATGAAGTCAGTCTTCGATGAGTCTCTATTCGACAAACATGCAGCGATATTTACTTGCCTATTAGAAATAAAGGTTGCTTCTGCAATCAACTAAATGACATCGGCATTTTTGTCGGGAGCGGCTGGGCCGCGACCTTATCGACACAAAGGACTTGTGGCATCGATCCAGGTGTCGACCTCCGACGACTACGACCAAAGATCACGTACCAAGATGTCGCTTATTGCGCCAGGTCAGCCGCGGTTGGCGGTCTTGGCGATGCGGGCTTCGGCCATTGAGGCCACCAGCGAGGCTTCGTCGGGGTAGGCGGCGGGGTCGACCCGATCGAGGCGGAAGGGCGTGGGGTCGACAAACGGCGCTTCGCTGGTGATCATTTCGGCAATCAGCCGACCCATGCCCGGGGCATGCGTGATACCCGACTCACTATCGCCGGCCAGCGCCCACAGGCCGTCGAGGCCAGGGACCGAGCCGATGTAGAGGCCGCCGTCGACGGTGTAGACGGGCACGCCGTGGATCGACTCGACGGTCGACAGATCGGCCAGCGCCGGAAACACTTCAGCCACATTTGGCTGATGAGCGTGCTGGGCTTCGATGAGACTGGGGGCCACGGGGCGGCCGTAGCCGAAGTCGAGCCCTTCGTCCTCCAGCGCCGAGAGGAGCCGGTAGGCGAACCCCCCACCCCACGAGAACGCGCCATGGAGCTCGCGAAGCCACAGGCCGAGTTCCATACATTGAACAGTGGGCATTTGCGGCGGGAGTCCTGCGGGCTCCGAGACACAGCGAGTGGCGACCATCGGGATAAGAGGAAGACGGTGGCCCACCGACTGCAGAAGCGGCTGGGTCCAGGCTCCGGCGGCCAGCACGACCGTCGGTGCGTCGACAGTGCCCTGGATGGTTTCGATTCCCGTGATCGCGCCGTTGGATTGCCGGAGACCCGCCACAGGCGTGTTCCAGTGGAACTGTACTCCGGCCTCTTCCAGTCGATCGAGCATCGCCTGCTGAGCCAGAGCCGTGGTGAGCTGAATGCCCTCCGGCATGAACACGCCACCGGCCACGGTCTTCGGGTCGACGGTTCCGAGCATAAGCTCGTCGACCTCTGACGCATCGAGGCGACGGGTGCCGGGGCCAACTTCGGGGTGGCCGAGAATGCCGTCGGCCATCAGGTCGAGCATGTCCGGGGTGAGCGCCAGCACCACGTTGCCGTTGGCGGCGTACTCCAGCTCGACACCGGATTCGTGCAACTCCCGGTAGAACTCCAGGCCGTACTCCTGCAACGCCACCGTCGCACTGCCGAGCCGACGATTGTGATCTGCGCCGAACCGGGCCACAAACCCAGCGCCGGCCGGGGTGGTTCCACTCAACGGTTCGGCCGCGTCGAACATGCTGACGTTGCTCATACCCGCCTCGACCAGATGCAGAGCCGCCGAAGCACCGATGATGCCTCCACCAATAACGCATATGGGATCAGTGTTCCGAGGCATCTTCCGCTCTTCGCCTGCTTGAGGTAGGGTAACTTGAGGTAGGATAAATGGTATGACCGGCCCCAAGGCAAAGACCACGATCACCATTGACAAGGAGCTTCTCGCTATGGTGCGGACGGCTGTAGCTGCTGGGGCAGCGTCGAGTGTGTCAGCCTACATTGAGCATTCGGTCCGAGGGCAGTTGGCGGCTGAAACGGAGTTTGACGCCATTGTCGACGAGATCTTCGCCTCTACGGGAGGTCCACCAACACCGGCCGAACAGGCTGCGGCCCAATCGGTGTTGTCAAACTCGGCGGCGTGAATCGGCCCGGTGGTGCAGTCCTTGACACCGGCGCTTTGATAGCGCTTGAGCGGGGTAGTCGCGAGATGGCGGTTGTCGTCTCAGAAGCCAGGGCGGCGAAGTCAATCCTGACCGTCCCGAGTGGATGTGTGGCTCAAGTATGGCGTAGCCCGGCTCGCCAGGCTCGGGTGGGGGCGTTTCTGCGGTTGTCGATTGTTCGGATCGTGAGTCTTGACGACGCTGACGCCCGCCGTGTCGGCCTCCTGCTGGCGGCCACCAACACAAATGATGTCGTGGACGGGCACGTTGCAGTGTGCGCCCACCGGCTCGACCAGCCGGTGATTACCAGCGATCCTGAAGACATCAGGGTTCTGGCTCCGGCTATCCGAATTCACAAGATCTAGCATCTCTCGCAGCAGGATCGCCCTCAGTTGCCGATGACGGTCATCGGAGTGTCGAGGTCCATCGGGTACATCGGACGGCGGATGCGCTCGAAGGTGCGGATGGAATAGTCCTCGCTGCACACGCCCGGACCGGCCACGGGAATGATCTCCCCGGCGATCGGTTCGAACACCGCCCGGAAGTGTTGACGGGACTTGATCAGCAGATACCGGCGGGTGGTGGGGTCGATGCCGATGTGGGTGTAGAAGCCGAGGTCGACCGGTTCGAGCGGTAGGGAGCTGACGAGGATGTCGGCGCCGTCGGTTTCGAGCAACACCGTGTTGCCGATGTTGGCGGTGGTGCCGGTGCCCATCGGGCCGGTTACCAGGTACCGGCCGTCGGATATCGCCGCCACCTTCGCCTTGACCACGAGTGGCTTGGCCGGCATCGAGATGGCGGGCATGTCCACCTTGCCGCCAACCTCCAACGTGATCTCGGCTCCGACACCCGCCGCCGTGGCCTGCTCGACGGTGGCCGGGTCGCAGAAGGGTCCGGCCACCACGTCTTCGAGTCCGGCGTTGATCACTTCTTCCAGCACCGCCATCACGTCGGTGATGCCCCCGGCGCCGCAGTTGTCGCCGTGGTCGGCCAGCACAACCGGCCCGTCGACCGACCCTGGTTCGATGGCCGCCGCCCTGGCCACCGACGCCTCCATCGGCTCGAAGTCGAACACGAAATCCGCCCGACGATCCCACGCCATCGACAGCAGCTCGTCGCGCACCCGATCGCCGGTGGCCTTGTCGCCGTTGCTCACCACGATCACGCTGAGCCCGGTGTGGGGAATGTCCGACAGCGGGAACCCGCCGAACACCGACGCGGTCAACACCTCACCCGACGCTTCCGCCTCGATGGCCCGATCCATGATGTCTTTCATCGGCTGGTTCAATGGCGTCTGGCGCAACATGTTGGTCATCATCGGCAGCACACCCCACGAGATCACCGGGTCGACCTCACCGTCGAGCGCCGCCAGGAGGGTGCGACCCGCCCGTTGGGCCGTCTCGTGGATGTCGATGTGCGGGTAGGTGCGGTAGCCGGTGACGACGGTGGCGTTGCTGCACAGCTGCGGCGACATACCAAGGTGGAAGTCGAGGGCCACGGCGATCGGCATGTCGGGAGCCACCTCCCGAATTCGGCGCAGCAGCTCACCTTCGGCGTCGTCGTGAGACTGAGTGACCATCGCTCCGTGGAGGGCGAGGAACATGGCGTCGGGCCCGGTGGCCGCGGCGTCGACGATACGGCCGGCCATTTCCTCGTAGGCGTCGTCGGTTACCAGGCCCGACGGCCAAGCGGTGGCCACGAGGGGAACCTCAACCTCGGCGTCGCGCTCCTTGAGCAACTGGTAGTACCCACCGAAGGCGGTGTTGGTCGATCCAAACGTTTCGATGGCCTCGGGCCCACTGATGATCTGCCCGGTCGGCGAGACCCGCCCGAACTTGTCGATGCCCGTCAGCTGCGGCGAGAAGGTATTCGTCTCGTGCATCATCTCCGCCAGCACATATCGCTTTGTCATCTCGGACCCCCTTCTGTTTCATTCGACAGTACCCTCCCTGGGATTCGAACCCAGAACACACTGCTTCTAAGGCAGCTGCCTCTGCCAGTTGGGCTAGGAGGGCAGGAGTAGGGGTGCTGGGATTCGAACCCAGACTGTTGCGTGCTTTGAACACGGCGCCTCTGCCAATTGGGCTACACCCCCGTACATGATCGAGGACAGCCCACACGGGGCCGTCAGAACTCAGATCAGCAAGAGGAGAATGTTGCGCACGACCACAAGGTAGCAATTGTTCGGAAACGACGTCTCCCATTTTCCGGCGTCATCGTGAATCACGACCTAGGCTCGGCGACCCACTCAACCCTCAGCAACGTGGCGCAATTCCTCAAGACTCGCGGCAGGACCGCCTTCTACCGTGACTCGGTAGCGGTGTTGTTTGGTGGAATCGGCGGAGTGGTGTGGGTCGACGGCGTGGTTGCATACGGGTACTTGTTGTTGTGTCGGTGGTCGCGGCCACGCTGACCTCGGTGACGGCGACGACCACCCAAGCGGCCGCGGCACAGACCACGTGTTATCGCAACACGCTGACCGCGGCCGACACATCGGTCATGCAGATCGGGCGGCTCTACCGAGCCGTGTTCGACCGACCGCCCGACGAACGGGGATGGGCCTACTGGGAGGGCCGCACCGAGTTCTTCGGCGCTTCCTTAACCGGGGTGGCGAACTACTTCGTGGGCTCCCCCGAATTCGTCAATCGCTACGGGCACCTCGACAACCGGGCCTTTGTCCGCCGGGTCTACCTCAACGTGCTCGACCGTGAGCCCGACCCCGGCGGTCATCGCTACTGGACAGACATGATCAACCGCGGCATCCTCAGTCGGGCCACGCTCATGATCCAGTTCGCCCAGTCGAGCGAGTTCAAAACCAAGGTCGACGCCGAGCGGGAGTGTGTGACCGCCCCGCCCGATGTGGGCGTATCTTCGGGCGCCCGATGGTGGTTCGGAGCCGGTCACAGCGAAGTGCGGCATCACCCGAGCAGCGGGATTGGCCGTCGCTACCGCCGCACCGGTGTGGCCTGGCACACCCCGTCGGCCGCCCAACTGGGCTCACCGGTGTACATCTTCCAAGGCTCGTCGGTGATCTCGAAGTCATGTAGCGCCAGCGGCTACGGCAGCCATCACGGGTTCGCCGGTACCTCTCCGGTCTACGACGACACGACAGCCACCTACCACTACTCGGCGGTAGTGCTGTGTTTCACCGGGCCGACCAACGGTCGGGTGGCGCTTCACGAAGCGGTGCATCTGTGGCAGCTCGTGGCCACCGGACACGCCCACTACCAGTCCGACGAGTACATCGCCGACTGCGTGGTCCGGGCCATGCTGGGGCAGACCGGCGACTACAACGTTTCAGCGTCGTACTGCGCCGACCGCCAGGCCACCGTCAATCAGTATGTTCGGGCGCTGACCACCGGTTACCTGGCGGCGTAGACCGCCTTCTCAAAGTCGGCGAAGGCATCGAGTGAGATCGGGTCGGCGAACGGCACAACTTGGGTGCCCCACACACCACATAAATCGTTGGTGGGGTCGATCCAGTAGTAGGAGTTGGCCAAGCCGGCCCACGCCACCGATCCCGCCGCGCGTCCGGCCGCCGTTTCCTCGGCGTTGATGGCCCAGGTGAGACCCCACTTCTGGTTGTCCTGGTCGGGGAACAGATTGGCGTTGTTGGAGTAGGGCGGAATCGCCGTCTCAAGGGTGACGACGTTGATGTCGCCGATGTGGTTACCCATCATGGTGGCCACGGTGTCGGCGCCGATGATGCGGGTGCCGTCGAGCTCTCCCCCACCGAGCATGGCCCTAAGGAATCGCAGGTAGTCCTGGAGGGTGGAGTAGAGCCCACCGCCTCCCATTTCGAACTCGGGTTCCTGTGGGATCTCGAATGGGAACGGGCCCAGCGCGTCCCCTTCGCCCCGGGCGTGTACACCGCAGAGGCGGGAGCGCATCTCGTCGGTGATCTTGAACGCGGTGCTGTTCATGCCTAACGGCTCAAACACGTTCTCGGTCATGTACTGACCCAACGTCTGCCCTGAGACCGCCTCCACCATCTTGCCGGCCCAGTCGATTCCGATGCCGTACATCCATGCAGTGCCGGGATCGAAGAGCAGCGGCGTGGTGAGGGCAGCGTTCTCACAGGTCGTGACCCCGGGGATGCCGTGCTGTTCTTGGACGTTGCAGAGGTCGGATGACCAGATGTCGTAGCCGAAACCCGACGTGTGCGTCAGCAGATTGCGCAGCGTGATCGGCGAGCGTGGTGGGCGGACCACGGCCTGACCATCGGCATCGAACCCGTCGAGCACCTGGGTATTCGCGAGGTCGCCGCACACTTCAGACGCCGGAGCGTCGAGGCTCAGCTTGCCCTGCTCCACCAGCTGCATGGCGCACGTTCCGGTGACGGCCTTGGTCATCGACGCTATCCAGATCACCGTGTCGGGCGTCATCGCCGCCCCACCCATCTCACGGTGGCCGGCGGCTCCTTCGTAGAGCACGCCGCCGGAGTCGGCGGCCGTGGCCACGGCGGCAACCAGTCGACCGTCTTCGATGGGGGCGGACAGGGCGGCATCCACCGCCTCGGAATCGATACGGGACATGACGGACTCCTTCTACCTTCGGTGTTGGCCGTCGCCCGTAACTATCAGCGTAGATCCCAGCGGTCGCACTGGCGATTGTTTTTTACCCGAACACCGAATCCGGGGCGCTGGATGCCAGATCAAGCACACCATCGTCACCCGGGGCCGGCCCGGTGATCGCCCAGGTCACTCCCCATTCCTCCATGTCGCGGTACCAGGCCGGGGTCTCGGGTCGAACGATGATGTCAAAGCCGTCGAGTGACCCTCGCTCCTCCTTCACCACGTCGATCATGTCGCGCAGCTTCCGCTCGTCTACTTCGATCGGGTAGAGGCCGTCGTAGCGGGCGGCCCGACGGACCGGTTTGCGGGCCCCTCCGCGGGCCGCGAACCACAACGGTATGCGGGGCTGCTGGTAGGGGCGGGGCAGCACGGTGACCTTGTCGGCGATGAAGTGATCGCCGTGGTAGTCGACCTCATCGCCCTGCCAGAATGCACACAGCAATTCGGCGCCTTCGTCGAGCCGTTGCCCTCGAACCTTCGGATCGACGATCTCCCCGAACCCGCTGAGCTCACGAGTGGTGTCGACCCCGAGGCCGAGCCCAAGGGTGAGACGGCCACGCGAGAGATGATCGAGCGTGGTGGCTTCCCGGGCCAGCTTGATCGGCCGTCGTCGGGTGATCGGTGTGACCATCGGGCCGAGGCGTATGCGCTCGGTGGCCATCGCCATCGCCGCCATCGCCACCCAAGGGTCGGCGGTTTCCTGAGGATCACCGGGGCGGCGCAACACATGGTCCCACAGGAAAACCGCATCCCACCCCGCCCGCTCGGCGGCTACGGCGATCTCGACGAGGGCGTGGGGGTCGGCCAGTTCACCGTAGGGAGGGAGTGTGAGTGCGTGAAGCATCGGGCCAGCCTGGCACAGGCTGGTGGCGGCTACCAGCCGGCGGTGCCGGTGTCGCCTTTGAATGGGCCGACGACGTCGTCGGTGATCCACCCGCCGTAGAATCCGCCGGCTTGTGGTCGGACCACCTCGCCGTCGACCGTGCAGTGGATCCGACCGGGGTAGAACGAAACCCAACCGGCGTAGGGTTCGAAATCGGCGTAGGGCTCGGGATAGCACCATCCCACGGGCTCGGTGGAACCCGCAACCGCCAGATACTCGGCCCGACCCTTCCACTCGCAGTGAGATGAACCAGGCACCACTACCAGCCGCCCGGAAACCACCGACTCCGGCGGGAGATAGAACGCCGGCGGATGCGACGTTTCCAGCACCCGCACCGACCGATCGGTGGAGGCCACACGACCCACCGATGGCGCCTCAACCTCGACGGTTCGACTGTCGGGCACCGCTATTGGAGGCCTCGGATAATCCCACACGGATTCTTGATCGGGGCCGGGAGCCTCGGCAAAAGAGGGCCGCTGCTGTCCGCGGTGAACCCACGACTCGCGGGCCGCCTTAAGCCAGGCTGGAGGTTCACTTGCCATGTAGAGATGCTAGACAGTTATCCATGGCCGTAACCAGATCCGGTTCGCGAGATGAGCTGAGCGACGCGACGATTTCCGACGTTGAGAACTGGCTACTGGCACGCGGCGTTCCCCACCTGGTGGCCGACTACACCTCCGAAGAACGAATCTGGACCCGAGCCCGGCCGTACCTCATCATCGCCTTTGTTCTACAGATCTTCCTGTCGTTTGGTGATCGTTTCAGCGGTTGGTCACAGGCCGGCATGTTCACCCTTGGACTTGTGGTCGTCGGCTCTGCGGTCGCGGCGCTGCGACGATGGCGCTCGGTCGACCCATTCGACGTGAAGGGCGGCGTGGGCTGGGAGCAGCTGGCGTTTTTTGTGGCCGTCCCAACGGTTGTGAGCGCACTGTCGGGCACGGACGTGGCTTGGACGATGGGAATCGTGGCCGTCGGCAACATCCTGTTCCTTGCGCTGATGTACGTAATCGTCGGATTCGGGCTGGTGCCGCTCACCCGCTGGGCGCTCGGCACCTTGAGCGGCCACCTTTTCGCCCTGAGTCGGCTGTTGGCCCGAACCCTGCCGGTCGTCATGGTGCTGACGGTGTTCATGTTCATCAACGCCGAAATCTGGCAAGTAGCGCTCCTGGCCCGCTGGCAAGCCGTGGCCGTGGCCTGTGCTGCGTTGGCGGTGATCGGCACGCTGTTTGTGGGGATGTCGGCCGACGACATCGTGGAAACCGCGCAGCAGATCACAATCGACGACCCGGCATTGGCTGCTGCGCATCTCGACGACACGCCGCTAGTCGGATGGGACCCGTCGGACGACCCCCTTGATCTCGACCTTGGCGCTCGCGTCAACCTTCGCCTGGTCGTTGTGTTTTCCATCGGCGTGCAGATCGTGCTGGTGGCGTCCCTGATCGGCCTCACCTACGTGGGCTTCGGCCTGCTGCTGGTGCCTTTTGAGGTACTGGAGGCCTGGGGCGGCGACAGCGCCGGAAACTACACCATCCTCGCCGAGGGTCAGGTGCTTGGCTTCTTTTTCACCCTCACCGCTGAGCATCTAGCGGTCTCGGCATTGGTAGCCATGATGTCGGGCTTAAGCGTGGCTGCCTCGGCGATCACCGACGACGCCTATGCCCGCAACTTCACCGTGCGGCTACGGGAGGAGTTGGGCCAAAGCCTGGTGGTGGCCCGCACCTACCGCAGCGCCCTTCAAGCCACTGAGTAGATCCAGCGTCAGCGAATGATTTCGCCCAGAGCGGCGAAGCGGATCATGTGAGCTTGACCGGCGTGGATCGCATATTCGTCGATCATCTTGATCAATGTGGCCCGAAGAGGACGACCGTGTCCGTCACCCTCGCTGTCGAGCGTTGCCATTGCAGCGACCGCCGCCTCACCTCTCTGAACCTCGGCGAAGTACCACCGCAGATCTTCCTCAACGGTGGCGGCCGAACCGCCGGCGTAGTCGTCTTCGCCATAGCGCATCAGGCGGTCGCCACCACCCAAGCCCCATGACAAGAAGACGTGTTCCATCTGGGTCATGTGCCGCACGAGGCCGAGTACCGACAGCTTCACGGGCGGGACGGACCAGGCGGCGAGCTGCTCGGCGTCGAGATCGCGCAGCTTCCGCTGAAACTCATGACGTTGATACCGGAGCCAGCTTTCGAGGAGCTCCCGTGGCTCCAATGAAGCGTCAGGCTGCTCCCAAGCCGACAGATCCACGTTGACAAGGGCGTCTACAGTCACACCGCCACATTAGTGGAGGACGTATCAGCCGGGCGCACGCCCGAATGCCGCCTTGGCCCAGGCGTAATCAGGTTTGCCGTTGGGTTTGCGTTGCAGCTCGCCGACGATCGAGATCTGCTTGGGGGCTTTGTAGCCGGCGAGATGTTGTTTGGTGAAGGCGATCAGCTCATCAGAAGTCACGCCACAGCCGATCGTGCCGTCGCCCTGACCGGCGCCGCTGACGAGCGACACCACGGCGACAACCCGTTGACCCCAGCGCTCGTCGGGCAGACCCACAGCCAGGGCATCAGTCACGGCCGGGTGCAGCTTGAGTGCCTCCTCGACTTCCTCCGGGAACACCTTCTCGCCGCCGGTGTTGATGCAGTTCGAACCCCGCCCGAGCAGCGTGATCGTGCCGTCGGCTTCGACGGTGGCGAGGTCGCCGGCCATGGACCAGCGCTGGCCTCCGATGGTGGGCCATGTGGCCGCCGTCTTCTCCGGGTCCTTGTAATAGCCGAGCGGCAGAGGGCCACCCACGGCGACCCGGCCGATCTGACCGGAGCCGGGTTTCACCGGTTGGTCGTCGTCGCCGAACACCTGGGCCACGTCGCTCAACTCGAACTTGGCGGTGGTGGCCTGAGTGTCGGCGGTGTCGATCTTGGAAGCAATGCCGGCCCCTTCGCTGGAGCCGAGCAGGTCCGACATCGCCGCAGTCGGCAAGTGCTCCAGGAGCCCGGCCTTTACTTCAGCACTCCACATCACACCCGACGACACCACGTTGCGAACCGACGCCCCGCTGTAAGGCTCACCTCGTTGGGCGGCGGCGTTGAGCTCGTCGAGCATCGGACGGGCGAAGGCGTCACCCACGATCGAGGTCATGGTCACGCCTTCGGCGTCGACGGCCCGCCACAGCTCGGCGGCATCGAATGAGTGTGAACCGAGGGTGACCAGAGTGCCACCCAAGGTGAGGGTCTGCAGTCCGGTGAGGCCCGAGGTGCCATGCATCAGTGGCGCCGCCGCCAACTGGACACCGCCAGCGCCGGCCGCTTTGATCATGCGGATCAGCTCGACGAACCCCTCCGCCGAGTCGGGTAGCTCCAAGCCAAGGTCGTTGATGGCACGGCCCATCAACCCGATGATCGACGAGTGCGGCCACATCACCCCCTTCGGGTGACCGGTGGTGCCACCGGTGAACAGAATCCAGAGGTCTTCGGCCGACCGCTCGATGCGGGGCGCCGGCTCATGGTTGGCGATCAGCGAGTCGTAGTCGACAGCCCAGGGCCGCGTTCCGCCGACGTCGGCGCCGACTTGGATGAAGGTCTTGGTGGTGAGGAGCTGGTCGACCGCCGGTTCCAGTTCGTCGGCCACAGTGTGGTCGAAGATGATGGCGGTGGCGTCGGCGTTGTCGAGCAGAGCGTGCAATTCGCCGGTGCGGTAGCGGTAGTTGACGTTGAACGGCGTGGCCCGGAGTTTGAACAACGCGAACTGCGACTCCGGGTAGGCGTTGGAGTTGTAGAGGCATAGCCCGACGTTGTCGCCGACGCCGACCCCTTGCGCCTCCAGCGCTGATGCCAACCGGGCGGCCCGGTCTTCGTAGGCCGACCAGGTGTAACGACCATTGGCGCCCACCAGGGCAAGGTCGTCACCGAATGCGTCGGCGGTGTGCTCCCAGATGGTTGCGAAGTTGGCTTCCACGCTCCACATGGTGAACCGCTCCGAGCGGCGTCGTCAATTTCGCTCCAGTGGCCGCCGGTGTGCTAGAGCAACGGGGGCTACGGGAGGTCGATCAACTCCGTGCGAACGAGACGACCATCGGCCAGCTCGAACGCCAGGGCAAACGGCTCGTGAACACCAGAGGCATCGAAGCGCCCGAACGAATCGCACTCGATACTCTGCTGAGGCCCCGACGGGCTAACAATCCGGATGCGGTCGCAGCGAGGATGTACGATCCCACCCAACCGATACGTGCCCGGTTCGGCGTCATGGCTGACCTCAACCTCGAGTACAGACCCGTCTATCTCAAACACCAGGTCGACGACTTGTGGCTCGGCAGTGTCCGCGCTGCGAACCAGCACCGCTTCCTCCATCGGACTCGCCGCAACCAGGGCGGCAAACTCGGTGTCCCACGTGAGCGCTCTCATAGCCACTTCGGCCAGGTGCGCTGGAGGTGGGTCGAGATCGAGGTGGCCGGCACGCAGCACAGCCAGAAGCTCGTCGTCGTTCATGTCACCCTCGTTCGCTGTCATGTCAGTCCTGCTCTTACTCGTAGAAGCTGTAGACAACGTTGGCGGGTAGGACCGATGTAGCCCATCGACTTGCCGAGCGTGTCGGCGATGTCTTCATAGGTGAGCTCCTCGGACCAACACAGGGCCAGGAGCTGCTTGCAGGCATCGCTCAACGTTTGAAACGCCGCCATGATATTCGTCGACATGTCGCCGGCTTCGACCAGATCGGTCGCTACAGGCTGCGGGTCGTGAAGATCCTCGATGAATTCCTCATCGGTGTCGACCATTCGCTTACGCTTGCGAAGGGTCGTGAGCGCTTCTCGCTTGGTTGTCGTGGCCAGCCAACCCGGCAATCGGGCGGGCTCTTGGATGGATGCACCCTTGTCTTTCAGTTTGTACCAGACGTTCTGGGCCACATCCTCGGCCTCTTCGCGGGTTAGGCCATAGCTCCGAGCCCACTGCCACATGGGCGTCGTGAACTCCTCGACTATGTTCCGCCAACTCGCCTCATCGCCATCGAGCGCCTTCGCGAGCTGCCAAGGATCGTCCTTAGAACCCGACATACGGCGGAGACAATAGCATTCAAGGTCTACGGCGGCCAACGTTTCCACATCAATAAGACGCTCAACCTAATGGCGTTAATACAAAACTCTTGTTGGCGTCTGTGGTATGGGCAGCGAAAGCTACTCGACGATGGCGTTACCCCGGCCGAAGGCCAGGAAGGCGTGGGCAGCGGCTTGTAGCCGTGGAGATTCATCGGCCAGCTCAAGACGGGCCGCGGCGAGAGCGCCGGCGACCGAGTTGCCCCGTAGATTGCGGTAGAAGGCCGCCATGACTGCTGCAGCGTCGACATCGGCGATGGGGCGAATCGGAGCCACCAGACACTCCGACCCGGAGCGCAGTAGCTCAGGCACGAGACCTAGCCACTCGCCGAATCCGCTGCCACCAGTTCCGCCGGCCTCACACGCCGCCAGCACAACAAGCTGCGGACTGCGCTTTAGGCGGGCAAGCTCGTACACCGGCACCAGGCCATCGTGCATCTGCAACGACGAAAACATCACACTGTCGGGCCTGAAGTAACTGTGCGCGGCGACGTGCACGATGTCGTTTGTCTGAAGGACACCCAGTAAGTCGTCACAGCCGGCGTCGACATCGGCGAGAACAACGGCCTGGGGCAGGGCCGCCAGGACCGACCGACCATCAGCGATGGCATGGTCGAGATCGGGCCCAACCACCACGGCAACGGAGCCGAAGGTGATTGTCGGCGCGTCGGCCGGCCACGTCGAGGCCGATGCCACGACCGATACCAGGCAGGACTCACCTAGTAGCAACGACCACGGCACCGCGGCCAGTCCCGACGGGCATGACACCACGATCGGACGCCCAGGCGACGCCTTGCCGAAGATCCGCCGACCGAGTTCTCTCCCGTCCGACCGGAGCGCATCCCAGCGCATCTCGACGGTCGGTGCATTCGACTGGGAACGAAGAATCCGTCCCAGCGATCTTCGCATCCGGTCGAGATCGGCTCGGAGAGCATGAACCGGGCCCACGACCCTGTGCGAAGCGCCGTCGACCGAAACCGAAACGGCGTGCACATCCCCCCTATGCTCGAAGAGCTGAACCACCAGAGCGCCGCTACCGGCCAGCCACGGCCGAATCGCTACGGGCGCCACCGGAGTGTCCTCGATTGTGGCGGAGGCCGAAGCGGCAAAAGAGAGCTCCCGGATCTCGCGCTCAAGCTCACCGATTCGGCGCTCGTGGTCCTCGTCGACATCCGTCTTTCGTCGACGTTGCCGTTTGAGAAGGCGGAGAAGCCCGAGGTTCTCAGAGATCTCATCCTCCTCAGCATCGAGATCTACCCCGACCACCCCCGACAGTTCAGGGAACCGCCATGCTTCGTCGGTCTGCATGACCTCCCAGGGATCGAGCGGCGCGGCGAGGGCAAGGTCGAGGGCCACGGCGCGAAAGCGACTGGATAAGCTGGCCGCACCGTTGCGCATCTCAGGATCGGCTAGACCGCCGAACAGGTTGGACAATCTGGTATGGGCTTCGCTCAGGATCGGGTCGATCGGGTCATCGCGCAGTCGGGCCAAGAGAAGTCGGGAGTAAAGTCGCTCAAGGATGTGGAGGGTGTGGTCGGAAGCCGCTTCGCCGAGGCCCGGGTCTCCGGCGTCCTCAAGCAGGCGCCGGGCTTCATCAGGGTTGCCGGCGTCGATACACAATGACGCAGCCAAATTGCGGGCTGTGACCGCTTCGCCCGAGGCACCAAGTTCATCCAATCTGTTGGCGATTTGGACCAACCGGTTGACGCCGCCAAGCTGATCATCGACGCCTGACGACTGGTCGGCCGCAGCCGATCGTGCCGCGTCTGCGGCGCACCGCACAAGTTCGGATCTGGTGGCCCACAGGATCCGGTTGTTTGAAGTGAAGAGCTCGGCGGCCTCGGCTCCAGCAGTGGCCGCTGCATCCATTTCGCCGTGGGCGTAGAGGCACTGAGCATAGCGATGAAGGGCATCGGCCAACGTCTCGACGTTGGATCCTGCCCGGGCGTTGACGACTGACTGGCGGGCATAGTCGACGGCGTCACCCGTGAGCCCCGCCAGGCGATAGGCCTCGGCCAGATCATCACAGACTACGGCTATGCCCCGCGCCGAGCCATCGACCGATCTGAATGTGTCCAAGGCCTGGCGATACGACGCGATGGCGGCCGGCAGGTCACCGAGACACATTCGGACGTAGGCCAGATTGTTGTCGATGGCCGCAACCATCAACAGCTGATCGTGTTCGGCCGCCAATGCCGACGCCCGCCTGTACAGACGCTCAGCAGTGCGAACTTCACCGAGGAACAAGCAGCCAAGACCACGATTGGCAATCGCTCGAGCCAATACCACCTGCTCGTCGGGCACGCCTTCAAGTTCCACAATGCTTTCATCCAGCAACGCGCATCCGTCATGTACTCGGCCTTCGTGAAGCCGGATCATGCCAAGCTGAGCCTTGGCCACCAACGCAATCATTGCCGATTCGCCGGAATCATCTGAGGTGCCCGCTTCGGCCGAAGGGGATATGCCGCCGTCGATCAGAACGAGAAGCCGATCGACGGCATCGCTTAAGCGCCCGGAAGCGCTCTCGGCCGCGGCCAGGCTTATTGCTATTCGAGCGTTGAGCAAGTCGGAGCCAACCGTGAGTGCCCGCTCAAGGTCGTCGATCGACTCGTCGTTGCGGCCAAGCTCATAAAGGGCCGCACCCCGGGCCCAGAGGCCGGCCGATACCCGATCGGGATCATTTGATTCACACCACTTTTGGGCCTCGGCCAACCCTTGCGCCGGATCGGCTTTGGCCCGGTCGACGAACCGTCGAGCCTCGGCAGCCAGACTGAGGTCGCTAATTTTCGTTGACCACAGTTCCGAGACGAGGGATTCGACCGAGGACTGGACGGTCGACAAGCTCGTACACCGCCTGATCGAGCACGTGCTTTTGAGCCCGTCGCACGTCGGCCGCAGCGGCTATCGCGTTGCCCTCGTCATCGAACCGGGCCTGCCGATATTGCTCAGCCGCCCGCGCCGCAATGGCGCCCACGACAGCCGGCGTCGAGAACGACGTGCCGCTCCAAGTAACCCTGGACGGCTCCGTCGTTCCTCTCACGCCGGGAGCAAGGTCGGGCCGCTGATCCGGGAGAGCGGGATCGTCCGGGTTGAACCCGATGAACAGACTGTTGGGCGCCGGGAGTTCCGGCGGCGGATCACCATGGGGTGGTGGATAAAGGAAATCGATCCACCACTCCTGCGGATTCAGGGCGTCGGAAGCAGGATCGGACCGGATCGGATCGGCCGCTGCGGGCATCGATGCTTCGATATCGACCCCCGGGGCACAGGTGTCGACCCAACCCCCGTGATTTGAGAACCACGCCGGGCCTTGCGGCCCGATCGCACCGACGGAGATGGCTTGTCGCAACGCCGCCGGCCACATCGGACGGCAACTGGCGTCGTTGCCAGCTGAGGCGATGATGAGCCAGCCGGCGTCCCGCATCTTCTCCACCACCGCTTGGGTGGCGGGCGCCGGGTTGTTGTCGAAGGTATAGGCCCCGAGCGAGAGGTTGACGATGCCGACCCGGTCGTGGTCTTTCCAGGCTTCGAAGATCTGATGCAGGCGCACAGCAACTATTGGGTCGACGCTGGCACCGTAGTTGGTCATCACGGGAGCGCTGAAGATTTCGGCGTCGGGAGCGATCCGAGCGATGATGTCTTGGATGAAGTAGTGGTGGGCGAATGCCGGATCAATCTTCACGTTGGCGTTGAGATCGCTCTGGAAGCGGGGTGGGTTTTCCGGGTCGAGGCCAAAAAACCGGGGGTAACGTTTGCTTATCTCATTTTCGGCGAACGACGCGAAGCCGTTAACCAATTCCTGGGTCCAGGTGTAGGTGTCGAGGATAAACACCGGGATCTGGTCTCTACCCGGATCGGCCCCAATCGGACCCCGCGGACCGATCTGTTGCGCCAACTGAAGAGGTTGTGGCGGCTCCGGACTGTCGACCAGGCGGAAACTTGCCACTTCCGGCGGGTTAAACGATCGACCCTTGCCTCCAGCATGGTTTGCAGCGCATCCGCAGCAGCCCGACCCGGACATGGAACCTGTGGACGGGTTTGCAAACGAAAACGGGTTAGCGAAGGAGAACGGGTTGGCGAACGAAAACGGATTGGCAAAGGAGAAGGGGTTAGCAAACGAAAACGGATTGGCGAACGAAAACGGGCTAGCCGTACTCAGGCCGGTCTGTTCGATACCGCTGGTGGAGAAAAGTACATATGACACATCGGCGGTGAATCCGGCCCTGCGCAGCGCGTCCGCGAGTGAAATCTCCGGCTCGAAATCGCCATCGGCCACGTGTCGGTAAGCACCTATGTCGCCGTCGTAATAGCGCAGCGAGACCTGGGCGAAACCGCGCTCTTCGATGCGAGCCCGCAGTTCCTCGGATGTGGCGGCCATCGCTTCGGCGCCGACCGCAGTGACTGCTTCCGAGCTCAACCAGGTTTCGGTGGCAGTCAGCAGTTGTTGAGCCTCCGCCAGTTCCTCCGCCGGATCGAGCGCAGCCGCTTCGGGTACCTCGGCGTACTGGTCCGGCGTTGGTTCGATCGGTTCAGCTTTGGAAATGCCGGTTTCCCCCGCCACGTCAATTTCATTCTGGAGTTCGGCGATTCGGCGGACAAGCCCATCACAACTCTCAAGAGCGGCTCGAACGGTGGACTCTCTCGGGTCGATCGACGGATAGCGATCTACGATCATGCCGAGCATCACGTCTTCGTCGGCTAGCTCGTAGCGCTGTTTGAGGAACGCGTTCAAGCGGTCCCATTGCTGTTCGAAGGAGTTGCCGGGTGTTGGTTCGTCGAACACGACGGTGACCGAGTCCTTCAAGTAGGCGGTTGGTCGTCCGTCCCGATCTTGGGTGAAAACAAAATCTTCCCAGCCGTCTCTGGTCCCTGTAGCCATGGCAGGCTCCCCCAATTGTGTAGTGGTCAAACAAATCGGAACAGCGCTAACAAGTTCGCCGTCTGCCCATCAGACGCATATCGCCGGCATTTACGTACAAAAAACACCGAACCAAATCCAGCGTCGCTTGCTTGAGAAGCACTTCTACGCCCTCAGTGACGTAGATCGTTCCGCCCTGCATTCTCGCATGGCTTAGCGGCGGCGACCAACACCGTTATCGATTCGCCACCAAGCGACTGTGGTCGCGACGATAGGCTGCCCGTGCGTCGGAGGAATCAGTAGCGGCTGGAGAAACGTCGCTGGTCGGCCTGGATCTCGTGGAACACCTCGGGGATCTGCTCCCGGTAGAGCGACCACGGGTAGATCGTGGGACGGTCGGCGATGCGTTCGAACACGTCGGTCATCATCTGCGATGTGCCGTGGCTGTCGGCGCTCACGGCTAAGGCGTAGGCGTTCAGCACATGTAGCGATTCGGTGGGTGCCGGGTTGGGGGTGGCGCGCAGGAACGACTCCAGGGCCGCCACCAACTCCTGCACCACCTCGCCATGATTCAGATAAGGCGCTAGGTTGGCGCCGCCGTCGTTGAGCAGACCCTGTTCAATGTGGGCCACCGGGAGTGTCACCCGAGCGGCCGAATCGGGTGGCGCCTCCTGTTCAACCCAACGGGCGAAGTCGAACGTTGCGTCCTGCGATCCGCCCCACTTCTCGGTGAGACCCTCGATGTATTCACGGCAGGCGTCGGGGCGGAACGGATGACGGCTGTGGGCGTTGTCGAAACGTTGTCGCAACTCCTCCAGACGCACACCGAGACCGCGGCCGCTGATCAGCAGGAACACCCACGGATCCGACAGGCTGGGGCGCTCACGGACAATGTCGTACAGATCACGCTCGGCCTGCTTCAGCGCGTCCTGGTAGTCGGACACCACCATCTCGCCCTCACGGTCGAGCTGCTCCTGGGAGAGCCGGTTCAGGTTCTCGGCGTCGGCCACCTTGGATTCGTAGGCCGCCCTGGCCTCAAACGCGTCGCGGATCAGGACTGCGGCCTGGTAGGAGCGAGCCCGGGGCGAGCCGGCAACGTCGGCCCAGCGGGCAAACACGATGGGCTCTATGCCGACCAACTGGCTGGTGATGATCGAAGAGAACAGCCACGCTTTCGGCGATGCGTCCAGGAAGGCCTCGATCCGTCGCCAGTCGCCGTCCATCAGATGACGGTAGGCGTTGCGCAGCTCGACGTCGGCCAGAAACGGGTCGAAACGGTCGGTACGTGTTGAGAGAACCGGACTCGCCGCATGACTGCCTCTGTGGCTGGCTGTATGACTGCCTGTATGACTATCCGCCACCATCCTCTCCAGGGTATCGATCGCCGAGGCCGTACGCTGAAGAGATGATGTCGATGCACATGCTTTGGCCCCGCGACGCCAAGTCGGTGGAGGGCGCCCGTATCGAGCGGGCCGCCGCAGCCCGGGTGTGGCGGTTCGCCCGGCCCTACCGCCGTCAAGTGATCGGATTCCTCTCCGCCGTGATCGTGCAGGCGGTGTTGGGCCTGGTGCCTCCCCTTCTCTTCGGCAGCATCATCGACCGGGCCATCCCCAACCAGGACCGTCGACTGCTCGTTATCTTTGCTGCTGCGATCGTCGCCGCCGCTTTGTTTCAAGGGATCGTCGGACTCGGTGAACGCTACTGGTCGTCACGTATTGGCGAGGGCGTGATCTACGACCTGCGCGTCGCCTTATTCGACCACGTGCAACAGCTCCCGTTGGCCTTCTTCACCCGCACTCAAACCGGCACGCTCACCAATCGGCTGAACAACGACGTGATCGGCGCTCAGCGGGCGCTCACCACCACGCTCGGCACGGTGGTTTCCAATGTGATCACCCTGGTCACCACGCTGATCGCCATGTTCATTCTCGAATGGCGGCTGACCCTCCTCGCCCTGATTCTCACCCCGTTCTTCGTGCTTCCCTATCGACGCATCGGCCAGGTCCAACAGACCATCACCCGTGAGGCCATGGACCTCAACGCCTCCATGAATTCCACGATGACCGAACGGTTCAACGTGGCCGGCGCCCTGCTCGTCAAGTTGTTCGGTCGAGGTGGCGACGAGCTTTCGCTGTTCTCCGAGCGGGCCGCCGGCGTGCGCGACATCGGCGTGCGATCGGCCATCTTCACCCGTGGTTTCATGACCGTGCTGTCACTGCTCGGCGCCATCGGTACCGCGTTGGTCTACGGCCTCGGCGGGCTGTTCGCCATCAACGGCACGTTCTCGGTTGGTGAGTTGGCAGCGATGGGTTTGCTGGTGGGCCGTATCTACATGCCGCTCACCGGTTTGACCAACGCCCGCATCGATGTGCTTACCGCACTCGTCTCGTTCGACCGGGTGTTTGAGGTGCTCGACGCAGCCAGTCCTTTGGTGGATGCCGACGATGCTCGCCCGCTGCCGTCGCCCCAGGGGCGAATCGAGTTCCGAGACGTGACGTTCCGCTACCCCCGCTCCGACGAACTGATCGTGCCCGGACTGGAGACGCCCGGAGCGGCTGAGGCCGGCGACGGCGAGGCCGACCTCGCCCCGATTCTCGACGGCGTGAGCTTCACGATCGAGCCCGGTCAACTGGTGGCGGTGGTGGGTCCGTCCGGGGCGGGCAAGACCACGCTCACGTCGCTGATTCCCCGACTCTATGACGTGACCGGCGGTGCGGTCCTCGTCGATGACAACGATGTGCGAGAGCTCACTCAGGAGTCCCTGCGTTCGGCGATCGGCGTGGTGGTACAGGACCCGCATCTGTTCCACGAGTCGATCGGCGACAACCTGCGCTACGCCAAACCCGACGCCACCGAGGCCGAGCTTGTGGAGGTGTGTCGGGCCGCCCAGATCTACGACGTGATCCAGGCGCTGCCCGCCGGGTTCGACACCGTGGTCGGCGAGCGCGGCTACCGCATGTCGGGTGGTGAGAAACAGCGGCTGTCGATCGCCCGCATGTTGTTGAAGGATCCGTCGATGGTCATCCTCGACGAGGCCACCAGCCACCTCGATTCTGAGAACGAAGCGCAGGTACAGGAGGCTTTGGCCCGGGCGCTTGAGGGACGCACGTCGGTGGTGATCGCCCACCGCTTGTCCACCATCACCGAGGCCGACCAGATCCTGGTGCTCGACGACGGCCACCTCGTCGAGTGTGGTCGCCACGAAGACCTCTTGTCTCGGGGTGGTTTGTACGCCGACCTCTATCACCTGCTGGTGCGCGATGGCGCCGACGGCGGTGGCGGAGTGACCTCCAACGGCGGCGCGCCCGACGGCGACGTCGAACCGGCGTTGAACTAGGGAGGTTCGCCCGATGGCTGGCGGCGTCCGTGTTGCAGTGGCCAACGACATCCAGTCGATGGTCGAGTTGTCGGCCGCCTTCCGAGAACGGCTCGAAGACTACGAACCCACCTTTTGGCGGCGCCATCCCGACGCCGACCAAGTCCAGTTCCAATGGTTCGGTCTGCTCCTCGACGACGAGTTACATCGTGTCGTCGTGAGTGTTGGTGACGATGGCCGTATCGAGGGCTTCATAATCGCCCGGGCGATGGAGGCGCCACCGGTATACCAACCCGGAGGGCGCACGTGTATGATCGACGACTTTGTGTGGTCGACCAGTGCTGTGGCAGAGGCGCTCGTCAGCGAGATTCAACGGTGGGCCGCCGACGCCGGCTGCTGCCAGATGGTCATCGTCACACCAGCCGCTGACAGCGAGCGACGCACTCTTTTGGAACAGTTCGGCCTCCACCGAACTTCGGAGTGGTGGATGAGCCAGATATCTACAGAAACTGCCAGATGAGCGTTTGAAATCGACATGCATGATCGGCGGTGATCGAGGCGGAGACCTGGTGCGGTTGAATGAAGCTCTACGCGATGTGCGTGAGGTGCCCTTGTCGTGTCTCAGCGCGGTTGAGCTAGCTGAACGTGCTGTCGTCTTGGAAGAGGCAGCGGCGCAGTTGGATGCTGCTCGTTGCGCCACCGTGGCTGCTGCGTCTGAAGCCGTCGAAGGTCCTGGAGCGTTTAAGGCACTGGGGTTTCGTCACGCCGTTGATTTCATTGTCGATGCGTTTGGGTCCGATGCCCGGGATATTCGCAAGCTGGATCGTGTCGGCCGGTGGCTATTAGACTTCCCGGTGTTCGCGGAGGCGTTTGGCGATGGGGTGTTGACGCATCGGCATATCACGGAGTTGCGGAGCATCGACAAACCAAAGGTGCATCACCAGTTGATCGACTCGCAGGAAATGCTGGTCGACGCCGCCAGGGAGTTGGACTTCCGGGATTTCGTGAATGTGTGCGCCTATTGGCTGAACGCCGCCGACCCTGACGGTGATGAACCCGTCGAGCAGTCCGCCAAGTCCGGACTCACCTACAAAAAGAACTCTGACGGGTCCGTATCAGGGAGGTTCCGGTTCGATGCGCTGACCGGGCAGGCGTTCCGCACCCTGTCGGATCAAGAGACCCAGCGGCTGTTCCGTCAAGACACCGAAGACGGGGTGAAACGCTCCCAGGGCAGCCGTCAAGGCACAGCGTTGTTGAATCTGATGACTCGTGGTTCGGCCAAGGGTGGGAATTCACAGATCACGCCACTCGTTCATGTGGTGTTGGGTGCGGCGTTGGCTGAAAACCTGGCTGAACAACTGGCTGGTGAAACAACCGAGCAGGTTGAGCCGTCGTTTGATGACATCAACAGGCGCTGCGAGTTGATTGACGGCACACCGATCCACCCGAAACAAGCCGCAGTAGCGATGGCAGCGGGGATGCTACGCCGGATCGTGTTCGACGAACACTCCCATCCAATCGATGTCGCCGCCAAAGCCCGCGGCTTTCCCACATGGATGAAACAAACGCTACTCGTACGGGCAAGAGGGCGATGCCAGATACCAGGATGTGACGCGCCGTTCGCGTGGCTTCAAGCTGATCACGTCCAACCCCACTCAAAGGGTGGGCCAACCAAACTCGCCAACGGGCAGATCCTTTGCGATCCGCACAATAAGTGGAAGGAGGCGAGCTGAGGTAATGTCTGTCGCCATGGGTAGTGAATCCGTTGAGCTATGTGATCTTCCGGCCACCAAGCAGGCGGCGATTTTTCGCAACAAGGAAGCATCGGCCCGCGAATTGCTGGAGTCGCACCTCCGCCGGATCGAGCAGCGAAACCCCGAAATCAACGCCGTCGTGGCGCTCGACGCCGACTTGGCCCAGGCCCGGGCGGCCGAGCTGGACGATGCGATCGCCGGTGGAGAGAGCCTCGGCGATCTCGCCGGCCTCGTCACGGCTCATAAAGATCTTGCCGACACAGCGGACTTCCCCACCACCTACGGCTCAGCGGCCTTCGCCGATAACCGACCTACCAAAGATTCGCTCCTCGTCGAACGGATGAAACAAGCAGGAACCATCGCCGTCGGCAAAACCAACGTGCCCGAGTTTGGCACCGGGTCCCACACGTTCAATCCGGTCTACGGCACCACGGTCAACCCGTACGACTCATCCCGATCGGCCGGCGGCTCCTCGGGTGGCGCCGCAGCGGCGTTGGCAACCGGGATGGTGGCGGTCGCCGATGGCAGCGACTTCGGGGGCTCGCTTCGCAACCCGGCGGCCTGGAACAACGTCGTCGGCTTCCGTCCCTCCATGGGTGTCGTCCCCACAGGCGGCGCCGGAAACGCATGGCATCCGATGCCGATCCACGGCCCGATGGCTCGCAACATCGACGACCTCGTGCTCCTACTCGGAGTGATGGCAGGAAGCGACAGCCGCGATCCCATCGGCTGGGGCCACGACCGGATTCCGCCCGCCATCGGCCCAGAGCCCAAGCCGCTCCGTGTGGCGTGGAGCAAGGACCTCGGCGGCTTGCCGTTTGACGGCGAGGTCACCGCAGCACTGGCCGGGCTGCCAGCGCTAATGGAAGGCATGGGCTGGACGGTCACCGAAGACGAGCCGAGCTTCGAGAGCGTCGACGAAACCTTCATCACCCTGCGAGCCTTCTCCTACACCGGGCACGCCGACCGGCTACGGCCCCACTACGACGTGGTAAAGGCCACGGTGCAAGACGAGATCGAGCGCGGGCTCCAGTTATCGGCCCACGACGTGGCCAAGGCATTCGCCCAGCTCAACGTGCTGTGGCAGCGAGGCCACGCCTTCTTCGAGAACTACGACCTGCTCGTGGCCCCGGTCACCCAGGTGATGCCGTTCCCGGCCGATCAGGAATACCCATCCGAGGTCGGAGGGCGACCGTTGAAGACGTACATCGAGTGGATGATGTCATGTTGTCGGATCACCGCCTTCGGGCTGCCCGCGTTGTCGTTGCCGGCCGGGTTCTCCAACGGACTTCCCGTGGGTGTGCAACTCATCGGGCGGCCGCATGGCGACGTCGACCTGCTGCGTGCGGCCAAGGCCCTGGAAAGCGCGATTAGCATCGGAGGTGATGGCTAGCGGCGACCTTCGAGTATGTGATCTGACCACCGGGTTCACCGGGCCGTCAGCCACGCGCTGGCTGGCCGCCTTCGGGGCGCAGGTGATCAAGGTCGAAGACATCCATACCCCCGACGTCACCCGGGGCACGATGGATTTCATCAACCTGAACGTAGGCAAGCTGAGCCTGGCGGTCGACCTGAACCGGAGCGGCGGTCGGAAGATCGTCACGCAACTCGCGGAGATCAGCGACGTAATCTGCGTCGACTATCCCGGCCTGGGATCCATCGGCATCGACATCAACCGTTTCGAGAGCGAACCACTACTGGTCGCCGGCCCTGAACACGACGGACAAGACCCGATGCAATGGCTCGAACTGACCGCGGCGGTATTGCACAGCCTCCTCGATCGCCAAGACAGCACCATCCTCACGCCCGACTATCAGGCACCAGCGCAAGAGAAAGCTGAAGACGTTTACACCTGCCAAGACGGACACGTAGCCATCGACTGCCGAGACGACGGTGACTGGGCCGCCCTGGCTGTCGCCCTCGACTTCGATGTGGAGGCGGCGTCAAAGGGAGAGGCGGCGCTGTCCGCCAAAGACATCGCCACCTGGTGCCGAAAGCGAAGCCGCTGGGAAGTCGAAACCGAGCTTCGCAGCGTTGGCGTACCGGTAGCGGCGTTGCGCAGCCCGGCCGAGCGCATCGACGCCGACATCGCCACCGGAGCTCGACACCTGTGGCCGATGGTCGACCACCCCGAGCTCGGGGGCATCAGAGTCGAAGGCGTGCCGGTCGAGATGTCCAAGACGCCGGGCTCAATTACCGAGCCGGCCCCACTCCTCGGCCAAGACAATCACTGGGTTCTGTCCAGCCTTCTGGGCAAAACCGAGTCCGAGATCGACCGGCTGGTTCGGATTGGAGTCGTCGGATGAATGGTGGCGTGATCGCCGACCTCACCGTGATCGAAGTCAGCGGACCGGCCACCACCCGAGTAGGACGAATGCTGGCCGACTCCGGCGCCCACGTGATCCTGGTCGAACCCGACGAACTATCGACCGGCGCCGGGCGCCAAGACTTTCGGAAGCTAATCGAGGAAGCCGACATCCTCCTAGAAGGAGAACCTCCGGGAAGGCTGACCGAACTCGGCCTCGACTACACCGATCTCACCGGGAGCCATGATCGCCCCGGCCCTCCCCCGATCAACGAACAACTCATCCACGTGTCGATCACCCCGTTCGGTCGCACCAGCAAGGGGCCGATGTCAACGACCAGCCGCCAACAGCCAATGACCGACCTCACGATCAAGGCTCGGGCCGGTTGGCTGGGCGACGACGGCCCACCCAGCGCCGGCGATCCAACCGCCATCGCCTGCCAAGTAGCGATGCTGGCGATACTCAAAGCACTCCTGGACCGAGAGCAAGTTGGCGGGCAGTTCATCGACGTTTCGATCGTGGCCGCCGCCAACGTCTGCGCCGCCAACATTGAATGGCTGAGCGGTCCGCACGTTACCATTCCTGCATGAGTCTGCTTGGAACCCGAGTCGTACGTGTAGAAGACCCCGAACTCCTCACCGTCGGGGGCAAATACGTCGAAGACCTCGCTCCACCCGACGCCCTCTACGCCACCTTCGTGCGATCCACCGTGGCCCACGCCGCCATCACCGGTATCGACACCAGCCACGCCGCCGAAGCCGACGGCGTGGTGGCGGTCTACACCGCCACCGATCTCGGCATCGAAGAGCGCCCTCCCCGGTTCCCGATGCTCAACCCCGACATCAAGCAGGCGTGGCTGTCGACCGACAAGGTCCGCTACGTCGGTGAGCCGGTGGCCGTAGTTCTATCAACCACACGGGAGGCGGGGGTTGACGCCGCCGAACTGGTCTACATCGACTACGACTTCCTGCCCGCGCTAACTGACCCGGCTGAGTCGATGAAAGATGAGCAGCTACTTTTCCCCGAGGCCGGCACCAATATCAACTTCGCAATCCCATCGGCCCTCAACTCTCCGGAAGACGAGGCAGAATTCTTTGACGGTTGCGACGTCACCGTCTCCCTCCAGTTCCGCAACCAGCGACTCGCCCCGTGCCCTATTGAGGGGCGAGCAGCCATCGCCCAGTGGGGCACCACCGACGACGGTCGGGAACACCTCACCCAATGGTCAACCACCCAAGGAGCCCACGGCACCCGCGACACACTCGCCGGCGCCCTCGGGCTCGAAACCGACCAGGTTCGTGTCATCTGCCCCGACGTTGGAGGCGGCTTCGGCGCCAAAAACGGTGGTTACCCGGAACACATCGTCACGGCCCTGGCCGCCCGCAAGCTTGGCCGCACCGTGCTGTGGTCGGAAACCCGAACCGACTCGATGCTCGGCCTCGTGCACGGTCGGGCCTGTGATTTCGACGCCACCATCGGCGGCACCAGCGACGGAAAAATCCTCGCCTACAAAGTGCACATGCTGCAAGACTCCGGGGGCTACCAGTCGATCGGAGGGCTGTTGCCGTTCATCACCAAGATGGTGGCGTCCGGTCCATACGACATTCCCAAGGTCGATTTCTCGGCCACATCGGTGATGACCAACACGGTGCCTGTCGGGGCCTACCGAGGCGCCGGGCGACCTGAGGCCGCGGCGGCCGTCGACCGGATGGTCGATCTGTTCGCCCACAAGATCGGCAAGGATCCGTTGGACGTCCGCCGCATCAACGCCGTCGCCGCCGACGACTTCCCCTACACCACCCCAACCGACGTCGAGATGGACACCGGCGAGTACCACAAGGCGATGGACATGGTTGAGGAGTACGCCGACTACGCCGCCCTCCGGGCTCAGCAGGCCGAGTGGCGCAACGATCCGTCGAAGCCGCTCCTCGGATTGGGTTGGTGCCTCTACGTGGAGATCGCCAACCCACTGATGAACCAGGAGTTCGGTTCGATCCAGGTTCGGCCCGACGGATCGGCTGTTGTGCTCACCGGCTCATCGGCTCACGGCCAAGGGCATCACACTGCGTTCGCCCAGGTGGCCGCCGACCGCACCGGTATTCCGTTCGACAAGATCGAAGTCCGCCACGGCGACACCGACGAGGTGGAGCGGGGCGGTGGCACAGGCGGATCGAAGTCGCTTCAGCTGGGCGGAAGCGCGATCGCCAACGCCTCCGACGCGCTGGTGGCAAGGGCCAAGGATCTGGCCGCCGAGTTACTGGAGGCCAATCCGGCCGACATCGAGCTCGACACCACAACCGGCGCCTTTCACGTGGCCGGTACCCCCACCATCAGCACCGGGTGGGCCGAGGTTGCGGCCAAGGGCGAAGAGGAGGCCGGTGGCAACCCATTCCTCGAGACATCCGACTTCGTGCCGCCCGGGGCCACATTCCCGTTTGGGGTTCACCTATCGGTGGTCGAGGTCGACCGGGAAACCGGCGAGGTGACGATCGCCCGCCACATCGCCCTCGACGATTGCGGCATCATGGCCAACCCGATGCTGGTGGAAGGCCAGGTCCATGGAGGCGTTGCGTCGGGTATCGCCCAGGCGCTGGTGGAGGAGTTCGCCTACGACGCCGACGGCAATCCGCTCACGTCGAACTTCCTCAACTACGGGCTCATCTCCACTGCCGAATTGCCGAGCTTCGAGCGCCTGGCCATGGAGACTCCCACACCTCGCAATCCGCTGGGAGCAAAAGGAATCGGCGAGTCGGGCACGATCGGGTCAACCCCGGCGGTACAGAATGCCGTGATCGACGCGCTTGCCCACATGGGCGTGACCCACGTCGACATTCCAGTCACGGCCGAACGGGTTTGGCGAGTGATCCAAGACCACAGCTAATCCGTAGCGTCAGCCGTTCCAGGTTCCCTGCGACGACACCCGGCCCTGCAGCTCGGGCGGTGGGAAGGCACCCGGCGGATCCACGTCTTCAGTAGGTAGCGCGGCGCCGGGGCAAGCACCGATGGCGTCACCGGAAGCCGTACGTTCCCAACAGGCCGATAGGGAGTTGTCGGTACCTTCAACCAGCGAGATCGACTGGCCTGGCGCTGCACCGGCCAGTCGGGCCTCGGCCGACGGGTCCCAGATACCAAGAGCAGCCGGCGGTCGGCCGGCGATGTGGGCGTTGCCGGTGCCGTCGTCCCAGGCCACGAACGCCACCAGCAAACCGTCGGCGTCCCAGAACCAAAGGTCATCGCCACTGTTTTCGAGTGCCTCCCAGTTTGAGTTCGGCCCAGGAGGGAAGCCATAGTCGACGCCACGGAACCAGAGTGCATAGGGGATCGCCGGCCGCAGCGAACCGTCCTGCAGGAAATACTGCGTCCAGGATGGGCGGCGAATCGGGGCGGTGATGAACTGACCGGGACTGAACAGCGTCGGTTGCGTGAACGCCTGATTGATTCGCCCGGTATGTTCAGGCAGGTAGGGCGGAACACCAGTGTGGAAGGCGAAGTCGGTCTGCACCGAGGGATCCGGCGTGTCGGTGAGATAGAAGTTCTCGATGTCGAACGCCGCCGCGCCCACGTTGGAGAACTCGATGAACTCGTCCATCAGGTACGCAGCAAACGGTGCTGCCGTATCGTATGGATCTGATTCGGCGTATAACACCTCGGAGATCACGATGTTGCCGGCGTGGGGCGATAGGCCGATCGGGTCGATGGTCAACGTGAACGTGGTCGTTGTTGCTGCGCCCTGATCGTCGGTTACCTGGACGAGGATGGGCCATACGGTGTCGAGTTCGGCCAACACCGGTGTGCCACTCAGCGTGGCCGTCCCGGCAAGGAAGTCGACATCGAGCGTCATGGATCCCGGGAATATCCCGGCGGTCACGTCGACGACAAAGCCATCGACGTCGGAGAACGGGAACGTCATGGTAAAGGGAACGTTGACGTAGGCGGTTTGGTCGGGAATCGGGGACAGGATCGGCGGGTCGTTCGTCGGGTTGACCGTGACGTTGATGGTGCCGGTGGCCGTGTTGCCGGCGGTGTCGGATATCACGTACACGATTGTGTCGGAGGTGGTTTCGCTACCGTCGTGAGTGTAGGTGGCCGTCGTGCCGTCGGTGGTGGTGGAAATCGAGTTCGCGCCCGGGTCGGAGATCAGCGTGATCGTCAAGGCGTCACCTTCAGGATCGGTGTGCAGCGCTGTCAGGTCGGCCGACGTGATCGATCCCCCCTCGTCGACGGTCAACGACGACGTGGCCGGCGCCGGAGCCTCGTTCACGTCGTTGACGTTGATCGTGATCGTTTCCGTGACGATGTGCACGCCGTCGGAGACCTCAACGGTCAACGTGTAGGTCGACGCGGCCTCAAAGTCGAGCGGCCCGGTAGTGGTGATCTCGCCGGTTGTCGGAGCGACGGTGAACTCGCCCAATGGATCGCCGGCAGTGACTGTGTACGACAGCGGTTGGCCCTCAGGGTCGGACGCCGTCACGAACACCACCGACTGACCGGCGACAAGACCTTCATCGACGGCGCCCGTGCTCGGAGAGGTAATCGGCGGATCGTTCACCGGGGTTACCGTGACGTTAATCGTTCCAACTGCGATGTTCCCGGCGATATCCGAGATCTCGTACGTGACCGTGTCCGTAGAGGTTTCGGAACCGTCGTGGGTGTAGGTGACCGTGGTGCCGTCGGTGGTGGCTGAGGTCGAGTTGGCGCCGGCCGACGTGATCGACGTGACCGTAAGGGCATCACCCTCGGGGTCGGTGTGCAACACGGTTAGATCGGCCGACGTGATCGATCCGCCCTCCGCCACCGCCAACGACGACGTGGCGGGGGCCGGCGCCTCGTTGGCGTCGAGTACTGAAATCGACACCGTCTGCGAAACCGTGTCCACCCCGTCGGAAACCGCAACGGTCAGGGTGTACGACGAGGTCACCTCAAAATCGAGTGGCGCCGTGGTGGTCACCTCACCCGTCGTGGCATCAATGGTGAACTCACCCAGCGGATCACCACCGGTGATCGCAAACGTCGGCGCACCACCATCAACATCGGTGACCGCCACCGTGCCGATCACCTGACCGGCGGGCAAGTTCTCGGTCACCGAACCCGATAGCGGAGACACCACCGGTGGATCATTCACCGGCGTCACCGTCACATTGATCGTGCCGACCGCAGTGTTGCCGGCGGTGTCGGTGATGTTGTAGGTGACGGTGTCTGCGCTGGTCTCCGAACCATCGTGGCTATAGGTAACCGTGGCACCGTCGGTCGTCGTCGACACCGAGTTTGCACCGGGGCCGGTCACCAAGGTCACCGTAAGCGCGTCCCCTTCAGGGTCGGTGTGCAGCGCCGTGAGATCAGCGGACGTGGCCGACCCACCCTCGGCCACCGTCAATGATGACGACGCCGGAGCCGGAGCCTCGTTGACATCAAGAACCGTGACGGTGACCGTCTCACCAACCGTGTTCACACCATCGGACACCTCAACCGTCAGCGTGTAGGTCGGCGTTGCCTCAAAATCAAGCGGCGCGGCGGTGGTGATCTCACCAGTCGTAGGAGCGACATTGAACTCACCGAGAGGATCACCACCGGTGATCGCGAAAGACAGCGGCTGGCCCTCAGGATCAGACGCCGCCACAAACACAACCGACTGACCGGCAAGCAGATTCTCATCAACCGAGCCTGCGACGGGCGACGTCAACGGCGGGTCGTTCACCGGAGTCACGACCACATTGATGGTGCCCACCGATGTGTTCCCCGCAATGTCGGAGATCTCATAGGTGACGGTGTCCGACGTCGTCTCGGTACCGTCGTGGGTGTAGGTGACAGTCGTGCCATCGGTAGTAGCGGAGAGCGAGTTGGCACCGGCAGCCGTAACCGACGTGATCGTCAGCACGTCACCTTCCGGGTCGGAATGCAACACCGTCAGATCGGCCGACGTTATAGATCCGCCCTCCGCCACCGTCAACGACGACGTAGCCGGTCCCGGAGCCTCATTAGCGTCGACTACCGAGACCGACACCGTCTGCGAAACCGTGTCCACTCCATCAGAAACCGAGACGGTCAGGGTGTACGACGGCGTGGCTTCGAAATCGAGTGGCGCCGTGGTGGTCACCTCGCCTGTCGCCGCATCAATGGTGAACTCACCCAGCGGATCACCACCGGTGATCGCAAACGTCGGCGCACCACCGTCAACGTCCGACACCGCAACGGTGCCGACAACCTCACCGGCAGGCAGGTTCTCACCAACCGAGCCCGACAACGGCGACACCACCGGCGGATCGTTCACCGGCGTCACCGTCACATTGATCGTCCCGGTGGCACTATTCCCGGCGGTGTCGGTGATCACGTAGGAAAGCGAGTCGGATACCGTCTCCGAACCATCGTGGGTGTAGGTGACCGTGCTGCCGTCGGTTGTCGTCGATGCCGAGTTCACACCGACAAAGGAGATCGAGCTGACCGTCAGGGGATCTCCCTCCGGGTCGGTGTGGAGCGCAGTGAGATCGGCCGATGTGACCGAACCGCCCTCGGCCACCGTCAACGATGACGTGGCCGCAGCGGGAGGATCGTTGACATCCAAAACGGTGACGGTAACCGTGTCGGTCACGACGTTCACGCCGTCGGAGATCTCAATTGTTAGCACGTACGACGGTGTGGTCTCGAAGTCCAACGCCGAAGCGGTTGTTATCTCACCGGCAGCACCCGTGACGGCCAACTGAGCGCCGAGCAGACCTCCAGGACCGGGTACGATGCTGAACTCACCGCCGGGGTCACCTCCCACGATCGAGAACGACAACGGCTGATCTTCAGGATCGGTGGCCGGCACCACTGTAACCGCGGCGCCGACGGTGTTCTCGGCAACCGTGGCGGAAATCGGAGTGGTGATCGGTGGATCGTTCACGGGGGTGACCGTGACGGCGATCGAGCCGATGGCCACGTTGCCTGCGCTGTCGGTGATCTCGTACGAAATCGAATCGGAGGCGGTTTCCGAGCCGTCGTGCACGTAGGTTATCGCCGAGCCGTCGGTGGTAACCGAGGCCGAGTTGACGCCGGGGAACCGAACCGACGAAACGGTGAGCGCATCCCCCTCAGGGTCGGTGTGCAATGCGGTGAGATCGGCCGATGTTATGGAGCCGCCCTCGGCCACGGTGAGCCTCGATGAGGCGGCTGATGGCGCTTCGTTGACGTCGGCGACCGTGATCGTCACCGTTTGGGACACGGTGTTGACACCGTCGAATACCTCGACGGTCAGGGTGTAGGTCGGGGTGGTCTCGAAGTCGAGAGGTCGGGTGATGGATATCACGCCCGTGCTGGGATCGATGGTGAAATCACCGCCAGGATCCCCGCCGACGATGGTGAACACCGGCGCCCCACCGTCGATGTCGGACACGGCCACCGCTCCAACGTCGGCACCGGCCGGCTGGGCCTCATCGGCGAGGCCGGTGAACACCGACAGCACAGGAGGGTCGTTGATCGGAGTGACGTCGACGGTGGCGGTGGCCGTCGATGTTGCGCCTCGGTCGTCGGTGACCACGTAGGTGAAGGTGTCGGTGCCCGAAAAGTTGGGAGCTGGGGTGTAGATGATCGTTGTGCGGTCGGCGCTGACCGTCACCGACCCGTTGGTCGGAGCCGATGCCGACGTGATGGTGAAACCGTCGCCGTCGGGGTCGCTGTCATTGGCCATGGCCCACAGGATCACGGCGGTGTCCTCGGCGGTGGCGATGAAATCGTTGGCCGCTACAGGCCTCAGGTTCCCAACCGTGGTTGGTGCCGCGGTAGTGGGAGCCACCGTCGTAGTCGTTGTTGTCGTAGTTGTGGTTGGCGGCTGAGTTGTTGTTGTCGTCACCACCACCGTTGTGGTCGTCGTTGTTGTAGAGGTTGTCGACTGGACCGGAATCGGCTCAGAAGTCACGGGCGTGGCGTCTTCGATGACGATCTCCGGAGTCTCGTCGACAAAGGCGAGATCGGGGCTGGGCATGTTGTCATAACCGGCGAAGATTCCGGTGAACGACGCCACCACCGCCGACGTGACCGCAACCGCAGGACCCACGACCGGAGACGGAACCGATCCGACGGAACCCGCCAACCAGGCCAGCGGTCCGGCAACCAGGCGAAGCTTTCCGATTCCGATCTGCAGGAAGGCCCTCACCACAGTCGGATCGAATTGCGTACCGGCCCCGCGGGCAAGCTCCTGGCGCGCCAGTTCCGCCGACTTGGCCTTCTTATAACTCCGGATGCTGGTCATCACGTCGTAGGCGTCAGCCACGGCCGCAATTCGACCGGCCAGCGTGATCTCCTCCCCAGCCCGGTTGTAGGGATAGCCCTTGCCATCCCAACGGCAGTGGTGTTCGTCGACTGCGCCGAGCCAATCCCCCAGCCACGGTCGGAGCGGTTCGACGTAGCCGTTGCCGGCGGCCGGATGGGTCTGAAGGATGGCCCACTCCTCATCGTTTGGCCGCTCCGGCTTGTTGAGGATCTCCGCCGGCACATCGAGCTTGCCCATGTCGTGGAGGAGTGCGCCCCACCGGAGGCGAACCCGGTCGTCGTCAGGGAGCTCAAGCTCCTCGGCAATCAGATCGCAGTAGGCCTGGACTCTTTCGGCGTGACCACGAGTTAGCCGATCATGATCACTCAGCGCATTGACGAGCAGGAGCAGGATCTCGGAGTGTTTGATCTCGTCGCTCCACTCCCCGCTCTGCCGTGCATCCTCGAGTCGTTGCAACGCCTTGCGACTGTTGGTGGATCGGAGCGACGTCTTGAACCGGCTGGGAGCCTGATCGGGAAAGATCAACGACAGCCGAAACAATGTGGCAATGGGCAGGTACCGGGTAAGAAATCGATCGGCCAACAGCAGATAGGTGTTGGCGACGGTGAACACCGAAATCCACCAGAGGATGGGGTTCATACCAAGACGCCAGGGCGGTGCGGTCCGGGAAATGAAATAGGCCAGGGCAAACGCGCTGACTACCGGGGCCAGCAGCAGGAAAATGCGGATGGCAAAAGCGAGACGAGGCCGCGCCGGCCACTCGTTCTCGTTGATTGTTTGTGTAGGGCCGCCCACAGCGTCTTTTTTCGGCAGATTTGGAGCCGAGTGAAGAAACGATTCTTCGGTACAAAGAAGGCGCTCTATCTTCCTGGTTTAGGGCTATAGGTCGAATGGCCTAGGCATCAGACGCAGCGACCGGTTGCTCGATCCGGATCCAGTCCACCTGCAGCCGCACTTCGCCGGTCAGAACAGGTTGTTGACCGGGAAGGTCCGGGCTGTCGGACCCGTCGAGCTGAATGGCAAGATCAAGCCCTCCGTGTGGGATGTGGCTCACGTCTTCGGAGAGAATCACCGGCGATCCGCCATCAATCGAAACGGCGACGTATTCGTCGGTCCACAACATCTCATAGACATGCCATTCGGCGGCCGATACGTCGGCACCGGCTTCGCTGTGACTCATCGACGTCGATCCGTGACCGTCGGCGTCGACCCAGTGCAGGTCGGACCACACCGGACTGCGGTCATCCCGGTCGAGGCGGGTGGACATGATGTTGATCTCGCCCCCGGCCGGCCAGTTGTTGTCGACGGGCCATAGGTGGATTACGCCGGCCGTTACCTGATCGGCGTCGACATCGACCCTGGCCCGGAACGTGATCTTTCCTCCGGTGACGGTGTGGCCGGCGAGCTTCATTCCCCCAGATACGAGATGTCCGGCCTCGACTCCACTTCCCATCCTGGCCGTGATCTCAAGCACGTGATCACCGGCAGCACCAGCGGCACCGTCGGCGGGCACCACGGCCACCGCCGAAGGCCGTCGCAATCCCCAACCCTCGTGGCCGACGCCGTTGTACACGATCCAATCCCCGGGAACGAGTTCACCGGCCCGGAAGTCCTGGTAGTACGTCGTCTCCAGCGCTGGTACGTGAACAGTCGAGCTTGTCTTCTCACGAGTGGTGGTCGGCGAGCCGTCATTATCCGTGGTCGTCGTTGCCAGATCATCGGTGGTGGTCGGCCCCGTGGGGTCCGACTCGTCCAATGTCGTATCGGGAACGGTGGTGGTGGTCGTCGTGGTGGTCGTAGTCGTGGTGGTGGTTGTCGGCCGCAGCATGTTGCCACCGCCTTCGAGTCGCGGGGTGGCGTCGAGATCGGCGAAGGCCAACTGATCGGGAGCATCCCCGCCAGTCGGCTGCTCGCCGTCGACGGTTTCAACCCGGGTGCCGTCGGCCAATTGGGTCGAGCCGCTGGCCCGATCCCAGAGCATCACAACACTGACCACGAGGCCCGCCAACACCCAGAGCGCTAGTTGCCATCGCCGAACCATGCCTGAACCATCGGCAGCCACTTGAGCGTTCTTAGGCTTTATGACCTATGTCGAAGTGACCGAATCATTCTTTGCCTTCCGCTAACCCGCAGGCCCGCTACGCTCAGGCCATGGCCAGTACGCTCGGAGAGGGAGCGCGCAACCGGCTCGCCGCTTTGTGGGATTCAACCCCCACAGCAAAAATCGTCGGTCCGCTGTTCACCATTGCCATTGTCGCGGTCTTGGCCATGCTCGTTATGAACCGGCCCGACACCACGGTGGCCACCGGCCCGGCCGACAACGGGTCGGAGGTCGACAGTCCCGTCACCGCTCCAGCCCCTATCGAAGAGGAGCCGGAGTCGGTTGAGGATTCGAACCCGTTTCTGATCGTCGGAAACGAGATCGTCGACCCCGACGGCAACATCTTCGTGCCCCGCGGCGTTAACGGCGCCATCAAGATCACCGAGTTCCCGTACGTCTTCGAGGGTGGTAACGGCGGGCTCAACGGCCGTGTCGACTCGATCCTGGCCTGGGGTTGGAATACCGTGCGAGCCACTCTCAACTGTTACGGCACCGATGGTCAGCCCACCAGTCAGGACGTTATCGACGGCATCGCCGCCACCGTCGACGAGCTGACCCAGGCTCGCATCGTGGTGATCCTGGCCTGCCACGACGCCACCGGATCGAATCTTGAGCTGGAGAGCGAGACCGAAATCAACGTCCGCCGGTTCTGGGATCAGATCGTCACCCGCTACAAGAACAATCCGTACGTCTGGTTCAACTTCTACAACGAACCTCAGGCCGTGTTCGACGGCGAGGCGTGGCTTGATCTCCACCGCTTTTACTACGACCGCTACCGCACTCAAGGCGTCGAGAACGTCATGGTGTTCGACCTCCCGATTTACGGGCAGGCCATCAACCTTCTCGCCGAGGATGAGGTTTTCGACGAGATGGGCGGCTGCAATGTGCTATTCGGGTGGCACGCTTGGGGTGCGTTGGACGGCCGTCAAGCCACCGATGACGAATACCTTGAGTACGCCCAAGCCGTGATCGACCGAGGTTTGGCCGTGGCCATCACCGAGGCCGGTGTGCCCCAGCCGCTGACCGCCGGCACCGCCGGCAACCCGGAATGGAACGAAAGCGGCTACTACGCCGCTCTCAAGGTGACGAAATCCTGGCCGATCGGATTGCTATGGTGGCACGGCACCGGCGACAACTCCAATGAGTTGTTCTATCCCCTCAAGACCGACAAAACGGGCTTCTGGACTGCCAACAACTCCGGAGCGTTGACCAGAGCCGGCGCCACATTCTGGGAATTCAGTCAGCGGGAGCGTGCGGTTGAAAAGTTCAGCGGAGAGGTCACCGACAGCGCTTGCCCGTCGTCGTTCGAGGTCGAGTATCCCGTCGACAACGACGACACCCTCGACGGGTAATCCCTGGCCGCTGCTTGTGGCGCTCGTCGTCGCGTCATCTCTTGTTGTATTGTCTCTTGTTGCCGCCGCCTGCACCGGTGAATCATCCGACGGGGCGTCCAATGGGCCCACCAATGAGGTGACACAAGAGGAGGCCGACGCCGGCTCATCCGGCGCGACTGACAGCCTCCCCGGGCTACCGGTGCCGGACGACACTCCGATCGAGGTGTCGGCCGATCTGACCATGGGCACACTCGACAACAGGCTCGACTACTACATCATGGCCAACGATTCGCCGGGGTCGCAGGCGGAACTGCTGCTTGTGGTCGATGCCGGGTCGGCCCAACAGAAGGTGCCCGACTCCGGTGGCGCCCACTTCCTCGAACACATGATGTTCAACGGCACCGAAGACTTCCCCGGAAACGAACTCGACACCGTGCTGCGCGGCCTCGGGGTGGAGATCGGCCCTGACTTGAACGCCTACACCTCGTTTGATGAGACCGTTTATCAGATGGGCATGCCGTCGGTGCGCTCCGACGACCTTGAACTGGGCCTTCGGGTGCTCGCTCAATGGGCCGGGGCCGCCACCATCGACCAGGCCGAGGTGGAAGCGGAACGGGGTGTGGTTCGCGAGGAGTTCCGGGTTCGTTCCGAGACCGGCTCGGCCGCCATCAACGAGCGACTGTTCGAGATCTACAGTGCCGACTCCGGCTACGAAGGCCACCTCCCGATCGGGTCCGACAGCAAGATCTTGGCCACCAACGCCGAGGAACTTCGCGAGTTCTACGACGACTGGTACCGGCCTGACAACATGGCCGTCATCGCCGTCGGCGACTTCGACATCGGCGAGATCGAGGCCATGATCAAGCAGGAGCTCGGCAACCTGACCGATCGTGGCTCCAGCCCGGAGCGGCTGCCGGTCGAGTCGGGCCTGTTGACCGAACCGATTGTCGAGGTCGTCACCGCCGAGGGCGGACCGGAACCCTCGATCTCGCTCGACTACCAGCTTCCGAACTGGGATCCGTCAACCATCGGCGGCCAGCGCATGCTGCTGGCCGACACACTCCTCGGTTTGATGCTGAGCACCTATCTCGATGAGTTGGCGGCCGATGGGGCGATCGACATCATCCGCCCGTTCGCCCAACCGTTTGAGTTCACTCGTAGCCGACGGTTCCTCGGTATGAACGTGGCCGCGTCCGACTACGTCCAGGGTGCCACCGATTTGATGCGAGCCATGCGAACCGCACAGGAACGCGGGTTCACCCAGGATCACCTCGATCAGGCCCGGCAGGAGTACGAGGCGTTCATCGCCCAGACCGTGGCGTCATACGACACCAAACAGGATCGGGAACTGGCCGACGAGCTGGTGGCTCACGTGTTGAGTGGCCAGCCGATGGAGAGCATCGACCGGTGGGAGGAACGCACAACCGATCAGCTCAACTCCTTTGATCTCGACGAGCTGAACCAGCTGTTCAAGGCTGAGATCGGCCGCACCGCACCGCTGTTCACGCTGCTCGGTTCCGATCCGTCGGTGCTGCCTGGCGAGGACGAACTGGCCGCCGCCGTGGCCGCCGGAATGTCGGGCGAGTTGATCGATCAGCGGGAAGCAGTTGCGATCGACGAGCTGGTGGCCCGGCCCAACGGCCCTGAGCCGGTTGACGGCGGGGAGATCTGGGGTTTCACCGAAGACCGTTTCTGGAACTTCGACAACGGCATGACGGTGCTGTACTGGGACTCCGAGATAGCCGCCAATCAGGTCGACGTGTGGTTGTTGAGTCGATCGGGTCGTGAGGCCCTCACCGAGCGCCAGGGCCGATTGGCCGATATGGCCATTGCCGCGGTCACCAACTCCGGCGTCGCCGGGTACGACCAGGTGAGCCTAGGCCGCTACCTGGCCGACAGCACTGCCGGCGTGGCGCCCTTCGTCGACACGAGATTCCAGGGCATCACCGGGAGCGCAGCGTCCGACGATCTCGAAGATCTGTTCGAGCTGCTGAACGCCTATTTCACCGAAGCCCAGATCGACGGATCGGGAATGGCGGTGGCCACCAACAACATGGAATCGACCCTCCAGGCCCTGTCGACCGAGCCGGGGTTCGACTCGTTCCGCAGCGAGCGAGAACTCCGCTTCGCCGACCAACCGAATCTGATCGGTATCCCCGACGCCGACTCGGTGGGTACCGCCACGGCCGACGAACTGCTCGAGATATTCGAGAGCCGCTTCTCCAATCCGGCCGAGCTGGTGGTGTTGGTGGTGGGTGATGTCGACTCCGACACCGTGGTCGACCTGGCCGCCGACTACCTCGGGTCGATACCGGCGGCACCCGCCGACCCGGTTGCTCCCGATGTGGTTTATCCGGTTGGGCCGATCGACTTCTCGATCAGTGCGGGAGTCAATCGTTCGGGAGCCGGGTTCGACCGCTACTACCGCTTCGCCGGATCGTTAACCGAGCAGCAGTCGATCGAGGCCGATCTGTTGGCCGGCATCATCAACGACCGGTTGTTCGTGCGGGTTCGGGAGGAGTTGGGCGCCTCATACGGCGGAGGCAACGCCGCGGTAGCCAGCGGACCGCTGAACTCCTACGACACCACGTTCACCATCTCGGTCAACGGCGACCCGGATCGTCTAGACGAGATCATGGCCGTGGTCGACGAAGAACTTCAGACGCTGCTCGTGGAGGGGCCGTCGGCGGAAGACCTGGCCGAGGCCAAGGCCGTGCTGATCAACGACGTCCAGTTGGTCAACAACTTCAACCTCATGACGTTCCTCTTGGACTTCCACAGCACAGGGGAAGCCGGCGAACTGTTCAACGAGGAAGAGATCATCAGGCGCACCACCGCCGGCGACATTCAAGGCATCGCAGACCGGCTAATGAACCCGGCCAACCTCATCGAGATCAGGCGCGACCGCTGATTCGGCGATCCACCTAGTCTTCGATGTGGGAGCGGAGCGACTCCATCCACTGGTGGGCGTTGGCCCAGGCAGCTTCGGCTTCCTCCCGAGTCGCAGTTGAGCCGTTGCCTGCCGTGGGGTAGCTGCCGAGGAACTTCACGTCGGCGTGTTTGGCGAAGATGGAACGGAGACAGTCGGCGCTGAGTTCGTCGGCGATGTGGCCGTCGAAATCGATGATGAAACAGTAGTCACCGAGGCCACGTTTGACCGGCCGAGATGACAGCCGCGAGAGGTTGATGCTGCGAGCGGCGAACTGCTGGAGGATGGCCACCAGCGAACCCGGTTTATCTTCCCGCTGGGTCAACACCACGGTGGTCTTGTCATGTCCGGTGGGGGCGGGCACTCCTTCACGTCCCACGAGCACAAACCGGGTTTGGTTGCCGGCGTGGTCGGCGATGTCTCGAGCCAGGATCTCCAGCCCGTAGTTTTTAGCGGCGAGCGCTGGTCCGATTGCGGCGAGGCCGGGTTCCTCGGCGGCGCGGGCCGCGGCCTCCGCGGTGGCATTGGCCGCTTTGACCGGCGCGTCGGGAAGCTCCTTGTGTAGGAACTTGCGGCACTGGGCGTTGGCCACCGGGTGGGATGAGACCACGGTGACGTCGTTGAGGGTGGTCCCCGGACGGGCCATCAGGTTGAGTTCGATGTCGAGCACAACCTCGCGCTGGATCAGCAGGTCGTGATCGAAAGCCAGCGCGTCGAGGGTGACGTTGACCGTGCCCTCGATGGCGTTCTCGATGGCGACAAACCCGAAGTCGGTCTCGCCTGATGAGGTGGCGTCGAGCACGTCGACAAACCTGGGGTAGGGCACAAACTCCATGGTGGCCAGATCGGCCTCACTGCGAAGAGCCTGTTCGGTGAAGGTCCCTGCCGGTCCCAGGTATGCGATTCGTTTCTTGCTCACCTACCCAGGGTATAAGCGGTCTATATAGAGTGAGGGCATGGACGACCGACTTTACTTCCGTCAGCTGTTGAGCGGGCGAGACTTCGCCACCGACAACATGATCGCCCAGCAGATGGTGAACTTCGCCTACATGATCGGTGACCGTGAGGCCGGTGAGGTGGTGCTGGTCGATCCGGCCTACAACGTCGACGATCTTCTGGCGCTGGCCGAGGCCGACGGCATGACCGTCACCGGTGTGCTCGGCACCCACTATCACGCCGACCATGTGGGCGGAAACATGATGGGGCACAACATCATCGGGGTGGCCGATCTGTTGGAGAAGGTCGACGTGCCGATTCATTTGCAGGCTCCCGAGGTGGAGTTCGTCACCAAGACCACCGGCCTTGGTCCAGGCCAGTTGGTTGGCCACGCATCGGGCGATGTAGTGACGGTCGGGTCGATCGACATCGAGCTGATTCACACGCCGGGTCACACCCCCGGCTCGCAATGTTTCCTGGTGCAGGGCAATCTCGTGTCGGGCGACACGCTGTTCCTCGACGGATGTGGCCGCACCGATCTGCCGGGCGGTGATGCCGAGCAGCTCTACCATTCGCTCACCGATCGGCTGGCCAAGGTGCCCGACACGGCGTTGCTCTACCCCGGTCACCTTTACTCACCGCCCGAGACCCACCGCTCGATGGGCGACACCAGGGCCCGCAACGTGGTGTACAAACCGTCGTCGGTTGAGCAGTGGATGATGATGTTCGGTCACTAGTCGGGAATCGGCACTCCCGGTCCAAGGTCTTCCTCGAACATCGGGATGCTGAATTCGCTTTCTCGATTTACGGGTTTAATCACCGAGGTCCAGACTTCCTCGTCGACAATCCGCAGCTCCTCCACAAACTCAAGCGAGACGTCGAATCCTGCTTCGCTCGAAACCGACACCCGTAGTTCCGTGCTCTCGTCGTACCAAGACAGCCAACTGCCGTCTCGATGCACCAACCTCGGAATGTTTCCTGCGGTCTGGATCTTGTCGCCCATCACGATGTCGCTCAGCGCTACCCGTGCCGGTGGGGTTCCGATCATGCTAAGCCAGACACTGCCCACATCGCTGGTGAAGTGAACCGACGATCCGGCCAGAACCCCACCTTCCACTGGTTCGTCGTGTACCAGCGTGTAGCCGCTGTCTTTGGATACCTCGAACCCAATCAGAGGGTCCCCCTGGCGCGCCTCGAGATGTTCGACGAAACGGACGAGCTCGTCGAAGCTCAACTCCGACGCCTGAACGGAAACATACCAGCCGTCACCGCGAGCCAAAAGCGTCGACGTGCCGTTCGGGCGATTCAAGCCACAAGACTCCGAGCTCAACGCCGACACCACAGCTTGGGCGCCATCATCACACAACATGAACGGAAAGTTGGTCTCAGAAGGAGCAGCGAGCACGGTCAGGCCGATCTCCGGCGGTTCATCGGCTGACAGCGCAGCAGGTCGGAACGTCTGAATCCATCTGTCGAGAACAGTGGCGGAGTTGGATCCGGCACTGATATCGAGAAGGTAGCCTCGCTGTTGTTCCTCACTCCAGAGAGACGGGTCGGTGGCGGTGAGAACCCGCCAATCCGACCCTGGCAGGAGTCGAGGAAACTTGGGCATGGCCGGTAGTTCGAACATCTCGAGCAGCTCGGTTCGCTCCCAGGTTTCGTCCCATTGCTGCTGATCAACCGCCTCCACCGTGGTGAGCAAGTCAATCACCGCCTCCGACGGCGCCACGCCCTGCACGGTGCTGACGTAGTCACCATGAACCGACATCGCGTAGATCTGATCACCATCAACGATGAATCCAGGTTGATCGTCCGACGTTCTCAGCATCCGCACGACACCCGATGATGCGGCCTCATGCAGCGCCTGGTAGATCTCGGTCGGATCACCTTGGGTGATCGACTGCCGAACCTGCTGAACGGTGTCGAGCCCGCCGTCGACCCTCAAGGCATAGCGAATCTCTACCTGTGGACCGCTGGACGGTTGCGTCGACTCTCGTCGGACCGAGTCGACAAACTCAGCCGACGGCAACACCCAATCGCCGCCGACCAACTGCCAAGCTTCGGCGATCTCCTTGACGTCGGCATCGCCAAGCGTCAGCTCTGACTGCCCGAGGGCAACAACCCATGACGACATCCGGTTTCCATCGGCCGACCACGAAACATCGGCCGAGTTACCACCAAATCGTGTGACAGGCGCCGCTGCGGCCGAGCTTACATCGCCGGCCTGGGCCTCGCCGATGTCGACTCTAAGCACCGCCAGCACGTCGTCGCGGCGATAGGCGACGAACTCCAGCGGCGGCTGCTCGATCGGCGATTCATCGGCGACGACGGAAAGATCCAACCACGACACCTGAACTGGGAGCCAACTGCTTGACTCAGACAGCAGGCGCATTGGTGAAGGGACCGACCCGGCATCACCATCCGGCGCTCCCTCGATCGGCGCCTGGGTGGTGGCGGGGGCTCTGGAAGAGCGGTCAGGAACGGTTGTGGTTGTGGTGCTGGTCACCTCGGGATTGTCGGCAATCACATTTGACTGCCGGCGGGACGTCAACATCGCCGTGACACCGAGCACCAAGGCCACGATCACCGCAGCGGCGAGGATCAACAACCCTCGCCGGGGCCGGTCATCGTCGCCTCGCGCCGTGAGGTCGGCGGAATCCGTGACGTCCTCATGGTGTTGAGGGGACGTCCCGTTGCGCCGTGGGTCGATCTCCGACCGATGCCGATAATCCGGGTCGAACGTCGTCTGGACAGCCTCACCATAGGCGGCGAGCTGGGCGGTGAGCTCGGAGAAATCGAGATCAGACATCTTGTCCCACCTCCAGCTTGTTGCGTAAAGCCGTTAGGGCACGGGTGACATGCGTGCCAACCGTCGACCGGCCGATTCCCAGAGCGGCGGCCACGTCGGCGTACGGCCAGCCGCAAGCGTGAACCAGCCAGACCGCCGACCGCTGCAACTCCGACAGTTCGAGCAGCGCCGGGATCAGCTTCGGCTCAACCTCGGGAATGCCGAGTTCAACGGGGTCCGGAAGATACTTGGGTGGTGGTCGCAAGGCGGAGCGGGTGAGGCCGACCCGGTAGAGGTACCCGACCGGGTTGCCGAGATTGAGAACCCGATCAGCATTCTCCCACCCCCAGGCCAAGGCCTCGGCAGTCGCCTCATCGGCACCGTCGGTCCCTCTCACCACGACAAAGGCTCGCCAAAGTCGTGGCCGCGCCTCGGCCAGAAGGGTGGTTATCGAGTCGGCCTCACCGCTCACATCCCTTTAGACGGTGGAACACCGGTTTCGCGCTACATAGATCGGAGGAAAACTTTGCCAGGTCGAAATCAGGTCTAGATCAGCATGGCAGCCGGACCACCTCGGTGCGGCGGGCCGGGGTGCGGGGGCCGGGGAGGATGACGCCGGTGAGGTTGAGTGGGTCGGAGCCGGTGACTTCGACGTATCCCTTTCCGCCGGAGGCCTTCGATGCTCTGGTGCGGGTGATCTTGATCGCTTCGGCCGCTTCGGGGAGGACGAACTGTTCGCCACTGAAGCCGTTGACAAACCGACCGCCCTTCACCAGACCCCGATCTTCGAACCGACGCAGCGCCCACTGCAGATCACGCCAAGGCACAGCGAGCCCACCACGGGTGTTTTCGTAGGCCACAAGGTCGTAGAACAACACGCCCCATCGCTGGAGAAGCTGGTCGGCCAGAGCTTCGACCATGTCGTCGCGCTCGGCCGGATCGAGGTTGGTGGCCGGCGGAACGAGTGACCACCGACCGGCCCCCGACGCCCGACCTCCGCCCTGCCTAAGCCGTGAAAGAGAACGCATCCGCCGAGCCTCACGCCGCTGTTCCGCCGGCGGGGCCATCAGTGTGCGCACCGCCTCAAAACCGTCGGCCGTGAACAGCCCGAGCGCCACCCCCTCCCACAGCGCACCTTCGATGTCGGACGCCAGGCGCCCGGTATCAGCGGTCAACTCGGTGAGGAATCGGGGGCCGTGTTCGGTGAGCACCTCGGCGATCTCGGCCACCGCTCCCATGGCCGGTGTGGCGGCCGTAGTCGACCCTCGATGGGCGGCCAGCAGCCATGGCAAGTCGTCGCGGAACAGCAGGCTGATCGGCGTGACCTTCGACAGTGATCCGCGACCGGATCCCGACCGGCCACGAGCGTTGCCGTCTTCTCGAATCACTCTGGGGCTTAGCCGCAGCCATTGCAGGTGGCCGTCGTGGCAAAGCTGATCGATCCACGGCCGCTGGTAACCCTTGATCCGAGTGGACAGAATCTCGGGTTCCCACGACGCAGCCGCCGCCTCCCAACCCTGTAGCTGGCCGAGCACCTTCTGCAACCCGGCGGGGCCGACGGCTTGGGTGCCGGGAGCAACGTGTTGCCAACGGGTGAGGAACTTGATGAACAGCTCGGGACTGATCGGCTCGACCGCCCGCCGTCGGGTCTTGCGGGACCGGGCATGCATCCGGGCCAGCAGGCGGCGGGAACACCACTCAACGGGTGAGGATGTGCCCGCCACCTGCTCTGCTGTTTGGTTTGTTCGTATGGCATTGGGTTTGGTGAACGAACCTTGGATGGCCGAGCCTTCAGCTTCCAGAGCGAGCAGCCCCACTGTGAGGAGCGTTTCGCTCAGTCCGGTGATGGATTCCAGCTGTGAAACCGTGACCGGAGAGTGCAGCTCCAGATAGCCCCGCAGCATCGTAGTTGCCACGTGCTCCGGGAACGTGTCTTTGCTCGCAATCCCTGTCAGCAACACCTCGACGTCGGCTGCCGCCTCGGCGGCATGCCATTGCTCGAACTCATCGATTCGACGAACAGCTCTCCCCCGCTTGATCAGGTCCTCCATCAGCGACCCCCATCGAGCCCGTTCATCGTTACCGACCCGCAACAGCACCACATCTCGGAGCAGATCGTGCAGCTCATCGGCGGTGCGAGGATTGGGAGCCAGTTCGGCTCGTACTTCGGCAATCGCCTCAGGTACCAGGGTGGCGATGTCGGCGGGGTTGACGGGCAGCCCCCGGCGCAACGGCGCAGCGTGAGTGCGACGCTCGGGCAGTTCACCGTCGTCGAGGAACGCATAGGGGCGGGCGGTGAGAATCTCGTGGGCGAGCATCGACGGTTCGGTGGTGTCGACACAGTGCATGGTCACGTCACCCCGCCCCAGCGCTGCCCACAGCTCGATCAGGCCGTCGACGTCCATCCCCTCGGTCAACGTGTCGTGAACGGTTTGCCGCACCAGCGGGTGGTTGGGTATCTCGGCCGGGCCGCTGACGTTCTCCTGGCAGGCGGCGGCATCGGGAAACAGGGCCGCCAGCAGATCGTCGGACTCCATGCGCTGAATCGGCGGCGGGTTTCGTTTGCCGTTGCGCATTCGGAGCACGATCAACGCCCGGTTGAGATTCCATCGCCACCGTGACTGGAACGCCGGTTGATCGAGCACTGCCTGGCTCAGCGTCTCCTTGATGATGTCGGGCTTGAGAAAATGCTGCACGTCGGTGAGCGGAAACGAGTGGTGGGGCCCAAGGGAGATGACCACCGCATCATCGGAGGCCGCGGCCTGCAGCTCAAAGTTGAACCCCACACAGAACTTCTTGCGCAGCGCATAGCCCATGGCTCGGTTGATTCGCCCGCCGAGCGGTGAGTGGATCACGAGCTGCATCCCGTCGGCGTCGTCGAAGAAACGCTCCATCACCAGGTTGGTACCGGTGGGGATGAGCCCAAGGGCCGAGCGGGCGGTGGCGAGGTAGGCCACGATCAGTGCGGCGGCATCTCGGGGAATGCCCGACTCGGCAATCAACCAGTCGACCGCTCCGGTGGCCTGATCATCGGCGAGCATCTGATCGACCGAACCCCGCAGCCTTGACACCTCCGCCGACAACTCAGCGGTGCGGGCCGGGGCCTCTCCCGTCCAGAACGGCACCGTCGGCGGGGCGTCACCAGCGTCTAGTACCCGAACCTGGCCACCCGTAACCTGACGGATCTTCCACGAGTGGGTGCCGAGCAGGAAGATGTCGCCGGCCATCGATTCCATGGCCCAGTCTTCGTTGACGGTGCCGATGAATAACTCGTCAGGTTCGGCAATCACCCGCATGTCGTAGATGTCGGGGATGGCGCCGCCGGAGCTGAGGGCCACGTAGCGGGCACCACGACGGCCTCGAAGCTCGGCGTTGACCTCATCGTGATGCACCCAGGCCGCTCGGCGGCCGCGACCAGTCATCACGCCTTCGCTCACCAGTTTGATGACCTCGTCGAAGGTCTCCCGATCGACATCGGCGAATGGTGACGCTCGGCGCACCAAATCGAAGAGCCCGTCGACCTTCCACTCCTCGGCTCCGGTTTCGGCCACGATCTGTTGGGCCAAGATGTCGAGCGGCGCCACCGGCGGATGGAGCACGTCGAGCCTTCCGGCCCGTACCGCCATCATCAACGCCGTGCATTCGATCAGCTCATCCCGAGTGAGCGGATAGAGACGACCACGGGGGGTGCCGTGGCGAGTGTGATTCGACCGCCCCACCCGCTGCAGAAACGTGGCGATCGAGCGGGGTGACCCGATTTGGCAGACCAGCTCCACCGGCCCGACGTCGATCCCCAACTCCAACGACGCCGTGGCCACCAACGCCTTCAGCTCACCGGCCCGAAGCTTCCGCTCCACCCGATGACGGCGATCCTTCGACAGACTTCCATGGTGGGCGGCCACCAGATCCTGGGGGTCGACGTCGGCTTCCCCCTCGGTTTCGGCTCGCTCGGCCAACAGCTCACCAAGCTGATGGGCCAGGCGCTCGGCCAATCGACGAGTGTTCACAAACACCAGGGTGGTGCGATGTTCGGCCACGAGATCAGCGATCTGTTCGAGCACGTCGTCCATCTGGGCGTGGGAGGCGACGGCTTCGAGCTCGATGTCGGGTAGCTCAATCTGGAGATCGAGGGCACGCTGATGGCCGGTGTCGACCACCGAACAGTTGATGGCCCCATCCTCGGAAACGCGGGTGCCGACAAGTAGCCGAGCCACGGTCTCTATCGGACGCTGCGTGGCCGATAGCCCCACCCGAACCGGCGGACGGCGACAGACGTGGGCCAAGCGCTCCATGGTGAGTGCCAGGTGGGAGCCGCGTTTGTCGCGGGCCATGGCGTGGATCTCATCGACGATGATCGTGTCGACCGTGCGCAACGTCTCCCGGCTCTTCCCGGCCGTCACCAATAGATACAGCGACTCGGGCGTGGTGATCACAAACGTGCGAGGTTTGCGCACCATCGACTGCCGTTCGCTCTGCGGAGTGTCGCCGGTGCGCACCCCCATCGTGATTTCGGGCGCCGACAATCCCATCCGCTTCGCCACCTCGGCGATCTCGACCAGGGGACGTTCGAGATTCTCGGCGATGTCGACCGCCAGCGCCTTGAGCGGCGAAACATACACCACCTGGGTGCCGTCGACCGGCAGACCGGAAGCGTGCTGAAGGTAGAGCCGGTTAATGCTCATCAAGAACCCGGCGAGGGTCTTACCCGAACCGGTGGGGGCGGCAATCAGCGTGTGACGCCGAGCTGCGATGTGGGGCCAACCCTCGATCTGCGGAGGTGTTGGGCCAGACTCAAACCGCTCCTCAAACCAACGGGCAACCGCCGGGTGGAAATCAACTCCCGGCACCAGATCGCTGCGGACGCCAACCGAGCGATCGACCGTCTCGACAAACCCGTGATCGAGCGCGCCAAAACTCAGCTGCTCAAGTGGGGAAGGCTCAAGGAGGGCCACAGTCGGACACTACCGACAGTGTGTGACAACCAGGGCCGCAGGGCTCGTGGTCGGAGGCAGGGACGAAGTCTCTGCCCTTGACAGATTCGTCCCCCGCCGAATATATTCACTTTGCAGCGAATATATTCGTGGTTACACGAAATAAAGTTCCGTGAATCCAAGGGGGAGAATGGAGAGCAACTCGGTAAGAGCAGGATGGCGGTCAGGCGGCGCGGGCTGGCCCTTTATCGCGCCGTTCATGATCATCTACCTGCTCTTCGTTCTGTATCCGGTGGTACAGGCGATTCAGATGGGCTTCTACAAACGTGACCTTCTCACACTCGATCGTCGTGAATGGGCCGGTTTGGACAACTACCGCGAGATGTTCTGGGGCGACGGCCTCGTCTGGGAGGCCACCACGATGTGGCCGTGGAGGCTGGCGGGTCTCGCCACCATTGGTTTTGCTGTGCGGGCCTGGCAGCAGCGGCGACTCTCCACGTTAAGCACCATCGCTTGGATCGTGGGTTCAACTGCAATCTTCGCCGTTGCTATGGGCATCCACCCCGGACAGTCCGGGCGCTGGAGTGATTCGCAGTTCTGGCCGTCTTTCGGCAACACGTTGATCTTCGTGGTGCTGTCAACACCGGTGATAGTCGGTGTCGGGCTGGCCTTGGCGTTGGCCCTGAATCGATCAGGTCGGTTCGTCGGTGTGCTACGGACGATGTTCTTTGCGCCCTACGTACTCTCGGTGAGCGTACTGACGTTGATCTGGGCCTTCCTCCTGAACCCGCAACTCGGCCTTATCGGCGAATTCTGGGAAAAGCTCGGGCTGGATCGGGTGAGCTGGTTGACCGACCCCAACCTGGCGATGCCGACGATCGTTGCCGTCACACTGTGGTGGACGGTCGGCTTCAACATCGTGCTGTTCCTGGCCGGCCTTCAGGACATAGACCGATCGATGTACGAGGCTGCAGCGCTCGACGGAGCCAACAGTCGTCAGGTCTTCTGGCACATAACCGTTCCGGGTTTGAGACGCACGATGCTCCTGATCACCGTCCTGCAAATCATTGCCTCGTTCCAGATTTTCGGTCAAGTCTTCATTCTCACAAGGGGCGGTCCAAACGGAGCGACGCGGGTCTCGATCCAACACATCTATGAGGCCGCGTTTCGTGACGCCGAACTCGGCTACGCCTCGGCCATGTCGGTCTTTCTGTTCGTCGTGATGGTTCTGGTCTCGGCCCTTCAATTCAAGTTCATGGGGGCGGACAACTCATGACGATCGCGAGCAACCGCAAGCTGGCAACCCGTATCGGTCATGGTGTTCTGGCCGCTCTGGCCGCGGTGTGGATTATTCCGCTGGTTTGGATGTTCTCGCTGTCGCTCAGTAACAACGAGGCTCTAACGAGAACGACCACGAGCCTCGCACCTGTCGACACCACCACCGACAACTTCGTCACCCTTCTTCAGAGCGGGCGGACTCCCGGGTGGCTGATGAACAGTGTGGTGGTCACCGTCGCCACCACGCTCCTGACCCTGGTTCTGGCTTCGATGGCAGGCTACGCGTTCGCTCGGATTCCCTTTCGCGGGAAGCGGGTTGCCTACCCGTTAGTACTAGCCGGGCTCATGGTGCCGAAGGAGGCGATGTTCATACCGCTATTCCTCATCTTCGCCGACGTGGATCAGCACAACACCTATCAGGCATTGGTGTTGCCCCGCATTGCCGCTCCGCTGGGCGTTTTCATCATGACCCAGTTCTTCTCTGAAATCCCGGCTGAGCTGGAGGAGGCAGCCGTTATCGACGGCGCCTCCCGATGGACGATCTTTCGCCGAATCATGTTGCCGATGTCGGTACCGGCACTCACCGCCTTGGGCATCTTCACGTTCGTGCAGACGTGGAACGACTTCCTGTGGCCCCTGGTATCGGCCACAGATCCCGACATGTTCACCATCACTACGGGTTTGGCATCGCGGCAAGGAAACTTCGCTCAGGCGAGCGCCCTCGGAGACCTCATGGCGCAGGGTGTGTTCGCCAGTGCGCCCCTGCTCGTCCTGTTCTTCATCTTCCAACGCCAGGTCATTCGCGGCATCTCGATGGGAAGCGGCAACAAGTAACGAAAGGTCGCCGTTTCGGCCGACCGCAGATCCGTCCTCATATCAACCAACTACTCCTGAAACCGGTTCCTGGGAGGGACCTACCAACTATGAGATACGAAACAAGCAACACAGAACGACTGAGCTCACGGCTTCGATTAAGAAAGCTGCTCATGCTGCTTGCAGCCTTTGCGCTTGTCGCGGCCGCCTGCGGCGATGCCGCCGACACGGATGAGGGAACGGTCGACGAGGCCACTGAAGCCGTTGACGAAGCGACCGGTGATGCAGACGAAGCTTCCGACGCCGACGCTTCTAGTGAAGACGATAGTGAGGCCGCAGCATCGGCTGACGATGTGGTTCTTCGGTTTGCCCGCTTCTTTGGCGACTGCGAAGAAGACGTTGCTGGCGTCACTGATGTGAGCCAGGCGACCTCGGAGTGCGAGGTCATCCAGATCATCGAAAACGCTTTCAATGCTGAGGACAATGGCATTTCGGTCGAAAAGATCGGTGGTCAGGCGTGGGGCGATTACTACACCCAGCTCAGTACTGCGTTTGCCGGCGGCGAAGTCCCGACCGTTGCTGTCATGCATCAGCACCGCCTGCCCGACTTCGCCGGTCGTGACCTACTGATGCCCCTTGATGACGCCTTTTCCGCCAGCGACGTGATCGACTTCTCCGACTACACCGAACCGGCTCAGGCCGCCGCCCAGCTCAACGGTACGACGTATGCCCTGCCGTTCGACCTTCACGCGTCGCTCTGGCATGTGAACGTTGACATCTATACCGAGGCAGGTCTGGTTGACGGCGATGGCAATCCGATCACCCCCACCTCGCCCGAGGAATTGATCGCGCAGTGCGAGGCGATTGAGGCCGCCGGCTATCAGTGCTTCGGTCATGACTGGTTCGAGTTCGGCGTTGGAGCTCGTCTGTTCCTCGCTTTGGTGCAACAGCAAGGCGGTGCCCTGACCGATGCCGGCGGTGCGGCCACCCCCGACTCGGCTGAGGGGCAGACAGCGCTGACTTTCCTCAACCAGCTGGCGGAATACTCCAATCCTCAACAGGGCTACACCGACTCCCAAGCGGCCTTCCTGAACGGCGAGATCGCCATCCTCCACAACGGAACGTGGGTTGTTGATCAATACAATCGCGAGGCGGGATTCACGTACCTGGCCACCGACGTGCCCAACTTGTACGGCACACCTTCGGCCTGGGGTGACGCCCACATGTGGGTGCTGCCTGCGTCGAGCAACGAGGACCCCGCCGTCAACGCTGCAGCAGTCGAGTTCCTTGAGTTCCTCTACGGCAATATCGAGAATTGGGCCAAGGGAACCGGCCACATCGCTCCTCGATCCTCGGTGTTGTCGGGCGATGCACTCGCGGATGCGCCACAGCGGGCCAACTATGCCGGGACCGCATCATCGGCCGGTCTCGTTCCGGCTGTCGAGGGCTGGGCAGGAGCATGGGATGCGTTGGCCGAGGAGCTCAACGCGACCTGGGTCACCGGTAAGGACCCTGCCACCGCGCTGGCCGACGCCAATGCCAGGATGAACGACGCTCTGAGCGGCTGATCACGCGATTGCCCGTTATCAGAAACGGCTGGTATCTCTCCCGCCAGTCACAGTAAACGGTGGAGGCCGAGCCGGACTCGGCCTCCACCGAAGTACGGCGTAAGAATTCCACGATCAACCAGGACGCACTCGGATCTCACTCCAACCGGGACGACACCGATTGGAGGTGACTGCGAAATGTGTCCGCACCGAGGACGAGCCCTATCCAACCATGCGACTGCAACTACCGCTGTCTTCGGACTGGCGATTCTTTCCTGATTTCGACCGCCCAGCCACACTCGACCCGGCTGATCACGATCGACCAAACGGCGACGGGTCGCCGGTACTGGTTCCTGGATACTGGCAGCTGCAGTTTCCCACGCTGACAAGGGCCACCGGTGCCGTCTGGTATCGCGTCAGATTTGACCTCGACAGCCGCTGGTCGAAGTGTGACTCGACCCACGTCTGCTTCGGCGCCGCGGGGCACTACACCCAGGGTTGGCTCAACGGTGTTTACCTGGGCAGCCACGACGGTGCCCACACCCCTTTTTCGTGGCCACTTGACGGCGCCGTGCGAATCGGGGCCAATGAGCTGTGGGTGCGCTGTGTAACACCCTCGTCTGACCGTTCCCGCTATCCCGACTTTCCCTTCGATGAGACTCTGCACGGCAAACAGAGCTGGTATGGACCGAACGGCGGTATCTGGCAACCTGTTACGTTGGAGGGCCGCCATCGGCACGCGATCGATCATCTTTCGGTCACGGCCAACCCGGCGGCCAGCGCGCTCGAACTTTCGATCGACTTCGATGAAACGCCAACTGAATCATCGGACGTGACGGCACTGATAGAGGTCCGCGATCCAGCCGGGGAAACAGTCGTTGATGCCGTTGTCGACGCCGCTGACCTCACCCGACCGGCGGGAGTAGAGGTGAAACTCACGACGGCTATGCAGATGTGGTCGCTAGCCGAGCCAAATCTGTACAACGTCTGCGCCACTGTGTACGTCGCCGGTGAACCGGTCGACCAGGTGAGCAAGACCACCGGCTTCCGGACGTTCGGGTCGGACAAGGAGGGACGATTCCTCCTCAACGGTCACCCGATACTCATGCGCGGAGTGCTCGACCAGGACTATCACGACGGCGCGGGCGTGCCTGCCTATCACCCGGTACCGGGAGGGTCGGGCTCTTCGATGACGACGGCGGGTTTGGCCGCCAACCGGCAACAGGCGAAACAGCAGCTGATCGACCGGTTCTGCGAAGTCAAGGCAATGGGCTTCAACACCCTGCGGTGCCACATCAAGATTCCGGATCCGATCTATCTCGAAGCAGCCGACGAGGTCGGACTCATCGTCTGGTGTGAACTTCCCAGTACTACCAGACTTAACGAGCACTCCCTCATCCGAATGACCGAGACCCTGGAGAAGGTGGTACGGCGCGACAACCATCACCCCAGCCTGATGATCTGGAGCGTGATCAACGAATCGTGGGGATTCGATCTGACCGACAATCCGACTCACCGGCAAACATTGGTTGATCTGGTTCGACGTCTACGGAAGCTTGACCCGCAACGGCTGGTGGTTGACAACTCGCCGTGTGAACCCAACTTCCACATCGAGACCGATATCGACGACTATCACTTCTACGCTCTGATGCCGGAGATGCGTCACCGTTGGGATCAGTTCATCGATGCCTTCAGCGGCCGACCGGGCTTCACGTTCTCACCGCACGGAGACGGCCAACGATCAGGCACCGAACCGCTTGTCGTCTCGGAATTCGGAACCTGGGGTTTACCTGAGCTGAGCTGGGTGGACCACGACAACGAACCGTGGTGGTTCGAAACCGGCCAGGAGTGGGCCGGAGGCGCGGCGTACGTGCACGGGTATCGGGAGAGATTCGCGCTCTGGCATCTGTCCGGCGTATTCAGAACATGGGCGAACTTGAGCCGTCAGACTCAGCGGCGTCAGTTCGACTCGATGCGCTATCAGGTTGATTCGATGCGACTGCGGCCAGCGCTTGCCGGTTACGTGCTGACCGAACTCACTGATGTCCATTGGGAGGCAAACGGCCTGTTCGACATGCGGGGAGTACCCCGCCGCTTCGCCAATGAGCTCGCTAGCCTGAACAGCGCGATCAGGATCGTCGTTGGCCACGGCTTCTCGACGGCTCAGTCCGGCGAGCAGCTGTCTCTGCCCCTTGCTGTATCGTGTCACGACACAACCGCTGGCGACCTGGACGCGGAAATCAGGTGGAGCGACGGAAACGGCTCGGAGGGGCGGATCGATCTGGGCCCTCTTGTCTCAGGCGAGCTTTGCTCCGTCGAGCCACTCGAGATCAAGACACCAGAGGTTGACCGTCCGACAACGATGACGGTACGCGCCGATCTGATCGTCAGGTCGCCGGATGGTCGAGCCGGCAGCCTCAACACCGACGAGCGCACGATCCTGGTCATCCCGCGGAGTGGCCCTGAACCGGGCAACCGGGTGGTCGCAACCCGTAACGAGACACTTGCCGATCTCCTAACCGGGCTCGGTTACCGGCCCGAACCGATCGGTACCAGCCACGACCAGCTACGAATCGTGGATCGGCTCACCGATGATGACCACCGATTCATACGTTCCGGTGGCCGGGCCCTTTTGCTGGCGGCCGATGAGGGCAGCCTCGGTCGTGGATTTGCTGACTTCCCGCGGATCAGCCTTCGGAAGTGGCAGGATGCCTTGTTCGACGGAGGCCACTGGGTTTCAGCCTTCCCGTGGTTGAAGCGAAGCGGTCGACTCGCCGCCCTCCCCGGTGATGCCATGATGGATATGGCCTTCGACGGTATCGCTCCGCAGCTTGTGATTTCTGGTGTGCCTCCGGCCCGGTATGAGTCGGCGGTGTATGCCGGGGTTTTTGTCGGCTGGATACATCAGATGGCGGCGCTGCTCGTTCGACATGATGTCGGACTCGGGAGCGTACTGGTGAATACACTGGAGTTGACCGGCGAGAGGGCCAGGGAGCTCCCGATCTCCCGCTGGTTGCTGCATCAACTCATCGCCATGGCCCGGGAGTAGCCCTTGACCCAGTTCATTCAGCCAGACCAAACCGGTCGCGTCGGAAAGACGTTGGAGGTCGAGTTGGGAAGTGAGCTGGGGGCCAAAGTTCTCCGGGCGTTAGCGTCGGAGAGTAGGGTGGCGATTCTCAACCTCCTGCAGTCAAGAACGCTGAACGTCAGTGAGATCGCCGAGGCGTTGGGAACCACGATGTCGGCGACCAGCGAACACATTAAGGTCTTGTCCGATGCCGGCCTCATCGTTACGGAGATGATTCCGGGAACCAGAGGACTGCAGAAGGCCTGTGGACGTGCCGTCGATTCCGTGTCCGTGATGATGCCGGAACCGATGTCACCGGCAGGGCGCCTGATTGAGGTTTCCATGCCGGTGGGGGCATTCGCCGATTTTGCCATCGAACCAACATGCGGCTTGCTCGGGCAGGACGGCACCATCGGGTTGTTCGATGATCCGGGGGCTTTCTACGAGCCCGAGCGGATAAAGGCCCAGCTGCTGTGGTTCCATCAGGGATTTGTCGAGTACCGGTTCCCCAACAGGCTCCAATCGGGCGACAACGTTGCGAGCCTGCAGCTGAGCATGGAGGTCTGCTCGGAAGCACCGCTTCACAACGAAGACTGGCCGTCGGATGTTGTGGTTTCAATCAATGGTTGTGTGCTGGGAACCTGGACAAGCCCGGGCGACTTTGGCGATCAGCGGGGTGCCTACACACCGGAATGGTGGAGTACTGCTAACACCCAGTTTGGCCTGATGAAGGTGTGGCAGGTCACCGATTCAGGCTCCTTTGTCGATGGCGTGCGGTTGTCCGACGTTACGTTGTCCGACCTCAAGCTGAGCGCTGGAAAATTCGTTTCGGTCCGTGTTGAGGTTCCGGAAGATGCGGTCAACGTTGGAGGGATCAACTTGTTTGGGGCAGGATTTGGGAACTACCCGCAAGACATAGTGTTGCGAATCCAGTGCACCGTCCCGTCGCAGAGTTAACACTGGGGAGTGACATCAACGGGCAGTTGGCTCCACCCGCACCGCCACCGATCCCATCCCTCGGCAACGGCGAGCCAATCAACTGAATAACTGAATAGCTGCGAGGGTCAGCCGTCGCCCAGCACGGTGCGGCAGTCGGGAAGTGCCGTGCCGACCACCTGACCTCCACAGTTGTAGCCAACCGCCTCACTCTTTGAGCCCGGCGGTGAAATGGTGGCCACGAGATCGCAGGACGTGGCGTCACCGTCTCGGCATTCCTCAACGAGCTGCACAAATCCGGGTGAGGTGACCACCGCGAATTCGTCGGCGTCGAGCTCGATATCGGGCGTACAGAGACCTGAAACCGAAGTTCCCCGTCCGGCGCAGTCAAAAGCCAACGCCGCATAGTCGCTGCCTTCGGAGGCATCGACCCAAAGCAGGTCACAGGTTCGGTTGTCGCCACCGGCACACTCGTCGTAGAGAGCGTCGAACGCCGGGTGGTCGCCGTAGGCCTGCGGTCCGGAACCCGGCTCCCGGTTGAGATAGGCCACGTCTTCGGCGTCGAAACACGTAACCATTCCTTGCCGCAGCGCCTCGAAGTCGCCGGCCTCTCCACCGACGGCGATTATCCGCGCGCCGTCTTCGTGGTTGTCGACGATGGATTGCGTGACGCAGCGGGCCTCAGCCGTGTCGACCTCGATGAAGACCAATGCGAGCTCAAGGTTGGCCCGAAGACCTTCGATGTAGGCCGAGGATCCGACCGGATCGGGATGGCAGGCGAAGTCGGCTTCGGCGAAGGCCAGGCTCGCGGCGTTGGACACCGGGATCGTGTACAGCTCTTCGAGGCTGGCGACCGGCGGTGGCAGGAAGTCTTCGTCGATGCTGGCCAGCACGCAGTCGAGGTCGTCCTCGGCGGGCGACACCGCTCGGCCGGTTTCGGAATCGCCGGCTTCGACGTCGCCGGACGCGCCGGTTGCACCCTCACCGTCCGCTTCGTCGCCTTCAGTGACCGACTGGATCGTTCCCGGTTCTGACGCGTCGCCCACCAACATTCGAACACCCAGAAACGCCACCACACAGGCCACCAACGCACCAACCACAATTCCGACTTTCAGTGCGCTACTGCCATCCGGGTTGGAAGGCGAAAGTGGCTGTTCAGCGTAGGTTTCAGGCGACGGATAGGGTTCGGGTGGCAGGTAGTTCTGTGGCGGAAGGTAATCCGCAGGCGGCGGAACGGATTCTGGCTGACGGTGAGCAGGGGGCGGGGGACGTTCGGGAGGCGGATATCCGGTTAGCGGATCACCCTCAGGGGGTGGGCGGAACGGAGCGACCGGCGGCGGGTAGGTCGGGGGTTCGTTGTCGGATCCATCACTCATACATACCCGCCTAAACATGAACCGGGTCCCTCCATGGCCCCGGACAATCCCACGGTATCACCAGGCGAACATCTGGCTAGTGTTTGAGGTGATGGCCTCGTCGCAAACCGATCCAGAAAGCAACCGGCACACTCGATCGCTTGGAGGGTCGTCGGTGGCGGTGATCGGAGCGTCGGGCCATCTGGGAGCGAATCTCGTTCGTGTATTGCTGGGCGACGGCCTCCGGGTGGTTTCGGTTGACAAATCATGGCGCTCGACTCTCGACGGTCTCGACGTCGAGCGCGTAACCGCCGACGTTCTCCAGCCCCACACACTCGATGCGGCCCTCGCTGATGTCGATGCCGTGATCAACCTGGCGGCGGTCATTTCGGTTAGTGGCGACCCGCATGGATTGGTGCGGGCGGTGAATGTCGACGGTGCCACCAACGTGGCTACAGCTTGCGGCGAGCGGAGCTTACCGCTGGTGCACTGCAGTTCGGTCCACGCTTTCGATCTGTCCGGTACCGGGCCCAGCGGAGTCCTTACCGAAGACTCACCGTTTGTCGGCGACGGCGGTGCCGCCTACGACCGCTCAAAACGAGATGGCGCCATCGCCGTGCAACAGCTGGCCCACAGCGGACTCGACGTCGTGACCGTACACCCCACCGGATTCCTCGGTCCGTTCGACGCCGAACCGTCGCTGGCCGGACAGACGTTGCTTTCCATCGCTCGGGGGCGACTACCGTTCACCGGGCCCGGAGGGTTCGATTTCGTTGACGTGCGCGACGTGGCGCAGGGCGTGTTGCTGGCACTACGTCACGGCCTTCCCGGCGAGCGCTACCTACTATCCGGCGAGTGGTATGCGGTGGCCGAGATGAACAGCCGGGCCGCCGACATCGCCGGCGCTCGAGCCCCAATCGCCACGATGCCGATGGCCTTGGTCGAGGCGCTGGCTCCCTGGGCCGAGCGCGCCGCCCGCGTCACCGGCGTGAGGCCGATCTTTACTCCGGAGTCGGTGGCAACAGTGCGAAATGGACCACGGGTCGACACCACCAAAGCCTCCCGCCACTTGGGTTATGAAGCCCGGCCGATCGACGACACACTCGCCGACACCTTCAGCTGGTTTCGACAGACCGGCATGCTCAAGCGATGACGGCAGTTGCTCCGGTCTCGGAACCTGAGCTGGCTCGGCTGTTAACCCGCCACCTCACGTTCGTGGAGGGCGATCCGGCCCGGCAGTCGTGGTTCGCATGCTGGGACCCCGAGGCGCCCGGCGGCCTCGGCGAGAGTCCCGTGTTCCCCACCGATTCGGTGAACCTGCGGATCCCCTCGACCAGGGGTACAAAGGTCACCACGATCAGCGCCCAACGTCTCGAATTGGTCGATGCCATCGATCTTCTAGCACAGGTGCGGCACGATGATCCGGTGTCGGCCAGCGCCCGGGCGTGGGCCGCGATCGTACGGGCGGCCCTAAGTTTTGTGGCCGAGGGCCGGGTGCTGCCCTGGATCTCGCCCGACGGCTATGACACCTGGCGAGTCGACCCGCTCTCGTCACGGCAGCTGGCCCTGGTAACCGAGCTGGCCGCGGCGTTGCCTCCCGAGGCTCATGCGACGGTCGCCGGTTCCAGACTTATCAGCGATCCGGGCTACGCCGTGCGAGCGGCTTGTGACGCGGTGGCCGATCGGCTGTTGCGCACCCCGGCCGCCCACCGGGTTGGTTCGCTCACGCTTTTTGCCGACAACAGCGCAACCAAGGCGCAGCAACTTCGACCGTGGGTCCGCGACCTGGCCGCTGCTCATTGCGCCAGCTCCCGATTGACCCTGCAGATCCATCCGCCGGAGCCGGAACCCGAGACCGGCGAGGGCTCTGAGTGGACCGTTCGCTTCCAACTACGATCGGTGGCCGACCCCTCGTTGGTGATCGACGCCGCCGACTACTGGACCGCACCGACCGAGGTGATGGCCCGACTCGGCGAACAGGCCGAAGTCACGCTCCTGGCCGGGTTACGTCGGCTAGGTCATCTTGTGCCGCCGCTGGAACCGGCGCTGGATCAGGTTGCTCCCACCGAGGCATTCCTCAACGACGACGATCTCGACCTTCTACTCGACGCCCTCGACGAGTTGTTCGAACACGGCATCGATGTGCGCTGGCCTGCCGAGCTGGTGGCGCCCCGCATCGAGCGGCGGGTGGTGGCGTCAACCTCACCGGCGGCCCCGGCGGGGTCGCTGGCTCCGGTGCTCGACATGGAAAGCCTGCTCACCGTCGACTGGGAGTTCCTGCTCGACGGGATGGCGCTAACGTCTGACGAGCTCAAGGTTCTGAGTGAGGCAAAACGCTCGGTCGTGCCGTTGAGAGGCCGTTGGGTTCGACTCGACCAAGCCGACCGGGAGAGGCTCAAGGCCCGTCCTCCGAAGCTGACCGTCGGCGACCTCCTGGCTGCTGCGCTTTCGGACGATCAGCAGATCGAGCTCGAAGGTCTCGACGAGTTCGAGCATCTCGACCCTGGCGATCGAGATGCCGACGACCTGGATGCCGACGATCGAGTGACGCTGCGACTCGACGGGTCGTTGTCGGATCTGGTCGATCGGTTGGCGGCGCTGGCCGGGGGCCGGGAGCAACCGGAGCCAAAGGCGCTCAAGGCCGAGCTTCGTCCCTATCAGCGGCGAGGTTTGGCGTGGATGGCCGACCTTTGTGCTCTCGGAGTGGGTGGCTGCCTGGCCGACGACATGGGCCTCGGAAAGACGATTCAGGTGTTGGCCCTTCACGCTCACCGCCACGAGCAGGGGGAGCAGGACGAGGGAGAGCAGAAGGAGGGAGAGCACGAGCAGCCGGGCCCGACGCTGGTGGTCTGCCCCACGTCGCTCATCGGCAACTGGGAACGGGAAGCGGAGAAGTTCGTGCCCGACGTCCCGGTGCGGATCTATCACGGCGCCAGCCGTTCACTCGATGAGGTCAAACCCGATGAGATCGTGCTCACCAGCTACGGGGTTGTTCGGGGAGATCACGAGCAGCTGGCCACAATCGACTGGGGTCTTGTGGCCGCCGACGAAGCTCAACAAGCCAAGAACCCCCGGTCGTCAACGGCTCGGGCGTTGCGGGCGATACCGGCCAAGTCCCGGCTGGCTCTCACCGGCACGCCGGTTGAAAACCGCCTAAGTGAGCTGTGGTCGATCTTCGACTGGGCCGTGCCCGGTCTGCTGGGCCCGTTGGCCACGTTTCGTCGAACCACAGCGGTGCCGATCGAACGTGACGCCGACCCGAAAGCCACCGCCAAACTGGCCGCCCTCCTCCGCCCGTTCCTGCTCCGTCGACACAAGACCGACCCCGGTATCGCCCCCGAACTGCCACCGAAGATCGAGCGAAACGTGGTGGTGCCGCTCTCTCCGGAACAGGCCACCCTGTATAAGGCCACAGTCGACGACACCTTGGCCGAAATCGCCGAGGCCGAGGGCATTCAGCGCAAGGGAATGGTGCTGGCGCTGTTGACCAAACTCAAACAGATCACCAACCATCCGGCCCAGTTCCTGGGCGAGACCGGGGAGCCCAACCGGCTTCCCGATCGCTCGGGCAAACTCGACGCCCTCGATGAGCTGCTGAACACCATCAAGGCCAACGGCGAATCAACCCTGATCTTCACCCAATACGTGGGTATGGGACGTCTGCTGGTGCAACATCTCCGGGATCAGGGCACGGAGGTCGATCTGCTGCACGGTGGGCTATCGCGTCCCGCCCGGCAGCGGCTGGTCGACGGGTTCCAGGGTGGGGAAATGCCCGTGCTCGTGCTGTCGCTGAAGGCCGGGGGAACCGGGCTTAACCTCACTGCCGCCACCAACGTTGTGCACTACGACCGCTGGTGGAACCCGGCGGTGGAAGACCAGGCCACCGACCGGGCCTACCGCATCGGCCAGGACCAGACCGTGACCGTGCACAGGCTGATCACCAGCGGAACGGTGGAAGACCGGGTGGCCGAGCTTCTCGAAACCAAACGAAAGCTGGCCTCCAAGGTGGTTGGGGCGGCAGGCAAAGGCTCTGAGGGTGAGGCCTGGATCGCCGAGCTGACCGACGAAGAGCTGAGCGCGTTGGTCGCCCTCGAAGAAACGGGAGGGGCGGCCGATGGCTAAAGTCAAGCAATTCGGGAACACCTGGTGGGGCGAGGCCTGGCTTGATGCGTTGGAGAATCGAGCCCTCGTCGATCCCAATCGTCTGCCCCGAGGACGGACCTACGCCCGCAAGGGCCTGGTGCTGAACCCAGAAGTGGAGCCAGGGCTATTGGCGGCCGAGGTGGAAGGCACCGAGATCTACCGCACCTCGCTTGGCGTGCGGCGATTGTCGGACGAGGAGTGGGATGGGCTACTCGATCGGGTCACCGCTCAGGCGAAACTCGCGGCGGCGCTGCTGGCCGGCGAGGTTCCCCAGGAGCTCCAAGACCTCTTGCTGCCCGGGGCCGGCGATCTGAACCCCGACTGCTCGTGCCCCGACTGGGCCGAACCGTGCAAACACGCGGCCGCACTTTGTTACGTGGCCGCCGACGTGTTCGACGCCGATCCGTTTGCCCTGTTGCTACTACGGGGACGGGGCCGTGATCAGGTGTTGACCGAGCTGAGGCGGCGTCGAGCGGCCGCCCTTGGGGTGGAGAATGCCGATGGGCAGGTGTCGCATCACCCCCGAGGCGCTGATTCCGGCGTGAACGCCGCCGATGCCTACCGACGATGGCGCACACTTACCGCCGCTGAATCGGCGCCCTTGCCGCCGTCGGTGGCCGTGCCCGGCCGGGCCCGCAACATGGCACCGCTCGCCGTCGCTCCACCGGCCGATTCCGGCATCGACGAGCGTGAGCTACGAGCGTTGGTGGCCGACGGGGCCCGTCGAGCGGTGGCAATGCTGGCCGGGGAGGGGTCGAGCAGCCTTGCGCTGACCGTCGGGGCCGACGTTGCCCGGCGAGCCATCGACGGGGACGTCACGGCGATTGCTGCCGCCACCGGTCTGCCGGCCGATGAACTGGCGGCGGCCGCGTTGGCCTTTAAACACGGAGGCCCGGACGGTATGGCGGTGGCCAGGGGTCGCTGGAACCCATCGTCCGATCAGCTCGCCCGTGGCGTCGAGGCCATGAACGACTGGGCCACGCGCCAGCTGTCGGGGCTTCGGGTGGTGGCCCGAGCCAACACTGTCAGCGCCGGTGCCGTGCAGCTCCGTCTCGATGAACACGGCAACTGGTGGCGTTTCGCCAGCGACGACTCGCTCGGCTGGGTGGTGGCCGCTCCCCCGTCCAGCGACCCGGCCGAACTGCTGTAACCGCTGCGTACACGGCCAATAGGGGAATCCCCCAACGCGATTTGGGGGATTTCCAGGATTCGCCGCGGCCGGGCGGAAATCGATCATTGAAACATGACCGAACAACCTCCCACACAGCCTCCAGTTTCGCAGCCCGCTACTTCACAGATCCTTGCCGATCAACCACCTCCTCCGGATCCGGCAAGCCGACAACTCAGTCCGCCACCACCTTCCAACCCGCCACCACCCAGCCCACCGCCACCCTCGGGCCCAGGGTCGGGTCCCGGTGAAGGGTTCGACGTACTGGCCGCAATAATGCGGTGGGTCGGCCCCGCCTTCATCGTGCTCGGCATGATCTATGGTGCCGTCTACCTGGTGGAGACCGACATGTTCGGCCCACCTGAGCGGCTCGTGGCCGGCATCGTCGTGACCCTCGGTTTCGGCTGGCTGGGCCAGTACTTCATTCGCCGAGGCCAAAAGCTCCTGGGTGAGCTGGTGACCGGCACGTTCTTCGCCGGCGCATTTCTCTGTGCCTGGGCGGTACCGGCGGTGACCGGATGGGCGATCGGCACGTCGATCCTCCTATCGCTGATCGTCGGCCTCCTGGCGCTCGGCTACTCGTGGATGCGTAACGATTCCACCACGTTTGCCGTCGGCGTGGTCGGCCTGGCCGGCATCCCGATCTCCGGACCCCTCTACTCCGACTTCCGATTCCTTCAGACGGTCGAAGACATCTACGGCGAACCACAGATGATCGCACCGTTGGCGCTCCTCGCGGTCGCCGCCCTCGGCCTCCGGCTGGCCAAAGGCTGGTTCATGCCGTGGGCACTCACCAACACCGCGTTGTTCCTGAGCTACGGCTACGTCATTGACGACGCGTCCGGTCGCACCGGGGCGGCTGTTCTCATGACCTCGATCATTGCCGCTTCGTCGCTGCTGGGTGTGGTGCGTGGTGACGTGGACGACGAGTCGGTGCTGCAACGTTACCTCGATCCGCTGTTCCGCTTGGTCGACGCCGCCGCTCCGATACTGGCCTTGCTGCCGGTATGGCTCCTCGTCGACGATCTCGGGCTGAGCCGCATGGGCGAACGATTGAGCATGGTCGCCTGGGCCGCGCTTGCCGCCGGTTTGGCTCTGACCCTCTATCGCAGCCTGGACGGAGCCCGGGGACGTCAAGTCGGGGCCTTCATCTCGGCGTTCATCGCGCTGCTGATCGCCATCGGCAACCTCAACTGGTACGTCTACGTGGTGCTGCTGGCCGCGGCCTTCGTCGTGTCGATTGCCGCCGGCAAAAGCCTGACCGACGACGGGAACGAGGTGGAAACGGCGCCGGACGGCACGCCCGACACGGCTGCGACGTTCCTCAACCTGATCCAGATCATGCTCGGCTCGGCCACCGCCATCGGCTTGCTGATGATGATGGCCAACGGCCTCGACGGTCCACTGGCCGACGACATTCCCACGCTGCTCTCGGCCTGGGCCGCCGTCGCCCTGTTCGGCTTCGGCTTCTACCTGCGACCCGAACTGCGGGACTCCTGGGGAGTGCCCTACACCATGGCGCTCGGCATGCTGGCCGCCAGCCTCGGTGGCGAACCGGTCACGCTGATGGTCACGTCAGGCGGCTGGCTGCTCGCCGGGTATGCGGCGGTGAAGTTCGGCCTGACCCGCGGCAACCGCACCGCAGCGGTGATCGGGTTGTCGACGATCGGTATCGCCATCGGCAAGTTCCTTCTGGTCGATACCCCGCAGTTCGACGGGAACCTGATGCGAGCCGTGTCGTTCCTGGTGGCCGGCCTGGTGATCGTGTTGGTCTCGGCCAATTCGACGGAGCTACGCAAGCTTGTGCTGACTCCAAGAACGTCGGCGTCATGACAAATGGTTCGGTCATCTGACGCCGATTGACAAAGACCCCTGGGTTCGAGCCTGCACCTCGGCCCAGGGGTCTTCTGTTTGAATTGGGCCTAGATGGGCCTGGTCAGCACAACCGGCTCCAAACCGTTTTGGGGCCAAGCCAGAATCTGTGACGGGCCAGACGTCAACCCGAGAAGCGGCGCCGGCAGCACTGAGGGACCGGATTCAAGTGGTGTCAGCGTCTTGGCGTCGAACCAGGCCACCTGGTCGCCGATGCCCATGGCCACGGCGCCGCCGGCGAGGGCGAGGTGCACGGCATCCAACGGCAGGACGGCATCGACGGCCATCCGCTTGTAGGCCTGGAGAAAGGGCACCGGGAGCTCGACCACGTCGGTAACGGTCAGGGAGGTGGTGGAGGCGTAGGCGATTTGTCCGCTCGTGCCGGCGTTGAGATCGAGCACGGCGATGGTGGTCTCGGTCACCGCGAGGGCGGTGACGTCGAGAGAGCCGCTACCGAACGTGGGTGGCAGATCAAGACAGAACGCCCATTCCTCTCTCAGATCCAGTACGTGCACGAAACCGCGGGCCGCTGCCTCACCACCGTCGGAATGGGTGTGGGCATGCGAGTCTTGGCGGGTGTACAGGGTGTAAAGCCGATCGTCGCCCAGACCCCAAACCTGCCGTCCGCCGATGCCGTTCATGTCTTCTTCGAGCGGCACTTTGGTCGGCCCGAGCATTTGGCCCATGACTCCGGTGGCCAGGTTGAGCGGCCGCACCCGGTACGTGCCGGGGGCGTGGCTGGCCCCGTGATCGATCACAAACAAGGTTTGGCCATCGGTGGAGAACGCTTCCGGTTCCACCAAGCGATCGAACTCGAACCGGTGTGGTTCCTCACCGTCGCGGTTGGCAACCAATACCTCGCTGGAGGCGCTGTCGGCTGCAACCTGCACGAGTGCGGCTTTGGTGCCGTCGGTCGACAACGCTCGCAGCTCGAACCCAGGAGAAAGCTTGGTCGGGTGGTCGCCGGGGTCGAACACCAATATGTTGTCGACAACGGTGGCCACGGCGGACGCGTCGTAGTTCGCCAGTGAGGTTGTCGAATCGAATCCCGAATTGGAGACTCCGGTCGGGAGTGGGGGTTGACCGGCGGCACTTGTGGGCCCGACGTACGCCACCTCGCCGACTTCTTGGTGGCCACCGACATTGACCGCCACAATCACCGCCAGGGCAAACCCGGCCGCCAGTATCGGAAGGAGGACTTGAGTGCGCCATCCACGCTGGACAACGTCATTGGTTGTGACTTCGGTGGATTCGAGAGTCTGAACAGTCAGGGTCATGCCCTGAACTACTCCGCAGCCGCCAGCCTGGTTCCCTCAACCGTCTCGGCGGCCCATGTCAGGGCCTCGGCTTTGCCCGGTGCTCCCTCCAAGCGCAGCTCAACGTCATCGTCGACCCAGATCAGGACCGGCCCGGAGTCGACGGTCAGCTCAAGGTCCAACCCATCCACCGGGAATCGCAGCTCATGGGGTGCCCCAATCCAGACTCCCGGCAGCTGATCTTCACTGGGTGATTGATGAGCGGGGGAAATCGTAACGAACTCCACGTCTTCGGCCGCGGCCAGCGATTTCACGCTGAGTATCGAACCGTCGGCGATGCGGGCGGAGAGGTGAACCTGGTTGCCGGCGCCGTCGTCCCAGATGTAGGTGCGACCACGCTGCGGATGATCGACCACATTGTCGGGGCGGCCTAGGGATTCGATGGGGGCGAAGTCGGGCAACGGCGCACCTGGTGCGGCTGCGAAGTCGTTGGTTCCGCCTTCACCGCTGTCGGTGCCGTCGGTGCGATCAGTGCCGCCGTCAACCTCGAACCCCGTGGCTCCGATTCCGAACCAGTCGGCCACGGCCGGGCCGACCGGCGTGAACGCTGCGAGGCCCACGGCCAGTACCGCAGCGGCTGCTGCTGCCGTCAGGGTCAATCGCGGTAGGCATCGGCCAACGGGCTCGGTCGGCTGCGCCTCGTTGCCGTCATTGATGCGGCCCAGAACGTCAGCGACCATGTCGGTTTCGGGTAGATCCAGTCGACTCATCACGTCGACAAATCGGCTTTCAAGATCTGCGCTGTTCTCGTGTTGATCTTCGATCATCGGTCGCTCGTCTCGCTCGTCTCGTTTTCAGCGCCTATCTCTCTGGTCATCTCGGCCCGCAGTCGACCCATCGCCCTACTGAGACGGGACTTCACGGTGCCAGGTGGGCAGTCGAGGGCTTCGGCCATTTCCGCCTCGGTCATCTGATCGAACCATCGGTACGTGAGGATGAGACGGTCGTCGGGACTCAGCTGGTTGATGGCCTCCACCACCTGCTGTCGGCGGTCGAGCAGAACCGCCACGTCGGCCGGGTCTTCGTCGGTCGCCGGCGCTTCGGGGCCGCTGCTTAGCGCCACTTTCATCCGCAGCTTGGCCCGGCGGGCTCCTGAACGTTGGCGGGTGCGGGCGGTGTTCACCACGATGCGGTAGAGCCATGGCTTGAAGGGAGCCGTGAGGTCGAATGTGGAAAGCGCATTGTGCACCTTGACGAAGGCGTCCTGGGCCACGTCGTCGGCGTCGGCTCCCGAACCCAATGCCATGGCGGCGATACGAACCGCATCGCGCTGATACCGGCCGACGAGTCGACCGAACGACGCAGCGTCACCGGCGATGGCGGCCACGATCAGCTCATGATCCGATTCCATTGCAGACATATTTACATGTGTTGTACTCCACGGCGGGGTGATCGGTTCCCTAGGAGCCGCTAGGCGGAACCGATCTTCACTCGATTGGCCTCTTGGCGCAACGCTTCGGCCCGAGCCAGGGCATCCGGTTCAGCGGAGTAGACATCCTCGATGTGCTCCCAGCCGTCATCGGCGGAGGCCCGTATCCATCGGGCACGACGCTCGCTGATCAACCGCAACGACGTGCTTTCGAGCAGGGCATCGACATCACCGGCCGGGGGTTTCGAACCGCCGAGCTGAACGTATTCAAGGCAGTCCGATCCGGCCAGAACAGCGGTGCTCGCCAGCTTGCCCATGTCGAGTTCGAAGGCCTTCAGGTTCGGCAGACCGGCGGCGGGCGATACATCGGCCACCCGATTGCAGTCGATGATCACGATCGACTCCAGCGCTTCGACCTCAGCCAAGGCGCCGAGATCGGCCAACGGTGAACACGCTTCCAAGTGGAGTCGTTTCAGCCCGGATGCATGTTGGATTCCGTCGAGAGAGGCCAGCGACCGAGAGTTGCTGATCGACAGGTCGGTCAGGCTCGGCACCCCGGCGAGACCGGCGAGATCCTTTTGCCTGTACCGACCGACCGAGATCCGCTGCAGAGTTTTGTGACCGTCGGCCCAGAGGCCGTCGAGTTGCCCCTTGTCGGGATCGATGGCCTCAAACCAAACGAGGTCGGGCAGTGCTCCAAGATCGAGTGAGCCCTTCCAACTGTCCAGCGACAGCCCCCGAAGCGACGTCATTTGATTGACGGCATCGGCCGCTGCCGGGGTGCTCACCACCACCAGATACTCGAGAGACAGGTCGGCCAGCTCACCTAGGTCGACCCCGTGGATCTCAAGTGCCTTGACCCGTCCGGCGGATACCTCCTGCCGGACGAGTTCAAGGTCGTCGGTTTGGTCCATGACCCAAAGCCCACCGGCCTGCTCAATGCCTGGTCGCCGATCCGGGTGGTCTGCTTCTCGTCGCTGCATGCTCAATTACGCTAACAAGTCGAGCAACGTGGTCGCTAGCTCCTGCAATTGCTCCCGTCTCTTCTTGTTGACGGCATTGATCCGGTTGGTCAACTTGCCGGTGCCACCGCAGGCGTTCATCAACAACTGCTCGGCCACGTCGATCTGGTCGATCGCGTTGTCGGCCAGGCGGAAGAAGTAGGCCTTACTGCCCGGTACCGGGCGACCGTTGCGCAAGTGGGTCAACAAACGATCGCGAAGCTTGATCGATCGACCGACGTACCAGCCACCACCACCTCGGGTGTCTTGATAGAGGTAGAGGCCCGGCGTGTTGGGCACTACGGCACCAAGGGCGGCGGTGAACACGAAGTCGGCCGCCACCTCGGCGAAGATCGTGGCCGTCAGCGAACCTTGGGTACATATGGCCGGGGCCGACTTAGTGCTGTTCTTCGTGGTGGCGCCATACTCGGCCGCAGCGGCCAGACCGGACGGATCGCTCAGAACCGTCGGGCTGTTGCTGGAGTAGACGTAGCCGTTGATAGCCGGGATCGGATCCTCGCTGATGAATCGGCCGATGCTCGGGTCGTAACCTCGGGCGAACGACAGGCTAAGCCCGGCGTCACTGGCTTCGATGCCGTGCCAGAGATCGATCCCATCTGGGGCGACAGTGCCGACCGACTCACCAAATACGGTGTGGCGATAGCGGTCGACCAGCGATCCGGCATCGTCGGTGGCGGCGATGACCGTGCCGGCCTGGTCGATGACCGGGAACACGGTGCCCGACGCATCGGTGAGGCTGAGCACGGCGCTCAGCTGCGGGGCCTGCACCAGACGGGCGTCAAGGGCGCCACCACTGTCTTCGACGATGCGCTTGTTCAGGCCGTCATAGGTGATCCAGCGGCTGTTGCCGTTGACCTCCTCCGACACCCGGCGACCAAACGGGTCGTAGCCAAACGTGGCCGACGTTCCGTCGGTTCCACTCACCGAGATCAGGTGACCGGCGGCATCCCAGCTGTAGGTGGTGACCACGCCCGACGCATCGTCGGTACGGCTGATGAGCCGGCCCTCGTCGTCGTAGACGTACTGGGCGGCTCCGTCGGCCAACAAGCGGTTGGCATCATCGTAGGATGCATCACCGAGGGCCGTGCCGTCCCAACTGGTGCGGTTACCGGCATCGTCGTAGGTGAACGACTCGTCGGTGTAACCGACGCCGTCGGGATGATCGACGCCGGTGACCCGACCCACGGAATCGTAGGTGATGGTGTGGGCACCGTCGTCGTCGGTGATCACCGACGGCAATCCGGCGGCGTTGTAGGTGAAGCTCTGCGACGCCACACCCGGGGTGTTGAGCGAGGCGAGATTGTCGCCGTCGTAGACCGCCGTGGTGGTTACACCGTTCGGGCGATCGACGGTCTCCACCCGGTAGCCGTCATCGAAGCCGAACACGAACTGTCCGACCACGCTGTCGGCGATGGTCTCCACGTCGCCACGACCGTTGTACGTGTAGGTCGTGGTGCCGTAGGGATCGCTGACCGACTGCACCCGGCCGGCCGAGCTGACGTCGTAGGTCAACGTCGTGCCGCCGGTCGGGTCGGAAATCGGAGCAACCGTTTCGCTACTCAAGTTGCCTGCGGCATCCCAGGTGAGGGTGACGATCGCCGTGTCGTTGGCCGCGGTCAAGACGTTGCCGAGCGAGTCGTAGGTGTAGGTGGTGACCACACCATCGGACCCGGTGCGGGTGAGCGGTTCGCCGTTGGCGTTGTAGGTGAACGACGTGGTCGCGCCGTCGCGGTCGGTGAACTGCTCGACTCGTCCGGCGTCGTCGTACACCAAGGTGCGGGTGCGACCCAACGGATCGGTCATCGACGTCAACCGGTCGTAGTCGTCGTAGACCATCGTCGAGGCGTTGCCGAGCCCGTCGACCACCCTGGTCACGTTGCCGACATCGTCGTAGTCGTAGCCGACGGTGGAGCCGTCGGGCGTTGTGACCGAAAGGGTTCGACCGGCGGCGTCGTTGACGTACGTCGTGGTGCCGAGCGGGGTGGCTATCGAGTTGATGTAGCCGCCCGAGTCGTAACCGTAGGTGGCGGTGATGCCGTCGGTGTCGGTGGTGGAGGTGAGGAAACCGGACGTGTCGTAATCGAACGTGGCCCGCCCGCCGTCGGCGTAGTCGACCGCCGTGCGGTTGCCCGCCGTGTCGTACTCGTACTCCTCCTCCAGCACACCGTTGACCGAAACCGACGTCGGGAAGCCGAGGCTGTTGTAGGTCATCTCGGTGGTCACGCCGTCGGGATCGACGTGGAGAAGGATCTCACCCTTCGGCCCGTAGTCGACCTCGCTGCGACCACCGCTCGGGTCGATCGTTACCGTCCGCCGGTCGAGATCGTCGTACTCGTAGCGGTAGGTCCTGGTCTGACCATCGAAGATCTCATCGATCTTGATCGTGTTGCCACGATCGTCGAACGTCTGGATCGTAGTGAGACCGGGATCGGGCCCGATGTAGGTTTCGGTGCGGGCATCAGGATCAATGTCGACCGAGACCGTGTTGCCTTCGCCATCGCTGATCGTTTCGAGACGACCGTCGGCGCCGTAGGTCATGGTCTGGATCGGCGGTGCTCCGGCCGCACCCCAGCCGGTTAGGAAATGGCCGGATGCATATGTGAGTTCGGCCACAACACCGTTGGGGTCGGTGACGTTTACAAGATCACCGGCTCCGTCGTAGTCGTAGGTGACCACGGCTCCGTCGGGGCCGGTGGCCGAGCTGATACGACCCTGGCCGTCGCGCACGAAGTCGAGACCAGGTCCCGTCGACGACTGGATGCCGTTGGCGGTGAAGGTAAGCGTGTTGCCGTTGCGGTCCTCCACCTTGGTCAGGCCGACGCCAACCTGAAGCGTGTACTTGATGCCCGCCTGATCGGTAAGCACGAAGACATTGGGGTCATAGAGGCCACCGCTGCCGAACAAGCCGCCGTAGAGGTTGCCATCGCCGGTGAAGAAGAGACCGTTGTCGGGGGCGATCAGCGTTGAGGTGGCGCCGGATCGACCGGTGAACTCGGCCTGGGTCAGGCCCGACAGGAATGTCGAACCCTCAGCCGGAGTGAGATCGAACGTCTCGACCCGTCCGTCGGGCCAGGTGACCGTGACAAAGTGCGGACTCAGTGAGTCGAAACACAACGGCACGAAAATCAAGCCGCCGCCGCACTGGAACATGGTCCAGCCGCCTTCGCCGAGCGGCCCGTTTGTGGCCACCCGGAAGTCGGCGATGTCGACGTTCCAGCCGTGACCGAAGTCGCCCGATTGGAACCGCTCCAGGGAGTCGTAGGTGCGGAGGACCTGAACGTCGAATCCGGAGATGTTGAAGTTGAGATCTTGGAAGGTGGTGCTAAACCGTCCGTACTTCAGCTGACCTTCGACGATCACCTCGGTTTCGGTGAACGACGTGCCGCCGCCGCTTGAGGTGGCTTCGATGCGGATGATCCATAGGCCGTTGCTCACGGAGGTGGGATCGAACTCGCCGAGGTCGGCTGGTGGTTCACCGGTGCCGGAGGCCACGACGAGTCCTGCCGATGGATCGCCACCGTCGGGATAGGCGATGACCTGCCAGCTCTCGATGGTTTCACCGTCGGGAGGAGCGACCGAACCTGAGATGGTGATGGGCTCCGACGCCACCGTGCCCGACTCGGGGGAAACGGCGTCGTAGGTGGGCGCTGGGCCGCCGCCTCCTCCACCGCCGCCCCCACCGGGGCCGGGGAAGACCGGGATCGATGTCGGGTCGTTCTCCTCCGAGGAGCTCGGGTCGTCTGTCGGGACGGCAGTCAATCCGTCGACGGCAACGATGCCCTGGAGAACGATCGCCTCGACCCCCGCTGGGAATGGGGAGTCGATGACCACGTCGAAGGTCACCGTGGCTGTGGTGCTGGGAGCCAGCGTGCCCACGTCGACCGTGGCCATGCTGTCGCCGGCGGTGTTGCCACCGCTCACGGAGCCAACGTCGGTGGCCACGGATCCGATCACGAGGGCCGAGTTGCTGTCGGGAGTGTAGGACGCCGAGACGTTCTCGGCATCACCGCCACCCTCGTTGCTGATCTCGCTGGTGTAGGTGACGGTGTCGCCCGGGCTGGGCACGCCGTTACCGTCGGCGTCAACCGACAGCGATCCGCTCAACGTGGCGTACACCACGGGGATCGGGAGGCTGACGGTGGTGACGGTGGGATCGCCGTTCCCCGGCACCGCCGGGTCGTCGGTGACGAGGTCGGGCAACTCGGCTGATGCGATTGTGCCCTGGGTGGTAAGCGTGTTACCGCCCTCGGGGAACGGATCGGCGATCACCACATCCCACTGAATGGTGGTGGTTGAGTTGCCGGCAACCGTTCCTACATCGACCGAAACAGGGGACTCCCCCGAAACCGAACCGTTTGAGGTTGTTACCGAACCGCCGACCACGGGTCCGTTGGCATCGACCGGGGCCTCGAAGGCAACCCCGGTGATAGCCTGGTCGCCGCTGTTGGTGATCGTGGCGGTGTAGCGGAGAGTGTCTCCCGGGGAGATCAGGCCGTCGCCATCGCTGTCAACCTGTAGCGAGTCGGTCAGTACTGCCGACACGTCGGCGGCCGTCGCCACATCGGTGACCACCGTTGAACCGAGCGGACCGTAAACGTTTCCGTTGCCGTCCTGCCAGGTGGCCTCGGCACGATTGGTGAGGGGATCGCCATCGCTGTCGGACGGGATCAGATGGTCGACCGAGAGTTCCGAAACGCCGGAGGCGGCCAGTGAAGTAGGTGCACCGTCAACCGTGAGGGCCACACCGTCGAGCTCATCGCTGACGGCCAGCGACTGGGCGGTCACCGAACCAAGGTTGTTGAGGGTGATGTCCCACTCCACCAGATCACCGGCATTCGCCGACGTCGGGCCGGATTTGTCCACCGACACCACGGGAAGCTGTTCGGTGGTGATCACAAACATCTGGGGCGCCACCAGCTGGCCAACACCACCGGTGCCACGGGCGAATGCCGAGCTGGCGAGAGCGTCGCCGTCGGCAGCCAGCAACCTGGTGAGGTAGGCGGAGTCGGACTCACCGTCGGCTCGCTCCGCCACCACGGGCACGACCACGGCGTCGTTCAGCGTGATCGAGTCGCCCGGCTCAAGAATCGCTAGCCCGGCGTCGGTCGTCGAGTCGCGGAACGCCGGGTCGCCGACCGGCAAGGTCTGGGTGACGTTGAGGTCGGAGATGTCACCCGATAGAGCACGCAATCGGTCGATGAAGTCGGTACCGAACCGGAACGTGCGGCGAATCTGTACGTCCGACGGGGTCAACTCAAAGTCCACTCGGTTACGGATGCCGCCAACCTCTGCCGGATCGAGCAGCATGTCCACCTGGGCCGGGTCGAGATCCACCAGGGTCTGATAACCCCAGGTGGCGAAGCCGCCAGGATCGATCACGGTGCCGAGCAGGGCATCACCGGTCGATGGGTACGACACCCCGGCAAACGGGTTCTGCTGGAAGGCAACGTCGGCCCCACCTACGGTGGGAAGCGGATCGATCGGGGTGTAACCGGACGCGGCGGCTGACGCCGACGCCAATGGCTCCCAGGCTCCAGTGGCGATTGAGAAGTATTCCAGTTGGTAGGCATACGACTGGACCGTTGCCGGTGACGAGTCGACGTTTTCGAGACCCACCACACCAGGCACTACCAGAAGGGCGCCGTCGTTGCTGATGGTCAGGTCGTAAGCGATGCCATCGCCGGGGAGGGCATTTTCCTTGTCGGCCAGCAACTCAAGGTTGAGTTCGGGGACAACCACCGGGTCGGCCACTGTGGACGTTGGCCGCCCGCAGTCAGCACCCCGAAGCTCCAATCCGCTGCCCGACAGATCGATGGTGTCGCCGAGCACACCGCAGAAGAATCGATTGTCGGAACCCGAGATGGTGACCTCACCGTCGCCGGCAAAGATGACACCGAGGAACTTGGAGTTCGAAGCCGAGATTTCGATGGCCTTCTTGCCATCGGCACCACTCAAGAACAGGAGACCGTCGTAGTACGGCTCGAATGCAGGGCGAGAGCCACCGACGCTGATCACGCCGGTGGCCACCAACGTGACGCGTCCGCCGATGTTTGACCCGTTCAGGTGCACATCACACGGGGCGTAGTACACCCCGTCGCCCAGTACTTCCTGGTTGAGGTGCCACTCGCCGCCGACGCAGTCGTTGGTGCGATCGAAGTAGCGGTCACCAACCTGTACGGCAATCGGACCACCCGGCTCGTAGTCGGCGACGTCGAACGTGATCGGGTAGTCCTCGACCGAAACCTGCGTGGCCGCCGGGTCGAAGGTGTGTTCACCTTCAAGTACCAGTGATCCTACGTATTCGGTGCCGCCAAGTATCGACTTGGGATCACCGGTGAGTCGGATGTCGTTATTGCTGTGGGCTCGACCCTCGATGATGCCGGAGCCTCCGGTCCAGTCGAGTGTCTTCTTGACCTTGTCGTTGTTGGCCCAGACCGCGACCGGCTCGGCCACCACCAGCGATCCGATGGTGTCGCTCGACTGACCGCCGTCGTCGTCGATGACTGTGACCACAACTTCGTAGGTGCCGGAGCTCTCGTAGATGTGGGAGCCGAAAATGGTGCCCCATCCGGCGCCGTTGGCGCTGACCGTGACCGGGACGGCGCCGCTGCCGTCACCCCAATCGATGGTTGCCTCGTGCACGTCGAGCCAGCCGACGTCGGTGAAGTTGGCCGTGATCAGGGTTACACCTCGAGCGGAGGCTTCCTGTGAGTCGGCGACAACAATCGGGTCGACGTTCGTGACGGTAATCGTCACTTCGTCGCTGTCGGTGAGGCCGGTGACGCTCAGTACTTCGAGCTCGAAGGTGTATGTGCCGTCATCGATGGCCAGGAACGTCGGCATCTCGGCGGTGGCCGAAGACAGCACGATGGGTGGACCGACCGAGTTGATGAGAGTCCACCGGTAGCTCAGGTCGCCTTCGAGGTCGGTTACGAGTGAGCAGGTGGTGACCGACGACTCGCCGCCTTGATCGGATCCGGTCACCGTCAGGCAGACCTCATGAACACCGGGGCCAAGCGGTGGGATCTCCACGGCCACATCGGCCGAGGCGGGGCCACCGGTAGGCAGCGGCGGATCGACCTGGTCGGAAATGTCGATTGGGTCGCCGCCATCAATGGTGAGAGAAGCCGAGAGGATCTGTGAGCCAACAAGCCCGGGCAGGATGTCGGGCAGCGAGCCGACATCGGGCACGTTGGTACAGGTGCCGCCCGATCCGTCGGCGATGTCTTGAAGCTTGGCGTTGGTGGCACCGGCGGTGCAGTTGGCACCAGCCCCGATAGCGAAGGTGTGGAACGTGACCGGCGGGTCGCAGGGAAGCAGGCCGGTCACCGGTCCGCCGCGTGTGGCGACGCCGTCGGAGATGAACGCCGCCAACTTCGTGGGCGCGGTGCTTCCGGCCAGTAGGTTGCAGGCGGCGTTGACGGCGGCCGCGAAGTTCGTGGCACCAACCGGACGGAGTCGGCGTAGTTCTTGCTCGAAATCGAGAACGCCGTTGTCGTCGGCGTCAGCGTCAGGCGCGATTAGTGAGGCGAACCCGCTGGTGGGGTCGAGGTCGCGCGAGTTAGCGCCGGAGGCGAAGGTGACGAGGCCAACCTCAGCCACTGTTCCCGATTCCAGCACTTCGGCGTGAAGTTCGAGCGCGGCCGCGATCTCACAGTCGATAATGCGGTTGGCTCGACCATCGTTGTTTTGGTCGCCACCGCAGCCGCCCGTAAACCCGGCACTGCCGGAAAGATCCAGCACATAGGCCAGCGCTGTGTCGGGCTCCGACGCACCCTCGCCAACCGTGATTGAGCCGCCGAGCACGGGGGCTCCGCTCGATTGGTCCAAGGTGGAAAGCGCGGCAGTCAGATTGGTTCCGCCCGGAAGGTTGCCGGTTTCCTCGGACGGGATCAGTCCGAAGGCTCCGGGGTCGGATGATCCGGAAGCGTCCAGTTGAACGGTGCTTCCCTCGGGAACACTCTGGTCGGCGCCGGCTACGGCTATCGGCGGCTGGGCCCCGACAACGGGATCAGGGTCGGGATCGGGGTCGGGTGGCGGCTCCGGAGCCACTCCGCCGGTGAAACGGAAGACGTTGTCGTCGTAGTCTCGGTCGCCGCCACCAAACAGATCCTCGAACCCCACGATGGCCGTGTCATCGTCAATGAAGTCGACTTGGGCGTGGATCAGCCCATCGGGGTTTCTATCAGCCGGTCCGATTCGGAATTCGTTACCCCGCACCCGGATCCCGAAGATGAGTTCAGCTCCGACCGGGTACGGCCCGATCTCAACCACAGTGCCAACCTGGCGGTTTGTGGCGATGAACACTTCGGGCTCGGGTTCAAGCAGAAACAGCTCACTGGTAAGCCCGGCGGTGGCGGGAAGAACTTCGATCTGGATGGTGCCGCCGGTTGAATACAGCTGCCCTCCGAGTATCGGTTCAGCCGCCGCCGGCGTGGGCGCGACCGCGATTGGGACGACTATGGACATCACCAAAGTCATCACTAACGCGACAAGAAGACGGACATTCGAGGTCGTCGATTTCACCGGAATCCCTCTGTGGTGGTTGCGGGGGCGATATGTCGGCCAACACCTTAATTGAAACGTCAAACAACTACCAATTGATGCTGCAGGAAGGATCTATGAACAGACTCGCCAGACTCTAACCGCCATCCGTTCTTGCGGCTCAACCCCCCGAAATACCCGTTGAATCACAACTACGATGGCGATATGGCGAATGAGCAACAGGTGCAGTTTCTGCTGGCCCAAGGGCCCGATGAATGGAACCGATGGCTCGACGAGAATCCGGATCCCAACCTCGACTTGAGTGGGGCCGATCTGAGTGGGGCGACGCTCGCCGGAATCGATCTGATGGCGGGCAACCTTCGGGGCGCAAACCTCACCGGTGCTGACCTGCAGGGAGCCAACTTGGTTGGGGCTTCGCTGGCCGATGTCGACATGCCGCAAGTGAATCTGAGCGGGGCCGATCTCACCCAGGCCGACCTCTCGATAGCCGATCTGACCGCGGCCGACCTGCGGGGAACGAACCTGTCGGCGGCCGATCTGAACCTGGCCGACTTCACCGACGCCAACCTGGCCGGCGCTGATCTGCGCGACGCCAATCTGGTTGAGGCCGATTTTGAACGGGCCGACCTACAGCAGGCGACCCTTCACGGAGCTGATCTGCGTCATGCGAAACTCACCGGTGCTCGCCTCGCCGGAGCACAACTGGGTTCAGTGGATTTGAGAGATGTCGATCTCGATTCGGTGGATCTCAGCGGTGCACACCTGCGGGGCGCGGATCTCTCCGAGGCCCAGGTTCCCGGTGTGGATCTGCGAAACGCCGACCTCAGCGGCGCGAACCTCGGTGGTGCTGATCTGCCACAGGCAAAACTCGACGGCGCCGCTCTGGTTGATGGCGAGCTCCATCTGGTCAACTTGAGCGGCGCCGAACTCACGGCTGCCGATATGCGGCGGGCCGACCTGCGGCAGGCCGTGCTCGCCGAAGCAGACTTATCGACGGCGAAGCTGGTGGACGCCAATCTAAGCCTCGCCGATCTGAGCGGTGCTGTATTGGATGGGGCGGATCTCAGCAACGCCTATCTGCGTGAGACCAACCTTCGGTCGGCGAGCCTCGTCGGAGCGAAGTTGAACGGCGCTTCGCTGTTTGGGGCCGATCTGCGAGGGGCGAACTTGGCCGGGGCCGACCTGGAGGAGGTCGGTTTGAAAGGTACCAACCTGGCCGGGGCCACCGCCAACCTCCGCACGCAGTGGCCGGCCGGCTTCGAACCAGCCGAAGCCGGCGTGTTGACCCGCTAAACCACAGTCAACCGGCGAGATGTGACTCGCGCCACATTGGTAAACCTTCCAGGGTCCCCCGCTTGTGTGATGGGTGTGTATGCGAGAATCGAGCCTATGACTGACCCAATGGTCGGAACCACCATGGCCGTCGCCCACGACTTCGATGCCTTCTATCGCCGGGAACTTCCGGCGATGGTGGCGCTGGCCGGAGCCATAACCGGTAGCAACATCGTGGCGGAGGACCTGGCCCAGGAGGCCTTGGTCCGCGCCTATAAGCAGTGGGACAAGATCGGCCACTACGACAAACCCGGCGCCTGGCTTCGTCGGGTCACCATCAACCTGGCCCTGTCGAACCGTAAGCGTCTCGGCGCTGAGTTAAGGGCCAAGCTGCGGCTGTCCGAGGCCCCGTCGACCCTCGCCACCGATACCCGGTTCGACGACGTGTGGGAGGCCGTGGCCAAGTTGCCCGGCAAACAACGAGCCGCCGTTGCCCTCCATTACCTGGAGGATCGCTCGGTGGCCGACATCGCCATCATGCTCGATTGCTCGGAATCAACCGCCAAAGTCCACCTCCACCGAGGCCGCACTCAACTGGCCTCGCTTCTTGAAGGGAGCCGGATATGAGCTCTGAGAACGCAACCGATATCAGTAATCATGAAGAACGAATCACCGAAGCATTTGGTGACCTCGCCCGTCGGGCCAACGCCGTCGACGTCGATCATGGTCCGCACGTGGCCGGTGCCGGTGCCCGCTCCGGCGTGGGGGGTCGCGGCCCGCTGCTACCCGCCCTGGCGTTCGCCGTGATCGCCGCCGTCGCCGGATTCGGCGGCTGGCAGCTTTTGGCCGACGACGGCCCCGACAACAACATCGCCACCGAAGACGTCCAAGACAACAACGAAGACTCCAACTCTGACGACAACGACGGCGATGCCGTGGATGTCAATGGAGTCGGCGATCTCACCGAGTTGACCGAGGCCAGCGGCGTGCCCGACACGCCGTTCCTGCTGATCGAAACCGAGAGCGGCACCCGGGCCGGGTTCGGCTTGGGCGACAATCCCGTCGATCTCCCGGCCGATGCCCAGGATGCGCTTCCCGACGGAAACGGCGGTGTGTTCTACACGAACTCCGACACGGTTTTCCACGTTGCCGTCGGCGGAGAACCGAGACCGCTGGTGCTCACCGAAACGGGGCCGCCCTCGCTCGTTTCGACCCGAAAGGTTGCCGGCCGCAACGCTGCCCTTACGCTGCTCGACGGCGATCTGGTCGCCATCTTCGCCGACCGGGCACCTCTCGCGTTCGATCGTGAAGATCGTTTGGACTTCGGCGGAACCATCGTCGACGTGGCTATGGACGGCACGACCGTCGCCGCCATTGTCAACGACGGCGACTCCGTGTCGGTTCGAGTTGTCAGCCAATTGCCCACAACCGACGATGCCGGGTCGACCAACGTGCTGTGGACTGCGGTTCCGTCGATCGAGCCTGAGCATCGAGACGCTCCTCGCAATGTCGCCCTCGCCGGAAATCTTCTCGTGGTCGGCACGGCGGAAAACGTCCGCACGTACACGATTGCCCAAGACGATGATTCAGTCACCGAAGGACCGAGTTACCCGCTCCCGGCCAGCCCCGACGACAGCGACTGGTGGACGTTCGACGCTGCCGCCGACAGCGACTTCGCCGATCTCATCATCGGGTTCGGTGAGTCGGCGCTGACCATCGATCTCAACGATGGAACCCGACAAGCGCTTGGCGCCGAAGACCTGGCCGACGCCGGTAGCGACGGCTGGATTCGTGCCGCCCACTGGGGCTTTTCCCCCGACGGCGGTGTGAGAGTGCCAGATTCTCAGATTCCGACCGAGCGCTACCGAGTAGATGCCGAGGTCGTCGCCGCCGACACCAACGATCCGTTCCTCAACGTGCGCTCCGGCCCGGGCACTGAGTTCCCAGTCGTCGCCAAGCTCCCGCCGAACTACAGCGGCATCCTCTCCCAAGGCGACGCCACGGTGACCGATGACGGTGCCCTCTGGATCCCAATTGCGCTTTTTAACCCTGTCGAGTTCACGCCGGACCCCGCGCAGGAGTTCGTCGACCATGGCGAAGGCTGGGTCAACATTGCCCTGCTTGAGCCGCTGCCGGATGGCATCGCCGTCGGCACCGACGAAGTGCCCGCCTGCCGCGACGGCGAGTTCGGTCAACTCGGCGGCACGATGAGCGGCGAACCCTACGTCTACGGACTGGAAAGCACCTATCTCACCGATACCTGCCTGCGGGTGGTGGTGTCGTTTGGTCAAGGTGAAGTACCGATCATCTGGGAGGACATTCCGGCCGGCACCGGCCCCGCGTCGGCGCTGCCATCGATCCTCAACACAATGAGTGGTGGCTTCGGATCGATCGTCGACCTCGGCGCCACCGAGTGGACATGGCCCGAGGCAACCGAAACCGACGATGGCGTCTACATCGTTCGGGGCGGCGACGGAGGCCTGGAGCTGGTGGCCCCGATGCGAGTCGACCGCGTGAACGTAACAGCGCTGCCAGAGCAGGGAATGGTCGTCGTCGATCTCAAGGTGGCCGAGCCACCCGTGGTCACCGACCAGCTTGTGGTACTGACCGAACCGCCGCTGGTTGGCGCCGGGTCGGTCTCGGTCAACGGCCTTGCCCGTCCGTTTGAAGCCACGCTCGGAGTGTCGGTGGTCGATGCCGACAACAACCCTGTGGCCGGGGTGTTCAGCGGCAGTTCGTTCCTCGGCACCATCGAGACCGACCAATATGCGGTGTCGACCAGCGATTGGACGGTGGCCTGGGGTCGGTTCTCCGTGAAGGTCGACGGGCTCGAACCCGGGTCGTACACGCTGTTGCTCAACGCCCAGGGCGGCTCCGACACCCCGAGCCCGACCCGTATCGCCTTCACCATCACCGACCCACCGGTCGATGTACCGACACTCGCCGGCGACGATGAGCAGGTCGCCGCCAAGGCTCTGATCCGATTCGCCCAAGGCGGTTCGTTTACCGATTTACCGGTGGCCGACGAAGTGATCCTGTCTCTCGGGCTCGACGAACAAATCGTTCGTACGCAGGACCAACTGGCGGACCGAGACAACTGGTTCTTCGAGGCTGAAAGCGGATTCGGAGGATTCGACGGACCGTTCAGCGTTCTTCAGACGCTGTCGGGCGACGGCGCCCGTCATCCGAAGTTCACGGCCGGACCGATGCCGTGGTGTGCCGGTGGATTCAAAGAATGGCCCGCTGAGTGGCAAGCAATGAATCAGGTCAACATCGAACCGGCCGTGCCGTTTGGCCAATCCTGCATCTCGTGGTTCGGCGTGAGCCTGTTCCTCAACGACGCCGACGAGATCGAAGTGATCGTGCTCGACCTCTTCGGCCCCTAAACCCGCGACGCCCGCACAGTTTCTGTGTCACTCCACCGTCGGTGCATACGGTGGAGGGACACAGAACGCAGGATTAGGCGGCGCGGCCTTGTCGGGCGTGCATCACAGAAACAAGATCGTCGGCTATCGCACTGGGGCGGCCGGTGACCTCTTCCCACATGACCCGTATCGTCACCCAACCATGGCCGGCGGCGAGACGATCCCGCCGGCGGTCAAGGGCCATCTCCTGGTCCCGACGATGCCAACGCCGACCGTCGGCCTCAAGAACAATCCCCAGTTCGGGGTGGGCGAAGTCGACGACGCCCTCAATGCCGTCGTACCACGGCGGTTGAACCTGCTGCTCGATTCCGCTGATGCCGTGCGCTGACAGCAGCCGATTGACCGCCTGCTCCAACACCGATGCCGCAACCGGCTCATCGTCGAACAGCTGGCGAAGCACCTTCCGCATCATCGTCGAGCCGGCGACTCCCTGCCGAGCGGTCGACTCGAAACAAACGAGTAGATCCGGCCCATCGACAACCTCATCACGCATTGCGGTCTGGATTACATGGCGAATACGGGCAGGGCCGAGATCGGCGGCGAGGTCGACAATGGTCCGTTCAACCGACGTGACCGGTAGACCGCCGACATGAACGACATCAACCCCACCCGGGAGGTTCCGGGTTCTCCGAAGATTGAGGCCATCGATGCGACGCCTGATCGACGCAGGCACCCACGCATGAACCAGACGGAAGCCGGCAGAACGATCGACCGCCAGTCTGTGCAGAATCGCCGCCGTAAGGTGCGACAGAACCGATCCTGGTGCAGCGTGTACTGCCAAGTGAAGTGGCGTTGCCGCACAGGCGAGGGCGTCGACAACATATACGCCGCGACAGACCGCCCGCAGCAAACCAACCCGTAGTCGGTTGTCGACAACATCAGGTGGCAAGCCACTGTCAACCAACTGAGATCTGGTGCAGACTCCAGCCTGTGGTGATGCAACCGCCACTATTGCCGCGTCGTTTTCAACCGCGCCCGCCATGGGTCCACTCTGCTCGATGGGTGTGACACTGCCGATACCGCGAAATCTGTGTCACTCCACCGTCGTGACATACGGTGGAGTGACACAGATTACTGAGGAGCGAACCCAAGCATGGCGAGTTCGAGCTGGATTGAGCAGGTGCCGGATGGCGAGTGGCTCGACGGGAGCAACCCGGAGTTGGCGGCGTTGCATCCCGAGGTGGTCGATTCGGAAACCGGTGTGGTCGACAACATCATGGCCATCCACTCGCTCAACCCCACAGGTCTCGCCGCCCACAACGCGCTGTATCGATCGGCGATGGCCGGCACCGCCACACTGCGCAAAGTGGAGCGGGAGCTGATCGCCTACGTGGTCTCGCTGGAGAACCACTGTCACTATTGAATCACCCACCATCGGCGCGGTCTGCGCCGACTGCTGAAGGACGATGAGCTGCTGGCCAAGGTCGACGAGGATTGGCGCACCGCCGGGTTGTCGGAGAAACGTCACGCCATGTTGACCTACGCCATCAAGCTCACGCTCACCCCAGGGGAGATGGTGCGAGCCGACGTCGAGGCGCTCCAAGCCGTAGGTTTCTCCGATCGCGACATCCTCGACATCGCCGAGGTGGTCGGCTACTACGCCTACGTCAACCGCATCGCCGACGGCCTCGGCGTCCAACTCGAAGGCTGACAGGCCCGGTAGTACGATCGGGGCATGTCGACGGCCAACAAACTCAAGCCACTGGAGCGACTCCCGGCCACCGCTCCGATCGACGACATGCTCGCCGCCTACAACCGCGACGGGGCTTGATCGTCGAAGGCATGGTGCCGCTCGACGTGATCGACGAGATCCGCGAGGCCGCTGACGCCTACGCCGAAAGCGTGGAGCCGGGCAGCGCCACCCAGGGGCTGGGAGAAGACGGCAAGAGTTTCGTCGGCGCGGCGACCGTACGGTTCTCCAGCCTCGGGGTCATCACGCCCGCCTACTTCCGCCTGCTCGACAACCCTGTATATAAGGCGTTGGCCGATGCCGTGCTGTTGCCCAACTCCGGACCATATTGGGTGAACACCGGGCAGGTGATGTACATCAATCCCGGCGAACCGGCCCAGGTGCTGCACCGTGATGCCAACAACTGGTGGGAGTTCGTGAAGGCCACCTGGCCGAACTCGCCCGAGATCACTATCAGCGCGATGATCGGGCTTAGCGAGGTGAGCGAGGAGCTCGGCGCCACTCGAGTGGTTCCGGGCAGTCAGAACTGGGAGCAGCTCGACCGTTTCACCGAGGCCGAATCTGTCCCCGCCGAGCTTGGGCCGGGCGACGCCCTCGTCTACTCGGGCTATGTGTTGCACGGCGGCGGGGCCAACCAAACCACCGATCAGGTTCGCCGGGCCATGCATCTGAGTTACGTGGCCGGATGGCTCACGCCCGAAGAAGCCAACGCCATCGACTACCGAACCGAAGATCTCGCCGACCAGTCGGCGCACGTGCAACGGGTGTTAGGCCACCGATCGTACGACCCTCGCCCCCACCGAGGTGGCGGACTGTGGCTCAAACATGTGCGGGCGATTGAAGATCAGACGACTGAAGATCAGAACGGATAGGAGATCCGACCAATGAGCGACCGAATCAGTATTGAGCGACACGGCGGAGTGGCCGATGTGCGCCTCAACCGGCCCGACAAAATGAACGCCCTCGATCCGGCGATGTTCACCGCGCTGGTCGAAACGTCGGCCGAGCTGGCCAATGATCCATCGC